>NZ_QLLT01000071.1 GCF_003259315.1 Kitasatospora sp. SolWspMP-SS2h | reverse complement strand
GCGAGAGCGCGGCCCACTCGGCATCCGACAACTCATGACGACGTATCACGCCGCCATGATCCCACCCCCTGATCAACTTTGAAGACGGGCCCTAGTGGTCGCCTGGACGTGAACCACGGTCGGGCGGCGGTCGGTCCCACGGCATCACCAGTCCGTCGCCGGCCCGGCGCGGGACCACGTGCAGGTGAAGGTGGCCGATCGTCGCTCCGGCCTCCGGACCGGCGTTGGCGATCAGGTTGCACGGGCGGGAGGCCAGCTCGGCCGCCCGCCGCATCACGGCGGCGCGCATCCTTGAGGAGGCCGTCGCTCGCGGCGGCACCGTCTCCGCCGACGATCTGCGCGGCGAGGACCCCACCACCAGCCTCAAGGGCCACGCGGCGGGCCTCACCCGCACCCTCACCCGCGCCCTCCAGGAGGGCTGGCTGCCCGAGGGGATCGAGTCCCCCGTCCAGGGCATCGGCCCCGGCTACGGCAAGGTGCAGGGCTACCGCGTCCACGCCGACCTCCTCCCCCTGTTCCGCGCGGCAGTCCTCTCCCAGCCCAGCGAGCGCCGCACCCGCCTCTCCACCGAGATCACCGACAGCAACGTCACCTGGGACGCGGCACTCGCCAGCAAAACGCTCGGCGTCTACAAGCTCACCACCGACCTTGACGCCGCCAGCATCCTCCTGCAGCGCCTCGCCGAGACCGGTCTGATCACCGAGACCACCCCGGGCAACTACCACCGCCCTAACATCCGCAAGAACTGACCGCCACAACACGTGCGGGGCCCGGCCGACCGGCCGGGCCCCGCACGTCGTTCTCCATCCCGGGTCAGCACCCGGCTGACACCAGGTCGCTCGGGTCGGTGTTCGCGCCGCACAGCACCACGCACACCGTCTCGCCCGGCCCGGGCCGGTAGCTGCGCGACGGAGCGGCCGGACGGCGCGGCAGGTCCCGGTAGGGCACGTGCCGGTCGGCGGAGGTCAGCGCCGCCAGCGCCGTGGCCGCGCCGTACTCGGGGGCCGAGGAACATCGGAACGAAAACTGGCGCTCAAGAGGGCGTTTACACCGCTTCTGGTGGATTTTCGGGTGCTTTTTTCCTCGGACC
>NZ_QLLT01000070.1 GCF_003259315.1 Kitasatospora sp. SolWspMP-SS2h | reverse complement strand
CTGGAAGCCGTAGTCGATCCGCGACAGGTACGAGTCCCGCACGTACTTCGTGTTCGACGCCCCGTTGTTCTGCCCGTAGAAGTTGCTGTCCTGCGTGTAGTAGTACGCCATCGCGGCGCCCTGGACACTGGTCACGTAGTCCAGGTGCCACTTGTACGCCATCGTGCACACCGAGGCGTCGAAACCCGAGGCGTTGTAGCACGGGTCGCCGGAATGCGCGGAGTACACCGGCATCGCGTCCACCGAGTTGGTGACCGCCTTGCCTGAACTCCACCCCGGCAGCTGGTTCCGGCCGAAGTAGTACACCGTCCCCGAACGGTCCGTGACCGTCCAATAGTCCGTGTTGTACGTCCCCGACCCGTTGTTCGACCCTGTGACATGCGCGACCTTCGCGCCGTCCTCGTTCGACGAGGTGAAGGTGCCCTTGGCCGAATCCCACACAATAGCCGTGGAGGAACCGTTCAACGAGAGTGTCAGGATCGGGCCCGCATAGCACTGATCACCAGTCGCCTTCGGCGAAGCCGAACCCTCCGGTTCGTCCGAACACGAGGTGAACGTCTGCTCGATGAAGGACTCGGGCATCGACCAGCCGTCACCGATCCACGACGCCTGCGCCTGGGTACTCGCCGTCTTGCCGTCCACCACACCGGAGTCATAGGCGAGTTCGACCTTCGGGGCGAGTTCGGTCGACGCACCTGGGGTGGCGACCGGGTAGGAGTAGGTGAATGAACCCGCCGATCCTCCCCCCGACCACGATCCGCTCGGCCCGAGGGAACTGGCCGCATAGGATCCCGCAGAGGAATCCCCGCCGCCGCTGGAAGCGGCTGCAGCCAGCACCACCGGCGCGGAGGCCGAGCCCACTTCGATGACCGAGGCACGGCCCGACCACACTGCCGGGACGGCTTCCGAACCGCTCGCGCCCTCGGCGCTCGTCTTCACCGCGCCGGATGCACTCAGGTCGACCTCGGCCGAGATGTTCTTCCCCACTGCATCACGATCCGTCACCAGCGGCGTCTGCACCCGGCACGCCGCCACCTCAGGCGTCGTCAGCGCACACGCCGGCAGCGACACCAGGTGCAGCCGCGAGGCGTAGTTGCCGCCCAGCGCCTCCGCGAACGACGAGTAGTCGAC
>NZ_QLLT01000069.1 GCF_003259315.1 Kitasatospora sp. SolWspMP-SS2h | reverse complement strand
GGCTTCCCCCGGGACCGCGCCGACCAGCTGGCCGCCGTCGCCTCCGGACTGACCTCGCTGACCTCCGGCGCCAGCCGCATCTTCGAGGGCGGCGACGTGACCCAGACCGTGGTCGAGATGGAGCGGGGCTTCCTGTTCCTGATGGCGGTCAGCGACGGCTCCGCGCTCGCGGTGCTCGCCTCGCCGGACTCCGACATCGGTCTCGTCGGCTACGAGATGGCCCTCCTCGTGGACCGCGCCGGCGCGGTCCTGACGCCCGCGCTGCGGGCCGAACTCCAGGGCAGTCTCCTGCACTGACGGTTCGTCGGATACCGTCCTGGTATTCGAAAGACCTCATTGCCCGTCCCGAGGTCGCTTCGGCGGCCTCGGGACCGGGCGTTGTACGGCCTTCGCACCACCGGCCACGGCGCTCCCCGGCGACGCGGCCAGCAACGCACCGCCGCACCCTTTGAGGAGATGAACCGTGACACCGCCCGACCACAGTGGCCAGTACGGCGCCCCGTACGCGGGCTCCGGCCACGACGCTTTCGGGGTTCCCGGCGTCGGCCACGGTCAGCAGCCGCAGTACGCGCCGCAGTTCGACGGTGGCCAGCCGTACCTGCCCCCGCAGTCCGATCCGCGCTGGTACCAGCAGCCGGACGGATACGGCCAGGCCCACCCCGGTGCCGACTCGTTCCCCGACCCCGGCCTGCCGCACCGCTACGAGGAGCAGCCCGGCCACGTCGAGGAGTACGACGACGAGGAGGACGCCGAGCCGCTGATCCGGCCCTTCGCCATGACCGGCGGACGCACCCGGCCGCGCTACGAACTCGCGCTGGAGGCCCTGGTCTCCGCCGCGGTCGACCAGGCCCGGATGGCCACCCTGCTCCCCGAGCACCAGCGGATCTGCGCGCTGTGCAGCTCCGACGTGAAGTCGGTGGCCGAGATCTCCGCGCTGCTCGGCCTTCCGCTGGGCGTGGCCCGCATCCTCGTGGCGGACCTGGCCGAGGCCGGCCTGGTCGCCATCCACC
Organism: Kitasatospora sp. SolWspMP-SS2h; assembly: GCF_003259315.1. Classification (GTDB taxonomy): domain Bacteria; phylum Actinomycetota; class Actinomycetes; order Streptomycetales; family Streptomycetaceae; genus Kitasatospora; species Kitasatospora fiedleri. Next base: position 130 of record NZ_QLLT01000069.1, on the reverse strand, counting down.
AGCCCGCAGCCGGCGGCGAATCCGGCAACCAGCCCGACGTCACGCTGCTCGAAAGGGTCCTCAGTGGACTTCGCAAGCTCTAACGCGGCCGCCGCCCCCAGCCGCGCCACCACCTCCGCCAAGATCGTCG
>NZ_QLLT01000068.1 GCF_003259315.1 Kitasatospora sp. SolWspMP-SS2h | reverse complement strand
GTCGACGGCGGTGACGTGCGCGGGAAGGCGCGGGTCGGCGTCGACTACTCGTCGTTCGCGGAGGCGCTGGGCGGCAACTACGCCTCGCGGCTGCATCTGGTGTCGCTGCCGGCGTGTGCGCTGACGACACCTGAGGTGGCGGCCTGTCAGGTGAAGACGCCGCTGACCACCGAGCGCGACGCGGCGGGGAAGAACGTCTCGGCCGAAGTCGACTTGGGTGCCGCTGCCGCGACGGGCGTCGACAAGACGGCTGCTGATGCCGGGTCCGGCTCGCGGGCGGTGCCATCAGTTCTCTTGTCGACCAGTGAAGCTTCGGTGCGACAAGCTGCCTCATCAAAGACGCAGATGATCTTGGCTGTCGACAGTTCGTCTGGCGATGCGGGATCAGAAGCCGGTTCGTACGCCGCGAGCACACTGAGCCCCAGTAGTACCTGGTCAGGCGGCGGTTCGTCAGGCGCATTCACCTACTCTTACCCCATCAGCGTTCCCGGGTCCTCGACGGTTCTGGACCCCAAGCTGGCCGTGGCATATAACTCGGCCGCGGTGGATGGGAAGACGGCAAGCACGCAGGCGCAGGCGTCGTGGGTCGGTGATGGTTGGTCCACTCCAGACTCTTTTATCGAGCAGACGTTCACGCCTTGTTCAGAGGACCCGGAGGGTTCGGCGTCGCCAAAGTCCACGGGTGATCAGTGCTATGCGGGCCAAGTGCTGACGCTGTCGTTGAACGGTTCCTCCACGGCTATTGTGTGGGATTCGGCCAAGGGCACCTTCACCTCGTCGAACGAGGACGGCGCGAAGGTCGTGCACGTCACGGGGTCGAACAACGGGGCGGGGACGTACAACACGGATTACTGGACGGTCACGGACCGTTCGGGGACGGTGTACTACTTCGGCCGGAACCAGCTGCCGGGGTGGAGTTCGGGCAAGGCGGTCACCAACTCGGTGGACTCGATGCCGGTGTACTCCGCGCATTCCGGCGACCCGTGCTACAAGGCTTCGGGCTTCGACGCCTCGGTGTGCACCATGGCCTACAAGTGGCACCTGGACTACGTGAAGGACGTGCGCGGCAACGCGATGTCCTACTGGTACGCGCAGGACAGCAACTTCTACGGGCAGAACAACGGGGCGTCGAACACGAAGTACGTGCGGGACTCGTACCTGTCGCGGATCGACTACGGCTTCCAG
>NZ_QLLT01000067.1 GCF_003259315.1 Kitasatospora sp. SolWspMP-SS2h | reverse complement strand
GGGCGACGGGGCTCACGCCGACACCTCCCCGGCGGCGGCGACGACCAGGCCGTCGTCGGTCTTGCGGATCGACCCGGCCTCGGTCAGCGCCTTGACCTCGCGGGAGACGGTGCCCTTGTTCAGGCCGGTGGCCTCGGTGACCGCCTTCGCGGTCCGGGCGCCGGAGCGGATCGCGGCGAACACCCGGTCCCGGTTGGTCACGGCGGGCGCCGGTTCCGCCGGCACCGGCTCGGCCGGGGCGACCTGGGCCGGGACGGCGGCGACCGGGCGGGGGCGGACCGGGCCGGTGACGAACTGGGCGGCCGGGGCGGGCTGGTGCGCGGTCGGCGCGTAGTCCGGCCGGGGCGGCACCGCGACGGGCGCCGGGGCGGCCGTGTCGTAGACGGAGGCGTCCTCGTCCCACTCCACCGGCCCGTTCTTCACCAGGGTGAACACCGGGCGGGCCGGGGCGGCGGGCTCCGCGTACCGCGACCAGATCGGCCGGTCCGGCAGGGCGATGACCTGCTCGGCCGTCATGTACCGGACCTTGACCGGGTGCGGCTTGCGGCTCTTCCCGGCCCTCACCAGCGCGTAGCCCGGGTAGTCCAGGTCCTCGGCGGTCCAGCCCTTCGCCTGGGCGTCCTCACCGAGCACGACGCGGGCCTCGGTCGGGGTGGACACCGCGAGGCAGATCTTCAGCGCGAGCTGCGGCGCGATCTGCTTCGGAATGCCGTCCGGGATGGTGGGCTTCTGCGTCATCCACCACAGGTCGATGGAGGCGGCGCGGCCCATCCGGGCGACCGACTCCAGCCCGACCAGGGCGTCCTTCGCGGCCGAGATGACCTCGGCGCCCTCGTCGACGACCACGGTGATGCGGGGCCGCTCGCGGGTCGGCGTGAGCTTGTCCTTGCCCTTGGGCAGCAGGTCCAGGCGCTCGGTCATCTCCTCGACCAGCTCCTCGGACAGGGCGAGCGCGTCCTCGGCCGTGGTGACCACGCGGGCCCGGTGGTCCCACAGGCGACCCTCGACCTTCTTGAAGTCGAAGATCACCAACGCGTTCGTGTCGCCCTCGGACGCCTCGAACAGCATCGGCCGGGACGCGACGGACTTGCCCGCGCCGGACATACCCGCGATCAGCATCCGCTCGCCGAGCGGGATCTCGACCTGCTCGCCGGTCACGGTGTCCACACCGAAGTTCCGCTTCTCCAGCGACCACAGCAGGTCGTCGCCGTCGGCGGCGGAGCGGG
>NZ_QLLT01000066.1 GCF_003259315.1 Kitasatospora sp. SolWspMP-SS2h | reverse complement strand
TGGCCGGCGTAGCCGCGGTAGTCGTGGTGTTCTTCGCTCTGCGGGCGGATGACGTACTGGACGGGGAAGCGGGCGGGTTCGGCGTCCGGGTCGGTGCCCACGGGCACGGTCTCCAGGTGTTCCAGCAGGGTGGGGCCGCCGTACCAGTCCATCGCGGCGGAGGGCTCGACCACGTTGTCGCCGGCCAGCGCGGAGATCGGCACCGCCACGACGTCCTTGACCCCGAGGGAGGCGGCGTAGGCGGTGAACTCGGCGGCGATGGCCGCGAAGACGGGTTCGGCGTAGTCGACCAGGTCCATCTTGTTGACGGCCAGGACCACGTGCGGGACGCGCAGCAGGGCGGCGACGGCGGCGTGGCGGCGGGTCTGTTCGACGACGCCGTTGCGGGCGTCGACGAGGACGACGGCGAGTTCGGCGGTGGAGGCGCCGGTGACCATGTTGCGGGTGTACTGCACGTGGCCGGGGGTGTCGGCGAGGATGAAGCGGCGGCGGGCGGTGGCGAAGTAGCGGTAGGCGACGTCGATGGTGATGCCCTGCTCGCGTTCGGCGCGCAGGCCGTCGGTGAGCAGCGCCAGGTCGGGGGCCTGCTGGCCGCGGCGGCGCGAGGCGTGCTCGACGGCCTCCAGCTGGTCGGCGAGGACGGACTTGGAGTCGTGCAGGAGGCGGCCGACCAGGGTGGACTTGCCGTCGTCGACGGACCCGGCGGTGGCGAAGCGCAGCAGCGAGGTGGCGGTGGCGGTCTGGGTGGTGCTCATGGTTAGAAGTACCCCTCGCGCTTGCGGTCCTCCATGGCGGCCTCGGACATCTTGTCGTCGGCGCGCGTGGCGCCGCGTTCGGTGAGGCGGGAGGCGGCGATCTCGGTGATGACGGCCTCGATGGTGTCGGCGTGGGAGTCGACGGCGCCGGTGCAGGACATGTCGCCCACGGTGCGGTAGCGCACCAGGCGGGTCTCGGCCCGCTCGCTGTCCTTGGGGCCGCCCCACTGGCCGGCGGTCAGCCACATGCCGTCGCGCTTGAACACCTCGCGCCGGTGGGCGTAGTAGATCTCCGGGAGCTCGATGTGCTCGCGCTCGATGTACTGCCACACGTCGAGTTCGGTCCAGTTGGAGAGCGGGAAGACGCGGACGTGCTCGCCGACCGCGTGGCGGCCGTTGTAGAGGGACCACAGTTCGGGGCGCTGGCGGCGCGGGTCCCAGGCGCCGAACTCGTCGCGCAGGGAGAAGACGCG
>NZ_QLLT01000065.1 GCF_003259315.1 Kitasatospora sp. SolWspMP-SS2h | reverse complement strand
AACGGCTCCGGCAACACCTGGGGCATGACCATCATGAAGAACGGCTCCACCACCTGGCCCACCACCACCTGCACCACCACCTGACCCCCACCGCCGGGGTCGCACCGGGAATTCCCCGCCGTCGAACCGTGTACACACCAGAAGAAATCGAGCACGGCCCGACGAATTCCCCGCCGGGGAAATACCGCCGCATCCGCGCCGCCCTTCCCGGGGAATTCCCACCCTCACGCCGAACCGCCCCGGAGTCCCGGCCCACCCCTCCCCGGTTTCGAAAATTTCGGAAGCGTGTTGCCGAAAATTATGCCGCACCGGCCAGCCGAGCGCCATCGAAACCGCACGCTCCGCCCTCGACGCCGGAGGTGGGGAGCCGGAAAAACCCAGCTCCACCAGTGATTTCGCCGGCCCCACCCCATCGAGGCGGCGACCGACGCATTCGGAAGTCGTGTCGAAAGCGTTGACAGCCCGTCGAGCGCCGCCCAACACTGTCGCCGTCGACAAGTCCGTACGGCCCAGGGCCCGGGCCGTACGCGCCGATCCGCGTCCGGCGCACGCCTGTTGACGCCGGATCAGGGACAGCGCGGCGCGGCACCCCCACCCACCCCTCGCAGAACGGATCCCCTCGTGACACTCCCCCACCCCACGAGCCCCCGGGCCGGCCGGATGTGGCGGCTCGTCCGCACGGCACGCGTCCTCCCGCTGGCCCTCGCGGCGGTCGTGGTGCTGCCGGGCACCGCCGACGCCGCGACCGTCACCGGCAACCAGACCGGCAACGACGGCGGGTACTTCTACTCGTTCTGGACCGAGGGCAGCGGTGCGGCCTCGATGTCCCTGAACGGCGGCGGCAGCTACAGCACCTCCTGGACCAACGCCGGGAACTTCGTGGCCGGCAAGGGCTGGAGCACCGGCTCGCGCAACCCGGTGACCTACTCGGGCACCTGGAGCACCAGCGGCAACGCCTACCTGTCGCTGTACGGCTGGACCACCAACCCGCTGGTCGAGTACTACGTGGTCGAGAACTACGGCTCGTACAAGCCCACCGGCACCTACAAGGGCACCGTCACCAGCGACGGCGGCACCTACGACATCTACGAGACCACCCGGGTCAACGCCCCCTCCATCGAGGGCAACAAGACCTTCAACCAGTACTGGAGCGTCCGCCAGTCGAAGCGGACCGGCGGCACCATCACGGTCGGCAACCACTTCGACGCGTGGGCCAGGTACGGCATGAACCTCGGCAGCATGAACTACGAGATCCTGGCCACCGAGGGCTACCAGAGCAGCGGCAGTTCCAACCTCACCGTCGGCTCCTCCACCGGCGGCGGGGGTACCGGGGGCGGTGGCACCGGCGGCGGGAGCTGCACCGCCACCCTCTCCGCCGGCACCTCCTGGAGCGACCGCTACAACCTCAACGTCACCGTCACCGGCT
>NZ_QLLT01000064.1 GCF_003259315.1 Kitasatospora sp. SolWspMP-SS2h | reverse complement strand
GTCATGGCAGAGGATCCCGATCTGGAGGAATAAGGCCAGTTCAGCGGCCACTTCAGTGGCCAGTTCGTGGCCGAGCGGAAGAAGCCTGCCACGGGTGTGCGACACGTGCCAGCACTTTCAGGACGGACAGGTTGAGTGGACGTTGAATTGACACGGCTTGGGGTGTTTTGGTCCAGCTGGGGTCGGCGAATTCCGTAAAGGGGGCGAAAGGGCCCCGCCGACCAGGTCGACGGGGCCCTCATTGTCGGTACTGCGTCATTTTCTATATGGCGTCATCGTCGCTACTGCATCAGTTGTACGTGCCCGAAGCCCAGATTGCCGTACCATCGGGCCGGTAGATCATCAGATTGCCATCGGGCTGCAGCAGCATGGCATCGCCGGGCTCCACCACATCCGCCGACCACAGGGCCGTGCCCAACTGGTGCGCTGGCTGGGGGTAGATTCCGAGGTTGCCGTCGTTCTGCAGGGTCAGCACCGCGTTCGGGTATCCGGTGGAGCCTCGCGTCCACGTGCCACCGTTCGCCTTGGTGATGGTCAGCAGTCCCTGCTCGAACTTCATGGTCGCGCGGGCGGTGCTCCAGCTCGATCCACTGGGGTAGTTGGTGTTGTCGCTGGGGAACAGCACGTAGCCCGGCGTACCCGACAGCAGGGCCACCTGGGTCGGCGTCAGCGTCTTGTTCCAGACCTGGACGTTCGACACGGCGCCCTTGAAGAAGGTCTCGTGGTTGCCGTTGTACATGTAGTCCCCGACCCGGAGGTTGCCGGTGAAACCCGCCACGGCGTCGTGGGTGCCCCAGCCCGCCTCCACGCCGTTGATGTACAGGGCCATCGTGCGGGTGGAAGGCTTGTACGTCACCGTCAGGTGGGTCCACACGCCGACCTGTACCAGTCCGAAGTTGGGGTCCGGGTGGTGGACACAACTGTAGGTCCAGGCGCTGCTGTCGGCCTTGGACAGGCAGAAGTACCACTGCTTGGTGAACGAGTCGGCGTACACGATGAAGCCCGACGACTGGTTGCCGTCCTGGGACAGCACGATGCCGTTGACCGCGTCCGGTTTCACCCACACCGACGCGCTGAAGTCGGCGGAGGTGGAGATCGCACTGCTAGTGGACAGGACGCCGGTCCCGGTTCCGTTCAGACGGACGTCGGGGTTGAACAGGTCCTTGCTGTTCCACGTCGCACCCGTGCCGCCGGTCATGGGAGAGCCACTCGAACTTTCCACGCTGGAGGCCACCCGGCTGCCCTCGGTCCCGCCTTCGGCCAGCGGCCAGGACTTGGACGGGGCGATCAGCGTCTGCGCCGACTGAGCGGTCAGGGCGGTGCCGTTGAACAGGTGGGGGGTGACGTTGCCGTTGGAAGCGACGGCCCAGAGGTCGATGGTGCCGTCGCGGTTGATGTCGGCGGCTTGGAGGACGGGTTTGGTGGTGGTGGTCCAGCCGTTGGCGGCGATTTTGGTGG
>NZ_QLLT01000063.1 GCF_003259315.1 Kitasatospora sp. SolWspMP-SS2h | reverse complement strand
AGAATCTTCCAGCACGCCCGATGCAGCCCGAACTGGCTGACGTCAGCAGCCAAGGCCGTCCTCACCCTCGAGCTGCAGCGCTGAAAAGGCTCACTTATCGGAGGATCGGCAGCCGACTTCACCAAAGCCGCGTTAGAAGTCATCTCATTTGGCCAGTCTGCGGTGGCAGATGAGGGCGGCGGCGATGGTGGCGAAGGCCGCGAAGTGGTCGACTTTGCGTTCGTAGCGGCGGTGGAGTCGGCGGAAGCCGCCGAGCCACGCGACGGTCCGCTCGATCACCCAGCGGTGCCGGCCCAGGCGGGCGGAGGAATCGATCCCGCGACGGGCGATGCGGTGGGCGATCTGCCGTCGCCGCAGGTAGGAGCGGATGAAACGGTGGTCGTAGGCTTTGTCGCCGTGGAGCTTGCCGGGCCGGCGCCGACGCGGCCCGCGGCGCGAGCAGATCGGCGGGATGGCCTCGACGAGCGGGATCAGGGCCTGACTGTCGTGCAGGTTCGCGCCGGAGATCGCAAGCGAGATGGGCAGACCGGTGCGTTCGGTGAGCAAGTGGACCTTCGACCCGAACGTGCCCCGATCGACAGGATTCGGACCCGTCAGATCCCCTTTTTCAGGGCCCGCATGTTCACCGAGTCGACTGCACACCGAGACCAGTCCAACTCGCCCCGCGAACCGAGTTCATCCAGAACCAGGCGGTAGAGCTTCGCCCACACCCGGGCCGCGGTCCACTCCGCGAACCGGCGGTGCGCGGTCGGTCCGGACGGTCCGAAACACGGCGGCAGCTGGGCCCATGTACACCCGGACGTGGCCACGAACACGATCGCGGCCAGCACCTCCCGGTCCCCGTGGCGGCGTCGGCCTCCGCCCTGCGGCCGGGTCGGCACCGCTGGCACCACCCGCTGGAACAACCCCCACAACTCATCCGGCACCAGGCGCTCCACGATCGTCACGCAAGCAGCCTACAAGCCCAAATGAGATGACTTCTTAGTCGTGCTTGGGCCAAATCGGGCCCTGGTCGGTCCAGACGACGCCCTTGTTGCGGCACAGGCAGAAGGGGTGGCCGACCGGGTCGGTGTAGACCTGCCAGCCGTAGCCGTCGGGACCGATGAAGTCCTGCCTCAGCGTCGCGCCGAGGTCGAGGACACGGCGCTGCTCGGACTCGATCTCGTCCACTTCGAAGTCGAGGTGGAACTGCTTGGGGTGCTCGCTGTCGGGCCACTGCGGAGCGCGGTAGTCGTCCACCCTGATGAATGCCAGCTCGATCTCGCCGAACTGGATGCCGGCCCAGTCCTCGGAGCCTCCTTCCTTGATCGGACGGCCCGTCACCTCGGAGTAGAAAGCCGCCAGCTTCATCGTGTCCGGGCAGTCGATGATGAAATCGGTGAGTCGCAACATCCCGTGATCTTGTCACAAGCCCACACCCGGCTTCGAGACAGGCCCTGAGAGGGCGTTTACGCCGCTTCTGGTGGATTTTTGGGTGCTTTTTTCCTCGGACCGGATGGGGCCACTGATACTCAAGGGGTCGGCGATGCTGGAGGGATGACAAGGCCGTGGTCTTGTCCGTCATCCT
>NZ_QLLT01000062.1 GCF_003259315.1 Kitasatospora sp. SolWspMP-SS2h | reverse complement strand
GTCATGGCAGAGGATCCCGATCTGGAGGAATAAGGCCAGTTCAGCGGCCACTTCAGTGGCCAGTTCGTGGCCGAGCGGAAGAAGCCTGCCACGGGCGTGTGCCATTCGTGAACATCTCCTGTGGATCGAGTTGTCGAAATGTCAGTTTGAATACTCAGCATCCGGTTTGGTGCACACGCCGGTGAAGGAAGCGCCGGGAAAAGCGGTGCCCCACCGCCCTCGGGCGATGGGGCACCGGTCGTGCGCGAAAGACTCAGCTGGTGACGATGGTGGTGCTGGTGTTGTAGGACGGATCGCCGGAGGGCGCCAGCGGGTAGCCGGTCAGCGCGACACCGGACGCGCCGGTGGCGAGCTGGCGGGTGTCGCTCCAGGTGCCGTTCGCGTTGCGCATCAGCCAGTAGGCGTTGTTGTTGCTGACGTAGGCGAACTGGGAGCCGCCGTTGGCCATGCCGATGGCGGAGACGGCGGTGACGCCGGTGCCGCCCAGTTGGTTGTTGCCGGTCCAGGTGCCGTTCAGGTTGCGGGTGAGGTGGTACATCACGCCGCCGATGACGTCCACGAACTGGGTGCTGCCGTCGGGCAACGCCGCCGCGGAGACGGCGGTGACGCCGCTGTAGCCGAGCTGGGTGAAGGTGCTCCAGGTGCCGTCGGAGAAGCGGCTCTGGTGGTAGATCACACCGCCGATGACGGACATGAACTGGGAGCTGCCGTCGCTGTAACCGCCGGTCGCGGCGATCGCGGTGACACCGGTGCCGCTGGTGGGCGGGACGTCGTCCTTGGACCAGCCGGTGGCCGGCTTCCAGGTCTGGTGGCGCAGACCGCCGTTGGCGATCGACAGGACCTGCACCGCACCGCTGCTGTCGGCGGTCACCGCGATGGCGGTGATACCGGTGACATCGACGTTGTCAGTGCCCTTGGTGGGGATGAGCGTGCGGGTGCTCCAGGTGCCGTTGCGGTAGTGCCACTGCGCGTACTCCTTGCCGCCCGCGAGGGTGACGTACACGGTGTCGCCGTTGGGCAGCAGCGCGGCTCCGGCCTGCGTGGTGTCGGGGACGAACGCGACCGTCTCGGCGTTGCCCCAGGTGCCGTCGGCGGTCCGGGTGAGCTGTGCCTGGGTGCCGTTCAGGGACCTGCTATAGGTGCGCACGTCGGCGATCTGACCGTTGTAGCGCGCGGTCTGGACGCCCTGGTACTTGTAGCCGCTGATCCGGAGCGGACCGGTCGAGCCGACCCGCGCGGTGTGGGTGGCCGTGCCGGCCAGCCTGCCGTCCACGTACAGGTACATGGTGCTGTTGCCGGCGTTGAAGGCCACCGTCACGTGGGCCCACACCCCGAAGGTGACGGGCGGGCCGGTCACCAGGTCGTAGTCCCAGGAGTCGTTGTCCCCGCGGGTCATGCCGAAGCGCCAGTCGTTCTCGGCGTAGACGATGAAGCCGGAGGCCCGGTTCGCGTCCTGGGAGACGACCACGCCACCGTAGTTGGTGGGCTTGGCCCACAGGTCGACGGTGAAGCTCTTGGTGGTGTCCACTGCGTTGGAGCCTGCGGCCAGCGTGCCGGTGGCGTTGCCGTCCGGCGTCAGCTGGGTCGAGCCGGCCGGGGTTGCGGTGTTGATCAGGACGTCCGGGCTGAACAGGTCGCCGGCGTGGCCGGTGACAGCGGGACCGCCGCCGTTGGCCGCCGACAGGTTCCCACTGGCCGTCAGGTCGAGGTTGCCGGAGGTGTCCTTGGCGGTGCCCACGGCCGCCCGGTCGGCGGTGCCGTCCAACTGCCAGGTGTGCGTCGGACCGGTCAGCGTCTGCGCGGTCTGGGCGGTCAGCGTGGTGCCGTTCAGCAGGTACGCGACCGCCTGGCCGGTGCCGTCGAGGGCCCAGAGGTCGATGGTGCC
>NZ_QLLT01000061.1 GCF_003259315.1 Kitasatospora sp. SolWspMP-SS2h | reverse complement strand
GGGGGGTGCCGCCTGGCGGCGTCACCGTGCGTGGTTGCTGGGCCGGGGCTGCGCCCCGGGGCCCGGCTGCGCCGGGCGGGGGCGGGTGGGTGGCTGGGGCAATTCGCCGGTGGCGAATTGGCTTGCCCGGGGCAGCCCCTGACGGGGCCTCAGCCAGGTGGGTGATCGGCGTCAAAGCGGCACGGGCCTGCGGCCCGCCATCGGGCCCGTTCCGGCCTGCGGCCGGGAGCGTTAACGATGTGGCGTGAATCGCCGGTAGAGGGGCCTCCCCTGGCGGGGCGTCCGAGCGGCGTTGACGATGTGGCGCGAATTGCCGGTAGGAGGGCCGTCCCTGACGGGACGGCGGAATTCTGCGGCCCTTTTCGTTCACGATATCCCGCGAATTGCCGGTAGGGGGCCGTCGCCCCAATATCGGCCCGGGGCGCAGCGGTGCCCGGCTGCGGTGCCTGGGGCGGCCTGCGGCCTCCAGGGAGGGGGCCCCGGGACGGGGCCCTGCGGGCTCCGCAGGGCCGGGAGCAGCGGGCGGCAGGTGTCGGAGGGCGACGTCCTGCGCGCCGGCGGCGGGTGACGGTGCGCGGCGGGCGAAGGCCGGCCCCGGTGTCGGCCGTGACGGCGAGGTGCGCCCGGGGGCCGCCGAATCGGCCACCGGGCACCACCGCAGGGCCGCGTCGGCCCCGCCGCCCGACACGGCCGGGGACGGCCCCGCGGGGGGCGCAGCCGGGCCGGGGCGCAGCACCGCACCACCCGCACCCGCCCGCGGCCCCATCCCGTTCCCACGCGCGGGCGGCCTGCGGCCGCGTGGGGGTGCCGGCCTGACGGCCGCACCGGTGGGTGGCCCGGGTGCGGGGCCTGGCGGCCCGGCAGGGGGCGTGGGTGCGGGGCCGGGCCTGCGGCACCGGCCGGGGATGGCGGGCCGGAGCCGGGGCGGTGGCCTGCGGCCCCCGGGTCGGGGCACAGCGGGCCCGGCCGGGACCGGGTGGTGGTTCGGGCCGCTCCGGGGGCGGGACGGGCGGCCTACGGCCCCCCAGAGGGCGACGGCATACTCTACGGGTGCCCTGCCGGGGTGTTGCCCGGTCCCGCCTGCTGGAGCCGGTGCTCCCGGGAGGGGCGGCGGTCCCGCTCCCGGGCTGGGAGCAGCCAGCCGGGGTACCCGGCTGGACTCGGGGCAGGGCTGCGGGACAGGGTGTCGGACTCTGCCGGAACGGGGCACGGGGTGAATCCGGCAACCGGCACGGCAGCCAATCGGGACCGCGTCAGGAGGCGCACCGCAGGGGAAATCCGACGGTACGCGCAGGCGTGAAAGCAGCCGTGATTCCGATGGTGAACACAGAGGCGGCCGGAACGGCTGGCGGAGGCCGAACACGGCCAGGGTCGGCGGTGAAACCCGGGAGGGAATCGAGCGGATCGACTGGGCCGTTCCGGCTGATCATTCCGGCGGGTAAATCCGGGATTCGTTACGGCGGAATCCTGGCGTGTTGTGGAGACTGGCGGAGCGTGTTCGGCAGGCGGAATGATCGGTATCGGGCGGGGTGCCATCGGCCGCTGCCCCGTGCCGCGAATTCCGGGGCCGCCGGGTGGACTGCAGCCGGGCGCAGCGCCGTCCGGTCCGCTGGCAAGTGAACGGAATTCACGAGCGGCGCGGACAGTGGAATCCGGGGGCCCGTTCCAGGCATCCGTACGACGCCGGACAGGACACGGCAACGACACGGGGCGCAGCCCGGCAGGGCCCGGCAGCGGCGCGAGGCGGGACGGCGAGCAAGAGCAGACGGGGCGGGCCGCGGCCGGGCACCACCAACACCTTTGGTCCTCCTGGTCTCCGCCCGCGCGCGGGCGGCCTGCGGCCGCGCTGGGCGCAGGCCTGGCGGCCGCACCGGGGGTGGCCGGGGGCGGGGGCCTGGCGGCC
>NZ_QLLT01000060.1 GCF_003259315.1 Kitasatospora sp. SolWspMP-SS2h | reverse complement strand
CAGGGCGGTCCGGTCGAGTGGAACAGGGAACGGGATGAAGGTCGGGTTCGGGTGGAAGCTGCACGGGGACGGGCGGGCGCCGCGGCCGGGGGCGGTGGTGCGGCCGGACGAGCGGCTGTCGTGGGGGCGGACGGTCGGGCTCGGGGCGCAGCACGTGGTGGCGATGTTCGGGGCGACGTTCGTGGCGCCGGTGTTGATGGGGTTGGACCCGAACCTCGCGGTGATGGTGTCGGGTGTGGCGACGGTGTTCTTCCTGCTGGTGACGCAGGGGCGGATTCCGTCGTACCTGGGCTCCAGCCTGTCGTTCGTGGGCGTGGCGGCGGTGATCAAGTCCCAGGGCGGGGACGCGGCGACGCTGACGGGTGCGCTGCTGGTGGTGGGCGCGGTGCTGGCGGCGTGCGGGGCGGTGGTGCAGGGGTTCGGGGCGCGGGTGATCCACGCGGTGCTGCCGCCGGTGGTGACGGGCGCGGTGGTGATGCTGATCGGGTTCAACCTGGCGCCGGTGGCGGCGGGGACGTACTGGCCGCAGGACCAGTGGACGGCGCTGCTGGTGATGGCGTTCACGGCGCTGGCGCTGGTGGTGCTGCGCGGGTTCTGGTCGCGGATCGCGATCTTCCTGGGGCTGGTGTTCGGGTACGCGGCGTCCTGGCTGTTCGACCGGGCCTTCGGGAGGATCGACTCGCCGGTGGGCGGCGGGGCGGCGACGGAGCACTGGCGCCTCGACCTGTCGGGCGTCGGCAAGGCGGACTGGATCGGCCTGCCGTCGCTGCACGCGCCGAGCTTCTCGACCTCGGCGGTGCTGGTGGCGCTGCCGGTGGTGGTGGCGCTGATCGCGGAGAACGCCGGGCACGTGAAGGCCGTCTCGGAGATGACGGGTGACCCGCTGGACGACCGGATGGGCACCGCGATCATGGCGGACGGCGCGGCGACGGTGCTCTCCACGGCGGTGGGCGGTCCGGCGACGACCACGTACGCGGAGAACATCGGCGTGATGGCGGCGACCCGGGTGTACTCGACGGCGGCGTACTGGTGCGCGGCCGGCTTCGCGATCCTGTTCGGCCTGTGCCCGAAGTTCGGCGCGGTGATCGCGGCGGTCCCGGGCGGGGTGCTGGGCGGCATCACGGTGGTGCTGTACGGCATGATCGGCCTGCTGGGCGCGCAGATCTGGATCCACAACAAGGTGGACCTGACCAACCCGCTGAACCTGGTGCCGGTCGCGGCGGGCGTGATCGTCGGCATCGGCAACGTGACGCTGAAGTTCACCGACGACTTCGAGCTGAGCGGCATCGCGCTGGGCACCCTGATCACGCTGCTCGGCTACCACGGCCTGCGCGCCCTGGCCCCCGCCCACCTCAAGGCGGGCCCGGCGGACGGCCCGCTGCTGGACGAGGGCACCAGCGCGTACGACGACGGCCGCCGGGAGGGCTGACGCGATCCGGCCCGCGCCTACCGGTCTCCGCCCAGCGGGTGCCGTCGGCGCACCTGCTATTGGCGACCTTCCCGAGCGCGGCTGGGCCGCGGGCTGGGCGTTCAGGTTCTGGTTCCCCGACTCGCTCAGCCTCGCCCTGCTTCCGCCAGGCGTGGTGCCACCGCTCCACTGACCGCTCGTGCCCTCACAGCACGGCGGCAACGACCTGTGCGCACTTCACGCCTCCTCAGGTTGAACTCGCAATGTCGGTGATCATCGTCAGGCGACGTACGGCTGTGGCATGCTCGTGCGCATGATCGATGCCCCGCACCATGGCTGGTCATTTGCAACAGTTCGGGAGCCGGCTCGATTCGGTGCCTGCGAGGTGAACGGCGTTCCCGGTGTCGAGCATGCGGTGGGCGCGCGGGCCGCTGTGTGGCATCTCGGCCCGACATACCACCCGCTACCTGCATCCGTTCGTCTCCGATGCGCTGCAGTTCTGCCGGCGGTGTCGTCAGGAGGCTGAGGCAGCTCCGACACAGCCGTGCGTCCAGGAGCGCCTTCACGGCAGAGTCCTGGACTCGGCTCAGGGAGCGACGCGTGATGAGTTGCTCGCCGTCCTTCGCATGGGGCGAACGTCCGCCGGTGAATCAACGGCCACTCCACAGATCTGACGAAGTTCTACGCGCGGCTTCATGAGCCGACCGACGGTGCCGGGCCGGCTGGCGAGGCTTTCTCAGCTGCGGCGACCATCGGGTTGGCAAACGTTGAGCACGACCGCTGGCGGTTCCTGGTCTTTCTTCCGGAGGACGCTGGCTCGCCGATCATCGCTCGTGGACCACGAGACCTCCACCAATGCCTACGGTGACCGCCAGGATCGAAGGCGATCACGGCAGGGCGGCAAGTCCAGTGCCAGCGAGGCAGCCGTCGACGAGCTGGGGCCGGTACTGGATCTTCCGTAAGCCGCGCCTGACCGTCCGCACCAGGTGCTCCGGGTCGGCGAACGCGACGTTGGCCAGAGAACCCTCGCCGCGGTAGCGACCAGATCCCCTCGACCGGTTTGAGGTCTGGGGCGTACGGGGGCCGCTGGTATACGGTGAGCCAGTCCTGAGCGGCGATGAACTCCTTCATGCCGACGGCGAGATGAGTGTGTAGGTTGTCCCAGACCAGGACGATCGGACCACCCAGCTGGTTGTGCGCTGCCACGATCAGGTCGCGGTAGTCGGTCCAGGCGAAGCTCTTGCGGCCCTTGCTCCGTCCCTGACTGTCGTCCGGCCTGGGCCGGTAGATCAACCGGGAGCGTTCACCGGTCTTGTATCAGGTCAGGGCAGCGATCGAGATCCGCCCCCGGCCGCGGCGCCCGCCCGTCCCCGTGCAGCTTCCACCCGAACCCGACCTTCATCCCGTTCCCTGTTCCACTCGACCGGACCGCCCTG
>NZ_QLLT01000059.1 GCF_003259315.1 Kitasatospora sp. SolWspMP-SS2h | reverse complement strand
GCCGACGAGACCGATGTCGGAGTCCGGCGAGGCGAGCACCGCGAGCGCGGAGCCGTCGCTGACCGCCATCAGGAACAGGAAGCCCCGCTCCATCTCGACCACGGTCTGGGTCACGTCGCCGCCCTCGAAGATGCGGCTGGCGCCGGAGGTCAGCGAGGTCAGTCCGGAGGCGACGGCGGCCAGCTGGTCGGCGCGGTCCCGGGGGAAGCCCTCCGACATGCACAGCAGCAGACCGTCGGCGGAGACCACCACGGTGTGGGACACCCCGGGGGTGTTGTCCACGAAATTGGTGATCAGCCAGTTCAGGTTCTGTGCGGCCTGGCTCATCTGGGTCAACTCAACGCTCCTGCTGGTTCGAGCCGCCGAAGAGATCGGTGCTGCTGTTGTGCGGTTCATCACCGTACGCCCCCTGGTCGGGGTCGATCCGGAAACTACCGGTGGTACCGGGGTCGCCGCCGGCCTGGCGGCCCTGCTCGACGCCGCGGCGCAGGTTGGTCAGGCGGCCGCGGACCTCGTTCGGGTCCCGGGAGACCTGCGGCCCCTCCTGCGGGGTGGTCCGGGCGTTGCCCGGCACCAGGTTCTGGCGCGGCACCCGGCGCGGCAGGCCCGAGGGGGTCGTGCCGGCCGAGGAGGGCTCGCGGAGCTTCTCCGCGCGCTGCCAGCCGTCGTCGTTCGGCGACTCCCACTCGCTGGGCGCCGCGGTCGGACCGGTCGGCCCGTAGCCGCCCAGCGCCGACACGTCGTGCCCGCGCGGCTCGGCCGACGCCGAGGTGTCCTTCGCGCCGGTGAACCAGTTCGGGGTCTCGCCGTCCGCCGCCCGGCCCGCGCCGCCGCCGCCCGCCAGCTGCTGGCCCGGCCGCCGCTGCGGCAGCGCGCCGCCCGGCTGCTGCTCCGCGGCCGGACGGGCCGGCGGCAGGGCCGGCAGCTCCTCCGCGGGGTACGGGTGCCCGGCGGGCTCCTCGTAGCCGTAGTCCTGCTGCTGGTACCCGTCGGCGTACGGGGCCTGCGGGTACGGCCCGTCGGCGTACTGCTGCCCGTCGTCGTACCGCTGCCCGTCGTACTGCCCGTCGCCGTAGCCCGGCCGGTACGCCTCGGCGTACTGCTGCTCGTCGCCGTAGCCGGCCTGCTGCGGGTACGGCCCGGGGGCGTACGGCTCGTCGGCGTACTGCGCGGGCGCGTACGGGTCGGCGGGGTAGCCGTAGGCGTCGTCCTGCGGGGCCTGCTGCGGCTCGAAGGGCCGGCCGTAGGCGTCCGCCTCGGGGCGCCGGTACGGGTCGTCCTGGGGCCGCTGGTAGCCGCCCGCGTCCGGCTCCGGGTACTGCTCGCGGTAGCCGTCCTCGGGGTGGCCCGGCTCGCCGTAGGGCGACTCCAGGACCTCCGCCTCCATCGGCTCCCCGGCGGCGCTCGGGCCGGCCTCCAGGGCGGCCCGGCGGCGCTCCTCCAGGCGCTGGGAGCGCTGCATGGACTCCAGCGCGGGGGAGAAGCCGTTGCCGGGCACGGCGCCGCGGGCGGGCAGGTGGTCGTCGAAGCCGAGTTCGGCGGCGGTGCGCTCCTGGCCCTCGAAGGCCCACTCGGCGGCCGGCTCCTGCTCGGCGAAGATCCGGGAGACCGTGAACTCCTCGGCCTGCGGCTCCGGCGCCGTCATGCCCAGCTGGGTGAGCTGCTGCGGCAGCATGACCAGCGAGGTGGTGCCGGCCGACTCGCCGGAGGGGCGCAGCTGCACCCGGATGTCGTGCCGCTGGGACAGCCGGCCGACCACGAACAGGCCCATCCGGCGGGAGATGGTGGCGTCGACGGTGGGCGGCTCGGCCAGCTTCTCGTTGATCTCGGCGAAGTCCTCGGCGGTCAGGCCGATGCCCTTGTCGTGGATCTCGACCAGCACCCGGCCGTCCGGCAGCCGGGTCGCGTTGACCAGCACCCGGGTCTGCGGGGAGGAGAACGAGGTGGCGTTCTCCAGCAGCTCGGCGAGCAGGTGGACGAGGTCGGTCACGGCGGGGCCGACCACGTCGGCCTCGGGGATGCCGGCCAGTTCGATCCGCTCGTAGTGCTCCACCTCGGAGGCCGCGGCGCGCAGCACGTCGACCAGCGGCACCGGGGTGTTCCAGCGGCGGCCGGGCTCCTCGCCCGCGAGGACGAGGAGGTTCTCGCCGTTGCGGCGCATGCGGGTCGCGAGGTGGTCCAGCTTGAAGAGGTTCTCCAGCTGGTCCGGGTCGCCTTCGTTGTTCTCCAGGTCGGTGATCAGCGCCAGCTGGCGCTGGATCAGGCCCTGGCTGCGGCGCGACAGGTTGGTGAAGATCGCGTTGACGTTCCCTCGCAGCAGCGCCTGCTCGGCGGCCAGCGAGACGGCCTGCTGGTGGACCTGGTCGAAGGCGCGGGCGACCTCGCCGATCTCGTCCCGGCCGTGCAGCGGGATCGGGCTGACCGAGGTGTCGACCCGTTCCGGGTCGGTCTTGGAGAGCTTGTCGACCAGCTCCGGCAGGCGGTGGTTGGCGATGTCGAGCGCGGCGGTGTTCAGGGTCCGCATGCCGAGGATCATCGAGCGGGCGATGTAGCCGGTAAGCAGACCGGCCAGCACCAGCGAGGCGACCACGATCAGCGAGTTGAGCACCCAGTCGGTGAAGGCCCGGTCCTTGATGCCCTGGGCCTCGCCGACGACCTGGCCGAGCAGGTCGGTCTCGGCGGAGCGCAGCGCGCTCATGTGGCTCTTGGTGGCCTGGTCCCACAGCGGGCGGGTCAGGCCGTCCCTGCCGACCTGGTCGATGATCTTGGCGGCGTTGTCGCCGCCGCCCGAGGTGCTGGACAGCTGGCCGGCGTAGGACATGCCGACCGCGAGCAGGCCGTCCATGGTGGGCAGGCTGTGGCCGTCGGGCATCCGCAGCGGCAGGCGCTGGTCGGCGGTGGCCTGGTCCACCAGGGCGTCCGAGTAGACCTTGAGCTCGGACTCGTCGGAGGCGGTGTTGAACTCGCTGAGCGCGGTCTGCTCCAGGCGGGAGGCGACCACCAGCGACTGGATCAGGTCCTCGCCCTCGTGGCCGTCCACGCCGCCGACGCCGAGGCCGACGAGCAGCTGGAGCATCAGCGCGCGCTGGGTCGAGGCGGACGCCTTGGCCAGCGACATCGCGTAGATCGCGCGGCCCTTGGAGGTGACGTTGGTGGAGCCGAAGCCGACCGAGTTGTCCACCGCCAGCAGCGGCGCGAAGATCAGCGAGTAGGCGTTGGCGGTCGCGGTCGCGAACAGCTCCGGCTTGTACGCGTTGGCGCGCAGGTGCGGCAGGTACGCCACCGCCGCCTGGAACTGGTCGTTGCGGCGCGCCATGGTGGCGTCGCCCTTGATCGCGTGGAACGCGTCGTTGTAGCCCTTCAGGGCCTCGTCGGTCTTGTCCCGGAGCTTCTTGACCTCGCCCTGGTCGCCCTGCCCGGCGAGCAGCGGCACCAGGGTCTCGTCGCGCTCCTGCTCCAGCGCGTCGGCCAGTTTGGTGGCGGCGCTGGCCAGGTTGGCGATGCGCACCGCCCGGTCGGCCTGGTTGTAGTCGTCCAGCGAGGTGTTGACGCGCAGGCCGCCGAAGACCAGCGCGATGATGACCGGGATGACCAGGATGGCCACCAGCCGGGTCGGCACGCGCCAGTTCAGCGGGGACAGGAAGTCGTACCGGCCGCCGCGGCGCGGGGCCTCCTCGGCGGGTCCGGGGCGCGCGGCCGGCTCGGTGGCGGCGGGGCGGGCCTGCTCGGCGCGCTCGCGCTCCCCGGGCGCGGTGAACGCGGAGAACTGACCGGTGGTCGGGCCGCTACCCGGGTCCTGCTGGCGGGGCTCGGAGCGCCGCTGAGGGGTGACTGGCTGCTTACGCCTCACTCGACAACAACCTCTCGACCGACTGGCGGCCATGGATCTATCCGGCGGCTACCCCCCGGCGGGCCGCGGCCCGCGTGGGTCCTACGGGGTAGCTGGAATTCCAACACGAGCCGGTGGGCCGGACAAACGGCCCCTCCGCCCCGAGCGCCAGGGGTGGAAAACGGACATAACTGGTTGAAATCCCGCAAACTTCAAGGTCATTGGGGCGGACCGGGTTCGGGCGGCTACGCACGGTCAGACCGGCCCGGCAAATGCCTACCGAACTGTTACCGGGGGACGCGAACCATTCCTGGCGCGCGCCCCCGGCCGGGTCGGGCCTTCATCGGAGTCGGGCGAGGAGGGCGTGTTCGACGAGGGTGATGAGGGCGCTCTTGGCGCTGTCGCGGCGTCGGGCGTCGAGGGTGATG
>NZ_QLLT01000058.1 GCF_003259315.1 Kitasatospora sp. SolWspMP-SS2h | reverse complement strand
GTCTGGCCACCATTAACGACAACAACCAGGAGGTGCGGATCTGGGACCCCACCACCCGCACCCAAAAAATTTTCGATAACCATGCCAATGGGGTAAGGGCCATGGTGGCTTTCACCATCTCCGACGGCACGCCTCGTCTGGCCACTCTCGGAGAGGACGACCAGACGGTGCAAATCTTGGACCCTGTAAGCACAACAGTTCGCACCCTGTATTTGGCGGAACGAGTTCACGCACTCACGGAACTTCATGGGCTGC
Source organism: Kitasatospora sp. SolWspMP-SS2h (assembly GCF_003259315.1). Lineage (GTDB taxonomy): Bacteria > Actinomycetota > Actinomycetes > Streptomycetales > Streptomycetaceae > Kitasatospora > Kitasatospora fiedleri. Next base: position 4,440 of record NZ_QLLT01000058.1, on the reverse strand, counting down.
TCATCGCTACGACCAATTCCGGCTACCTGGCAATTGACATATCGTCCATACCCGCCGATACGAAATGATCGCCAAAGCACTCTCCAAGAGCTGGCAGAAAGTCAACGTGTTGGATTGCAGGTCGAGAGGCTCTTTCTGGCCCGCTTTGATCGCCTACGCCGAGCTCGGCCCGCGCGGCGTCCGGGTGGTCGAGGGCTTCCGCGACCACCACGCCCCCGGCGCGGTGGTCTTCGAGCCCGGCACCCACCCGGAAGCCGGCCGCTGACCTAGGCGGCGGGATCCGGCGCGCCGCCGATGTTCAGGGCGTGGCCGACCAGCGCGATGACGCGGGGCAGATCGGCGCCCAGGGCGTAGTTGACCGGCAGGCCCGGGGCGCAGGCGCCGATCGCGGCCAGCGCGACCTGCTCGGCCGGGGCCAGGTCCATCGGCACGGTAGCGTTCCACGGCTCGATCATGAAGTTGGCCGGGTCCAGCTCGTCGAGGAGTTCGCCTTCCAGTGGGCCGCTGCGGTCGAGGACGATCTCCCGGGTCAGGATCCGCTCCACCGCCCGGGCGTAGCGCTCCAGGCACCGGCGGTTGTTGTCGTCGCTCTGGCGCTCAGCCAAGCTCTGGATCCAGGCCGCGGCGCGGACCCCCGCCCCGGCCGCCTCGGCGATGGCCTCGCGTTCCTCGGCGTCCAGGCCGTCGTAGTCGCGGTCGTCGCCGCCGGGCTGCGGCTCGTTGCCGGACGGGATCGGGTGGAGGGTGCTGGTGGTGTTCACCGGTGCTCAACCGGCCCAGGCCGTCGCCGGTCACGGCCGGGGAGGAACGCGGGGGTGTTGGCTTGCTCAGTCGAGGTCGGCGCTGGCCAGAGCCACCGCGAGGACCAGGTACGGGACCGCTGCCAGGCACTGTTCGGCCATCAGGCTGGGTTCGTCTGGCTACTCCTGGCCGGTGGCCGGGCGCGCGCGGTGCCGGGGTGTCCTGGACTGTGGGGGCCGCGTTCGCCCTCGGCGTGCTCTTGCTTCCTGCGGATCAAGTGGATCCGGTATCAGCGTGTCCACCTGGCAGGGTGAAGTGCTGGGAACCCGCGGGCTTGTGCCTGCGTCGAAGCGGCATGACGAGTATGGATGGTAGGGGTGGGGTGCGGGCGGTCGCGCTGCATCGGGCGGTGCTGGGGCTGGGCTGTGCGGCGGTGGTGCTTGCGTCGGCGGTCGGGTGCGGCTCGGCCTCGGACTCCCGTACCGCCGACAGTACCGTCGTGCAGGCGGTGCAGGTGGACAACGCCGGCTCGGGCGGCGCTTCCGCCCGGAACTGCCCCTCCTCGAGGTGGCTGACGTCCGTGAACACTCAGCCCGCACCCACCGGCACTGAAAGCGCGGCCCAAGGCGGCACCATGCAAGCGGACGAACTCGCGCGGGCGCTCGGCACGCAGGCACGAAGCGCTGCCCATGCTGACGTGTATGCGACGCTGATCGTGGACTATCCGCCCGGCCGGGTCGCGCTGTGCGTCACCGATCTCGCCGAGGGCCGCCTGATGGCCGCCGCGGCCAAAAGCGCGGATTCGGGGATCGAGCTGGACCGGATCGACTACTACCTCTCCCGCTACAGCAAGGCAACCTTGGACCGGGCCGCCGACCTGCTCGTGGCGAGTGCGCCCGCGGGCACCCTCACCGACTTCCCCGTCTACGGGTTCGGGCCCGCGCAGGACTACGGCGGGATGCTGATCACCACCTCGGCGGCGGGCGTGGACTCGGCGGCACTGCGAGCGGAGCTGACCCGCCTGCTGGGCGACATGCCATTCATCCTCGCGCCGGGCGCCCCGGCGGTGCCGGCAGTCGCGACGGCCGCCGGCGAGTAGGGCGGACCCGCCACAGCGACAGCCCTGCAAGGAACGGGCCGGGCCGCCGGACTGCGGCGCAACGCCCGCAACCCCTACCGCCCCCTCGCGTTCCTCGGCCGCAGCTTGTTCTTTATGGTCTGACCTCGAACGATGCCTCGAACGGGATCACTCATCCGGGAGTTCGCCAGACGTGGACACGGCCTTCGCCTGATCCTGTGCTCCGACCAAGGACGCACTGACCAGCACGAAGGCCGTGGGGGAATGAGTCTGCTGCATCACGATGCCCGGCGGGAGCCGTTCGTGGAAGCGTCACACTTCCGGGAGGACTTCTACGGATGTCTGACCGTCCGGCGTGATGAGCTGTTCGAGCTCACCGACGCTCTGCTGTGCGCGGACGGGCCGGTGACGGCACCGGTTGACCTAACGCTGCTGGCCGAGCACCGCCGCGGCCACGGCGCGCTCTACGACGCTCTCAACCGCGGCCGTATCGAGGTCGAACGGCTGCGGCGCACGCTGGCCGCGCTCCCGCAGCCCATGGCCGCCGACGAGCGGCTCATTTTGGCCGTGGACGTCAGCAACTGGCTGCGGCCGGACGCACCGACGAGTCCGGACCGGCTGTTCTGCCACACCTACGGCCGAGGCCGGGACCAGCATCTGATGATCCCCGGCTGGCCGTACTCGTTCGTCGCCGCGCTGGAGAGCGGCCGCACGTCGTGGTGCCAGCTGCTGGACGCGGTCCGCCTCGGTCCCGAGGACGATGTCGCCGAGGTCACCGCCATCCAGGTCCGCCGTGTCGTCGAGGACCTGGTCGCCGGCGGGCGGTGGCGCGAGGGTGATCCGGACATCCTGGTCGTCTTCGACGCCGGCTATGACGCTCCGCGCATGGCCCACTTGCTCGGCGGCCTGCCGGTGGAGGTTCTGGGCCGTCTCCGCTCGGACCGGGTCATGCGCAAGCCCGTGCCGAGGCCGTGGATCTCACCGCCCCAGGGCGGACACCCGCCCAAGCACGGCAAGGAGTTCCGCTTCGCCAAGCCGGAGACCTGGGGCGAACCGGACGCTGCCACCACACAGGTCACAGACCGCTACGGCACTGCCCGGACGATGGCCTGGGACCGCATCCACCCCCGCCTCACCACTCGCGCAGCCTGGATCGACCACGCCGGTGAACTCCCCATCATCGAGGGCACGTTGATCCGCCTGGAGGTCGACCGGCTGCCCGGCGGCGGAGACCCGCTGCCGCTGTGGCTATGGTCCTCCGCCACCGGCATGGCCAGCGCCGACGCCGACCTGCGCTGGCAGGCGTTTCTTCGGAGATTCGACCTGGAGCACACCTTCCGGATGATCAAGCAGACGCTCGGCTGGACCCGGCCGAAGCTCCGCACCCCGCAGGCCGCGGACCGGTGGACCTGGCTGATCATCACCGCGCACACCCAGCTCCGCCTCGCCCGCCCCCTCGCCGAGGACGTCCGCCGTCCCTGGGAGCGGCCCCTCGAACCGAACAGGCTCACCCCGGCCCGGGTCCGCCGGGGTTCAGGAACCTCCGCCCGGCCTTGCCCTGTCCGGCCCGTGCACCGAAACCATCACGGCCGGGGCCAGGCCGACCACTCGGCTCGAAGAACAAGCAGCCCGCCATCCACTACGACGTGGGCAAGACCGTCCGACGTACGGAGACCCTGATCGAACGTGACCGGGCCAGACCGCAAGGAAGCGGTCCCGGGCCTGTCGGTCGTGCCGGGCAGAATACGGCCCCGTGAGCCTCCACTTCGAAGTCGTCTTCACCTGCTTCCTTCGGGGCGACACGCCAGAAACGGTCCTGGCAGCCTTGCGATGGCACCTCGGTCTGACCCCCGAGCACCCGGCAGAGCTCGACGCAGAAGAGCACGCGTATCCACTGCTCGCCCCGGACCCGGACGGCCGCCTGCCCGGAGGAGACTTCGCGTCCCTGCGACGCCAGTCCCGGGGCTTCGCAGCCGGCAGCGAGCTTCACGCATGGGGACTGTTCAGCCGCAACTACTGGCTCGACGACGAGATGGGCGACCTTGTCACGATCCTGGACCTGGTTGCGCCGCACGTCGAAGAACCTGGCTACGGCGGGTACTTCCGCGAGGAGTACGACGCCGAGCCGACCATCTTCATCTTCCAGAACGGCACCTACGGGCCGCTGAAGCTCTGATCGGACCCAACCGCAGAACGTCGAAGAGGTTAAAGAACAAGCTCAGAGGGCGTTTCATCCCGTTGTTTAGTCCCGAATTGTCGGGCTGGTGGTGGTTCATGTGCCACGCCATGTCGGGGTGCTCTCGCCGGTGAGTCTGCGGGTCATGAGGTTGATCATCGCGACGTGGATCATGGCTTCGGAGCGGTGCGCGTGTGCTTCGTAGTCGCGGGCCAGGCGGCGGTGGTTCATGAGCCAGCCGAGCGTTCTCTCGACGGTCCACCGCTGCGGCAGGACAGCGAAGCCCCTGGTGGCGGGGTCGCGGCGGACGATGTGCATGTCGATCCCCAGGGTGGCGGCGTGTTCGACGAGGTGCTGGCGGTAGCCGCCGTCGACCCAGGTCTTTCGGGCCGCGGGATGCTCTGAGGCGATTCGTTCGATGAGGGTCTGGCCGGCGATCGAGTCC
>NZ_QLLT01000057.1 GCF_003259315.1 Kitasatospora sp. SolWspMP-SS2h | reverse complement strand
GCCGCGCTCAAGGCGGTGCGCCGCAACATCCAGATGGTGTTCCAGGACCCGTACACCTCGCTGAACCCGCGGATGACGGTCGGCGACATCATCGGCGAGCCGTACGAGATCCACCCGGAGGTGGCGCCCAAGGGCGACCGCCGCAAGGCGGTGCAGGACCTGCTGGACGTGGTCGGGCTCAACCCGGAGTACATCAACCGGTACCCGCACCAGTTCTCCGGCGGCCAGCGCCAGCGCATCGGCATCGCCCGCGGCCTCGCCCTCAAGCCGGAGGTCATCATCTGCGACGAGCCGGTCTCCGCGCTGGACGTCTCGGTGCAGGCCCAGGTGATCAACCTGCTGGAGCAGCTCCAGCAGGACTTCGAGCTCTCCTACATGTTCATCGCGCACGACCTCTCCATCGTCCGGCACATCTCCGACCGGGTCGGCGTGATGTACCTCGGCAAGATGGTCGAGATCGGCACCGACCTGGAGATCTACGACCACGCCACCCACCCCTACACCCAGGCGCTGCTCTCCGCGGTGCCGGTGCCGGACCCGGCGGACCGCGAGAACCGCGAGCGGATCATCCTCTCCGGGGACATCCCCTCCCCGGCCAACCCGCCCTCCGGGTGCCGCTTCCGCACTCGCTGCTGGAAGGCGGAGGAGCGCTGCGCCACCGAGGTCCCGCTGCTCGCCGTCCCGGAGCTGCCGGCCCCCGGCGCCCGGCACGAGTCGGCCTGCCACTTCGCGTCGGAGCGCGAGACCGCCGCGGCGTGAGCCGGCCGCGGCCACCGCGAGGGGGCACCGGGAGACACTCCCGGTGCCCCCTCCGCGTTCCTCCCCCGTCCGGCCCTACTGCGGTCGCGTCGCCGCGGCCCGGCCCTTCTCATGAGGTGAGATGCGTCTTACCCCCCTGAGGAGGAAGCTCCATGCCTGCAGGCACCCGCGTGCGCTGGGCCCTGGTCAGTGCGACGTCCGTGGCCCTGGTGGCCACGGGCTGTGGCAGTAGTGGCAGCGGCTCCGGCAGCGGTTCGTCCGACACCAGCAAGACGTTCACGTACCAGAGCAGCGAGCCGCAGAACCCGCTGCAGCCGGCCAACGCCAACGAGACCGGCGGCGGACGCATCGTGCAGAACCTGTTCAAGGGCCTGGCCGACTACGACCCGTCCAACGGCAAGCTGCGGATGCAGGTCGCCGACTCGATCGACACCAGCGACTCGCAGACCTACAACGTGACGCTCAAGTCGGGCTGGACCTTCCACGACGGGACGCCGGTGACCGCGAAGAGCTTCGTGGACGCCTGGAACTGGGCGGCGAACACCGGCAACAACCAGATCAACAGCTCCTGGTTCGGGGACATCGAGGGCTACAAGGACGTCCACCCGGACAGCGGCTCGCCGACCACCGACAAGATGTCCGGCCTGACCGTCCAGGACGACACCCACTTCACCATCAAGCTCTACAACAAGGTCTCGTACTTCCCGTACAAGCTGGGGTACGTGGCCTTCTCGCCGCTCCCGGAGGGGTTCTTCAAGGACCCGGCGGGCTACGGGCAGAAGCCGGTGGGCAACGGCCCCTACGAGTTCGTCAGCTGGGACCACAACTCGCAGGTGGTCACCAAGACCTTCGCCAACTACCAGGGCGTGGACAAGCCGAAGAACGGCGGCGTCGTCTTCAAGATGTACACCACCGCCGAGGCCGCCTACGCGGACCTGCAGTCGAACAACCTGGACGTGATGGACCAGGTGCCGCCGTCGGCGCTGGCGAACTACAAGAACGACCTCGGCGACCGGGCGATCGACTCCCCGCAGGGCGCGATCCAGAACATCGGCTTCACCCTCTACCAGGCCGACTGGCAGGGCCAGGACAAGGCCAAGGTCCGGCAGGGCCTGTCGATGGCGATCGACCGGGACACCATCACCAAGACGGTGCTCCAGGGCTCGCGCAAGTCGGCCACCGCCTGGGTCGCCGAGGGCGTCGAGGGTTACAAGTCCGGTACCTGCGGGGACTACTGCACGTACAACCCGGACAAGGCGAAGCAGATGATCACCGAGGGCGGCGGCGTCCCCGGCAACGCCGTCAAGATCACGTACAACGCGGACGGCGGCCACAAGGAGTGGGTGGACGCGGTCTGCAACTCGATCCGGCAGGCGACCGGGGTGGATTGCAGCGGCGACCCGAAGACCGACTTCAAGACCGCCCGCGCGGCGATCACCGGGCACCAGATCAACGGCCTGTTCCGCACCGGCTGGGTGCAGGACTACCCGCTGAACGCCAACTTCCTGGCCGACGTCTACAAGACCGGCGCCGCCTCCAACGACTTCGGCTACTCCAGCCCGGAGTTCGACAAGCTCGCCAACGAGGCCGACCAGGCCGCCTCGATCCAGGACACCGCGACCGGCTACCAGAAGGCCGAGGAGCAGCTGGCGGTCGACATGCCGGCCATCCCGCTCTGGTACTACCGGACCAACTCCGGCTACTCCACCAAGGTCCAGAACGTCGCGTTCGACTCCTTCGGCAACCCGGCCTGGACCCAGGTCGAGGTCAAGGGCTGACCGTGCCCGCGCCGGCCCCGTCCTCCCCGCACGGAGGGCGGGGCTCCGGTACTACGTCACCCCTTCGGAGGGAGGGCTCCCATGGGCCGTTACGTGCTACGCCGCGTGCTCCAGATGATCCCGGTGTTCTTCGGGGCCACGCTGCTGATCTTCCTGATGGTGTACAGCCTGCCGGGCGACCCGGTCGCCGCGATGTTCGGCGACAAGGCGGCCGACCCGGCGACCGTGGCCAACCTGCGGCACCAGTACTACCTCGACCAGCCGCTGTGGAAGCAGTACCTGCACTACATGAACAACATCTTCCACCTGGACTTCGGCACCAGCTTCACCGGCCGCCCGGTCTCCGAGATCATGGCGGACGCCTTCCCGGTCACCATCCGGCTCGCCCTGGTCGCCTTCTTCTTCGAGATCGTGATCGGCCTCCCGCTGGGCCTGATCGCCGGCCTCTACCGCGGCAGCGTCGCCGACACCCTGGTGCTGCTGGTCACGCTGATCGTCATCTCGATCCCGGTCTTCGTGCTCGGCTACATCGCCCAGACGATCTTCGCGATCAACCTGGGCTGGGTGACGGCGACCGTCCAGGACCCCCGGGACATCAGCCAGTTGATCCTGCCGGGCCTGGTGCTGGCCTCCCTGTCCCTGGCGTACGTGGCCCGGCTCACCCGCACCTCGATCGGTGAGAACCTGCGCGCCGACTACATGCGCACCGCGGTGGCCAAGGGCCTGCCGCGGCACACCATCATCGGGCGGCACCTGCTGCGCAACTCGCTGATCCCGGTGGTGACCTTCCTGGGCACCGACCTCGGGGCGCTGATGGGCGGCGCGATCGTCACCGAGGGCATCTTCAACATCGCCGGTGTCGGCAACGTCCTCTACAAGGCGATCAACCAGAAGGAAGGCCCGACGGTGGTCGGCATCGTCACCGTGCTGGTGCTGGTGTACCTGGTCGCCAGCCTGGTCGTCGACCTGCTGTACGCCGTCCTGGACCCGAGGATCCGCTATGCCTGACCGGAACGGGGACATCCCCGACGAGCACGACCCGCTGCGGAACATCCAGCCCACCGACAGCGACCACCTGGACTACGTCGGACAGCAGGGACTGGCCGTCGAGCAGGAGACGCTGATCGAGCCAGACCCGGCCAAGCGGGAACAGGCCCGCAGCCTGTGGGGCGACGCCTGGCGGGACCTGCGCAAGCGGCCGACCTTCATCGTCTCCGCCCTGCTGATCCTGCTGCTGGTCATCATCGCGATCTTCCCCGGGCTGTTCACCGACGCCGACCCGCGGGCCTCCGACCTGACCCACGACTACCTGCGCAAGCCCGACTACACCGACTTCTTCGGGGCCGGCTGGTTCGGCTACGACGGCCAGGGCCGCTCGATCTACGCCCGGGTGCTCTACGGCGCGCGGGCCTCGATCACGGTCGGCATCTGCGTCACCCTCGCGGTGACCGTGCTCGGCGGGCTGGCCGGGATGACCGCCGGGTACTTCGGCGGCTGGATCGACGCCGTGCTCTCCCGGCTCACCGACATCTTCTTCGGCATCCCGCTGCTGCTCGGCGCGCTGGTGCTGCTGAACGCGTTCACCACCCGCAACGTGTGGTCGGTGGTGATCGCGCTGGCGGTGCTCGGCTGGACCCAGCTGGCCCGCGTGATGCGCGGCTCGGTGATCACCGTCAAGCAGTCCGACTACGTGGTCGCCGGACGGGCGCTGGGCGCCGGGACGGGGCGGCTGATGTTCCGCCACATCCTGCCGAACGCGCTCGCCCCGGTGATCGTGGTGGCGACCATCGCGCTGGGCGGCTACATCACCGCGGAGGCCACGCTGAGCTTCCTCGGCATCGGCCTCCAGGACCCGACCATCTCCTGGGGCGTGGACATCTCCTCCGCGCAGAAGGTGATCCGCCAGGCCCCGTTCGCCCTGTTCTTCCCGGCCGCCGCGCTCTCCGTCACCGTGCTGGCCTTCATCATGCTGGGCGACGCGGTGCGCGACGCCCTCGATCCGAAGCTGCGCTGAGCGAGGGGAAAGGCACATGAGCACCGTCGCCGACCAGGCCCGACCCGCCCGCGAGGAACCCTTCGACGGGCCGCTGCTGGACGTGAAGGACCTGCACGTCGAGTTCAAGACCCGGGACGGCGTCGCCAAGGCCGTCAACGGCGTCAACTACACCGTCAGCGCGGGCGAGACGCTGGCCGTGCTGGGCGAGTCCGGCTCCGGCAAGTCCGTCACCGCGCAGGCCGTCATGGGCATCCTCGACATGCCGCCGGCCAGCATCCCGCAGGGGGAGATCCTCTTCCGCGGCCGGGACATGCTGAAGATGCCGAAGGACGAGCGCCGCAAGATCCGCGGGCAGAAGATCGCGATGATCTTCCAGGACGCGCTCTCCTCGCTCAACCCGGTGCTCACGGTCGGCTACCAGCTCGGCGAGATGTACCGCAAGCACCGCGGCGACAGCCGCAAGGACGCCAAGGCCAAGGCCGTCGAGCTGATGGACCGGGTCCGCATCCCCGCCGCCAAGGAGCGGGTCAACGACTACCCGCACCAGTTCTCCGGCGGCATGCGCCAGCGCATCATGATCGCGATGGCGCTGGCCCTGGAACCCGACCTGATCATCGCCGACGAGCCGACCACCGCACTGGACGTCACCGTCCAGGCCCAGGTGATGGACCTGCTCGCCGACCTCCAGGCCGAGTACCACATGGGCCTGATCCTGATCACCCACGACCTCGGCGTGGTCGCCGACGTCGCGGACAAGATCGCCGTCATGTACGCCGG
>NZ_QLLT01000056.1 GCF_003259315.1 Kitasatospora sp. SolWspMP-SS2h | reverse complement strand
CGGTGGGCGATACTGGGATCGAACCAGTGACCCCTTCGGTGTGAACGAAGTGCTCTCCCGCTGAGCTAATCGCCCGGGTGCAGGGAAAACATTACCCCATCCGCACGGGTGCTCCGAACACCCTCGCCGCCACCGCGCCCGCCCCGCGACTCGCCCGCACCCCGGCCCTCCGGGGCGCACCCCCGACCGTCGCGCCCGACCAGCGGCGTCGGCCGACGGCACCGGTCGGCGGCCCCGGTCGGCCGCGCCGGGTGACGTCCCCGGTCCGGGCGGTCGGCGCGGTCGGCCGGCCGGGGCCGCCGGGCGGAGCCGACCGGGGTCCGCCGGGCCGGGTTCGTGGGTTCCTCCAGTCCCGCCGCGGCCCGCCCGGTGCGACCGCCGGTAATGCCCTGCCGTTACCGGCCCGCCGCCCGGACGGCCGGCGCGGCCGGGGGATTCCGCAATGCGCCGGAAGGGGTACGACTCGCACCGGAATCGGGACAGACGGGTTTACAGCGGGCTTTCAGGTGGGATGGTCCGTTCGCCGACGTGCGATTCCCCGAGCGCACACTGAGCGAAAGGCCATGGCGCTTATGAACACCACGGTCAGCTGCGAGCTGCACCTGCGCCTCATCGTGTCCAGCGAGTCGTCACTGCCCGTCCCCGCGGGCCTGCGCTATGACACTGCCGACCCCTATGCCGTGCACGCGACGTTCCACACCGGAGCCGACGAGACCGTGGAGTGGGTGTTCGCCCGCGACCTCCTCGCGGAGGGGCTGCACCGACCGACCGGTACCGGCGACGTCCGGGTGTGGCCGTCCCGCAGCCACGGTCAAGGCGTGGTTTGCATCGCCCTGAGCTCTCCGGAAGGAGAGGCCCTGCTGGAGGCCCCGGCCCGGGCGCTTGAGTCCTTCCTCAAGCGGACGGACGCCGCGGTGCCCCCCGGCACCGAACACCGTCACTTCGACCTCGACCGGGAGCTGTCCCACATCCTCGCCGAGAACTGACCCCCGAACGAGTACGGCCCGCCGTCGCGCGGCGGCGGGAACGCCTCGATGCGCACCGTCCTACTCGGGGGCACGGTCGCAGCTCGCAGCCGCCACGGCGGCCTCGGGGTCCGGCCCCGGGCGTCCTCTCCCACCGGAGCGGACGTCCGGGGCCCAGTCACGTCCCGGGCCGCCCCCGCACCAGGCCCCGGCCGGCCGTGCCGGGTCCGGCGGCGCCACGTATCGGCCCGGTCACGTACCGCCCGCGTCCCGGTCCGGGGGCGGCCCGGGCCGGTAGAGTCGGCGCGCGATGACCGACGCGCCGGCCCCGGGGCCGGCGCCGCGTGAGGAGCCCCCACGTGCTGATCACCCATGACACCGAGTGCGCGCTGAGCATCCTGGTGGAGCTGCTGAACACGGCGCCGGAGGCGTGCGGCAGCGAACGGCTGCCCGACGTGGCGGCGCTGAGCGCGTTCGTGGTCCGGCAGGAGATCAGCGAGATCGACTCGCTCGGCCCGGCGGACCTGGCCGCCGTGCACGAGCTGCGCGCCCGGCTCGGCGAGGTGTTCTCGGCCGGGTCGGTCGAGCGGGCCGCCGAGCTGGTGAACACCCTGGTCGCGGAGGCCGGCACCACGCCCCGGCTGACCAACCACGACCACCACGGCTGGCACATCCACTACTTCGCCCCGCACGCCGCGATCGGCCGGCACCTGGCCGCCGAACTGGGCATGGCGCTGGCGTTCATCGTGATGGCGGGCGAGCTGGAGCGGCTGCGCCGCTGCGAGGCGCCGAGCTGCGCCCGGGTCTTCGTCGACCTGTCCCGCAACCGTTCGCGCCGCTACTGCGACAGCCGCACCTGCGGCAACCGGCTGCACGTCGCCGCGTACCGGGCCCGGCAGCGCTCGGCGGAGGCGGTGGCGGAGGCCGGGCCGGCCGCCGGGGCGGTGTCGGCCGCGGGCCGCTGAGGCGGCGGGACGGGCGGGCGGGGGTCGGCGGGCCGTCCGCGACCTGGGAGACTGGGCGGCATGAGTGATTCCTCGCTGCCCCGTGTCGAGTTCTGGTGCGACCTGCTGTGCCCCGACTGCCGTACCGCGCTGGACGACGTCCGGGCGCTGCGGGAGCGGTTCGGTGACGCGCTGACCGTCGAGCTGCGGCACTTCCCGCTGGAGAAGCACAAGTACGCGTACCCGGCGGCCGAGGCGGCGGCGGAGGCGTTCGAGCAGGGGCGCGGCTGGGAGTTCGCGGAGGCCGTGCTGGCACGGCTGGAGGACGTCGAGCGCGGCGGGCCCGCGGTGCTGGTGGAGATCGCCGGCGCGGTCGGGGTGGACGCGGACGAGGTGGACACCGCGCTGATCGACGGCCGGCACATGCTCTGGGTCGACTCGGACGTGGCCGAGGGGCGGGCGATCGGCGTCAAGGGGACGCCGACGTACGTGGTGGCCGGGAAGCGGCTGGACGGCGGGCAGTCGCAGGACGGGCTGCGGGAGCGGATCGTCGAGCTGCTGAACGGCTGAGGCGGTCCGACGGCGGGGCGGCGGGGGCGGGGCGGGCGGTCAGAGCAGGGGTTTGCTGAGCACGTGCCGGGTGGTCCGGTAGCCGAGCGACTCGTAGAGCCCGATCGCCACCGCGTTGTCGCGGAACACGTTCAGGCCGAGGTGGCGGACCCCGGCCCGCAGGCACTCGCGTTCGGCGATGCGCATCAGGGCGCGGCCGTGGCCCCGGCCGCGGTGCTCGGCGGCGACCTCGACCAGCAGCACCCAGGCGAGCGGGCTGCCGTCGGGCAGCCGGTCCTGGTGGAGGGTGACCCAGATCGTGCCGAGGACGCGGCCGTCGGCGTCCAGCAGGCGGCGCAGCACGGTGCCGACGGTGGAGAGGCCGACCGGGAGGGCCCGGCGGTGGTCGCCCTCGGCGCGGGCGGTGGCCTCGTCGGGGTCGAGACCGGCGGAGATCAGGTCCTGGCGGTAGCCGGCGATGGAGACCTCCTGCCAGGCCGGGTACTCCTCGGGGGTCATCGGACGGTCCGTCAACCCGCTTGTCTGCGGCGGGACTCGGTCGAGGTCCTTGCCGAGGTTGCGCATCTGCTCGGTGTAGCCGAGGGCCTGTGCGAGGTGCAGGGCGACGGGGGTCCCGGCCGGGACGATGACCTGGGCCCGGACGCACCCCCAGGACCGGAGCACCTCCTCGGCGGCCAGCACCGCGACGGTGGCGCGCCCCCGGCGGCGGTCCGCCTCGGCGACCTCCAGCTCGCAGACCTCCCCCGGGTACCGCCCGCTGCGGGCCCACGCGTTGGTCCGCAGGCCCCCCGCCCGCCGCCCGTTCACCATGATGTGCCAGCGCCGCGTCCGCCCGCCGCCGACACCCGCCTCCTCGGGCCCGTCGGGCCGCAACGTGGTGGTCATGCCGTCTCCCTTTCCCGCCCCTGCCGCTCTTCTACCCCCGCCCCCGGCGCCGCCCTCAGACCGGGTCGCGGTCCCGCCCGGCGCGCTCCGCGAAGACCTCCATCGCCTTGCGGGTCACCGGGCCCACGCCCGGCAGCTCGCGGCCGTCGACGCGGGTGACGGCCTGGACGTCGCGGAGGGTGGAGGTCAGGAAGACCTCTTCGGCCTGGTGGAGGGCGTCGAGGGGGACGTCGGCCTCTTCGGCGCCGGTCCAGTCGAGGACGAGCCGGCGGGTGATGCCGGCCAGGCAGCCGGAGGCGAGGGTGGGGGTGAGGAGGCGGCCGTCGAGGACGAGGAAGACGTTGGAGCCGGTGCCTTCGCAGAGTTGTCCGGCGGTGTTGGCGAGGAGGGCCTCGCTGGCGCCGGCGCGGTGGGCGGCGGCGAGGGCGATGACGTTCTCGGCGTAGGAGGTGGTCTTGAGTCCGGCGACGGCGGAGTGCTCGTTGCGGCGCCAGGGCACGGTGACGACGGCGGTGGTGTCGGGGCGGGGCGTGGCGCTGCCGAGGGCGACGATCAGGCTGGGGCCCGCGGTGCCGCGTTCGGAGCCGAGCGGTGAGGTGCCGCCGGTGTAGGTGATGCGGAGGCGGCCGAGCGGCAGCGGCTTGGCGGCGAGGACGGCGGCGCAGGCCTCGCGGACCAGGTCGTGGTCGGGGTCGGGCAGGCCGAGGCCGCGGGCGGAGCGGGTGAGGCGGTCGAGGTGCCGGGTGGGGGCGAAGAGTTCGCCGTGCTCGGCCTTGACCGTTTCGAAGACGCCGTCGCCGACGGTGAGTCCGTGGTCGAGGACGGAGAGTGCGGCGTCGTCCTCGGCGGTGAGGTGTCCGTTGACCCAGATCATCGGCGTGGTGCTCCTTGCGGGGATCAGTCGGGGGTGCCGGTGGAGGCTATCGCTACCAGCCTGGCGGCTTTGAGTTCGGTCTCCTGCCATTCGCGGTCGGGGTCGGAGTCCCAGGTGATTCCGGCGCCGGTGCCGAACCGGAGGACGGGGGCGCCGGTCGGGGGGCGTTCGATCCAGAAGGTGCGGATGCCGACGGCGAGTTCGGCTTCGCCGCGGTCGGCGTCGACCCAGCCGACGGCGCCGCAGTAGGGGCCGCGGGGGGCGGTCTCCAGGGCGTGGATGATCCGCAGGGCGCTGCTCTTGGGGGCGCCGGTGACGGAGCCGGGAGGGAAGGTGGCGGCGAACAGCTCGGCCCAGCCGGCGTCGGGGCGCAGGGTGCCCTCGACGGTGGAGACCAGGTGGACCAGGCCGGGGTGCTTCTCGACGGCGCACAGGTCGGGGACGGTGACGGTGCCGGTCTCGCAGACCCGGCCGAGGTCGTTGCGGACCAGGTCGACGATCATCACGTTCTCGGCGTGGTCCTTGTCGAGCAGGTCGGCCTCGGTGCGGCCGGTGCCCTTGATCGGGCCGGAGCGGACGGTGCGGCCGCGGCGGGCGAGGTAGAGCTCGGGCGAGGCGGTGGCGATCTCGACGCCGTGCCCGGGGAGGCGGACCGTTCCGGCGTGGGGGGCGGGGTTGTGGGCGGCGAGCAGGCCGGTGAGGGCGTCGATGTCGGTGCGTGCGGGGTCGGGCAGCGGGGCGCTCAACACCCGGCAGAGGTTGGCCTGGTAGACCTCGCCGGCGGCGATGTGCTCGCGGATGCGGCGGACTCCGGCCCGGTAGGCGTCGGCGTCGAGGGAGCTGCGCCAGGACGCGGGGGCGGGGCCGTGCCAGCGGTCGGTGGCGGGCGGGGCCGGGTCGGGGCGGACGTCGGCGAACCGGGCGCAGGTGAGCCGGCCTTCGAAGTCGTGGACGACGGCCCAGAACCCGCCGTGTTCGAGGGCGGCCGGGTCGTGGGTGACGTCGCGCAGGCCGGTGGCGAGCCGGCCGGCGAAGCGGGCCATCGGCTGCTCGGGGCTGAGGGGTGCGGTGCGGCGGGACACGGTTCTCCTGCGCGGATTTCGGTGCTGCCCGCCGCCGGTGCCGAGGCTGTCGCGGCGCCGGTCCGCGCGGGCGCGGGACGGGTCCCGGGGGATCGCCCCGGTACCGGAAAGTCTAGGTCGGGGGCCCGGGGAGGCGTCGGGGGCGGGCCGGACGGTTCGACGTGCGGCAGCCACCCCCGCGCCACGCTGCGGGAACGGATTTTTCAGCTGGGCCGGGAATCCGCTAGAGTTCAACACGTCGCCAGGGAGCGCCGCCGGGAGAACCGGGGAAGCCCCCGGGCCGACAGGCGGACGTGGCTCAGTTGGTAGAGCATCACCTTGCCAAGGTGAGGGTCGCGAGTTCGAATCTCGTCGTCCGCTCGACGGAGAACGGGTAAGATCGTTCTTCGGGAGTTCAGAAGTTCAGAAGTGTTGCCTGGTGGAGTGGCCGAGAGGCGAGGCAACGGCCTGCAAAGCCGTGTACACGGGTTCAAATCCCGTCTCCACCTCCGAGAGGTGTCGTCCGGTCCCGACCGGGCGCCCTCCCCGCGCGATTAGCTCAGCGGGAGAGCACTACCTTGACACGGTAGGGGTCACTGGTTCAATCCCAGTATCGCGCACT
>NZ_QLLT01000055.1 GCF_003259315.1 Kitasatospora sp. SolWspMP-SS2h | reverse complement strand
GTACCCCCGACCGGATTCGAACCGGCGCTACCGCCTTGAGAGGGCGGCGTGCTAGGCCACTACACAACGGGGGCTTACCTGCAGTGATACTGCGCTGGGGTACCAGGACTCGAACCTAGACTAACTGAACCAGAATCAGTCGTGCTGCCAATTACACCATACCCCACCAGAGTTCAACCCCTCTGCGGGGTCTTCCTCGGTGTCCTGCGCCTCCCTGCCCGGGCGGCGCAGAAAGAACATTACCCGACGCCCCGCCCCGCTCCAAAATCGATAACCGCAGGCAGCGCGCCGGACACCTGCGGGCCAGGTCAGCGACACGGCCCGCAGGTGCCCCGCGGGTGTCCGGCGGTCGGCCCGGGGAGGGCCGGTTCCGGCTCGGGGGCCGGCTCAGGAGGCCGGCAGGAGCTCCAGGGCGGAGAGCAGCCGGCGCAGCGTCTCCTCGCGGCCGAGCAGTTCCATCGACTCGAACAGCGGCGGGGAGACCCGGCGCCCGGTCACCGCCACCCGCAGCGGGGTGAAGGCGAACTTCGGCTTGATGCCCAGGCCGTCGACCAGGGCGGCGCGCAGCGCGGCCTGGATCGGCTCGGGGGTGAAGTCGGGCAGCGCGGTGAGCGCCTCGACCGCGGCCTCCAGCACCGGGCGGGCGTCGGCGGTGAGGACCTTGGCGGCGTCCTCGGGGTCGACGGCGAAGTCCGCGGGGGCGACGAACAGGAAGCCGGCCATGGTGACGATCTCGGAGAGGACCACCATCCGCTCCTGGGTGAGCGGGGCGACCTTCGCCAGCAGGTCGAGCTGCTCGGCGGTGGGCTCGGCCGGGAGCAGGCCGGGGGCCTGGAGGTAGGGCACCAGGCGCTTGACGAACTCCTCGGGGGCGAGGCGGCGGACGTGCTCGGCGTTGATGTGCTCGGCCTTCTTGAGGTCGAAGCGGGCCGGGTTGCCGTTGACGTCGGCGAGGTCGAAGGCGGCGACCATCTCGTCGGTGTCGAAGATGTCGCGGTCCTCGGCGAGCGACCAGCCCAGCAGGGCCAGGTAGTTGAGCAGGCCCTCGGGGAGGAAGCCGCGCTCGCGGTAGAGGTTGAGCGAGGCCTGCGGGTCGCGCTTGGAGAGCTTCTTGTTGCCCTCGCCCATCACGTACGGCAGGTGGCCGAAGCGCGGGGTGGTGCCGTTGCCGACGCCGATGTCGGCCAGGGCGGCGTACAGGGCGATCTGACGGGGCGTCGAGGAGAGCAGGTCCTCGCCGCGCAGGACGTGGGTGATCTCCATCAGGGCGTCGTCGACCGGGTTGACCAGGGTGTACAGCGGGGCGCCGTTGGCCCGGACGATGCCGTAGTCGGGGACGTCCTTCGGGTCGAAGGAGATCGGGCCGCGGACCAGGTCGTCGAAGGCGAGGGTGGTGTCGGGCATCCGGAAGCGGAGGATCGGCTGCCGGCCCTCCTGCTCGTACACGGCGACCTGGTCGGCGGTCAGGTCGCGGCAGTGGCCGTCGTAGCCGGAGGGCCGGCCGGCGGCGCGGGCGGCCTCGCGGCGGGCGTCGAGCTCCTCGGTGGTGCAGTAGCAGGGGTAGGCGTGGCCGGCCGCGCGCAGCCGCTCGGCGACGTCGGCGTAGACGTCCATCCGCTGCGACTGGCGGTAGGGGGCGTGCGGGCCGCCGACCTCGGGGCCCTCGTTCCAGTCGAAGCCGAGCCAGCGCATCGCGTCGAGCAGCTGCCGGTACGACTCCTCGGAGTCGCGGGCCGCGTCGGTGTCCTCGATCCGGAACACCAGGGTGCCGCCGTTGTGCCGGGCGTAGGCCCAGTTGAACAGGGCGGTGCGGACCAGTCCGACGTGCGGGTTGCCGGTCGGGGAGGGGCAGAAGCGGACCCGCACGTCGGGGTTCTTCCCCGCGGCGGAGCCGCTGTTGTCTGCACTAGTCACGCTCGCTGCTTCCTTCATCGCTTGACGACCTTGTTGGAGAGGGTGCCGATGCCTTCGACGGAGACGGCGACCTCGTCGCCGATGTTCAGGGGGCCGACGCCGGCGGGGGTGCCGGTGAGGATGACGTCGCCCGGGAGCAGGGTCATCGCCTCGGAGACGTGCACGATCAGCTCGGCGACCGAGCGGACCATCTGGGAGGTCCGGCCGGCCTGGCGGAGCTCGCCGTTGACGGTGCAGGTGACGGCCAGGTCGGCGGGGTCGAGGTCGGTCTCGATCCACGGGCCGAGCGGGCAGGAGGTGTCGAAGCCCTTGGCGCGGGCCCACTGGCCCTCGCGCTGCTGCACGTCGCGGGCGGTGACGTCGTTGGCGCAGGTGTAGCCGAAGACCACCTCGGGGACGCGCTCCAGCGGCACCTCCCGGCACATCCGGCCGATCACCACGGCGAGTTCGGCCTCGTACTGGACGTCCGCGGAGAACGGCGGGTAGGCGATCGACTCGGTGGGGCCGATGACGGCGGTGGAGGGCTTAAAGAACGTCAGCGGGACGGCGGGGACCTCGTTGCCCAGCTCGGCGGCGTGCGCGGCGTAGTTGCGGCCGACCGCGACGATCTTGCTGGGGAGCATCGGGGCCAGCAGCCGGACGTCCTGCAGGCGGTGGGTCTCGCCGGTCGGCTGCGGGGTGCCGAAGGGGTGGCCGGCCAGGGTGTGCACCACCAGCGAGTCGGGTTGCGCGGCGTCCCCCTCGATGATGCCGAAGGAGACCGAGCCCGCCGCGGGGCTCCCTTCACGGACGGAGAACCTGGCGATACGCACAGCCCTGCAACCTCTCGGTTCGTCGGCCGCCCGGACGCTCCCGGACGGTGGCCGGGCCCGCAGTACCGGGCCCGGCTCGTGCCACCAGGTTATCGGCGCGGCGACCGCGCCCGCCGCAGGCGGGGGGCCGGGGCGGCGGTCAGCGGACGGTGCGGCGCGGGTTGGCCGTGCTGGCCGGGAGGGTGGCGGCGTAGGCGCGCGGGGTGCGGGGGGCGGCGGAGCCGGGCAGCTCGGAGAAGTCCGCGACGGAGGCCAGGGTGGTGCGGCGCGGGTTGGCCGTGGAGCCGGTGCTCGGGGTGGCGCCGGTGGCCTGCTCGGTCGTGTCGGACATGTGCGTCAGCACCCCTGTTTCGCTCGAACGGATTTTTGCGCTTTTGCGCGGGCCCGCAACTGGGCAGGCTCAGATCAACCCTGCCAGGTTAGGGAGCCCATTCCACAGCGGCCGTGACCGAAGCTACACATTCGACTGTGATTTTGCTCACAATTGTCGGACCAAAGGGGGCGGAGGTGACGATTCCGGACCAATGCCGGAATGCGCCATTGGGGATATCCCGGACATTCCGCGCACAAGTCGATCTTGACGTTCATTGACCCGCTCGCGTCAAGTGTCCGAAAAGGACCGTATTCCCCGGCCGATGCACCACGGAACGTGAGACGCCGCGCGCGGAGGGTGGCCCAGGACACCGTGTCGTAACGGCCCTTGTTGGACTTCCCCCGCTGTGCTGGAATGCCACGGAAAAACTCGACACCGCCCTATCTCCGCACCGGCGGGGAAGGGCGCCCGGTCCAGAGGTTGCGACGCCAGTGCAGGGACGTTTCAAGAGGGGCAGCGGCGCCGCGGGTGACCCGGAGTCGCGGGAGCCCGTGGCCGGCCCCCACCAGGCCGCACCGGCGACGACGGGGCAGGGCGAGCGGCCCTTCGGCGCCCCCGCCGAACCCGCCGCCGACACCGGTGCGCCGGGCGCGAACAGCGCGCCGCACGAACAGGGCGGCGACACGCCTGCCGACAGCAGGAGCCGCCGCGCCAGGCTCCGCGGCACGCTGAACCGCCGCCGGGCCACCGGCCTGAGCCGCTTCGCCATGCGCAACTGGCGGATCCGCACCCGCCTGATCGCGCTGCTCTTCCTGCCCGTGATCGTGGCGCTGGTCTTCGGCGGCCTGCGCGTGCAGAGCTCGATGGAGAACTCCCGCGAGCTCTCCCAGATGAGCGACCTGGCCGAGCTGGCCCGGACCGCGACCGACCTCGCCGACGCCCTGCAGACCGAGCGCGACATCGCGGCCGGCCCGGTGGCGCACGGCGGCGACGCGGACACCGACAAGGACATCCAGCAGGCGTACGCCGACAGCACCGCGCTCTCGAAGAAGTTCAACGCGGCCGCCGACAAGTTCGACAACCTCGACCTGGCCGGCTCCAAGACCCTGCTGCTGCAGGTCCGCAAGGACCTCAACTCGCTCCCCCGGGCCCGCAAGGGCGCGTTCAAGGACGCCAATAACATCCAGGCCACGATCACCAACTACAACGTGATCATCAACGACCTGATCGGCGCCGCCCAGGACATCGCGATCACCTCGAACTCCGCCGAGCTGGTCAAGTCCACCCGCACCCTGTACCAGTTCTCGCTGGCCAAGGAGGCCAGCTCGATGCAGCGCGCGCTGATCTCCGCCGCGCTGGCCCAGGACCCGCCGAACTTCTCCGCCTCCGACGAGACCTTCGGCGTCCGCCTGCGGGCCGCCGAGGACAACGCGATGGAGAACTTCACCGCGCTGTACGGCGAGGGCCCGGCCCGCTCGCTGCGCTCCTCGATGAGCTACAACAAGGTGGTCGCCGAGGCCGACCGGTTCGCCCAGGCGGTCCTCAACCCCAACGGCATCAAGCAGACCGACGGCGTCAGCTACCAGCAGTGGTACGAGGAGTCCACGGCCAAGATCAACGCCGAGCGGACCATCGAGAAGAAGCTGCTGGAGGACCTGAACGGCAAGGCCCAGCAGCTCCAGTCCGACGCCGACACCCAGTCGGTCATCAACGCCTCGCTGGTCGGCCTGGTGCTCATCGTCGCCATCGCCGGCGCCGCCCTGGTGGCCCGCTCGATGGTGCGCTCGCTGACCCGCCTGCAGACCTCCGCCGAGGACGTCGCCGAGCGCCGCCTGCCGGAGCTGGTCAAGACCCTCTCCGAGAGCGACCCGCACGACGTCGACGTCACCGTCGAGCCGGTCGGCGTCGACTCCGCCGACGAGATCGGCCACGTGGCGCACGCCTTCGACATGGTGCACCGCGAGGCGGTCCGACTGGCCGCCGAACAGGCGCTGCTGCGCGGCAACATCAACGCGATGTTCACCAACCTCTCGCGCCGCAGCCAGGGCCTGATCCAGCGCCAGCTGTCGCTGATCTCCGAGCTGGAGAGCCGCGAGGCCGACCCGGACCAGCTGGCCTCGCTGTTCAAGCTCGACCACCTCGCGACCCGCATGCGCCGCAACGGCGAGAACCTCCTCGTCCTCGCGGGCGAGGACCCGGGCCGCCGCTGGACCCGCCCCGTCCCGCTGGTCGACGTGCTGCGCGCCGCGGCCTCCGAGGTGGAGCAGTACGAGCGCGTCGAGCTGGCCTCGGTGCCCACCGCCGAGGTGGCCGGCCGGGTCGTCAACGACCTCGTCCACCTGCTCGCCGAGCTGCTGGAGAACGCCACCTCGTTCTCCTCCCCGCAGACCCGGGTCCGGGTCACCGGCCACGCCCTGCCGGACGGCCGGGTGCTGATCGAGATCCACGACACCGGCATCGGCCTCTCCCCCGACGACCTGGCCGACATCAACGAGCGCCTCGCCAACCCGCCGGTCGTGGACGTCTCCGTCTCCCGCCGGATGGGCCTGTTCGTGGTCGGCCGGCTGTCGCTGCGGCACGGCATCCGGATCCAGCTCCGCCCGTCCGACTCCGGCGGCACCACCGCGCTGGTCATGCTCCCGGTCGACGTCACCAACTCCGCCGAACGGCGCGGCAACCGGCCCGGTGCGGGCGCCGGGGCCGGGCAGGCCGGCGGCAAGCAGCAGCGCGGCCTGGCGCCGACGCCGCGCCAGCAGGGCCGCCCGGCGGGCGACCTGCCCGGCGGGCGCACCCCGCTCGGCCAGTCCGGTCCGCAGGACCCCGCGGGCCGTCCCCAGCTGGGCCAGGGCCCGGCCGGCGGCAGCCCCGACCTGTTCTCCCCCGCCGGTGCGCCCGGCGGCCCGGGTGCGCCGCGGCGCGCGCCGGGCGGGCCCGGTGCGTCCGGCGGCCAGCCGGGCGACGGCGGGTTCGGCCCGGGCGGCGCGTTCGGCACCGGTGCGGCCCAGGGCGGCCGCACCGGCGGACTGCCGACCCGTTCGGTCGGCCAGTCGCTGCGCGACAACCCGGGTCCGGCCGGGCCCGGCCCGTCGGCCCCGGCCGGTCCGGGCGCGGGTGCGCCCGCCGGTGGCGGCCTGCCGCCGCGCCGGGTGCCGGGCGCCTCGGGTGCCCCGGGCGTCCAGGGCGGACCGGGCTTCCCGGGCGGCCCCGGCGGCGGTCTGCCGCCGCGGCGTCCGCAGCCGGGCCGACCGGGCCAGCCGGGTCAGCCGCCGGTGGGCGGTCCGCAGGGCCAGCGCCGTCCGCAGGGCCCGCAGGGTCCGCAGGGCGGCCTGCAGCAGGGCCAGCAGCGTCCGGGCGGCGAGCCGGCCCAGCACCACGGGCGGGCCGAGCAGCCGCAGCGCCGTCCGCTGCCGCAGCAGCAGGCGGCCGCGCCGCTGGAGGCCGCTCCGACCGAGCAGTCCGGCGGGTTCGCCCGGCCGCGGTTCGAGGCGTCCGACATCGACCCGCGCGACCCGCTGGGCCTCGGCCTGGTGGAGCCGGTGCTGCCGGACCCGGTGGGCCAGGGCGTCCCGCCGCGGTCACCGCAGTCCCAGCAGCAGCCGCAGCAGCCGCAGTTCGCGGAGCGTCCGCAGCCGATGGCGCTGCCGACCGCCGGCGACCGGCCGTCCGGGCCGGGGGCGCAGGCCGCTCCGGCACCGGGCCGCGAGCAGCTCCGGCCGCGTCCGTCGTACCAGCCGCAGCGCCCCGGCACCTCCGCGCCGGGCTTCGTCGAGCAGGGGCCGCAGGCCGAGCGGCAGCGTCCGCAGGGCGAGCCGGCCGAGCGGCAGCGTCCGCAGGCGCCGGGCCCGCAGTCCCAGGGCCTGCCGCAGCGTCCGGCCGCGCCGCAGCGCCCGACCGGTCCGCAGGGCCAGGCGTTCCAGGGCGGCCAGCCGTTCCAGGGCGGTCAGCCGGGGCAGGGCGGTCAGCCGGGGCAGGGCCGACCGCAGCAGCAGCGCCCGGCGGCGCCGTTCGGCGCCGCTCCGGCGGGCGGCCCCGCGCCGGAGCCGCAGGGCGACCCGGACGCGCCGTGGCGCTCGTCGGCGAACGACGAGCGCTGGCGCCGGGCCGAGCAGATGCGCGAGCCGCAGACCAACGGCCTGACCACCTCGGGGCTGCCGCGCCGCACCCCGCAGGCCAACCTGGTCTCCGGCAGTGCCGAGGCCAGCCCGCTGACCGGTCCGCAGGTCTCGCGCAGCCCCGAGGAGGTGCGCGGCCGGCTGACCAACCTGCGCCGCGGCATCCAGCAGGGCCGCCAGGCCGGGACGCAGCAGCCGGGCTTCGGCAGTCCCGCGTCGCAGCAGCGGCCGGGCTTCGACTTCGGCGGGACGTCCGAGGGCTACCGGGGAGCCCGTGGCGGGCGGTCCGACGTCGATGGCAACAACGGCTTCGGCCCCGAGCACCAGGAGCGTTGAGTTGATCCAGATGAGCCAGGCCGCACAGAACCTGAACTGGCTGATCACCAATTTCGTGGACAACACCCCCGGGGTGTCCCACACCGTGGTGGTCTCCGCCGACGGTCTGCTGCTGTGCATGTCGGAGGGCTTCCCCCGGGACCGCGCCGACCAGCTGGCCGCCGTCGCCTCCGGACTGACCTCGCTGACCTCCGGCGCCAGCCGCATCTTCGAGGGCGGCGAGGTCAACCAGACCGTCGTGGAGATGGAGCGCGGGTTCCTGTTCCTGATGGCGATCAGCGACGGCTCCTCGCTCGCGGTCCTCGCCTCGCCGGACTCCGACATCGGTCTCGT
>NZ_QLLT01000054.1 GCF_003259315.1 Kitasatospora sp. SolWspMP-SS2h | reverse complement strand
GTGGAATCCGGGGGCCCGTTCCAGGCATCCGTACGACGCCGGACAGGACACGGCAACGACACGGGGCGCAGCCCGGCAGGGCCCGGCAGCGGCGCGAGGCGGGACGGCGAGCAAGAGCAGACGGGGCGGGCCGCGGCCGGGCACCACCAACACCTTTGGTCCTCCTGGTCTCCGCCCGCGCGCGGGCGGCCTGCGGCCGCGCTGGGCGCAGGCCTGGCGGCCGCACCGGGGGTGGCCGGGGGCGGGGGCCTGGCGGCCGCACCGGGGGGGGCCGGGGGCGGGGGCCTGGCGGCCCGGCAAGGGGCCGGCAGCGGGCCCGGATGCCCGCGGCACCAGGGGGCGGACGCCGCAAGGCCTACGTGTCTCCGGGGCGGTGGGTGCGCCGATCTCCTTTCCGAGGCTGTCCGGCTAGCCTCGATCAACGTGCGGGCAGAGGGCACCTTGCGCGTAGCCGCCGGGAACGCCGCTTCCAACGCTCTCCCAAAAGGGCTGGGACACTGGGAAGTGCCCGCCGAGGGTGTGCCAGGTCAGGCCGGGGTGATCGGCGCGCAGAGCGATGAGGCCCGCTGTGGCCAGGCCGCAGCGGCGGTACGGTTCGAAGGTGGCAGGGCTTTCCACCCACCCGATCCGACAGCGTCGGCAGACCCGGTAGTCGACCGCGAAGACGTGCTCGCCGTGCAGCCAGGCCGCGCGCGTGCGCCACCCGGTCCGTTCCGAGGCCACCGTGTCCTGCCAGGGCGAGCCCAGGTCCCTGACCACCGGCCGCTCCCGATGCACCCTCCAGTGCCCGTGTGACAGACGGCATACCAGCCGAATCCACCAGTCATTGCCGATCTCGCGCCTGACCTGTCCGGCCTGCCCGGCCAGCCGTACCCCGTCCGTGTGTGCCCGAGTCGCCATGCCCACCACCATGCCCACCACCATGCCCACCAAGAAGGACACGAACACGACACCCAGCTCGGCCCGCCTCAGCGCCGCTGGGAGCCCTCCGAACGTCGCTGCCCCCGGCGGGCAGAGCCCGCAGGTCCACCCCGCACCCGGGCAGGCGAAGACAGCGAGTTGCCACGACGGGAGCAGCCGCGGTGACGGCACCCCAGGGCGAGGCGGGAACAGCGCGAGCCCGGCAGGCCGCGGGCGGCGGGCGCCCCAAGAACGACGACCAGGGGCAGCTTGGCCGCCACCTGCACGGCAAGGCGCAGCAGCGGCACGGGGCGGCGACGTCCTGGCGGCGGACAGGCAGACCGCGGGCGGGCGGGGACCGGCCCGGGAACGACGGCCAGGAGCAGCGCGGCCGGGCCGGATCCGGCCGCCAAAAACCACCCCACCCCCGGGTCCTGGCCGAATTCCGGGACCCTCGAAAGCGGCTCTCATCAGTGGAACAGAGGCCGAATCCCGGGCTGAATCCGACACCGGAAAGGGAGTGCATTATGACCGGCCGTCGATTTGCGGAAGCGAGCCGAGGCGGCCACCGGCCCCGCACTCCGGCCCGACCCGAGCGGCAGCTACTCAAAGTGGCCGAATCCGGGCCGCTCCGCAGTCCAGCCCGGGCACTCGCCGAGCCTGTCCGCCGGCTCGGATTGGTCTACTGGAATGCGGATAGGGCGCCCAGGATGCTGTGAGGTCATGAGGGAGGTCGGGGCGGGGGCCAGCACGGTGCCGTGACAACCGGTACGCGACGAAACCCCGCACCTGCGGCAACTGGGCGGGGCCTCCAGTCCCCGGGACCGGACGGGGACGGTCAGCGGGCCTGAGGCTGGGGCCGGGACAGCCCGACATCGGCGCCGACCACACCCCCACAGCAACAGCTCCCTCGGGTCTCAGCCGGTCGGGGCAAGGCGGCTGAAGGCCCATCGGAGGACTTCCTGGTCGACTCTGGTGCGGCCGGTGCGCTGGAGGGCTGTGTGGGTGTGGGCGGTCAGCCGTGCCCAGTTACGGAAGTTGCCGTGGGCGGCGTGCTGGTCGGCGAAGGCGATGTCGGCGGGGTCTGCTTCGGCCCAGATCGGGTGGTAGAGCGGGATGACGTCCAGGACCTCTTCGGAGGTGAGGCGGGCCAGGCGCTGCCAGATGAAGATCCTGGAGGAGAGCATCGGTTCCCTGCGCAGGGTCTGGTAGCAGCCTTCGCCTCCGACGAAGACGACGGCGAGCTGGGTGTAGGGGTCGTCCCAGAGGTAGCGGACGTACTCCAGCTGGTCGCTGGAGAGCCATTGGGCCTCGTCCAGGACGAGGGTGCGGGGGTGGGTGGCGAGGGTGGTCTTGAGGAGGTGGTCGAACTCGCTGGCGTAGCGCGGGGGCTGGCCCGGCAGTTGGAGGCTGGTGAACAGTTCGTGGCGTACCGCGCGGGTGGTGGGGCGGGCGTGGAAGGTGATGCGGTGGATCTCTTCTGCGGGTTCGAGTTCGCGCAGGCAGCTGGTGACCGCGACGGTCTTGCCGAAGCCGGCGCCGCCGTGGATGCAGGTCATGGCGCGGGCGGCGATGGTGTCGGCGAGGTTCTCGCGCACGGTGAGCAGGGCGCGGGTGGCAACCAGGCGGGCTTCGGGCAGGGCGGTGTACTGGTCGGTGGCCGGGGGTGGCAGGCGGCGGGTCACGGGGCGTCCTCGGGGTGCGGCGGCGGACTGGGGCGGCGGGCGGTTCTCACCGTCGCGGGGGTGGGCCAGTCAGGCGGAGCGGGCGTGGGCGGGATCAGGTCGGGCAGGGCCAGGGCGGACAGGCTGCTCTCGTGGTGGCGGGACAGTTCCCGGGTCGCCTCGGGCGCGGTGACGGCGTCCAGGAGGCGGGCTGTGGCCGAGGTGGTAGTAGGTGCGAAGCGCTGATGGCGCAGCTGCTCGGCGGCCTTGGCCTCGGTCCGAAGGCGCCCGGCGCGGCGGGCGCGCGCTTGGCGCAGCGCGGTGAGTTGTTCGGGGGTGGCGTGGTCGGCGAGGTGGGCGGTGCCCAGGCGGCGGCCGGCGGGGTCGCAGACCTCGATCTCGTGGGTGTGGTGGGGCATGAAGCGGACCCTGACTTCTCGGCCGGCTTGTCCGGTCATCCAGTCGGCGAGGTAGTCGCGGCTCTTGAAGCGGACGCCGTGGCTGGTGATGCGGCGGGTGCGGGCGTCGTCTTCGAGCGTGAACGACCACAGGTCGGCCTGCGGGATGTCGGTGAGCGGGGTCGGGTCCTCGTTCCAGGCCTCGAGCGGGGTGCGGCCCTGGAGGCCGTCGGGGTGGTGCTGGGTGTTCCACCAGGTGACGAATGCCAGAACCTCGGCGGTGAAGTCCTCGAAGGACATGGCCGGGGCGGTGGTCAGGCGGTCTGGGCGGCGGCGGGGCTGCTTGGCGCGGTGGGCGGGCAGTGCGGCGAACAGCATCCGCGCGGCGCTGCGGTTCAGGTTCTCGATGCTGCCCTTCAGGTGGGGGCTGTAAGCGGGAAGGTCGTCCACGGCCGTCCCGAACGCGTCGAAGGCGGCGGTGACGGTGGCGGAGAGGAAGTCCTTGCCGCGGTCGATGCGTACGGTCTCCGGCCGGCCCCCGACCGGCCCGTAGGCGCCGGTGCGCAGGATTGCCGAGCGCAGCGCGACCAGGATCGAGGCCCGCGAGGGGACGCCCGGGGTCACCGCGACGCCGGTGATCACCTTCGTGGCGCAGTCGATGAACCAGGTGACGTGGGGGCGCACCAGCCGACCGCCGGCAGTGACGCGCAGCGGGGCCTGGACGTGGTCGCCCTCCCAGGTGTGGTTGCGCCAGGTACGGGGGCGCTTGCCGAACACGTCCAGCGCCCGGGCCGCCTCCGGGCCCTTGCGGTACCCGGCCAGCTCCCCCGGTGTCAGATCCCGGCGCACCGCGCGCAGGAAGGTGGCCAGCGACGGCACCCGCGTGAGGGCGGGGACCGCGGCCGCTGGCGCGCCGCCCGGGATCACCGTGCCGGCCGTACAGGCCGGGTTGAGCGTGCAGGGTGTGGATGGCGACGGGAGAGCTGCGTCGACGGCATCGCCGGTGGCCGCGGCGTCGAAGGTGGCGGTGGTGAGGGCCGTATCGGGTGTGAAGGCGAGGGTGGAGGCGGTGCTGCCGGTGCCGGTGCCGTCGAGCAGGGTGGTGGCGTCATGGGAGACGGCAGAAGCAGTGGTGGTGGGAGCGGCGTTGTCGAAGGTCGCACCGTCAGGCGTAGTGGTGCCGTGGGCGGCGGTGGGTGCGGGGGTAGCGGTGGGGTGGGCGTGGGCGAGGAGTTCGCGGTGGACCGCTGAGGCGTTGCCGCGCCAGTAGGCCAGCAGCACCCGGATCTGCGGGGTGATCTCGAACCTGTCGGCACGGCGTTCCCCGGGGGCTTCGACCGTGGCGGGTGTGTCGGCGGCCTCGGCGAGCCACCGCCACACGGTGCGGTCGGAGACCGCCAGGCACTGCGCCGTGGTTCGCACATGCGCCCGGGTGAGAGCGCCCTCGGCCCGCAGGGCCAGCAGGCGCCGCACCGCCGGGGCGCGCAGGACCTTCAACGACACCGCATCCAACGCCGGTTCGGCCTGGGCCGGTACGAGTGCCGCGGCATCGGTGTCGTCGAAGGTGAAGGCGTTCACCAGGGTCCTTCCCCTCGGCGGATGGCGGTCGGTGCGGCGGTAGGTGAGAGAGGGGTCAGGGGTTGGGGCCCAGACGGGAGCAGGCCCGGGCCAGCAGCGCGCGGTCGGCGCCGACACCGGGATGCTGGTCCAAGGCCGCGTAGGCGTGGGAGGTGATCTTCGCCCAGGTCCGGAAGTTCCCCCGCGCACAGGTCTCGTCCGTGTGCAGGAGATCGGCGTCGGTGGCGGTGTGCCACAGCGGGTGGAACAGGCGCAGGACGTCGGGGATCTGAGGGGTCGCCAGGCGCGGGGTGTGCTGCCAGGTCAGCACGCGGGAGGCCAGTGCCGGGGCTCGGGCCAGGGTGCGCTCGGCGCCGGCGCCGCACAGCACCAGCGACATCTGGGTGGTAGGGGCGTCTGCCAGCAGGCGCAGGTAGTCCAGTTCGGGGGCGGCGATGCGCTGGACGTCGTCGATCAGCAGCACCCCGGGTGTGGTGAAGGCGTCGATGAGCACGCGGTCGGCCGCATCCGTGCGGTTGGTCAGCGCGGTCGCCGGCAGGCCGAACGCGATCAGCAGCGCCGCGCGCAGCTGCGGCAGGGCCGGTTTCACCGCGATGTGGGCCTGGCGGACGGGTAGGCGGCGAGGCAGCAGGCCGAGGGCCTGGTGGACCGCGACGGTCTTGCCCTGGCCGGCGTCGCCGTAGACGCAGGCGATCCCACGCGCAGCCACGGTGTGGGTGAGCGCCTCGGCCACCTCGCCCAGCTGGCTGGTCGCAACGACATGGGCCCCGGGGACGTACAACCGCGCCCCCAGCGGCGCGGCGCCTGCAGGGCTGTCGGGTGGTGTGGTGGGAAGGCCAGGTTCGGTGAGGGGCGGGGCCTGGCCGGTCTCGTCGACCGTGCCCGGCAACGCCAGCTGCGCGAGCGCGCGGTCATACACCGCCGACTCCACCCGGCCACGCCCCGGCCGCACGCCCTGTAGCACCCGGCCGGCCCGTTGTTCCCGGCGCACCGCCCGGTGCAGCGTTCCCAACGACGGCACCAGCCCCGCGGACTCCTGCCCCGGATCGCACGCAGCCTGTCCGGTCAGCTCCCGGTGAAGCGCCGCGACGTTCCCGCCCAACTCGGAAAGCCGGGCCCAGAACGTGTCCGTGACCGTGAAAGCGCCACGACGCGGGGCCGCCTCCACACGACCCGACCGGCGTGCGATAGCCAGCCAGTTCCACACCGTGCGTACCGACACTCCAGCCGACTCGGCAGCGATCCGTACATGCACCGACGACAACTTCCCCGTCGCGTCCACCGCGAGCAGACGACTCATCACCACCCGCCGCACCAACGCCCGTTCCCCTGACCGACACACCAGAGATTCCACCGGCCCGGGCACCTGGGCAGCCCTCGGGACGGGATCGGACGACACGGGCAGAGGCGCAGCGGACATGGGTACCAGCCCACACCCCCACCACGGCCAGCCGCATAGGAATGAGCGTCCCCATGTCAGCCATGGTCCTGGTGTGCTAGACCCGATCCGCGGAACGTGGCAGCAAGATGGTCACCTCATGACAGCCAGGGTCCGTGGCCTGTTCAAGCAACAGCCGAACTCAACCGCCCTCACTCCTGGGCCAGCACGCTGCTGACCATCCCACTGTCACCACCCCACCCACTCACAGGCCGGCATCCCGACCGCGCGACCGCCGACCGGCCCTCAGCCGACCCCGGAACCGGCCAGCACCCGGCCCAGGGACCGGCCCGCAGCCGACCCAGGAGCAGCCGCCGGCACCCACCCCGGACCACCACCCCCACCACCCAGCAGAAAACACACCGAAAAACACCCCGAACCATCACCCGAAAAACCGCCCACCCCACCACCCAGACCGCCCCCGAAAACCCAGCACAAAGCACCCCGCAAAACCCACGAAAACACCGGACCACACCGGACCCCCAAACACCACCCCCCCCCACTCCCACCCCTACCAACCATCACACATCGTCACCGACACGACCCGACCCACCCCACCCCATCCCGACCCACCACCCGCACCACTGGTCCGACCAACCCCCCCCCCCCCCCCACCACACCACCCAGGTCACGCCCACAGCCCCCAACCAGCCACCCCGCAAACCCGGACAAACCGAATTCCGAAATGCATTACCAGGTCAACAGGAATTCCGGAAAACCGCACATAAAAACCCCCGCCCGAAACCAGGACAGGGGCAGAGCGAGCAATCCGCGCCCACCCGCAAGAACCCATCGGGCAGTACACGAGAGAAGCAGGCGCACAGACGCCGCCCCTGGGGATCTGCCCCGGCCGCGTGCTCGAAGCCCGGCCGTTCACCGCAGGGGCGGCGTCTGGGCGGAGACCGGACCTGGAGATCGCACGCACAGCGGGAGCAGCGCGGGTTCCGCACCGCCCGTATGACCGGTGCGCGGTGGCGTATGCGCCCCGGCCCGGCGCTCCCCCGGTGTGCGCCAGACCGGAGCGCCGCACCGGGGTGCGTTGACGCACCTCGCGGCACCCCGGTGGAGTGGACCCTAGCCGCCGAGGGTGCCGGGCCTGCGGGCGGGCCCAGGCGGGAGCGGACGGAGGCTGTGGCAGTGGGGCTGTCGCGATAGGCCGCGGGTGGGGGGTCGGGGGGTGTCGGTGGAGGTCACAGGGCGCGACAGGGGCCCCTGTCGCGCCCTCTCCAGCGAGGACGTGACAGGGGCCCGTGACAGCCTCCGGCAGGCAGTGGGGGCCGGGCCCGTCGACTTCCCCAACGACCCGGGCCCCGCCCGGTCACCGGCCCGGCCGCCCGGTCGAGGAGGAAGAACAGCCCAGCGCAGCGCCACCGAAGCCCGGGTGCCGCCGCCCACCACCCTCCCTCTCCTCCTTCGTCGGCCGGGTCGGGGGGCTCCCAGGGGTAAGTCGGAGCCGGACCGGCCAAACTTGCCGGGTCTGACCTGCGGAAACAGCCTGGGCGCGGCGGGGCGGGGTGGTGGCGGTACCGGGCGCGGTGCCGGTGCCCGGGACGGTGGGAACAGGGGCGGGTGGGAGCAAGGGCGGGAGGCCTGCGGCCCCCTGGCGGCGACAGCACACCCCCGTGGGCGCCCTCGCGGGGGTGCGCCCCGGCACCACCCTCCTGGAGGTGGCGCCCCCGGAGAGCAGCAGCACACCGGGACCGCGAGGCGGCGGGCAGCGGCAGCCTGGACGGCGGGCAGCAAGACGGCGGGGCGCAGCGGCGGCGGGCGGTGGAGGCGGGACGGCGGCCGGGGCGGGGCAGTGGGCGGCGGGCAGTGGGCGGCGGGCGGGACGGCGGGCGGGACGGCGGGCGGGGCGGCGGCGGGCGGTGAATCGGGCCGCCCCGGAGAACGCCCGCAAGGGAAACCGGCCGGGGTCGCGAGCGAGAAAGCGGATGTGATTGTGGTACTCGGTCCGGAGACGAGCGGGACGGCCTCCGAAGAGCGAACACGGCCCGATCGGCAGTGAAACCCGACAGAGAATCAGGCAGACCACCGGAACCGCCCCGGACGACCACTTGGCCGGGAAACCCAGGAATCCGGGACAGCGGAATCCGGGTGTGTCACGGAGACCACCGGAGCCGGCCCGGCGGACGGAACGACCGGCACCGGAAAAAGCGCCATCCGCCGCCGCCCCACGCCGTGAAATCCAGGACCGCCGGAGAACACCGCAGAACACCGCACACGGGCGCAGCACCACCCGGCCCGGCGGCAAGTCAACGAAATCCAGGAGCGGCGCGGACAGTGGAATCCGGGGCCGGTCCCCGAAACCCCCCACAACGCCGCACGGGACGGCACGGGGCCGGGCAGGGCGGCCAGCGGGACGGCACGGGACGGCACGGGACGGCACGGGACGGCACGGGACGGCACGGGGCCGGGAGGGAGCAGGCCCGGCGGGGCGGGACGCCGGGCAGGGCGGGACGCCGGGCAGGGCGGCCAGCGGGACGGGGCGGCCAGCGGGACGGGGCGCAGCCGGGCACCACCACCACCTGGTCCCCCAGCTCCTCCAACTCCTCCACCACCTGGTCCTCCAGCTCCTGCTCCTGGTCCTCCCGGTCGAGCGGGCGGCCTACGGCCGCGCGGGGGTGCCGGCCTGACGGCCGCACCGGCGGGCGTGCGGGGGGCCGGGGCCTGACGACCCCGCAGCGGGACGGCGGGCGTGCCGTGGCGGCGGGCGGCGGTCGACGGCAGGCGGCGGGGCGGTCGACGGCAGGCGGCGAGGGGGCCGGGGGGCGCGGGGCCTGACGGCCCGGCAGCGGGACGGTGGCCGGCCGGTACGGGCCAATGGTGGGCGGTACCGGCCCGGGACGGCAGACGGGGCCGTGGCAGCGGGCAGCGGCGGGCGGCAGCGGCCCCGGGGACGGCGGCCAGGAGCAGCTGCCCGACACCGCACCCGGCACACCGTCAACGCGGCGGCAGCTCGGCGGCGGCGGCCCCGGGCGGGAACGGCCGGCGGCCCGGGGCGGGGATGGCAGGCGGCCCGCCGGGCCAGGGGGCAGGAGAGACAGACCTTTGACAGGCGGCCTTGACCGATTGACAAGCGATCTTGACCGGTGTCAGGGCAAGTCGCCGCCCCAGCCTTCTGGATTCGTGGCCGGGGTCCGGCCGATGTCTACCGCTGCACGGTCTTCGGCTGCTCAGCGCGATTTCGGTGCCGCGGCCCGAACCGTTCGATCAAGGCCAGAAGCAGATCGACCGCGCCGCCCACCACGAGCGCCGCCAGCACCAACCGCTGCCAAAGAGGCGCGTCTCCCAGCAGCGCCCACACCGCGCCCGCCACCACGACGACAGCACGCCACCACAACGCCCGCTTCCACCAGCCGAACACCACACCCCCAAGCCCGCAAGAACCCTGACGACCGCGCACTCTACGC
>NZ_QLLT01000053.1 GCF_003259315.1 Kitasatospora sp. SolWspMP-SS2h | reverse complement strand
AGGCCGGATATGGAAGCCCTGTGAGGGGTGGAGTTGACCGGTACTAATAGGCCGAGGGCTTGTCCTCAGTTGCTCGCGTCCACTGTGTTGTTCTGAAACAACGACCCCCACCCTGCCACGGGTGGGTGGCGACACGTTTCACCGTGTTTCGGTGGTCATAGCGTGAGGGAAACGCCCGGTTACATTCCGAACCCGGAAGCTAAGCCTCACAGCGCCGATGGTACTGCAGGGGGGACCCTGTGGGAGAGTAGGACGCCGCCGAACAATCTTTGTGGGAAAGCCCCCTGACGGGATGTCAGGGGGCTTTCTCGCGTTCCGGGGCGGGAAGGGGGCGATGGTGTCCGGTTCGACCGGTTCGACCGGTGCACCTGGGAGCTGCGAGCCCGTGGTCGGTGAGGTCGGTGGATGCGGGACAATCCTCGGGCTCGGCTTCTCGCCGGCTCGGCTCCTCGGAAAGGACATCGGCGTGCTTCTCGGTCTTCGGACGGTCATTCATCCCGCGCAGGACCTCGGTGCGGCGAAGGCGTGGTGGAGTTCGGTGCTGGGGGTGGAGCCCTACTTCGACGAGCCGTTCTACGTGGGGTTCAACGTCGGGGGGTACGAGTTGGGGCTCGACCCGAACGCGGATCCGGCGGTGGGGCCGGTGTCGTACTGGGGGGTGCGGGACGTCGAGGTGGCGGTGGGGCGGTTCGTGGCGGCGGGGGCGACGGTGCGGGAGCAGGTGCAGGAGGTGGGGGGCGGTATCCGGGTCGGGACGGTGGTCGAGCCGTCGGGGGCGGTGGTCGGGCTGATCGAGAATCCGCACTTCGT
This sequence comes from Kitasatospora sp. SolWspMP-SS2h, assembly GCF_003259315.1. Classification (GTDB taxonomy): domain Bacteria; phylum Actinomycetota; class Actinomycetes; order Streptomycetales; family Streptomycetaceae; genus Kitasatospora; species Kitasatospora fiedleri. The sequence continues at coordinate 9,263 of NZ_QLLT01000053.1, read as the reverse complement.
GCTGGCGGAAGGGGAGCCGGCGGGCGCGGAGGAGGGGCCGGGCCGCTGAGGGTGTGGGTGGGCGGGGCCTCGGCCGTGGTGGTCGGGGCCCCGCCGTGTGGTGGGTGCGGTTCAGCGGGTGGCGTGGTGGTCGTTGGCGACCAGGGTGCGGGCGAGGCGGGCGGCCGCGGTGGTGACGGCGGGCCAGGCGGGGGAGCGCAGGTGGTCGGTGGGGCGGGGGTCGGGCGGGAGGGTGGCGAGGAGGGCGCGGAGGGCGGTGCCGAGGTCGGCGGTGAGGGCGGCCTCCTCGCCGGTGCGCAGGGTGCGGCCGATCCAGGGGAGCGGGTCGTCGGCGTCGCAGGTCTCGGTGAACAGGGTGGTGAGGAGCGGCGCGGGGTCGAAGACGTCGTCCTGGAGGCCGGGGGCGGCCAGGGTGAGGACCGCGGCCACCAGCTGGTGGCGCAGCGCGGGGAGGAAGGGGCTGCGGTCGGTCACCGGGGGAGCGTACCGGCCGGGGGCGGACGGTCAGGCGTAGGGGGCGAGTTGGGGGTCGACGGGGGCGTCGGTGAGGCGGTTGGCGAAGGTGGAGAGGGTGTAGGCGCCGATGCCGAGGACGATTTCGAGGGCGTTGCGCGGGGTGAAGCCGTGGGCGAGAAAGGCGGCGAGGTCGGGTTCGGGGACGGCGCCAGTGTGGTCGAGGACGCGGTGGACGAAGAGCCGGACGGCCTCCAGTCGGGCGTCGGGCAGCGGCTGCTGGGCGCGCAGGGCGGCGATCAGTTCGGGGTCGGCGTCGAGCCGGGTGAGGACGGCGGTGTGCATGGCGACGCAGAGGTGGCAGCCGTTGCGGGTGGCGATGGTGAGCACGACGGTTTCGCGGACCACCGGGTCGAGTTCGGTGGCGTCGAAGAGGGCGGTCAACTTGAGGAAGCCGTCCAGGAGTTGCGGCGCGTGGGCGAGGCGGGCCGCTGCGGCGGGCAGGTAGCCGAGGTGGCGGGTGATCTGGTCGAGGCGGCTGCGGGTGGCCGGCGGGGCGGTGTCGGGGGTGAGGGCGGGGAAGTGGGCCCCGGTGGTGGGGGTGGAAGGGGTGGAGGTGGTGGTGGACATGGGTGGGCCTTTCGGGGTGCGGGCGCGGAGGCGTGTCGGGGTGGCCGGAGGGCGGGCCCCGGCTGCGCGTCCTAGAATGGACAACGTGGTTGACCAAAACGTAAACCAGGTTGTCGATTCGCGCAACGGGAATCCCCCGGACCGGACCCGCGACGGCTTCGAGCTGCCGCTGCTGCTGTTCGCCGGATTCCGCACGATCATCGACGAGTTGCACGAACGACTGGCCCGCGAGGGGCACCCGGACGCGCGGCCCGCGTACGGCTTCGCCCTGCAGGCGATCGGGATCGACGGGGCCACCGCGAGCGAGGTCGGCCGCCGGTTGGGGGTGTCCAAGCAGGCCGCCGGGAAGACCGTCGACCGGCTGGAGGCGCTCGGGTACGCGGAGCGGGTGGACGATCCGCGGGACGCGCGGCGCAAGGTCGTCCGGCTGACGCCGTACGGGCTGGACCTGCTGGCCAGGTCGGCGGCGGGGTTCGAGGAGATCCGGGGGCGCTGGGCGGCCGTGCTCGGGGAACAGCGCCTGCGCGAACTGGAGGACGGCATCGCGCGGTTGACCGGCCCGTCCGGGTTCCGGCTGGACGCGGCGGGCTGGTTCGGCGGCTGAGCGCGCCGCCGGGGTGGGCGGATGCGCGTCCGGGGAACCCGGGAGCGGTCGGCGCGGTGTTGTCGGCGCGGCGTCGACCGGCCGTACGTGGCAGAACGCGATCCGGTGATGTTCCGGCGGCCGTGCCGGGTGGCACCATGAGACGGTCGTCGCACGGTGACGGCACGGGACAAGTGATCCAGGGGGAACGGATGCTCGCCGAATCGTTGGTCGCGCTCGCCGGTGCGGGCGGGACGGCTCTGGTGGGGGCGATGGCCACCGATGCCTGGCAGGGCGTCAGGACCGGTGCGGCCAGGCTGTTCGGGCGGGGCGAGGCGGGGCGGCAGGGCGCGATCGAGGCCCGGTTGGAGCACGACGCCGAGTTGGTGGCGTGGGCCCCGGAACCCGGGCGGGTGCGCCGGGGACTCGCGCCGGGCTGGCAGGTCGAGCTGGAGGCGCTGCTGACCGAGCATCCCGAACTGGCCGAGGAGCTGCGGGAGTTCGTGGAGCGCACGGTGGCCGCCCTGCCCCGGGCCGAGCAGCACTGGACCCTGAACGTGACCGCCCGGGACCACGGCCGGGCCTACGGGGCGCTCGGCGGGAACGTGGTGGTGCACGAGGCGGCGCAGCCCGACCCGCCCCGGGGGGCCGCCCCGGATCGGCGCGGGGAGGCGGCCGAGGAACCGCGGTGAAGCCGCCGGGTCCGTCCGACGACGGGAGCGGGCTGCGGGAGCGGGACGAGCGCGACGGCCGGGACGAGCGCGGCAGCCGGCCCGACCGGGGTGGGTGGCCGGGGCGGATGGAGCAGCGGGTCGTCGCGGAGGCCGGGTTCGCCTACGGCGCGATCGGCGCGGACATCCACGTGTTCGGGGACGGCACGCCCGTCTACGTGCTGGAGAACTGGCGTCCCGGAGAGGCCGTCGAGGACGCCTGGCTGGGCGAGTTGCCGAGCCGGATGCTCAACGCCCGCTGGGAGGTGGTCGGGTTCACCGGCCGGGCGGCGGAGCTGGCCGCGCTCCGCGCCTGGTGCGGGAACGGCCCCCGGCTGACCGTCCGCTGGCTGCACGGGCCGGGCGGGCAGGGCAAGACCCGGCTGGCCGCCCGGCTGGCCCGGGAACTGGTCGCGGAGGGGTGGAAGGTCGTCACCGCCACCGAGGGGCCGGGTTCGGTGGTCCCGCCGCCGGGCAGCCAGGACCTGCGCCCGGACGGTGCGCCGGGCCTGCTGCTGCTCGTCGACTACGCCGACCGCTGGCCGCTCTCCCACCTGACCTGGCTGCTCAGCAACGCCCTGCTGCACGACCCCGCCGTCCCGGCGCGGGTGCTGATGATCGCCCGGGACACCGGCCCCTGGCCCGCCGTCCGGGCCGTCCTGGCCGACCACCGGGCCGGCACCTCCGCCCAGGAGCTGGCCGCCCTCGGCGACGGCGACGACCCGGAGGGCCACCGGGCGCGGATGTTCACCGCGGCCCGGGACGGCTTCGCCGCGCGGTACGGGGCGCCGGTCCCCGGCTGGATGTCCCCGCCGCCGTGGCTGGACGGGCCGGAGTTCGGGCTGACCCTGGCCGTCCACCTGGCGGCCCTGGTCTCCGTCGACGCCCACCTGGCCGGGCGGCGGACGCCGACGGACCCGGCCGGGCTGACCGTCTACCTGCTGGACCGCGAGCACCTGCACTGGGCGCGCCGGCACGGCGACGGCACCCACCGGCTCGACGGTGGCGGCACCCGCCGGCACCGGGACGGCACCCACCGGCTCGCCGGTGGCGGCACCCGCCGGCACCGGGACGGCACCCACCGGCTCGGCGGTGGTGCCCACCGGCACGGTGACGGCGACGGCACCGACCGGCTCAGCGGCGACGGCTCCCGCGAACCGCCGTGGGCCACCCCGCCGGAGGTGATGCACCGGGTGGTGTTCACGGCCGCGCTCACCGGCCCGCTGGCGCCGCCGGCCGGGGCGCGGGCGCTCGGCCGGCTGGACCTCGCGCTGCCGGTGGAGCGCCTGCTGGCCGACCACGCGAGCTGCTACCCGCCCGCCGACCCGGCCCGGGCCACCGTCCTCGAACCGCTCCAACCCGACCGCCTCGCCGAGGACTTCGCCGCCCTGACCCTGCCGGGCCACCCGGCGGACTACCCGGCCCGGCCCTGGGCACCGGGCACCGTCCGGGCGCTCACCGACGGCCGGCCGCACCCCGGCTGGCTCCGGCGCACCGTCCTGCTGCTGACCGCCGCCGCCGACCGCTGGCCGCACGTGGCCGAGGAGCACCTCTTCCCGCTGCTGCGCGGGCGGCCCGACCTCGCCATCGCGGCGGGCAGCCCCGCGCTGAGCGCCCTGGCCGCGCTGTCCGCCGCCCCGCTGGACCTGCTGGAGGCCGTCGAGTCCCAGCTCCCCGCGCACGACCACAGCGACCTGGCGCCGGGCGCGGCCGACCTGGCCTGCGTGCTGGCCCGGCGGCGGCTGGCCCGGACCGGCGACCCCGCGCAGCGGGCGGCGATCCACGCCCGGCTCGCCAACGCCCTCGCCGCGGCCGGCCGGTACCGGGAGAACCTGGACGCCCTGGTCGAGGCGGTCGAGCTCTACCGGCCGCTGGCGCAGGCCGACCCGCGGACGTTCGAGCGGCCGCTGGCCTTCGTGCTGTCCAACCTCGCCAACCGGCTGGGCCGTTACGGCGAGCGGCGCACCTCGCTGTCCTTCGCCCGGGAGGCCGTCGACATCGGGCGGCGGATCGGCCTGATGGACCCGGCCGCCACCGGGACGGGCGGCGGCGCGCTGCTGGTCAACCTGGCAAGCCGGCTGCGCCTGGCCGGGCGGACGGCGGAGGCGCTGGAGGTCGAGCACGAGGCGTTCGGGATCTTCTGGGCGCTGTCCTGGATCAAGGCGTCCGAGGCGGAGGGGCGGGCCCACCTGCCCGCCTGCCTGGTCAACCTCGCGATGCTGCTGCCGCCCGGCTACCTCGGCGGCCGGGCCGCGCTGGCGGCGCTCGAACAGGCGGTGGTCCTGGAACGCGGACTCGCGGCGGACGACCCGGCCCGGCACGAGGCCGCGCTCGGCTACGCCCTGACCCTGCTGGCCGGACGGCTGGTCAGCCACTACGGGACCGCCGAGGCGATCGCCGGGGCCGCGCCCGACCGCCCCGGCCTGCACCGGCCCGCCGCCGCGGACTGGCGGCAGCGCGCGGTGGACCTCGCCCGGGAGGCGGTGGACCTCGACCGGCGCCTGGTACCGGGCAACCCCGCCGTCATGGAGCCCCAACTGGCCGACGCGCTCAGGGTCCTGCACCTCGCCCTGGCCGCCGCCGGGCGGACGGCGGAGGCCGACGCCGCCCTCGCGGAGAGCACCGAGCTGCGGGCGCGCCGCGCGGACCCCGACTCCGACCCCGGCTCCGACCCCGGCTCCGGCGCCGACGACGCCCCCGGCTCCGACGCCGACCGCGAGGACCCGCCGTCGGAGCCGGCCGACCCCCACCGGGAGGCCGTGGCGGCCGGGCGGGCCGGGGTCACCCTCCACGCGTACCTGGTCGGCGTCGACCCGCAGGCCCACCGGCCGGGGCTGGCCGAGGCACTGGAGCACGTCGTCGCCGTCGCGCCGTACGACCGCACGGGCCTGCCCGACCGGGAGGCGCTCGTCCCGCTGTGGCAGGACCTGGTGGACGCCGACCCGTTGGCGTACGGGCCCGGCCTGCTGCGGGCGTTCGGCGTGATCCGCTCCCTCCAGCTCGGTGCCGGGTCGGCCGGGGAGGCCGAGCGGACCGCCGCCGAGCAGGAGCGGCTGGCCGACCGGATCGCCGCCGCCGAGCGGGAGCACCGGCGCCGCCGCCTGGCCCCGCGGATTCCGTGGGGGACGGCCGGGGAGATCGACGGCGAGGCGCGGCGGCTCACCGCGGCCGGGGACGACGCCGGGCTGTGGGCGCTCGCGCTGGCCGTCCCGGTCGCGGACGGCGTCCGGCTCGCCCGGGAGCTGGCCGGGCGGTGGCAGCCGTCGGAGGGCGCCGCGCGGGCCCTGGCCGGGCGCCTCGCGGCGGCCGACCCGTCGGTGCTCGCGCGCCCGGCCCGCCGGGGCCCGGAGCCGCCGCACCAGGCGCTGCCGGTCCTCGGCGGCAACGCGGACGGTGTCGGCTTCGCCCACGGCCGGCCCGCGCTCGCGCTCGACGGCATGCAGGCGGACGGGAGTTGGGCGATCCGCGGGCTCGACCCGGGCACCGGCCGGTGGAAGGTGCTGCACCGCGGCGCCGGCCCGTACCCGGGGGAGTCGGTCGCCTGCCTGGGCCCGCGCCGGGCGGTCGCCGTCCTGGAGCTGCCGGAGCCGCCGCACCGGCGGCTCGTGCTGCTCGACGGCGGCTCCGCGCGGCAGCTCGCCGAGGGCGACGCCCTGCGCGGCGCCCGGGTGGCGGCCACCGCGGACGGCTACGTGGTGGGCCTGGCGCCGATGCGCGCCGTCCTGGTCGGGACGGGCGGCGACTTCCCGGTCCCCGTCGACCTGGGCGGCACGGGGCTGCGGCGCTGCGACCGGCTGGCCGTCGACGCGACGGGCACCCGGATCGCGCTCACCGACGGCTCCCGGACGGTGCTCGTCGGGCTGCCCGAGGGGCGGCCGGTCGCCGCGGCCGAGACCGCGGGCGCGGCGGAGGCCGTCTTCCTCGGCCCGGACCTGCTGGTCACCGCCGGGGCGGCCGGCGGCCTGCGCCGGTGGGAGCGGCGCGGCGGGGGCCTGCGGCCGGCGGGCGCGGTGGACACCCCGGTCCTGCACCCGCTGTTCGCCGTCCCGGCCTGGCGGGTGGTGGGCGGCTGGGCGCTCGGCCGGCCGCACTTCCACGACTCCGAGACGCTGGAGCCCGTCCCCGAGCCGCCGGCGACCGCCCCCTTCCAGGACTTCACCACCGCCTGGAGGGCGTCCGCCGACGGCAGGTACGTCGTCCACGGCGGCCGGCCCCCGGCGTCCGAGCGGAACCGGGAGGCCCGCACGCTGCTGTACGACCTGCACCACCCGCTGGCCTGGCTCGCCCGGCCCGCCGCCGCCGTCGGGCCCGACGACCTGCCGGTGCTGGCGGCGCTCGCCGGTCGGGCCGAGCGCAGGCTCCGGCCGCTGCTGGGGCTGCTGCACGACCTGGCCGCCCACCGCCTCGCGGGGAGCTGATCCCGGGGCGGACGCGGGCGGCCCCGGGCGGGCGCGGGTGCGGCGGCTGGTCGAGGGGTGTCAGCGGGCGGCGCGGCGCTGGGCCTCCGCCTCGTCCTCGGCCTCGGCCTGCTCCAGGGTCGGCGCGGTCCCGCCCAGGTGGGCGGGCAGCCACCACGAGTCCTCCGGCCCGGTCGGCTGCGCGGGGTAGTCGCGCTGGGCACGGTCCAGCATCTCGGTCATCGCGGCGCGCAGGCGGCGGGTCACCATGACGGGCTTGTCGGTGGGGGCCAGGTGGATCGGCTCGCCGATCATGATGGTCACCGGGACGTGGCGCTTGGTGAGCGTCTTGGGGCGGCCCTTGGTCCACAACTGCTGGGTGCCCCACAGGATCACCGGCAGCAGCGGGGTGCCGGAGTCGGCGGCCATCCGGGCCGCGCCGGTCTTGAACTTCTTCAGGGTGAACGAGCGGCTGATCGTCGCCTCCGGGAAGACCCCGACCACCTCGCCCTCGCGCAGCGCCTTCACCGCGGCCTCGTAGGCGGGCTGGCCGTCGGCGCGGTCCACCGGGATGTGCTTCATGCCGCGCATCAGCGGGCCGGAGACCCGGTGCCGGAACACGTCGTCCTTGGCCATGAAGCGGGTCTTGCGGCGGCCCACCCGGTACGCGCCGAAGCCGGCGAAGATGAAGTCCAGGTAGCTGATGTGGTTGCTGACCAGGACGGCGCCGCCGGTGGCGGGGACGTGCTCGGCGCCGACGATGGAGATCCGCAGGTCCAGCGCCTTGAAGGCGGTCAGCGCGGCGCGGATCACCGGCGGGTACACGAACTCAGCCACGGTCAGCCCTACTTCCCACGGGCCATCTGCCCGGTCCGGTGGACCCGGGGCGCGGGGGCCGCGCCGGGAAGCCGCGGCACGCCGCGGCTGCCACGGGTGTTACTCCCCGATGATCCCCCGAACGGGCGCGGTCTGTCACGCCCGCCCCCGGCCCGGGCCGGGGGCGGGCCGTTCGGCGCCCCGGTCGGAGGGCGTCAGCGGGCCGGGGAGCGGCGGTGCAGCAGCAGGTAGAGCTCGCAGCCGAGGCAGTGGTCGAAGGCGGCGTTCAGGAAGGCGGCGGCGAGGGCCAGGGCGGTCAGGGCGAGGGCGAGCCGGTCGAGCGAGGCGACGGCGGCCAGGGTGGCGAGCAGGGTGAAGCCGAGGCCGACGGCCTGGGCGAAGCGCGGCGGGCGGGGGTCCTCCAGCTCGGCGGGCGGCCGGAGGCGGGGGCGCACCAGGGCGCGGTAGAGCCGGCCGTAGGGGGCGTAGCGGTGGCCGCCGATCGCGCCGGCGGCGAAGACCAGGGTCTGGGCGGCCAGCAGCGGGGTGCTGCCGGTGATCAGGGCGGCGGCCAGGACGAGGCTGGTGAGGACCGCGGCGAAGCGGGGGCCGCGGGGGTCGATCAGGCCGCGGGGGTCCACGGGGGAGGACGGCACGGAGGGGCTCCGGAGGGGTTCGCTGACGGGACGTCGGACGTCGGGGCGGTGCGGTCAGCGACAGCGGGTGGTGCCGGCCCGGCACAGGTCGATCACCCGGCGGCTGGTCAGCCGGGGGTTCGACGACGGGGTGCGGGCGGTCACGGGGGCGATGCTACCGGGGCGTGCCTTCCGGGCCCGGGGCCGGGTTTGCCACACTGGGCGGATGACCGGACTGATCGTGTGCCTGGCGGTGCTGGCGGTGGCCGGCGGGTACGGGACGGTGCGCAGGGCACGGGACGGGAGGCTGCGGGTGCGGGGCGGGGACGGCGAGGTGCGGTTGACCGCGGTGGAGCTGGGTGCGCCGCTGGGCGCGCGGGCGACGCTGGTGCAGTTCTCCACCTCGTTCTGCCAGCCGTGCCGGGCCACCCGGCGCACCCTGGCGGAGGTGGCCGGGATGGTCGAGGGCGTCGCGCACGTGGAGGTGGACGCCGAGTCGCGGCTGGAGCTGGTGCGGCGGCTGGAGATCCTGCGGACGCCCACGGTGCTGGTGCTGGACGCGTCCGGCCGGGTGGTGCGGCGGGCCTCGGGGCAGCCGCGCCGGGCGGACGTGATCGCGGCGCTGGGCGAGGCGGTCTAGAGCCCGGCCCCGGACCTCGGCGGGCGTCGAAAGACGGCGCCCGGCCCGGTGGCGGGCGGACAGCGCGCCGCGGCCTGGGGCAGGATGGGCCCCAGGCGGTGGCAGGGTGCCCGGCCGGACCTGCGGGCAGCGTAAGCTACTGGCGAGTAGTGACGGCTGGGCTACTCGCGAGTATGCTGCCGGGGAGTTCCGGAGGGGCACCTGCGCACGTCGCTCGGGCCGCGGGCCCCGCGTGGACCGAGGACTGCTCGGCCCGCACGGACAGCCGCCGCAGCCGCCGGATCGGACCAGTAACAGGAGAGCAGGCCGTGAGCTTGAGGATCGTTGTCTGTGTGAAGTACGTGCCCGACGCGACCGGTGACCGTCGCTTCGCGGACGATGCCACCACCGACCGGGAGG
>NZ_QLLT01000052.1 GCF_003259315.1 Kitasatospora sp. SolWspMP-SS2h | reverse complement strand
CCCCCCCGACCGGGTCGCCCCCCCGTCCGAACGCACCGGCGAGGCACCCGCACCCACCGGGCCCGGAGCGTCCCACCGACACCGGCCGACCGGCAACTCCCCGCCCCCGACGGGTGTACGCGGGTCCCCGTGCCTAGTAGGGGCGGGAACCGGCCCGGGAGGCGCGGGCGACGGCGACGACGGCGCGCTCCAGCGCGTACGCGGGGTCGTCGGAGCCGCCCTTCACGGCGGCATCGGCCTGGGCGACGGCGGTCAGCGCGGCGGCCACCCCGTCGCCGGTCCAACCGCGCATCTGCTGGCGCACCCGGTCCACCTTCCACGGCGGCATGCCCAACTCGCGCGCCAGGTCGGCGGGCCGCATGTTGCGGCCGGCGGAAGCGAGTCGGCCGATGCTGCGGACGCCGGAGGCGAGGGCGTAGGTGATGCCGGTCGGCGGCTGGCCGACCGCCAGCGCCCAGCGCAGCCGTTCCAGCGCCTCGGCGGCCCGGCCGGTCACCGCGAGGTCGGCCACCTCGAAGCCGGTCGCCTCGGCGCGACCGCTGTAGTACTTGGCGACCGCCGCCTCGTCGATCGGGCCTTCGATGTCGGCGGTCAACTGGCTGCACGCGGCCGACAGTTCCCGCAGATCGCTGCCCAGCGAGTCCAGCAGGGCCTGGCAGGCCTCGGGGTTGGCGGCCCGCCCCAGGGTGCGGAACTCGTTGCGGATGAAGGCCAGTTTCTCGCTCGCCTTGGTGAGCTTCGCGCAGGCGACCTCCCGGGCGCCCGCCTTCTTCGCCGCGTCCAGCAGCCCCTTGCCCTTGGCGCCGCCCGCGTGCACCAGCACCATGATCACTTCTTCGGCGGGCGACTCCAGGTAGGCCTTGACCTCCTTGACCGAGTCCGCCGAGAGGTCCTGCGCGGCCCGGACTACGATGACCTTCCGCTCCGCGAAGAGCGAGGGCGTAGTGAGCTCCGCCAACTGCCCCGGCTGCAGCGCCCCCTGCGCGAGGTCCCGGACGTCCGTGTCCGGGTCCGCCGCCCGGGCCGCCGCCACCACCTCGGCAACCGCGCGGTCCAGCAGCAGCTCCTCCTGGCCGACCGCAACGGTCAGCGGGGCGAGCAGGTCGTCGGGTGCACTCTTCCTGGCCATCGCCTACCAGGATCGCACGCCACACGGACAGCCCTCCGCGCCACGCCCCTTTCCCGTACCGCACCGGACGCCTCCCTTCCCCACCTCTCGGACTCCTCCGCGTGCCGCCCGCCGGGGAAGCGGGGCCGGTGTCGTACCGGCTGCGGGGCCGAGGACAATAACGACGTGATCGAGAACAATGACCGTCAGTTGCTCGTCCTCCCCGACCGCGATGCGGCGGAGGAGGTCGCTGAGGAGTTGAGCGCGCGCTGGCCCGAACTGGGCGACGTCGAGGTGGTCCGGGACGCCCTCGCCGGGGAGGACGACGCCGAGGACGTCCAGTGGCTGGTGGTGGTGGAGGCCCCCGAGGAGGACGGCTGGACCACCCGTCTGCTGAGCAAACTCGACCAGCTCGTCGCCGAACAGGACGGGTGGCGGGAGCAGGGCTGACGTCCCGTGCCGTCCGCCGCTCCCCTCGCCACCGTCTGGCCCCGCCCGAACGAGGTACCTCACCCGTTCGGGCGGGCGTTTCCACTCCGGACCGTCCCCGGCCCGGTCCGCCTCGGGCCGGGCCCCACCCCGGGTCGGGACCAACAGCAGGGCGGGACCGGTCAACCGTGAACCGGGTGCGGGTGCGTCGCCACGGCCAGGTCCCGCGAGTCACCCAGAACCGCGATGTCCCCGGAACTGTCGGTCCGGACCACCGTCGCCCCCAGCGCCTTCAGCCCCGCCACGGTCTGGGGCGCCGGATGCCCGTACGGGTTGCCCGCGCCGCAGGAGATCAGGGCCAACCGTGGACGGAGCGCGGCCATCAACGACCAGTCCTGGTTCGCCGACCCGTGGTGCGCCACCTTCAGGACATCCACCTGTCCCACCCCGGGCGGCCCCGGACCGCTTCGAATCGCGCCCAGGCCTGCACCCGCACCTCCTCCCACAGGGATTTCACCCTCAATCTCCCTACTTTCCAGTGGATTTGACGCTCCACCTCCTGATTCGAGCGGCGAAGACGGAGACTTGACCATCGGCGAGAGTGGCGGCACGCCGAGTGCCAGCAGGGCGGACTGGGCCGGAGGTTCCAGGTCTCCGAGCAGGGCGACCCGCAACGGGGCCGCGGGCGAGCCGAGCACCGCGAGGATCGCGATGCTGGAGTTGTTCGGCCCCTCGGCGTCGGACGCCGGGGGCGAGGTGGGCCACAGGACCTCCCAGGTGAGTTCGGCCCCGGCAGTGCGCCGTTCGCCGCGCCGCGCGTGCACCACCGGAATGCCGCCGCCCGCCGCCCAGCGGAGCACCCGGGAGCGTTCGCCGTCCGACTCGTCCGACGTGGTCACCTCGATCGCCCCGACCGACCGGCCGCGCAGGACGCCTGGGATGCCTTCCGCGTGGTCGGCGTGGAAGTGGGTGAGGAGCAGGAGGGGAATCCTGGTCACCCCGAGACCCCGCAGGCAGGCGTCGGCCGTCTTGGGGTCGGGCCCGGCGTCCACCACCACGGCGGTGCCGGGTCCGACGGGCAGGACCGTCATGTCGCCCTGCCCGATGTCGCACATCGCCAGCCGCCAGCCCGACGCGGGCCACCCGGTCGCCAACCGGACGACGGAGGGCGGGCGCAGCAGCACCAGCGGCAGCAGCAGGGCGACCACGAGCGCCACCAACGCTCTCGTCCGCCGGTGTCGGCTCTGGCGGCCGGCCAGCAGCGGTGGCACCGCCCAGGCCAGCGACACGATCACCACCATCAGCAGGACCGCACCGAACGTCCCTGCGGGCCAGGCGAGTTCGGCCCCCGGCAGTTCCGCCCCGTGCCTCGCGACAGCGGCCAACCAGCCGACCGGCAGTGCCGCGAGGTCCGTCAGGAACTCCGCGGTTCCCTGGGAGAAGGGTGTGACCGTGAGCGCGCCGAATCCGAGCAGGGTAGCCGGGGCGACCGCGATCTCGGCCAGCAGGTTGCACGGCACCCCGACCAGGCTGACCCGGGGCGCGAGCAGCACGGTGACCGGCGAGCAGAACGCCTGCGCCGCCGCAGTGGCACCGACCGCCGCCGCCAGGTGGTGCGGCCAGCGGCGCGCCCGGAGCGCCGCCGTCCACCTCGGGCCGAGCACCAGCAGCCCGGCCGTGGCCAGCACGGAGAGCAGGAACCCGTACGAGCGGGCCAGGTACGGGTCCACCAGGATTAGGATCAGTACCGCGCCGGCCAGCGCGGGGACGCCTCTCCGCGGTCGGCCGGTGGCCAGCGCGAGCAGGCCGATCAGCCCGGTGGCCGCGGCTCTGAGCACGCTCGGGTCCGGTCGACAGACGGTGATGAACGCCAGCGTCAGCGCGGTTCCGAGCAGTGCCGTGGTGCGGAACGAGAGGCCCAGCAGCCCGGCCAGTCCACCGCGTCCTGGGGCGTCGGGTTCACTGGGCGTGCCACCGACCAGGACGGCCAGGACGATCGCCAGGTTGGCGCCGCTCACCGCGACCAGGTGACCCAGGTCGGTGGCCCGGAACGCGTCCGCCAGATCGTCGGGCAGCCGCGATACGTCCCCCACCACCAGCCCGGGGAGCAGCCCGCGCGTGTCCGGCGGAAGGTGGTCGCAGGCGTCCCGAAGTCCTTTGCGGAGATGGGCCGCGAGGCGCTGCGGGAGGTTCGGCGGAGCGATGACACGCGGCTGCCCCTGAGGGACGAGCAGCGCCGCGCTGTCGCTCCGGGATCTCCCTCCCGTCGCACCGGCCTCCGGTGGCCGCTCCGGCAGCACCTCCGCCCGCAGTTCCAGTTCGGTGGACGGAGTCAACTGCCTCCAGGGATAGTCGTCTTGGGAGCGGACCAGCAGGGTGACAGGTGTGCGGGTCGCGATGGGCGGCGGCGGAGAGCCGCCCTGGGGGCGCGGAGCGGTACGGACCCGGGTGACGAGTGCGGCCATGGTGAGCGTCGGTCTGGACAGGGAACTGCCCTGGGTGTGCGAGCCGTGCTGCTTCGGATCGCCCGTGACGGTCAGCTCGACGGTGATCTCGGGATTGGCAGGCTTCTCTTCCACCGGCCGCCCCGCAGCGCCCTGCCCGCCACCGTCGACCCGCTGCCCGACCGCAGCGGGTGGTGCGGCGGGACGGGCCAGTGCGGGCAGTGGGCCGCGGTGCAGGTCTGCGGTGTGCAGGACGGTGGTGGTGGCCGCCGCGGCGGCGGTCAGCAGGACCGCCGCGGTCAGGCGGTGAATCGATCGACGAGGTCCTTTCGTGGCGAGCAGGACGAGGGAGACCGGCGCAGCCGCCAGGGCGGCCAGCAGCAGCGGGGGGTGTCGGTCCGGATCCAAGGCGAGGACAGCTGCGGCCACTGCCCATGCGGTGCAAGCCGGGAGGAGCAGTCGGTAGTCGGCCCGGTGGTGGACGAGAGGCGGCGCGGCCGGCATCGAAGCTCCTCCTTTCGGCAGGACGGCGGGCGACGGGCGGCGGTGAATGACGAGTGGTCCGCAGGGCAGCGGTGGTTTCTTCCCGTATACGACCTCCTTGGCGGGAAAGCCGGTTGATGCTCTCAATCCGCCTGGGGTTTTGGTAGGTACAGGCTCGGGCTAATGCGGCGGGCAGCCAACAAGCCTTCCATAAAGAAGACTTGTCGACTTTCTCGGTAAAGCCGTGTGGGCTTAACGGCTTTCGGGGCTGTACTCGGCATGAGGTCTGCTCACCTCAAGCCGAGCAGCGAGAGCTGAGCAGGGGCAACCTCCCGACAGCAATGCAGCAGTGTTTGTCGCGGTGGCCACACCACAGGGGGTGGGCCCGGTCAGAGCTCGGGCGGAGCGGTCAGAACCCTCCACCCGCAGGGGCGAAGTGTGTGGTCGAGCAGAGCGGCGACGGCGGTGATTCAGGTCTCGCACCCCCTGTCCCCTGGTCGGCAGGCGGCGGGGTTGCCGGCCAGGAAGCGCAGTGGCGGTACAAGACGTGACGCGCAACAGGAGCGAGCTGAAACCTCCTCGTGCGTTCTCGGGGCGGGCGACGGCCTGGCCGAACCTGGCGGGAGTGACCGGTCAGAGGGTCAGGAGCGGTTTGAGGTCCTCGTACTTCCGCGGGCCGATGCCGGGGACTTGGCGAAGTTGGTCGACGGATTGGAAGGGACCGTGGGCGAGGCGGTACTGGAGGATGCGTTGGGCCAGCGCGGGCCCCACGCCGGGGAGTGTGTCGAGCTGGTCCGCCCCGGCGCGGTTGAGACTGACGGGGCCTGCGGGGACGCCGCCCGTGGCTGCGCCGCCGGGAAGGGGATCGGTGCCTACGAGGATCTGTTCTCCATCGGTCAGTGGGCGGGCGAGGTTGAGGAGACTGGTGTCGGTGTCGGGGAGCGGGCCGCCGGCGACGGCCAGGGCATCGGCGACCCTTGAACCCGCGGGGAGGGTTCGCAGGCCGGGGTGTCGGACTTTCCCGGCGATGTCGATGACGAGGGGCGGTCCGGTCGGCTGGAGTACTGGCGCTCCTTCCGTGGTTCGGTCGGAGACGGATTCGGCTGTCGCGACAGCGGGGACGGAAACGGGGTGCGGTCGGCCGAGCCAGAAGTGCTGGACGGCATAGCCCGTGGCGAGGACGAGCAGAACGGTCAGACCGAGTACGGCCCGGCGGTCGAGGGCGAGCGCGCCCGGGAGGCGGAATCGCAGGGGCAGTTTCGGCGGGATGGTGTGGGACACGGCGGCGGGGTTCGGGGTTGGTGGAGCTTCGGGTGGCGTCAGGTCCAGGTCCGACGGGGTGTCGGCCCAGCTGTCGTCGAACGGATCGAAGCCGGCGGGCCACTTCGGAGAGGAAGCGCCGTCCAGCGGGTCGGCGCCGTCCGGAACCGACGCTCTGCCACTGGGCGGATCTCGCTCCGGCGGCGAATCGGCTCTCGGTGCCACGAGCGCTTCCGTCCGCACCGGAGCAGAGGGTTCAACTGTCGCGGCGCCTTCAAGCCGGCATTCCGAGAACGCCGCCGAATCGGCCTTCGCGTCGTGCGCCGACCGCAGCGGCGGACCGTCTGCGGCAGCTGAAGGCGGTTCGATCGCGAGGAGGTCGGAGTCGGCGGGTAGGTCGGCCGGGAGGATCCGGTCGAGACGGACCCGGGCGGTTGCGATGGTCAGACGGCGACGGGCTTGGGGGGTGGTGATGGCCCTCATGGCGAGGACAGTAGAACGGCGCTGACATCCCGTCGGAGAATTCGTCCACTCCTGTGGATAACTCCGGCTTGTGGATAACTCTTATCACTCGAACGAGTGATTCCAGCGGTATTCAGTACGGCGATGCGATGATCGGAGAGACCACTACGGCCAGCAATCCGGGGCCGACATGCGCGCCGATCACAGCGCCGACCTCGCTGACGTAGAGCTCTTTCAGCCCGGGCACCCGTTCCCGCAGCCGTTCCGCCAGTGGTTCGGCCCGGTTTTCGGCGGCCAGGTGGTGGACGGTGATGTCCACCGGCTGCCGACCCGCGCGTTCGACGGCGATCTCCTCCAGCCGGGCGATGGCCCGGGAGGCCGTGCGGACCTTCTCCAGCGGCTCGATCCGCCCTCCGGCCAGGTGCAGCAGCGGCTTCACCGCCAGTGCGGAACCGACCAGCGCCTGGGCCGTTCCGATCCGGCCCCCGCGCCGCAGGTGCTCCAGGGTGTCGACGTAGAAGAAGCCCGCAGTACCGGTGGCCCGGTCCTCGGCGGCGGCAACCACCCGGTCGAGGTCCGCCTCGACGGCCTCGGCATCGGTATCGGCATCGATGGCTGCTCCCTGGCCGCCCGTGGTTCCCCCTGTGCCACCGGGCGCCGAACCGGCCCGGGCCGCGTCCAGCGCCCGGGCCGACCCGGCGGCGGCCAGGACGCAGCTGCCCAGGGCCATGCCGACGAGCCGGCTGTCCACCACCCGGACCGGGATCGAGACCTCGGCGGCGGCCAGTTGGGCGGCCTCCGCGGTGCCGGAGAGCTCGGCCGACAGGTGGATGGAGACGATGCCGCGCGCACCGGCTTCGGCGGCCGCACGGTAGGCGGCGGCGAAGGTCTCGGGGCTGGGGCGGGAAGTCGTCACCCGCTGCCTGGAGCGCAGGGCCTCCGCGACGTCCTTCGGGGAAATCTCGACGCCTTCCGCGAAGACCTCGTCGCCCACCGCGACGCTGAGCGGGACCACCCTGATGCGGTGCCGGTCCACCGCCTGCTGGGGCAGATACGCGGTGGAATCCGTGACAAGTGCGAGGTGGCCGGGCATGTGCCGGAGGTTACCCGCCACGGGGCCGAGAAGACAGCGCTCGTTATTCGGTGGTTTGCCCCTCAGGGGGTGGGGTAATTTCTCCGCACACGGAAAGCGACCATCTCGTGACGCGGGGTCAGGAGCGGTTGGGTCCCGCCGGGTTCGGCTTGCGGAGACGGTCGGCGAGGCGGGAGAGCGGCTCGGCGGCCAACCCCAGCAGTTCCTCGGCACTGGTCGGGCGGCCGGAGCCGAGTCCCTTGCGGCGGTCGGCGGAGTCCTCCGCGGAGGCGGCGGCGCCTGGGGAGTCCGGTCCGCCGGCGGGGGCCGAGGCGGTGCCGAGGCCGTCAGCGGCAGTGGGCTCGGCGGGGGTCCAGTGGCGCAGAGCACCGGCCTCGTCCTGGCACTCCTTGCCGAGGCGGGCGAGCTCGTCGTCGGCGAAGCGGCGCATCCGGTCCTGGGCGGCCCAGCGCAGGGAGTCCGCGGAGTGGGTGATCCGCTCAGCGCGCTCGCGCAGTTCGGGGAGTTTGGCGGCGACCCGGCTATTCTGCGGCTCGCGCTCCAGCATGCGGAGTTCGGAGTCGAGTTCCGCGGCGTGCGAGTCGAGGCGGGCGAGCAGTTGGAGCGCGTCGCCGAGTTGGCCGTCCTGCGGGAGGCCGGACTCCAGGACCTGGCGGGTGGAGTCCAGGGCGGTGCGCAGGGACAGCCGGAGCGCGGCGATCCGGCCCTGCTCCCCCGGCCTGGTAATGCTCTTCGCCTTCAGGGCCGCGTTCTCCACCGTCCGCTGGGCATTGGCACTGTGCCGGTCGACCTTGGCAGCCACCGCCTTCGCCGCCTTCACCGTCCCGACCACGGCCATCACCAGCAGCGCCACCCCGAACAGCGCGACCAGCGCCACCACTACACCGAGCGCTTCCATCGGGAGCCCACCTTCCGCCCGTGACCGGCCCTGGACCGCCCGGTGCGGTCCGCGTATCCGCCGGAACCTCCACCGTAGCCCGGAGCGGCGGCCGACAGCAGGTCGCGGGCATGCCTCAGGCCCGAGATCAGGGACAGCTCAGGGATGTCCCCCAAGCGATCTCCCTTACTCCCGGACGGTGTCCGCACCCTGCGGCCCAGGCCGGACCCGTTGCCCGGCCCGCATCCGAAGGCCGTGCCCGAAAGCCGTCCACGAGGGCCGCACACGAAGAGCACGCACGAAAACCATGGCCGAAAACCACGTACGAAGAACGGAGCCACCTTGTTCGCACTTCTCCGGCTGCCGCCCCGCCCCTACCCGTGGACGGCGAAGGGCCGGCCACCCCGCGACGGGGGTGACCGGCCCGATCAGGCCGACAGCGGGTCGGCCCGGGTCTCGTCAGGCAGTGACGATGTTCACCAGCTTCGGCGCACGGGCGATGACCTTGCGCACCTCCGCGCCGCCGACGGCCGCGACCACGGCCGGGTCGGCCAGGGCCAGCGCCTCCAGCTCGGCGTCCGAGATCGACGGCGAGACCTCTAGGCGGGCCTTGACCTTGCCCTTGATCTGCACGACGCAAGTCACCATCTCGTCGACCACGTACGCCGGGTCCGCGACCGGGTAGTCCGCGAAGGCCAGCGACTCCTCGTGGCCCAGGCGGCGCCACAGCTCCTCGGCGATGTGCGGCGCCAGCGGGGCGACCAGCAGGACGATCCGCTCGGCGACCGAACGCGGCGTGGAGCCGCGCTTCACCAGGAAGTTGTTCAGCTCGATGGCCTTGGCCACGGCGGTGTTGAACCGCATGCCGGCCATGTCGCCGTGGATGCCGTCGATCGCCTTGTGCAGCGCGCGCAGCGTCGCCTCGTCCGGTTCCTCCTCGGTCACCACCAGCTCGCCGGTGACCTCCGAGACGATGTTGCGCCACAGCCGCTGCAGGAAGCGGTAGGAGCCGATCACGGCCCGGGCGTCCCAGGGGCGGGAGACGTCCAGCGGGCCCATCGACATCTCGTACAGGCGCAGCGTGTCCGCGCCGTACTCGTCGGCGAACTCGTCCGGGGCGATCGCGTTCTTCAGCGACTTGCCCATCTTGCCCGCCTCGCGGCGGACCTGCTCGCCGTTCCAGAAGAACTCGCCGCCGATCTCCTCGACCTCGGCCGCGGGCACCGGGAAGCCCCGGTCGTCGCGGTAGACGTCGGCGGTGATCATGCCCTGGTTGAACAGCTTGTGGAACGGCTCGACCGAGGAGACGTAGCCCAGGTCGTGCAGCACCTTGTGCCAGAACCGGGCGTACAGCAGGTGCAGCACCGCGTGTTCGGCACCGCCGACGTACAGGTCGACGCCGCCGGCCGGCTTCTCGGCGGTCGGGCCCATCCAGTAGGACTCGTTGGCCGGGTCGACCACCGCGGAGGAGTTGACCGGGTCGATGTAGCGCAGCTCGTACCAGCACGAACCCGCCCAGTTGGGCATGGTGTTGGTCTCGCGGCGGTAGGTCTTGACGCCGTCGCCCAGGTCCAGTTCGACGTTGACCCAGTCCTCGTTGCGGGACAGCGGGGTCTTCGGCGAGGAGGTGGCGTCGTCGGGGTCGTAGGTGTGCGGCGAGTAGTCGTCCACCTGCGGAACCTCGACCGGCAGCATCGACTCGGGCAGCGCGTGCATCGCACCGGTCTCGTCGTAGACGATCGGGAAGGGCTCGCCCCAGTACCGCTGGCGGCTGAACAGCCAGTCGCGCAGACGGTAGTTGACGGTGCCTTCGCCGATGCCCCGCTCGCCCAGCCAGGCGGTGACGCGGGCCTTGGCGTCGACCACGGACAGGCCGTTCAGCGACAGGCCGTCGCGCTCGGAGTTGACCAGCACCGAGTCGTAGGTGTCGAAGGCGTCGTCCCAGGTGTGCGGGTCCTCGCCGCGGCCGTCGGTCGGCCGCACGACGCAGCGCATCGGCAGGTTGAACGCCTGCGCGAAGGCGAAGTCGCGGCTGTCGTGCGCCGGGACGGCCATGATCGCGCCGGTGCCGTAGCCCATCAGCACGTAGTCGGCGATGAACACCGGGATCTGCTCGCCGCTGACCGGGTTGACCGCGAAGGCGCCGGTGAACACACCGGTCTTCACCTTGGCGTCGGCCTGGCGCTCCACGTCGGACTTGGCGGCGGCCGCGGCCCGGTACGCGGCGACGGCGTCGGCCGGGCCGGCGGCGCCGCCGGTCCACTCGTCCTGGGTGCCGGCCGGCCACTCGGCGGGGACGATCGTGTCGACCAGGGCGTGCTCGGGGGCCAGCACCATGTAGGTGGCGCCGAACAGGGTGTCGGGGCGGGTGGTGAAGACGGTGACGGTGTCGCCGCCGACCGCGAAGTCCACCCGGGCGCCCTCGGAGCGGCCGATCCAGTTGCGCTGCTGCAGCTTGATCGCCTCGGGCCAGTCCAGCAGGTCCAGGTCGTTGATCAGGCGGTCCGCGTAGGCGGTGATGCGCATCATCCACTGGCGCAGGTTCGACTTGAACACCGGGAAGTTGCCGCGCTCGGAGCGGCCGTCCGCGGTGACCTCCTCGTTGGCCAGCACGGTGCCCAGACCGGGGCACCAGTTTACCGGCACCTCCTTGGAGTAGGCCAGCCGGTACTCGCCCAGCACCTCGTCGCGCTCGACGCCGGACAGTTCGGCCCAGGCGCGGCCGCCCGGCACCTCGCGCTCGCCGGACTCGAACTCGGCGACCAGTTCGGCGATCGGACGGGCCTTGTCGGCGGCCTCGTCGTACCAGGAGTTGAAAATCTGCAGGAAGATCCACTGGGTCCAGCGGTAGTACTCGGGGTCGATCGTGGAGATCGACCGGCGCGAGTCGTGACCCAGGCCCAGCCGGCGCAGCTGCTGGCGCATGTTGGCGATGTTGTCCTCGGTGGACACCCGCGGGTGCACGCCGTGCTGCACCGCGTACTGCTCGGCGGGCAGGCCGAAGGCGTCGTAGCCCAGGGTGTGCAGGACGTTGTGCCCGTTCATCCGCTGGAAGCGGGCGTAGACGTCGGTGGCGATGTAGCCCAGCGGGTGGCCGACGTGCAGGCCCGAGCCCGACGGGTACGGGAACATGTCCATGATGAAGCTGTGGGGCTTCGCGGCGACGGGCGAGCCGTCGGCCAGCGGGCCGGTCGGGTTGGGGGCGTTGAACGTCCCCTCCTTCTCCCACAGGTCCTGCCAGCGGGACTCGATCTCGGCGGCCAGCGCGGCGCCGTAGCGGAAAGGCTCGGTGGCGGCTTCGGCCGCGCCGGAAGCGGGGGTCGTCTCGCTCATGGTCCTTCAGGCTCCATCGTCATCAGTCAGCGAACAGGCCGTAGAAAGCAGAAAACCCCTCCGCAGGAGGGGACGCCACGCCGACTCCGGCCGTCAAGCCGGTCCTGGTCAGCGCGGCCGGCTAAGAAGCAGGCGCACGGTTCGCATGGGCTCAGGGTACCGCACCCCTTCAACCCGCTTTCGCGCCGCCGCGTCGATCCCCCGGCCACACACCCTGGCCCGGCGCGTCCCCACCGGCCGCCCACCACGGCCCCGCGGTCCGGCGCCCCGAGCCGCCCTCGGCTACGCCTCCGCGCGCATCGCGGTGTCGAAGTCCCGCAGGGCCCGGGCCACCCGCGCCGACTGCATGCCGGCCGCGAGCAGCCGCGCCCGCTCCGCGGTCCGCTCCGCCTCCGCCCGCTCCCCGGTGCGGCGGTAGGAGTCGGCGAGGCGCACCATCAGCAGCGCCTTGGCCCGGGCCCGCTCCACCGAGAGCGAGCCGATCGCGGTGAGCAGCAGGCCGCGCGCCTGCTCGTGCTCGCCGAGCAGCAGGTACCCCTCGCCGACCATCCCTTCCAGGTCGGCCCGCTCCTGCATGTGCTCCGTCGCGTCCGCCAGCACCCGGAACGCCAGTTCGGCGACCGCCTCCGCGCTGATCTGCTCCCCCTTGCGGCCGTGCGCCCGGGAGATCCGACCCAGTTGCAGGGCGCGTTCCCGGGGCGTCAGCACGCCGTCGGCGGCGCGCAGCGCGGTGGAGAGCATCGCCACCGGGTCCAGTCCCCGCCCACCGGAGTTGTACGTCGCCTGGACGGCGAGGCAGCCGACCACGCCGACGCCGAGCCGCGGGTCGCCGGAGACGTGCGCGGCCCGCAGCGCGGCGACGAAGGCCCGCTGCGCGGCGGCGTCGTTGCCCATGTCGTAGTTGGCCCAGCCCACCAGCCGGGCCAGCCGGCTGGCCGCCCCGTAGAGTTCGCGGCCGAGTGCCTCGTCGTAGCTGCCGAGCTCCAACAGCTTTCCCACCATGGCGAGTTCGGCCTTGGCGAGGTCGAGGATCAGGCCGCCGCCGTAGGTGCGCTCCAGCCGCTGCTTGGAGTCGTAGGACAGCCGCAGGTCGGCCAGCTGCTCCGGGGCGATCCGCAGCGCCCCCTCCCCGCCGGTGACCGGCGGCGGCGGGGAGGCCCAGTGCCGGGCCGCCTGTTCCAGTTCGTCGCCGCGGAACAGGTCGGTCAGGCGCACCGGGGCGCCGTCGGCGCCCGCCTCGCGCAGTGCGGTCTGCGCGGTGTCGGCGGTCCACGGGTCGGTCAGCAGCCGGGGCGAGAGCATCTTGGCGCCCCGGTGGGAGCCCATCTGTCCCCAGAGCTGCTCGTAGGTGACGGCGATGCCGACGCTGCGGCCCAGCACCTCGCAGACGGTCTGGTCGTGCGGCGAGCGCGGCACCATGCCCCGGTCCCGCCACTTGTACGGCGCGGTGGAGCTGATCGCCAGGCCGGCCGGGAGCACCGCGTTCACCTCGCGGGCCAGCCGCTCCGGGCTCCAACCGAGCTGGTGGAGTATCCGGGCGAGCTCGTCGTTCCGTTTTCGCACCAGGTCGGCCATGCCACGACGGTAGCGGCCCCGCGTACCGCCCGGCAGGGGAGTCCCGCGAACGACCGAAGGCCGCCCCTCTCGGGACGGCCTCCGGACTGCTGTGGAGCTAAGGAGAATCGAACTCCTGACCTATTGCATGCCATGCAATCGCTCTACCAACTGAGCTATAGCCCCATGCTGTTACTGCCGCCACCTGCGGTTTCCCTCGGCGACATCGACAACTCTACACGGTCGGCGCTCCCGGCCCTAATCCGTTCCGACGCCCCTACGACGGCCCCGGCCGGCCGCTCCCCCGACCCCGGCCCGCTCTCTGGACCAAGCTTCGGACCCGGCTCCGGGCCCGATTCCAGGCCCGGCCCCGCCCCCAGCCCCGAACCGAGCCCCGGAAACACCGAAGGCCGCCACCCTGTTCGGGCAGCGGCCTCGCGGAACTGCTGTGGAGCTAAGGAGAATCGAACTCCTGACCTATTGCATGCCATGCAATCGCTCTACCAACTGAGCTATAGCCCCGCGACACTGACGACCACTCAC
>NZ_QLLT01000051.1 GCF_003259315.1 Kitasatospora sp. SolWspMP-SS2h | reverse complement strand
TCCGGGCGCGGGCCTACTCCTCGCTGCCGAGGGTGAGTCCGGCCAGCTTGACCGAGGCGGCGGCGGTGGCGCCCGCCGCGACGACGACCAGCAGCCAGACCGCGGTGGTCAGGCCGACCGGGGCGGTGACGGTGCCGTCGGCGGCGACCGCCTCGGTCAGGGCCAGGCCCCACTGCTGGACCGAGAGGGTGCGGGCGCCCTCGACGTAGTTGCCGATCAGGGACTCCCAGATCAGCGCGTAGGCGAGGCCGGCGATCACCGCGTGCCGGGTGAGCACGCCCAGCAGCAGGAACAGCGCGCTGTAGGCGGCGCCCGCGGCGAGCGCGCCCACCCCGTAGCCGAGCGCCACGCCGTCCCCGGGGCCGTACAGGACCAGGCCGGCGACGTAGGTGGGGACGGCGGAGAGCAGCCAGGTGCTGGCGACGGCGACGGCCAGCTTGGTGGTGACGATCTTCCAGCGGGGCAGCGGCTTGGCGAGCAGGTAGACGATCGAGCCGTCCTCGATCTCGGTGGCGATCACGCCGGTGCCGACGATCAGGCCGGTGATCGGGACCAGGGTGCCCAGGGCGAGGCTGCCCAGGACGCTGTGCGCGAGGGCCAGCTCGTCCAGGGTGCTGTTGCGGGCGATCACGGCCAGGACCAGCAGCAGGACCGGGACGGCCAGCAGGACCAGGACCCGGCGGCGGCCGAACAGGCCGCGCGCGGTGAGCCGGGCGACGGTGGTGTTCATCGGTGGGCCCTTCAGGACGAGACCAGGTACGAGAAAACGCTTTCCAGCGACTCGTCGGCCGGGGAGACGGTGTACAGGCGGATGCCGGCCTCGCGGGCGACCTTGGGCAGCAGGGTGGTGAAGCCCTGGAAGTCGACCGCCTGGATGCGCAGGGCCTTCTCGGCGGCGTCGAGTTCGATGCCCGCGGTGGAGCCGTCCGCGATCAGCGCCGAGGCGAGCCGCCGGTCGTCGCTGGAGCGCACCAGGTAGCGGTGCGGCCGGTCGGTCATCAGGCGGCGGATCTCCCGGAAGTCGCCGGACGCGGCGTGCCGCCCGGCCACCACCACCTCGATGTGGCGGGCCAGTTGCTCGACCTCCTCCAGGATGTGCGAGGAGAACAGCACGGTGCGCCCGTCGGCGCCGAACCGGCGCAGCAGTTCCATCAGGTGCAGGCGCTGGCGCGGGTCCATGCCGTTGAACGGTTCGTCCAGCAGCAGCACCGAGGGGTCGTGGACCAGCGCGGAGGCCATCTTGACCCGCTGCTTCATGCCCTTGGAGTAGGTGCCGGTGTGCCGGTCCTGGGCGTACTCCATCTCGACCAGGGCGAGGGCGTGTTCGGCGGCGGCGCCCGGGTCGGCCAGGCCGTGCAGTTCGGCGTTGGCGAGGACGAACTCCCAGCCGGTCAGGTAGTCGTACATCGACTCCTTCTCGGGGACCAGGCCGATCTCCCGGTAGACCTCCTGGTTGCGCCAGATCGGGGTGCCGTCGAGGGCGACGGTGCCGGAGGAGGGGGCGAGGAAGCCGCTCATCATGTGGATGAGGGTGGACTTCCCGGCGCCGTTGGGGCCCAGCAGGCCGGTGATGCCGGGTCCGATGGTCATGGTGACGTCGTTGACGGCGACCACGTTGCCGAACCAGCGGGAGACCTTGTCGATGGTGATGACGGCCATGGCTGCCTCTCAGACGTTCCGGTAGCGGCGCAGCATCAGCGCGTAGCCGCCGGCCGTGAGTGCGACGAGCACGGCCGCGAACACCGCCGCGCCGGCCGCGCCGGGGGCGTGCAGGACGGTGGCGCTGTCCGCCCCCAGGCCGAAGAGCCGGTTGGCCAGGGCCTCCACCAGCTGGGACGGCGAGATCAGGAACGCCCAGGCGGCGGAGTCCGACCGCAGCGGGTCGAGGCCGCCGTTGAGCGCGTAGACGATCGAGGCCAGCGCCCGGGTGATCATCAGGACGCCCATGATCGCGGCCACGCCGAAGCCGCGGCGCGGGGTGGCGGCGGCGATCAGCAGGCCGAGCGAGGCGTACAGCAGCGCGTACAGCAGGGCCGCGACCAGGCCGTACAGCAGGTGCAGCAGGTTGTCGCCGAGCGGGAACTTCGCCAGCAGCGCGCCGACGAACAGCAGCAGCAGCGGCGTGGACAGCACGATCATCAGCGCGCTGGACATCGCGGCGAACTTGGCCGCCACGTAGTCGCCGCGGGTGGCCGGGCGGGAGAAGTACAGCGGCACCACGTGGTGCCGCAGGTCCCGGGACATCAGCACGGGGGCCTGCGCGGCCAGGAAGATCTGCGGCAGGACGACGAACGTGGCCAGGTAGTCGGCGTAGTCCAGCGGCATCTCGTCCAGGTGCGCGAACAGCGCGATCGCCAGCATCGCCAGGGCCGGCGCGGCCATCCCGCCCAGCAGCAGGAACGGCAGCACCTTGGACTTGCCGGAGCGGCCCAGGCCGAACGCGGCCCGCAGGCTCTGCACGTACAGCGAGCGGGTGGCGTACCGGCGGCCCAACCGCGGCCCGGTGTACGGGCGGTAGCCGATGTCGTGGATGACGCCGCTGTGGGCGTCGGCGGGGGTGGTCATGCCTGCTCGCCTCCTGCGGCCGCGGCCTGGTAGGTGTCGTGGCCGTGCTCGCCGTACTCGTCCGGCTCGTCCTCGTCGGACCGGGTGCTGAAGATCTCGGCGACCCGGTGGCGGCGCTGCTCCAGCCGGATCAGGCCGAGGCCGAGGTCGTCCACGGCGTCGCGGACGGTGTCGTACGTCTCGTCGCCGGCGATCTCCACCAGCAGGATGCGGCTGCCGTCGGCGCGGACCGTCAGGCCGGCCTCGGTCAGCCGCTCGCGCAGCACCGCGTCGGCGTCGAAGGCGCGGTCGACCGGGTGGTCGGTGACCTCGACGGCGAGCAGCTGGGTGGTGCCGGTGAACGAGGCGGTGGAGGAGGACCGCAGCAGCTTGCCGCCGTCGATCACCACCAGGTGGTCGCAGGTCCGCTCCAGCTCGCCCAGCAGGTGGGTGGTGACCAGCACCGAGATGCCGAAGTCGGAGTGGATGCGGCGGATCAGCCCGAGCATCTCGTCCCGGCCGACCGGGTCGAGGCCGTTGGTCGGCTCGTCCAGCAGCACCAACCGCGGGTCGTGGACCAGCGCCTGGGCCAGCTTCACCCGCTGCTTCATGCCGGTCGAGTAGCCGCCCATCGGGCGGTAGCGCTCCTCGTACAGGCCGACGTGGCGCAGGATGTCGGCGGTGCGCTCGCGGGCCGCGGCGGCGGGCAGGCCGGACATCCGGGCCATGTGCACCACGAACTCGGTGGCGGACACGTCCGGCGGCAGGCAGTCGTGCTCCGGCATGTAGCCGACGCGTTCGCGGATCGCCGGGCCCTGGGTGGCGATGTCCAGGCCGAGCACCTGGCCGGTGCCCTCGGTGGCCGGGGACAGCCCGAGGAGGATCTTGATGAGAGTGGACTTGCCCGCGCCGTTCGCCCCGACCAGACCGACCACGCCCGGCTCCACCTCCACGGTGAGCCGGTCGAGCGCGGTGACCCGGGGGAACCTCTTGGTGAGGCCGTCCGTCTTGATGACTGTGGACACGGTCATCAACGTAGCCGTGCACCGGTGGCCCGCGGAATGCGCTGGGAAGCCGGGCTTCCCTCCCCCCACGGGATGACCGCCCGGCCCCGCCCCCTAGGGGACGGGGCGGCGGGCAGCCGCGCGCGGCGTCCGAGCGGCGTCCGAGCGGCGTCCGACGGTGCGTCAGGGCGCCGCCCCGGCCGGAACGGCCCGCGCGGGCCGCCCGGGCCGCCCGGGCCGCGCTCAGGACAGCATGCTGCTCTGCAGGGCGACCACCTGCCGGAACGCCTGCACCGGGACGCCCTGCGGGTTGGTCAGCTGGACCATCGCCACCACGTCGCCGCTCTGCACCCAGCCGACCCGGCCGGTGGGCATCCCGTGGGCCTGCTCGTCGGAGAGCCGGACGTCCACCTGCCCGAAGGCGATCGGGTACTTCTCGCCGGCGTCCAGGTGCCAGGACGCGATGTCCTTCGTCCCCGTCATCAGGGTCGCGCCGGCGAAGTAGTCGGCCGCCTCGTCGCCCGTCCCGAAGTGGAACAGCCGCAGCTCGGTGCGGGTGCCGTCGGGGGTGGTCCAGCCCTGGGCGGCGGCGCCCCGGCAGGCGTCCGTGGTCAGCCGCAGGGTGTGCGCGTCGTCCCCGGCCAGCATCGCGTCGCGGTCGCACGGGATCCAGCGGCCCGCCACCGCGGGCAGGGCCGGCCCGGCGGACCCGGACGCGGACCCGGACGGCGTCGCGGACGGTGCGCCGGAGGCCGTCGCGGCGGCGCTCGGGGACGCGGACGCGGTCGCGGACGTCCCCGGGGCGGCGCTCGACGAGGGACCGGCCGACGGGTCGGCCGACGGTCCGGTGGCGACCGCGCCCTCCGGGAGCGGCAGCAGCAGCCCCCGCAGGTCCGCCGCGTGCGTCCTGACCTTGTAGTCGGACGGGGCCGAGGCGCCCGCGGGCAGCGGAGGCAGCGTCAGCTCCGGGAACGCGTACCGGCCGTCGTTCGGCGTGGCCAGGCCCGGGACGTCGGTGCGGTCCGGCAGGGTCACCAGCACGGCGGTCGCCGCGCCGGTCACCAGCGTCAGCAGCACCGCCGCGCCGAGCTGCCACCCGCGCCGGCGGTCGGAGCCGGTCCGCGCCCGGGCCGGGTCCGCTGCCCCGGACGGGGGCCGGAACGGGTCCGGGGCCGGGGGCGCCCAGGGGTCCGGCGGCGGCGGGGTGGCCGGGGCCGCGGGGGCGTCCGGCTGCGGAGGGGTGGTGTCACTGCTCATGCGGCGGCTCCCGGTCGGGCCAGTCGGTCCAGTTGCTGGCGGAACAGGTCCACGACCTTGTTCTGGTCGAGGGGTGCCACGCCCGAGACCCGCAGCTGCACCAGCAGGTCGCCCTCGGCCGAGTAGCAGGTCACGTAGTCGAGTTGGTCGCCGGCCTGGAGCGCCGGCAGCGCGCAGCGCGCGTCCGGGTGGCCCGGCACGTCCGGGCCGCGCCGGAACAGGTCGCTGTCGTCGACCAGGGCCCCGAACAGCGCGTTCTGCTCCGACACCGTCTGCTGGTCGAACCGGGTCAGCTTCAGCACCGCCATCAGCCGGTTGTCGAACCGGGCCAGGCTGCGCACCCCGATGCCGGTGAAGTGCAGGGTGGAGAGCGCGTCCTTCAACCGGCCCCGGTACTTCTCCGGGACCTCGTCCAGCAGTTCCTCCTGGGCCCGGGCCAGGTCCGCGCCGCCGAACTCGCCGTCGTTGCCGAGGCCCTTGTAGTCCGGGCCCAGCCGGTACCCGTCGGGCACCGGCAGCAGCAGGTCGCGCAGGCTGCCGAAGTGGTTGCCGTTGGACTTGGCGCCCCACGGCGCGGGCGTGCTCGCCGAGGGCGCGGGGGCCGCGGCGGCGACCGGCGCGGCCGGCTCGTCGCCGTAGTGCACCCGGATCACCACCTCGCCGATGCCGACGCCGAGCAGTGCCGCCGCGAGCACCGCGGCGACCGCCCTCGGGGCCCGTCGGCGGGGTTTCACCGGGGCGTCCGTCCCGGGGGATTCGATGTCGGTCACGCGAGTCGCTCCCACTGGCGCTTGGCGATGTCTTCGAGTTGCGCCCGGTCCACCGGCTTCTCGGCGTAGACCTGGACGGTCATCAGCACGGTGCCCTTGCGGGCGAGCGCCTCGCCGTAGTGGTACGTCTCGGTGCTGCGCGCGTAGGTGTAGGGCTGCTTGGCGAGCAGCAGGACGCCCTCGTCGTTGCCCGGGAACTTCGACACGTCCATGTCCGCGGAGGCGCTCGGGACCGTCCCGGTGATCGCCTGCACCACGGACTCGGGCACGTACTGGACCAGCATCACCTGGTAGACGTCCTCGCCCGTCTTCCAGCGCACCGTGGCGGCGCGGCGGAAGCCGTTGCCGAGCATCCGGACGAACATCTGCTCGCTGTCGCCGAAGGTCTCCGCCCGGTCGGCCGGGGACAGCCAGCCGTCGCCGTCGCCGTCCTCGCCGGTCAGGTCGGTGCTGCCCGACGGCGGCTCGACCAGCAGCTTGCGCAGGTCGCCGTCGATGTCGAGCGGCGGCGGACCGGCGGCGGCCAGCGCCGCGGCGTCCACCCGCTCGGCGGAGTACGTCATCTTCGGCGCGGTGAGGGCCGGCAGCGGCGTCGGCGGCCGGGACGCCTGGATCGCGTAGCCCACCCCGGCGCCGACCACCGGGCCGACCAGCACCGCGGCCAGGAACAGCGCGCCCGCGCCGAACCGCCGCCTGCCGCGGGCGGGTTCGGCGTCCGGGCGGCCCGACTCGATCAGGTCGGACCCGGGGTCGGCGGGGTCGAGAGGGGCGACCGGGTCGAGGGGGGCGACCGGGTCGAGGGGCGAGGTGGGCGGGACGGTCGGCGCGGGTGGCGCGGTCGGCTCGGCAGCGGCCGTCCCGGGCTCCGCCGCGTCCGCGGATTCGGTGCTCAACTGGTGCTCCTGGAAAGAGGGTTCGGGACGTCCGTCAGCCGTTGGCAAGGCGGTCGCGCGCACGTTTCATGGCGTCGGCGAGCAGCGCCTTGTCGGGGTCGCCCTGCACCTGAACGGTGACCTCGTAGACCACGTCGCCGACCACGCCGATGCCGACCAGCTCGCCGGTGTACGCCTGCTGCTCGGGCTTGAAGACGTAGCCCCTGGCGTTCGACACCCCGTCGACGCCGAACGAGGGCTGGTCGTAACTGGTGTTGTCGGCGAAGCCCTGCGCCCGGTCGGCCCGGCCGAAGCGCCGCAGGTCGGTGCGGACCTCGGACTTCCCGTCCCGGGTGCGGTAGGTGCGGGTGGCCGCCTCCTTGAAGCCCCAGGAGTCGAGGACCGCCTTGATGTCCACGTCCTTGCTGTACTGGGCCTGGAGGTCCGCCATGCTCATCATCGCGCCGTCCGGGGAGCCGTACGGGTCCGCGTCGTCGGGCACGGGCAACAGGAAGTACCGCAGGTCACCGCTGTGCTTGCCGCCCGAGACGCTGCCCCGCAGGGTGCTGGCCGGACGCGGGGCCACCGTCGGCGACGGGGTCGGCGCGGCCGACGGCGTCGGGGTCGGGCTCGGCGTGGCCGACGGGCTCGGGGCCGCCGACGGGGACGCCGCGACGACCGCGACGGCCGCGGCGTGCCCGGAGCGGTCGGGCCGGCCCACCGCGACGGTGACGGCCGCGCTGGCCGCGGTCACCGCGAGCAGCCCGGCCACCGACAGCACCACCCCGGCCGCCCGGGGCAGTCGGCGCGAGGCTCCGGCGGTGACCGTATGGGCCACCTGGGGCCCCTGGGCCTCAGCGGCGGGCGCAGGTGCAGGTGCAGGTGTAACGGGCGGGGCCGTCGGAGTCGGCGCCGGGGTCGGGGTCGGTGCCGGACTCGGGGTCAGGTCCCGGTCAGGGGACGGTTCGGGAACGGACAAGGGTCTCCCCCCAGGGTTCACATGGCGGCCCGCGCAGCGGCGCGGGCCGTCCCCCCGGTCGGCCCGAACGCGTTCGTCATTGCGCGGTGCACGAATTATGTGAGACCTGTGCGGCCCTCAACAACACGGTTCCGCCGACCAATCGCCGTAATCCACGGCCAATCGGACAGCCCGTGACTGAACCGCAACCCGGAACCGGAACGGTTCAGCGCCCCGCCGGCCCCTCCCCGGCGGACGGCTCGGCCGCCGTCCCGGGCTCCGCGGGCGCCCCGGGCTGGGGCGGAACGGGCGCGGACGGCGCGGGCTGGGCGGAAGCGGGCTGAGCGGGAGCGGACGGCGCCGCCTGCGGGTAGCCGTACGCCTCGGCGAAGTGGATGCCGGCGGCCTCGGCGAGCGCGATGTCCAGGCGCTCGTTGCGGATCCGGCGGTCGATGTAGAGCACGCCGTTGACCAGCGGGACCAGCGGGCCGGTCGCCAGCGTGCCGAACAGCACCAGCAGCGAGTAGCCCACCAGCACGGCGGTCATCGTGCCGTGGCTGAGCTGGAGCCGGGCGGATTCGCCCTCGAAGTCGACGGAGCTGAGCGGCACCAGCACCGACAGGGCGATCGACAGCGGGTAGCTGATCACCCCGGCCGCGACCCGGCCGATGGCGGTGACCAGCGCGGTGAGGCCGAAGCTGCGCCACCAGTTGCCCCGGTTGAGCTGCCAGGCCCGGCCGATCGCCGCCTTCGGGGTGCTGTCCTCCAGCACCAGCACCGGGACCTGCGGGGCCAGCCGCACCACCGCGTAGACGCCGGCGACCCCGATGGCCGCGCTCAGCAGGAGCAGCAGCAGGAACAGCGGCACGCTGCCGGTGACGGTGCCGAGCCCCACTGCCAGGCCCACCAGCAGGACGTTCAGCACCAGCAGCGGGCCGTACAGCAGCGCCATCGAGGCGACGGCCGCCCCGAGCCGGGGGCGGGCCTCCTTCCAGGCCTGACCGGCCGTCATCCGGCGGCCGAGGGTCGCGGCCCGCAGCACCACCGTGGCCAGCGGCCCGGCGATCACGTACTGCACGATCCCCAGCAGCAGGATCAGCCCGAAGACCACCAGCAGCGGCCAGCCCAGGGCCCACAGTTGGTCGCCGGTGGGCTCTTCGCCCCGCGAGGTGTCCGGGAGGGCGTTGTAGGCGTCGCCGAGCCGGCCCGCCAGCAGCACCGCCACCACCACCATCGGCACCGCCAGGACGCCGGTGACCGCCGCGAGTGGCAGGTAGAGCGCGCCGGTGTAGCGCCGCACGGTGTCGAAGACGGCGCTGAACATCTCGCCGAACGCGAGCGGGCGCAGCGGCAGCACCCCGGGCTTCGGCGCGACCGGCACGGCACCCCAGGGGCTCTGCCCCCAGCCCCCGTGGGGGTGGCCCCCCGGCTGCCCGTACCCCGGCCAGTACCCCGGCCCGCCGCCCGGCCCCTGGGTGCCCGGCCCGTGGGCCCCCGGCCCGTACGGCTGCCCGCCGCCGTGCTGCTGACCCGGACTGCCGCCGTCCCCGCTCATCCGTACCCCTCCATGGCTCCGGTCCCGTCCTTCGGGCTCCGCCACCGAGCCTAGGGCCCGGTTCGGACCGCCACCGAGGCACCCCACTGATCCGGTCCGGACCCGGACCCGGACCCGGTGTCGCGCCCGTCCCGCCCGTCCCGCCCGTCCCGGTCCTCGTCGGCGCCGGGGGCGGGGCAGCCCGGTCGGGGCCTGCTGAACCGGCCGGACCGGCGGGGAACGGAGTCGGCCGGACCGGTCGGCCCGGCCGGCCGGTGGAGGTCCAGCCGGTGGAGGTCCAGCCGGTCCTTCGGGCGGTCGAGCCAGCGTTTCCACGCGGCGGTGTCGGCGATGCCCAGGAAGGGGGTGTCGTCGGGGGGCGGTGCACCGGTGTTCACGCAGTACCTCCGCGGTCCGGGTCCGGTCCGGTCCATGCTCCCAAAGAGCGGGCCCGCTGGGAACGCGCCGTCCCGGACCGCCGACGGCCGGCACCACCGTACGCGCGGGCCCGGTGCGCGCGGTCAACGTTGCGCAAAACCCCCCTCCCGCCCACCCGTGGTGACGGTCGCCCGGATGTGCGGACGTCTTCGGGGGAGGGCTCGGCGTGGGGGTGAAGGTGGAGACCATCGCCGAACTGGTCGCGCCGGCCGCCGCGTTCGTCGCCGCCCGGCCTCCTCGGCAGTCGCCGCCACGTCGGAATCCGTTCCCCTCCCCGATGACTTGGGCTACGGTCGGACACGCCTGCGGTCACCGGGGAGGGGCGTCGTGGCGGTCGGACCACCTGGCGGAGCGGTGTCGTTCCGGTCGTCCACCGACGTCGGCCGGCCGACGGTGACCGCGGACGGGGTGCGCGAGTTCGCGCACCCCGTAGGGGAGTTCGCGCAGGACACGGGGGTGGGCTTCGCATGAGCAACCAGATCGTCAAGGCACTCGAACACGGGGCGCAGAAGCTCGGCAAGACCCTCGCGGAGGACGCCGGGAAGGCGCTGAAGTCCTTCTACCGGAAGGCCGGCGACAACCTCGCCAAGGTCGCCAGGAACACCCGCGAGGTCGAGGCCAGGCACGTCAAGGACCTGGAGAAGATCCTCAAGGGCGAGGGCGGCGGGGGCCTGCCCCATCCGCGCGCCGGTGGCGGCCGCGGCGGGTCACGGAACCTGCCGGGGCGCGGCAGGCCCGGGCAGTCCTCGGAGGGCAACACCCGGTGCCTGACCGCCGGTGACCCGGTGGACGTGGTCTCCGGCCAGATGATCCTCTCGGAGACCGACCTGGAGCTGCCCGGCGTCCTCCCGCTGGTCCTCCGGCGCTCGTACGCGTCCGGGTACCAGGGCGGGCAGTACCTCGGTGCCGGCTGGTGCTCCAGCGTCGACCAGCGGGTGCAGGTCGACGCCGACGGCATCCACTTCGCGGGGGACGACGCCCAGGTCCTGCACTACCCGCGCCCCGACGACACGGCCCGGCCCGTGCTGCCCGCCGACGGCGCCCGCTGGCCGCTCAGCTGGGACAGGGACACCGACACCATCCGGATCGAGGACACCGACACCGGCTGGACCCGGCACTTCGCCGCGGCGGGGACCTCCGCGGTCCGACCGCTCAGCGCGCTGACCGACCGCAACGGCAACCGCGTCGACCACCTGCACGACGAGGCCGGCCTGCCGACCGAGATCCGGCACTCCGGCGGTTACCGGGTCGCGGTCGACACCCTCCACACCGCGGCGGGCCCCCGGATCGAGGCCCTGCGGCTGCTGGACGGGAGCAACCGCGGGCTCGGCACCACGGTGGTCGGCTACGGCTACGACGCACGCGGCCGGCTGGCGGAGATCCGCAACTCCTCCGGCGTCCCGCTGGTGTACGCGTACGACGCCCAGGACCGGATCACCTCGTGGACCGACCGGAACGGCTTCTGGTACGCGTACGAGTACGGCCCCGACGGCCGGGTCCGCCGGGGGCACGGGTCGGAAGGGGCCCTGGAGGCGGCGTTCGCCTACGACGACGGGAACCGCGTCACCAGCGTCACGGACGGTCTCGGCCGCCGGACGGAGTACCACTACGACCGGAGCAACCACGTCCTCCGCACGGTCGACCCGGGCGGCCACGCCGTCCACACCGAGTACGACCGCTTCGGCCGCGTCCTCTCGACCACCGACCAGCTGGGCCGGAGCACCCGGTACGACCTCGATGCCAACGGTAGGCCGATCCGGATCACCTACCCCGACGGAGTGGCGACCGAGGCCGCGTACGACGCCCACGGCCTGCCGGTCCGGGTGACCACCGTCGACGGGGCGGTGTGGCACTACGCCTACGACGACCGCGGCAACTGCGTGGCGATCACCGATCCCTGCGGCGCCACCACGCGGTACGCGTACGACGGGACCGGCCGGCCCACCGGCATCGTCGACGCGGCCGGGCAGGCCGTCACCATCGCCAACGACGGGGCCGGACTGACCACGGCGCTCACCGACCCGCTCGGCCACACCACCCGCCTCACCCGCGACGCCTTCGGCCGGGTCGTCACCGAGACCGACCAGTCCGGCCGGACGACGCAATTCGGCTGGACCGTCGAGGGGTGGCCGAGCTGGCGGCAGCTGCCCGACGGGAGCCGGGAGGAGCGGAGCTACGACCCCGAGGGGAACCTGCTGGAGCAGGTGGACCCGCACGGCG
The DNA here is from genome assembly GCF_003259315.1 of Kitasatospora sp. SolWspMP-SS2h. Classification (GTDB taxonomy): domain Bacteria; phylum Actinomycetota; class Actinomycetes; order Streptomycetales; family Streptomycetaceae; genus Kitasatospora; species Kitasatospora fiedleri. The sequence goes on along the minus strand of NZ_QLLT01000051.1, from coordinate 2,587 downwards.
GCCGGACCGGCTACGACCGGGGCGCCTTCGGGGTTCCGACCGCCAGGCGGGACGCCGCGGGCAACCGGACGGAGTTCCGCTACGACAGCGAGCTGAGGCTCACCGCGGTCACCGGCCCCGACGGGAGGTCCTGGCGCTACTCCTACGACGCCGCCGGGAACCTCGCGTCCGAAACGGACTTCAACGGCCGGACGGTGCACTACGAGCACGACGCCGCCGGGCAGCTGACCCGGCGGACCAACGGCGCCGGCCAGCGCGTCGACTTCACCTGGGACGCCGCCGGGCGGGTCGTCCGGCAGACCACCGACGCCGGCACCCGCGTCGACTTCCGGTACGACGCGGCGGGCAACCTCACCGGTGCCCGCAACGACTCGGTCAGACTGGAGTTCACGCACGACGCGCTCGGCCGGGTGCTCACCGAATCGGCCAACGGGCTGACCCTGTCCAACCGGTACGACCCGCTCGGCCGCCGCGTCGAACGGCGCACCCCCAGCGGGTCCGTGACCGCCTGGCAGCACGACGCCAACCACCGCACCGCCGTCCTGGAGGCGTCCGGCCTCCGCCTCGCCTTCGGCTACGACCCCGCCGGACGCGAACTCCACCGCTGGATCGGCGACCGAACCGCACTGGTCAGCGACTGGGACGCCCGCGGCCGCCTGACCGCCCAGCAGCTCGTCGCGGTCGACGGCGGCCGCCCGGCCCCCGCCTCGCGGCTGCTGAACGGACGGAGCTGGACCTACCGCGCCGACGGCGTCCCGACCTCCCAGAGCGACAGCACCGACGGCACCCGCCACTTCGACCTGGACCCGCTCGGCCAGGTCACCGCCTCCCGCACCTCCGGCTGGACGGAGGCGTACGCGTACGACCCCGTCGGCAACCCGCTCCACGCGGAGCTGCCCGCCGGCGCTCCGGCGGACGCGGCGGGCGCCCGCACGGTCGACGGAATGCTGCTCCGCCGAGCCGGCCGCCTCCGGTACGAGTACGACGCCCAGGGCCGGCTGACGCACCGGCACCTGCGCACCCTCTCCGGCCAGGAGAAGACCTGGCGGTTCGGCTACGACGCGTACGACCGGATGACCTCCGCCGTCACTCCGTCCGGTGAGCACTGGCGCTACCTCTACGACCCGCTGGGCCGCCGCACCGTGAAGCAACTGGCCGCACCGGACGGCGCCGTGCTCGCCGAGACCCGTTTCTGCTGGGACGACGAGCAACTGGCGGAGCAGGGCCACCACGTCACCGGCCGGTCCGCCGCGACCGTCACCACCTGGGAGTACGAACCCCACACCTGGCGCCCGGTGGCCCAGGTCCAGCGGACCCGGACCGCCGCCGGTGTGGTCGACGAGCGGTGCCACGCCGTCGTCACCGACCTGGCAGGCGCGCCGACCGAGCTCGTCGCACCGAACGGGGACGTGGAGTGGCGGCGCACCGCCACCCTGTGGGGCCTGCCGGTCACGACCAGCAGCACCGGGTCGACCGGTTGCCCGCTGCGCTTCCCCGGCCAGTACCAGGACGACGAGACCGGCCTGCACTACAACCGCCACCGCTACTACGACCCGGAGACCGCGCGGTTCACCACCCCCGACCCGCTCGGCCTCTCGCCCGCGCCCCACCACTACGCCTACGTCACCAACCCGCTGGACGAGATCGACCCGCTCGGCCTCGCCAAGAAGAAGCGCTCCGGTGGCGGCGGCAACTCCGGGAACAACCAGCCGTCCACCCCCGCTCCCGGCAGCCGGGCCATCCCGGCCCGCGTACCGCCGCCCAGGGGCGGCCTGCCGGGATTCCCCGGTGCCAACCGGGTCTCGCCGAAGACCCCGGTGCAGGGAGGCGGCGGCCTGCGGCCCCGCTGGGAGGACGGAAGGCACATCTACGAGTGGGACTCGCAGCACGGCGAGATCGAGAAGTACAACAAGCAGGGCAAGCACCTCGGCGCCTACGATCCTGTCTCCGGCCAGCAGCTCAAGGGCCCCGATCCAGGACGGAAGTGCGTGAAATGATCTGGGTGGTACTCGGCTTCGACCGGAACAGCGACTCCCTGGTGGTGGAACAGGAGCTGCCCGCGAGCTTCACCGCGGACGACGCGGCACGACTGGTCGGACCGCACCCCGACCTGATCGGGTCGTCCTTCCCGCTCGCGGAGAGCCAGCTCGCGGCGGTCTCCGCGCTCCTGGACGTCCGGGCGGACCCCGATCGGATCGCCTACTTCCTCGAAGCGCAGGACGATGCGTGGGGGGTGCACTGACCCGCGGCGGCGCAGGGCCGCCGACGTCCGCCTGCGCGGGCGGAGCTTCCGGGAGGAGCCGTGGTCCGGAACGCTGCCGACGTCGGCGGCGGCTACGGCTGCACCCCGCCCAAGCAGCTCGACCGGCTCACCGGGCGGGGCCTCGCCCCCGGAGAACGGCTGACCCGGGCCCGCGTCCGACCGCGACCGGCGCCCCGCCGGGAGGGGCGGGGCGCCGGTCGCGGTCGAAGCACCGGAGGGGTCAGGCGGAGTGCTCGTCGGTGTTGTGGGAGTCGGTGAGGGTGAGGGCGCCGAATGCGGTGATGAGGCCGACGACCAGGGCGAGGACGGCGTAGGTGATGCGTT
>NZ_QLLT01000050.1 GCF_003259315.1 Kitasatospora sp. SolWspMP-SS2h | reverse complement strand
CCGTGAAGTCCGTGAAGTGGGGGGTCTCCGCGGTTCCCGGCGGCCGGGTGGACCACGGCCGTTCGGTCGTCACGCCCGTCACCCGCTCGGCGAGGAGGGACGGTTCCGGGCTCCGGGGCTCGGCCGGGTCGGCGGCGGGGGCCGCGCGCCGGGTCCTGCAGGAGGTGCCCCTTCCCTTTTCTGGTCTGGACACGTCATCCTGGTCTCCCGTTCCCGAGCACCGGCCCGGCCCGTCCGTCCGGTCCGGCCCGTCCGTCCGGTCCGGCCCGTCCGGCCCGTCCGGCCCGGCCGGTCCGTCTCCGTACCGCCGTAGTACGTCGCCCGTCCCGCCAGGCAGTTCTGCCGACCAGAGGAGTCGACCATGCGGATGTCCGTCGTACGCGCGCTGACGGGGGTGGCCGCCGTGGCGGCCGTCGTCGTGCCGGCCGGTACCGGTGAGGCGGTGGTGCCGCCCGAACACGCCGTCATCGTCTGCCAGAGCGCGAGTTTCTACGCCAACTACGACAGCGCGTCGGGGCCGGTGGGGTTGGTGCGGGTGCTCGGTTACGGCAACAAGGTCGGCCACACCAGGGGCGTGCACCCGGTCTACAACGGTTGGGCGGCGACGTTCGACTTCGGCAAGGGCGACTGGGGCTACGTTCGCAACGAGTGCCTGGGCGGGTACGGCTCCTGGTGACCCTGGTGACCCTGGTGACCCTGGTGACGTCCCGGTGCGCGCCCGGCTGTTCCCTCGATCGTCCCGCTGGCCCGTACCCGATGAAGGAGATCCCCGTGACCGTATCCCGTACCCTCCTGCGCGTCGCCGCGAGCGCCTGTGTCCTGGTGACGGCGGCGACGGCGGCCGCCGGGACCGCCGCGGCGGCCAACGGCACCGTCGGGCACCGCGAGACCGTCTGCGCCCAGGACCTGTACGTCCGCACCGCGCCGGGCGGCGCCTGGACGGGCACCCTGTACACCGGTCAGACGTTCACGGTCGAACGCGTCCAGAGCGGCTGGGCGTACGGCTTCGCCTACGGCGACATCAACCGGCACGGCTGGGTGCAGGACGGCTGGTTCTGCTGAACGCCTCCGCCCGGGAGGCCGCCGCCGGACGCCCCGGCGTTCTCCGCCCCGGCCCGTCGGCGAGCCCTTCCCGCCCCGGTGGCCGCGCCTCGCGCGGGCCGGCGGCAGGAGCCGTCGTCGACGGCCGCGAGCCGGTTGAGCGGGCCGCGCGGGGGCGGGTTTCCCGGGGCGGTCGGTCGTTGCCCGGGTATGCGGGTGCGTGGTCGGGGCAGGAGCGGTGCGACCGGTCGTGCGCACGGCGCGGGCGGCGGGCCCGGTCGGCCTGGACGGTGGGTCGGGACCGGCTGGGGTGGTGCGGGCCGGACCGTCCGGAGGCGTCCGGCCGTGGTGGCGGAGAGGTGGACTTCCATGTGTCGTCTGTTCGGGATGAGCAGTGCTCCCAGGCGTAGCCGCGCGACGTTCTGGCTTCTGGAGGCGCCCGACAACCTCAGTGCGCAGAGCCGTCGTGAGCCGGACGGCACGGGGCTGGGCTACTTCACCGCCGAGGGGGAGCCGCAGGTGCACAAGGCTCCCGTGGCGGCGTTTCGGGACCGCGCGTTCGCCGAGGACGCCGCGGTGGTGGAGTCGACGACGTTCCTGGCGCACATCCGGTTCGCCTCCACCGGAGGGCTGGTGGGCGTCAACACCCATCCGTTCGAGCAGGACGGGCGGTTGTTCGCGCACAACGGGGTGATCGGGGGCCTCGATCGGCTCGACGCCCGTCTCGGGCCGGCCCGGTCGCTGGTGAAGGGGGACACCGACTCCGAGCGGTTCTTCGCGCTGATCACCCGGGAGAGTGCCGCCCGCGGCGGCGACGTCGCGGCCGGCATCGAGGCCGCGGCCCGCTGGGTGGCCGAGAACCTGCCCGTCTACGCCCTCAACAACGGCAACCGACCGGCCTCATACCCCCCATACCCCCGACCCCGTCAACTCCTTCGACGACGACTACCCCGCCTACACCATGGGCCGCGCCGCCGAGATGACCGGCACCACGGCCGGCTTCCTACGCGCCCTGGGCGAGCAGGGCGTCATCACCCCACTGCGTTCCGAGGGCGGCCACCGCCGCTTCTCCCGCTACCAGCTGCGGATCGCGATGCGCGCCCGCGACCTCGTCGACCAGGGCACGCCCATCGAGGCGGCCTGCCGCATCATCATCCTCGAGGACCAGCTCGAAGACGCCCTGCGCATCAACGAGCAGCTCCGCGGGCGGGACCCCGCCGCGGACACCTGACCGGGCAGCCTCCGGTGGCTCACCCCTCCCCGCCGGGGCGGCGCGGCCACAGGCCGCCGCCGCCCGAGCAGGAGGCGTACTTCCACGAGCCGCCCGCCCGGAGCGCCCGGCACCGGCAACCGCGTTGCACCGGCCGATTCGAGCCGCGCCGGGCAGCGGCCAGGTCGGGCTTGCAGACGGGTACGGCACCGGATCCGCTGCAGCGCCGGACAACAGCGCAGCCGCAGCCCTCCGGCCGGCCCCGATCCGCGCCTTGCTCCAGGTGCTGGCCGCAGTCCACCTCCTTGCCCGCGGGCGCGATGGCGGTCGCCTCCTTCAGGTCGGACAGGACATCGCCGGTGCCGGAACCACCGGTCGGCGAAGTTCCGTGCGTTGGTCGCGGCGCCGCGGGCCGGCGGGGTCCGTGACCGGCCACGTGAACGGGCCTGGTCACGGGCGCGAGTCGCAGAGGAAGCCACCGGTCGCCTGAATTGTGTGCTCGTACGGTTCCACCCGTGCGGGACTTGATCCTTGCGACAGGGCGGGCCGTCTGCGGCCTCGCCCTCTTCGGCGGCCTCCTGCTCCTCGGCGTCTCGTCGACGGTGGCGGAGTGGACGCGCGTCCCGCTCATGGTGCTCGGGGCCGGTACCAGGGGCGTGACGAAGGAGTTGGCACGGCAGAAGCGGCAGCCGCCGCGCTGATCGCAAGACGGCCCGGGCCGGACCGCGTTGCGCACGCCCACCGAAAACTGCCGGGAACCGCGCGAACCCCGGGTCCTGCCGGCCGTCTCCCGAGAGGGAGAACGTGACGTCGACGGCTTCCGCGGACCCCGCCACGCCGTCGAGCGGACCTTCGTGCGACTCCACCGGTGCGAACGACTCGCCATCCGGCGGGAACGGCGCTTCGGCCCTGACCACGCCTTCGTCCACCCGCCCGCGGCCGCATCTGCTGACGCCGCCTCAACCGGGCTGCGCCGCAGCCCCGTTACGAGCCCCACGCGCGTTCCGCCGCGTCCCCCGCCACTCCGTGGGACCGGATGACGGGATTCCTACGTGTTCTGACTATCCTGCACCCAGCTTCGTCATCCGAAGACCACATCGATTCCGGAAAGAGGCATTGTGCGAGCAGTGCGCACGAGAGTGGTCATACCCTCTCTGCTGGGACTCCTGCTGGCTCCGTTGGCACCGGGCCCGGCGGCCGTCGCCGCGGCACCCCCGTCGGTCTGGGTGGAGAGCGGCTACGACCACGTCTTCTCGTCCTCCGTCACCCCCTCCCGCCCGGGTCGGACGGTCGACTTGGCCGCGGCCCGCAACGAGACCCAGGCCGCTCAGATCGCCGTCCGCTCCGGCAGCGCCCTGAGTGGCCTGCGGGTGGCGGCCGGGGACCTCACCGGTCCTGGTGGTGCGACCATCCCGGCTTCGCGGATCACCGTGGACCGGGAGTACAACCACCCGAGGATCGACAAGGTCGTCCAGTCGGGCCCGTCCGACGGTCACCAGGAACCGCCGGACGGCGGGACGAGTTACTACGACGCGCTGGTCGGGAACGAGCCCTACGCGCTCGCGCCCAACACCACCCAGCCGTACTACTACAGCGTCGCGGTGCCCGCCGGCCAGGCACCCGGCACCTACACCGGCAAGGCCACCGTGCAGAGCGCGGACGGCGCGGTGGACGTCCCGGTGGCCGTGACGGTCTACGACACCGAGCTGCCGCCGACCAACCGGTCGACGTTCCGGATGAACAACTGGTTCACCTCGGTCGGTTGGGACTACGACTGGACCGCGGCCTCCATCCCGGGGCAGTACGGTGTCCAGCCGTACGAGGAGAACTGGTGGAAGGTGATCGAGAGCTTCGCCGCCGACCACGCCAAGCACCGCAACAACGTCATCTACGCGGACTTCCAGGCCCTCGCGCTCCGCGACACCAAGCTGGACGGCAACGGCCAGTACACCTTCCAGTGGGGCGACTTCGACCGCTTCGTCCAGACCTTCCAGAACGCGGGCGCACTGCAGTACATCTACACCCCGACCCTGATCGAGGAGGGCGGCAGCAGGCTGGAGGCGCTGGTCTCCGACGGCCGGGGCGGCGTCCGCAAGGACTACCTGCCGGTCGACACCCCGCAGGGCCGCAGCACGGCCGCCGTGTACCTGGACAAGGTGTTCGGCGCGCTCAAGGCCCACCTCGACACCAAGTGCCTGGACCCCGGTCCCGTCCCGGCCTGCGCCCCGGGCCGGCGCTGGAGCGACGCCTTCTACATGAGCGCGGTCGACGAGCCCGCCGGGACGTCGCTGCCCGTGCAGAGCGTCACCTCGCCCTGGCTCTACCAGCAGTACCGCGCCAAGTTCCCGCAGGGCCTGACCAACGAGGCCCACGTCCAGCCGGTCAGCGCCGTCGACAGCGCCCTCGGCACGGTAACGCCCAAGCTCGACGGCCCCAACTACGACCAGAACGCCGGCTACTACCAGAGCCTGCGCCTGGCGGGGAAGGACCTCTGGCTCTACTACTGCAACGACCCCCGGGACCGCCACGTCAACCGCTTCATCAGCTACCCCGTCGCGGACTCGCGCCTGACGCCGTGGATGGTGGCCGCCGCCGAGGGCGACGGCTTCCTGCACTGGGGCTGGAACATCTGGTCCGACGACAGCCCCTCCCACCCGGCCTACGACACCAAGGACGGCTGGCAGAACGGCGACCGCTACCTGGTCCGCCCGAACGCGGGCACCCCCGCGAACCCGAAGTACGAGCTCTACGACAGCGTGCGCAGCGAAGCCCTGCTGGCCGGCGCCCAGGACTTCGAACTGCTGCACCGACTCGCCGCCGTCAAGCCGGTGCTCACCCGGGCACTGATCGGCTCGCTGATCACCAGCACCACCGAGTTCTCGACCTCCGGCGTCGAGACCGACCACCGCCACCGGCAGATCCTGGAGGCCCTCACCTCCGGCGGCCCCGACGCCGCCTTCCCGTTCTCCGACGACTTCTCCGCCGGCGACGACGGCCAGTGGCGCCACACCAAGGGCAACTGGTCCGTCACCGACGGCGGCTACGTCCAGAGCGACCCGCTGAGCAGTTGGGAGACGGTGTCCGCGGTGGCGGGCCGCGCGTACGGGGACGTCTCGGCCTCCGTCGACGTCCGGATCACCGGGGTCAACCCCACCGGGGGGAACAGCAACTGGGCCGGACTGACGGTCCACAGCCAGAACCCCACCGACGTCCAGACCGGCTACCTCGTGGCCCTGCGCAACAACGGCGAGGTGTTCGTCTACCGCAGCGGCACCTCCCTCGCCACCGCGAAGGTGCCCGGGTACACCCCCGGCCAGACGGTCACCCTCCGGGTGGTCACCCGCGGCAGCGCCCTGAAGGTCTTCGCCGGGACGACCCCGCTGATCACCCTCGACGACCCGGGCTACCCGGCCGGCAACATCGGGCTCGTCACCGGGGACGCCGCCGCCCGCTTCGACAACGTCCGGCTCGACCCGGGCACCGACGCGGCCGCGGGCGCCGCCGCCACGGCGTCGTCCAGCTACGAGGCGGACGGCTGGGGCCTGGCGGCCGTCACCGACGGGCGCCGCGGCCTGCCGGACGGCAGCACGGGCTGGAGCAGCATCGACAACCTGACCGCCGACCACAGCGAGTGGGTGTCGGTGGACCTCGGCGCCGTCCGGCGGATCGGACGGGTGGACCTCCACCCGCGGGCCGACGGCGCGAACACCGGCCTGGGCTTCCCGGTCGACTTCACCGTCCAGGTCTCCGCCGACGACGTCACCTGGACCACCGTCGCCGACCGCAAGGACTACCCCAGGCCCGACGCCTCCGCGCAGCCCTTCGCCTTCCCGGCCACGGACGTGCGCTACGTCAGGGTGACCGGCACCAGGCTGCGCACCGACCCGCACGGCAACTACCACATGCAACTGGCCGAGATCGAGACCGCCGGCGGCGACCTCGCCGTCAACCGTCCGGTCCAGTCCTCCAGCAGCCTGGAGTCCTCCGGGTGGCGGCGCGCCGCCGCGACCGACGGCGTACTGAACTCCGCGCTCGGTTACTCGATGGGCTGGACCAGCGCCAAGTCCCCGACCGCCACGGCCAACGAGTGGCTCGCCGTCGACCTGCAGAGCGCCAACGTGATCAGTCAGGTGCAACTCGTCCCCCGCACCGACGGCGCGAACACCGGGCTCGGGTTCCCGGTCGACTACACCGTGCAGGTCTCCGCCGACAACGCGGCCTGGACCACCGTCGCGTCCCGGACCGGTCAGCCCCGCCCGGGCGCCGCGGGCCAGACCTTCACCTTCACCCCGGCCACGGCCCGGTACGTCCGGATCGTCGCCACCCGGCTGAGCCCCGACCAGTTCGGCGACCACTACCTGCAACTCGGCGAGGTCACCGTCAGCTGACCCGCCCCCGGTCCGGCGCCCACCCGCCCGGACCACCGCCGGCGCGCGGCGGATCCTCCCCGCCGCGCGCCGGCATCGGGCGGCCCGCGGTCCGCGCAGGACGGGCCGCTGCCGTGCCCACCCGGATCTCCGAAGTCATCACCGCGATGCTGGTCGAGTGATCCGGTTCTCGGGAGCCACGCCGGCCGACGTCCCGCCATTCCGCGCCCCCTTCCGCTCCGCCCCGACGGTGCGTTCGGCCGTTGGCCGAACAGGACCGGGCTCCTGCGTGCATGATGAAGTCCTTTACTCGGCATGGGCGTTCAGCAGCCGGCGGTACGCCGGGGCGGGGAAGGGCGGGGCAGGATGATGACCTGGACCGAGGCTGCGGCGTGCGGTGCCGCAGGCGGCCTGATCGCCGAGGCGGTCGTCACCTTCGGGCGGTTACGCGCCTGGCAGCAGGCACGGCACGTCGCGCGGGCGGCCGGGGAGGCATTGCCGCCGCTGGGGGTGTTCCTGGATCCACCGGCGGACGGACTGGCCGCGCTGTTCCGGATCCTGCTCGGCGGTATGGCGGGCTGGTTGCTGCACACCGAGGTGAGCGGCACCTACGCGGCCGTGGCCGTGGGCGCGTCCGCTCCCGCACTGCTCGCCCAACTGGGCCGGTCCGCCACCGCCGACCACGCACTCCGGCAGGCCCCTGGCGGCCCGGTGCCGGTCGTGCCCCCGAGCCGGCCGGAGCCGGGCCCCGGGAGCCCGGCGGTCCCGCCGGTTCCCGAGGAGGCGGCGCAGTGAATCCGGGCTCGCTCTCCAGGCGCTCTTGGCGGTCCCTCCTGGCCGTCCGGTCCGACGGCGCGTTTCGACCGACGGCCCGCAGCCGGTCCGGACACCCGCTGGGGCGGCGGATCTGGGCCTCCTTCGTCGGCTCGGACCTGCCGCTCGGGCCGACCGCAGCCGCGGTGCCGGGCGTACCGGCAGCCGCTGGACCCGGGCGGTCCGAGGCCCAGGAGGCCGCGCGGGGGCACCCGGCACCGCGACCGGCGCCGGGGTGGTTCGAACTGCCCGTCCTCGCCCCGGGCGGTGCCCTCACCGCCGCCGGGGGCGACGCGGTGGTGCTGGAGACCGGCTCGCCCGACGACGGAGTCGGCTTCCTGCTGCGCAGCACGAGCGCCGACGAGTCCTCGTACAGCCTGGAGTTGGTCGTGCGCGGCGACGCCCACGTCCTGCCGCTGGTGTGCGCCGTGCGCTACACCGGGCCGGACGGGCGAGCCGTGGAACTGTTCGTGCCGGTGGCCCGCGCGACGGTGGGGCCGTCGGCCTCGTACGTCGCACTGCCGGGCTTCGGCCCCGGCAGCGTCTGGAGTGCCTCGGTCGCGGTCCCCGTGGAACCGGAGGCCGACTGGGACCCGGACGCGGTGGCGGCCTCGATCGCGGCGGCCCGCAACGAGGCCACCCGTGCGGCCTGGCGGCAGGTGCGCGAGCGGGTCGGCGGCGGTCTGCGTGACGTGATCGACGGCGCCCTGCGGTGACGGCCCGCGGAGGAGCCGGTCCGTTCCCGGAACGTGCCGCGCTCGAAGCCGTCCTGGGGCGGGCGGACAGCCCGCAGGCGGCCGTCCGGGAACTGCTCGGCGAGCGGCGGCTGTGGTGGAGGTGCTGCGCGGAGGCGGTGCGCTCCGACCCCGGCTGGTTCGCCGGGGACCGGGCCGGCGAACTCGCCGCCTGGCTCGATGCGACGGCACCGGGCCGGGCGGACGCCCCGGTACCGGCGGCCCGGCAGGTCCACCTGCTGGGCCGCGCCCTGTCGGCGCCGGGCGGCCGGGCGGCGGCCCACGACGAGGACCTGATCCGGCTCAGGGACGGCTGGCGGCTGAGCGGGCTGCTGTCGGCCGACGTGCTGCCCCGTCCCGGTCAGCCGTCCGGCGGCCGGAGTGCCGGACTGCCGCCGGAGGTCAACGCCAGGCTCGACGCCGTCCGGGAACGGATCGCCTTGCTGGGCCCCGGCACCGGCCCGGCCGGCCCCGAACTGACCGGCGCCGGGAACGTCCTGGTCATCGCCGCGCTGCTGATGGCGGGCGCGCAGGAGCGCGAACGGCCGGTGGTCCGGGTCCCGGTGGTCTTCGGCCAGTCCGCCGACGGCGGCGCAGCCGCCGCGACGGCGGGGGTCAGCGGGATCCTGGAACTGGTCGAGTTCCCGGCCGGCCCGACCGGTCTGTATCCCGACCCGCGGGCAACGGGCGGGACGCACAGCACGAACGGGCAGTTCGCCGCGGCCGTGGGCCGTGCCTGGCAGGCGGCCGGCCCCGGGCGGGAGGGTCGGTGCGTGCTGTGGCGGATCGTGCTGTCCGACGATCCGCTGCCACCGGCCCGGATCGAGGGGCCGTCGCTGGGAGCGGCGTTCGCGATCGGCCTGCGCGAACTGTTGCGCCCCCTCGGTGCCCGTCGGCCCCGACTCGACCGGCTCCGCAGCGTCTTCTACGGCCTGCGGCCGCGAACCGCCGTGACCGGCGCGCTCAGTGACGGCGAGGGCCTGCTCAAGGTCAGCGGCATGGAGGCGAAACTGCTGGTCGCCCGCCGCAAGGGGCTGCGCCTGGTGGCGCCCGAGGCGAACCGTCCGGACATCGCCCACGCGCCGGAGCAGGGTGACGTCCGGTTCGCGGAGACACTGAAGCAAGCCGACCGGTACGCCCGGCAGTTCCGCGTCGGTCGGCTGCTCGTCGCCCTGCTGCTGGTCCTGGCCGCCGGCGGGACCGGCTTGGCGGTGCAGTACCGCAGCAGCGAGGCGCAGAGCAGGCTGGAGGCCGCCCACCGGCTCGCCGAGCTGTCACAGAGCCTGGTCGCCGGCGACGTCGGACTCGCCGAACTGTTCGCGGTGCGCGCCTACCAGCAGCACGCCGATCCGTTGACCCGTCAGGCGCTGTTCCGCGCCGTCACGGCCAGCCCGCACCTGGTCGGCGGCGTCCAGGCCAGCGGGCCCGTCTCGGCGCTGGCGGCCTCGGCGGCCGGCGTCGCCGTGCTGGCGGGCACGCAGAACGGCGTGGTGGAGCGGTGGCCGGTCGACGGGACGACGGCGGGCCGGCGCGAGCAGGTCGGCCGGATTCCCGTACCGGTCACCGCCGTGGCGACGGATTCGACGGGCGACGTGGTCGCCGCGATCGGTGAGGACGCGGTCGGGGTCTGGAGGGGGACCGCTCCGGTGGCCGGCCCGGTGGTCGGGCCCGGGCTGCAGCCCGCGGCGGTCGGGGTCTCCCCGTCCGGGCGCTTCGTCGTGGTGTCGACGACCAGCCGTTCGTTCGACGTGCCGCCCACGGCGTGGGTGCTGGACCGGAACACGGGCAGCACCGACCACCTCGATCTCACGGACATGCCGGGAAACCCGGACGCGGTCGCCTTCTCCGACGACGAGCACGTGGTGCTGTTCGACGGCGACGGGTACGGCACCTGGGCCGAGCTCACCCTGCCCGGCCCGATCCGATCCGCCGGGAGCACCCTGGGCTTCGGGACCCACGACTTCGGGTCCGCACTCGCTCCGGACGGCAGCCTCTTCACCTACACCAACAGCGCCCCCTCCCTGCCGCTCTGGCCGGCCGACGGCACCCCGGACATCGACCGGCCGCGCCTGACGGCCCGTCTGCCGGAAGGCAGGCCGACCGCCCTGGCACTCAGCCGCCACGGGATCCGGGCCGCCGCCGCCCTCGGCACCAGCCTCTACGTCGCCCGGACCGACACCCCCGACCAGCCCGCGTCCGATCCCGTCGAACTGACCGGGGCCGGGGCCGTGGTGCAGCACGGTGTGGCGTTCCTCGACCCGGCCGGCAGCAGACTGGTCTCGGCGGCCGGTGACGTGCTGACCCTGTGGGACCTCGGACGGCAGTCCCGGATCGCCTCCGAGACCACCGCAGCGGTCGGCAGCTCGTGCAACGCGTGCCCCGAGCCGCGCCTCGCGCTCTCCCCCGACGGCAGGCGGGCGGCGGTCCTAAGCGGCAACGGAGACCGCCTCGACCTGCGCAGCCTCGATCCGGCGGACCCGGCCCAGCCGGATGCGCAGGGCCTGTCGCTGGACTCGGAGTACGGGGCCCTGACATGGAGCGACGACGGTACCCGGGTCATCGTGGCCTCCTCCGACGGCAGCGCCCTGATCCTCGATCCCCGAAAGGGGCTGGAGCCGATCGGCAGTTGGCCGCCGCTGCCCGATCCGCTCCAACTGCGGGACACCCCGGTGGTGCTCCGCTTCCTGCCGGGCGGCCGGGAAGTGGCCCAGTTGGACAGCTCCGGCACGATCCGCATCCGGGAACCGGCCACCGGCCGGGTGCTGCGCGAGGTGGACGGACCGCACGACATGGCGCCGACCGTGAACGGCACCCGGCCCAGGGGCCAGGACCAGGCGGCGCTGGACCGGTCGGCCGGCCACGCCGCCGTCATCGAGTACGACGTCGGCCAACAGCACCGCACCGAGATCCGGGTCATCGACGCCTCCACCGGCGGGTACCGGGTGATCGACGGGACGGAAGCCAGCGGTGTCGCCTACGCGGGGGACCAGCTGCTCGTCCAACGGAAGGGCGGCGACCTGGAGGTGTGGTCGACGGACGGCGCCAAGCGGTCGCAGACGCTCAAGGGCACGCCCGGGACGGCGGTCGGCCCGGTCGTCGGGAGCGGGCTGATCGCAGCCAGACCGGCCGACGGGAACGTCGTCCGGCTCTTCGACCGGCCGTCCGGTGATCTGCTCGGCTCGCTGGCCGTCCCCCCGGTGGACAAGGCCAACTCCGTCGGCCTGGCCGTCTCGGCGGACGGTTCGCGGCTGGTCGCGGCGGTCGAGTTCCGCTGGTCGAAGGACGACACGGTGGCCGGGCCGGGCCGGCTGATCGGCTGGCGGCTCGACCCCTCCTCGTGGATCGCCGCGGCGTGCGGCACAGCGGGACGGGAACTGACCCCCGCCCTGTGGCGGCAGTACCTGGGAACCGGGGTCCCGTCGGACCTGCGGTGCACCCCGTGAGGCCGATCGTGGGAGGGCACGGGACGGTGACGCGCCGGTTGGCGGTCATCGGCCGGCCGGACGAGCGCCTCGGCTCCGGTGGCGGGCCGCCGCCTCCCTCGCCCTGCTGGTGCTGGTACTGCCCGTGGCGGTGCGCCGGGACGAGGGCGGCCCGGTCGGCGACGGTCCGCTCACCGGTGTCCCGGCCGCTTCCCCGGAGCGGGGTGCCGGGGACCGGGTCGTCGGGCTGCCCGGCAACGCCGGTGCCCGGGGGCCGGCCCCCGCACCCGACGGAACACTCTGGGTGGCGGAGGGGGAGGACTGCGGTGTGGCCAGGATCGACCCGGACGGGACCGTCACCCGGCGCCGCGTCTCTGCCAGCGCGGGCAATGGTTCACAGCATCACCCGGGCCACGGACGGCACGGTCTGGTGCGCCACCGGCGAACTGGTCGGGCGCCTAGCCCCGACCGGAGCGGCGATTCCGACCGAATCGGTCGCGTCGACGCCACCGAGGCCCATACGAGTTGGCCCCTCCCGCCGGCCGCCGTCCCGCAGCACATCACGGCCGGTCCGGACGGGGCACTCTGATTCACCCAGCGAGGCGGCACCGGGCGTATCACCGTGGACGGGCGGCTCTCGTCCTTCCCGGTGGAGCGGGCTGGACATCCCAGCTGCGTGATCGCGGGCCTCGACGGGGCAGTGTGGTTCACCACCGACACCAGGGCGGGGCGCGTTTCGGCGACCGGGCGTATCACCCTCTGGCCGGTGCCGGGAGCGCAGGCGCTGACAGCACTGGTGCCCGACCCAAGCGGCAGGTCCTGGCTGGCCGACGGCGAGGCCGACGTGGTGCGGCGGTTCTCGCCGCGGCCCTGAGGGTACCGGCTGACCGGGCACCCGGCCGTGTTCCTCACGAGCGTGCCGGACCCGGGGCCGCCTGAGGTCGCGCCCGCCATGACACCCTGAAGTGTGTCAGCAGGTCAGTCCGAACCAGACAGCAACCCGGACAGGTTGAAACGGGCCATGCCGGATTCCCCTTCGCCGCCCGGCAACCAGCACGATGGAGGCCTTACGGGACAGCCCCTAGCTTGATCTTTAACCTGTGCGGCGTGGGCGAGGGTTGCTGACCTCGGGTTTCTTCTTCGCTGACGGCTTCGTGGGACCGGTCTTTCCGGCAGTGTGGACCTCGTGGCGTGGTATGGGGTGGGTGTTCTTGCGGCCGGGAGGTCGGCCTGGGCCGGGGGGGGGGCTGGGTTTTGGTGCGCCAGCTGGGCAGGCGGCCTTCGGACGGAGGTTTCGGAATCCGCGTCGGACGCGGGCCGGGGTCAGGCGTTCGGGCGGCGAGGGTTGCTCCCGTGGGCGGCGGAGGTCGGCCGCGGGCGGGCGGGCGAGCCGGAGTTGGGTGTAGGCGGCCGGGATCAGCCAGGTCCAACGATCGGCCGCTTCGGGGGTGCGGATCTCCGGACAGGTCCAGCCCAGGGTCTGCTTGAAGAGCCGGAAGGTGTGCTCGATGTCGAAGCGGCGGAGGAATGCCTGCCAGAGGCGGTCGGTGTCGGCAGGGGCGGTGTCGCTGCCGGACCACCAAAGCCAGACCGGCTTGGGGGTGGCGCCGCTGGGCAGGTGGCCGACCTCCAGGCGGGTCACGGTGCCTTCGATCACCGGCAGAGTGCCGTCCTGGGCGGCCCAGGAGGAGCGGTGGGTCAGCCGCGGGTGCAACCGGTCCCAGGAGCGTGCTCTCGCGGTGCCGTAGAGCCGGGTGTCGGTGTCGGTGTCGGGTGTGCCCCAGGTGGCCGGGTCGCCGAAGACGAACTCGCCGCCGTGGCGGGGCGGACGCCCCCTGGTGCCGGGAAGCCGGGGCGGGCATGTTCGGCGCAGGACACGGTCCGAACGCATCCTGGCCAACACCTGCACGGGCAGGTCCCTCAGGAGGAAGGCCAGGCGCGGGGCGTCGTAGCCGGCGTCCGCGACGACGAGTATCTCCGGGTCTCCCGGCCGCCACTGGCCGGCGGCGATCAGGCGGTGGACGAGCTCGCGCAGTTGCTGTGCGGTGGCGGCGTCGTCGCCAGGCGCCAGTCTCAGCGCGTCCAGCGGTGCGGTCCATGAGCTGCGGCCGGGCTCGAGGGCGGTGACGACCGAGTAGGGCCAGCCCGGGACGGGGATGTGCTGGTCTTTTCCGCGGCCGTAGGTGTGGCAGAGGATCCGCTGCGGTGAAGTGTGGGCGTCCGGCCGCAGCCAGCACGTGATGTCCACCGCCAGGACCAGTCGGCCGTCGGCGGCCCGGGGCAGCGGCACCGCCGCGACCGCCTGCCGCATCCGGTCGGCATCGAGGCGACCGCGGGCCAGGGCGTCGTGGAGACCTCCGTGGCCGCGACGGTGTTCGCCGACCAGCGAGACTTCGACCACCGACCTGACGGGCCCGTCAGCGCACAGCACCGCGTCGGCCGGCTCGAACATCGCATCCCCGCGCCGGGTCAAACAGGCGTAGAACTCACCTCGGAAGCGTGACAGTTCGGCGAACCCGTCCGGGTGGGCGCCCTCGTGCAGCACACTCATGCCCACGGCCTTCGTTCTGGTTTTGTGTGTTCCTTGGTCGGAGCACAGGATCAGGCGAAGGCCGCCTCCGGGTAAGGCAGTTACCGATAGAAGCGATCAAGTCCGGCAGCCAATTCGAGGTCATTGCTTAAAGATCAAGTTACTGGGTGTTTCATCCTTGTGTTCGGAGCTCATGTTCCGCGCCAGGTGGGGGTGTTCTCGCCGGTGAGTCGACGGGTCATGAGGTTGATCATCGCGATGTGGACCATGGCTTCGGAGCGGGCCGGGAGGGCTTCGTAGTCGCGGGCGAGACGGCGGTGGCGCATGAGCCAGCCGAAGGTGCGTTCGACGACCCATCGGCGAGGTTGGACGACGAATCCCCTGGTCGCGGGGTCGCGGCGGACGATCTCGACGTCGATGCCGAGGATGGCGCCGTGTTCGACGACGGCGTTCTTGTAGCCCATGTCAGTCCAGGCCTTGCGGACGGCGGGGTGCTCGGTGGCGAGCGCGGTCAGCAGTTGTCGGCTGGCGGCGCCGTCGGGCACGCTCGCGGCGGTGACCAGGACCATCAACAGCAGACCGATCGTGTCGGTGACGATGTTGCGCTTCCTGCCGCGATCTTCTTGCCGACGTCGACGCCCTGCGAGGAGGTGGGGACGTTCGTGGAGGTCTTCACGCTCTGGGAGTCGATGATGCAGGCCGTCGGCTCCGGGTCGCGGCCTTCGGCGGTGCGGACCAGGTGCCGCAGTAGCCCGTTGAGCTGCTCGAACACCCCCTCCTTCTGCCATCGGGCGAAGGAGGCGTAGACGGTCTCCCACGGCGGGTAGTCGTGCGGGAGGTAGCGCCAGGGGATGCCGGTGCGATCCACGTAGAGGATCGCGTCCAGCAGGTCGCGCAGTTCGTGCTCGGGAGGCCGGCCGAACGCGAGGGCCCGCTCGGTGCGGGCCCGGCGCCAAGAGGTGGGGGTGGGTTCGACCAGGGCCCAGCGGGCGTCGGACAGGTCGCTCGGATGCGGTCGACGATCCGTCATGACAACGGCATGCTGCGGGATTGCCCCGCTGCCCAGGACTCGCGGCACTCAGGGGGACAGAAGCGGACGGGCTCGGCTTCCTGGAACGAGACAGGAGCAGCCGCACAGTTCCGGCGGGCATAGGCGCACCGGCGACGCTCCTGCCACCAGAACCCCAAGCGTCACCGAATGCCAGCAGCCCAGGCTCCCCGAAAATCAGGATGAACCATCCCGACTACGGGTGAAACGCCCTCTCAGAGGGCGTTTACGCCGCTTCTGGTGGATTTTCGGGTGCTTTTTTCCTCGGACCGGATGGGGCCACTGATACTCAAGGGGTCGGCGATGCTGGAGGGATGACAAGGCCGTGGTCTTGTCCGTCATCCTCCTGTTTCATCCCCAGGCGCCGGTTGTGTGCCGTGTGCTTCGGGCGCTGGTGAGCGCGCCGGGCCTGGGCGGGTACCTCCAAATCATGCCCGAACGACGCCGGTACCCGAGCGACTTGTCCGATGCCCGGTGGTCCCTGGTCGAGCCAGTGCTGACCGCATGGCGGGCCGAGCGCCGTGGCCGCGGCCTGGACATCGGCAGACCGCCCGACCATGACCTGCGGAGCCTGCTGGACGCGATCCTCTA
>NZ_QLLT01000049.1 GCF_003259315.1 Kitasatospora sp. SolWspMP-SS2h | reverse complement strand
TGCTACTGAGTAGCGGGGACAGGATTTGAACCTGCGACCTCTGGGTTATGAGCCCAGCGAGCTACCGAGCTGCTCCACCCCGCGTCGGTGAACACGACTCTACGTGAGGCCAGCGGGAAAGGGAAATCCATTTCCCGGCCTAGCATCCGCGCAGGTCGGGACGGCCCCTCGGCCGTCCGTGCCCGGCCCGGCCCGGCCGCCGGTCAGCCCGGGCGGGATGGCTGCCGGGTGCGGCGGGTCTGCGTCCACACCGCGAAGCTGACCAGCGCGGCGAAGCACGGCACCATCACCAGCCCGTACACCAGCAGGAAGCCGTCCGTGCCCAGCCCGGCCGCCGCGTTCCACACCCCGTGCAGGCCCATCGCCAGCAGCGCGCCCGCCGGTGCGCCGAGCCGGGCCGTCCAGCGCCGGCCGGTGGTCAGGGTGATCGCCAGACCCAGTCCGGTCAGCGCGGTGAACAGCGGGTGCGCGAACGGCGAGAGCAGCGCCCGCAGCACGAAGGTGTGCACCGTCCCGTCGAAGTCCCGCAGGCTGGGCGCCCCGCCCTGCCCGATCGCGTCCAGCCGGGCCTGCCGGTCGGCGGTGAACGCCCGCCCCAGGTAGAGCGCGTTCTCGGTGAACGCGAACCCGCAGGCCGTCACCCCGCCCAGCACCGTGCCCGCCGCCAGGGTGCGCGGGGAGGAGCGGGCCCGCTGGCGGCCCGCCGGGGCCGGGCGGAAGTGCGCCGGACGGCCGGGGCCCGGCCAGTGCCACAGCAGCCGGCGCCACCCGGCGCACGGGCGGTCCTGCTCGCAGCGGTGCCGCCGCCGCAACGGCAGCAGCAGCACCAGCAGCGCCGCGCCCTTCGCCAGCTCCTCGATCAGCGGCGTCGCGAACTCCGCGCCCAGGGTCTCCCCGCGGGCGCCCTGGTGGGCGATCAGGAAGTCGCTCGCCCAGCCGTTCGCCAGGATCGCCACCGTGGTCGCCGCGCACGCCCCCCAGGCCAGGCAGAACAGCAGGTGCCGCAGCGGCACCCGGGCGGTCTGGTTCAGCCAGGCCAGCGCCCCGAGCACGAACGGCAGCGGCAGCAGCGCCAGGCCCAGCCCCACCAGCAGCCCGGTCGTCCCGGTCTGCCGCTGCACCAGCCGCAGGATCAGCACCCCCGAGCCCGCCAACGCCAGCGCCGCCACCGCCGAGGACAGCGCCGGCCGCCGGAACGGCCACAGCCGCCGCCCCAGCGAGACCGCCGCCGCGGCGCCCACGGCCGGACCACCCACGGCCGGACCACCCACGACCGGGCCGCCCTGCTGCCCCGGGATGCGCCCGCTCAGCGCCGGGCGCGGCGGCACGTCCGGGAGCAGGCCGCCGGACCGGCGCGCGGTCGGTTCCGGGAGCGGCCGAGAACCGGTGGGGGGCGTCGGGGGATCGGCGGCCAGGGCGTCGGTCCCTACGGGCGGCCCGGAGGAGGCCCCGCCGCTGGGCGGACTGCTCACCTGCAGCAGGGTAGGCGAAGCCCGCGCCCCGGGGGGAGGGGTCGGCACAATCCGTACCCGCGAGGTGACCTATCGTCAGCGGAACGGAACGTCCCCCACCGCCCGGCCGGGCCGCGCGGGCACGGTGGCGGCACCGCCGGGGAGCGACCGGGCGGCCGGGGACGACACGGGGGAGACACCACGAGCGGCATCGGGTTCGCGACGGCCACCGCCTTCACCGCGACCGGGGCCACGCAGACCGCCGGGGCCCGCAGACCGCCGGGACCACGGAGACCGCCCGGACCGCCGACGCCTCGCGGCCGAGCGTCGCGGAGATGCGGCTGCCGGTCTGGTTCTTCGGCTTCGAGGGCGTCCTCGCCGGGGCCTTCAACCTGCGGCGGGCCGCCCCGGCCTGACCCGCGCCGGTCCTGCCGGTCGTCGTCAACCCCGGCGTCTCGCTCACCCTGACGCGCCGACGCCTCAAGCTCGCGAAGCTGCTGTGGCACGGCAAAGGCACCCGCAATGTGGCGATCGGCCTGGTCGTCCTGCGGCTGGGCAGCCACCTGGTGCTCGGCCCGCTCGGCCCGCTCAGCACGGCGGTCGCCTCGACGCTCGGTCACGTGCTGTTCGCGCCGGCGATGAGCACGGTGACGGTCGCCCTGCCGGCCCGCGTCCGGCGCACCGCGCGCACCGCGCTGGTCGCCGCGGGCAAGGCCACCGCCTGAGCGACCCGAGCGACCTGACCGACCTGAGCCGACCGCCCGCCGACCGCGGCTACCGGCTCAGCGGCGGCGGAACAGCAGGTCGTGCACCACGTGGCCCTTGGCCAGACCGGCCCGCTCGAACTTGGTCACCGGCCGCCACCCGGGTCGCGGCGCGTACCCGGGCACGCTGCCCGCCGGATGCCCCTCCGGCTCCAGCCAGCCCGAACCGTCGCCCTCCGGGTGCAGGTTCTCCAGCTCCGGCGAGGCGCCCAGCACGGCCAGCATCTGCTCCGCGTACGGCTCCCAGTCGGTCGCGCAGTGCACCAGCGCGCCCGGGGCCAGCCGGGGCAGCACCAGGTCCAGGAACGACGCCTGGATCAGCCGGCGCTTGTGGTGCTTCGGCTTCGGCCACGGGTCCGGGAAGAACACCCGCAGACCGGCCAGCGAGGCGTCCGGCAGCATGTCGCGCAGCAGGATCACCGCGTCGCCCGCCGCGAGCCGGACGTTCTCCGAGCCGTCCCGCTCCAGGAACTGCAGCAGGTTGCCGTGGCCGGGGGTGTGCACGTCCGCCGCGAGGATGCCCGCGGACGGGTCGGCCGCCGCCATCGCGGCCGTGGTGTCGCCCATCCCGAAGCCGATCTCCAGCGTCACCGGCCGGCCCGCGAACAGCTCCGGCAGGTCCAGCGGGGTGCCGTCGATCGCCAGCCCGAACCGCTCCCACCCGCGGTCCAGCGCACCCGCCTGCGCCTTGGTCATCCGACCGCGGCGCGGCTGGAAACTGCGGATCCGCTGCTCGCGGTGCTGGGCCTCGGTGGCCTTGTGCGGGTAAATCGGCGCGGGGTACGCCGCCGGGGCGGCGGAGAGCCGGGCCGACGCGGACAACTGGGGGCTGGGGGCGGAGGAGGTCACAATCGCACCAGTCTAAGGGAGCCCCCGCGGGAGCCGGGATGGCCCGGACCGACGGGGCGACGCCAGGGGCGCGGGGAGAGCCGCCGCCCCAGCCGCCACCCCCGCCGGTGCGCCGAGCGGGGGGCGGGGAACCGTGCGGCCCGCCGGGCACGCACCGCGAGATCGCGGCGCGGGACGGGAGCCTGGCACCATGGCGCGACCTCGTCGGCGTCCGTCCGGCCGGGCGCGCCCCCGGTCGTGCGCGGAACTCCCCGCGTCACCCCGCCCGGAGGGCCGCCACCGCTCGGCGGGCGACCTCGCGGCCGATGCCGAGCGAGGCCGTCGCCGCCGGGGAGGGGGCGTTGAGGACGTGCACGACCCGGCGGGCGGAGCGTGGGTCGGCGGGGTCGAAGCCGGCGAAGGCGAAGTCGTCGAGGAGGGTGCCGTCGCGGGCGACGGCCTGGGCGCGGACGCCCGCGGCGGCGGGGACGAGGTCGGCCTCGGTGACGGCGGGGAGCAGGCGGCGGACGGCGGTGGTGAAGGCGCGCTTGGAGAGCGAGCGGTGGAGTTCGCCGAGTTCGTACCGCCAGTGCCGGCGGGCGATCGTCCAGGTGCCGGGGAAGCGCACCGTCTCGGCGAGGTCGCGGGCGCTGAAGGTGCGCCAGTCGTAGCCCTCGCGGGCCAGCGCGGGCACCGCGTTCGGTCCGACGTGGACGTCGCCGTGGATGCCCCGGGTGAGGTGCACGCCGAGGAAGGGGAACGCCGGGTCGGGGACGGGGTAGACCAGCCCGCGCACCGACTCCCGCCGTTCCTCCGTCAGTTCGTAGTACTCGCCGCGGAACGGGACGATCCGCACCCCGGGGTCGTCGCCCGCCAGCCGGGCGATCCGGTCGCTGTGCAGTCCGGCGCAGTTGACCAGCACCGCGCAGCGGATCTCGCCGTGCGGGGTGGTGACGGTGACGCCGTCCGGGCGCCGGTCGACGCCCAGGACGGGGGTGTTCAGGCGCAGTTCGGCGCCGCGCTCGCCGGCGAGCGCGGCGTAGCGGCGGGCCACCGCGGGGTAGTCGCAGATGCCGGTGGTGGCCAGGTGCAGTCCGGCGATGCCGGTGACCTCGGGTTCGTGGGCGCGGATGCCGGCCGGGTCGAGTGCGGTCAGCGGGATGCCGTTGGCCCGGCCGCGGTCGGCGAGGGCGGCCAGCCGGGGGAGTTCGGCGGGGTCGGTGGCGACGATGAGCTTGCCGGTGACCTCGTGGGCGATGCCCTGCTCGCGGCAGAACGCGACCATCTCGCGGGCCCCGTCGGTGGCGTACCGGGCCTTGAGCGAGCCGGGCCGGTAGTAGACGCCGCTGTGGATCACCCCGCTGTTGCGTCCGGTCTGGTGGGCGGCGAGGGCGTCCTCCTTCTCCAGGACGGCGACGTCCGTGCCGGGGTGCTCGCGGGTGAGGGCGTACGCGGTGGACAGGCCGACGATGCCGCCGCCGACCACCAGGACCCGGACGTCGTGCCTCATCCCCGCCACCCTCCGCTCCGCGGACCACCGGCCCCGCCCCGATGGTGCCACGGGCGGGGGCCGGCGCGGCGGTGCGCGTCAGGAAGTGGCCAGGACCAGCCGGGCGCGCTCGGTGAGGTCCTTGACCCGCTGCTCGTGCCGGTACGGCTCCAGGCGGCGCAGCAGTTCGACCATGTACTCGCGGCTGCGGTACGAGGAGATCCGCCCGGCCACCTCGACGGCCCGCTCCCCGGCGGCCACCGCGGCGTCCAGGTCGCCCGCCTCGGCCTCGGCCATCGCGGAGACCACCAGCCGCAGGCCGTGCGAGCGGACGTAGCCCTCGGTGGGGCGGGCCAGCGCCTCGCGGGTGAACTGCCGGACCTTGGACGGGACGCCCAGGTCGCGGAAGCACTCGGCGGCGTCGGCGGCGAGGCGGTCGTAGGCGAAGAAGTCGATCCAGGCGGGGTCGGGGTCGCCGGGGCGGGCGCGGTCCAGCGCGGTCTCGGCGGCGGCCAGCGCGGTGGCGCAGGCCGGGGCGTTGCCCGCCTTGGCGTGGGCGCGGGCCTCGACCAGGTGGAAGAAGCTCGTGGTGCGGGCGGTGGCCAGGCCCCGGTTGCGCTCCAGGGCGGCCTGGGCGAGGTCGACGGCCTCGTCCGGGAAGGAGCGGTAGGCGGCCTGGAGGCTCATCGAGGCCAGCACGTAGCCGCCGAGCGGCACGTCCCCGGCCGCGCGGGCCAGCCGCAGCGCCTGGATGTAGTAGCGCTGGGCGGCCTCGTGCTGGCCGGTGTCGAAGGCCATCCAGCCCGCCAGCCTGGTCAGTTCGGCGGTGGCGCCGAACAGCGCCCGGCCGACCGCGTCGCTGTACGAGGCGAGCAGCAGCGGGGCGGCCTCGACCCGCAGGCACTCGGGCACCATCGAGGAGCGCCAGTCGCCGCCGCCGTACTTGGAGTCCCAGCGGCGGGCCTCCTGGGCGGCCTCGCGGAGCTTCGCGGCGTCCGCGTGCCCCACCCTCCCCCGGTTCCCGGGGGAACCGGGGGGCACCCCCCTGCCGGTCAGGTCGGGGACGGCCTCGCGGGCCACCGAGCCGTCGGCGGGCGTGATCAGCCAGCGCGAGACGGGCGTGGCGTACGCGGCGACCGAGAACGTCCCGGCCAGGCTGTCGCTCCACCGGCCGCCGCCGGGACCGCGCCGCAGGTCCAGGTCGACCCGCCACAGCTCGGTGGCGGAGCGGACCGCCTCCGGGACCTCGCGCGGGAACTCCAGCCCGAGTTCGGGCGTGGGGTGCGAGTCGGCGAGGCCGATCTCCTCCAGCGGGACGGGGCGGCCGAGCTTGTTGCCGAGCGCGGTGGCGATCAGGTGCGGCACCGGGCGCTGCGGGACCATCCCCTTGGTCACCCAGCGGGCCACCGAGGTCTTGTCGTAACGGAGGGTCAGGCCGCGCTGCGCGCCCAGGTCGTTGACCCGGCGGGCGAGCCCGGCGTTGCTGATCTGGGCGAGCGCGAGGAGTGCCCCGAGCCGGTCGTTCGGCCCTCGTGAGCTGACGGTCATGGTGGCGGTGGCACCCCCTGGCGACGTCGTGCGCGGATGGCGGCGGGCCGCGGCGAACCGCGGTGGGCCACCGGACTGCTTGCACCTAGCGTAGTCGTCCGCGTTCCGACGGTTAAGAGGCCGCATTCCGGTTGGCGGGAACGCGCCGCGTCGGGGACCGGCGCCCGGACGCCCGCCGGACGTCCCGCGGGCAGGTGCCGGACGCCCGTGCTCCGGTCCCGTGCCCGCGTGCGCCACCCGTGCCCCCTGGCCGCAGCGGCAGGTGGGCGATTCGCTGGAGGCTGTGGATCGGCCCGCCGCCGAGGACCCGGCGGGCCGGGGGAAACGCTGCCTCAATTCCCCGCGGGCAGCTGCGCGTCCGGGAGGGCATGCGGATGCCCTCCCGGGCCGTGCGACGGCTTTCGGCCAACTTCGGCCGGCCCGCGGCGGTCGCGGCCCTCCTCCGCGCCGCCGTTCCAAGCCACCGCCCGTGCGCCGGACGGGAGTTCGAGACCCGCACGGCCCGGGCCCCGGAGGGGGAGGCCCGGCCCGTGCGTTCCGCCGCGGCCCCGAAAGCCTGGCGCTCACCCGCCCCATCGGTGGCACGATGTCTCCTGACGGCGCGCCGACCCCGTACGCCCGCCCGGGGGTCCGCCGCGCGCCGCGGCACCACAGGTGGAGGCGCGATGCGGTGGCTCACCGGCTGGAGCGGCCTGACCGCCGCCGACCCGGCCCTGGCCGCGGTCCGCCCGCTCGCCGGCACCCTGCTCTGGGGCGGCCCCGACCCGCTCTGGGCGGTCGGCGACTGGCGCCCCGACGAACTGCGGCTGGCCGTGCTCCGCCCCGGCGGCCCCGCCACCGTCCGCGGCGGGCTCGACCCGCACGACCCCGCCGACAGCGCCGACCGGGACACCCCCGCCACCCTGCGGCTCGCCGTGGCCGGCCGCTGCGGCGCCACCGACCGCGAACTTGCCGACGGCCTGGCCGCCGCCCGCGGCGGCGCGCTGCGCCACCTCACCCACTGGCCCGGCAGCTACACCGTCGTGCTGCGGGCCGGCACCCGCTCCACCGTGCTGCTCACCGACCTCGCCGGCGCCCGGCCGGTCTTCCACACCCCGTTCGCCGGCGGCACCGCCTACGCCACCGCCGCCCTCCCGCTCGCCGACCTGGTCGGCGCCCCCGTCGACACCGCCCACCTGGCCGCCCGGCTGGCCACCCCCGAGACCCCCGAGACGCTCGGCGACCGCACCCCCTACCGGGGCGTGCGCCGCGTCCCGCCCGGGCACGCGCTGG
Organism: Kitasatospora sp. SolWspMP-SS2h; assembly: GCF_003259315.1. Classification (GTDB taxonomy): domain Bacteria; phylum Actinomycetota; class Actinomycetes; order Streptomycetales; family Streptomycetaceae; genus Kitasatospora; species Kitasatospora fiedleri. The sequence continues at coordinate 10,644 of NZ_QLLT01000049.1, read as the reverse complement.
GCATCCGCGGCGGACGGCCCGGCCTCACGTCCTACCTGGAGAGCGGGGCCGAGGAGCGCGCCGAGGCCCCCGCCGTCCGCGAACTCACCCGCGCCCTGCTGGAGGCCGTCCGCTGCCGGGTCCGCGCCACCGGGCCCGCCGACCGGCCCCGGCTCGGCGTCGACCTCTCCTACGGCACCGCCTCCGCCACCGTCGCCCTGCTGGCCGCCGCCGTCCCGCTGCCGCCCGGCCCCGGCACCGGCCCCGGGCCCGAACGGCCCGCCGCCCGCACCGGCGCCGTCAAGGGCTCCTGGGCCCGCCGCGCCGAACCGCCCGAACCCGAGACCCTCCCCGCCGTCACCCTCGGCGACCCCGACGGACCCGCCCTCGCCGTGCACGCCCCCCGCTTGCGCCACCTGCTCGTCCCGCCGGCCGCCCCGTACGCCGACCTCGCCGACCCCCTGGCCGGCCCGCTCACCGACGAACCCGGCCCCGCCCTGGTCCACGCCGCCCGGCACACCGCCGCCCACCGGGCCGGCGGCGCCGACCACCTCACCGGCCACGGCGCCCGCCAGGTCCTGGACGGTCACCCCGCCCGGCTCGCCGACCTGGTCCGGGCCGGCCGCTCGCTCGACCTGCTCGCCCCGCTCGCCGCCCTGGCCGGCGCCGACCGGGCCACCGCCGGCGCCCTCACCGGCACCCTGCACACCCCCGTCACCGTGCTGCGCGCCGCCCGCCGCCTCGCCCGCACCCGCTACGCCGACGCCCTCGACGACCTGGCACTCCAGCTGACCATCCGTCAGGAACCCCTTCCCGAAAGGACGGTGGGCCGCGCCCTGGCCGCCGACCTCGCCTGGCACCGCCCCGGCCCCGCCGCCCACCTGCTCGCCGACGAACCGCTCGCCGCCCTCGCCCAGCACCTGCGCACCGCCGCCCGCGGCAGCGCCCCCACCGAAGCCCCCGGCGCCCGCCGAGCCCGGCTCGCCCTGCACCGGCACGCCGCCCACTACCGCACCCTGGTGCACGCCACCGAACAGCACGGCCAGCGCCTGCACGCCCCCTTCCTCGACAACCAGGTGGTCCGCGCCGCCCGGCTGCTCCCCGACGACCTGCGCCTGCGCCCCGGCGCCCGGCACGCCCTGCTCGCCGCCGTGCTGGCCGGCACCGGCCGCACCGACCTCCCCGCCGACTGGGGCCGCGCCCCCGGCCCCGACCCGCACGCACCCGCCCGCCGCGGCCTGCGCGCCGCCGCCCCCGCCCTCGTCGAACTCCTCGACCGCCCGCTGCTCGCCGAAGCCGGACTGCTCGACGCCCCCGCCGCCCGCAAGGCGCTCGCCGCCGCCACCGACCCCGCCGGGAACGCCCCGCCCGGCACCCTCGCCGCCCTCGCCGAGCTGGTCGCCGCCGAACTCTGGCTGCGCCGCCTGACCGCCCGCCGCCCCGGCTCCTCCTGGACCGGCCTGCCCGCCGCGCCCCGCCCCGCCCTGGAAACCTGACCCCGGACCGGGTGCGCCTGCCCCGCCGCCGGCCGCGCGCCGGATAGCGTCGGGAACCCCCGACCCGCTGAGCCCCGAGCCCCCTCCCGGAGCGCGCGCCATGACCGCCACCCTCCCCGTGCACCACGAGGCGCCGCCGCCCGGCGCCGCGATCCTCACCGGCTGCGACGGCTCGGACGCCGCGCTCTGGGCCCTCGACCGCGCCATGACCGAGGCCGAGGCGCACCACCTCCCGCTCTACGTCCTGGCCGCGGTCAACCCCTCGCCGACCGGCTACCCGCCGGGCATGGCCGACCTGGTCCAGGAGAGCATCGAGCGGCTGACCGAGAGCATGGCGGACGGCCTGCGCCGCTCCGTCGCCACCGTGCAGTCCGCCCGGGTCCGCCCGTACGCCGGGCAGCTCGCCCTGTACGTCGTCCTCGGCAACGTGGTCGAGGTGCTGCTCCGGGCCGCCGACGGACGGCACACCCTGGTGGTCGGCACCCGCGGCAACGGCGGCTTCGGCCGGCTGCTGCTCGGCTCGGTCAGCACGGCGGCCGTGCACCACGCCACCTGCCCGGTGCTGGTCGTCCCCGGTCCCCCCGCCGAGGGGGCCTGAGCGGGGTCCTGAGCGGGGTTGCGGGCCGTGGGGTCGCGGGCCGCTGGGTTCCGGGCCGTGGGATCGCGGGCCGCCGGGGCCTGACCGGAATGTCCGCGGATGGTTGAGCGTTCACCTTCCGTCGGACGGCCGCCCCCGGTCGCCCGGGAGCACCCGAACCGCCGGACAGGAGCCCGCCCGCCATGAAGGTCGAAATCTACTCGGACATCGCCTGTCCCTGGTGCTACGTCGGCAAGCGGCGCTTCGAGCAGGCCCTCGACCGGTTCGAGGGCAAGGACGGCGTCGAGGTGGTCTACCGCCCCTACCAGCTCGTCCCCGACGCCCCCGAGCAGGCCCGCCCGCACCGCGAGTGGCTCGCCGAGCGCTACGGGCCGCAGGCCCTCGCCATGGACGCCCGGATCACCGAGGTCGGCCGCAGCGTCGGCATCGACTACGACTTCGACGCCGCGCTGGAGGTCAACACCCTGCGCGCCCACCGCCTGCTGCACCTCGCCGAGACCGAGTACGGCCCCGCCGTCCAGGCCGCCCTCAAGGAACGGCTGCTCAAGGCCCACTTCTCCGAGGGCGTCGACGTCGGCGACGTCGAGGCGCTCGCCGCCCTGGCCGCCGAGACCGGCATCGACCGCGACCGCGCCGCGGCCTACCTGGCCGGCCCCGAGGGCGAGGCCGAGACGCGCGCCGCCCTCGCCGAGGCCCGCGCCATCGGCGTCACCGCCGTCCCGACCTTCGTCTTCGAGGGCCAGTGGGCCGTCCAGGGCGGCCAGGAGGCCGAGACCTTCCTCCAGGTCCTGCGCCAGGTCGAGGCCGAGACCGCCAAGCGGATCACCCCGCTCGCCCCGCCCGCCGACACCTGCGAGGACGGCGCCTGCGCCATCTGACCGGGCCCTACCCGGCGCCCCGCCCGGCACGGTAACGGCGGGCTCCGGTAGTACCCCGGTATGACGCTGGTCCGGCTCCCCGGTGTGACGACCCGGACCGCCCCGCTCCGGGAAGGTACGGGTGTCCGCCGGGAGACCGGCAAGTGCCGCGCAGAAGGAGCCAGCAGATGGCCGTGACCGTGCCCGCGACCAGCCCTCGGACCGCCGCCCCGGGACGCCGGGCCGCCGCCGCGGCCGTCCCCGTCCTCCGGGCCGGTCTGGCCCTGCCGGCCGGCCTGGCCGCGACCGCGCTGCTGCTGGCCGGGCGGCGGACGGCGGCGGAGCGCCTGCAGCCCGGGCCGGCGGGCGTCGGCCGGCGGCTGGCCCGGCTCCTGCTCGGCCTGCCGCTGGACGCGTCCGCCCTGCTGCTGTTCGGCTACGCGCTCTTCAACTCGGTCCGCAACTTCGGCTACCCGGTCTGGTACCTGCACACCGACTACCACCGGGCGTGGGGCGGGCCGACCATGGCGGGTGTCTGGGCCGTCCACGCCGGTGGCTGGGCGCTCTGCCTGGTCCTGCTGGTGCGCTGGCCGGTGCGCTGGATCGCCCGCGGTCAGCAGGCACTCACCGCCCGGCTCGGCTGACCGCCACGCGCGGCTCGGCTGCCCGCTACGCCCGGCTGCCCGCCACGCCCGGCCGGGCGTCACACCCGGCCGGCCGAACCGCCGGGCTCAGCAGGTGATCCGGGCCTGCGCCCAGTCCGCCAGGTCGATCACCGGCAACGAGCCGCGGACCGGGGTGACCACCAGGCGGATCGACGTCAGGCCGTCCAGCGGGACGTGCACCGGCACCGGGCGGTCGCCCGCGGACATCCGGGGGGAGCTCCACAGCACCCGCCCGTCCTCGCCCTGCACCGAGAGGACCGCCTCGCCGTAGCTCACGCCGAAGTCGTCCAGCCCCGCGACGGCGTCGAAGGACCGGCAGGCGCGGTTCAGGTCCACGGTCACCCGGGACGGCACCGGGGCCGCCAGCACGTGCGCGTAGCGGGTGCCGTGCAGCCAGGCCGCGGGCCGTTGCAGGACCTGGCCGCCGCGGACGGTCGGGGTGTCGGGGACGGCGCGCCGGCCCCGGTCCAGCGGCAGCTCGTCCAGCCAGAACTGGCGCGAGGTCACCACCGGGGGCGTCGGGGTGGGTGTCGGCGTCGGGCTCGGGGTGGGCGTCGGGGGCGGCGGCACCTGCCGCGGGGTCGGCGTCGGCGTCGGGGACGGCTTCGGCTTCGGCTTGGGCGTCGGGGACGGGGTGGGGGCGGGCTTCGGCGCGGGCGTGGTGCGGCTCGGCGTCGGGGCGGGTGTCGGCGTCGGTGCGGAGGACGGCGTCGGACGCGGGGCCGGGGCGGGCGGGGGAGCCTGCGGCGCGGTGACCACCGGCGGGGCCGCCACCGCGGGCGCGGGCTCCGGCGAACCGGTCAGCGCGAACGCGGCGACCGCCGCCGCGACGACGGCGATCCCGGCCGCGATCCCGGCCTTCGCGGCGGTGCCGAGTCCCTCCCCGGCCGCCGCCGCCCCGCCGCCGGACGAACCGGCGCCCCCGGCCGCCCCCGCGGCCGTCGTCGCCCCGGTGCCCGCCGCGCCGCCGGCCACCGCCGCGCCGCCCACGGCCGCCCCGGTGACGGCGGCGCCGCCGACCGCCGCGGCCGCCACCGCGAACCAGCCGCTGCCGACCCAGAGCAGCGCGCCGCCGGGCAGCACCGCCCGCAGGCCGTGGTTGATGTCGGCGAGCTCCAGGTACGCGGCGGTGCAGCGGGCGCAGTCCTGGACGTGCTTGCCGACCTCCGCCGAGGCGCGCTTGCGCAGCGAGCCGCGGGCGTACGCGCCGAGCCGGTTGGCGTACCCGGCGCAGCCGGACTCCTGGCTGCCCGAGACGTGCGCCTGGAGGAACGCGGCGGCCAGCCGGTCGCGCGCCCGGTGGGCCTGGACGGCGGTGGCGTTGGCGGTCTTGCCGAGCAGCACCGCGACCGTCTTGGGGGACTCCCGCTCGACCTCGGTGTGCCAGAGCACCACCCGGTCGTCCTCGGGCAGTTCGGCGTACGCGCGCATCACCATCCGCTGGTCGGCCAGGGCCAGCGCCCAGGCGTCCGCGCCCGGGTCGGCGAGGTCGAACTCGACGGTGGCGGCGGAGGCTTCGGCGAAGCCGGTGAAGTCGTCGACCAGCTGTTCGCGCCGGTCCGAGCGGGCCCAGGCGGCGGCCACGTTGCGCACCGCCGTCAACAGGTAGGCCCGGACGGCGAACTCGGGCCCCTTGCCCGCCTTGAGCGCCTGCAGGGTGCGGGCGAACACCTCGCCCGCCAGGTCCTCCGCGGTGAAGCTGTCCCGGCAGCAGGTCCGGGCGTAGCGGCGGACGGCGTCCGCGTGCCGGCGGTAGATCTCCTCGTACGCGGCGTCGTCCCCGGCCCGCACCAGGGCGGTCAACTCGGAGTCGGAGGGCGGCCGTTCGCCGTCCACCGGGTCGGCGGGGGCGGGCACGACGGCGCGGGACGGGAGCTCCTCGCCGATGAACGCCTCGGGGGCGACCCCGCCCCGGCCGGCCGGCGCCTGGCCGGGCACCCGGCCGGTCAGCGACTCGCGGGCCGGGCTGCCGCCCTGGTCCGGCACCTGGCCGGGCGCCTCCAGGCCGGAGCCGAACTCGCCCGCGTCGCCCTGCTCGTCGGGGTTCACCGGGCCCCGCCCCGCCGCACGGCGCACGGCACGGGCCGCCCCTCGGATTCGACGGCGGTCACGGTGCGCAACGGGACAATGGCTCCAACCACGGGCAAAGAATGGCATAGCGCGGCGACCACCGGTAGCCGGGTCCGCCCCGTCCCACCCGTCCGGGCCGCCGCTCGCTGACCTGTTCGAACCCCGGCCGCGCAAGCACCGCGCGTACCCGGAACGTTCCGCGCGCCCCCGGCCGGAGCGTCGTGCCGGACGGCGACCCGTCACCCGAACGGCGCGTCCCGGCCGCCCCCGGGAACCCGCCCTCGGACGGGAACCCGCACGGTGCGTCAGAACGACCGCGCAGCGGGCGGGTTCAGGCCGCGCGCAGGCCCTGGAGCAGGATCTGCAGCAGCCGGTGCCCGGCCCCGCCCTCCGGCTCGCCCTCCCGCACCGGGACGGCCGCGGCGGCGTGCACCGGCACCGCGGCCGTCAGCACCAGCACCACGTCGGCCACCGTCACCCCGGGCCGCAGCTCGCCGGCCGCGCCCGCCCGGGCCACCAGCGCCGCCAGCAACTGCAGCAGCAGCCGCGGATCGGCGCTCTGCTCGCCCTCGGCGACCGGCGCGCCGCCGAACGCCCGCAGCTCGGTGCCGCGCTGCTCGGGCACCCGGCCGATCTCCTCGGCGTACCGGAACGCCTCCGGCGGCAGCAGCCGCCCCGCGCCGGAGGCCGCCGCCCGCTGCAGGAAGCCCGCCAGCGCGTCCCACGGGCCGGTCAGCCCGCCGTACAGCGACTCCCGGGCCTGCGCGGTCAGCCAGGACACCTCCTCGGCGGCGATCCGCTGGACCAGCACCTCCTTGCTGGGGAACCGCCGGTACACGGTGCCCACGCCGACCCCGGCCCGCCGGGCGACCTCCTCCATCGGCGCCCCGTAACCGAGTTCGCCGAACACCTCGCGGGCGGCCCGCAGCACGCTCTCCAGGTTCCGCCGGGCGTCCACCCGCAACCGCGAACCCGCCCCGCGCCCGGACTCGCCCTGGCGTTCGCGCTCACGTTCGCGTTCGCGTCCACCGGGCGGAAAGGCGTACCGCTCCCGCTCGCCAGGACCGCGCTGCTCCGGCACCACGTCCACCGCGGCCCTCCCGAACGCCGCGACCGGCACCCGGCTCGCGACCTGATCCTGCTCCGACATGCCAAACCTCCCCCGGGGCACCCCGTCCCGGGCACCCGAACGGCTACTGCGCCCCCTGGTGTGCGCCGCCGACACCGGCCGTGGTCCGACGTCCGCGCACTACCTTCCCCTGACGGCTCCCGCGCAGTCGCGTCGACGCCACCAGGTCCAGGACGAACGGACCGGCGCCATTGGCGGTCCGAAGCACAATCCGACCATAGTTCAAGGAAGTTCGCCGCAGAAGTGCACCACTGATCGCCCCGGACCGGTCCGACCCGGCCCCCACGTGCGGACACATCCCCGCACGCCCCCGCCGCGGACCCACGTGAGACGAATCACAGCCCGATCATCGAGCCGGACGGCGCACCCATTCACCCCGACTTGCCTTCCTTTGCCGGACCTTGACGATCCGTCAGTTCGAACCACCCCGCTCCACCCCGCGCCGCACCGCCGGACGGACGATCCGACGTGCGAACGGACGAAAGCCGGACGAACGGTCGGACGTACACATTCCCGCCCCCCGCCCCCGCTCTCCGCACCACCCCCGCCCGCCCGCGCGGAAGACGCCCCGCCCAGCCCGGCAACCCCGGCGGCACCCGCTTTCCCGGCCGGATTCGGACCGATCCGGCCCTGACTGTGGACAAGAGCCCACCGCCGGGTGCGTCATAGGGGGAACGTGAAACGGGTCACAGCACCAGGGCCGGCCGGAGGTGCCCCATTCGAGTCCTGATCATCGGCGGAGGCTGCGCCGGACTGAGCTCCGCGCTGCGCCTCCAGCAGCTGCTGCGCGACCGGCTGAGAACCCGCCGGATCGAACTGACGGTCGTCGAACCGCAGCCGTACCTGACGTTCCAGCCGCTGCTGGCCGAGGTCGCCGCCGGCACCATCGACCCGCGCCACGTGGTGGTCCCGCTGCGCACCGCGCTCCCCGACTGCCGGGTGCTCACCGCCCGGGTGACCAGAATCGACCACGCCACCCGCACCGCCTGGGTGGACGCCGCCCCGCGCGGCGAACTCCGGCTGCCCACCGAAGTCCGCTACGACGTCCTGGTGATGGCCCCCGGCTCGGTCTCCCGCACCGCCCCCGTCCCCGGCCTGGCCGAGCACGGCATGGGCTTCGCCACCGTCGGCGAGGCGGTCGCCCTGCGCAACCACGTCCTGGAGCAGCTCGACCTGGCCTCCTCCACCCGCGACCCCGAACTCCGCCACGCCGCACTGACGTTCGTCTTCGTCGGAGCCGGCTACGCGGGCGTCGGCGCCCTCGCCGAACTGGAGGACATGGCCCGCACCGCCACCAAGGGCTACCACAACCTCGACCCCGACGACCTGCGCTGGATCCTGGTCGAGGCCAAGGACCGCATCCTCGGCGAGGAGACCCCCGAACTCGCCGCCCACACCCTCGCCGAACTGCGCGAACGCAACATCGACGTCCGGCTCTCCACCACCCTGGAGTCCGCCGCCGACCAGCGCATGCTGCTCTCCGACGGCAGCCGCTTCGCCGCCCGCACCCTGGTCTGGACAGCCGGCACCCGCCCCGCCCCCGTCCTCGCCCTCACCGACCTCCCGCTCGACGCCGCCGGCCGGATCACCTGCCTGCCCACCCTGCGGATCGCCACCCCCGACGGCCTCCCGCTGCCCGACGCCTGGGCCGCCGGCGACTGCGCCGCCGTCCCCGACCACACCGGCGAACCCTGCGCCCCCAACGCCCAGCACGCCCTCGCCCAGGCCAGACTGCTCGCCGAGAACCTGGCCGCCGAGCTGGACGGCCGACCCCTCACCGCCTACCGGCCCGAAGACCCCGCCTGCTCCACCTCGCTCGGCCTGCACCGCGCCGTCGCCCACACCCGCCGCGGCACCCGCCTCACCGGCCGCCGCGCCTGGTGGCTGCACCGCGTCCGCCAGCTGCGCCGCCTCCCCACCCGGGAACGCCGGATCCGGGTGCTGACGGACTGGCTGTTCGGCGGCCTCTTCCCCCGCGAGGTGGTCGCCCTGGGCACCATCGAGCACCCCCGGGCCGAGTTCGAGTCCGGCTTCACCACCGGCCCCGGCACCTGACGCCCGCACCGCCCCCGCCCTCTTCCTCCGTCCTCCCCCTCTCCTCCCGACTTCTTTCTCCGTCTTCACCCGTCGCACGGGAGTGCACCACCGGCGCGCACCTCACCGAACGCGCCGGACCGATGGCACGACTTCCGGAATCACCCCGGAGCCTGACAGGATCGACCCCGGTGGAACCATTACGGCGCGTGCAGAGTCGCATACGCATGGTGATCATCACACCGCAACTGCCCGCCGACCGGCACCACCTCCCATCAGTCCCCGAGGAAGCGGCCAACGTTGGACCTCATGCGCTGGAGCGCCCGGCTCACCGGAGCCGCCCGGCGGGCCACCCCCGCCACCGCGGACGAACCCGCCACCGTTCCCGCCCCGCGCGACCCGGCCGCCCCCTGCCCCCACGCCCGCGACGCCGAACAGCCCTACGACTTCCGCGACGTCCTGCACCGGCTCCCCGCCCCCGTCGCCCTCACCCACGGCCCCCACCACCAACTCGGCTACGCCAACCAGGCCTACCGCGACCTGTTCGGCGCCCGCACCCCCGGCCGCCCCGCCGCCGAGTCGCTCCCCGAACTCGCCACCCTCGGCGTCCTCCCGCTGCTCGACCAGGTCCTGCGCAGCGGACGCCCGCGCAGCGTGAAGTCCCGCTGCATCCTCGGCCTCGGCGGCAACCGCTACTACAACATCGCCTGCGTCCCGCTCGGCCCCGACGGACACGCCACCCCCACCGGCGTCCTGGTCTTCGCCACCGAGGTCACCGACCAGGTCCAGTCCGCCGGCCGCCTCCGCGAAGCCGAACGCCGCCAACGCGAGGCCGCCGTCACCCTCCAGCACAGCCTCCTCCCGCAGAAACTCGAACAGCCCGCCGACCTCCACGTCGCCGCCACCTACCAACCCGGCGGAGCCGAGGCCGCGGTCGGCGGCGACTGGTACGACGTCATCGGCCTCGGCGGCGGACGCACCGCCCTGGTCATCGGCGACGTCATGGGCCGCGGCCTGCGCGCCGCCGCCGTCATGGGCCAGCTCCGCACCGCCGTCCGCGCCTACGCCCGCCTCGACCTCCCCCCGCACGAGGTGATGACCCTCCTCGACGGCCTCGCCATGGAGATCGACGCCAACCAGATCGCCACCTGCACCTACGCCGTCTGGGACCCGGCCGCCACCACCCTCGTCTACGCCTCCGCCGGTCACCTCCCGCTCCTCCTCCGCAGCCCCGACGGCACCGTCCTGCGCGGCGAGGAACAGAACGGCCCGCCCCTCGGCACCGGCGGCGCCGGCCACCTCTCCCACACCCTCCGCCTCCTCCCCGGCACCACCGGCGTCCTCTACACCGACGGCCTGGTCGAACGCCGCGACCAGGACATCGACCAGGGCATCGACCACCTCGCCCACACCCTCACCGGCCCGGTCGGCACCCCCGACACCGTCTGCTCCCGCCTCCTGCGCGCCCTGGGCGTCACCGCCGAGCACGACGACGACGTCGCGATCCTGGTCTTCCAGGTGCCGTCCGCCGACACCACTTGATCCCGGGCCCGCAGGTATGTACAGTTCTTCGAGTTGCCTGACAGGGAGCACCGAGCACGCATCCGCGTGGACGGTCCCGGGGCGGCCAATCCCCTGAGAAACAAACCGCTGGATCCGTGACGGGTCGCGCCTCTTTCGCGTCCCCGTTCGTATTCGTCATGCGCTTTTCCGGAGATTGCGGCCGATTCGCTTTTCGGAGCGGGGATCGGCTAGAGTTTGAAACGTCGGAAGGGCCGCCAGGCCGCGGAAGACGAAAGCGAGTCGGGAAAGAGCA
>NZ_QLLT01000048.1 GCF_003259315.1 Kitasatospora sp. SolWspMP-SS2h | reverse complement strand
TCCTGACGCAGCGGCACCGACTCACGCGGCTGCGGCGCGGGCTCGTGCCGCTCCACCGGACCGTCCTGACGCAGTGGCACCAACTCGCGCGGCTGCGGCGGTGTGACTGTTCGGGGCTGCGATCGCGGTGGCGCCGAATCGGCCTTCGTTGTGGGCTCGGGCGTCTGGGCGCGCGGTGCCGGGGCGTCCTGGATGTGCTGGCCGGTCCGGTCGTGCGGGGTGGGGGGTGTGGAGGCCGCGCTGCTGTGGCCGGAGCCGGGGCCGAACGGGACCAGGCCGTCTGCCTTCGACCCGCCTCCCGCCCCCGTCCCTGAAGGGTGGGGGGTGGAGGGACTCGTGTTCGTGGTCTCCGTCACGGCGCGGCCGCGGCCACCGCTGCCGGAGGGGGTTCCGGCGGGTCCGTGGTAGGTGCCGCCGCCCGAGGACGTGGTGGACTTGTTGAAGGTGGCCGGCCCGTCGTGCCCGGCACCGGCACCGGCTCCGCTGCTCCCGCTGCCGCTCCCGCCGTGGAGGTCGAGTTTGGGGGCCGGGGGTGCGGGCGGGGGGCTGATGTGGCCCTTGATTCCCGCTGCACCGGCGTGCAGGCCCGCGCCGGCCGCTCCGGACAGGCCGGAGCCGAGCAGGGAATCGCCGTCGACCTTGCCGGTGGTGGCCAGTTGGGCGGAGACGTCGGCACCGACGCCGGCCGCGGCGCCGGTGACCATCTTGCCGGGGACGGAGCCGACCATGTCCTTGGCGCCGATCTTCGCGCCGCCCGCACCGATGCCCTTTCCGATCAGGTGCGCGGCCGCGCCGCCCGCCGCACCGCCCAGGACGCTGCGGCCGAACTCCTTTCCGTCGATGCTCTTCCGGTGGCCCTCCGCGACCTCGATGGTCTGGGCGAGCAGGTTGATCGCGCCCATCTGTGCGGCCATCTTGGCCGCCATCTCCAGCGTTTCCCGCAGAAGCGTCTGCAGTATCTCCCCAACCGTCTCACGCACGATGCCGACCTCCACCGGGATCTGCGCCAGCGAGGCGCCCGCGGTGAAGGGAGCCTCGGCCTCGGCGGTGGCCACCTGGAAGGCGAGGATGCCGAGCTGCGCGATGATCTGGATCTTCGCGGTCTCGGCGGAGTTCGCCACCTGTTCCAGCATGTCTCCCATGGCGTTCAGCGCGTTGACGGTGCCGGGCAGGTAGCCGGGGTTCTCCGGAGTGCCCTCGCCGACCGTGTACGTGTCCCAATACGTGCCCAACGCCTCGGCAGCGGTGCCCTTCTGGCCGTCCAGAGCTTGCTTGACGGCCGAATCGGCGCTCTGCGCCGCGTCCTGGAGCCCCTGGGCCGTCTTGCGGCAGTGGTCGGCCATGTCACGCAGTTGGTCCTCGTCGGCCTCGGGCCAACGCGTTCCGGCGAGTAGCAGGAAGACCCACTGGAGTGGTTCGGGGATTTCGACAGCCATGGGTCAGTGCCTTCCGCGCGGGGTGATCTGCGGCGTCATCGGGACGTGGACGGGTGAGGACGGGACGGACGGGGAGCCGGGCATCTGCACGGTGCTCTCGATGCCGCCGAGATCGGAGACGACGCTTTCGTCGGCGTCCCGGTAGTTGCCCGCCATCTGCTTCAACCCGTCGGCGATGCCCTTGATCGAGTCGGGCAGGCTCTTGAACGTCTTCATGGTGTCGTGGCTGAACTTCAGGTAGCCCTTCTCCCCCTCGGAGAACTTCTTGCCCGACTTGTCGTCGCCCCACGGGTTCTGGGCCTCCAGCGCTGGCAGGAAAGCGCTCAGCGAACGGTAGAGGTCGGCGATCTGCTCGGAAGCGGCCATCACCGGCGACACAGCCGCCCGGTACTTTTCCGGGTCGACCTGGAAACCCGCCCCGGCATCCGACGTGTCACCCTCCTGCTTCGCCCCCGACCCGGCTGAGGGCTCTCCGCCTTCCTCACGGGCCACGAAGCTTCCCGCCTGCGGTGCAGCGAGCGCTCCCGAGGAAGCACGACCCTGCTGCTGCGCCTCCGGTGAGGCGTGCTGCGCCTCCAACGGCGTCCCCTGCCGTTGGTACTGCGCCTCCAACGGCGTCCCCTGCCGCACCGGCGAGGAACCCTCCGGCCGCAACACACCCCGCCCCGCCGCCTCCGACGGCTCGTACCCCTGCCGTTGCACTTCCAACGGCGTGGGTTCGGGCGCGGCCGTACCGACGTGGACCGGGGTGGGCTCCACCGGTTCCCGGGGCGTCAGTCGGCCGGTGGCTGCGGGTTCAGCCGTCGTGTCGAATTCGGCGGTCCGGGCCTGCTCGTCGTTGCTCACGCGGATTTTCCTTCGTCGGTGCGGGTGGCGGCGGGCCCGCGGCCGGGCGGGAGCGGGCGGGTGTGCCCGTGGTCGGGGCTGGTTCGTCCGGCGGGGACGGACGCGGCGGCGGTCGGCGGACCGCCCGGGGTCCGGACGGTCGCTCTCGGTCCTGCGCCGGTGGTCGACCGTGCCGGGGGTTCGGGAGGGCGGTGGTCGCGTTCCGGATCGTGCGGTCGTGGTGGTCGGTGCCGGGGTCGATGGCGCCGATCGGCGCCATGGGCGGCGGCAGGGTCGGTCTCGCCCCGGACCTCGGACACACCTGGCGCAGGCGTGGGGGGGCGGCGGTTCGACCGGGCGCGGGCCGGGTGACGCGACGGCGGTGTCAGTGATCCGGCTGAGGGCGGTGGCCCGCTCCCTTACCGTCAGCGCGGTGCCGGACCGGTGCCCTGCGCGTTCCCTCCCGTAGGCGCTGCCTCTCGCACCGGGGGACGACTCCGTCCCCGGGCCCGTTCGCGTGGTCGGCCGGGGCCGCTCACCGAGGACGCGCTCCAAGAGCGCCTGACTGAGCAGACCGGTCCTACGGGCGGATGCCCGTACCTGCTTGGCTGCGGTCCGCGACGCACGGGTCGGCCTGTCGGGTGCTCCGAGCGGTCCCGTGATCTCCTCGGCCGCCGTCCCGACGTGGCCGAGGTCGATCCACACCGTCTTTCCCGGCATCAGACGGTCCCCTCCCGGGCTTCTTGTGACGGCCACCGGCGCGGCCGCGCCGGTGGCCGGCTGCGGAAGGCCTTCGGGCTTACTCGCACCGAACCGCTCCCGCGCCACCCTAGCCCGTCCGAGTGAGCGCGTACATCCGAGCCGTTACCGCGATATGACGACCCGTCACGGCGAACAGTCCGCCGACTCGGCAGCCGTCCACCGGAGGACGGCCGGTCGGCGGCTGCGCCCCGGCCCCTTGGCGATCGCCGAGCAAATCGGGTGGGCCTTGACGCTGCTTCCCTTCGTGACCGGCGGGACGGGCTCCGGGTCCGGGTAGGGGCCCGCCTCGGCGGAACTGATCGGCGAAGCCCACCGGGGGCCAGGTCTTGGCGGTGGAACGGAACCGGTCCTGGCGGGATGAAAGTCCGTCGGGTCGGCCCGGTCGGGGATGGGCGCCGCAGGCGGCGCGGGACGGCGAGGACCTTGCGGAGGACGGTGGCGTCGCCTCCGGTGAGAGTGCCGCCGGCGGCGAGGTGGGCGAGCAGGCTCCGGTGGGAGCGGTTCCGGTCCGGGTCGATGCGCCACATCGAGTCCGGCGCGGAGAGATCGCCTCGAACCGGCGCGACGAGCAGGAGGTGTCCGTCCTGTGCCTGCGCGTCCTCCAGTCCGCGCCCTGGTCCACGTGGACGTCCTGATGCTCCAGGACGTTCTGGGCGAGCCCGAACGGGGCGAGCTCCCACCCCGGCCGACCGGTGCGGCCCGGCCCCGCTGTCCTGGGCCCGCGTGTGCCCCCACGGGGAGGTGAACCTCGGCATGGGCACCCGCCTGAACCTCGCCGCAGTGAAGCTGCCCGGCCCCCGCGGGCCGGCGGACGCAGGCGACCGACAGCCGTCCGGGCGTGCAGGATCTCGGGTCCGGTCGAAGCCGGTCCGCGGTCAGCCGTCGACCGCTCCGGTGGCCTCATGCGCCGGGCTGCGCGTCGGGGTCCGCGATGCGGTAGCCGATCGTGGGGACGGTGGTGATCAGCGGCGGGCTGCCGAGCTTGCGGCGCAAGCGGCCGATGGTGACCGCGACGGTGTTGGTGAACGGGTCGGCGTGCTCGTCCCAGACCTGTTCCAGCAGGGCCTCCGCGCTCAGGAACCCGGGGGTGGCCCGCAGTAGCGCGGAAAGGACCTCGAACTCCTTGACGGAGAGGTCGAGTCGGTGTCCGTCGCGGGTGGCGCTGCGGCGGACCGGGTCGAGTTCGACGCCCGCCGCGCGCAGCAGCCTGGCCTTGGCGTAGGGGCGGCGACGGGCCAGCGCGCGGACACGCAGCACGAGTTCGGGGAAGTGGAAGGGCTTGACGAGGTAGTCGTCGGCGCCCAGGCCCAGGCCGCCGACGCGGTCGGCGGGGGTGTCTGCGGCGGTCAGCATGAGCACCGTGGGCCGCTCGTCGTGTTCGGTGATCATCTGGCAGAGCGTGTCGCCGTGCAGGCCCGGCAGGTCCCGGTCCAGGACCACCACTTCGTAGCCGTTGACGTCGAGCTTGGCCGCGGCCTCCAGGCCGTCGTAGGCGACGTCCACCGCCATGCCCTGGTCGCGCAGACCTTCGGCGACCAGATCCGCCAGCGCGCGAGCGTCCTCCACCACGAGCACTCTCATCCGGTCGCCTCCGCGGGGACGGGTACGGTGACGGTGACGCGCAGGCCTCCGCCGGGAAGGGCGTGCAGGTCCAGGCGGCCGTCGTGCGCCTCGACGACCGCGGCCACGATGGCGAGCCCGAGGCCGGACCCGTTGCCGCCCGTCCGGTCGGGTCCGCCGCGGCGGAACGGGCGGGTGAGCTCCGTGACCTGGTCCGCCGCGAGCGCCTTCCCGCCGTTCTCCACGACCAGCTGGACCCCCGTCCCGACGGCCCGTACGTCGACGCGGACCCAGCCGTCCGGTTCGTTGTGGACGACGGCGTTGTCGACGAGGTTCTCCACGAGTCGCCGCAGCAGGGTCCGGTTCCCCCGCACCGGTGGGACCGGAACGTCGGCCGGCGGCGGCCCGGCGGGGAGCCCTCGCGCGACGAGCGCGTCCGCAGCGAGCTCGTCCAGGGCGACGGCCTCCGCGGCGGGCAGCTCGTGGCGGGCCCTGGCCAAGGTCAGCAGGCCCTCCAACAGCCGGTCCACCTGTTCGAGTTCGGTGCGCACCCGGCCGGCCAGGACGCGGGTCTGCTCCGGCAGGGGCGCGGGCTTGGCGAGAGTGACGTCCACCGCCGCGCGCATGGTCGCCAGCGGGGTGCGCAGCTCGTGCGAGGCGTCGGCAACGAACCGCCGCTCTGCGGCGAAGGCGCCTTCGAGGCGCCCGAGCAGTTCGTCGATGGTGTCGCCGAGGTCGCGCAGTTCGTCGCGCGGGCCGTCGACGGCGAGGCGCTCGTGCAGGTTGTCGGCGGAGATCCGGCGGGTGGTGGCGGTCATGGTGCGCAGCGGGCGCAGCATCCGTCCGGCGGCGTACCAGCCGAGCGCCGGCGAGAGCACACCCATCACCAGCAGGCCGACCGCGGAGCCGAGCAGCTGCTGCTGCGTCTGCCGGTCCTGCGCCTGCGCCAGCTGGTGTTCCAGGGACGCGATCCGCTCCTGCGCGGCAGCCGGTACGCCCGCCGCGGAGGAGCCTGAGCCGGGGCCCGGGGAGGCGACCACCGAGCCGCCCGCGAAGAAGCCGACGACAGCGAGCATCACGGCGCCCGAGGCGAGGAACAGCCCGGCGTACAGGCGGGTGAACCGCCAGCGCACGCTGCGCCGACGCGGCGTGCGCGCCCGTCGGGAAAGCCTGTCGTCCTGCACCCGCGTTCCTTCCTCGGCCTCTGTCCTGCCCGATCAGGCTAGGTGAGCCGACCTAACAGCGGCGTGACGGCGGCCGTTCCGGCCTTGTCACCCCGGCCCGCGCACCGTGGAGCTTACGGACACGGAACGAGTGGAGGGGATCCATGGAGGTCGGGATCGAGGTCGAGGGCCTGCGCAAACGCTTCGGCGCGACGCAGGCACTGGACGGGATGAGCTTCGCGGTGCGGCCGGGCCGGGTGACCGGCTTCGTCGGACCGAACGGCGCAGGCAAGTCGACGACGATGCGAGTGGTGCTGGGCCTGGACGCGCCCGACGCGGGACGGGCACTGGTCGGCGGGCACCTCTACCGGGACCTGCGGGAGCCGCTGCGCCGGCTCGGCTCGCTGCTGGACGCCGGTGCGCCGCAACCGGGCCGGACCGCCCGCAACCACCTGCTCTGGCTGGCCCGCACCCAGGGTCTGCCACCGAGCCGGGTCGACCAGGTCCTGGCCCAGGTCGGGCTGGGTGACGCCGCGCGCCGCCGAGCAGGTGGCTTCTCCCTCGGCATGCGCCAGCGACTCGGCATCGCAGCGGCGTTGCTGGGGGACCCGCCCGCGCTGATGCTGGACGAGCCGTTCAACGGCCTGGACCCGGAAGGCATCCGGTGGATCCGGGCGCTGCTGGCCGCCTGGGCGGCGGAGGGACGCGCCGTGCTGGTCTCCAGCCATCTGATGCCCGAACTGGAAGGCGTGGCCGATCACCTGGTCGTCGTCGGCCGCGGGCGGGTCATCGCCGATGTGGGCGTGAGGGAGCTGCTGACGCGTGTCGCCGCCGGGCGGGTGACACTTCGGACGGGCGAGCCGCACGCGGCAGCCGAGACCCTCGGCCGGGCCGGGGCTCTGGTGCAGACGGCCGGGCCGGACACACTGACCGTGACCGGCCTGGCCGGGGAGGCCATCGTGGCCCGGCTGACCGGGGCGGGGATCCAGTTCGCCGAACTGGCGGCACATCGCGCCGGCTTGGAGGAGGCGTACCTCGAACTCACCCGGGACGCCGTGCAGTACCACGGGACCGTGGCCGGGGAGGCCGGGCGATGAGGCGGACGCTGCACTCCGAGTGGACCAAGTTCCGGACCGTGCGCGGCTGGGTGCTGGGCGCTGTCGGCGCCGCCCTGGTCGCGGTGCTCTTCCTGCTGGCCGGCACCGTCTCCTCCAACCAGCACCAGGGCGAAGCCGCCGCGCTGCCGATCGGGCCTGGCGGCGAGGCGGTCAACGACAACTTCTCCTTCCTCCACCGTGCGCTGACCGGCGACGGCTCGCTGACGGTGCGCGTCACCGCACTGACGGGCGTGCTCGCCGACGCGAACGGTGGTGGCAGCCCGGGCAGCGGACGGGACGGCGGTCCGGGCGGCACCTCGACGGGCGTCACACCGTGGGCCAAGGCCGGGCTCATCATCAGGGCGAGCCTCGTCCGGGGCTCCTCCTACACCGCCGTCATGGCCACCGGCGCGCACGGCGTCCGGATGCAGAACGACTACGTCCACGACCGTGCGGGCGATCTGACGGCGCATCCGACCACAGCGAAGCCGCAGTGGCTGCGCCTGGTCCGCACCGGGACGACCGTCACCGGCTACGACTCGGCGGATGGGGACCACTGGACCGCGATCGGCACCGCGACCGTTCCGGCCGGGACCGTCCGGGCCGGACTCTTCGTCACCGCCCCCGCCGCCGTGCAGGCGGCCGGAGGCGGCGGCGGCTCCCCGGCCACGGCGACCGGCACGTTCGGCCGGCCTGCGTTGACCGGCGCGTGGTCGGGCGGGGAGGCAGGGGGCTGGACGTATACGCAGGTGGGCGACGACGCGGGAAGCTCGGGCAGCTACGCGCCCGGGACCTCCGGCGGCTCCCGGATGAGTGGGGACGGCTTCGCGCTCACCGGCGCGGGCGACATCGCGCCGGTCGTCGGCGGGCCTGCGGGCGGTCCGGCGTGGACCGTCGAGACCTTCCTCCTCGGCAGCTTCGCCGGGCTGATCGTGGTCGGCGTCGTGGCCGCCCAGTTCGCCGCCGGTGAGTACCGGCGCGGGCTGCTCGGCCTCACTCTGGCCGCCACGCCGCGGCGGGGACGGGTACTGGCCGCCAAGGCCGTCGTCGTCGCGGCGGTCGGCTTCGCTGTCGGTGCGGGCGCGGCCGCGGTGAGCCTGCCCCTGGGGGACGCTCGCGCCCACGCCGCGAAGTTCACCGTGCTGACCGTGCCCCTGGCGACACAGGTGCGGGCGGTCCTCGGCACCGGACTGCTGCTGGCCGCGACGGCCGTGCTGGCCCTGTCGCTCGGAGTCCTGCTGCGTCGCGGCGCGACCGGAATCACCGCGCTCGTCGCGCTGACCGTCCTTCCCTATCTGCTGGCCCTCGGCGGCGTGCTGCCGACCGCTCCTGCCCAGTGGCTGCTGCGGCTCACGCCGGCGGCAGGGTTCGCGGTCCAGCAGACGCTGCCGCACTACGAGCAGGTGCTCTCCGTCTATACCCCGGCCAACGGTTACTTTCCGCTGCCCCCGTGGGGCGGGTTCGCCGTTCTGCTCGCATGGGCGCTCGTCGCCCTGACGGCCGCGGCCGTCGTGCTGCGCCGGAGGGACGCGTGAAGGCACTGACGCTGCGGCGCGCCTGCCGATCCGAGTGGACGAAGCTGCGGACGGAGCCGGGCTTCCGGTGGCTGCTGGCGGGCCTGGTCGCGGTCACCGTGGCGGTGGGCGCAGCCACGTCCGTCACCGCGCGGACGGTCGGCGACCCGGCCCGGCTCGCGCTGAGCGGGGTGACCGTCGGTCAGACGCTCGCCGTCGTCCTGGCGGTGCTGAGCGTGGGCGGCGAGTACGGCAGCGGGTTGATCCAGCTGACCCTGTCGTCGGTGCCCGGACGGGCGACGGCCCTGACTGCGAAGGCGGCCGCGCTCGGCGCGGTGGTCGCGGTGGCGGGCGCCGTGGCGGTCCTCGGCTCGCTCGTAGCCGGTCTCCTGCTGCTCTCGGGCGGCCTCTCCCTCCTGGACGAGGCCGTCCTGCGGGCGGCGGTCGGCTCCGTGCTCTACCTGGTCCTGGTCACCCTGCTCGCTCTCGGCATCACCTTCGCTGTCCGTGACGGCGCGGTGGCGGCGGGCGCGGTTCTCGCGCTGCTGTACCTCTTCCCGCTGCTCATCCACGTCCTGACCGATTCCTGGCTGCAACGCCAACTCGCGCGCGTGGGACCGATGCCGGCCGGACTCGCCGTCCAGGCGACGACTGGACTGGACCGCCTGCCGATCGGGCCCTGGACGGGACTGGGCGTGCTGGCAATCTGGTCGGCCGCCTGCCTGGCAGTGGGCGCCGTACTCCTGAGAAGGAGGGACGCCTGACAGGACGAGACCCGGTGTCGGGTCTGTCCGGGCCGGCGGCTCTGTCCGGTCATCGGCGGTGACGCTGCGTGGTGATCGTTGGAGGCGGGGGCCACCAGCATGTCGGTCACCGGGCAGTGGCCGGGGCCGCGCATCCGGGTCCCTCTCCTTCCGGTCGCAGGTCGTGTCGGGGCGGCCCTGTTGCGGGCCGTCCCGGGGGCGGGTCGTCCACTGGCCGGTGGCGCAGTGGTGGTTCGCCTCGACGTACTCGCCGTCGGCCAGCTGGGTCTCCGTCGACCAGCCGCAGGTGCGTTCGGCCCGGCCGTCCCGGCCGATCTCGGGACCGTCGTCCTGGTCGCAGTCGTGGCCGGCGTCCACGCCGGTGCCGTCCTCGAACCGGGCGCCGGCCCCGTCCCCGCACACGCGGCACGCCCGCTCGGCGCCCCAGGTCACCGGCGCCTTCGTCTCGGCCGGACCCTGGTCCTCCTGCTGCTGCTCGGTCTGGACGGCCGCCAGGGCGGTCTGCCGGGCCGTCAGCTCCTCCTCGGCGCGGGCCCGCCTGCTTGCGCGGTCACGCGCCGGGCCGGAACCTAGGGTCGGCGCTGGCTGCCGGACGAACGGCATGACCACCACTGCCGTTGTCGCGCACCCCTACTTGGCGCGAGCGGGACCGCGGCGATCGACGACACCCTCTCCACGAGCCTTGGGGAGATCCTGGATCCTCGCCGCCCCGCGGCGGGGCATTCCCGCGCCCGGCCCGAAGACGTCCTCGCCGAGCAGGTACCGGTGGAGCCACTCGCCGAAGCCCTTCCTGAATTCGGTGAACCCGCCGTCGCATGCGAACCCGACCACGTCCCACCCTCCCCCGGCCTCTGCCCTGACCAAGAAGGCGGACTCGCTGCGGGCCGGTCCGGGCGCCCCGGGCCGATCGCCTCGAACACCCGCTCATGGTCCCATCACTGCTGGAAGGTGCACTTCACGGGCTCCGTCGGCGGCCTTGAGGTCGAGTGCGGCCTGCGCTGCGCGAGTCCGGTCGGGTGCGGTCCGGCCGGACCGACGGGGGGCGCCCCAGCGCGCCCAGGGTCACATCGTGTGCACCTCGACCGGAAAGCCACGCGCGAGGACGCCGTTGAGATGCTCCGCGCGGGCGCCGAGCCACTGCTCGGCAGGGCCGATGGGGGAGCTGATCCCGAGGAGCACGTAGTCTCCGGAATCATCGGTGCTCTGCCCGCAGACGCAGCACAGCAAGCGTCGGATCATGGTCTGGGCGGGACTCGTCTCCTTGGGCACGGGCGGCAGGTCAACGAGCACGGGCCGTACGGCATGAGGAATTCACCGCCCCTCACTGGAGTGGCAGCCGGGGTGGACGGACAGGTCCGCAGAGGCCGTCCGGCCGGGACCGCTTCCTGACTGTCGCCGCCGTCCCGGCCGAAGCGGCGGCGAGCAGTTCCCCCGGCGCGGCGCGGCACCAGCCGCTCTCGCGCGAGCGGGGGGCCACCCGACGCGACCGGCTGACGGCCCGTCCGGCCCGCGTCTTCCCCGCGCGGCCGAAGAAGAGCCGCGACCGGGCGCGCGCGTCGATACCTGGCCCACCGGCTGGAGCGACGACCCGCGCCCGTTCATCCGGGCCAGGACCGCCGGCGAAATCCTCGATGAGGTCGCCGCCCACCACCGGCGAATCCCCGACTCGGGTCACTGGACCGTCCGGTGTGGTGCCCGCTCAGAGGATCCGGGCGGTCCGGGCCGGCGCCGCCGTCGTCGAGTCGGCAGCGATCAGCAGCTTGCGGCCGAGCAGGTCGCCGGGCACGCCGAAGGCGAACTCGGCGGAAGGGAAACCACGACCGCGGACACCCCCGACGCCGGGAGGCCCCGTGGCCTCCGCCGGCTCAGTCCGCCGCGGCCAGGTCGGCGGCGCTGATCCGGGACAGCCCCCGGATCGGTACCGCCAGGGCTGCCACCACCAGGGCGGTCGCCGCGAGCGTGGCCAGCAGCGCGGCGCCGGTGACCGTGAGCAGGTGTCCGTGCAGCACGCCCCGGCCGAGGGCCAGTACCCCGGCCAGACCGGCCACCGCGCCCGACAGGCCGCCCAGCAGGGCCAGGCCGATTCCCTCGTGGAGGGTCAGCTTCGCCAGTTCCCGGTTGGTCCAGCCGGTCGCTCGCAGCACCGCGAGATCGGCCGCGCGTTCGCGCTGCGAGATGACGAGGACGTCGACGGCGCCGGCGGCTCCCAGCACGAGGGACAGGGCGACGCTCAGGTAGTCCGCCCCGCGTGCCTGGGCCACCACGGCGCTGCCGAGCAACGACCCGGCGACCTCGCCCCGGAAGGCCAGCGTCAGGGCGAGCAGCACCGTGAAGGCGGCTACTCCCAGCGCCAGCCCCGCCGCACCCAGCAGCGTGCGGCCCCGCACCCGCAGCAGGTTGAGCGCGGCCAGTCCGGCCACCGAACGCACCGGACGCGCGCGGCGGGCCGGCGTCACCGGGGGCCGGACGGCTTCCATCGGTCCCATCCGGGTGGCGAGCCAGGCGGGGACCAGGCCCGCCGCCGTGGCGAGCAGAAGCGCGACCGGGAGTACGAGGAGCGACTTGGCGCCGGCGTCGGGCTGTCCCAGCGCCCCGCCCAGCACGTACGCGAGCACCGCGCCCGCGGCTCCGGCGGCCAGCCCGATCAGCACCAGTTCACCGAGGACCAGGCGGAGCACCTCGCCGCCGCTCCAGCCGAGGCAGCGCAGCGTGCCGATCTCGGTGCGGCGCGAGCGCACCGAGGCCAGCGCCGCCTGGCCGAGGAAGAGTGCGCACACGACGAGGACCAGTACGAAGAGCACCGCGCTCTTGGTGTCCACGGCCCTGAGGATGCGCAGGGCCACGCCCTTGGCGACCCAACGCTCGGTCACCTGTACGGAGTCGGCCAGCACCACCGTCCGCGGGGCGGGTGAGCTGCCGACGGTGACGTCGACCTGGAGCAGGGGGTAGGCGGCACGGATCTCCCCGGCCACCGCGTTCACCCGCGCCCGGGAGGCGGTGTCCACGCCGGTCACTCCGGCCACCCGGATCCTGATCGCGCTGAGCGGCGCCTCGTCCTGGAGGCCGGGGACCCGACGGCTCCCGGTGAGCGCGGTGATGGAGTCCATCGTCGTCAGCATGGTGGGCGGCGGGCTGACGTAGCCGCCCAGGCTGCGGTCGGGCAGCAGCGGCTCGTCGTGGAGCTTCGCCCGGGTCGCGCTGTCCGCGCCGGTGACCTGCGGCGGCTGGTAGGTCTCCAGCGGGGTCTCGGACAGGGGCGAGAAGCCGGGGAGTGCACCGGTGTCGTAGCGGCCGACCAGCCGGACGAAGGGGTTGGGGAGGCGGCCGGAGTCCACGCCTTCGCAGCTGCCCAGTCCGATGCAGTCCGTGGAGGCGTGGCTGGTCACCTCCCGGTACTGGACGCCCTGGTGGTTCTCCTCGGGGACGTTGCGGAACGGCTGCTTGTTCGAGTTGGTGATCCACAGGCCGGGTTCCTGCGGCGGTTGCGGCTGCGCGGCCAGACCGCCGCCGGGGGTCCGGCGGTAGGTGACCGGGCCGACCGTCCAGTAGACACCGGTGTCGAACGAATCCACCTCCAGTGCCCTGCGGTAGCCCGCGCTGAGGTCGACCCGGGTCGTGCCCACCGGGGTGCCGCGCAGGCTCCGGACGAAACCGTCCGCCGCCGGGTTGCCCAGCTTCGAGGGCAGTTCGGCGGGGTCGCCGACGTCGAGCCGCTCCACGGTGGCGTCGAGCGTGCCGGTGGTCAGCGGGTTGTCGCTGAGCAGCGCCGGGATGTAGATGTCGCGCTGTCCGTGGACGCTCTCGGCGCCCGACACCTCCCACGGCTCGTCCTGCTCGCTGAGCATCCGGCCCGAGGCGATGGTGCCGCCCAGGCCGACCAGCCGGTCCTCCGCCACCGGGTCGATGGCGGAGAGCAGGACGGGATAGCTGACCGGGATGTCGATGGTGGCCTTGTCCCGGCCGGACTGGCAGTTCATCCGTGCACTCAGGTCCGGGTCGAACGGTGACCTGTCCCTGAGGTCCTCGGCGATGATGTTCGGCTTCAGCGGCAGGTTCAGGCCGAACTGCTTCCCTCCGGTCTTGTCCCAGTTGAAGTAGAAGCAGACGTCGTACTTGCCGTTGATCCGGTAGCGCTCGGTGTCCTCGTCCGCGTCGGCCGCTTCCAGGGTGTCGGACTCGAAGAGGCCGTCCGACTCCGATCCCGAGGTCAGGGGGGAGCGGGTGAGGTAGACGTACTCGTCCGAGGTGCGGTAGCTGCCCAGTCCGGAGGTGAGCGTGGGGGTGATGCGCAGGATCTGCCGGGACGCGTCGCCGTCCAGGAAGCGGGACACGTCCACGGTGACGGTGCTCGCCACCATGAGGTAGCCGATGTTGGCGACCGGCGCGGCCACGTCGACGCCGGCCATGCCGCGGATGCGGTCGTACTGGTCCGTGGTGATGCCGCCGAACGTGCCGGACAGGAAGTTGGGCGCGACCAGTGCGCTCTGCCGCTCCACGTCCGTCTGCGAGTCGGGCGGGCGGACCAGGACGTCGTAGGCGGACCGCGCGTTGTCCCGTACGGTGCCCACGGTGGCGGCCTGGCTCGTGCTCACCGTCGCGGTCAGCAGGGTGAAGCTGGTCGCCGCCACCAGGATTCCGGCGGCCAGGGCCAGTGCGCGCCCGCGCCGCCGCCGGAGCTGATCGAGGATCACCGTGATCACGGGCGCAGGCCCCCCAGCCGCTGCAGCACGTCGCAGGACGGCGTGATCCGCTGGTCCGAGACGATCCTGCCGTCCTGCAGGCGCACCACCCGGTCGCCGTTGGCGGCGACCTCCGCGTCGTGCGTGGCGATCAGCATCGTCATCCCGTACCGCTCGCGCAGCGACATCAGCAGGTCGATGACCTCCCGTCCGATGACGCTGTCCAGGTTGCCCGTGGGCTCGTCCGCCAGAAGCAGACCCGGTCGGTTGATCAACGCGCGTGCGACGGCGACCCGTTGCTGCTGACCGCCCGACAACTGCGAAGGCAGGGCGTCGGCCCGCTGGTCGAGGCCGACGGCTTCGAGCAGTTCCATACCGCGTGCACGCCGGTCGAAGTCCACTTTGCGTGGCAGGACGGGGGCGAGCACGTTGTCCAGCGCGGTCAGCGCGGGCAGCAGGTGGAAGCGCTGGAAGACGAAGCCGGTACGCCGCCGGTGACGGTCGAGGTCCCGGCGCACGAGTTCCGCACCGTCGATCTCGACGTGTCCCTCGTCGGGCTGGTCCATGCCGCCCGTCACGTGCAGGACGGTGGATTTACCGGCGCCGGACGGCCCCGTCAGCATCACCACCTCGCCGGCCGCGACCTCCAGGTCCACCTCGTCCAGAGCGGTCAGCCCGGGATACCGACGACTCACCCCGCGTAAAGCCACCCTCACAGCCATGGATGCCGCCTCGCCCTCGTCCCTCGCGGCGCGCACGTCGCCGCCCTGCATTGCGCCAATGCAGCGATATGTTGTCACAATGCAGAAGGGACGTACATGCCGCTCCATCACGCCGTGCTCTCGCTACTGACCCGGCGACCGAGTCACGGGTACGAACTCAAGGCCCGTTTCGAGGAGGCCATCGGCCCGCAGTGGGGCGGCCTGAACATCGGTCACCTCTACCAGATCCTCGAACGGCTGGTCCGCGACGGCTATGTCTCACGCTCTCAGGTCACGCAGACCGACCGGCCCGACAAGAACCTCTACACGCTCACCGAGGCCGGCGAGGCCGAGCTGCGCTCGTGGGCGACCAGCGCCTGGGTGCGCGTCGGCGGTTTCCGCGACGAATTGTTCCTGAAGCTCCTCGGCGCGTCGACCCTAGGCCCGCAGGCCCTGGCCGAACTGATCGAGTCGCAGCGGCAGACGTACCTGTCCGAACTCGCGGGCCTGGCGCGGCAGCGCCGCTCCCACGCCGACGAGCCACTGGTCGCCGTCCTGATCGACGCCGCCATCGCGCACACCAAGGCCGACCTCGGCCTGCTGGACAGCGCCGCACAGCACCTGGGCCCGCTCGCCGCGGCGCGGAGCGCGCGGGCACCGGAGGGCGCACCTTCACCGGTGCGGGGTGACGCCGACGAGGACGGGGGCCGCGGCGGGACGAGAGGGGCCCGGACCGGGTCCGCCTTCCCGTGACCCGAGTCGGGGATTCGCCGGTGGTGGGCGGCGACCTCGTCGAGGATTTCGCCGACGGTCTTGATCCGGACGAACGGGCGCGGGTGGTCGTTCCAGTCGGTGAGCCAGGTGCGGATGTCGCGCTCCGGGGCCCGGAGGGAGCGGTGGACGCCGCGGTGGAGCTTCTCCTGCGCCAGTTCGGCGAACCACCGCCCGACCGGATTCAGCCGGGAGGATCCGGTCGGGGTGGAGTGCAGGTGGAAGCACGGGTGGGCGGCCCTGCGATCCCGCCACGGGCAGGAGCAGCGCGAGCAGTGCCGTCGACCGGTGGAGGGAAAGCGGGTGGAGGCGCATGCGGTAGGGGCGCACGGGCACACGCTGCACGGTCAGGAGCGGGTGCGGGCGGGCACGCGGCTGCTGCACGTCGAGGACCGGGGCGTTGCGGCCGACGCGGCCGGCTGCTCGGACCCGTCTTGCCGGATCCGTCCTCGGGGCGGGTCGGCGTGCCGGATGCCGCCCGCCGGCTCGGTGCCGGTGCTCGCGCGGGATACGCCCGGAGCCGGCCCCGCCGACCGGGGCCGGCTCCGTTCGGTGGTGCAGCTCGGCCGGCGCAACCCGCGCGTGGCGCGATCGCACCACCGGGACGACGGATCGGACGCGCTTCGCGAAGCGTCCTAGCCGGTGATGCAGTTCGGGGACTGCGGGTTGACCTGCCACGTGGTCGCGTCGGTCTGCGTGGCCGTCTGGCAGACCAGGACGACGTCGTGGTCGATCGGCATGTAGCTGCCGAAGAGGCCTCCGCCGACGCCCACGTAGTAGTACTCGACGTCCACGTGGAAGGTGTACGGGGCGCCCGAGCCGACCGGTGCGTCGCAGGCGTAGACGACCACGTTGAGGAGTGACGCCGCGCAGTGGACACCGGTGTCGGCGCTGGCGGGCGAGGCGCCGGCGGTGACACCGCCGAGGGCGAGCGCCGCCGCGGCGAGGGTGGTGGCGGTGGTACGGGCACGTAAGCGCATGATGCTCCTCCGGTAGCGGAACTCCGATGCTAGGAGCGGGACGCCGGTCGCGGGCATGGGACGATCGCCATAGGCAGGGGCTCACCGACTCCGCTCCCGCGCGGGCGCACCACCCGGGCTCACTCCCGGCAGAACGGGCGCACCGCAGGGGCGCCCGTCCGACGGCCGGCTCCGCGCCGGGCCGAGGCGGCTGGGCGAACAGGGACGGTGTCGTCCCCGCACCTGCGGGGTCAACCGGTGAATCCTCGGGCCGCAGCCCGGATCAGTGGCCCAGCACCTGCTGCGCGGCCCGCACCTGCGCCCGGACGGTCGCCTCGGCCCGGCTCATCGCCTCGGCGTCGGCCTCGATCGCCTGCTGCTGGTAGGCGCGGTCGACCGCGTACCAGACTCCCACCAGGTTGGTCCGCTTGCGGCAGGCGGCATCCGCGGTGGCGACCTGTCGTTCCTGCTCCGAGGGCAGGTCGGTCGTCCACCACCGTTCGTCGTTCATCGCCGCCAGTGGGTCCGGATAGTCGTGGCCGGTTTCTTTCATGCAGCCTGACCAGTCGGCGAACACCGCCTGCGTGCGGGGGTCGCTCCGGGAGTTGTCCAGGGTTGCCAGCTTGGCGCTGACGGCGGCGTTCGCGTCGCCCACCTGGGCGTCCGGGGAGCCGGCCAACCGTTTGGCCGCTTCGCCGAAACAGCCGTGGTCGGGGACCTTGACGCCGGCGACGATCTGCCCTCCGGGGCCGAACTTGGCGGTGGGGCTTGCGGAGCCGGTGGCCACCACCGTCATCTCCGGGCTCATCCTGCTGTCCGCGCCGCCGGTGGCGCCGTCGGTGGCGGTGCGGGCCGCCAGGAGCCCGCCTTCCGGGTGGTAGCCCCATGCCGCCATCAGGGCGGGGTCCTGGCGCCCGTAGCGGCTGTCGATCCGGGTGGTGGGGGCGTCAGCGCTGCGCGTGGGCAGCTGTACCTGCGGGGGCTTGTAGTCGAATCCGAAGCGTTGCATGCAGGTCGAGACCAGCAGCGCCTGGGCTTTCAGGACGTCGAGCTTCTGCTGGGGATTCAGCAGGTAGGCGTCGAGGGGCAGCGGTTGGTCGTTGGCCGAGGTCAGGACGGGTACGGCCGACACCGAGGGGGGTGGCGGCGCGCTGTTGCCGCCGTTGCCGCCGGGGGCCGAGGCCACGGCGGCCGTGCACGCGGTGAGCAGCAGCGGCAGGGCGGTCAGGAGGGTGGCGGCGGGACGGCGGCGGCTGGGCACGGGTGTTGACTCTTCCGGATCGTGGGGCACGACGGACGGGCGGGCGGATGCGGTTCGGTGCGGTGGTTCCCGGCGGCTGGGACGGGCCGGGGACCACCGCACCGAGGGCCTCGGGGCGGCGGGGTCCCTACCAGCCGGCGCTCGGGGGGACACGGCCCGAGGCGTTGTTGTTCTTCAGTTGGGAGCTCAGGTTCTGGAAGGTGGCGTAGGGGTCGAAGATCTGGCACACCACGTCGCAGTTGTAGCCGCTGTTGTAGTAGATGGTGAACTGCGTGCTCAGCCAGCTGTCGATCGCCGCCGCGTTGTTCTTGACCTCGACGCCGGCGCCGGTGCTGCCGTTGTTGCCGGCCTTGAAGTACTTGCCGGCGTAGTTCGAGACGTCTGCGGTCTGGCGGTAGTAGGCGCCGAAGCCGTACGTGCTGGAGCTGTAGTACAGGCACACCTGGTGGAAGGTGCAGTCCGCGGTGTGGGCCGACGCCGGGGCGGCGGTGGCGAGGCCCCCGGCCAGGAGACCGCCGGTCACGGCCATGGCCGCGATGAGTTTCTTGACGTGCATGTGGTTCCTTCCGTCGAGCCGCCGGAACATCCGACGTCCGCGCCGAGAGGCCGGTGGCCCTCCAGCGGTTTCATGCTGCTGGGAGGCGGTAGCGGCGCTGTATCGTGCGCGTGGCGCGCCGGCAGACCGCTAACCGGCCGCCACCCGGCTCCACGTCGGCGGCCGCCCGCTGCACGCCGTCACCACCGACCAGAACGCTTCCGCCGCAGCCGGTACTGCCACGGCCACCATCAACCACAGACCGAGCATGGGAGCCCGGTGAACGAGGACGGCGCTGCGGTGCCGGCCGCTTGGGGCCGCCCGCAGCCGCAGCTGCGGCTGCAACGGGCCTGTACGCCTGGTCGTGGACGGGCGGAGACTGCGGGCGTCCACGGCTGCCTGGTCGTCGGCGTCCCCTACCCGGTCGTCGCGCCGGGTGCCAAGGCCCGGGCCCCGTGGCGACGTCTTCGGCGGTCTGCGGCGCGCAGTGCTGAGCTTGTGATTTATCCAGCGGCCTCGAACAGGCGGACCTGGTGATCACTCGTCCAGGTGTTCCCGGGACAGCGGTACGGCCTTCCCATGATTCTGAACTCGGCCAAGAGGGAAAGGACTTGACGCGAAGGCCGTGATGGTGAGTCCGGTTGAGCAGGGCGGGCAGTGTAGCTGCGTAGATGAGAACCGAGAACGGATGCCGGTGGGTTTCGGCATCACCTGATGCTCGGCCGGCTCTGGGATGTTGCCGAGTTCTGGAAACACCCACCGGTCCGTGTCGGGCACTTCAGGTCCGGGACGGTGTGGCGCAAGAACGTCCGATCGATAACATCGCGTCGCGACTTGCAGTGGTCGATGGCCTGACGAGATGGGGAAGCCATGAGCGATGACGTCCTGTCGATCATTCCAAGTGATCCGCAGTGGCAACCGAACCGCGATGCGGTTGATCGCGTCGTCGCGCTCGTCGAGGACCTGATTCCCGGTCTTGCCGATGACATGGAGGTCGACGTGAGGTGGCACGACGTGGTGACCGTCGTCGACTGTGGGGAGAACCTGGAGAGAATCGGCTGCCCCTTGTGCCAGGCGGCCATCGACACGGAGTGGTGGGGCGATCTCCTTGAGGCTCACTGCGACGACGGGTTCACCACGCTCGCGGTCGAGGTCCCGTGCTGCGGAGGATCCACTACTCTGGACGTGCTGGATTACGACTGGCCCTGTGGTTTTGCCCGTTTCGAGATCGCAATTTGGAACCCCGAACGCTCCTGGTTCAGCGAGGACGAGCTGACGGCCCTGGCCGATCAACTGGGCCACCCGGTGAAGCAGATCCGGGCCCACATCTGAACCTCCGCACCTCGGATGACTACCTGCTGCTGTTCGGCGCGAGCTCGGGTGCCGGCCAGGCGGTAGGAATCGGTGCCGGTCTCGGTGATGGTGCCGTTGAAGGTGAGGCGGTCGACGATGGCCACGCAGAGCCGGGGGTCGGTGAAGGTCCTGGTCCAGCCGGCGAACGACTCGTTCGAGGCGATGGCCACGCTGTTCTTCTCCTCACGCTCGGACAAAACCTGGAACAGCAACTCGGCCCCGCGGCGGTCGAGTCCCATGTAGCCGGGTTCGTCGATCTATGCGGATATCCGCATAGATCGACCTATGCCGAGACCGCGACTATGCCGAGAAAGCTGTCAGCAAGCCTGATCTGGGCTGTGCGGCGGCTGTCGTGCTCGGCATAGTCGATGGCGGGAGGATCTATCCTGCCCAGGGATTTGGGCCCTGTTTGAGGACGACGAGCCCGCATGGCCGGTCAGCGGGCCAGAGGTCGATTCGATAGAGGAAGTGATCGCCGGGGCCGCCATTGGTGTCGACGGCCGGTGGATCAGACGGGATGTAGGAGACCCGGGCTCGCAACAGCCCAGGGGGACGGTCATGCTCGGCCCGTCCTCCGGGTGGACTCCCGGGCTGGACACGGCGAGTTGGCCAATGGGGGCAGCCAGGTCCACCTCCACGATGTGTTCAGCCGCCGACTCGATCATTGGCGCGGACGTGTGGATGGTGATCAGCGATTCGACCATGTCATCCCATGCGGTGCCGACGGAGATCGAGTGCGGTTCCACCCCGATGCGGTGAACGTGTACCGCTTCGTCGGTCCAGCCAGCCGGCGGCAGATCCGGGTCCATCGCGTGCTCGGCCATCCACGCGTCATAGGGCTCGAGGTCTTGGACATAGAACTGCCCATGATCGGCATCGATCAGGAACTTCAACGAATCATCAGCCACCGCCGCAGATTATCGAAGCGGACTGTCACCCCCGGCTCCGCTCACGGCTCACAGGCGGTCGAGGAACGCGAGGACCTTGTCGGCGGGCTGGTCGCGGCCGGGGCGGGCGGTGACCGGTGCAGTCAGGGAGAGCGCCTTCTCCTTGATGGTCATGTCGGCGTGGGCGTAGGCGTCGGTGGAGCGGACACCGGCGTGGCCGAGCCAGAGCGCTATCACCGTGGTGTCGACACCGGCCTGGAGCAGGGACATCGCGCAACTGTGCCGTAGGACGTGCGGGTGGACGCGCTTGTCGAGGAGGGCCGGGCAGGCTTCGGCGGCGGCCTGGACGTGGATGGCCAGGCGCTGGGCGACGGCGTCGCGGGTGACGTCGTCGCAGTCCAAGCTCGTGAGTTCCGAGACGCGCAGGCCGGTCTGGACGGCCAGGGCCAGCATCGCTTTGTTCCATCAGCTCTCCCAGCGCTGCGGATCCGGTGCCGCGAGCAGGGCGTCGATCTCGGCACCGGTCAGGAAGGTCACGTTCCTCTTGTCGAACCGCTTGGGCGGGGTGTACAGGACGCGTTGAATCAGGAGGGCGGGGCTTGACCCCGGCCTGCTCCAACTCGCATGCAGCATCATCTGCCTGAGGAAGCTCCGGACCTCATTTTGAAATGATCAGTAAGCACGGGGCTGAGTTCATCTTCAAGGACGCCAGGACCTGGGGCGCCCCGGACGCCGAGACGAAGTCCGAGACCACCCGCTACGGCACCGCCCACGCCCAGAGCTGAGACCGGCTCCCCCCGAACTGCAGCAGCGCGCCGCCTGGCGGGATCACCCCGGCAAGCTCCCGGTCATCGAGGGCACCGTCATCCGCCTCCAGGTCGACCACCTGCCCAGCGGCGGTGACCTCGAGCCGCTGGGGCTGTGGTGGTCACGACCGACAGCAGCCCCGGCGGATACCGACCTGGCGTGGCAGACCTTCCTGCGGTGGTCCGACATCGAACACTTCTTCAGGATGATCAAGCAGACACTCGGCTGGACCGCCCCGAGGCTGCGAGATGCCGAAGCGGCGGACCACTGGACCTGGCCGATCGTGGTCGCCCACACCCAGCTCCGCCTCGCCCGTCCCATCGCCATCGACCTGCGACGGCCATGGGAGAAGCCGGCCGAACCGAACAACCTCACCCCTCTACCCGGGTCCGCCGCGGGTTCCGACACCTACGCGCCCGCACCTCAGCCCCGTCTCGACCTCGGCCGAAGTGCCGAAACCCTCCCGGCCCGGCCCCGGACGCCCGCCCGGCTCGAAGAACCGCCGCCCCGCGACCCGCTACGACGTGGGTCTACTCCGGACTACCGGCGAGCCCTACCATCGATCGACCCACCACAAAGTCGGCACCAAACCACGCCGGGCCGGATGAATTACAAGCTCAGCGCCTCCCATCGCCCCTGCTCGTCCGCCAGT
Source organism: Kitasatospora sp. SolWspMP-SS2h (assembly GCF_003259315.1). Lineage (GTDB taxonomy): Bacteria > Actinomycetota > Actinomycetes > Streptomycetales > Streptomycetaceae > Kitasatospora > Kitasatospora fiedleri. The sequence goes on along the minus strand of NZ_QLLT01000048.1, from coordinate 6,440 downwards.
TGTCGCTGCTTTCCGGGATGATGTCTTCGTGACGACGCATCTGGAACTCTTCGCCGACTACCACCAGATCCATGTGATGGACGAGCATTCCGACAGTGACGTAGGGGAGGCATGGACGGCACAGGCTCTGTTCGACGCCCTCGCCACTGCGGAAGACATCCTGGCGTTCAGCACGGTCAACAACATGGACGTCGTCGTTGCGGTGGACATCCTGGAGGGCGAGCCCGAGGACGACTCCGTCGACTTCGACCATGTGGTGGAGGCGAGCGTCCACGTCCCTTCCGGGCGCCTGGCCATCCTGGGGTGCAGCGACTACCTGCCTGACGCTGCCCGGTTCGACGTCCCGGCCGGATGGATGCGTGTCCGTGTCTCCCGCAGCGGCCTAACGGTTGCCGCCGCGGACCCGGAAGGGTTCGCCCCCGAGGGCATCCGCCTGCAGATCTGGCCCGCACCTCAACAAGAGCTGCGGGTGGTCACCAGGTGGACGAGACCAACCAACGGGGCTTGACCTCCAGCATGACCGCATCCCACCGCAGGCAACAGCCAGCGTTCGTCCGAGGGCGGACGTTACATCACAAGCCGAGGGCGGGTGGCGCAAGGCCTTTGGCAGGGCAGCGTCATTGGAGGAGTGGCCCGGCGCCCGGGCCACGGCTGGTGGACCGGCAGGGGGCCGGTGCCGTTCGGGCGCAGCCGTACCGGTTGGTGTTCGAAGGTGGCGCCGTCGGTGGCGGTGCGGTAGCTGCGGGGCCGCCGGGGAGGCGGGTGGCGTGCAGCAGGGGCTGGATGTCGCACGTCCGCGCCGTGCGAGATGCGCTGTCCGGGCGGAGCCGGGTCCGGGCAGGGTGGCTGTCCGCCGGCTTGGGTCGGCGGGAGCGGCGAGCGGGAGGGAGCAGTGGGGGTGGCGGGCGGGTGGGGTCGCCCCGTGCCGGCACCCGGACCGGTCCCGCCGGAAATCAGTGGCGAAGGGCCTGTCCTGCGGCCGCGTCGCACGCAGCGGTGCCGGAGAACAGTTGGCCGGGACCCGGGGCCTGCCGCGGCCCCTGCGGAACGAGTAGGTGCCGCAATCCGGGATTGGCGAAATTCAAGCGGGATTGACTGGACGTCAGGAAATATTATCGGTTCGCTACCGAATCTGCTTGCGCGAGGGCATTGGCCTGCGAGAACGTATGTGCTGTCGATCTTGAGTAAGAATTTCATGGAGGTTTTCGGTGTCGGTGTCTCGGAGCTGGACGGTGGCGGTCGTCGCGGCTGCGGCCCTGACGGGCTGTTCGGGCTCCTCGCCGAGCAGCGAGCAGGCTCCCGCCTCGCCGTCGGCACCGGCCAGTGAACGGGAGGCGGCAGGGCTGCTGGCGCTGATGGACACACCGCAGGCCCCGTTCTCCGCCACGTTGTCCGAGCGGGTGAGGGACACCAGCTCCGACGAGAGGACCAGCGGCGCCGTCAACGTGGCGGACGTCCAGACGGGCGAGCTGTCCGTCGTCGGGCTGGACGGCGACGTCGTCACCACGGTGTACCTGACGCTGACCCGGGAAGCCTCCTACCACCGCATAGACGAAGGGCTGTGGACCAGGACGGAGCGCTCCCCCGAGCCACTGGTGGCGGACCACCGCCCCCTGGTGCGGGCACTGCTGGCCACCGACCCGGCCTCCTACCGGGGAATGGAGAAGCTGCGCACGCGCAAGGGCGGCCAGGCATACCGCCTGTCCGGGCGGCTGCCGGTGGCCGAACTGCGGCAGGCCGTCAGCGCCCGCAACCTGCGGCGCCTGACCGAACACCACATCACCGACTGCGGCACCGGCCTCCTCATCGACACCGACGGCCGGCTCTCCGAGCTCACGGTGGACTGCGCCGGCGACAACTACCAGCTCACCTCGACGCTGGACCTGTCCGAGTTCGGCCCGGTGACCGAACCGAAGGCGCCCACAGACTGATGAACGCCGCCCGCGCCCTCGACGTAGGCGCTCGGCCGGGTCGTCGGGACCGCACAGGGCGGTGCCGGTGACGCTGTCCTGCGCCCGGTTTCAAACTCCCCGACGACAGTGAGAACGACTTCCACCTCAAGTGCGAGCGGCCCGCCGCGGCCGTCCTCGCCCTCACCCTCGGCCGACAGGTGGTCCTCGCCCGCCAGTTCCGCCCCTGCCCCCAGCGGGTCCTGCACGAGCTGCCCGGCGGCTCCGTCGAACCGGCCGTCGGCCCGGCCGGCACCGCTGCCGCCGGACTCCTGGAGGAGACCGGCTACCAGGGCAGCGTCCGGCCCGTCACCGAGGTCCGGGACGACGCCTGCTCCGACGCCATCCGCACGCGTCCGCCGCCGCCGACTGCGTCGAGGTCGCCCAACCGCGGTCCGAGCGGAGCGAGTTCACCGACACGGTCCTGATGCCTCTCGATCGCTTCCGGAGCGAGGTCCCGCGTAAGGACCGGCGCACGGGCGCTGCGGCGGCATGGCTGACGCTGGACCACCTCGGCATGCCGCCGCCCCGGCCGAGCGGTCCGACGCTCCACCCCCACTTCACCGAGGAAGTCCACGGCGAAGAACCGGACCGGGAGCAGCGACTGGTACACCGGCACCCTGCGATCAGTGCCCGCCGACGCCCTCGCCCTCGCTCTGCCCGGCGGCAAGGGCATCTGAACTGTGCACCGGCACCGACCCGGAGCTGACCGCCGACCCACCGCCGCGAAGGCGCCGGCGTTTTTGGCCGTGGCCGAGAGGCCGCCAAGGTCAGCCAGACCGGGTCGGCGTGGTCGATGACGTTGTCCCTGGCGGTGTGTCAGAGCATGTTGCGGGCGGGCCGGAAGGGGTCTTGCGCCAGGGGGAAGCTGCGCAGCGCGGCTGCGGCGTCCAGGCGGTCCTGGCGGTCCTGGTGGTCCTGGCGCGGGGCGTACTCGACGGGCCCGGCACAGGTCGGGGAGGGCCCGTGTTCGGCGAGCACGGGCCGGAGCGTTGCCGGCGGGTGCTGCTGGTCATCGCTGCGCGGGTTCGTCCGCGTCTTCCATGCTTCTTCGCCGCTCGGCCGGGGCCGGGAGCCCGGCGGGGGGGGCGGTCCGGTCGAGGGCTCGCGGTTCTCGGTCCGTGCCGGGACGGGGCCTGCGGACGATCCGTTTGGGCGCGGGCTCCGAAGAGTGCTTCGGACCATCGGCTGTCCGCCGCGGCGGGGGGTGGCATGATCACGTCCGGGGAAGAGGGGATGCATGGAGCCGATCATCAGCACCGCCGACGGGGTGTGGCCGCCCTGGCCCGAACTGATGCCCGGTCACCGGCCCGTCCTGGTCGCCCCGGCCGACCCGGCGCGGCCCACCCCCTCGGCGGAGGGCTGGCGCGGGGCCGAAGGCGGCGGCCCGCGGCTCGAAGAGGGCTGGTCGGAGGAGGGCTGGTCGGCGCTCTTCGACGGCCGGCACCTGGCCGTCCGGCGCCCCTGCGGCACCCCCTGGTACGACGGGCCCCTCGCCGCGACCCGTGAATGGACCCGCGCCGCCCGCACCCACCACACCCTGCTCATCGTCACCGGCCAGTTCACCACCGCCTTCGACTTCCCCCCCGCCGCGGCCGCAGGACGACTCCTCACCCTCGCCGTCCCGATCCGCCTCACCGACCCCCGCTGACCCCGCATGCACGCCCGTCCCGGAGCCCGGCCGGGTGCGGGGCGAGGACCGCCCCTCCCCCTGATGGGGTGTCGCGGGACGCGGGCGCCGCCCGGCAGGCGCCACGGCCGTTCAAGGCCCGTACCCGGTGGCGGTGTTCGCCGCCACGCGCAGCGGCGGGCCACGGCCGGGACCCGGACGGTCACCGGTGCTGCGGTCCGGCCCGGAGCCGGAAGGGGCGGGCGCCTTCGAGCCGGCCACGGCGGCCGGGTCCCGGCCCGGGGCGGGAGGCGGTGTCCGCCGCCCCGCCGCAGGCGACCGGCCGCGACCGGCGGCCGGGCGGGCGAGGCGGCCGGGCGGGCGAGGCGTACCGCGCCTTCCACCGCCGGGGTCGGGGCGCGGGAGGCTGCCCGGTCAGGTGTCCGCGGCGGGGTCCTTCCCGCGGAGCTGCTCGTTGATGCGCAGGGCGTCTTCGAGCTGGTCCTCGAGGATGATGATGCGGCAGGCCGCCTCGATGGGCGTGCCCTGGTCGACGAGGTCGCGGGCGCGCATCGCGATCCGCAGTTGGTAGCGGGAGAAGCGGCGGTGGCCGCCCTCGGAACGCAGTGGGGTGATGACGCCCTGCTCGCCCAGGGCGCGTAGGAAGCCGGCTGTGGTGCCGGTCATCTCGGCGGCGCGGCCCATGGTGTAGGCGGGGTAGTCGTCGTCGTCGAAGGAGTTGACGGGGTCGGGGGTATGAGGGGTGTGGGGGGTGTGGGGCCGGTCGGTTGCCGTTGTCACTGCACCTCTTCCTGCTACCTGGTTCGAGAACGCGTCGAGGGGCCCCGGCGCCGTTGCGGCTCCGGGGCCCCGAAGGGGTACAACACCATCCACCGGCGCTGGGCCGGTGTTCTCTACTTCCGCACCCGCCCCGTCGAGGGGGCGTGCGGGGATCGCGTATGCGTGACCGGAAACCACCGTCCTTCGTACTCTCAGGGGTCTGCGGTGTCCGCCCGGAGGAGAACTGCTGCCTCACCGGCCGGGCGATCCTGATGGCGCTCGTGCCCTCCGTTTCCTCTGCGTGATTCCTGCGAACTACTGATCCAACTGACTGGGTACTGCCCGCTCAGCACGCGCGCCCGCAGCCCGGCGCCTTTGCTGAGATCCCGCGTACTGCGACTGCTGCACCTGCCGTACTGCGACTCGACTTCACCGCGGTACTGCCGGTGGCGGCCCCTGATCACCGCGGGCCACCCGGCCCGGCCGCCAGCCCCGTCGCCGCACTGCGCCAGTCCTGGCGTGGCTTCGAAGCTCCGCGACCGTGCCGACCTGCGAACTTCCGGCACTTCCGGCACTACCGGTACTGCTCCCGCCAGTTCGTGTCTGGCGGTTGCGTCGACTTCTTCCCTACGAGAGAGACACTAACCCCGCCCCACAATGATGTCTACCTCGGCCAGCATAGATTTTTCCGTGTCCCGCGAAGAGATAATCTTCGGGGCCGCACCGACCGGGACAGCACCGCCCCGCCACCCGCGCCACCCGCCGCAAAACGCCGCAAGCCGACCAGCAGAAGGGGCCAGCACCCCGTGCCAACGATCCGAACGCCCGAGCCCCACACCCAGGCCTCCCTGCTCACCGCCCTCGCCGAGGCCATCCGCGACCGCGACGAACGGGCCCTGCGCCGACTGCTCGCCCGCCTCGCCGAACAGATCACCCTCACCGACCTGCCGAACCTGCGAAGCGCACTCGAAACCCGTCACCGCAGCAACCGCCCGGAGCCGGACGCCCGGCACACCGGCAACCCCTGACACCCGCCCCTCCCCCAAGACCCGCGCAGCGACCCGGCGCCGACCGACCCCCACCCGGCGCCGCGCCTGCGCCAGGCCGGCAGAGCGGGACCCGGTAGGCCGGCACGCCGGGGCCCGGTACCGCAGCACGGCGAAGAGCGGCCTGTCGCCGAAGCCGGGACGGCTTCCCCCGCAGCCGTCCCGGCTCGGCCAGGCCCGGGGCAGGCCGTGACAGAACGGAGCGGGACGGAGCGGGACGGAGCGGGACGGAGCGGGACGGAGCGGATGGACGACGACGGGAGCAGCACCCTGACCTCGGCCTTCCGACCTGGCCGAACAGCACCGACCGAACAGCCCCGACCGAACAGCACTGCCAAAGCCGCTCCGGCCCGCTCGCGGAGCCGTCCGGCAGCTCCAGGGCCTCACCCCCAGCGCCCGCTGACCCTCCGAGGCCGGACAGACCCCCTGTGCTGCGCCCGCAGCAGCGCGCCTCGCCTCCGCAGGCGCACGAGCGACCCCCGCCGGGACGCCGCCCCGGCCGTCGCGGCGAGCAGGGCGCCGGGGCCGCGGACACCGGCAAGGCGCTCGACAGGTGGCGCCGGCCGCGCCCCGGCCAAGGACGCCTCGACGGCGCGGGTGAGGCTCAGCTCCCCTTCTGGGAAGCAGCGGCCTCGGGCTCCAGGTCGGCCAGGGACAGGCGGTGGACCGGCTCGCCCGCCAGGACGCTCCGCCGGGTGACGGTGTGGTCGGCGCCGACGTGCAGCAGTTCCCCGGGCTCCATCAGCCTCCAGTGCGGATCGTCGTCCATCCGCTCGCTGGCGATCACGGTCGCCCGGGTGCGGGCGAGGTCGCCGGAGTGGACGCGCATGTGCCCGGCGGTGCCCGCGTGCTCCAGGTGCCGGTCGCCGTGGTGGCCGCCGGGCCGGCGCTCCAGGACGTACAGCTCGTGGGTGTCCGGGTAGCGCAGCGCCCACAGCTCGTCGGCGGTGGTGAGAACGACGTTGAGGGCGTAGACGGGCAGGTTCTCGGCCACCCAGCGGGCCGCGGCCTCGATGCCGGCCGCGACGTCGCCGCCGCGGGCGGCACTCTCCCGGG
>NZ_QLLT01000047.1 GCF_003259315.1 Kitasatospora sp. SolWspMP-SS2h | reverse complement strand
CTCATCGAACGAATCGCCTCAGAGCATCCCGCGGCCCGAAAGACCTGGGTCGACGGCGGCTACCGCCAGCACCTCGTCGAACACGCCGCCACCCTGGGGATCGACATGCACATCGTCCGCCGCGACCCCGCCACCAGGGGCTTCGCTGTCCTGCCGCAGCGGTGGACCGTCGAGAGAACGCTCGGCTGGCTCATGAACCACCGCCGCCTGGCCCGCGACTACGAAGCACACGCGCACCGCTCCGAAGCCATGATCCACGTCGCGATGATCAACCTCATGACCCGCAGACTCACCGGCGAGAGCACCCCGACATGGCGTGGCACATGAACCACCACCAGCCCGACAATCCGGGACCAAACAACGGGACGAAACGCCCTCTGAGCAGCTCCGCTCAGGTGCGGGAACAGGGAGTTCCTTGGGCTTCGCCCCCAAGCCCCGTTCGCCAGGGGCGGCCAGGTTTGTGCCGCAGGTGCGGATGAGCAGCGGACTTCGACGGAGCCGCTCAGGCCCTAGCCGACCGGACCGCGCTGCGCCCCACCGGGGCCGGGACGGGCGTCCCCGCCCCGGCAGCGGTCCAGGCCCGCCGGCTGATGGCGCCGGACCAGGCACTGCGCTCCCGGGAGGGCCGCTACGGGCCCGACCACCCGCAGTGGGACACCGTCCTGGACCCGGACGGCGCGGTACGCGCCTACGTCCACCAGCAGTACCACCACCACCTCGACTGACCGTACCCGACACCCGGCCCCGCCCGGGCCGTCCGCCCGGCTGTCAGGGGCGTCCTGACGGGCGGGCGGCGCGCGCCACAGCCGCGTGGCTCCGGGCCGGTCATGCCGGAGTCGGCTCGTACAGACGCGACGGTGGCCGGCCGCACGGCCCGCGGCCCGACCGGTGGGGCGGGCAACCGCCGGGGCCCCGCGCCCGTACACGGCGCCCGGCCCGCCCGGGCTGGAGGCGCTGACCAGTGTCCTGGCGACCGCGGTGCGCACCGGGCGCGGCGCCTGGCCCTCCGTCGACCCGGGTGCGCCCAGGGCACCGCCGGGAGATCGGCCAGGGTCCTCGCTGCTCTCCCGACCGGACGGGCGGTCGGCATGAGGACGGCATGGCGAGCGGTGGCGGATCCCGACGTCCAGGAGCTCAGTACCCGCGCTTCGGCTCTATGGCACGATGCCATCCTCAACTGCGGGCGCGAGGGGCGGAAGTGAACGATTCGCTTGCGAATGAGAAGCGGCGGACAGGGCTCGCATGGGCAGGAGTGGCCGGCTGGCTGGCGCTTGCCGCAGTGGGCGCACTCCTGTGGAAAGGAGACGGGGCGTTCGCCTGCGGCTCGGTTCCGGGCCTCTTCCTGGGAGCCTTCCTCGGACGCGAACGCGCGCGAGCGGCGCTGTCGGTGGCAGCCGGGGCGGGAGTCATGGCGGTTCCCCTGCTCGCCGCCCTGACGGACCCGCATCCCGCACTCGCCGCCTTGATCCCGGTCCTGGCATTCATGAGCACGACGCTGTACACGCTGCCACTACTGCTCGGAGCGGGAGCGGGAACGCTGCTCAGAGCCCAGGCGACAAGACGATCAGAACTCGACCACGGCAGCGCAGTCCCCGCCCCACAGCCCGACCATCCATAGTGGAACAGCGTGCTGGACCCTGGCGGCGCGATACCCGCCCAAGCACGCCAGGACCACCGCAACCACCTCGGCCGACCCGCCGACCACCCCACCCGCCCGCCCACCTGTCGGGGTTGCCCCGATGGGCGGATGGAGGCTGCCACAGCCCCGTGACCCCGGGACCGGTCATGCCGGAGCCGGCTCGGACGCAGCGGTGGCGGGCTGCATAGCCCGCGGCCCGCCACCGGTCGAGGTGGAGAAAGGGTTCGAACCGCCGTGTACGGTCTTGCGGACCGCCGCCTCGCCACTCGGCCACTCCACCGGGCCATCAACCACCCCGCAGGCCCGGCGACACCCGCCCCCACACGCCGACTTCACCCACCCGGCCGCTCCGGGCAGGGAACTGACTACCCACCAGCAGAAGAGGAGAGAGAGGAAACCATGGGCAGCAGTGTCCGGCCCGATCTGCAGGGCCGCGCCCGGATCGAGACCTGCCAGTACACCGACGAGGACGCCCACGTGGCACTGGTACGCCAGCTCGCCCCCGCCGTCCGACACCCCGTCACCGGCCCGTGGACCGCCCCCAGCAGCCGGACCGACGTCCTCCACATCGAAGGCAACCCACTGCCGGCCGGCTGCACCCCCGCACCCGACACACCCCAAGACGGCTGGCAGAGCTGACTCAGACAGCCACCCCCAGGCGCTTCGAGGCGGCACGGAGTCGGGAAGATCACGGCAGCGGGCCCCGAGGAGGTCGAGGCAGCCCTCGACGGGCCAGGCGGCCAGGGCGGCGGTGCGGGTAATGCGGGGGCGACGTTGGCGGCGGTGATCAGCGGGCCGGGCGGGGCCGCCGTCCTCGGCCGGTGGACGACATCCTCCACGACATCCAGCGCTCACGTGACGGTCGCCCGTGTCTGATCGCCATCAAAACGAGTGACCTGATCGTCCAGGACTCCCTTGCTCACTGCCTCTCCGGTGCCGACGCCTGTGCTCGATCATTCCGCCCCCCGCGCTGCCGCGGGGCGCGAGCATGCGCTTTCATCTCTACCGCGCCTGAAACCCACCGGCAGGTGCACCGGTGGGCAGGCCGTTCGCAGTGCACGCGTGCCTTTACCGGCCGATGGGATGGCATCCGACGGCACGAACCGTCCCGGTGCGGCTCGTGGAGGGCGCGCGCCGATTCACAGCAGGATCGAAAGGGTCTCGCTGCCGCTCTGCTGGCTGATGTTGGAAGCCAGGCAGCCCAGGACGTCGAGGTTGGGCATGATCACTTCGCGTTGGGCCACGGAGCCCTGGGCGTACCCGAAGGGGACGGTTCCGGCGGAGGTCACGATGTTCTGGTTGGCGGCCCTGGCGACAGTGGTCAGGGTGTACGTGATGGTGCTGGTCTGGCCGTTGCTCCAGCGGTACGTCAGGACGTCGGCCGGCGGCACGGTGCCCGTGACCGGCGGCACCAGGCAGCTGGCCGGGTTGGCGAAGGCGGCGTCGGCCGCGCCCGTGGCGAAGGGACCGCCGGTACACGTCAGCCTCTCGGAGAGGCTGACCACCGTGGGCCGCGGCAGCGGGCCAAGCGCCGGGGAGTAGCGCTGGAGCGACGTCCCGGTGCAGACCATCATGGCGGTGGCCCTCGAAGGCGCCGCCTGGGCCGATACGCCGGGCAGCCCGATCGCCACGGTCAGTGCGGTCAGTGCGAAGGGGATGGAGGAGAGCCTTGGGGTCTGCGGCATGAGCCTGCCTTTCGCCACGACGTTCATCGACGCCTGTGATCGAACCTCACAGAGGAAAGAGCTTCCGGCGGCCAGCGGCCGGAGCACCGGGAAGCGACAAAGATTTCCGGACCTCCAGAAGAACTGAGGCCCCGGAATCAAATTGTCCCCTGTGGGGGAATTCGGCATATGACCCGTCGGGATATTCCGTGTAGTTCCAATTGGCGGGCGTGCGCACCGCAGCCCACGCCCCCGGCGGAGCGCCCCTCATGCCACTCGCCGATCTCGTGGTCGCCGTTCACTCCGATTCCGGCAGACGGGCCACGGCCGGCACCTGCGCCTACCGGCTACGGTCCGACGCCGACGCAGCCGACGCGCACTCTCCCGCCCTCGCCTCCGCCCTCCTTCATCTCCCGGCAGCGCCACCGGCGCCCGGTCCGGTGCCACCCGTGCCGCCGCCGGACCGGGTTCCGGGTGGAGGCGGTGGTGCCGGGCGAGGCGGGGCGGCGTCTGCGGGCGCTGACGGAGGGGCTGGGGTGGAGTGCGGAGCAGGTGCCGGCGGTGCTGGCCGAACACGTCCGCCTCGACGCCGACGGACTGGTCCACGTCCCTGCGGTGGCGGTGGGCCACCCGTCGCCGTCGGTCCCGGAAACCATCGTGTCCACCCGCTCCGGCACGCGCTGGGCGATCGAGGAGGGAGGGCCGGCCCGGACCCGCAGGGCGTCGATGAGGGTGTCGGCGGCCAGCAGTTGGTCGTGGATACCGGACCGCCGGTCGTCGTCCCCCATGTCCGTGGCCGCGCAGGGCCGGAGGTCGAGGTCGACGGCGCGGACGGTGGCCACCTCCGCACCCGGGGCGGCGAGTTCGGCTGCGACCACCGTGGCGAGGACCTCGCTGGTCGCCGCGGCGGGCGGGGGCTTCAGGGGGCGGTTGACGACGAGAGCGCGCACGGACCACACCTATCCGATCGCGCCCCCGGGACCGCCGTGATGCCCTGGCACGGCGGCCGCTTCCCGCACAGGCCAGGGGCGTGCGGCCGTGTGAGGGCGGCGCCGTGGTGCGCGGAGAAGACGGGGAAGGAGCCGGCGGTGCGGGCGAGGGCGACGGCCCGTGTTCGGTGGAAGGCGGATCCGCTGACCGCGGGGGCGTGGCTGAGCAGGTCGGGCACCGATCGGCTCTCGATGAACACGACGACGGCGCCGTGCTCCAGGACGGTGTCGAGGTCGCGCAGCAACTGCCCGGTGCACTCGGGCGGATGGGCGCTCACGAGCGCGACCGTGAGTGCGGGGTGCGGGGATCGCTCGGGGCGGGGGCTGCGGCCCGAGGGAGGGGCCTCGGGCCGCAGCGGTTGGCGGGTGCGCGATGGATGAGGGGATTACAGGCGCACGACGTCGTTGATGACGGAGCCGTTGGTGACGTTGTAGGAGCCCAGCGTCCTGGCGTCCTGCATCTCCTTGCCCGCGAAGACCAGGCGCTGAAGCTGGGGACCGATGCCGGCGAGGTCGAAGACCTGCTCCTTGAGGCCCAGGACGGTGGTGGAGGTGGTGGTGACGGTCTCGGTCGCGCCGGTGAGGAACTTGACCGTGACGGTGATGGCTCCGGACGGGACGGCCCGGGCTGCCGCGGGGGCGGGGGCGGTCTGAGCCAGGGCACTGGGGCTCCACAGCGCGGCGCCGGCGAGGGCGGCGCGCAAGGGCAGGGCGAGGTGGAGGGACACGGGATGCTCCTGAGGTGGGGGTGCGGTGGGGGCGGTGCGGGATGGAGGCGAGCCGGCTGGGGCGCAGCCGCGTGGGTGGGCGGTGCGGCAGGGTGTTCAGGGGCTGCCGGCGGGCGCCCGGGACGGCGTGTCAGCCCTGGGTCTCGCACCTGACTCGCCTGCGGGGACCGACGCGTCGGGAACGGGGTGCGCTGCCCGTGGCGAGGAGGATCTGCTGCTCCGGTTCCAAGGCCGTGGTGGCACTGCCGTGCGCAGGAGCCGTTCTGGCGATCGTGAACCCCGGTGTCACGGTGATCTCGTCGACGGGGCGGCTCGACGGCCGGCGAAGCAGCGGGGGAGGCCCTGTCCGTGATGCGCGGCCCAGGGGGGTGTGCAGGGGGGGTGTGCATGGGGGTGGGTCCTTCGTGGGACGCAGCTCTCGATCTCCCGGCGTCATGGCGCCGGCCGGGCGCGCCGAGGTCCTGCGAACGGCGCGCAGGGCGGAACGGCTTTTCGGGATGCGGGTCCGCCGAAATCCGGCTGCGTGGGACGCGCATCCACCCGATCCCGGACGCGGTCCAGCAGGATCCCAAGATTTTTCGGCCCTCTCCCCCACTCCCCGCCGCGCGCCGGTCCCGTGATCACCGTGGCGCGAAGAAATCGCAGTTCACGATGCGGAGGGGCGGGATTTCTCCGATCACCCAGTCGGCGTCTCCGTCATGTCCGCAAGAAAAAGGGGGCGCGTGGAGTCGATTGCGCGCCGGCGGGTCGATCGGATTCGACTCTACGGCCGACCCGGTCGAGAAAGCGGCCGAGATCGATTTCCCCTCCTCCGGAGGTCGGGCTTCGATTCCGGCGGCACGTCGCGTTTACGCCGCTGACGGGAGCAGGGGCACGCGGATGGACGTGGCGGTACGGCGGCCGCATCGGGACGGATCCGGTCGGCACTGCCCGCTCGGAGGACGGTTCATCCCGGGTTGCCGACGAAAATCGCCCAGCGCCTGGCCTCGGGGCTCTCCAGCGAGGGAGTCCAGGCGTCCACGAAGCGGCGGCCTTGTTCGGTGGGGTCGGGGGTGACGAGAAGCACCCGCAGTCCGGCTTCCTTGGCTGCCGCCGCACCCGCTTCGGAGTCCTCCACCGCTACTGCGTGGCGCGCCTGCGTCCCCAGTCGCCGGACCGCCTGGAGGTAGACGTCCGGGGCGGGCTTGGGGCGGATTCCCTCGCCCGGTACCACCAAGGCGTCGAAGTGTGCGGCGATACGGACCGCCTCCAGTCCTGAACTCACGACTTTCACAGGGCAGTTGCTTGCGACCGCCAGCGGGATGCGGCCGTTGTCGAGCGTGCGGAGCAGGGAGACGGCACCGGGCATGGCCCGGGTGCCCTCCCGGGCGCGCTCCTCGTAGCGTTCGAGCAGGGCCCGTGCGCACCGTGCGCCCTGGTCGGGCCGGCCGGTGTGCTCGGCCAGGCGGCGGCCGCACTCCTCGTAGTGCATGCCCTTCACCTCGTCGAGCAGGTCGCGGCTGGGCGCGGCACCAAGTCGGGCCAGGACGTCCTCGCGTGCCGCCTGCCACAGGTGCTCGGTGTCCAACAGGGTTCCGTCGCAGTCGAAGACCACGGCTCGGGGTCGTTCTTGCATCAGGTTCCGCACGGGGTCCTCCACGATTCGGACAGGGGAGCCACTCCTTTACGCGATCTGCGCATCCATGGCGGAAACGGTGGAAAATTACCCGTTCGGCCCATCTTCCCGACGCTCCGGTATCCGGGCGGAACGATTTCCGCACGGGCGTTTCCCGCATCGCCCGCCCCTCGCATCCCCGCCGTGGGGCGGCGCGCCGCGGGGCCGGGAAGAACTGAGGAAATCGGGGACTCTGGTCCTGGAGGGTCGACCCGGGTCACCAGGGTCCGCGCCCGGAGGGAAAGCCGGTTATGGCCGGAATCCCTGCGTTTTCTCGCCACCGACGGACAAGCGACCGGCGGGTGGCCATTTCCCACCGTTCGGCTCCCCTTCTCGCGGCCGCCGACTCACGCGCCGCTTCTGCGCCGGTGTTCCGGCCCCTTCTTCGGAGATCACGTCATGCTGCGTTCCCGTGTCCACTCGCTGATCCACCGTGCCACCGTGACCGCGACGGGTGAGGGCCCGCTCGACGCCGTCCTGGTGGATGCGGACGTCCTGGCCGCCGCCGATCTGCAGGTCGGCGACCGCACCACCTTGACCGTCGTCGACGCCGGGATCCAGCTGGAGACGTACGTACTGCCCGCGCCGCCCGATAGCGGAACGGTGCAGACCTTCGGCGCGGCCGCGGCGGTGGCCCCGCAGGGCAGCCGGATCGTGCTGACGTCCCACGCCCTCCTGGATGAGGAGCAGGCCGCCGTCCACACCCCCCACATGGTGTTCCTCACCCCTGACAACCGGGTCCACGGGGCCGGTGGACCGGTGCCGCCGCAGCAGGACCGGGCCGGGTCCACCCTGGTGCCGCGACTGCCGGAGCCGTGGGCGCTGCGGGTCGCCGAGGCCGACCCCGTCGACGCGCTCACGATCTCCCAGTGGATGAACGCCCCGCACATCGCGCACGCCTGGGGACGTGCCTGGCCGGCCGGCGTCTGGTTGCAGGAACTGGCCCGCCAGCGGGCGCTCGGCGTCTCCTGGCCGTGCTTCGTCTCCCACCGGGGCGCGCTGGTCGGCTACATCGAGATCTACCGGGTCGTCGAGGACCCGTACGCCGGGTACATCGACGCCGGCCCCGAGGACGTGGGCGTGCACATCGCCCTGGCCAACCCCGAGGAGCGCGGCCGCGGTCGCGGACCGGCGCTGCTGCGCGCGGTGTCGGACGCGCTGCTGGACGAGGGCCCCCGGGGGCGCCGCGTCCTGGCCGAGCCGAACGCCACCAACGCCCCGGCCCTGCGCGCCTTCGAGAAGGCCGGCTTCACCCGCCGGGCCTACGTCCCGATCCCGCAGAAGACCACCGCCCTGATGGTCAAGGAGCACCGCTCCCCGTCGGACCCCGCCGCCCGCTGAACCGTGCCCGGCCCGCCGTCCCGCGGACCGGCCGCCCGCCGGTCCGCGCACCACCCCACCACCCGATCGAGAAGGTGACCTACCCATGACCGCACAGCCCTTCCCCGACGCCACGGCCGACCGCACGCCGGGCCGCGGGACCCCCGACCCCGCCGTCTACCGCGAGATCCTGGACGCCGCCCACGCGCACGCCCTGCGCTACCTCGAAGGGCTGCCCCAGCGACCCGTCCTCGCCCGGGCCGATGACGCCGAACTGCACGAGCTGCTCGGCGGGCCGCTGCCCCGCACCGGTGCCGGGCCCGGCACCGTGCTCGACCAGCTCGCCCACGGCGTCGACCGCGGCCTCGTGCCCTCCGGCAACGGCCGCTACCTGGGCTACGTGGTCGGCGGCACCCTCCCCGCCGCCCTCGGCGCGGACTGGCTGACCTCCGCCTGGGACCAGAACTGCATCGTCCACGACATCTCGCCCGCCACCGCGGTGGTCGAGGAGGTCTGCCGGAACTGGCTGGTGGAACTGTTCGGCCTGCCCGCCCGCACGTCCGCCGCGTTCGTGCCCGCCTGCACCCACGCCGAACTGCTGTGCCTGGCCGCTGCCCGCCACCACGTCCTGGCCCGCCACCGCTGGGACGTCGCCGCCCGGGGCCTGCAGGGTGCCCCGCCGGTCAAGGTCCTGGTCAACGACTCCTCGCACGCCGCGGTGATCCGCTCCCTGCAGTTCCTCGGACTGGGCGGCTCCATCGAGCGCATACCCGTCGACGCCGAGGCCAGGATGCTGCTGTCCGAACTCGACGCCGCCGTCCGGGCCGCCGACGGGGCGCCGCTGATCGTCTGCGCGCAGGCCGGCGAGATCAACACCGGCGGCATCGACCACCTGCGCGCGGTGTGCGAGAGCGCCCACGCGGCCGACGGCTGGGTGCACCTGGACGGCGCGTTCGGCATGTGGGCCGCCGCCTCGCCGACGCTGCGCCGCAACGTCGCCGACGGGATCGAGCTGTGCGACTCCTGGGCCACCGACGCCCACAAGTGGCTCAACACCCCCTACGACGGTGCCGTCGCCCTGATCGCCGATCCGGACGCCCACCGCGCCGCCCTGCCCCTGGACGCCTCCTACCTGCAACTGCAGGACGAACAGCGCCACCCCGTCCAGTGGGGCCTGGAAGTCTCCCGGCGCTCCCGGGCCTTCCCGCTGTGGGCGGCCCTGCGCTCCCTGGGCGCAGACGGCGTCGCCGACCTGGTCGACCGCTGCTGCGCCCACGCCCGGCACCTCGCCGCACTGCTGCGGGGCGAACCGGGCGTCACCGTCCTCAACGACGTCTCGCTCAACCAGGTCCTGCTGACCTTCGGACCCGCGCACGACCCCGCCGAGACCACCGACCCCGCCGAGGTCGACGCCCGCACGCTGCGCGTCGCCCACGCCCTGCAGGCCGAGGGGGAGAGCTGGGCCTCGCCCAGCACCTGGCGGGGACGGACCGTCCTGCGGCTGTGCCTGATCAACTGGGCCACCGACGAGCAGGACGTCGACCGGGCCGCCGCCGCCCTGCTGCGCGCCCACCGAACCGTCCGCTGAACCCGGCCGGGCGAACACCGTGAACACCCCCGACCACCCCCCGGCCACCGCCCGAGCGACCGTCGCCGTCATCGGCGCGGGCGCCAGCGGCATCATGACGACGATGCGCCTGCTGCACCACCACCGGGCCCGCGGCCGTGGGCGGCTGACGGTCCACCTGCTCGACCGTCAGCAACGACCCGGCCTCGGCGTGGCCTACAGCACCCCGCTGCCGCAGCACGTCCTCAACATGCAGGCCAAGACCATGAGCCTGTACCCGGACGACCCCGACCACTTCCTGCGCGCCCTGCCCGCCCTGCTCGCCGAGGACCGCGGCCTCGCTCCCGGACCGACGTCCGGACCGGAGTCCCTGGCCGACAGCTACGTGCCGCGCCGGGTCTACGGCGCCTACCTGGAACGCTGCCTGCGCGAAGCCCTCGCCGCCGCGACGACGGGCGGCATCCGCGTGGATTTCCTGCGCCACGAGGTCGCCCGACTGCACCCCGGACCGTCGGGACTGCGCCTGGAGAGTACCGACGGCACCCTCCTGCCCACCCGCTACACCCACGCGGTCATCTGCGTCGGAGACCTCCCCCCGACCTCCTACCGCGCCCTGATCGGCCACCCCCACTACGCCCCCACCCCCTGGGACCCGGACTTCTACCACCGCATCCCGCCCCACCTCAGCGTGGGCGTCATCGGCACCGGCCTGACCGCCGTCGACACCCTGCTCGCCCTGCGCGCCCACGGACATCAGGGGCCCCTCTACGCCTTCGCCCGCCGCCGCGGCTGGCCCGGCGTCCAACCCGCCACCCTGCGGCCCCACCAGCCCGACCACCTCACCGCCGACGCCGTGCGCGCACTCGGCACCGACGTCCCCCTCGCCCGCTTCGCCCACCTGCTGCGCGCCGAACTCACCGAGCGGATCGGCCCCGACGAACTGAACGCCCTGCTCGCCGCCGACCGCAAGGACCCCCAGGACACCCTGGCGCGCGACATCGCCCGCGCCGAGAGCGAGCGCCCCCACTGGTACGAAGTGCTCGACGCCACCTCCCCCCTCGCCCCCGAGATCTGGCACCGCACCCGCTTCCGCGACAAGTCACGTTTCCTGCGTCGTTCCATGGCCGTCTGGGCCGTCCACCGCCACCTGATGCCGCTCGACAACGCCCGCTTCCTGCACACCCTGCTCGCCGAGGGCCGACTGCGCACCCTGGACGGCACGCGCGCCGTCACCTCCGCCTCCGACGGCGGCTTCGACGTCCTGCGCCGCACCCCCGCCGGCGAGGTCCTGCACCACACGGACTTCCTCGTCAACGCATCCGGACCGGGCACCTCCGCCTGGTCCCTGGAGTCCCCCCTGGTCAAGGACTGCCTCGACCGAGGACTCCTGCGGCCCCACCCCCTCGGCGGCATCGACGTCGACTACGCCACCCTGCGGGCCCGCCGCCGCGACGGCGCACACGACACCCGTCTACTGTTCGTCGGACCCCTCACCAGCGGCGTCCACTTCTACACCAACGCCATCGAGACCAACCTCACCAACGCCGACGCCGCCGCCCGCTGGATCACCACCCACCCCGACGGTGCCACCCCTCACTGATCATTTCAAAATGAGGTTCGGAGCTTGCCTAGGCAGATGATGCTGCAGGCGAGTTGGAACAGGCCGAGGTGGAGGTCGGCGCGCATCTCGTAGCGGGTCCGCAGTCGCTTGAACCGGTGGAGCCGGGCGAAGGTCCGCTCCACCACCCAGCGGGTCTTGCCGAGTCCGGAGCCGTGGGCGACGCCGCGGCGGGCGATCTTCGGGGTGATGCCGCGGCGGCGAAGGAAGCGGCGGTACTCGTCGTGGTCGTAGCCGCGGTCGGCGAACAGTCGGCGGGGGCGTCGTCGGGGTCTGCCTCGCAGGCCCCGGATCGGTGGGATCGCGTCCAGGAGGGGCAGGAGCTGGGTGACGTCGTGCCGGTTCCCGCCGGTCAGTGTGACGGCGAGCGGGGTGCCGTGCCGGTCGACGATCAGGTGGTGCTTGCTGCCCGGCCGGCCCCGGTCGACCGGTGGAGGTCCGGTGTCCGCCCCCCCTTTGAGCGCTCTGACGTGCAAACCGTCGACGGCGGCGTCGTCCATCTCCAGCAGCCCTGCGGCTCGCAGTTCGGCGAGAAGGACCTCGTGCAGGCGTGGCCGCACGCCGGCCTCGGTCCAGTCCCGCAGCCTGCGCCAGGCCGTGATCCCGCTGCGGCCGGTTCGCTCCGCGGTCACGTCCCGCCAACTCGCGCTCTTGCACAGCACATGCACGATGCCGCGCAGCGCAGCCAGATCGTCGGCAGGCGGCCTCCCGGGACAGCGATGGCGCCGCGACGGACGCTGTGGCAGCAGCGGAGCCACTCGCTCCCACGGATCATCAGGCACGAGATCATCCGACACGTGCAGCACTCTGCCGCCTGGCCATCTCAACTGCCGAGCCCCGGAGTCGAACTCGTTTTGAAATGACCAGTTATCCGCGCCAGGGCGCTCCTGCCTCTGGTCGCCCTGCTGGGCCTGACGCTCAGCACGGCACCCGCCGCGCACGCGGCGGCGGACGGCGGCGGCACCGCGCTGCCAATCGCCCACCACTGCGATCTGGCGGTCGACGGGGTGCACAAGCGGGTGTTCATCTCCGACTACAACGCCGGCACGATCCTGGTGGCCGACTACCAGGGGCACCTGACCGGCACTATCGCCAACCTGCCGGGAGTCTGCGACCTGGAGCTGTCCGGCGCTTCCACCCCTTACCGCACGGCCTCGCGGACCGCCGCCTCGCCAGTCGGCCACTCCACCGGGCGATCACCACACCGCAGGGCCACGACCAACCCGGCGACACCCGCCCCACACACCGGCTTCACCCACTCGGCCGCACCGGACGGAAGCGGACGACGATCGAGATCCCGTACGTGCTGCCCGGCCCGCCGAAGCGGAGCGGAACCCGGGGGCGGCTGAGCGTCGGTCAAGTACTTGACTTGATGCGTGTGCATGCTTGGCCGAATGGCGGTCTGCGGCCGGGCCGACTCGGAGGATGGGTGTCCGGCGGCTCGGGTAGACCGACGAAGAGCGACCAAAGCCACCGGACACCTGGCCGCGTGCCCTGGGTCGGACGGGTCATGCCCTGCGCAGAGGGTGAAATCTGACGGGGTAGGACCCAACCGCGTGCACCTCACTTCTGGGCATCGGATCGTTCCGTCTGCGACGGCCTCCCGTCCGGAGTTTCCGGTCCGTACCGCCTGGCCGAAAAGGCGGGGCGAATTCGATCACGACCGAGGGCCTCACGGAATCACCGACGTGTTCCAGGATCGGGTGCGGGATCATCCTTCCTGATGCTTCCGATGGAAGCGCAGGGGCTTTCACGGTCCGGCGCGAGCCGGTAGCAGTGGCGCGCACGCGGACGCCGCCCCCTGTGGGAGCGGCTCCGGCCGCGGGGGCGGGGGGCGGCCGGTCACCGCGGGGGCGGCGTCTGGACGGGACCCGGACCTGGAGATGGCATGCACCACGGGGAGTGGCGTGGGTTCCGTCCCGTCCCGTATGACCCGCAGGCGCGGGCTGCATGCGCTCCGGCCGGGCAGAGGGACGGCGGCGCCCGCGCCGCACACGAAACTCCGCGCGAGGTGTGCGGCGCGGACGCCGTGGGGCCGGGGCGCCCCGAGCCGCGGGGCGCCCCGGCATGCGGTCCGGCCGCCCTCTCCGCCGCCCAACCACGACGGAGGGGTGCCACGGCCGGCCTGTGGACCGGCCCGGCACCACCGGTACCGCCCCCACCCAACGACCACCGCCACACCAGCGGCACGAAACCCACCCCGGCCCCGACCCTGTTTCCGGATTCGGCGACTGCACGCACGGACGCCGTCCCTGCTGGGTCGGACCCGGCCGCGTGCTCGAAGCGCGACCGGCCACCGCAGGGACGGCGTCAGCGCGGAACCCGGACCTGGAGGATCTGTCACACCGACGCGGTTGGGGCGTGGCGCGGGGTTCGCACCACTCGTATGACCGGTGGGGGCGGCTGTATGCGCCCCGGGCGGACCTCATCCCCGTAACGGCCGGCCGGAGCACCCGGCCGGGGAGCTTTGATGACCTCGCCGCGCCCCGGCCGGCGACCCTACCGCCGGGCCCAGGGGTAGCCCGGAGGCAGGGGCGGTGCTGTGCCACTGTGGCTGTCGCGGGTGGCAGCGAGGCGGGGGTGGAGGGGTGCCCGTGCTGGTCACAGGACGCGACAGTGCCCCCTTGTCGCGCTCTCGTGCGGGAAGGCCGCTACAGGGGGCCGCGACAGTCTCCGAGAGGCAGTCGGGGCCGGGGATCGCCAGTACATCCAACGGGGCCGGCACGCCCGGGTACCGGCCACGACCCCACGGCCCGCCCCGGCCGGGCCGTGGGGAGGGCCAGCGCGCCCCGAACCTCGGGTGCCACCGGCCCTCTCCCTCGCTCCCCCGCCGGCCGGGTCCAGGACCTCCCGGGGGCAAGTCGGCACTTGCCCGCTCTGCCGGGTGATGGGCGGAGGGGTCAGTGGGTGCAGAAGGGGTCGGTGGTGGTGTTGGCGCCGTCCTGGGGGGTGTATCGGACGGTGCAGGGGTCGATGCCGGCGCGGGTGAGGGCGGCTCGGGCGGCGGTGGTGTCGGCGGGCGTGAGAGCGGGGGTGCGGGAGAGGACGAAGCCGCTGGTGCGGTCGGAGTCGGTGACGGTGGCCCAGCGGTAGTCGTCGGCCAGGCCGACGACGATGTAGTTGGCCTGGGTGGTGTGCAGCCAGGAGGTTCCGGCTCCGAGGAAGGAGACGTTGAGGCGGGCGCCGGTGGTGTCCAGGGCCTTGGCGTCGCCCTTGACGGTGCTGGAGCCGCCCAGCCAGGTCGAGCAGCTGTTGGTGACCGAGACGGTCCCGGTCGTGGTGGGGGCGTAGCGGGCGGTGGAGTTCTTCTTGCACTGGATCTCGTACGGGGCGGGCTTGGCCGCGACCTGGTACCAGGGCCCGAGGTAGCGGGCCAGGTCGACCGAGGCGACCGAGTCGGGTGCAGCCTTCGCCGCGGCGCGGACGGGGGTGGGGACCGCCGCGGAGGAGGGCCCCGCGGTCACGACCGCCAGGGCCAGAGGAGCGGCGGTGGCGGCGGCGAGCACGGCAAGACGCGGACGCGGACGCGGGCTGCTGGACACAGGGCACCTCCGGACATGATCGGCACGGACCACCCGCACCGGTCACTCACGGCTACCCCCCGCGACACGAAGCAGGCACCCCCACGCTGACGCAACAGGCGGGCAGGCCGTCGCGGGCGCCGTGTACGAGTTGGACGGGCGGGAGCGGCGGGTGCTTGAGCGGGCCCGCGAGGTCGGACAGGAGGCCCGCCGACTGGCTGCGGGAGCCGGCCGGGCGGGCGGACAGACCGACCAGAGCCACCTCCGGGCGCTGCGCGACGCCGCCCAGGCCGCGAGGACCACGGTAGGGGCTCCGCCGCAGCGAATCCGGTATGTACTGCGGCAGCGAGGACCGGTCCTCGTACGCCATCCTGCGCCTCAGGCGGGCGGGCGCGGGCCCACCGGTGCCCGAGGTCTCTGCCGCGGGAATGCGTCTGGCCGGGCCGGGCCGCGGGAGTGTCAGCTGGATGGTCGGGGCATGTCCGGCAGAGGGGGCGAGATGTGGGCGGCTTGCGTGAGCTTGTCGGTCAGGGGCCTGAGCGGGCGTGAGGTCAGTGCCTTGCTGGCGATGTGGCGGATCTTCAGTCCGGTGGCGGTCTGGGGGTAGGCGAAGCGCTTCCAGCCGCGGGGCAGGGTCTGGAACTGGTCGACGAGGGGGCGCATCCACGTCTCGTAGTCGGCGAGGGCGTTTTCGGTGCTGTCGGGATGGGCGGCGAGTTGGGCTGCGAGGACGTAGCCGCTGGTGAGGGCGAGGGAGGCTCCGCCGCCTCCCATGGGGGTGACGCACCAGCCGGCGTCCCCGGCCGTGACGGTGCGTCCCCGGTGCCAGGTGGCCATGCGGATCTGGGTGAGCTGGTCGATGTAGAGGTCGTCGGTGGAGGTGAAGTCGTCGAGGATGCGGGGAGCCTGCCAGCCAGCGTTCGCGAACCGTTGCCGCAGCCGGGTGAGGGCCTGGGCGCGGTCGAGGCCGGCGAGGTCTACGGCGGGGCTGCAGCAGAGCATCGCGCGGGTGGTGCCGTGCGGATCGGGGCGCAGGTGGATCTGGCGTCCGCGGGTGGTGGTGTGCCAGCGCCAGGTCGTGGTGTCGTCCCCGGTACGGGGGATGGTGCCGAACACCATGCTCACGTCGAGGTCGTCGGAGGTGACGGCGCCGGGCGGAAACACGAGCTCACGCGTGGTTGAGCGCACGCCTTCAGCGATTACCAGCAGGTCACACGGCAGGGTGCGGTGCCCGGCGGTGATCACCTGGAGCGGCCCGGACCCGTCGGTGACCTCGGTGATGGTGTCACCGTAGAGGAACTCCACGCCGTCGGGAAGGTGGTCGTGGATGACGCGCGCCAGATCACCGCGCAGGATCTCGAGCTCGGCCGTGGCTCCGTCAGGCCCGTCGGACGGCAGCTCGGCGGTCACTGATCCGTTGCGGTCGACGAACACCGCGCCGGTTTCGGTGGTGTTCTGGGCCTTGACGGCGTCGAACAGTCCCATCCGGTGGAGAACGTCGCGGGCGACACCGCGCACATCGACGTTCTGCCCGCCGTCGCGGAAGCTGTCCGCCCGCTCGATCACGCTGACGTTCCAGCCCTGCTTCCGGAGCCAGAAAGCGGCCGACAGCCCGGCGATACTGGCACCCGATACAACCACGGTGCGCGGCTGCTGCACGATGACCTCCCAGAAGATAGCTTTAATGTAAAGCTATCAGCGTGAGAGGAGGAAGGGTGCTCATGGACGATCCGCTGATGCGCGTATGGGAGCCGGACGAGGTGGCTGTCATGGAAGCGCTGCGGGACTGGGCCGTCGGTTTCGCGGAGCTCAACCACCATCTGGCCGCATGGGTGCGGCTGCCCACCTCGGACGCCCGGGCACTGGCGCAGATCGTCTGGGCAGCCCAGGCCGGTGCGCCTCTGTCGCCCACGGCGCTGGCACAGCGCATCGGCATGAGCACCGGTGCCACCACGGTCCTGCTGCACCGCCTCCAGAAGGCGGAGCTGGTGAGCCGCAGCCGGGAGAACGGCGACCGCCGCCGTGTCACCTTGCGGCCGACCCCCACCGCCCTGGCACAGTCGCGGGCCTTCATGCAGGCCGCCGGAGCGGAGATCGGCGACACCCTCCGGCATAGCAGCACCGCGGACCTTCGCACCGCAACCGCGCTGCTGGGGGCGCTGAACGAGGCCGTGACACAAGGCATCCACAGGCTTCGTGCCCGCCACGGCGGCCACGAGCCCGGGGACGACGGGACCCTGTCCGCCGATCCCGAGGGGTAGGTCAGGCCGCTTGGCCGAGTCGGGCAGGGTCAAGGTCCTGCGCACGGAGCGGGGTGGAGTCGACGTCGAGCTCCGGGTCGTACGCGCCGGACGCGGCCACTGACCGACCCGGGGCCCCCGGGAGCGCGGGCAGTGGCCGTACGGGCATCGCGCACACCACCAGCGCGCGGCACGCCGTGACCCGGACGACCGAACGGGGGTCGGGCAGGGCATGGACCCGTCTCCCGACTCCCCGCCCAGCCCGCTGCCCGGCTCGCTGCGCTTCCCCCCGCCGCGCCTGGACCACTACCCCGGCCCGGACGACGACCACGACGACCCCGCCAACCGGGACGACCGCCTGGTCCCGGGTCCGGAGGCGGGGCGGGGGCGGGGCGACGGGCAGGACCGCGCGGTCGCCGTGTACGAGGTGGGAGCGGCGGGCGCCGGAGCGGGCCCGCGAGGCCGGGCAGGAGGCCGCCTCGTGGCTGTGGGCACTGGTCGAGCGCCGGGACGAATACGCCCACGCTCAGGCCCTGCGCAATGCCGCCCAGGCCGTGGAGGCCGCCGGCGACCCCGGCGGGCCCTTCGCGCCGGCGCGGGGCAGCGGGGTCGTCGGGGACCCGCACCACGACCTGTTCAGCTTCTTCTCCACCGGTAGCAAAGGCTCCGGGCGAGCCCGTCAGGCCGCTCCAGCGCACCGGAGCGGCCTGGCCGTTTCGGGCGCTCGGAAACGGCCCGTTCGTGCGGGGACGACCCCGTCAGCTCACCCCGGCTGCGACACGCTCGTGCGGGACGCGACCGCGCGCGTCCACTGCACGAGGCGGTCCAGGACGGCAAGTACGACCCGCTGGCGCGGAGCCGGGAGGAAGGGCCAGGTCAGCCAGGCCGGAGCGGACAGGAGCACGACTGCCAGAAGGGGCAGGGCGAGCAGTGAGACGAGAGCAGGGCGTGACAGCCACACGGGCATGCGTCAACCTCCGGGTGAGCCCCCAAGGGGAACCGTGGTGGATGGCGACGCGAACTGGGCACCCCATGCGCCTGAACGCATACAGTCTCCGGCCTGAGCCGACATCCTATGAACCGAGTGGAACCTACACCCAACAGGGCCGTTCCAAACGCGAGTTGGCAAAATCCATCGGCGCTCTACAGCGAACTCCCTCCAGCCACGACGGCCTGGATGAATGACTCGCCGCCGCCGTGCAGCTGCACGCCGTCCGGGCCGACGGGAGCCGGCTCTGATTCAGCGGCCACGGGCAGCCTGCCGAAGGACCCGTCCGGAATTCGTCGGACACCGCCACCACCTGCTGGCAGGCGCGCTCCAACGGGTCGGTGACCGCCTCTCGCGGCCCTGGGTGAGCGCCTGCCACTCTGGCCGGATCGAAGAACGCCCCCCGGACACGGCACCAGTGCGGGCAGGGCGACATCCGGGAGAGTCCGCCGGCCCATCCTGGACGTTCCGTGGCGCCCACTGGCGGCGCCTCCCTGCCGGTCGGTCCTCCCGAGCTGGAAGCGCCGACCGGCATTCCCGGAGACCACCGCACCCGCCGGAGGCGGCTACTGGTCGGTCCGGGGCCGGTGCGGGACAGTGACGAGCAGGGTGCGGACCTGGTCATGGGAGTAGTGCGCGTAGGCGGGGCCCCAGCCGTCGTCGCGGGCGCGGGTCGTGCCGCCGAGCAGGGCGTCGGTCAAGAGGTGGGCGCAGGCTCTGCAGGTGCTGGTGGGGCTCGGTGTCGGCCAGGAGGCCGCGGGTGTGGAAGAGGTCGTAGAAGTCTCCGACCACCTCCACCCCGGCCACGCCGGTGGCGTCGGCAGGCAGGTGCGTGGCGGCCACGTCCATCCCGGGCGCCTTGGGCAGCCTCGGCGGCAGGAGGGTCCCAGGGTACGGGCGAGCGCGGCCGTCCCCTGTTTCGCGGGCCCGGGCCCGGTGCAGGGCCTGACGCAGGGCGATCTCGGAGGACACCGACCGCACCAGGGTCCGCAGGGCCCGGGTCTGGGGGGGTGAAGGGGCGGGCGTCGCGGTCGACCACGCAGAACCCGCCCAGCATGTGCCCGTCGGGCGAGAACACCGGGTAGCCCGCCCAGGCGCCGACGCCCGGGTCGGCGACGGCCCCGAGGTCCTTGATGCGGGGGTCGCGGGCCGCGTTCTCGGCGATCAGCTCCCGGCCGGTGCCCACGAGGATGTGGCAGGGGCTGTCGCGCATGTCGTTCTCGGATCCGGCCGCGGGGTCCACGCCCAAAGCGCTCTTCCAGAACGAGCGCCGGCCGTCGGCGACGGTGAAGAACGCCTTCTGCGCGCCGGTGATCGCCAGGGCGAGCTGCGCGAGGTCGTCGAAGGCGCCTTGCGGCGCGGTGTCCAGTAAGCCGCTGGCGGCCACCGCGGCCAGCCGCGCCGGATCCAACACCGCCGTCGGCAGCTCACCGGCAGGACTGGGGACCTCTGCTGCCGTCACGGGGTCATCCGTTTCGAGGCCGTCCGCCCCGGACCGGATGTCCTGGTGTCAAGTGACCCGACAGGGAGCCCACGCGCTCGCCCGCCCGGCCGGCACGCTCGCACGGGTGCGCGACACCCTCGCACTCGAACGGCGGGATTCGTCCCGGTCGTGCGCCACTGCCGCGCCACTGACCGGAGGCGCAGCGCCGGGGCGCCTCGACAGCCTCGCAGCGCCCCGGTGGCAACCCCGCCTCCTGCGTTCCGTCCGCTCCTGGCACAAGATGGCCCAGATCCGTTCAGCCGAGTGCCGCGATGCGCCGGGGAGGCGTTGCGGCAGGCTCCACGTGCTCAGCACGTGCCTCCGTCCTGCCACACGCCCCAGTCTCCCGCGGCGCCGGGCTTCTCGTTGGTGGTCCACCACTTGGCCTTCCACTTGCGGCCGTTGTAGGAGACCTCGCTGCCGCCGGCGTAGACGGCGGAGGCGCTCCACGGCGCGGCCGTGCACGTGCTGCCGCTCGGGGAGGTGCTGGGGCGCGGAGAGGTGCTGGCGCTCGGGGAGGGGCTGGAGGAGCTGGTGGGGCCGGTGGGCGCGTCGGGCAGTCCGCCCACCGTCTGGGCGATCCACTGGCGCACGCCGCCCTTCTCGGTGACGTCCGCGTAGACGGAGGGGGCGGCGCCGCAGTCGGTGTTCGCCGTTCCCCATCCGTTGCCCACGCCGACGAGGACCCACGGGCCGGTGGCGGCCCTGAGGAACTCTGGGCCGCCGGAGTCGCCGTAGCAGGCGCCGGTGTTGCCCGGGTCGTCGTTGCAGAGCTCGGCGTTGCCGTTGTGGATCACCGGGCACTTGGCGTCGTCGACGACGGTGGTGTCGACCGCCATGGCCTTGGTGGACATGGGCCGCAGCCGACGGTGGGGCAGGTCTGCCCGTAGCCGACCAGGCGGGTGGCGGTGCCGGTGGCCGGGGAGGTCTTGGCGATGAGCGCCGGCTGCACGGCGGTGACGGGGGTGGTCAGGTGCAGCAGGGCCACGTCCGCGTCGCCGCCGGTGAAGTACAGGCGGTTGTCGGTGGCCGAGATCGCGACGGGGGTGGTGGTGTCGTCCCCGAAGCGGACCGTCTCGACCTTCCAGGTGCAGTGGGCGGCGGTCAGGATCCAGTCGGGCTTGATCAGCACGACGGTGCAGGCGTTCCACAGCCCGGCCGGGTACTGCGCGGAGGAGGGCTGCCCGCCGATGATCATCGGCGCGGCGTGTTGCGGGGAACCGCCAGGCGTGGTGCCGCCGGAGGTGGCGGAGGCGGCGCCGGTGAATCCGATGAGGGCGGCCACCAGCGCCAGCGCACCGAGACAGGTAGCCCACGGTCTGGACGTTTTGTTCGTGTTCACTCCTTGCATCCGGATGCGGTGGAAGCGATCAGGGCATGGCAGGGCACCGGCAGCACGCGCGAGGTGAAGGGCACGTGCTGCCGGCGGGTGCGGGAGCGGTTTCGGTACCGGTAGCACGCGCATAGGGACTTCGGGTTCAGCCGGTTGGCAGTGCCCGTTCCTGCGGTGCGTGCGGGGTCAGCGGCCGAGGTGGGAGCCGGTGGAAAAGTCCCGGCCACTGAGGCTGGGGCCGGTGGGGAAGCGTCAGCAGCTGAGGTTGGAGCCGGTGGGCACGCCCAGGATGGCGGCGAAGTTGGTGTAGGAGTTGATGCGGCTCTGCACCTGGGCGGGGTTGTGCCTGTCGCACTCGACGTAGCCGTTGATGGAGCGGATGGTCTCGCCGAATCCGCTGCCGCCCACCATGGCGTTGTGTCCGGTCATGGTGCCGGGGCCGGTCTGGGTGTTCCAATACCACAGGCCGGTCTTCCAGGCGACGGTGGCGTCGGTCTCGACGAGGCTGGGGTTGTTGAGCAGGTTGATGCCCAGCGCGTCGCCGGCGCTCTTGTAGTTGAAGTTCCAGCTGAGCTGGATGGGGCCGCGACCGTAGTAGGCGTAGGTGCCCGCCGGGCAGCCGTAGGAGCGGCTGGTGTCGCAGTAGTTGCCGGACTTGTCGATCTCGGTGGTGTAGACCAGGCCGCCGGTCTCGTGGTTGACGTTGGCGAGGAACGCCGCCGCCTCCTGCTTCTTGACCGTGTCCGAGCCGGTGTTGGCGAACGCCGGGTAGGCGTTCAGCGCCGCGACCAGGCCGGAGTAGGTGTAGAAGGAGTTCCGGCTCGGGAACATCTGATTGAACTGGGCCTCGGAGACCACGAAGGAGCCGCTGGAGGGCGGCGGGGTGGTGGTCCCGCCGCCGGTGCAGCTGTAGGGGCTCCAGAACCAGGTGGAGATGGTCGGGTCGTAGCCCGGGTTGTCGTGGGTGGCGATGTAGTACTGGCCGTTGGGCGCGTACTTGACGACGCTTCCGGTGGCGTACTGGGTGCCGGCCGCCCAGGCCGGGTGGTCGCAGGAACCCTGCACGGGGGGCGTAGTGGTGCCGCCATCGCCGCCGCAGGCGCCCTGGTCGGCCCAGACGCCGGAGCCACCGGCGCTCGGGGTCTCGCCCTGGGGCCACCACTTGGCGTTCCAGTTGTGCCCGTTGTACGAGGCGGACATCCCGCCGGTGTACACCTGCGCCGACGAGTACGCGCCCGCACAGGACGCCGCCGCACTCGATGTGGTGGGCGCCATCACCGCCAGGCCGGCAGCAGCGAGCACACCGGTCAGCAGCGCGGAAATCTTCTGCTTCTTCAACTGCCACTCCTCGTGGGGGAAAAGGTGGGGCAGGGCGGGGAGGCCGGTACAGACTCAAGCCCAATGGTCCAGACCTGTCAACAGGTCTGGACCAATGAAATCGAAAAAGAGCGAGAGGCGCACGGGTGAGGAAACTTTCCTTCTGAGTGGCGAGCGGTTTTGCGGATGACCATTCAGGCCGGGGGAATATCCGGAGCGGGTGTTCAAGAACTCCGCTGTCCGCCACGTACGGGCTGGGTGTGGGTGGGCCGGCCGGGAATGTCGCCGCGATGGTCGCGCACGAGATGGGCGTCGAGTGCGACGACGGCGCAGGCGAGGGCGTAGCGGGCTTGACCGGTGGTGTGCTGGACCCCCAGGGCGTCGGGGCGTGTGGCGGCGGGCCGCAGGGCGGCGAGCGTCTCGTGGACTCTGGCCATCCTGGTCAGGGCGGTGATCGCGGCCGAGCGGGCGGCGAGGGCGAGTCGGCTGTGCACGTGGTGGCCGTCCGCTTCCAGGCCGCGGGTCCAGTGGTGCAGGAGTTCGACCAGGACGCCGAGGTGGCCGACGTGGCCGGCCAGGGCGCTCAGGTCGGGGTCGGTGTGCCAGTGGGTGGTATCGACGAGCAGCCGGTCCCGGTGGGCGGCAAGGTGAGTGCGCATCGCCCGGAGCACGGTGTCCGGGGACTCGGCGCCTTCCGCCGCCCTGGAAGCACCCGGGGCGGATGCGGGCTCATCGGATCTGAAGGTCACTGGCATCTCCTCAGGTCGTTTCCTGACAGCTGCGAGTCGGTGCGGCCCTCACGGCCGCGAGTCGGTACGGTCCTCGCCTACGGCGGCACGGCAGCACCCGGCCCTGGCCGTCAGCTGCCGACGCGAGAGGTGCGGTCCTGGGCCGGGGCCGGGCGACAGAGGGACGGAGACGGAGGCGGGGTGGTGAGAAAGCGGCCGATGGGACACCGGGGAGGCCGTTTCCCCGGCTCGGAGAGGTGCCTGGATCCTGCGGCGGCCGCGGCGTGGCCCCTGCTCGGACCTCGACCTGCGTGCCCCGCCGGTCAGGCGGGGGCGTACGGCCGGTCGTCGACGCTGTGCGGCTCGCTCTCGATGTGAGCGCTGATGCCCGTCCGCTTTCTGCGCGAGCGCGGACGAATCGGCCCGGAGCGGGCCGGCGCGCTTGCGCGGCCCACGGTTGACGGAGTTTTCCCGGCCTACCTGCTGGCGGCGAAGAGCCATCCGGTACGGGCATGCCCCACCGGCGAGCGGTAGTGCGCGACGTGACCGGCAGGTAGGCCGCGCGGGTCGGTGCACACTCCGGCCTCCCGGACCGCAGCCGCCATGACGCTCTCACCGTTCTCGTCCCTGCCCTGGAGAAGGCCGGGGAGGACGTCAGCGTAGCCGGTGTCCGCTCCCTCGGCCAGGAGGGTCCGGCCTGCCGCCGCATTCGGTGATCACTGCTACGCCCACGACGGGAGGCCGTGGCGCCGCCGCAGTGCTGCGCCCTCCGCGCGGGCGGAGCCGGGGGCGTCGGGCCGCGAGGAGCCCCGGCCCAGCCGTCGGACCGGTGCGTTTCGGATATAGAGCTGCAGCCATTTGCCCGAAAAGGACGATGATCACGTCGACTGGACGCCGAATTGCAGGCCATCCGAGGAATTCCGGCCGTGGTGTTCGAGTTACCCGTGGCGCAACCGGGGAAGCCGCCCCCCATACGGCGCCCGGGTACGGGACAGGCGCCTTTATCCGACTCGGGAACGTCGTATGAAACTTCACGAAGATTCACGCACCCAGCCCGGCAAGTCGCTGCGCGTCAGGGTCGTCGACATTCCGGACGCCTGCGCGAGGATCGTCCACCTGAGCGGCGAGATGGATGACGACACCAGCGTCGAACAGCGCCTGACCGGGCCTCTCGTCGCCGCGCTGGCACCCCCCGCACGGCTACTGGTCTTCGATCTGGCCGGGCTGGAGTTCTGCGACTCGGTATGCCTGGCAGTACTGCTGCGCGTGCGGATGGAGACCAGACGCCTGGGCAGCACTCTCGTCCTGACCGCGCCGGGCCCCCATTTGCTGTGGCTGCTGCGCATCACGGGAACGGAGAAGATGTTCACCATCCACGCGGACGTCCCGCACGCCCTGCACGGTGACTGCTGAGCACCCGGCGGCCGCAGCGCCGTGAATCCGGTCGGCAGACAAGGAATCCCGTCAGTACGCCCCCGGTGTCCAGGCGGGCGCCTCGGATGCTGGTGCGGCGCGGGCCCGGGCGGCGGGGAAGGGTGGTGTGCGCGCGGTGTCCGGGCCGCAGCGGAGCGTGGGGGCCCCGGGAACTGCCGCGTCCCGGACACCGCATGTACCCCTGCCTGCTGGCGGCCCTTCACCTGCGGTCCCGTCCGGTCCCCGTTTTCAGGGCGTTCCTCCGGGCTCCTGGGCGTCCTCTCCCGGCTTCTCCTGATCCAGTTGCCGCTGCCAGGCGCTCTCGAGGCGGTGGTAGTCGATCGCGGACTGCACGCCGCCGGCCAGCACGAAGACCCCCTCGGCGCCGGCCAGCTCCAGCAGGCGCACGAACCGCGGCGAGGGGGCTGCCAGGACGAGGGGGACGTGCCGGGGGTTGGCCCGGGCGTGAAGCAGTTCGTGCAGGCCGCTGGAGTCGCAGAAGTCCAGGCGGGCGAGGTCCAGGACCAGCAGCCGGCACGCCCCGCTCTCCAAGGCCTGCCGCACCCCGTCCTGCAGGACGGGGGCGGTGTCGACGTCCAGGTCACCGCTCAGGTGCAGAACCCACGCCAGGCCCGCACGGGACGCGGTGACACGAAACGACGGAGGCCTGTCGGAGCCGTCGTGAGGATCGGGACCGGGTGGTGGGGACACGGGCGGCAGGTCATCTCCAGACGGCAAGGCCGCCACGGACGGCAGTGGAAGCCGCGGGCGGGGGCGCGGCGCAGTGGGTCGAAGGCCTGCCAGCCTTTCACGCCCCACCGACAGAGCGGCTGTGGGCCCAGCAGCCGGTGGAGCGCACGCGGCCGCATCGGGGCCGACCCGGGAAGAAGCGGGTTGCGATTTCGGGACTGCCGCGGGGGCGGGCGCGCAGTGATGGCGGGGCCGTCGGCCCGGGGGTGCGGCGGCTGTGGGTGCGGCGGCGGTCCGGCGGGCACGCCGTCCCGGAGGGCGGACGGGCGTCGCCGCTCGCGCGCTCTCGCCCGCACCGGACGGTTGCAGCCCGGTTGGGGTGTCGCGCGGGCGGCGACGCCCGGACGGAACCCGACATGGAGGTCACCGATCCCGCGGAGCAGGAGTCGCAGGTCCCGTCGCACGCCGTATGACCCGGCACCGCCACCCCATGCCACTCCAACCGCACACCGGCCCCGGAAGCGGATGAGAGATCCGGGCTGCACGGCCGCTGTGGCGGCGCTTCCCGCAGAGTCCAGGGAGTGTGCGGATGACGACCGCGGCCCGGCCCCCATGGCCGTACAGTCCTTCGGGCCGCCCGGAAGCACGTGCGGGAACGGTACGGAGCCGGGTCTACAGGTCGATGGTGGTGCTGATGCGCTTGCCGCCGCCGGGCAGCGCCACCACGTCCACCCGGGAGCAGAGCTTGAGGACCAGGGCCCAGCCCCGCCCGCCCCAGCGCGTCGTGTCCGTCAGAGCACCCTCGTCGCTGTGCGGCAGCCTCACCTCGTCGTCCTCCACCTCGACCCGCAGCCGCCCCGGGCCGGCCTTCGGGCCGGTGCCTTCCAGGCGGAGGCGGAAGGCGGTGACACCGCCGGCGTGCCGGTTGGCATTGGTCACCAGCTCGGTGACCACCAGGTGCGCCTGCATCTCCACCCCCGCACCCACCCCCGCCTGACGCAGCAACCCGCTGACCGTCTCCCGGGCCTGCGCCGCCGTGCGCACCACCGGCACACGCACATCCAGCTCCACCGCCGGCCCGTCCACCGCAGTGTGCGAAGTGGCCACCGGAGCGTGCGCAGTAGCAGCAGGGGACGGGTGCTGTCCGTCGGCAGTCCGGCCCGGCCCGTCTTCGGTCGGGTGCCGCTCGGGATTCGGGCGGCTCTCCTTCGGGCGCCGGGTGTCGGCGAGGTCCGCCCGCCGGCCTTGGATACCGGCGCCGCCGGGCCCGGATGCGGCTGTGGCGGTGCCGTCGGCCTGGATGCCCGGGGAGGCCATGCGGGAGGAAGGCGGCAGGTCGGACATGGCGGCGGCTTTCGTTCGGTGAACTCCTGGCACAGAAAAGGCAAAAGGAATCAACGGGGAATTCTCACCCCGTCGACTGCCCCCGCCCGGCCGGAGCACACCACCCACCACCCGTACGTGGGCACTCCCCGACCAGATACGTCACCGGCCGGCACCGCCACCACCGTCACCCGGCGCGACATCACCCGCCACCACGTCACCCGCGGCGTCCCCGGCAAGGTCTTCGGCGAACGTGAAGTAGTCCAGGACACCCGTGATGCGGAAGAACCCCTCCACCGCCGGCAGCAGCGGCCCCGCCAGTACCAGGCGCCCGCCGGCCGCCCGCTGACGCCCGTGCGCCGCCAGCAGGGCGTTCAGCACCGAGGAATCAGCGAACTCCAGACCCGAGACATCCACCACCACCGTGCCCGCGCCCGCACACAGCGCCGCCTCCAGGGCAGCCGCGAAATCCTGCCCACGATCCCAGTCCAGCTGACCGCGCGCCCACACCCTCACCACACCCGCACCGCCCACCGGCCCCACCCCACCCGCCATCGACTCATCCACATCCGAGAGTCTAGACAACCACCAACCCCACCCACGGACACCTGACCCGCACCGCTCACCGGACCCGACCCCGACCACCGGCGCCCCGGACGGCGCCTGAGCTGCTCAGGCCGTCCGGGGCGCCGCTTCGGTCACCTCGCGCAGCTCTCGGGCCGCTTGGGCGAGCGCATCGCGCAGCCGACCCGCGAGGAGATGCGCCTCCTCCAACCCGCTCGCCGCCCGGCGCACCGCTTCGCGCACGTCCGCTTGGACGTCGGCGTCCGTCCGCAGCAGGTGCTGCGACTCGGCGTGCAGCTGAGAGACTGCTCCGGGCAGTTGAAGACCCAGCCCCTCAAGACCGAGAACACCCCGAACGACACCCGCCATGCCTACCGCTGTGCCCGTCTCGCGCGCCAGCTTGTTGTGCTCGAACAGCGCCTTGACCGCCTCGTCGAGACGCGCCCGCGCATCCCCCCACCCTCAGCCATCCCCCACCCCTCTCCCACCGACCCGGTCCGGCCGGCGCACCGGCCGCATTCCCCTCCCCCGCACCCCACACCACCACGAAGGGATCAGCCGGTGGGCTGCGCGAGGGCTTCGGTGAGACTGGCGGTGATGGTGAACAGGCGCTCCAGGCCGCTGATCTCCATCAGCCTGCGCAGGTGGCGGGGCAGGGCCGCCAGGATCAGGGGGACGCCTTTGGCGTGGTGGCGGGCCTTGATGAACTCGTGCAGGCCCATCGAGTCGCAGAAGTCCAGCGGTGCGAGGTCCAGTACCAGCGCGGCCGGACGGGGGCTCAGCAACGCCGCCAGTACCGGGGTCAGGCGCCAGGCGCTGTGCAGGTCCAGCTCCCCGCCGACGCGCACCGCCCGCACGGGGCCGTGGGCATCCAGCACCGTGATGTCGAGCGTGTCCCAGGCCGCGGGCGTGTATCGGGCGGAGATGGTCATGTGCGCTCTCCCTCGTGCCAGGACGGGTACCTGGCACCACACTGACACAGCCGAGCCCCGCCCGTACGCGAATGAATACCACCCTGACCTGCGGGTAAGCGCCTTCGCCACCCCATGGGACAGGGCGGACCAAAGTACACAGTCGGGCACAGAGGGACGCGTGGTGAACCGCTGAACCGGCTCGCTGTCGCCGTACCGTCCCTGCTCGACGACCGCCACGTGCCAGCGGCACGAAACACCCCGCGCCCGGCCGGCTGAGTCCGTTCTCCGCGTCCACAACGCGGAAGGCCAAGTGCGGTGTGTCACAGGATAGTTCGAGGGCAGACCTCGCAGGAGCGCTTCGTTCGAACGAGCGGCGCAGGCCCTCGGGAGGCCGCCCGTAGCGGACGGCCCACCCAGCCCAGCACTTTGAGGAGAACACCGTGAGCGTCCACAAGCCCGTCCTCGCAGTCCTGGCTGCCGCCACCGTCCTCTCGCTCTCCGCCTGCCAGGACGGCGGCGCGAGCGGCACGCCAAGCACCCCGCCCACCACCTCCGCCTCGTCGGCCGGCTCCGCTACCGCCAGCAGTCCTGCCCCCACCGGTGCGGCCCCCAGCACCACCACCGACCACAGCGCCTCACCCGTCACCCAGCCACCCGCGGCCGGCGCCCTCGCCAAGTGCCGCACCGCCGACTTGGACATCACCGCCTCCGACCGCACCATCACGGGCGAGGGCGAGGGCACCGTGGTGGTGACACTGAAAAACCGCAGCAGCAAGGACTGCACCGTCGCCGGGTACGCGGGCGTCGACCTGCAGACGTCGGCAGGGGCGATCTCCGCACAACGCAGTGGCCAGCCCGCGTCCCAAGCCGTCCTGAAGAGCGGCAAGCCGACGTTCGTCGGGATCTACTACCCGCTCAACACCTCGGGCGGCACGGGCGTGCGGATCACCGGCCTGGTGGTGACCCCGCCGGACGAGACCCAGTCGGTCACCCTGCCCTGGCCGGGCGCCGCCTCACTGCCCGTCACCGACACCAGCGGCGGCGACCGGGTCAGGATCAGCCCGATCGGCGGAGAGGGCCAAGGCGAAGGCTGACCACCGACACCCCTCACACAACTACGGTGCGCGCATCCGCCCGCGAACTCCGGGCGGTGCGCGCCGCGGGCGCACGGCGCCGCCCGCCCGGCCTTCACCCGGTCCGCCCGACTCCACGTCGAGCGGCCCATGGTGAAGGGGGCGTCACTCCGGGGTCTGCTCCATCCGGGGCGGCAGGGACACCACTGTGCGACGGGCGCCCACCTGATCCTGTTGCCGGATGAATCTCACGCCGGGAATTCCCAGGGTCTGCGACATTCCGCGTACGTCAGGACGGCCTTCGGGTCCCGTGTAGTTTCCGGCGTGCGAGCTTCCCACCACGACGATGTATTTTTCGTCGCCCGTAGCGTCGCCTCGGTGGTTTCGGATCGCCTCATAGGAATAGGCGTTCATGCGCCGTACCCGAAAGTATCCGACGTCAGGGTGATTCGGGTCATTATGTTCCGACCTTACTCTCCTTGCCGGGTTCCCGTCGATGGCCCGGATCTCGATACCCTGACGGTGGGCGGCTTCGACCACTTCGAGAATCGTTTCCGGGGGCATGCGATTACCCGCTTGGCGGATGACTATTTCCCGCAGGGGATTTCCGGTCAAGGCATCGGGGGGTTCGGAGTTGTACCGGTCAAACAGGTGTTGGGTCGTGTCATCGGAGAAGTGCTCGACATACAGGGTGGTGACACGGGCCTCACGGAGCTGCTGCATGTTGTCGCGCAGGAAGTGCCAGGTGGCTGTGTCCCCGTGCGTCTCACCCAGGACGAATCCTGGGTGGTCCTGCAACAGCGCTTGCGCCTGGTGCCGCGCTGCGAGGTCGCCTTCGGGCGGGGTGTCGACTGCGAGCAGGGTGTCGACACGGGCGCGGTCAGGCTGCTCAGGCAGGGTCTGGTTTGCCAGGTTGTCCGCGTCCCTGTCCAGGTCCTCGTCCCGCTGCCGCTGCTGATCGTAGTACTGGTTCCCTGGGCGAGTTTCCGCATAGAATCGCATGAACTCGGTACCGCTGACCAGCGAGTGCTCATCCGCAAATGCATCTTCCCGAATTTGCAGATTTGTCACGACGAAATCTCGCGCCACATCGGCGAGGCGGGGATACGCAGAGCGAATAAAGCCCGGCTCCTTGTGGAAGGTCACCCTTCCGGTGGCCCTGTCGAAAGAGAAGTGAGGGTCCCCGGCCGGGCCGATCTGCGCCACATCGCCGTCAAGACGCCCCCCTTCCAATTCCGTCACCCATTCGGTGAGGGATCGCGCGCGGATCTCCCACTCTTCTCTCTGCTGCAGCATTTGATCGTGGACTCTTCTCTCCTCTTGCTGTAGCAGCTGGTGCCTCCGGCTGCCCAGATAATTGGCCCGAAAACTCCTGTGGGGTTCGATCGGCCGGGGCGGTGGTGGGAACATCTCGTCGAGAAATACCACCTCCGGGTTCCGGTGGCTGACACCGATGCCGTCGGAGGCGGTGGTTCCAGCCTGGTTCAAGCTGCTGAAGCGGTCCATGAAACCGGGGTCGTGCGGTCCGGAGATGTTGTTCTCGTGGGGGTCCGCGACGGAGGCCCAGATCGTCCAGTCAGGGTGGTAGTTCTCGGGCACCGCCCCGTTGGCGGTGGTGACCTTGCGGTCGGTCGGGTCGGCCCAGCGCAGCGTGCCGTCCCGGTCGTGGACGAGGGCGACGGCGTGGCCGTCGCCCCGCGGTCCGGCGCCGAGCACGGTGGCGAAAGTGCCGGGCCCGCCGGCCCGCACCTGGTCCATCAGCTTCGCCACGGCGTCCGGTCCCTGACCATACAGCGCCGGTCCGTCGTGCCGTTTCCACAGCGCGTTGCCGGGGACCGGCTCGACGGTGCCGTTCAGGGTCCGCCCGGAGACCCGGGGGCGCCCGAAGTGGGTGTCCCGGTACGCCTCGACGTTCTCCAGGCAGGCCATCAAGTCGTCGCCGGGCCTGAAGCCCGCCCCGGGCTCCACCGGTGCCTGGTGAGGGTTGATCTTCTGCAGCAGCGAGTTGCTCATCGGCGGGTGCAACTTGGGTGCGCCACCGAGGTAGTCGACCAGGTCGGTGGCCGTCTTGCTGTCCGGAGCGACCCGTTCGTAACCGCGATCCGCCATCACGGCCTCGCTGTTCTCGTACGCGGGAGTCCGCTGCCGCTTTGCCGGCGGCGCGCCCATCCTCAGGGTGTCTTCGCCCGGGTCCGCTCGTCGCTTCACCGCACGAGGGGGCGGTGCGGATGCCGGACCGTCTCCAGGATTCCTGCGGCCGCCAGCGCCCCCCGAGGCGGTACCGCCCGCCCCCGGACCGAGCAGGTAGCCGCCGCCCGCCATCGGATTCGGGGTGGTGCCCGGCGACGGCGTGGCGTCCGCAATCGTCTCCGGCAATGTCTGTGAGGGCGACTGATCGGGCCCGGCCGGACGTGCCCCGGCCGGAGCGGATGGCGTCCGGGCACCGCCGTCCAGGTGAGCACTGTCACCACCGGTCAGGTGCGCGGCGGCGCCGAACGCCCCGGAGAAGTTGGGCACAGACTCGTGCCGCTCCACCGGGCCGTCCTGAGGCAGCCGCGCAGTCTCATGCCGCGGCGGCGGTGCAACTGTCCCGGGCTCGTGCCGCTCCACCGGAC
>NZ_QLLT01000046.1 GCF_003259315.1 Kitasatospora sp. SolWspMP-SS2h | reverse complement strand
TACTCACCCGTTCGCCACTGATCCACCCCGAAGGGCTTCACCGTTCGACTTGCATGTGTTAAGCACGCCGCCAGCGTTCGTCCTGAGCCAGGATCAAACTCTCCGTGAATGCTTTCCACGAAAGAGCGGCACGGCGACCACCGGAATAAGGCGGCCCCGCGCACTGCGTCCTCGCTAGTGTTTTACTTCAAAAGGAATCTCCAACCAACCGATACCGGCTGGCCGGGGATGTCAACATATCTGGCGTTGACTTTTGGCACGCTGTTGAGTTCTCAAGGAACGGACGCTTCCTTCGAGCCGCATTCCTGCGGACCCTCCGGGCGCTTCGTTCTTTCGTGTTCCCAGCTTACCAGAGGTTTTTCACTCCGATTTCCATTCCCGCTGGAGTGGGAATTCCTTCGACTTCGCTGCAGACCTTATCAAAAGCTCTGCACTGCTCAGTTTCGGGGTTTTGCCGGAACCGGGCCAGCATCCTCGCGGACGCGCTGCCTCGCTTCGGCCGTGTCATAGACACTACGCTCGGGCGGACTGTATGTCCAGTCCCTCCCAACCGTTCAAACCTACTAGCCCATGGGGATCACGTCAATGGTCCCGCCGGGTTGATCATCAGGCTACCAGGTTTGGCCGGGCGCCCGTGACCACGCCACGCCGCGGCGGTCAGCCGACCATCGGCTGGTGGTCGGTGCGGTCGGCGGCTTCGACGTCGCCGGTCTCGCCGGCCAGGGCGGCGCGCTTGCCGAGGACCAGGGCGTAGACGAGGAAGAGGGCTTCGACGGCGAGGCCGATGCCGATGCGGAGCCAGCTGGGGAGGGCGGAGCCGGTGACGAAGCCCTCGATAAAGCCGGTGACCATGAGGACGGCGGCGAGGCCGATGACGGAGCCGATGACCGCGCGGCCCTCTTCGGCGAGGGCCACGGTGCGGGTGCGGGGGCCGGGGTCGATGACGGTCCAGCCGAGGCGGAGGCTGAGGGCGCCGGCGACGAAGATGGCGGTGATTTCGAGCAGGCCGTGCGGGATGAGCAGGCCGAGGAAGAGCTGGAGGTGGTCGGCGGAGGCCATGGTGCCGATGCCGGTGCCGAGGTTGAGGACGTTGACCAGCAGGATGTACAGGACCGGGAGGCCGAGCAGGACGGCCGAGATCAGGCACTGGGCGGCCACCCAGGCGTTGTTGGTCCACACCTGGGCGGCGAAGTTCGCCGAGGGGTGCTCGGTGTAGTAGGTCTCGAACTCGCCGCCGGGCTTGGTGAGCTGCTCGTACTGCTCGGGGGTCAGCAGGGACTTGATGATCTCGGGGTGGGTGCCGGTCCACCAGGCGATCACCGCGCTCAGCAGGAAGGAGACCGCCGCGACGGTGAGCCACCAGCGGCGGGCGCGGTAGAGGATCGCGGGGAAGCCGGCGGTGAAGTAGCGGGCGGCGTCGCGCCAGGAGGAGGCGCGGGCGCCGGCGACGGCGTTGCGGCCGCGGACGACCAGGGTGGTGAGCCGGCCCTCGATGCCGGGGTGCGGGGCGGCGGCCTGGACCTGGGCGAGGTGGCTGGTGGCGCGCTGGTAGAGGGTGATCAGCTCGTCGGACTCCTCGCCGGTGAGTCGGCGGCGACCGCTGAGGACCTCCAGCCGGTGCCATTCCGCCTGGTGGGCGGCGACGAAGACGTCCAGGTCCATGGCGGCTCTCTCCGGGGGCGCGGTGGGGCGGACGGCGGGCACGGGTGGGTGTGCGGCCGGGCTGGTTGCGGGGCTTAGCTTGCCAGAGCGGGCGGGCGGTGGGACGGGGCGTCCCGGAAGCGTCGGCCCGGGGTTACCCGTGGGGGGCGGGCGGCCTTATGTTTGCCGCTGTTGATCGAGGGGGTCGGATCGCGCGACGCGGGTCGCCGGCGGGCCGTGGAGCGGAGCGGGTGGGTGGCGTGAGCGAACTGGTGACCGGCGAGGCGGTCGTCCTGGGGCTGCGGACGGCGCAGCTGCCGTCGCGGGCCCTGGCCCGGCTGCTGGACTGGGTCCTGTACGTCCTGGCGTACTTCGTCCTGAGCGTGGGCCTGATGCTGGGGCTCTCCGACCTGGAGATGGCCGCCGCGGTGGCGTTCCAGATCTCGGTGCTCGTGTTCTGCACGGTGCTGCTGCCGGTGCTGGTCGAGACGCTGTCGCACGGGCGGTCGCTGGGGAAGGTCACGCTGGGGCTGCGGGTGGTGCGGACGGACGGCGGTCCGATCCGGTTCCGGCACGCGCTGGTGCGGGGGCTGGTCGGGGTGATCGACTTCGGGCTGTTCGCGCTGCCCGCGGTGCTGTCCGCGCTGATCTCGGTGCAGGGGCGCCGGCTCGGCGACGTCTTCGGCGGGACGATGGTGGTCCGCGAGCGGCTGCCGCAGAGCGCCCGGGACCAGGGCTCGGTGCCGCCGGTGCCGCCGCAGGTGATGCACGCGCTGGGCGCGGACCTGGTGGCGCTGGACCTGTCGGCGGTGCCGGACCGGCTGTGGCTGTCGTCGCGTCAGGTGCTGGGCCGGATGCACGAGTTGGACCAGCCGGTGGCGGCCGGGCTGGGCGACCGGCTGGCCGCGGAGATGGCGCAGCGGACGGGGTGGCCGGTGCCGGCGGGGCTGCCGTCGCTGGTGTACCTGGGGGCGGTGTCGATGGAGCGGCAGCGCCGGGAGTGGGAGCGGGCGGCGGCGGCGTTCGCGGCCTACCCGGCGCCGGGCGGCCACCCGGTGCCGGCGGGGTACGGGGCCGCACCGGTGCAGCCGGCGCCGCCGGTGGAGTTCGGGAAGCCCGCGCCCGTCCCGCCCGCCGTACCCGTCCCGCCCGCCGCACCCGCCGCGCCGGTCGCTCCACCCGCGCCCGCCGCGCCGCCCGAGCCTGCTCCGGGCACCGGGTTCGCGCCCCCGGCCTGAGCCCGCACCCGCCGCTCGTGCCCGACCGCCCCGGTGGGCTCAGGCCCCGGGCGGGCGGCGCGGGTTGGGCGGGGAGTCGAGTTCTTCGAGTTCGATCCCGGGGGCGCCGAGCAGGACGTCCCCGGTGAGGTGGAGGTCGCGGACCTCGCCGGTGTCGAGGTCGGTGACCCGGTAGTGCTCGACGGGGAGCGGCCCGCTGTCGGTGGGATGGTCCTGGACGGAGTGGAGCTGCCAGCCCTGGTCGAGGGTGCGGGGGGCGAGGGCGTCGCCGGTGAAGGAGACCAGGCGGATGCGGGCGCTGCCGCCGGGGTCGAGGGCGAGCAGCCGGGCGGTGGCGACCAGGAAGGCCGGGGAGTCGCCGGTGAAAGCGTGCGCCCGGTCCTCGCCCTCGACGGCTTCGACGGCCTCGCCGGGGGCGGTGCCGGAAGCGGCGGCGCGGACCCAGTGCACGCCCTCCAGCGCGCCGCCGCGGACCTGCCAGCCGCCGGAGCGGAGTTCGAGCCGGATCGGGCGGTGCCGGGCGTCCAGGGTGAGGTCGGTGGTGCCCTGGACGGTGCCGTCGGGGCGGTAGCGCTTGGCGACGTAGCGCCAGCCGGCCGGGCCGGGGGCGCACTGGAAGCGTTCCTCGCCGAGCGGGGTTCCGTCGTGCGGGTCGTGGAGGGAGTAGCGGCCGTTCGGCATGGGGGGAAGCCTACGTAATCCGGGATGCAACCTTTGCCGGGGCGGGCCGCATCAGGGGGGCGGTGGCGCGGCCGTGCCACCGGTCACGGGGAGGAGGGGCTGCCAGGATGGCGGAGTTGGCGCGGGACGAGGAGTTCACCGCGTTCGTGGCGTCCAGA
Organism: Kitasatospora sp. SolWspMP-SS2h; assembly: GCF_003259315.1. Classification (GTDB taxonomy): domain Bacteria; phylum Actinomycetota; class Actinomycetes; order Streptomycetales; family Streptomycetaceae; genus Kitasatospora; species Kitasatospora fiedleri. The sequence goes on along the minus strand of NZ_QLLT01000046.1, from coordinate 33,016 downwards.
GCGGTCTGGCTGCGGAAGGTCGCGTACCTGCTGTGCGCGGACTGGCACCGTGCGGACGACCTGGTGCAGGAGAGCATCACCAAGCTGTACACCCACTGGGGCCGGGCGGGCCGGGTGGAGAACCGGGACGGCTACGCGCGGACGGTACTGGTGAACACCTTCCTGGCGGAGCAGCGGACGGCGTGGTGGCGGCGGACCAGGACGGCGGCGCGGCTGCCGGAGGAGGCGCCGTCCCCGGGCCCCGACCTGGCGGTGTCGCTGGACCTGCGGGAGGCGTTGGCGGCGCTGCCGCCCCGGCAGCGGGCGACGGTGGTGCTGCGCTACTACTGCGATCTCACGGTCGAGCAGACCGCGGCCGAGCTGGGGTGTTCCAGCGGCAACGTGAAGAGCCAGAGTTCGCGGGCGCTGGAGTCGCTGCGGCGTTCCGCGGTGCTGCGTCCGGTGAGGAGGTCCGAGGCATGAGCGGGGACGGGGAGGAGCTGTCCGCGCGGATGGCGCGGTACGTGGCCGTGGAGGAGCGGTCGGCGCCGCCGTCGCGGGTGGATCCGGCGCTGGCGGTGCTGCGGGGCCGGGCGGTGCGTCGGCGACGGACCTGGACGGCGGTGGCGGCGGCCGCGGCGGTGCTGCTGTCGGTGGGGTCGTTCGCGGTGCTGGGGAGCGGGGGCGGGCCAGGTCCGGCCGGGATCCCGACCGTCCTGCCGACGGGGTCGCCTGCCTCGACCGACCGTCCGGTCGCCCCGGTGCCGTCCGGCGTGGGCTCGGCGGCGCCGGTGACGGGGCGGACCGTGCTGACGGTGCCGGCCAGGTTCGGCTGGCTGCCGGACGCGGTGACGGCGGTGGAGTACCGCTCGGGGCCGGGGGGTTCGGACGTGGTCGCCGTGATCGGCTCGGCGACGGGCGGCGGCAGCTGGGGCCAGTTCATGCTGACGGCGTTCCCGGAGGGGGTGACGCCGGACGTGGATCCGCTGATCGGGTCGGGGGACGGGCTGCGGATCGCGGCACCGCCGGTGAACGCACAGGAGGCGTACTGGGTGTCGTCGAGCGACCCGGCCTTCGCTGCGGCGATGGACGTGCTGCGCTTCCGCGGCAAGGACGGGATCTGGTACCAGCTGGAGAGCTCGGGCCTGTCGGAGGCGGACCGGCAGTCGGTGCCGCTGCGGATCGCGGCGGGGGTGGTGGTGGGGCGGTACGCGCCGCCGATGCCGCTGGCGCTGTCCACGCTGCCGACCGACACGGTGGTCACCCGTGCGTCGCTGAGCCGGTCGACGCACGACGGTGCGGCGTGGCGGGCCGAGGTGGGCTTCCAGCAGAACGGCTCGCACTACGTCACGGTGTCGGCGGAGCCGGGCGAGGGGAGCTCGTACGCACCAGCGGGGTCGCAGTCCTCCGGCGAGCCGGTGCCGGACGGGTCCGAGGTGCCGATGCCGGACCCGGCGGCGTGCTTGCCCGGCGGCGGGGTGCGCCGGTGCGTGCAGGAGGTGCAGCCGGGGTGGGGCCCGGAGGCCGGGCTGCCGGTCTGGCTGGCCCGGGTGGTGGCGCGGGGCACCGACGAGGGCACCTGGTCGGTGGACGTGCTGCCGTAGCGGCCCGGAACGCGCCGGTGCCCGGCACCCCCGGGGCGGGGGTGCCGGGCACCGGCGCGTGGTGGTGTCAGTAGCGGTACTGCTCGGACTTGTACGGGCCGTCGACCGGGACGCCGATGTAGTCGGCCTGGTCCTGGCTCAGGGTGGTGAGCTTGACGCCCAGGGCGTCGAGGTGGAGGCGGGCGACCTTCTCGTCCAGGTGCTTGGGGAGCACGTACACGCCCACCGGGTACTGCTCGGGCTTGGTGAACAGCTCGATCTGCGCGATGGTCTGGTTCGCGAAGGAGTTCGACATCACGAACGACGGGTGGCCGGTCGCGTTGCCGAGGTTGAGCAGGCGGCCCTCGGAGAGCACGATGATCGTCTTGCCGTCGGCCTTGCGCCACTCGTGGACCTGCGGCTTGACCTCGGTCTTCACCACGCCGGGGAGCTTGGCCAGGCCGGCCATGTCGATCTCGTTGTCGAAGTGGCCGATGTTGCCGACGATGGCCTGGTGCTTCATCCGCTCCATGTGCGAAGCCATGATGATGTCCTTGTTGCCCGTCGTGGTGACGAAGATGTCCGCGATCCCCACCACGTCGTCCAGGGTGGTGACCTGGTAGCCGTCCATCGCCGCCTGGAGCGCGCAGATCGGGTCGATCTCGGTGACGATCACCCGGGCGCCCTGGCCGCGCAGCGACTCCGCGCAGCCCTTGCCCACGTCGCCGTAGCCGCAGACGACGGCGACCTTGCCGCCGATCAGGACGTCGGTGGCGCGGTTGATGCCGTCGATCAGCGAGTGCCGGCAGCCGTACTTGTTGTCGAACTTCGACTTGGTGACGGAGTCGTTGACGTTGATCGCCGGGAACAGCAGCTTGCCGTCGCGGTGCATCTCGTACAGGCGGTGGACGCCGGTGGTGGTCTCCTCGGTGACGCCCTTGATCGTGGCGGCGACCTCGGTCCACTTCTGCGGGGACTCGACCAGGGTGCGGTTCAGCAGCTCCAGGATGATCCGGAACTCGTCGTTGTCCGCGGTGTCGGGCGACGGCGCGGCGCCGGCCTTCTCGAACTCGACGCCCTTGTGGATCAGCAGGGTGGCGTCACCGCCGTCGTCCAGGATCATGTTCGGGGTCTGGCCCTCGGGCCAGGTCAGCGCCTGCTCGGTGCACCACCAGTACTCCTCCAGGGTCTCGCCCTTCCAGGCGAACACCGGCACGCCCTTCGGGTCCTCGGGGGTGCCCTCGGGGCCGACCGCGATCGCGGCGGCGGCGTGGTCCTGGGTGGAGAAGATGTTGCACGAGCACCAGCGCACCTCGGCGCCCAGCGCGGTCAGGGTCTCGATCAGCACCGCGGTCTGCACCGTCATGTGCAGCGAACCCGTGATCCGGGCCCCGGCGAGCGGCTGCGAGGCGGCGTACTCGGCGCGGATCGACATCAGACCCGGCATCTCGTGCTCGGCGAGCTGGATCTCCTTGCGACCGAACGGCGCCAGGGAGAGATCGGCGACCTTGAAGTCGCCGGTGGGCTGGTTCGACATGCGAACTCCTCGTGGGGTGGGCCTGGTTACGGGTGTGCTGGGCGGCAGAGGGCGCGCGGGAGCGACCCTCTGCTGCGGCACAATCCGTCGGAGGACCTCTCTCCCTCGACCGGAGCCCCGCTCCGATCGACCGCCATCAGCAGCGACGTTTGGCACTGCTGACGAATCTACACCGATCGGGCGCGGCTCAGTGGGCGTTCGGGCCCGGTCCGCCCGGAGTCGCGTCGGCGTCGGGGCCCGCCAGGGCCTTCTCCTCGGAGTAGATGTCGGGCTCCAGGTAGATCGCGCGGGCGATCGGGACGGCCCTGCGGACCCGGGCCTCGGCGTGGTCGATCGCCTCGGCGACCACCGCGGCGCTGTCCTCCGCGTTGACGCCGATCTTGGCGGCGACCAGCAGTTCCTCGGGGCCGACGTGCAGGGTGCGCATGTGGATCACCGAGGTGACGGAGTCGTGGTCGACCAGCGCCGCGCGGATCTTGGCGACCACCTCGGCGGCCGCGGACTCGCCGATCAGCAGCGACTTGGTCTCCAGCGCCAGCACCAGCGCGATGACCACCAGCAGCAGGCCGATGCACAGGGTGCCGATGCCGTCCCAGACCGCGTCCCCGGTGAGGGTGGTCAGGCCGACGCCGAGCAGCGCCAGCACCAGGCCGACCAGCGCGCCGGAGTCCTCCAGCAGGACGACCGGCAGCTCGGGGGCCTTGGCCCGGCGGATGTAGGCGGACCAGCCGTGGCTGCCCTTGTCCTTCGACGCCTCCCGGTAGGCGGTGAGGAAGGAGTAACCCTCCAGCAGGATGGCGAAGACCAGCACGCCGACCGGCCAGTACCAGTTCTCCAGCTCGTGCGGGTGGGCGATCTTCTCGTAGCCCTCGTAGATCGCGAACATGCCGCCGAGGCTGAACAGCACGATCGAGACCAGGAAGCCGTACACGTACCGCTCGCGGCCGTAGCCGAAGGGGTGCTCCTCGGTGGCGGCCCGCTGGGAGCGCTTGCCGCCGATCAGCAGCAGCACCTGGTTGCCGGAGTCGGCGACCGAGTGCACGCCCTCGGCGAGCATCGAGGACGAACCGGAGAACGCGAACGCCACGAACTTGCTGACCGCGATCCCCAGGTTCGCGGCCAGTGCCGCGACCAGTGCCTTGGTGCCGCCTTCGGTGCTCAACCCCGTACATCCCTCCGCGCGGGCCCGGGACTTTGCCGGGCCTTGACTGACGAGGGGACGATACCGTGTCAGCTCCGGGTGGCCAGGCCCAGGTACACCGCGGCGAAGTCGGTCAGGCCGATCAGTTCGGCCAGCGCCTGCACCGGGTCCTCCAGGCTGGAGGCGTGCTCGGTGCACCGCACCTCGTGGGCGGCGGCCAGCCGGCGGGCCCGGGCCACCGGCCAGCCGGGCTGCTCCAGTTCGGCCACGCCGGGGGTGTGGCGGAGCATCAGCACCTGGAGCTGGAGCGGCACCGGCTCGTCGACCCGGTCGCGGAAGAAGTCGTCCGGGTCGGCCCCGGCGCCGAGCCGGCCGGTGAACATGCCGCGGTGGGCGGTCAGCGCCTGCGGGAGGCGGGCGGCCAGCGCGGGGAGCCCGGCCCGGTCGGCCAGGGCCGCCGCGAACCGCTCCCCCGCGGCGGCGGCCGGGGCGCCCTCGGACCAGAGCAGCGGGACGGTCTCGGCGAGCCGGGCGGCCAGGGACTTCGCCGGGTTGTCGTACGACTGGGCGTCGGGGCGGCAGCGCACCGCGACCTCGTCGAGGCGGTCGGCGGCGGCCTCCAGCGAGCCGGGGGCGAGCTGGGCGGCGCCGATCCGGTCGGCCAGGGTGAGCAGCGGGGCCAGGAAGGCCCACAGCGCGGCCGGGTCCTCGGCCGGGAGGTCGGGTTCGGCGTCGGTGCCGTCCGGCTCCACCGCGCTGGGCTCGAACGGCAGCGGCAGGGCGCGCACCTGGAGCGCCGCCTCGAACAGTTCGGAGCCCTCGGGGGCGATCACCGCGATCGCGCAGCCGCGGGCGTACGCCTGCTCGGCCAGGTTGATCAGGCCGCCCTCGCGGCCGCCCGCGCTGGCCACCACGATCAGGTCCAACGCGTTGGCCCAGCCCGGGAGTTGCCAGGTCTCGCCGTCGGTGAAGGCGTACCCGCCGGGGCGGGCGTCGGCGGGCGGCAGCGGCCACACCTGGCAGCTGGGCAGGGCCAGCGCCGCGAGCACGCCGGCTGCGGTCAGCACCCCGCCGTGCCCGGCGACCAGCACCGCGCGGGGCCGTCCGTCCGGGTCCAGCGCGTTGACGCCGGCGGCGTCGGCCCGGCGCAGGGCGATCCTTATCCGGGCGCCCGCCCCGGCCAGGGCCAGCAGTTCGCGTCGGCGGTCGGCGCGCTGCACGGCGGCCGGGTCGTCCAGCAGGGAGTCGTCGAACATGGCGGCTGGCCTCCAGCGGCTGGCGGGGCAGGGGTCAGGACGGGCGGCGGGCCTCGTCCACCAGCAGGACCGGGATGCCGTCGCGCACCGGATAGACCAGGCCGCAGCCCTCGCCGGTGCAGCGCAGCTCGTGCACCTCGCCCTCGGTCTCCTCGTCGAGCGGGGAGCGGCACTCCGGGCAGACCAGGATCTCCAGCAGGAAGGACGGCAGGCTCATGGCGGTCGGACTCCGGGGGTCGGGAAGGACGGCGGTACGGGAAGCCGGTGACACAGCAGTACCCCGGCCGGTGGCAACCCTACCGGCCGGGGCACCCGAAAAGTCAGCGGCGGGCTGACGGGGGCGGGGGCGCCCGGGGTCAGCCGCGGACGATGGCCAGCACGCCGTCGCGCAGTTCGGCCATCTTCGCCGGGTCCTTGGCCTCGGCGTTCAGGCGCAGCAGCGGCTCGGTGTTGGAGGCGCGCAGGTTGAACCACCAGTCCGGGCCGGCCACGGTCAGGCCGTCCAGTTCGTCGGTGGTGACGCCCGGCAGGCCCGCGTAGGCGGCGCGCACCTCGGCGGTGACGGCGGACTGGTCGGCGACGGTGGAGTTGATCTCGCCGGAGGCGGCGTACCGCTCGTACTGGGCGGTCAGCGCGGAGAGCGGGCCGTCCTGCCCGCCGAGCGCGGCCAGCACGTGCAGGGCGGCCAGCATGCCGGTGTCGGCGCGCCAGAAGTCGCGGAAGTAGTAGTGCGCGGAGTGCTCGCCGCCGAAGACCGCGTCGGTGTTCGCCATCTCCTGCTTGATGAAGGAGTGGCCGACCCGGGTGCGGACCGGGACGCCGCCCAGGTCGCGGACCACCTCGGGCACCGTCCAGGAGGTGATCAGGTTGTGGATGACGGTCGGGTGGGCCTCGCCGCCGGCCCGGGCGCGGGCGATCTCGCGTTCGGCGACCAGGGCGGTGATCGCGGACGGGGAGACCGGGTCGCCGTTCTCGTCGATGACGAAGCAGCGGTCGGCGTCGCCGTCGAAGGCCAGGCCGAGGTCGGCGCCGACCTCGCGGACCTTGGCCTGGAGGTCGACCAGGTTGGCCGGGTCGAGCGGGTTGGCCTCGTGGTTCGGGAAGGTGCCGTCCAGCTCGAAGTACATCGGGACGACGTCCAGCGGCAGGCCGTCGAGGACGGTGGGCACGGTGTGGCCGCCCATGCCGTTGCCGGCGTCCACCACGACCTTGAGCGGGCGGATCGCGGTCAGGTCGACCAGCTTGCGCAGGTGCTCGGCGTAGCCGCCCAGGGTCTCCCGGGCGGACAGCGCGCCGACGGCGGCGTCGGAGGCCGGGACGTGCACCGCGCCGTCCTCGTCCAGCCAGGACTCGACCAGCTCGCGGATCTCCGACAGGCCGGTGTCTTGGCCGACCGGGGCGGCGCCCGCGCGGCACAGCTTGATGCCGTTGTACTCGGCCGGGTTGTGCGAGGCGGTGAACATCGCGCCGGGCAGGTCCAGGCTGCCGCTGGCGTAGTACAGCTGGTCGGTGGAGCAGAGCCCGATCTCCACCACGTCGGCGCCGCGGGAGGCCGCGCCCTCGGCGAACGCCCGGGACAGCGCGGGCGAGGACGGCCGCATGTCGTGGCCCACGACCACCGCGCCGCCGCCGACCACCTCGACGAAGGCGGCGCCGAAGGCGTGCGCCAGCGACTCGTCCCACTGGTCCGGCACGACGCCCCGGACGTCGTACGCCTTCACAAGCTGCTTGAGGTCCCGCACCAGAATGCTCCCGTGTGTGTGCCGCGACGTGCTGCGGACGGCGCCGGCGCCAGCCTTGTCCGAGCCGCAGAGGGGCAGCGTACCGGGCCCCGGTGGAGCCGCCGCGACGCGCCGGGTCAGCTCTCCGGGGAGCGCAGCACCCGCAGGTGGCCGCGGCGGCCCGACTCGCCCTCGGGGGGCGGTCCCTGACGCGGCGCGCGCTCCTGCGGGCGGGCTGCCTCGCGGACCGCGTTGGCCAGCGCCTCCAGGTCGTCGCTGCTGCGCCGCAGCGGGCCGGTGTCGCCGGCCAGGCGGACCACGTCCCAGCCGCGGGGGGCGGTCAGGCGCTCGGCGTGCTCGGCGCACAGGTCGTAGCAGTGCGGTTCCGCGTAGGTCGCCAGCGGGCCGAGCACCGCGGTGGAGTCCGCGTAGACGTACGTCAGCGTCGCCACGGCCGGACGGCCGCACGCGGTGCGCGAACAACGACGTACAGAGCTCACGAGGGTGGACGGTACCGCAAGTGGGACCGGCCCGCGAAGACCCGCCCCCGGCTCGCGTGTCCGCCCGCCGTTACGCGCCGTGCTGGAGTGGTCCACTTCCGGGCATCCAGGGACTACGCTCGACACTGCTATGGACAGCTCGACACCCCCGTCCCCGCCCGGTTCCGGCCGCCGCAAGCACCGCGACCGGCACGGCCGCGGCATGCGCGGGCCGCTGGCCCCGCCGCAGGTGCCTATCTCGCTGACCCGCTCCGAGCTCTTCGACGACTACGTCCGGGAGTCGATGGAGCGCCTGGTGCGGCGCTGGCCCCAGCTGGAGGACGTGGAGTTCGCCGTGCTGGAGGTGCCGCTGCCCGCCAAGGGCGAGCCGGAGCCCGACACCGTGCCGCTGGGCCGGGCGGTTCCGGGCGCGGCGGGGCGGCGCAGCCGGATCATGGTCTACCGGCGGCCGGTGGAGATCCGGGCGAAGTCCAAGGAGGACCGGGCCGCGCTGGTCCACGAGATCCTGATCGAGCAGGTCGCGGAGCTGCTCGGGCTCTCGCCGGACGCGATCGATCCGCGCTACGGCGAGGAGTAGGGCCCCCGGGCGGGGGCCCCACCGGGCTCACCGGCCGAGCACGACCCCGGGGTCGGCGGCCACCTGCGGGACCTGCACGGTGGCGTGGTCGTCGCGGAACTGCTGGGTGGTGAAGGCGGGCACGTCCTTGGCCGGGACGGTGATCTGGCGGGCGGCGAGGACCGGGCCGCCGCCGAGGGTCTGCAGGGTCAGCGCGTAGGGGCCGTTCGCGCCGGCGGGGTCGATGCCGTCGACGCCGACCGTGGTGCCGGCGGGGACGTCGACGTCCTTGCTGACCGGGGTGCCGCCGCTCGCGCCGGCCGAGCTGGTGACCCTGACCTTGGCGTCGCCGTCGGTGGCGGTGAGGAACAGCTTGGTCTGGCCGGCCCGGTTGTCGGCGACGGAGGCGCGGGCGCCGACCGGGTTGCCGCCGGCCAGCCAGGCGGCCTCGGTCCTGCCCTTGTTCTCGCGGTCGACGCGCAGGCCGGCCACGACCGGGGTGGGGTGGCTGTCGCTGGTGGGGGTGAGCCGGACGGCGCTGGCGCCCTCGCGGGTCTGCTCGGTGAACTGGAAGTCGAGGGCGGCGGTCATGCCGGCCTTGACGTGCACGGTCTCGTTGCCCGCGGGGGTGAACCAGCCGTTCTTGCCGGAGAGCTGGACCTTGAGGTCGGCGTCGTCGGCGGAGTCGGTGGCGATCACCAGGTGGGCGGTGGTGACGTCGTCGGGGATGCCGGGGATGACGACGCTCGCGGCGGGGTCGGCGGAGGGTTCGAGCCAGTCGCTGCCCTTGCCGGTGTCGATGGCGTGGACGCCGGCGGCGATCCGCCCGCTGCGGGTGACCACGTGCAGGGCGAGGTTGTCGACGGGGCCCTTGGTGAGGCTGGCGAGGCTCATCGTCTCGGTCTTGCCGGGGGGGACCGAGATGTTGGCGGCGAGTTCGTTGTCGATCGGGCCCTTGTCGCCGTACATCCGCAGGTCGACGACGGCGGTGACGCTGTCGGCGTTGACCAGCGTGACGTAGTCGACCCGGTTGCCCGTGGTGCTGGCGCCGGAGAACCAGAAGCTGGTGCCGGAGGGCAGGCAGTCGGCGCCGGACAGGCCGGAGCCGCCCTGCTCGGAGCTGGTCAGCTGGGTGGCGGTGAAGCCGGGGGCGAGGTTGCCGGTGGCGATCGCGAAGCTGCCGGGGGCGGTGTCGCCGTTGGCGGCGGGGCCGGTGGCCGGGAGGCCGGGCTTGGCCAGCGAGACCCGGGCGTCGACGGCGGCGGCCGGGCTGCCGGAGGGCTGTCCGCCCGGGGCCGCGGCGGAGGCGGCGTCCGACGGGGCGGCCGGGGCGGACGGGGCGGGCTGCGCGGGGTTCTGCGCGGCGAGCACGTTGTCGGCGGTGGCGTCGGCGAGCAGGCCGGTGCCGGTGCTGCCGGTGCCGCCCTCGGGGCTGAACAGGGTGAGCGTGGTGGAGCCGGTGACGCCCTGCATCGGCGGCGGGCAGACCAGCGCGGCGCGCTCGACCTGGGCGGTGGTGCGCTTGCCGCCGGTGGCGGCGGAGGTGGCCGGGGCGCGCAGTTCGGCGATGCCGAACACCAGGCCGAGCACGGCCACGCCGGCCAGCAGGGACTGGCCGGTGCGGCTGCCGCCGGCCACGGAGCTCAGGTCGGGTGCCTTGAGCCTGGGCGCCTTCAGGGTGGGCTTCTTCATCGCGGTCAGCTCCCCGCCCCGGACTGCCGCGGTGGGCCGCCGTAGGGGTCGTTGGGGTCGTAGTAGGTGGTGGGCTGCTGCTGTTCGGGCAGCCAGGGCTGCTGCTGCTGCTCGTCCTGCTGCGGGTAGCCGGCGGCGTACGGGTCGGTCCAGCCCTGGGCGGGCGGGGCGTCGTAGCCGTACGCCTGCTGCTGGCCGTACTGGTCGTGGCCGTCGCCCTGCGGGGGCGCGCCGACGGGCTGGTGCCGGGTGTGGTCGTAGCCGTAGCCGTCGGACGGGTAGCCCTGCTGCTGGTAGGGGTCCGCCTGGTACGGGTCCGCCTGGTAGGGATCGGCCTGGTACGGGTCGGCCTGGTACGGGTCGGCCTGGTACGGGTCGGCGAACGGCTCGGGTTCGGGCCGGTAGGGCTCCGGGTCGGCCTCGGCGGTCTGCTGGGCCGGGACGCCGGGGGTGTAGACGCCGGGCTCGGCCTGCGGGTCCTCGCCCTCGCCGCGTTCGGCGAGGCGGCGGGCCCGGCGGCTGCCGGGGGCGGGCGCCTGGGCCTGGACCTGGGCGGCCAGCGCCTGGGCGGCGACGACCTCCTCGGGGATGTCGTCGTCGTTGGTGTTGCGGCGTCCGGGCAGGGCGAGGACCAGGACGACCGCGCCGAGCGCGAGCCGGCCCCAGACCCAGGCGGTGTGGGCGGCGGCACCGGCGCGGGTGACGTCGAGCCGACCGCCCTCGGCGGGGAGGGTGAAGCCCTGGGCCCAGCCGTCGACGGTGACGGCCTTGAGCGGCTTGCCGTTCAGGGTGGCCTGCCAGCCGCCGTCGGCCTGTTCGGCCAGCCGGAGCTGCCGGCCGGCCGGTCCGGCCGGGACGGTGGTCCAGATGTCGTGCGCGCCGGCCGGGACGACCACCGGGACGGTGCCGGGGCTGGTGATCCGCGCCCGGGTGCCGGGGGCACCGGTGATCTGCCACAGGCCGACGCCGCCGTCGAGGCTGAGCCGGGTGACGCCGGGGGTGGTGTCCAGCACGTCGCGGACCTTGGCGATCACCGGGTCCTTCACCTCGACGTAGGTGATCCCGTACCCGGCCAGGGTGCGGGCCAGGTCGCCGCCGGAGCCGGCCAGCAGCTTGGCGGTGAGCGGGGAGAGCTGCCCGTCGGCGTCGCTGTCCACGGTGCCCTCGGCCTGGCCGGTGGTCAGGCCGGCGCCGCGCACCAGCGCGTACCGGACGGCGGTGCCCTCGGCGTCGCCGGTGACGACCAGGGTGCGGGAGCGGTCGGTGGTGGTGCCGGACTCGGCGATGAACGCCGGGACCTGGGCATCGCTGCCGCGCCGCAGCGGGCCGTCGGCGCCGGTGACGGCCCACCAGACGGCGGTGCCGACCGGGGCGAGCACGGCGGTGGCGAGCACCAGGGCGGCGACCGGCTGGCGCCAGCCGAAGGCGATGCCGGAGACCCGGGTGTTGGCGCCGTCGGCGCCGATCGCGGCGGCGGCGAGCAGCGCGACCCCGGCCAGCAGGGTGGCGGGGCCGGCCCAGGCGGCGGTCTGCGGGCCGCCGGAGGCGGGGGTGACGGCGGTGCCGGCCACCGCGACCGAGAACAGCAGCCCGGCGGCGGCGGCGCCCCAGGCGGCCAGCACGGCGCGGCGGCGGTCGGCGCGCAGCAGCGCGGCGAGGGCGGCGAGCACCACGCCGGCGGACAGCCAGACCGGGGGCGTGCCGGCGCCGCCGGGGTTGACCAGGACCAGGCCGAGCGGGTCGGCGGCGGGGCCGTTGAAGCCGGGGACGCCGGCCTCCAGCAGCAGCCGGGAGGGGTGGGCGAGGACCTGGAGCGACCAGGGGGCGAGCACCAGCAGCGGCACCCCGAGGATCACCACGACGCGCAGGCCGAGCAGCCGCACCGCCTGCGCGCCGGAGCCGAACGCGCCGCCGCGGAGCACCGCGTGCAGCAGCGCGGCCAGGCAGAGCGGGACGGCGATGGCCCAGGTGAGCGGGACGAAGGCGGTGCTGACGGTGAGCACCAGCACGGTCATCCAAGCGGACCGCCAGCCGGGGCGGGCGCCCTTGGCGGCGGTCTCCTTGCGGATGCCGAGGCCGGCGGTGATGGCGGCGGCGCGGGCCAGCGGGGGCAGCAGCACGGCGAGCACCGCGGTGCCGATCCGGCCCTGGGCGAGCGCGCCGGTGGCGGCGGGCAGCACCGCGTAGGTGGCGCTGGCCCAGGCGCGGACGGCCTTGGAGGCGATCAGCGGGCGGGAGACCAGGTAGGCGCTGACCGCGGCGAGCGGGACCGAGAGCACCACGAGCAGGGTGAGCGCGAGGTCGGCGTGGTCGAACAGCGCCCAGGAGAGGATCGCGAGCACCGCGAGGTAGGGCGGGCCGTCGGCGGTGGAGCCGGTGCCGATGCCGTGCCAGGGCGCGGCGTACACGTCCCACAGGCCGGCCGCGCCGTCCGAGGCGGGGAGCAGGGCGCCGCCCTGGAGGAGGCCGGAGCCGATCAGGTCGCGGCAGGCGGCGAGCGCGAACAGCAGCAGCGCGGCGAACAGCACCGGGGCCGGGCGCCGCACCAGCTTCTTGAGCAGGGCGAACTGTTCGACCACCAGGTCGTCGGTGTCGTCGTCGCCGGGGCCGGACTCGACCGTGCCGTGCCGGCCGGCGCCGGACTCGTCGGGGCCGCCGATGCCGAGCGAGCCGACGACGTTCTCGACGGCGAGCCGGACGGTGGCGCCGGGGGCGGGGAACAGCGTGCGGTCGTCCAGCGAGTCCACCGAGCGGGTCCGGCGGCGGCGCGCCCGGGCGGCCATCAGCCGTGGCAGGCGCAGCAGTTCGTGGCCGAGGCCGGCGATCTCGTCGTAGGCCTGCCGGGGGTCCTTGCCGACCAGGTTGACGACCACCCGGAGCAGGGTGCCGAGGACCAGCCGGAGCAGGACGTACGGGAAGAGAAGGCCCTTGGAGTTGGCGAGCAGGGTGTAGACGGCGCCGGACTTGTCGACCCGGTGCGGGTGGGCGGAGGCGCAGTCGATGGCGCGGCGTTCGCGGCTGGCGGCCTCGGCGTGCCGGAGCACGGCGTCGGGGGCGACCACGACGCGGTGGCCGGCCGCGTTGACCCGCCAGCAGAAGTCGGTGTCGTCCCGCATCAGCGGCAACGCCCGGTCGAATCCGCCGAGTTCCTCGAACACGTCGCGGCGGACCAGCATGCCGGCGGTGGAGACGGCGAGCACCGGGCGGACCTGGTCGTGCTGGCCCTGGTCCTGCTCGCGGCGGTCGAGGCCGGTCCAGCGGCGGCCGGAGCGGGCGATGCTCACGCCGACTTCGAGCAGCTGCCTGCGGTCGTACCAGGAGCGGAGCTTGGGGCCGACCACGGCGGCGGTCGGGGTGGAGTCGGCGACCTGGAGCAGGCGGCGCAGGGCGTCGGTCTGCGGTTCGCAGTCGTCGTGCAGCAGCCAGAGCCACTCGACCGGCTGGGTCTCGCGCGGTCCGCCGCGGCCGAGGTCGTCGTCGCCGCCGAGCGGGTCGCCGAAGTCGTCCCAGCCGCCGGTGACCGGGTCGTAGCCGGACGGGTCGAGGCTGTAGGAGAGGTCCTCGGGGCGCAGCGGGCGGCTGCCGGCGACGGCTTCGCCGACGGCGCGGCCGAAGCCGACCCGGCGGCCGAGGATCTGCGGGCCGCTCTCGGGGAGCCAGTCGCCGAGGGTGTCGGCGAGCAGCTGGGGCGAGTTGTCGGTGGAGCCGGTGTCCACCGCGAGGATCCGCTGGACCTGCCGGTCCTGGCCGAGCAGTCCGGCGAGCGCCTGCGGCAGCCAGCGGGCGCCGTCGTGCGAGACGATCACGGCGGTGACCAAGTGGCGCGGGTAGGCGGGCGGCCTGGCAGCGGAGAAGCCGCTCTGGTGGCTGTAGACAGTCATCGGGTGCGCGGACCACCGGTTCGGGTTTGACGGCAGATGACGCACCACACTAACGGCTCCGGCTGGCGCGATCCTCCCCGGCGGGTGTGAAGAGACGGTGCAGCGGGTAGCGCGTCCGGTCGCCGCGGGGGGCCGGGAACGCGAAAGCGCCCCACCTGACCGGTGAGGCGCCGACACGGGCCGGGACGGGCCCGGGTGTCCGGGTGCCCGGACGTGCTGCGGGAGTCAGACCGCGCTCTTCTTGAGGCGGCGGCGCTCGCGCTCGGAGAGGCCCCCCCAGATGCCGAACCGCTCGTCGTTGGCGAGGGCGTACTCCAGGCACTCGGCCCGGACCTCGCACGCCAGGCAGACCTTCTTGGCCTCCCGGGTGGAGCCGCCCTTCTCGGGGAAGAAGGACTCCGGGTCGGTCTGGGCGCACAACGCGCGCTCCTGCCAGCCGAGTTCCTCTTCGTCTTCCTCGATGCCCTCACCGATCAACAGCTCAAAGAGCTCGCTCATTCTGGCGCGCCTCCTCTGCCCCTCTTGGCGTCCCCGTGGTGTTGCCGTTGCCGGTGCGGCGGAACGACACGAGAGAAATTACAGTTGCGTCACTCTGGCCCAGTCAAGCCGAGCTCTGGTATTGGGCCGAGGATTCACTCCCCGGAACCAAGCCACTACGAATAGTGTACATATCCGGACAACCCGGACATCACGCCTGGTTCCTGACCAGCCATCAGGCCGCACGCCGCTCCCGACCGGGACGGTCCGGGGCGATCTCAGGGCGTCCCTTCCCGGAGCCTTTAGCTTCGAAACCTTAATGGGCGCTTATCACCCCATCCGGTGGTTCAGGGCTGATGTGACCCGAATGTCCGTCAGCCCGCCTTGACACTGGAGGGTCGCTTGCGGTGTGCTTGCCCGCATGTCAGAGTTCCCGGCCACCTCCACCGACCGGCGCCGCCAGGCGCTCCTCGGTGCTGCCGCGAACTCCTCGTGTTGTCGCCGCTGTCTCCGCTGTATCTAGGCGCTCGCGTCCCACCGCGCGCCGCCCCGGAACAGAGGCCGACCGCGCGACAGTCCCCCTTGAACGTCCTCGCGGCCCCGGCTGATCCCCATTCCGCAGCCGAACCCGAGGACGTCACCGTGCGAATGCCCCGACTCCGCAAGCGCAACCGCGACCGCGGGCGTTTTCCCGCGCCCGCCGCACCCACTGCGCCCGCCAACCCCTCCCCCGCCGCCCCCGCCGCGCCCCGCTGGGCCGACGGCCTGAGCGACGTGTCCATCGCGGGCGACCCGCTGGCCTTCCCGCACCTGGCCCGCACCGACCTGCCCGCGCACCCCACCACGCTCGGCGGCTACGCCCGGCTGGTGCGCGAGATCGCCGCCGACCGGGCCCGCTGGGAGCCGCTGGTCCGCTACGACGCGCTGACCCGCTGGTACGCCCGGCTGGAGACCGGCCCCGGCTACGAGGTGTGGCTGCTCAGCTGGCTGCCCGGCCAGTCCAGCGGCTTCCACGACCACGGCCGCTCCTCCGGCGTGATGACCGTCGTCCGGGGCGAACTCTCCGAGCGCTCGTTGACGGCCGGCGGCGAGGGCTCGCGCGCCCTGGCCCCCGGCGGCCTGCGGGTGTTCTCCACCGGCTACCTGCACGAGATGGTCAACGCCTCGCTGGAGCCCGCGGTCTCCGTCCACCTCTACACGCCCGGCCTGGTCGAGATGAACCAGTACCCGGCCGCCGCCGCGGAGCAGGCCGCCGCGCACCAGGAGCGTCACCGGGTGCACTGACGCGCTGGCAGGATGAGGCCATGCGAATCACTGCGTTGGCGGGTGGGATCGGCGGGGCCAGGTTCCTGCGCGGACTGCGGGCGGCCCTGACCCCCGAGGACCGGATCACCGTGATCGGGAACACCGGGGACGACATCCACCTCTACGGCCTGAAGGTCTGCCCCGACCTGGACACCGTGATGTACACCCTCGGCGGCGGCATCCACGAGGGACAGGGCTGGGGCCGCACCGACGAGACCTGGTCGATCAAGGAGGAGATGAAGGCGTACGGCGTCGGGCCCGAGTGGTTCGGGCTCGGCGACCGGGACTTCGCCACCCACATCGTCCGGACCCGGATGCTGGCCGCCGGGTACCCGCTGTCCGCCGTCACCGAGGCGCTGTGCGACCGCTGGCAGCCCGGCGTGCGGCTGCTGCCGATGAGCGACGACCGGGTCGAGACCCACGTCCGGATCACCGACGCGGAGGGGCCGCGGGTGGTGCACTTCCAGGAGTACTGGGTCCGGCTGCACGCCGCCGTCGCCGCCGAGGCGATCGTCCCGGTCGGCGCCGAGAGCGCGAAGCCCGCGCCCGGCGTGCTGGAGGCGATCGCCGAGGCCGACCTGGTGCTGCTGCCGCCGTCCAACCCGGTGGTCTCGATCGGCACCATCCTGGCCGTCCCCGGCATCCGCGAGGCGGTCGCCGGCGCGAGCGCCCCCGTGGTCGGCCTCTCCCCCATCGTCGGCGGCGCGCCGGTGCGCGGCATGGCCGACAAGGTGCTCGCCGCCGTCGGCGTGCGGACCACCGCGGCGGCCGTCGCCCGGCACTACGGCGCGCGCCGCGACGGCGGGCTGCTGGACGGCTGGCTGGTGGACACCTCCGACGCCGCCGCCGTGGACGAGGTGGCGACCGCCGGGATCGCCTGCCGGGCCGTGCCGCTGCTGATGAGCTCGGTCGAGGCCACCGCCGAGATGGCGCGCGCCGCGCTGGCGCTGGCCGCCGAGGTCGCCGAGGTCGCCGGGGCCACCGGGGCCGCCGGGGCCACCGGGGCCGCCGAATGAGCGGGGGCGTCGGCGGCGAGGGGCTGCGGGTGCTGCCGGTCGCCGGGCTGCCGGAGATCGCGGCGGGCGACGACCTCGCCGAACTGATCGCCAAGGCGGGCCGGTTCGAGGACGGCGACGTCGTGGTGGTCACCTCCAAGGTGGTCTCCAAGGCCGAGGGCAGGCTGGTGCGCGCCGACGACCGGGAGGCCGCGATCGACGCCGAGACCGTCCGGGTGGTGGCCCGGCGCGGCCCGGCCCGGATCGTCGAGAACCGCAACGGCCTGGTGATGGCCGCGGCCGGTGTCGACACGTCCAACACCGCGCCCGGGACGGTCCTGCTGCTGCCGGTCGACCCGGACGGCTCGGCCCGCCGGCTGCGCGCCCGGCTCCAGGAGCTGACCGGGCGGCGGCTGGCCGTGCTGGTCACCGACACCTTCGGCCGGCCCTGGCGCAACGGGCTCACCGACGTCGCGATCGGCGCCGCCGGGCTGCCCGTGCTGGAGGACCACCGCGGCCGGGTCGACAGCCACGGCAACGAGCTGCGGCTGACCGTCACCGCCACCGCCGACGAACTCGCCGCCGCCGCCGACCTGGTCAAGGGCAAGGCCACCGGCACCCCGGTGGCGATCGTCCGCGGCCTGGACGGCCTGGTCACCGCGGCGGACGGGGAGGGCACCCGCCCGCTGATCCGCCCCGCCGAGCAGGACATGTTCCGCCTCGGCACCTCGGAGGCCGTCCGCGCGGCGGTCACCCTCCGGCGGACGGTGCGCGCCTTCACCGACGAGCCGGTCGACGGCGGCGCGGTGCGCCGGGCCGTGGCCGCCGCGGTCACCGCCCCCGCCCCGCACCACACCACGCCCTGGCGGTTCGTCCTGCTCGAATCGGCGGACGCCCGCACCCGGCTGCTGGACGCCATGCTCGACGCCTGGCGGCGCGACCTGCGGGAGCTCGACGGCTGGAGCGAGGAGCGCGTCGCGCGGCGCACCGCGCGCGGCGAAGTGCTGCGCGGCGCACCGTACGTGGTCGTCCCGTGCCTGGTGACGGACGGCTCCCACGACTACCCGGACGAGCGGCGGGCCGCCGCCGAGCGGGAGATGTTCGTGGTGGCGGCCGGCGCGGCCGTCCAGAACCTGCTGGTCGCCCTGGCCGGCGAGGGGTACGGCTCGGCCTGGGTGTCCTCCACGATGTTCTGCCGCGACACCGTCCGCGGCGCGCTCGACCTCCCGGCGGGCTGGGACCCGATGGGCGCGGTCGCGGTCGGCCGGGCGGCGGAGGCCCCGAGGGAGCGTCAGGAGCGGGACCCGGAGGCGTTCCTGACCGTGCGCTAGCCGGGCCCCGGCCGCCTCCCCCGGACAGCCGCCCTACCGCCGGCGGTGGTCGTTGGGGGCCAGCCGGGGGCCGTACTTCGGGGGGCGGGCGCCGGTGAGCGGGAGGATGCGGCACAGGCGGTGGCGGTGCGGGCGGTAGGGCTCCAGCAGGGCGAGCATCTGGGCGTCGTCGCTGCGGGGGCGGCCGGCCAGCGCCCAGCCGACGGTGTGCGGGAGGTGGAAGTCGCCGACCGAGACCGCGTCGGCGTCGCCGTTGCTGCGCTGGAGCGTCTCGGCGGCGGTCCACGGGCCGACGCCGGGGACGGCGGTGAGCCGGGCGAAGGCGTCCGCCGGGGGCATCGCCGCGGCCTGTTCGAGGCGGGCGGCGAGGCGGGCGGCGCGCAGCACGGTGGCCGAGCGCTTGGGGTCGACCCCGGCCCGGTGCCAGGCCCAGCTGGGGACGAGGGTCCAGTCGCGGGCCGAGGGGACGGTCCGCATGCCGAGGTCGGCGGCGGGGCCGGGGGCCGGGGTGCCGTGGTCGTGCAGCAGGGTGCGCCAGGCGCGGTAGGCCTCCACGGTGGTGACCCGCTGCTCCAGGATCGCCGGGACGAGCGACTCCATGACCAGACCGGTGCGGGTCAACCGGAGCCCGGGGCAGGAGCGTTGGGCCTCGCGCAGCGGCCCGGGCGGGAGGGCGAGCCCGGCCGGGTCGTCCTCGGCGCCGAGCAGGGCGGGGAGCTGTTCGAGCAGCCAGCCGCCGCCGGGGCCCCAGCCGGTGGCGTCGACGCCGTCGGCGCGCTGGAGGACGCGCAGGGTGCCGGGCCCGTCCGGGGTGCGGGAGGCGCGCCAGACGGCGCCGTCGGGGGTGCGCCGGAAGGCCGGGTCGCCGGTGCCGCGCTGGAGCGGGAAGAGGGTGCGGCCGAGGTCGAGGGGGTAGCCGGGCCGCCACTTCCGGGTCTGGGCGGGCATCGGTACGTCCTCGGGGTCGGCTGCGGGGCAGGGGCGAGCGTAACGCGACGCGGCGGTCCGACGGGCCGGACACCCTCCCGTCCGGCGGGGGGCAGGACGTAGGCTGGGGCGCACCATGACTGCGCCTTTCGCTGCCGACGCCCGCACCCCCGCCGAGCTGCTGCAGGCCTTCCTGCGCCCGGGGTCCGCTGCCGACCCGTCCCGCCCGTTGGTGACCTTCTACGACGACTCGACCGGGGAACGGGTGGAGCTGTCGGCGAAGACCTTCGACAACTGGGTGGCGAAGACGGCCAACCTGTTGCAGGACGAGTTGAACGCCTCGCCGGACGACCGGGCGGCGCTGCTGCTGCCGGCGCACTGGCAGAGCGCGGTGTGGCTGCTGGCGTGCTGGTCGGTGGGCGTGGTGGCGGTGCCGCGGGGCGAGCCGAAGGACGCCGAGCTGGTGGTCTCCGGGCCGGACGGGCTGGCGGCGGCGCAGGAGTGCCCGGGCGAGCGGGTGGCGCTGGCACTGCGCCCGCTGGGCGGGCGGTTCCCGCAGCGGCCGGACGGGTTCCTGGACTACGCGGCGGAGGTGCCCGGGCAGGGCGACCGGTTCGCCCCCTACTCGCCGGTGGACCCGCAGGCGGTGGCGCTGGAGACGGTGGTGGACGGACTGCCGCTGAAACTGACCGGCGAGCAGGCCGTGGCGCTGGCCCGGGAGGGCGCGGCCCGGCTGGGCCTGGACAGCGGCAGCCGGGTGCTGTCCACGCTGTCGTTCGACGACTGGACGGGCCTGGAGGCGGGCCTGCTGGCGCCGCTGGCGGCGGGCGCGTCGGTCGTCCTGTGCCGCAACTCCGAGCGGTTGACGGAGGACCAGTGGCAGAGCCGGATCGACTCCGAACGGGTGACTCTGCGCCTCGGGTGAGGTCCCCGGCCCGCCGGGGCGGGTAGTCCTGGGGCGATGGCAGTGGAGTGCGGCGACGGCGCGCTCCGCCCGGCGGAACCGGCCGGACGGGGCGCGCCGCCGCCGTTTTCCACCCTTTCGCCGGGTGACGGGCATCACAGCGTGGACGGTTCGGCGGCCGGGCTCGTCTAGGGTGTCCGGGATGAACAGCGGACACCGGAACCGGGGCGACTCGGCGGACTCGACCCCGCCCGGCGTCGACCCCGCCGACCAGTGGGTGCTCGACCCGGCGACCGGCGAGTTCCGGCTCGACCTGGACGCGGGCCGACCGGCCGGCGCCGAACGCGGCGGTGCGGTGGGAGGCGGCGGTGCGGCCCGCCCGGCGGGCGCCCGCCGGAGCGCGGCGGCGGGCGGCGGCGCGGCGGCCCGTGGCGGCCCGGCGACCGGCAGCGCGGCGGCTGGTGGCGGCGAACGCGGCGGCGCGACGGCCGGTGGCGCGACGGCGGTGCCCGGCGGGCGGGCGGCCCGGCGCAAGGGCCGCTCCTCGCGCGGGCGGCGGGTCCTGAAGTGGACCGCGGGCTCGCTGGGCCTGGTGCTGGTCGCGGGCTGCGGCGGCGCGTACTACGTCTACCAGCACTTCAACGGCAACATCTCCTCGGTGAAGGTCCAGGTCGGCGAGGAGTCGGAGCGCCCGCAGGCGACCGACGCGCTGAACATCCTGGTGATCGGCACCGACAGCCGGGCCGGCCTCGGCCGGGAGTACGGCGACGAGGGCTCGGCCGGGCACGCGGACACCACGCTGCTGTTCCACATCTCCAAGGACCGCTCGAACGCGACGGTGCTGTCCATCCCGCGCGACCTGATGGTCTCCGTCCCGGACTGCAAGGCGGGCGACAGGAGCATCCCCGGCGAGGCCCGGGCGATGTTCAACACCAGCCTGGGCCAGGACGGCCGCGACCCCGGCTGCACCTGGAAGACCGTCGAGAAGCTGACCGGCGTCCGGATCAACCACTTCATGATGGTCAACTTCGAGGCGGTGAAGACGCTTTCGACCGCCGTCGGCGGGGTCGAGGTGTGCGCCTCGACCGACATCGACGACCCGTACTCGCACCTGAAGATGACCGCGGGCCGGCACGTGGTGCAGGGCGAGGAGGCGCTGGCCTTCGTCCGCACCCGGCACGCGGTGGGGCTGGGCGGCGACCTGACCCGCATCCCGCTGCAGCAGCAGTTCATCTCCTCGATGATCCGCAAGATGAAGAGCAGCGACACCCTGACCAACCCCGGCAAGCTGTGGGACCTGGCCGACGCCGCCACCAAGGCGCTGACCGTCGACGACGGGATCGGCAGCGTCAACAAGCTGAAGGACCTGGCGCTCGACATCTCCCGGGTCGACACCAGGAACATCACCTTCACCACGGTGCCGGTGCTCGACGACCCGACGGACAGCAACCGGCTGGTCCTCAAGCCGAACGACGCCCAGCAGCTGTTCGCCATGATCGCCGCGGACCGCTCGCTGACCGACGTCCCGCAGCAGAGCGCCGCCCCCGAGCCGGCCGCCCCGGCCTCCTCCTCCGCCCCCGCCGCGCCCGGGGTCGACGCGGCGGGCGTCAAGGTCACCGTCCGCAACGGCAGCGGCACCGCCGGCCAGGCGAGCAAGGCCGCCGCCGCGCTCCAGTCCAAGGGCTTCGAGCTGGCCGTCGCGGGCAGCAACGCGGACGCGGCGGCGAGCAGCGCGGTCAGCTACCCGGCCGGGCACGAGGACGAGGCCCGGGCAGTGGCCGCGGCCCTCGGACTGCCCGAGGCGGCGGTGCAGCCCGGTAGCCGGCTCGGCGCGAAGGACGGCGTCGTCGTGGTGCTCGGCAAGGACTTCACCGGCGCGGGCGGCGCGGCGTCGGCGGCGCCGACCGAGGCGCCCAAGGACATCCAGCGGGTGCAGGCGGACGACACCAACGTCTGCGCCGCGAAGGCGAAGTGACGCGCGGTCGGGGGGGGACGGCGGGCCCGGGGCCGCCGCGGGTGCCGGGGCCTGGGCGTTCCGCTGCGGGTTCCCGTTCGCACCGGCCCCCGGCGGCCCGGGCCCTCCGGTGGCGTCCGGCGCGCGGCGGCACCGGCCCGCCGTTCCCCGGTCTCCGGGCGGGGCCGGGTGGCGGGGCGCTACGCGTCCGGGGCGAGGGTGTCGGGGGCGGTCTCGGTGTAGGTCTCGCCGGTGCGCGGGCAGCGCCAGCGGCCGGGGCCGTCGGGGGTGAGCGGTTCGCCGGCCCGGCCGACCCATTTGATCCGGCGGGCGGGGACGCCGGCCACCAGGGCGAAGTCGGGGACGTCGCGGTGGACCACGGCTCCGGCGGCGACCAGGGCCCAGCGGCCGACGGTGACGCCGGCGACCAGGACGGCGCGTCCGCCGACCGAGCAGCCCTCGCGGAGGGTGACGCCGCGGGCGTGCCAGTCCTCGCCGCGCTTGAGCCGGCCGTCGGGGTCGACGGAGCGCGGGTAGAGGTCGTTGGTGAGGACGGCGGCGGGGCCGACGAAGACGCCGTCCTCCAGCACCGCGGGCTCGTACACCAGGGCGTGGTTCTGCAGTTTGACCCGGTCGCCGAGCTTCACGCCGGGGCCGACGTACGCGCCGCGGCCGATGATGCACTCGGCGCCGATCTCGGCGTCCTCGCGGACCTGGGCGAGGTGCCAGACGGTGCTGCCGGGGCCGATCACGGCGCGCGGGTCGACGTCGGCGGTGGCCTCGATCCGGGGGGCGCTGCTCGTCATGGCGCGACCCTAGCGCGGGCGGACGGCCCCCGTCCGGTGTTCCGGGGACCGTCCGGCGCGGGGCGTCACGGGCCCGGGGTGGTGACCGGGTCGATCGGGGCGGGCGGGGTGGAGGCGATCACCCGGCGGGCCAGCTTGCGCGGGGAGGTGAGGAAGCCGAAGCCCCAGCTCATGTGCATGGTGGCGAGGGCGAACGGGTGGAGCAGGCGGGCCTTGAACGGCATCCGGGGGCCGCGCAGGCAGCCGTAGGCGATCACCGCGAGGTAGCCGACCGGGAGGGCCAGGAACGCCGGGTGCAGCGCGATGCCGAGCAGCAGGCCGGCCAGCACGCCGAGCAGGGCGGCCGGCGGGGCCAGGTAGCGCAGGTTGACCGAGCCGCGGTGGTAGCGGGTGACCACCCGGCGCCAGCGGCCGTAGTCCCGGTACTGCTTGGCCAGGGCGCGCATGGTCGGCCGGGGCCGGTAGGTGACCCGCAGCTGGGGGGTGAACCAGACCAGGCCGCCGGACTGCCGGATGCGGTAGTTGAGCTCCCAGTCCTGGGCGCGGACGAACTCCTCGTTGTAGCCGCCCTGCCGCTCCAGCACCGCGCGGCGGAACACCCCGAGGTAGACGGTGTCGGCCGGGCCGGCCAGGCCGCCGGTGTGGAAGGCCGCGTTGCCGACGCCGACCTTGGAGGTCATCGCGGCGGCGACGGCGTGCTCCCAGTCGGTCTCGCCCTCGGCGTGCATGACGCCGCCGACGTTGGCGGCGTCCATCTCGTCGAGCAGCCGGACGGCGGTGGCGATGTAACCCGGCGTCAGCAGGCCGTGGCCGTCCACCCGGACGACCACCGGGTGGCGGCTGGCCCGGATCGCCGCGTTCAGGCCCGCCGGGGTGCGGCCGGTGGGGTTGGGGACGGTGCGCACCCGCGGGTCGGCCGCGGCGAGTTCGGCGGCGATCTCGTCGGTCCGGTCCCCGGACGGGCCCAGCGCGATCACCACCTCCAGCTCACCGCCGTACTCCTGTTCCAGGATGCGGCGGACGGCGGTGCGCAGGTGACGTTCCTCGTTGAGCACCGGCATGATCACGGAGACCGCCGGCAGCTCCTCAGCAGCCTTGGTGTTCATCGTGCCCGAGCGTACCGGCGCGGCCCCGTGCCTGTCAGACGGGGTCCTCCCCCGTCCGGCGCGCCGTCCGGGCGCACCCGTCCGACCCGCCTAGCATGCGGAAGATGCCCCACCAGCGCCCGCCCGTCCCGCTGCCCGCACCGACCGGGGGGCGGCGGTCCGGGCGCCGGAGACGGGGGCGCTGGGCGGCGGGCGCCCTCTCCTTCGCGGTGCTGGCCACCTCGTGCGGCGGGTGGGCGGTGCTGAACGGCGTCGGCTCCTCGCTGGACCGGGTGGACGCGATCGGCGGCGGCCCGGACCGGCCCTCGGACGACGGCGCCGCGACCTTCCTGGTGGTGGGGACCGACGAGCGCGCGGGCATCCCGGAGTCCACCCTCAAGGACGTGCTGCACGCGGGCGGCGAGTCCTGCCACTGCACCGACACCATGATGGTGGTGCAGCTGTCCGCGGACGGCGGCCGGGCCACCGTGGTCTCCGTCCCGCGCGACTCCTACGTGGACATCCCGGCGCACCAGGACCCCGCCACCGGCCGGCAGGTGGCCGCCTCCAAGGGCAAGATCAACGCGGCGTACGGGATGGGCGGGGCGCCGCTGGCGGTGCGCACCGTCGAGCAGAACACCGGGCTGCGGATCGACCACTACGTCGAGGTGAACTTCCTCGCCTTCGTCTCCACCGTGGACGCCCTGGGCGGCGTCGAGGTGTGCACCGCCAAGCCGCTGCGGGACGACTACTCGGGGCTGGACCTGCCGGCCGGCACCACCCGGCTGGACGGCGCGGGGGCGCTGCGCTACGTCCGGGCCCGGCACGTGGACGGCTCCGCCGACCTGGGGCGGATGCGCCGCCAGCAGGAGTTCCTGGCGCAGTTGCTGCACCGGGCCGCCGGGGGCGCCCTGCTCGACCCGGCGAAGCTCTCCGGGGTGCTGGAGACCGTGCTGCGCTCGGTGAAGGTCGACAAGGGGCTGGGCAACACCGAACTGCTGGACTTCGCGGGCCGGTTGAAGGACCTGTCGGCCTCGAACGCGGACTTCGCCACGGTGCCGCTGTCCGAGGTGGACCACCAGGTGCCGGGCTGGGGCTCCACCGTGCTGTGGGACGAGAAGGGCGCGGCGGCGCTGTTCGAGGCGGTCCGGGCCGGGCGGCCGCTGACCGGGGCCGCCGCCTCCGCCGCCCCGGCCGCCGCGCCCGCCGCGCCCGCCGCCGTCCCGCCGCCGGTGGCGGCGGCGGGTGCCCCGCCGGCTGCCGGAACGGTTCCGCCGGAGCAGGTCCGGGTGCAGGTGCTCAACGGGACGGGCGTCCAGGGGCTGGGCTCCCGGGTGGACGCCGAGCTGCGCCGGGCGGGCTTCGCCACCACCGGCACGCCGTCCAACGCCCCCGGCGGCGGGTCGGCCGCCCCCCGGACGGTGATCCGCTACGACCCGCGCTGGGACGAGTCGGTGAAGACCCTGGCCGCCGCGCTGCCCGACGCCGAACTCGTCCCCGTCCCGAACCTGGGGCCGACCTTCCAGGTGGTCGCGGGCAGCGCGTACCGCGCCCCGGCGGACCCGGCCGCCTCTGCCGCCCCGGCCACCGCAGCGGCCGCCGCCGCCGAGCAGCCCGGCCCCACGGCGGCGGCAGCGACGGCGACCGCGACGGCGGCGGTGGCCGGGGCGGCGAGCGGCAGCGCGATCAGCTGCCCGTCCTGAGCCGACCGGCCGGAGCGCGCCGCCGCCCGCCCCCGGGGAGCCGGGGGCGGGCGGCGGCGGTGTGCCGGGGTCAGTCCGAGGCGATGGCGGCCAGCACGTTCATCCGGGCGGCGCGGAAGGCCGGGACGAGGGCGGCGACCAGGCCGATGACCACCGAGCCGACCAGGACGAAGGCCACGGTGCCGACCGGGACCGTCAGGGTGGTCAGGCCCTGGTCGGCCAGGACGGAGCGGGCGGTGACGCCCCAGGAGAGGCCGAGCGCGGTGCCGAGGACGGCGCCGAACAGGGCGATGACCACGGATTCGAGCCGGACCACCCGGCGCAGCTGGCGGCGGGAGAGCCCGATGGCGCGCAGCAGGCCGATCTCCCGGGTGCGCTCGATCACCGACAGGGCCAGGGTGTTGACCACGCCGAGCACGGCGACCACAATCGTCAGGCCGAGCAGGCCGTAGACCATGTACAGCAGTTGGTCGACCTGGGACCTGATCATGTCCTTGTAGCCGGCCTGGTCCTTGACCGTCAGCTGCGGGTAGGACTCCAGCGACTTCTGCAGGCCGGCCAGCACCGCGCCCTTGTCGGCCCCGGCCGCGGCCCCGGCGAACACCGCGGAGTCCGCGGGCAGCCGGCCGTCCAGCGCGGCGGAGACGGTGGGGATGCCGGTGAAGAAGTTCCCGTCGAAGAGCTGGTTGCCGGTCTTCAGGACGGCGGCGACCGGGAGGGCCTGGGTGCGGCCCTCGCCGTAGTCGACGGTGATCGTGTCGCCCGGGCTCAGGTGGTGCGCGTCGGCGAACTCCTGGTCGACCGAGAGGCCGCCGGTGAAGACGCCCTCGGCGCTGCCGGCCGCGAGCGGCATCCGGAAGTCCCGGGTGAAGCTCGGGTCGGCGGCGATCAGGACCGTCTCGGTGCGGGTGCCGTCGGGGGTGGTGAGGTCCGCCGGGACGGCCTTCTGCCGGGTGACGTGGTCGATGCCCGCGGTGCGGCCGACCGCGTCGACCATGGCCGGGGTGAGGCCGGAGCGGCCGCCGTCCACGATGTAGTCGGCGCCGACGGACCTGTCGATCTGGGCGGTGGCCGAACTGACCATGGAGGAGGTGACCACGGAGGCGCCGATCACCACGGCCAGGCCGATCATCAGGGCGGCGGCGGTGGAGCCGGTGCGCCGCGGGTTGCGCATCACGTTCCGCTGGGCGAGGCGGCCGGCCGGGCCGAACAGGGCGGGCAGCGCGCCGCCGAGCAGCCGGAGCAGGCCGGAGACCAGCAGCGGGCCGAGCACCACGGCGCCGATCAGGGTGGCGAGCACGCCGAGGCCGATCAGCAGCCCGCCGGTGGCGCCGGTGGCGGAGGCGGCGGCCACCAGGGCGGCGGCGCCGAGCAGCGTGACCAGGGCGCCGACCGCGGTCCGGACCCGGGCGGCCCGGGGCTCGGCCGGGGCGGCGTGGTCGAGCAGCGCGGCCATCGGGGTGATCCGGGAGGCGCGGCGGGCCGGGACGAACGCCGCGAACAGCGTCACCAGCACGCCGACCGCGTAGGACGCGGCGGGCACCGTCCAGGTGACCTCCAGCGCGCCGGCGTCCAGGTTCATCCCGGCGGCCTTCATCAGCCGGATCAGGCCGAGCGCCAGGCCGAGGCCGGCGCCGATGCCGAGGGTGGAGCCGAGCACGCCGAGGATCAGGCCCTCGGTCAGCACCGAGCGGTTGACCTGGGAGCGGCTGCCGCCGATGGCGCGCAGCAGGCCGATCTCCCTGGTCCGCTGGGTGACCAGCATGGAGAAGGTGTTGACGATCAGGAAGCCGCCGACGCCGGCCGCCAGGACGGCGAAGCCGAGCATCGCGTACTTCATGAAGTCGAGGAAGGAGCCGACGTCCGCCGCGTTCTCCGCCCGCTGCTCGGCGGCGGTCCTGGCCTGGAAGCCGCTGCCGAGGTCGGCCAGCGCGGCGGCCTTCAGCTGGTCGTCGCTGCGGCTGCCGTCGCCGAACACCTCGACGGAGGTGTACGCCTCGGTGCCGAGCAGGACCTGCTGGGCGGTGGGCGTGTCCAGGAAGGCGAGGGCGGCGCCGGGGTTGGTGGTGCGGAAGGTGGCGATGCCGGAGACGGTGAAGTCGTGGTCGCCGCGGTCGGAGACGATCCGCAGCCGGGAGCCGAGGCCGAGGCCGGACTTCCGGGCGGTGTCGGCGTCCAGCACGAGCTGGTCGGGGCCCTGCGGGACGTGGCCCGAGGTGACGTCGACCGAGTTGCGCGGGGTGTCCGTCCAGTTGCCGGTGAGGGTGGGGGCGCCAGTGGTCGGGCCGACGACCTTGTGGGTGGCCGGGTCGACCAGGGTGGCGGTGGAGGTCATGACCTGGCCGAGGGCGGCCTTGACGCCGGGCTCGGCGGCGATCTTCGCCCGGGTCTCGACCGGGACGGTGGGGATCGCGGCGGGGCCGCCGCGCTCGGCCATCTTGTCCTCCGCCCGGGAGACCGAGAGGTCGGAGGCGGTGGAGGCGAACAGCCGGTCGAAGGTGCCGGTGGCGGTGTGGTAGAAGACCAGGGTGCCGGCCACGAAGGCGACCGAGAGCACCACGGCGAGCAGGGAGAGCACCAGGCGCCACTTGTGGGCGAAGAAGCTCCGCAGCGAGGTCTTGAGCAGCATGTCGTCCGGCCCCGGCTCAGCTGGTCCGCTTGCCGTCGAAACGGCGCATGCGGGTCAGGACGGTGTCGGCGGTGGGGTTGTGCATCTCGTCGACGATCCGGCCGTCGGCGAGGAACAGCACCCGGTCCGCGTGGCCGGCGGCGACC
This sequence comes from Kitasatospora sp. SolWspMP-SS2h, assembly GCF_003259315.1. GTDB lineage: Bacteria > Actinomycetota > Actinomycetes > Streptomycetales > Streptomycetaceae > Kitasatospora > Kitasatospora fiedleri. The sequence continues at coordinate 4,908 of NZ_QLLT01000046.1, read as the reverse complement.
GGGTCGTGCGTCACCATCACGATGGTCTGGCCGAGTTCGTCGACCGAGCGGCGCAGGAAGCCGAGCACCTCGGCGCCGGAGCGGGAGTCCAGGTTGCCCGTGGGCTCGTCGCCGAAGATGATCTCGGGGCGGGCGGCCAGCGCGCGGGCCACCGCGACGCGCTGCTGCTGGCCGCCGGAGAGCTGGCCGGGGCGGTGCTTGAGCCGGCCGGACAGGCCGACGGTGTCGATCACCTGCTCCAGCCAGGCCCGGTCGGGCTTGCGTCCCGCGATGTCCATCGGCAGCGTGATGTTCTCCACCGCGTTCAGCGTGGGGAGCAGGTTGAACGCCTGGAAGACGAAGCCGATCTTGTCCCGGCGGAGCTTGGTCAGCTGCCTGTCCTTCAGCCCGGTGATCTCGGTGTCGCCGATCCAGATCCGCCCCTCGGAGACGGCGTCCAGCCCGGCCAGGCAGTGCATCAGCGTGGACTTGCCGGACCCCGAGGGGCCCATGATCGCGGTGAAGCGACCGCGCTGGATGTCCACGTCGACCGCGTCCAGCGCCGTCACCCGGGTCTCCCCCGCGCCGTACGCCTTGGTGACCTGCCGGGCCCGGGCGGCCGTGGCGGCCTGCTCCGGCAGGTGTGAGAGTTGAGCGGCGTTCGCTGCCGTGGTCACTGAATGCTCCTCGTTCTGGGGTCCACCCGTCGTCCCCCAGCCTTCCGGTCGCCGCACCGGTCGCGGAATCCAGCAGGCATCCGTCTTCGGGGTGGGGCCAGCCCTACCTCCGGAGGTGGGGCTGGGGGGTGGGTCCACGCTAGGAGCCGGGGGCGGGGCCGGTCGTCCTCCACCGGGCTGAGCCCCGTCCCGGGAAAGCGTCCGGGGCCCGGGCCCTCTCCCCTAGGGGGTGCCGCGGTGCGGTCTGAGGGTCCGGGCCCCGGGCGGGGGCGGCGCGTTGACGGGGGGGGGTCAGCCGGCGGCGGCGAACTCCACCCGGGGGGCGAGCGCGGCGGAGAAGGCGTCCACCACCGGGGTCAGCAGCGTCTCGGTCTCGCGCTCCAGCTCGGTGCCGCCGTCCTCGCGCACCCCGATGTGCCGGTCCAGCACGAACCAGCCCTGGGTGATGTGCCCGGCGCCCATCGAGTTCAGCACCGGCCGCAGCGCGTAGTCCACCGCCAGCACGTGCGCGGTGGAGCCGCCGGTAGCCAGCGGCAGCACCGTCTTGCCGCGCAGCGCGTACTGCGGCAGCAGGTCGAGCAGGGCCTTCAGCAGGCCCGAGTAGGCGGCCTTGTAGACCGGGGTGCCGACCACCACGCCGTCGGCCTGCTCGAACAGCTCGACGGCCCGGGCTATCGCCGGGTCCGAGGTGTCCGCGGCGAGCAGCGCGGCGGCGGGCAGCGCGCGGACGTCCAGGGCGCGCACCCGGTGGCCGTGCGAGGTGAGCCGGCGGTCGACGTGGCGCAGCAGCCGGGTGGTGCGGGAGGTCGCGGACGGGGAGCCGGAGACGGACAGGATCACGGCCATGGAGTCACCTCGGGGCGTACGGCCGCGGGCGGGGCGCGGCCGGAGAAGGGGGGAGGAGGGGCGGCGGGGGCGCGGGTCGCCTGGGGTGAGTGCGCGCGGCGGGAGCGTCAGCCGCGACACAGCGAGCAGGACACCCGACCGTGGTCGACGTGCCGCCGACGGGTGAGGACCTGAAGCTGCTCCATGCCGTCATGCAAACACGCCCGGTTTCGGCGGGTCAAGGCCGTGCCCGCCTGGTGAACACGGCCCGGAACGGTCCGCGCCCTGCATCAAAACGGCCACAACGGGGCCCGCGGGGGCTCCTCGACCACTGCGCGGCCCCCGGTTCGGGCATCCTTCCCCCATGAACACGTGGCAGGAGCGCCCGGGGGGCGGCGCACACGGGCAGGGCGACGCGGCGCGGGGCCGGAGCGGACCGGCGGGCGAGCCGCCGCTGCCGCCGGAGCTGAATCCGCGCGGCGCGGGCGTCCCGCTCTCCCGCCCCGCCCAGCAGGACCGTCCGAGCACCGGCCGCCCGCCGGGCCCGGGCCGGTACCCCGACGAGGGGCGGCAGCCGTACGGCGGGCAGCAGGCCCACGGCGGGCAGCCGCCGTACGGCGGTGACCGGCCCCCGTACGGGCAGCAGCCGCCCGGCCCCGGCACGGACCGGCCCGGCGGGGCCGCGCCCGGGGCCCGGCCGCGCCGCTCGCGCAAGCGGGTGGTCGGCTACTCGGTGCTGGGCCTGGTCCTCGCCCTGCTGGTCACCATGATCGGCACCTACTTCTGGGCGGACGGCAAGCTGCACCACGAGAACGTGCTGGCCGACTACCCGGGCCGGCCGGCGGCCGGCAAGGGCACCAACTGGCTGATCGTCGGCTCGGACAGCCGGGCCGGCCTGACCGACGCCGACGAGCAGGACCTGCACACCGGCTCCGCCGAGGGCAAGCGCAGCGACTCGATGATGATCCTGCACATCGGGGACAACGGGAACACCCTGATGTCGATCCCGCGCGACTCCTGGGTGCAGATCCCGGCCCACCAGGACACCTCCGGCAGCGGCAAGACCGTCCCGGCCGCCACCCGCAAGATCAACGCGGCCTTCGCGGCGGGCGGCGGGCGGCTGCTGGTGCAGACCGTCGAGACCAGCATGGACCTGCGGATCGACCACTACGCGGAGATCGGCTTCGCCGGGTTCGTCGGCCTGGTGGACGCCGTCGGCGGCGTGGAGATGACCATCGACCGGCCGGTCAAGGACAAGGACTCCGGCCTCGACCTCCAGGCTGGCACCCAGACCCTGGACGGGAAGCAGGCCCTGGCCTTCGTCCGGCAGCGCCACCAGATGGCCGACCAGGACCTCGGCCGGATGCGCAACCAGCAGAAGTTCCTCGGCGCCCTCGCCAAGCAGGCCGCCTCGCCGACCACCCTGCTCAACCCGTTCACCTTCTACCCGCTGGTCTCGGCCGGGCTGGACACCGTGATCGTGGACGACGACGCCGGGCTGAGCGACCTCGGCTCGATGTTCCTCGCCATGAAGGGCGTCACCGGCGGCGACGGCAGGACGATCACCGTCCCGATCGGCAACGCCGACTACCGCACCCCCACCGGCGAGTCCGCGGTGAAGTGGGACGCGGCGAAGTCCAAGGCGGTCTTCGACGCGATGAGGAACGACACCCCCGTCCCCGACACCAAGTGACCGCCCGCTGAGCGGGAGCGCCCCGGGGCGGCGTCCGGAATTCGCACGGCGAATCCGAACTGCCGCCGCGGGGCGCGTCGTCGGCGGCGCGCCGGGTCGGCCGGCGGGACAATGTCCGCCATGTCGCTGGTGACCTCCCTCATCTACCGCCGCCGAAGCCGGCTGGTCGGCCGCCTGGTCCAGGAGGCCCTGGCCCTGTACGGGGTGGAGGTCCCGGCCGCCGCCGAGATCGGCCCCGGCCTGGTGGTCTTCCACCGCGGCTTCGGCACCGTCCTGCACCCGTACACCACGCTGGGCGCGAACGTCACGCTCTACAACGGCGTCACCATCGGCCGGGCCGACCCGTGGGTCCCGCAGGAGCTCTCCGCGATGCGGCGGGTGGTGCTGGAGGACGGCGTGGTGGTCTGCGCCGGCGCGAAGATCGTCTGCAAGAGCGGCACCCTGACCGTCGGGGCCGACACCGTCGTCGGCGCCAACGCCGTCCTCACCCGCTCGACCGGGCCCGGGGAGATCTGGGCCGGCGCCCCGGCCCGGAAGGTCGGCGAGCGGCAGCGGGTGCACGAGCAGGCCGGCGCGGACCCGCGGTCCTGAGGCCGCCGGTCCGCGCCGGGCGGAACCCTCCGGTCAGGGGAGGTTGCGGGCCATGACGATGCGCTGGACCTGGTTGGTGCCCTCGTAGATCTGGGTGATCTTCGCGTCCCGCATCATCCGCTCCACCGGGTAGTCCCGGGTGTACCCGTACCCCCCCAGCAGCTGCACCGCGTCCACCGTGATCTCCATCGCCGCGTCCGACGCGTAGCACTTGGCCGCCGCCCCGAAGAACGTCAGGTCGCCGTCCGAGCGCTGGGACTTGGCCGCCGCCGCGTAGGTGAGCTGCCGGGCCGCCTCCAGCTTCATCGCCATGTCGGCCAGCATGAACTGCACGCCCTGGAAGTCGCCGATCGGCTTGCCGAACTGCCGCCGCTCCTTCACGTAGCCCTTGGCGTAGTCCAGCGCGCCCTGCGCGATGCCCAGCGCCTGCGCCGCGATGGTGACCCGGGTGTGGTCCAGCGTGCGCATCGCCGTGGCGAAGCCCGTGCCCTCCGCGCCGATCATCCGCTCCGCCGGGATGCGCACGTCGTCGAAGTACACCTCACGCGTCGGCGAGCCCTTGATCCCCAGCTTCTTCTCCGGCGCCCCGAACGAGACGCCCGCGTCGCCCTTCTCCACCACGAACGCCGAGATCCCCTTGGAACGCTTCTCCGGATCGGTCACCGCCATCACCGTGTAGAACTCCGACACCCCCGCGTTGGTGATCCACCGCTTCACCCCGTTCAGCACCCAGAAGTCCCCGTCGCGCACCGCCCGCGTCCGCATCCCCGCCGCGTCCGAACCCGCCTCCGGCTCCGAGAGGCAGTACGAGAACATCCCCTCGCCGCGCGCCAGCGCCCCCAGGTACTTCGCCTTCAACTCCCGCGACCCCGACAGCTGCACCGGCAGCGACCCCAGCTTGTTCACCGCCGGGATCAACGACGACGACGCGCACACCCGCGCCACCTCCTCGATCACCAGCACCGTCGCCAACGCGTCCGCCCCCGCACCACCGAACTCCTCCGGCACGTGCACCGCGTGCAGCTCCGCCGCCCGCAACGCGTCCAACGCCTCCTGCGGGAAACGCCCCTCCTCGTCCACCGCCGCCGCGAACGGAGCGATCTTCGCCTCCGCCAGCGCACGCACCGACTCCCGGAGCATCAC
>NZ_QLLT01000045.1 GCF_003259315.1 Kitasatospora sp. SolWspMP-SS2h | reverse complement strand
GGTTGCGGCGAAGGGGTTGAAGTCCGGGGGCGGGACGTTGACCAGTCGGCCCTTGGTGGGGTCGGCCTCCTCCCGCTCCTCGGCGGCGGCCGGGGCGGTGGTGGGCGTGGCGAACGCGTCCGTGGAGGCCGGCACCGGGGAGGCGGTGGTCTGGGCGGGCAGGTCGCCCGGGGCCGGGGTGCCGAACGGATTGAAGTCGGAGGGCGGTACCCGTACCGCCGTCCCCGACGGGCTGTCGGGCTGTTCGGGCGCGGCGACCGGCGTCGGGGCCTGTACCGGCGGGGCCGTCGGCGCCGTCGGGGCGGGGGTCGGGACGGCGGCCTGCGCGGGCACCGTCGCGGGTGCGGGTGCGGCTGGCGGCTGCGCCGGGACGGTCCGGCCCACCGGGACCGGGGTCGGGGCCACCGCCACGCCGTCCCAGGCGAGTTGGACCGTGCAGAGCAGGTCCGCGAAGACCTCGGTGTACACGTCCCAGTCCTCGGTGTCCGAGGTGGTCAGCTGGACGGTCAGCACGGTGGCGCCGTCCGGCATCGGCAGGAACGCCTCGACCGCGGTGCTCACCACCCGGCCGCTCGGGCTCTCGTCCCGCAGCTCCTTCAGCGCGGGGACGGCCCGGGTCTCCACCAGCAGCGCGGCCGGGCCGGACGGCAGCAGCACCGTCCACACCTCGGCGTACGGGCGCTCGGTGGACAGGTCCACCGCCAGGTCCTGGATCGGCTGGGCGCACCGGACGGTCGACACCACCAGCGACACCCGGGAGCGCCGGCCGTTCACCAGCAGGGCGCCGACCCCCGCGTACGCGACGTCCGCCGCCGCGAACCGCTCGGCCAGCATCGCCGCGACCACCGCGAAGTCGTTGCGCTCGGCCGGGGTGCCGCCCGAGAACACCTCCTCGGCGGTCTCCGCCAGGTGCGCGGAGAGCGCGTTGCCCGAGCCGCGGACGGTCAGGGTGTGGAACGCGGGCGGCACCACCAGCCGGGCCTCCACCCCCGAGCCGGTCGGCAGCTCGTCGGGCGCCACCGTCGCCCTCGGCTCCGCGAGCGCGGCGAGCGCCCGGGTGAACCCGGCCACGCCCTCCTCGTCCAGCCCGACCGGCTCGGCGGAGAGCCGCAGCGCGGAGGCCGCCGACACGTCGGTCAGTCCGAGCGCCGACGCCCCGTAGCGCTGGGCCAGCACCGGGACGGCCTCGCGGCCGGCGGCGGCGTTCGGACGGCGGTTGCCGGACACCTCGACGACGGTGCCGAGCCGGGGCACGGCGAGCAGGCCGGGGCCGATCTGGCTGATCCGCAGGCCGAACAGGGCCTTGGCGGCGGGGTGTTCGGAGCGGCGGAACGCGGTGAGCGCGTCGGCCCGGTAGTGGGTGGCGCGGCTGCCGAGAAGTGCGGCGCACGCCGCGTCCAGCGTGGCCGTGATCCGGTCTGCGGCGGCGAAGCCGTCCTGCGTCATTCGCCGAGCCCCCTCGTTCTCGGGTGTGGACAGTTCAGCCAATTCTTATCAGACCGCGACGGCGCGGACGGCGGGTTGGCCGGGGGCGACGGGAGGTCAGGGGGCGGGCGGGGCGGCGAGCCGGAACAGGGACTCGGTGAGGGCGGGGGCGGCGAAGGTCGCGGCGAGGTCGCGGAGCAGCCGGGCGGTCGGCCCGTCGGGGCGTTCGGTGGCGAAGAACTCGCCGAGCAGGGCGGCCAGTTCCGGGTCGCGGGTGGCGGTGACGGCGAGCGCCGCGACCAGCTCCTGGACCAGCTGGAGCTGGAGCGCCTCGACCGGGACGGGCCGGTCGGAGAGCCAGTCCAGCGAGCTGATCTCGGCGTTGGCGATCCAGGCCCGGACGGTCCGGCGCAGGGCCGGGCTGGGCACCGGGACGCCGAGGTGCAGCAGGATCTGCTCCTGCGCGGCCCGCCGGACCTGGTCGATGACGGCGTCCGCGTCCGGGCTGGCGGCGACCGAGCCGCCGCGCAGCAGGGCGGTGAAACCGGCCGCGTGGGACTGCACGAAGTCGAGGTAGCGGCCCATGACGCGGTACAGCCGCTCGGAGAGCGGACCCTCGCCGGGCTCCTCGAACCGCCCGGCCAGCTCGCGCCCGGCCCGGCGCAGCGCCTCCTCGTACAGGGCCTGCTTGCCCGGGAAGTAGTGGTACACCAGCGGGCGGGAGGCGCCCGCGGCGGCGGCGATGTCGTCGATCGAGACGTCCTCGGGCGCGCGGTCCGAGAACAGCTGGAGCGCCACCGCGATCAGCTGCTCGCGGCGCTCGTCGACGCTCAGCCGCCGCCGGGGCGCGCGGGAGGCGGGACGCTGTTCCTCCGCGAGGGGGGCCGCGGGCGGCGTACGGGAAGCCATGCGGCCCACCCTAGTTCTTCGGGCCCGGCCGGGGGCGACGAGGGCCCGGGGGCGCGGCCGGGGCGGCGGGACGGGGCGGGACGGTCGGCGGTCAGGCGGTGGCGCGCCGCTCCAGGTAGCGGCGGTACGCCTCGCGGCCGTCCGGGACGAACTCCCAGCTGGTGAGCCGTTCGGCGAGCTGCTCCTCGGTGAGCCAGTCGTACCAGGCGACCTCGGACTCCTGGGGGTGCACCGGGCCGTCCCACTCGGCCTCGTGGACGTCGGACCACCAGCTGTAGCGGTCGCCGTCGGTGTAGAGGAAGCGGAACAGCGGGCGGGTGCGGATGCCGGTGACGCCGAGCTCCTCCTCGGCCTCCCGGACGGCGGCCTCGGGGTAGCTCTCGCCGGCGCCGACCACGCCGCCGACGAAGCAGTCGTGGGCGCCGGGGGCGAACGCCTTGGTGTCGGTGCGGCGGTGGGTGAAGATCCGGCCCCGCGGGTCGCGGACCAGGACGAAGACGCAGCGGTGGATCAGGCCGTCGCGGTAGACCTCGGAGCGGGGGGCGGTACGCAGCACCCGGTCCTGTTCGTCGACCACGTCGAGGATCTCGTCGAGGTGGGTGGCGGGGCCGGTGAAGGGGCCGGCGTCGGAGCCGGTGGCCGGGCCGGTGGCGGGAGTGTCCATGTCCGCCATTGTGGCGGGCGCCGGCGGTCCGCGGCGGCGTCACCCGAAAGAGTTGGTATACGCAGGGATCGGCCCGGGAATGACCCGGACGGAACGTCAGGAACCGATCCGAGGAGCAGAGTTGAAGAACCGCGCCGCCGTCCTGTCCGTCGCCGCCGCCCTGGTCGCGTTCGGCACCGCGCTGCCCGCCTCGGCCGCCCCGGCCCCAGCCCGGGCCGCCGCCGCCGTCGGGTCGGTCCGTTCGGGCCTGGACTGCACCACCTGGATCCACCACAACGACCCGCTGTACGGAGGCGTCGACTGCACCAACAACACCGGCTCCCCGGTCACCTTCCACGCCGACATCGTCTGCGGCTGGGCGCCGGACGTGACGGGCAACTCGGTGACGGCCCTGCCGGGCCGGACCGAGGAGTCCTCCGGCCACTGCGCCGTCTACTCCTCGGGCATCGGGCACATCGGGTGGACGGTGGAGTGACGCCGGAGCAACCCGGAGCAACCCGGGGGACCCCGGAGGACCGCGAAGTGATCGCGGGGGAGCGCGGTTGTCTAGGGTGGAAGGGTGGAGAACCAGCAGATCCAGGGGTTCGCGGCGGCCGGGTTCGAGCCGGTCCGGGAGGCTTTCGCGGGCAACTTCCGGGAGTACGGGGAGTTGGGCGCGGCCTTCGCGCTGTACCTCGACGGGCGGAAGGTGGTCGACCTGTGGGGCGGGGACGCCCGGCCGGAGGTCGGGGCCCGGCCGGCCCCGGCGGTCGGCTGGGGGGAGGGGACGGCGCAGGTGCTGCGGTCCGTCACCAAGGGGCTGACCGCCTCCGCCGCGCTGCACCTCGCGCAGCGCGGGCTGCTCGACCTGGACGCGCCGGTGGCCTCGTACTGGCCGGAGTTCGCGCAGGCCGGGAAGGGGCGGGTGCCGGTGCGCTGGCTGCTCTCGCACCAGGCCGGGCTGCCCGCGCTGGACGTGCCGCTGCGGATCGAGGACGTGCTGGCCTGGGAGCCGGCCGCCGCGGCCGTCGCCGCCCAGGCCCCCGCCTGGGAGCCCGGCACCGCGCACGGGTACCACCCGCTGACCTTCGGCTGGCTGGTCGGCGAGGTGGTCCGGCGGGCCGGGGGCCGCAGCGTGGGCCGGTACTTCGCGGAGGAGATCGCCGCCCCGCTCGGCCTGGACCTGTGGATCGGCCTGCCCCCCGCCGCGGCCGGCCGGGTCGGCCGGCTGGTCGACCTGCCCGCGCCGGAGGCGGCCCGGCTCGCGCCCGGCGGGATGCGGATGCGCCCCAAGCAGTCCGTGCTGGACGCCTACCGGGACCCGCACTCGCTGACCGCCCGCTCGTTCGGCGCGGTGCGCAGCAGCGTGGACCTGAACGACCCGGCGGTGCAGGCGGTCGAGGTGCCGGGCGCGGGCGGGATCGGCACCGCCCGTTCGCTGGCCCGGTTCTACGCGGCGCTGATCGGCGCCGCCGACCGGGCCGACGCGCCCGGGCAGCGGCTGCCCGCGCTGTTCGAGCCCGGCACGCTGGCCGAGGCGGCCGGCCCCTCGGTGCAGGGACCGGACCGGGTGCTGATCGTCAACACCGTCTTCGGCCAGGGCTTCTTCCGGCACGGCGGCACCTCGCCGATGGCCTCCCCGGCGAGCTTCGGCCACCCGGGCCGGGGCGGTTCGCTGGGCTTCGCCGACCCGGAGCTGGGCATCGGCTTCGGCTACGTCACCAACGGCATGCAGCCGGGCGTCACCGGGGACGTCCGCTCCCGGGCGCTGATCGCCGCCGTCCGGCGGTGCCTGGCGGAGCGGGGCTGAGCCGTCCGGCAGTGCCTGGCGGGGCTGAGACCGGCGCCCGGGAGCGGGCGGAACGGACGGCGCGGGGCCGGGCCGGGCGTCAGGCCTGGCCCGTCTCGAAGCGGCTGACCCGGCCGTCCGGGGCGACGGTGAAGCGCCAGGCGGTGCGCATCTCGCCCCAGGTGTCGTTGCGGTAGTCGGCGACCACGGCGCGCCCGCCGGACTTCTCGGTCTGCACCTCGATGTGCCCGTGCGAGGAGAAGATCTCCCGGTCCACCCAGTCCGCCAGGTCGCGCTCCGAGCCGTCGTCGGACATCGTGGCGTCCTCGGTCAGGGCGGCGAAGAAGGCGTCCCGGTCACCGGAGTTGACGGCGCCGAGCAGGCGGCGGACGGCCGGGTCGGAGAGTTTGTCGACGGCGATGGTCATGGCGGGTGGCTCCTTGACGGTGGATCTTGTCCTGCCTCGACGGGACCACGGCGGGCCGCCGGCCGCCAGCCGCCTTGGGCCACCCGGAGCCGGGGCCGGTCCGCCGACCGCGTGGCGTGCCGCGCCCCTGCGGCATCCGTGTGATCTGATCCCGCTATGCGCGACACGAGGAACACCGGGGATTCGCCCACGGAAGGAGGCCCCCGATGGGACCGGCCGAACTGCTCGTCCTGACCTTCCCGGAGGCGACCGTCACCGCCGAGGCGGCCGGCGTGCTGGTCCGCCTGCGGGACGCGGCCGGGGTCCGGGTGATCGACTCGCTGGCGGTCGTCCGGGACGCCGGGGGCGAGGCGACCTACGGGGAGCTGACCGACTTCGCACACCTGCGGGGCGTCGCGGGCCTGGACGAGGAGGAGCTGCCGCTGATCGGGCCGGAGGACGCCCAGGAGGTGGCCGAACTGCTGGAGCCCGGCAGCGCGGCGCTGATCGTGCTGGTCGAGCACCTGTGGGCCGAGGAGGCCGCCGCGGCGCTGCGCGCGGCCGGCGGCCGGATCGCCTCCGGGGTGCGCATCCCGCCGGAGAACATCGAAGAGGCCGTCCGCGCCGCCGAGGCGCGCGTCGCGGCGGGAGAGTGAGGACGGCGTGTTCCGACCGATGAGGCCGATCCGGCCGGTGCGGGTGGTCCGCCCGGTGGGCCGTCCGCTGGCCCGCGGGCTGGTGGTGGGCGGCGCCGCGTACGCCGCGGGCCGGGCCGGGGCCCGGCGGGCTGCCGACGAGCAGGGCCAGGACGAGGCGATCGCTGAGCTGCGGGCCGAGCAGGACCGGGCCGCGCAGCAGCAGGCCGCGCCGGCACCCGTGCCCGCCGCCGCCGCTCCGGCCCCTGCTCCCGGCGGGGAGGACGTGGCGGACAAGCTGACCCGGTTGGCGGAGCTGGTGCAGCAGGGGCTGCTCACCCCGGAGGAGTTCGCCGCGGCGAAGGCCAGGCTGCTGGCCTGAGCGGCGCGTCACGGCTCGAACGGTGCCGGGAGCGCCGGGAGCGCCGGGAGCGCCGGGAGCGCCGGGAGCGGTCCGTCGGGGCCGGCCGTCACCACAGCTGGTCCCACCACCAGGCGACCTCGGGGTAGGGCGGCGGGGTGAGCCGGCCGTCGGCGGGCCGTTCGGCGCGTTCGGCGGTCGGGAGCGTCCCGGGGGTGCGCTCGGTGTAGCGGGCGGAGGTGAACCCCCACTCCAGGTTCCCGCTCACCATGTTGGACAACTGCTGGATGTAGCGCCGCAGTTCGGCCCCGGCCCGGCGGGAGGTGCGGTCGGCGAGGCGGAGGAACAGGCACATGGTGCGGTCGTGCAGGGCGGCGGCCTCCAGCAGGGCCTGCTCCCGGCCGCAGTCCAGGTGCCGCTGGAGCGCGTCCACGATGTTGCTCTCCAGCGCGCCGTGGTCGTCCTCGCGGCGGAAGGAGTAGACGTCGGCCGAGACGAGCACCAGGAACTTGGCGGCCTCGGTCAGCGCGTGCACCCGGGGCGAGTCCAGCTGGGACTGCGGGATGGCGGTGCGCTCGCAGACCTCGATGATCTCGATGCAGGAGCGGCTGCCGCGGTCCAGCGGGCCGATGGTCAGGTACTCGGAGAGCGTCATCGGCCGGCGCTCGGTGCGGTAGGCGACGATGGCGGCGGCGCCCATGAAGGACTCCAGCTGGCTGTCCGCCCAGCGCTTGACCGACAGCGCGGGGGCCCAGTCGCGGGCCCGGGCGAACACGTCGCGCACCGAGGCGACGTAGAGGTCGGTCTCGTCCGGATGGGAATTCGGCGAATTGATAACAGCCAGTAGTGTGGCTGCTATGGTGAGTACACGGGAGGGGTCCCGGCTGAGCCTGCCGGTGTCCCACTCGTCGTCCAGCGTGAGCATGCTGCACAGCCACTGCGAGACCAGTTCCAGCCCGGTGGTGCCGTCCGCGTCCTTGGCTATCCGGCAGACGAACTCGTGCGCGCCGATGGCGAGGAGACGGCGCCGCCGTTCCGCGTCCGCGGCGAATCCCATCGTTTCGAGCCAGAGTTCGGTGCTCTTGCCGACGGCTTCGTGATCGGGGTGCAGGCCGGACGGGATGGGGCAGAAGAGCGGGGGTATTGCAGCCAACGTGTCTCCAGTGCAGCCTGTTTCCGGTGCGCCGCTGATCAGGGTGCGCGGTCCCGGCGATGGCCTTCCCCGGCGAAGATCCACTACACCTTTGTGGTCTGAAAGTTATCCGATCGGATCGTCAGATGTCATGGCTGGTAAGGGATTTGCCCCGGCCTATACCGTCTAACCCTGCGTCAGGTGCCGCTGCCTGCACGAACGCCGCCCGCGCGGCCCGCGACGGCGCTAAGGTCGGGAACGGAGTGCCGGACGGCGAGGCGGAGGGACGGACGTGGCCGAAGAGCAGAACGGGCCGCAGGAGTGGGAGGCCGCCGCGGGCGCGGTCGGTCAGCGGCTTTGGGAACGCGATCAGGAACTGCGTTCCGTCGATCAGGCCGTGGACAGGCTGTGCCGCGAATTCGCCGCGGGCGGCCTGAAGATCGGCGAACTGCTGGTCTTCTCCGGCTCGCCCGGCATCGGCAAGACCTCGATGCTGGAGCAGGTCCGCCGGATCGCCGGTGCCCGCCAGGACTCGACCGTGCTGTTCGCCCGGGGCAGCGAGCGCCAGCGCCGGGAGCCGTTCCGGGTGCTGCGGCAACTGCTCCTGCCGGTGCTCAGCGACCTGGACGAGGACGAGGTCGAGGAGGTGTTCGGCAGCTGGCACAACATCGTCGCGCCGGCCATCGGACTGGCCCCGCCGTCCGACGAGGTCGAGCGGATCGACCCGCAGAGCGTCCGCGACGGACTGGACTTCGTCATCACCCAGCTCGCGCCCCGGCGCGCCCCGCTGGTGGTGATCGTCGACGACCTGCACGCCGTCGACCAGGAGTCGCTGACCTGGCTGGCGTCCTTCGCGGTGCGCGCCCGCGAACTGCCCGTGCTGCTGGTCTTCGCCTACCGGCACGAGTTCGAGGACGAGGCCCGCGCGCTGGCCCAGCAGATCCACGAACGGGCCGCCCGCAAGCACGAGTTGCTGCCGCTCAACCCGGTCTCGGTGGCCGCCATCGTGCACGGCGAGTTCGCCGAGGCCGACGACGCGTTCTGCCGCCAGGTCTGGGCGGTCACCGCCGGCGCCCCGTACGACACGGTGGCGCTGCTGCGCGAGGTCCGCGACCAGAACCTGGAACCGGTCGAGGAGAACTCGCCCCGGCTGCGCGACCTGGCCGCGGCCGCCCGCGGCGAGGGCCGGGACTACTGGCTCGACAAGCTCGGCACCACCGTGCTGCGCTTCGCCTGGGCCGCCGCGCTGCTCGGCACCGAGATCAAGGAGGAGCTGGCCGCCACGATCTGCGGGCAGGGCCCGGCGCAGGCCGCCGAGTCGATCCAGGTGCTGCGCCGGATGCGGGTCCTCACCAGCCAGCCCAACGGCAGGCTGGAGTTCGTCCACCCGCTGATCGCCACCTCGATCTACCAGTCGATCCCGCCCGCCGTCCGCACCGGGATGCACGGCATGGCCGCCACCGCGATCGAGAACAGCGGCGGCTCGCTGCTCTCCTCCTCCCGCCACCTGCTGGAGACCCACCCCGGCGAGGGCGACGACGTCATCGTGCGCAAACTGCGCCGGGCCGCCGCCGAGAACCTGGCCATCGGCGCCCCCGAGGCCGCCCGCCGCTGTCTGGAGCGCGCCCTGAACGAGCCGCCGGACGAGGAGGACCAGGCCGAGGTGCTGTACGAGCTGGCCTGCGCCAGCCTGCTCACCGACCCCGGCGCCACCGCCAACCAACTGCGCCGCGCCATCGACATGGAGGACGGCCTCAGCCCCGACCTGCGGGTCGAGGCGGTGTTCCGGCTCTCCGAGGTGATCGCCCACGGCGGCGACCTGAGCGCGGCCGCCGCGCTCTGCCTGGACGAGTCCGAGCGCGCCCCCGAGGGCCCCGGCCGGGTCCGGCTGCTGGTCGCCCACCTGCTCTACACCGCCCTGCAACGCGACGAGGCGGACGGCCCCGGGCGCGCCGCGCGGGTCCGCCGGCTGGTCGCCGAGGTCGACCCGGACAGCGAGGTGGCCCGCCCGGTCCGCGCGCTGTACGCCTGGGACCTCACGCTCCAGGGCGGCAACGCCACCGAGGCGCTGCGGGCCGCCGAGGACGCCCTGGTCGACGGCCGGCTGCCGCGCGGCCTCGGCTGGACCAACACCACCTGGAACTTCGAACTGCCCGCGCTGCTCGGCCTGTGCTTCGCCTACAACGACGAACTCGCCCGCGCCGAGAAGCTGTTCAGCTCCGCCATCCTGGAGTTCGAGATCGCCGGGTGGAGCGGCGCGCACCGGGGCTTCGCCTACTTCCTGATGGGCTACGCCCGGCTGCGCCGCGGCTTCCTCCCGGAGGCCGAGGACTTCCTGCGCCGGGGCCTGCGGATCGCCGACCGGATGGGCGCCGGCCTGCCGCTGACCTGGAACCTGGTCGGCGCGCTGATCGACACCCTGCTGGCCCGCGGCCGCGACCACGAGGCGTGGGAGATCGCGGTCAAGTACCGCTTCCTGCCGCCCTACCACCAGACCGCGCTGCTGCTGCCCGACGTGGCCACCATCTACGGCAAGCTGCTGATCTCGCGCGGCGACTACGGGATGGCCGTCGAGGTGCTCGCCGAGACCGGCACCCGGCTGGACAAGCGCGGCTGGCGCTCCACCGTGCACGCCCCGTGGGCCGGCTACCTGGCGGTGGCGATGGCGCACCAGGACCTGCCGTCCGCCCGGAAGAACGGCGAGGACGCGGTGGAGCGGGCCAAGGTCTCCGGTTCGCCGTCCGCGATCGGCACCGCGCTGCGGCTGGCCGCCAGCGTCTGGGAGGGCGCGCACGCCGTCGAGCTGCTCCAGGAGGCGGTCGGCTGGCTGGGCCGCTCCCCGGCCGGCTACGAGCACGCGCACGCCCTGGTCGACCTGGGCGCGGCGCTGGTGCAGGTCGGCCGCAGCCTGGAGGCCGCGGAACACCTGTACCAGGGCATGGAGCTGGCCAAGCACTGCGGCGCGGACGGGCTGGAGGTGCGGGCCCGCAACGTGCTCTCCTCGGCCGGGCTGCAGCCGAGCCGTCCGCTGGCCCCGGCCAAGGACACCCTCAACCCGCACGAGCTGGAGGTGGCCCGGCTCGCGGTCCGGCCGCTGCCGCCGCAGCGGATCGCCGAGGAGCTGGGCCTCCCGCTGGGGATCGTCAAGCAGCGGCTGGCCGCCGTGCACCGCAAGCTCGGCACCGGCCCGGAGGGGCTCGCGGACGCGCTCGGGCTGCCCGCCGACGGCCCGGGGCAGTCCGACTGACGGTTCGGCCGATCCTGTCGGCGCGCGGGGCGGGTCGCCGGTCCGCGCGCCGGGTCGGGCTACGCTGACCCGGCAGGGTGATCACGAACTGAGGAGCAGTCCCATGACCGCGTCGGCCGCGCCCACCGAGGTGCACCGGGCACCGTACGACCACTCCGGCGCCGGGATGGGGCTGGAGCGCTGGACGCTGCGGTCCGGCCCGGTCGAGGCGACCGTCATCACCCTCGGCGCCGCGCTGCACACCCTGACCGCCCCGGACCGCTCCGGCAACCCGGCCCAACTGCTGCTCACCAGCCGGGACGTGCGCACCCTGCTCGGCCCGGCCAAGCACTACGGGGCCACCGTCGGCCGGTACGCCAACCGGATCGCGGACAGCCGGATCACCGTCGACGGCGAGGACCACCCGCTGCTGCCCACCGGCGGCGGCGTGACCCTGCACGGCGGCCCCGACTCCTTCGCGCACCGGGTGTGGGACGCCGAGGAGATCCCCGGCGGGGTGCGGATGCACCTGCACTCGCCCGACGGCGACCAGGGCTTCCCGGGCGCGCTGGACGTCCGGGTCGACTTCACGCTCGCCGGCTCCGAGCTGGCGATCTCCTACCGGGCGGTGACCACCAAGCCGACGGTGGTCAACCTGACCAACCACGCCTACGTCAACCTGGCCGGCGAGGGCCGCGGCGACGTGCTGGGCCACCTGCTGACCCTCGACGCGGACGCGTACACGCCGGTGGACGAGCGGCAGATCCCGTACGGCCCGTACGAGCCGGTGGCGGGCACCCCGTTCGACTTCACCACCGCCCGGCCGATCGGCGCGGGCATCGCCGAGGAGCACCCGCAGCTGAAGTCCTCCCGCGGCTACGACCACAACTGGGTGCTGCGCGAGCGCCCCGCGGACGGGCCGCCGGTGCGGGCCGCGCTGCTGGCGGACCCGGGCAGCGGGCGGACCCTGGAGGTGCTGACCACCGAGCCGGGCCTCCAGGTGTACACCGCGAACGGCTTCGACGGCTCGGTCACCGGCCCGTCCGGGACGGCCTACGGCCCGTACGCCGGGGTGGCGCTGGAGACCCAGCACCACCCGGACTCGCCGCACCAGCCGTCCTACCCGTCGACCGAGCTGCGGCCGGGGCAGGAGTTCCGCTCGACCACGGTGCTGCGGCTGGGCACCGACGGCTGACCGGCCGAGCCTCGCCGAGGCCCCCGGGAGCGCTGCTCCCGGGGGCCTCTTCGGCTGATCCGGGGCCGGTCGACCGCAAGGAGTTTCCGCAAGGCGACGGATGGTCAAGGCGCGCGGCGGCAACTCCAAGGACACGTGGACGTAACGATCTCCGCCGCCTTGCAGAAATTTGCTGCAAGGACTTTCAGTCCCGGTTGCTGCGCTGTTACGTTCCTGCTCAAGCCCGACGGCCGCAACGGCGCAGTCGGCTCGGGACAGCCATTATGCGCGGTCCTCCTCCCTC
Organism: Kitasatospora sp. SolWspMP-SS2h; assembly: GCF_003259315.1. GTDB lineage: Bacteria > Actinomycetota > Actinomycetes > Streptomycetales > Streptomycetaceae > Kitasatospora > Kitasatospora fiedleri. The sequence goes on along the minus strand of NZ_QLLT01000045.1, from coordinate 25,164 downwards.
TCGGGCACCCCCACCTTTCAAGGAGTTTCCATGCGGCGTGGCATCGCGGCCTCCGCTCTCGTTGCGGCTCTCGCAGTCACCATGGCGGCCTGTGGCAGCAGCGGCTCCGGCTCGGACGCCAAGGGCGACGGCGGACCGGTCACCCTCACCTACTGGGACACCTCGAACGCCACCAACGAGGCGCCGAACTACCAGGAACTGGTCAAGAAGTTCGAGGCCGCGAACCCGAACGTCAAGGTCAACTTCGTCAACGTGCCGTTCGACACCGCGCAGAACAAGCTGCAGACCGCGATGGGCGCCAAGGGCGCCCCGGACGTCTTCCGCTCCGAGGTCGGCTGGACCTCCGCCTTCGCCAAGGCCGGCTACCTGGAGCCGCTGGACGGCACCCCCGCGCTGACCGACGCCTCCGTCTTCCAGCCCTCGCTGATCAAGCAGGCCACGTACTCGGGCAAGGTCTACGGCGTCCCGCTGGTCACCGACACCCTGGCCCTGATGTACAACAAGGAGCTCTTCGCCAAGGCCGGCATCACCGCCGCCCCCACCACCTGGGACGAGCTCAAGGCCGACGCCGCCCAGCTGAAGGAGAAGGCCGGCGTCGACGGCTTCTGGCTGAAGGCCGCGGACGGCTACTACGCGATGCCGTTCCTGTACGGCGAGGGCACCAACATGGTGGACGCCGCCGGCAAGAAGATCACCGTCAACTCGGCCGAGGCCGTCAAGGCGGTCGACACCTACAAGTCGATGTTCACCTCGCCCGGCACGGTCAAGGCCGACGTCACCACCGACGCCTACGCGCACATGATGGACGCCTTCAACAGCGGCAAGGTCGCGGCGATCATCCAGGGCCCGTGGGAGGTCACCAACGTCTACAAGGGCGCCGCGTTCGCCGACCCGAAGAACCTCGGCATCGCCGCCGTCCCGAACGGCTCCACCGGCAAGGGCGGCGCCCCCACCGGCGGCCACAACGTCTCCGTCTACGCCGGCTCCGACGCCGCCCACAAGGCCGCCGCCGAGAAGCTCGCCGCGTTCCTCACCTCCGCCGAGAGCCAGACCTTCCTCGCGCTGAAGAACGGCACCCTGCCCACCCGCAGCGACGCCTACACCGCCGAGGTCAAGGCCAACCCCGGCATCGCGGACTTCCAGGCGATCCTGCCCTCCGCCCAGCCGCGCCCCGAACTGCCCGAGTACGCCTCGCTGTTCGGCTCCTTCGGCACCAACCTCGGCAAGATCGTCCAGGACCAGAGCGACACCAAGGCCGGCCTGGACGCCACCGCCACCGACTACGCGAAGCTCCTCCCGGACTTCACCAAGTAAGAGATCGGCCGCCCGGCCCACACCTGACGGTGGGCCGGGCGGACCCGTCCAGCCCCCCAGCAGTCGCCGAGGCAGGCGGCGGACCTCCCGGAGAAGGTGTCAACCCATGGCAGTTGCGGTCGTACAGCGCATCAGGCTGTCGTACTCGAAGTACTGGTACGCCTACGCGATGATCGCGCCGGTCGTGATCGTCCTGGGGGTGCTGGTCGGCTACCCGCTGGTGCGCGGCATCTACCTGACCCTGACCAACGCCACCAGCCTCAACGTCGGCCGGCAGATCGGCGTCAACCACATCCCCGACAGCTTCGACTTCGTCGGGCTGGACAACTACGCGGACGTGCTGTGGGGGCCGACCGCGTACGACCGCTTCTGGTCGCACTTCATCTGGACGGTGGCCTGGACCGCGATCTGCGTCGTCCTGCACTACACCATCGGCCTGGCCCTGGCGATGCTGCTCAACCGGAAGATGCGCGGCCGCGGCCTGTACCGGCTGGTGCTGATCCTGCCCTGGGCGGTGCCGACCTTCGTCACCGTCTTCTCCTGGCGGCTGATGCTCGCCGACGGCGGCGCCGTCAACGGACTGCTGTCCTTCCTGCACCTGCCCGAACCGGCCTGGCTCTCCGACCCGCTGGCGCAGAAGGCCGCCGCGATCATGGTCAACACCTGGGTCGGCGTGCCGTTCATGATGATCTCGCTGCTCGGCGGGCTCCAGTCGATCCCGAGCGAGCTGTACGAGGCCGCCGAGATGGACGGCGCCAGCCCCTGGCAGCGCTTCCGCTACGTCACCCTGCCCGGCCTGCGGACCGTCTCCTCCACCGTCGTGCTGCTCGGCGTGATCTGGACCTTCAACCAGTTCGCGGTCATCTTCCTGCTGTTCGGCTCCGGCGCCCCCGACGCGCAGATCCTGGTCACCTGGGCCTACCGCCTCGGCTTCGGCCAACAGCCCTCCGACTACGCGCAGTCCGCGACCTACGGCATCCTGCTGCTGTCGATCCTGGTCGTCTTCACCAGCTTCTACCGCCGCTGGCTGGCCCGGAACGAGCAGGCCAACGGATGAGCCCCGAGACCGCTTCCCCGACCGAGGAACCCGACCAGGCAGGCAGCCCCATGACACTCACCGCCGACCGCCCCGCCGCCGGAGCGGCCACCACCGAGCGCCCCGCCAAGGTCCGCCGCCGCGGCCGGTCCTCGCCGCTGGCCGCCGCGCTCGCGCACGGCGCCCTGATCGTCGCCAGCCTGATCGCGCTCTTCCCGGTGCTGTACATCGCGTACATCTCGCTCGGGCCGGACGACAACGACTACCTGCACCCGGCGAAGATCTTCGACAAGATGACCCTCGCCAACTACGGCAAGGTGATCAACGACACCGGGTTCTTCACCTGGTTCGGCAACTCGGCGATCGTGGCCGCCGGCACCACCGTGATCGGCGTGCTGATCGCCGCCTCCACCGGCTACGCGGTCTCCCGGATGCGCTTCCCCGGCTACCGCCAGCTGATGTGGACCCTGCTGGTCACCCAGATGTTCCCGATCGCGGTGCTGATCGTGCCGATGTACTACATCCTGTCGAACCTCGGCATGCTGGACAGCTACACCGGCCTGATCCTGGTCTACTCGGCCACCACCGTGCCCTACTGCGCCTGGCTGCTGAAGGGCTACTTCGACACCATCCCGGTGGAGATCGACGAGGCCGGCCGGGTCGACGGGCTCTCCCCGATCGGCACCTTCTGGCGGCTGATCCTGCCGCTGGCCCGCCCGGGCCTGGCGGTGGCGGCGTTCTACTCCTTCCTCACCGCCTGGGGCGAGGTCGCCTACGCCTCGACCTTCATGCTCTCGTCCGACAAGTACACCCTGGCGGTCGGCCTGTCCTCGTTCGTCAGCGAGCACGACCACCAGTGGCAGCTGATGGCCGCCACCTCGGTGCTCATCGCCATCCCCGCCGCGGTCGTCTTCTACCTGGTGCAGCGCCACCTGGTCACCGGTCTGACGGCCGGCGCCGCGAAGTCCTGAACCCCGCCACCTCCCACGCCACTTCCACCGCCTCCAAGGGAAGACCGTCCAATGACCCAGAACCTGGCCGACGCCTCCGGGCCCGCCGTTCCCGCCGCCGGTCCCGCCGCCCGGACGACTGCCGCGAACGACGCCGCCAGAGACGGCTGGTGGCGGGACGCGGTCATCTACCAGGTGTACCCGCGCAGCTTCGCCGACGGCAACGGCGACGGCATGGGCGACCTGCCCGGCATCCGCGCCCGGCTGCCCTACCTGCGCGACCTGGGCGTGGACGCGGTCTGGCTCTCGCCGTTCTACGCCTCCCCGCAGGCCGACGCCGGCTACGACGTGGCCGACTACCGGGCCGTCGACCCGATGTTCGGCACCCTGCTGGACGCCGACGCGCTGATCCGCGACGCCCACGAGCTGGGCCTGCGGATCATCGTCGACCTCGTCCCCAACCACTCCTCCGACCAGCACGAGTGGTTCCAGCGCGCGCTGCGCGAGGGCCCCGGCTCCCCGCTGCGCGAGCGCTACCACTTCCGCCCCGGCCAGGGCGCGGACGGCGAACTGCCGCCCAACGACTGGGAGTCCATCTTCGGCGGCCCGGCCTGGACCCGCACCGCCGACCCGGACGGCACCCCCGGCGACTGGTACCTGCACCTGTTCGCCCCCGAGCAGCCCGACTTCAACTGGGACAACCCGGCGGTCGCCGACGAGTTCCGCTCCATCCTGCGGTTCTGGCTCGACATGGGCGTCGACGGCTTCCGGATCGACGTCGCCCACGGCCTGGTCAAGGCCCCCGGCCTGCCCGACCTCGGCGGCCACGACCAGCTCAAGCTGCTCGGCAACGACGTCATGCCGTTCTTCGACCAGGACGGCGTGCACGCCATCTACCGCAGCTGGCGGCAGATCCTCGACGAGTACCCCGGCGACCGGATCGGCGTCGCCGAGGCCTGGACCCCGACCATCCAGCGCACCGCCAACTACGTCCGCCCCGACGAACTGCACCAGGCGTTCAACTTCCAGTACCTGGGCACCGGTTGGGACGCCGCCGCGCTGCGCGAGGTGATCGACGTCTCACTCGACTCGATGCGCCCGGTGCAGGCCCCCACCACCTGGGTGCTCTCCAACCACGACGTCACCCGGCACGCCACCCGGTTCGCCAACCCGCCCGGCCTGGGCACCCAGATCCGCACCCCCGGCGACCGCGCCCTCGGCCTGCGCCGGGCCCGCGCCGCCACCCTGCTGATGCTCGCGCTGCCCGGCTCCGCCTACCTCTACCAGGGCGAGGAACTCGGCCTGCCCGACGTCACCGACCTGCCCGACGAGGTCCGCCAGGACCCGTCCTTCTTCCGGCAGGCCGGCCAGGACGGCTACCGCGACGGCTGCCGCGTCCCGATCCCGTGGTCCGGCACCGAGGCCCCCTACGGCTTCGGCCCGCACCCCGGCGGCCCCAGCTGGCTGCCGCAGCCCGCCGAGTGGGCCGGCCTGTCGGTGGAGGTCCAGACCGGCGACCCGACCTCGACGCTGGAGCTCTACCGCTCCGCGCTCGCCGTCCGCCGCGCCCAGCCCGCGCTCGGCGCCGGCGACCGGGTCGGCTGGCTGCCCGCCCCCGAGGGCGTGCTGGCCTTCCGGCGCGACTCGGCCCGGGGCTCCTTCGTGTGCACCGTCAACACCACCGGCGAGGGCGTCCGCATCCCCGCCCCCGGCCGCCTGCTGCTCGCCTCCGCCGAGACCGGCCCTGCGGAGAACGGCGTAGAACTCCCGGCCGACAGCACCGCGTGGTGGGCGGTCTGACGTGGTTGCAATAGGCTCTGGGATCGTGACTACGGCGCGACTCTCCGACATCGCGGCGCAGGCGGGGGTCAGCGAAGCCACCGTCAGCCGCGTACTCAACGGCAAGGCGGGCGTCTCCGCGACCACCAGGCAGACCGTGCTGGCCGCGCTCGACGTCCTCGGCTACGAACGGCCCACCCGGCTGCGCCAGCGCAGCGCCGGGCTGATCGGCCTGATCACCCCGGAGCTCAGCAACCCGATCTTCCCGGCCCTGGCCCAGGTCATCGAGCAGGTGCTCAGCCGGCACGGCTACACGCCGGTGCTCTGCACCCAGACGCCGGGCGGCTCCACCGAGGACGAACTCGTCGAGATGCTGGTGGAGCGCGGCGTCGCCGGCATCGTCTTCGTCTCCGGCCTGCACGCCGACACCACCGCCGACCACGACCGGTACGCCAAACTCACCGGCCGTCAGGTCCCGTTCGTGCTGATCAACGGCTACAGCGACAGGATCGCCGCGCCGTTCATCTCCCCGGACGACCGGGCCGCGATGCGGATGGCCGTCCAGCACCTGGTCGAACTCGGCCACGAGAAGATCGGCCTCGCGGTCGGCCAGCAGCGGTACGTGCCGGTGCTCCGCAAGATCGAGGGCTTCACGGCCGCCGTCCGGCAGCTCACCGGGCGCACCGAGGAGCAGGCCGGGGAGCTCGTCCACCACACCCTGTTCAGCGTGGAGGGCGGGCACGCCGCCGCCCAGGCGCTGCTCGACAAGGGCTGCACCGCGATCGTCTGCGGCTCCGACATGATGGCGCTCGGCGCGATCCGGGCGGTGCGCCAACGCGGGCTGTCGGTGCCGCAGGACGTCTCGGTGGTCGGCTTCGACGACTCCCCGCTGATAGCGTTCACCGAACCGCCGCTCACCACCGTCCGGCAGCCGGTCGAGGCGATGGCCACCGCCGCCGTCGACGCCCTGCTGGAGGAGGTCGGCGGGAACCCGGCGCAGCGCTCCGAGTTCATGTTCCAGCCCGAGCTGGTGATGCGCGGCTCCACCGGGTCGGGCCCGCGCAACGGCTGAGGCGCCCCGCACGGCTGGGGCGCCCCGCACGGCTGGGGCGCCCCGCACGGCTGGGGCGCCCCGCACGGCTGGGGCGCCCCGCACGGCGCGGCCCCCGGGAGGACCGCCTCCCGAGGGCCGTCCGCTACGCGTAGAGCTGCTCGACGTCGCGGCGGTAGGCGGCGCCGACAGCCTGGCGGCGCACCTTCAGCGAGGGGGTCAGCAGTCCGCGCTCCTCGGTGAAGTCGCCCGCCACCACCCGCGCCCGCCGGATCGACTCGGCGCGCGAGACCGTCGCGTTGACGCCCCGCACCGCCTCGGCGAGCGCCGCCAGCACCGCCGGGTGCACCGGGACGGCGCTGCCGACGTCCACGCCGTCCGGCGCGGCGCGTGCGGGGGCGGGGGCCGCGGCGGGAGGGGTGGGCGGGTCGAGCGCGAGGAAGCGCTCCACCGCCTCGGCGTCCAGGGTGAGCAGCGCGCCCACGTACGGGCGGCCGTTGCCGACCACCAGGGCCTGGCTGATCAGCGGGTGGCCGCGCAGCCGGTCCTCCAGCGGGCCGGGGGAGACGTTCTTGCCGCCGGAGGTCACCAGGACCTCCTTCTTGCGGCCGGTGACGGTCAGGTAGCCGTCCTCGTCCAGCCGGCCCAGGTCGCCGGTGGCGAACCACTGCGGCCGCCGGGGCCGTGGTGCGCCCAACTCGTAGTAGCCGTCGAAGAGCTGACCGCCGGACAGGAACACCTCGCCGTCCTCGGCGATCCGCACCGCGCTGCCCGGCACCGGCTGCCCGACCGTGCCCGGGCGCGGTCGCAGCGGCGGGTTCACCGTGGACGGGCCGCTGCTCTCGGTCAGCCCGTAGCCCTCGTGCACCAGCACGCCCGCGCCCGCGAAGAACAGCAGCAGCTCCGGGTCGATCGAGGAGCCGCCGCTGATCGCGTACCGCACCCGCCCGCCCATCGCCGCCCGCACCCGCCGGTACACCAGCGCGTCGTACAGGCCATGCGCCAGGCGCAGCGGGAGCGGCACCGGACGGCCGCCGGCCAGCGCGTTCAGCTCGGCCCGGGCGTGGCGCACCGCCACCGCGGCCGCCCGGTCGAACACCTTCACCGCGCCCTTCGACTGCGCCTCGGCCCGGCCCAACTGGTGGATCTTCTCGAACAGGTAGGGGACGCCGACCAGGAAGGTCGCGCCGAAGGAGGCCAGGTCCGGCCGCAGGTCGGCCGGTTTCAGGGAGGGGCTGTGGCCGATCCGGACCCGGCCGTACACGCAGGTCACCTGGATCATCCGGCCCAGCACGTGCGCCAGCGGCAGGAACAGCAGGGTGCACGGCGCCCGGCCGGTCGCCTCCTCGAAGACCGGCCCCAGCAGGGCGTGGCAGTTCGCCGCCTCCGTGAGGAAGTTGGCGTGGGTGAGCAGGCAGCCCTTGGGGCGCCCGGTGGTGCCCGAGGTGTAGATCAGCGTCGCCTCGTCCGCCGGGCCCCGGGCCCTCCGGCGGCGGTCCAGCTCCTCGTCGGGGACGGGGCGGCCGAGGGCGGTGAGCTCGCCGACGGCGTCCTCGTCCAGCCGCCACAGCGGGACCGTGCCGCCGGTGCGGGCGATCGCGACCGTCAGCACCTCGGCGGTTCCGGCGTCCTCCGCGAGCGCCAGCACCGCCCCCGAGTCCCGGACGATCCACTCCGCCTGCTCCACCGAGGAGGTCGGGTACACCGGCACCACGCACGCGCCGGCCGCCCAGGCGGCGAAGTCCAGCAGCGTCCACTCGTACCTGGTCCGCGACATCAGCACGATCCGCGCGCCGGGGCCCACCCCGACCGCGACCAGGCCGCGGGCCACCGCCGCGACCCGGTCCGCGAACTCCCGCGCCGTCACGTCCCGCCAGGAGCCGTCCGGTTGACGGCGGGTCAGCACCACCGCCTCCGGTGCGGCCGCCGCGTTGCGGAACGGCAGGTCGCCCAGGCTCCCGTCCCCGGGCGGTGGCACCAGGTACGCGGACCGGGCCTCGACGACCCGCCCGCCGGTGCGGAGCACCTCGACGGGTGGGCGGGCGGCGCGGGCGGCCCGGGCGAGGGGGTGTGCCATGAGCGAACTCCCTTGGGTGGGGTGGGGGTTCGCCCAGGGTAGGTACTCGCCGGTAAACTTACTAGACGGTAAGTTACTTGACAGTCACGGAGGTTGCGGGCTCCGGGAGCCCCGGTCGCCCGCCGGGGGTCAGCCCTCTTCTGCGGTGGGGGGCTGGGGGGCGAAGCGCTCGCCGTCCCCGGTGCCGCCGGTGCGCGCGATGGTGCGGCGGTCGGTGGAGAGGTAGTCGCGGACGACCAGTTCCACCGCGTCCTGGGGGCTGGCGGCGCCGACGCGCATCATCACCTCCAGGGCCAGGTCCGCGTCCAGCGTGATCGTCATCTTCGCCATGGTGCTGCTCCCCGGTCGTCGAGCGTCGAGCGTCGAGCCTTCTCGGGCCGAGGATAGGCCGCTGCCCCCGGGGCCGACCAGGGTCCCCGGGGGCAGCGGCGGTGTGCCGGGTGTCAGACGCGGCCCGCGAAGTCGGGGGCCCAGTTGGCGACGGTCTCGGTGCGGACGCCGGCGCTCGGGTTCGCGGCCTCGACGTACTTGCCGTCGCCGACGTACAGGGCGACGTGGTAGACGCCCGAGTTCGAGCCGTTGTTCGACCAGAACAGCAGGTCGCCCGGCTGCAGGCTGTCCAGCGAGACGCGGGTCGAGTAGTCGGCCTGGTCGGCGGCGACGCGCGGCAGGCTGATGCCGGCCTGGCGGAACGCGGCCTGGGTCAGGCCCGAGCAGTCCCAGCCGCCGTTGCCGGTGCCGCCGTAGACGTACGCCTGGCCGACCTTGGACAGCGCGAAGTCGATCGCGGCGGCCTTGGAACCGGTCGCCTTGGCGGCGGTGGTGGTGCCGGCGGTCGTGGCCGCCGTGGTGGTGGCGGTCGACGCGGTGGCGGTCTGCGTCGAGCCGGTCGACGACTTCGCCGGGGCGGCGGACGGCTTGGCGGCGGAGCGGTTGTTCGTCCAGGACGATCCCTGGGCGGCGGAGGACTTGGTGGTGGAGGGCTTGGCGGCGGAGGACTCGGCGGCCGGCGCCGACTGCTGCGCGGTGGCGGACCCGCCGAGGGAGAGCTGCTGACCCGGGTAGATCATGTCCGGACCCTCGGTGAGGACCGAGCGGTTCAGGTCGTACAGCTTCTGCCAGCCGCCGTCGACGTGCTGGTTCTGCGCGATCGCGGACAGCCAGTCGCCCGCCACGACGGTGTAGGTGCCGGCGGCCCGGTCGGTGGTGGCGGCCGGGGCGCTCTGCTCGGCCTGCGGCCGGGCCTGCGAGGTGCCCTGCGACCAGCCGTGCTGGGACTTGCCCTTGCCGCCGGACTGCGGCTGCGACTGCTGGGCCTGCGGCTGCTGGGTCTGGGTCTGGGTCTGCTGGGTCCGGGCCGGGGCCGGGGCCTGGGTCTGCGCGGAGCCGGAGGTGTTCACCTCGGGGGCGGCACCGCCCTTGGTGAGGCCGGCCTGGATCGAGCACACCGGCCAGGCGCCGGGGCCCTGCGAGGCCAGCACCTTCTCGGCGACGGAGATCTGCTGGTCCTTGGTGGCCAGGTCGGCGCGCGAGGCGTACGCGGTGCCGCCGAACTCGGCCCAGGTGGAGGCGGTGAACTGGAGGCCGCCGTAGAAGCCGTTGCCGGTGTTGATCGACCAGTTGCCGGTGGACTCGCACTGCGCGACCTTGTCCCAGGTCGAGACGGTGGCCGCGGAGGCGGCGCCACCGGTCAGGCAGGGGATCGTGAGCCCGATGCCGACGACACCGGTGGTGGCGATCAGGCGGCGGGCGCGCTTGGCGCTGATGGGCAGCATGAAGAAGCGTTCCTCTCCCACGCCTGCGAGGTGAGCTGTCGGATTCGGGCTGGAGTTGCCCGGCCGCGCGCACCGTGTGGTGCGCCCGGCTTCACCCCGAGCCCCGTGCGGTCCTTCGACCGCCCGGGGCGACTTACCTGGTTCCCCCGCCCCTGCCGTGGTGCGTTGTGCATGAGCCGGCCCACCCGGCGGCAGGACTCGGCGTCCCGGGTGAGCTGGGTCCGTGTGTCCACGAACGTGGGCAGGAGATTAAGCGGAATTCAACGCAATCCGCAAATGCCGGTGACGGGCGTCACAGGGCCCGGAATCGGCGATCAAGCGATATCCGGCGAACTCCCGGACGGGTGGCGGAACCTGCCCGGGCGTCAGTCGATAAGCGATCTTGTGTCCGCTTTATAGCTTTATGTCTAGATATGGGGCTATATTCATGCTTTACGGCATTTGGAGCGTGGCATTTGCCTGGTTCGGGCGGTATGTCCACCCGGCGGGTGCCGCGCGGAGCGCCCCGGCACGGGCATCGAACAGTTGGCTGACCGTACGTCAGAATGCTTAAGCGAAAGGGAATCCGCCGCTTTCCGGCGGCCGTTCCGCCTATGCTGCCCCCGACGACTCTGGGTCGCGGGCCCCGGAAAGGCGGTCGCGGTGGAACAGCAGCGGAACGGCGAGCAACCCCCGGCGCGGCACCGGCGCCCGCCGGTCGGGCGGCGCAGGATGCTGACCTGGCTGGCGGTCGGGACGGCGACGGCCCTCGGCGGGGGAGTGGTCCTGCGGCAGTCCCTGGCGGGGGCCGACGAGCCCGCCGCCCGGCCCGGACCGCTCGGCACCGGCACCAGCGCGCCCCCCGGCCACCAGCACGGCACCGGCGCCCCGCCGCCCGCGTCCGGCAGCCCGCAGCCCTCCGTGCCGCCCCCGGTGCTGGACGGCGGCGGCCGCAAGTGGTCGGACGCCGAGGGCTGGGGCGGCAGGCCGCCGGGCCCCGGCAGCGCGGTGCGGATCACCGACAAGGTGGTGCTGGACGCCGACGCCGAGGTCGGCTCGCTGCTGGTGGAGCGGAGCGGCTCGCTGGTCTTCGCCGCGGACCGGACGCTCACCCTGGCCAGCGCGGGCAACGTCGAGGTGCGCGGCGTCCTGGCGCTGGCCCCCGACGCCGCGCACACCCACACCCTGCGCTTCCCGCACGTCGACGAGCGCCGCTTCGCGGGCGGCGGCATGACCGTCGTCGACAGCGACACCGGCCTCTGGGTCACCGGCCAGGGCTACCTGCGCCTGGACGGCGCCCCCCGCACCGCCTGGACCCGGGCCGCCACCGACCTCCGGCCCGGCGACACCGCGCTGAAGCTGGCCGCCGCCCCCGAGGGCTGGCAGCCCGGCGACGAACTGGCCGTCACCCCCACCGCGCCGCCCGACACCGAGGACTTCTCCACCGCGTACGACCTGGTGACCGTCGCGCGGGTCGACGGCGCCACCGTCACCCTGACCGCCCCGCTGCGGCACGCCCACCCCCGGGTGGCGCTCGGCGGCGGCGCGACCTTCGGCGCGGAGGTGCTCAACCTCAGCCGCAACGTCCGGGTCGAGGGCACCGCGCAGGGCCGGGCGCACGTCCACCTCACCTCCAGCCGCCCGCCCGACGTCCGGCACGCCGCGCTGCGCTGGCTCGGCCCGCGCGCCGACGGCAAGGACACCTGGGAGGGGAAGCCGGTCACCGAAGCGGTGCTGGGCCGGTACGGGCTGCACTTCCACATGCTGCTGGACACCTCGCGCGGCACCGTGGTCGAGGGCGTGGTGGTCCGCGACACCGGCAGCCACGCCTTCGTGCCGCACGCCAGCCACGGCATCACCTTCCGCGGCTGCATCTCCCACGAGACCTGGGAGGACGCCTACTGGTGGGACGGCCCGATCGACACCCGCACCCCGCAGGGCCCGTCCGACGACATCGCCTACGAGGGCTGCGTCGCCTCCCGCACCGTCTTCGAGCCCAACCCGCGCGGCTACCGGCTCACCGGGTTCAGCCTCGGCGCCGGGACGGGCTCCTCGGCCCGGGACTGCGTGGCCGTCGGCGTCCAGGGCGCCACCGGCGCGTCCGGCTACGAGTGGCCGGAGACCAGCGAGGGCGTCTGGACCTTCGAACGCTGCCTGGCGCACAACAACCTGGAGAACGGCGTCTTCGTCTGGCTGAACGCCGAGCACCACCACACCGTCACCCAGTACGCGGCCTACCACAACGGCGGCTGGGGCATCGAGCACGGCGCCTACCTGAACGACTTCGACTACACCGCCTCGGTGCTGTACGGCAACGCCGCCGGCGGCATCGCGGTGCACGCGCTCGGCCGCGACCGGGGCACCGTCCTCGACGGGCTGCTGATCGACGCCGCCGGGCAGTCCGACTACGCGGTGGCCACGCTCAAGCACCAACTCGCCGGGGAGACCGTCACCCTGAGCCGCAGCCGGCTGACCGGCTACCGCAGGGCCGGGGTGGCGTTCCGGGCCACCGACGACGGGAAGCCCGACGACATCGCGGTGCTGGACTGCGAGTTCGGCGGCCCGGCAGGCAGCGAACTGTGGCTCGACCCGGAGTCGCCCGACCCGACCCGCATCCTGTTCCGCCCAGCCGGGCAGACGCAGACCGTCGCGCTCAGCAAGGGCGGGGGAGGCGGGGACAGCGGTGGTGGCGGCGGGAGCGGGGGGCAGGGAGTGGCGGGCAGCCGGTGGAACGCCGTCACCGCGCCGGCCGAGGCGCCCGTCCCGCCGCGACCGGTGGCCCTGCCCGCGCTCGCCTTCACCGACAGCGCGCCGCGGACCGGGCGGATCACGGCGGGCTGAACCGGCGGGCCGCGGGCTTGAACCGGCGCGGGCCGGGCGGCATGGGCGGTGCTGCGGGCCGGGTGGCACAGGCCGTGCTGCGGGCCGGTGCTGCGGGTCGAGGTCGCGCCGGGGCCGCCGTCCGGATCGGGGCGCCGTCTGGGTCGGGGCGCGGGACGGTGACGGGCCGCAGGCCGGTGGCGGGGAAGCGCGACGGGCGGGAGCGCGTCGATGCGCTGCTCCCGCCCGTCGCGGTCCGTGGGCCGGGGTCAGCGCGCGGCGTGCGCCCCCGAGCTGGTGCGCTGCTGCTCGGCCGCGGCCTCGGCGGCCTCCAGCTGCTCCTGGGTCGGCTCGGGGAGCGCGGCCAGGTAGGCGGAGGCGATCAGCTGGCCCACCGTCGGGTAGGCGCCGATCGGGGCGGCGCTCGCGCAGCCGGTCTCCTCGGCGGCGGTGGCCAGCAGTTCGGGGTCGGCCTCCGGGCCGATCACCAGCGGGGCCAGCGCCGGGCGCTCGGAGCCGGTGGCCCGCAGGTGCGCGACGGCCGCGGCGACCGAACCCGGCACGTCCAGCGCGGCCGGGACCACGGGGACCGCCAGCCGGGAGGCCAGCAGCACGCCGGTGATGCCCGCCGAGGCCGCGGCCTCCTCGCCGCCGACCGTGGTCAGCACCACGCCGTCGGCGGCGGTGGCGATGGCGAACAGCCGGGCCCGGTCGGCCCGGGCCAGCCCGGCCTCGGACAGCCGCACGTGCACGGCCTCGGCCAGCAGCGGGTGCGGGCCCAGCGGGTCCAGCACCCGGGCGCCGGTCTCGGCGGCCAGCTTGTGCAGTTCGGGCAGGAAGTCGTGCGGCCCGGGGACCAGCGGGACCACCAGCGGCGCGGGCAGGCCCGCCTCGGCGGCGGCCGACAGCAGGTCGGCGACCGTCGGCGCGCCCTCACCGCCCAGGTAGGCCGCCGTCACCTCGATGCCCGACTGCTCGGTGCGGACGACGGACAGCAGCTCCTCGACGACCGGGCGGCTCTCCGGCCCGGCGGCGGCCGGGACCGCCAGCACCAGGGCGGGCGAACCGGGCATGATCTCGGGGCGCTCGGGACGGCGGTGGCGCCCCCGCGCACGGGAGCCTGGCGTACGGACGGGCAGTGGCGCGCCCGGGATGGCTGCGGTGCTCATGCGCCAGATCGTAGGACATGTGCCCGCGCGCGTTGCAGCCGGATGCCGACAGCGGGCGGCTTTCCGCCGGGAAGTGACAGTGATCACAGGGGGAATCGTGACTGCCTGTGAGCCGCGTGGAAGGTGGTGATGATCGACAACGCGCTGGCGATTGTGTGCGGACGGTCATGGAGTGACTGGCGTTTCGCCCGGCTGTGTCCGCTTACGCACGGTCAATTACGCTGCTGTGAAGGGATGGTGTCGGCATCGGCACGTTCTTTTGCACAGGAAATTTCCCATGCTGATGCACGTGCAGGAGAGCTATCATCACGTCAAGTGAGGCGTTCGCCGGGCTATGGGGAGAGAACAATGCGTGAGGCGTACAACGGCATGGCGGCGACGGACCTGGACGGGGTGGTCTGGCAGAAGAGCCGTCACAGCAACTCGAAGGGCAACTGCGTGGAATTCGCCGCGCTGCCGAACGGTGACGTGGCGATGCGCAACTCGCGCTTCCCGCAGGGGCCGGCGCTGGTCTACACCCGGGACGAGATCACCGCGATGCTGCTCGGCGTCAAGGACGGGGAGTTCGACCACCTGGGCGGCACGCCCTGACCGAGGGCCGACCCCCGTGTGTCCGGGCCGTCGTGGGAGTTCCCACGACGGCCTTCGTGCTGCTCCGGTCGTGCTGCTCCGGCCCTTTCGGCCCTCTCGGCCCTTTCGGGCCTTCCGGACCCTCCGGCCCCTTCGGGTGCGACCGGCCGTGGGCGTGGCGGGCCCGGGGGCGTGCCACCGTCACCGCGCCGCGCCGCGGACGGGCGGGCGGTGTGGGTGTCAGGCGGAGCGGCGGTGCCGGCCGGCGTTCGACAGCTGCTCCGGGCCCGGCTGCTCCGTGCGGGCGTCGAACAGCGCCCAGACCACCTTCCCGGCGCCGGCCAGCGGGTGCCAGCCCCAGGAGCGGGAGAAGGAGTCCACCAGGTGCAGGCCGCGGCCGGACTCGGCCACGAAGTCGGCCTCCCGGGCGATCGGCCCGGTGCTGGACGGGTCGCTGACCGCGCAGACCACCTGCGGCGCGCGGTGCACCAGGCTGATCCGGATCGGCAGCGATCCGGCCGCCGACTGCGGAGCGCTCTGCGCGGGCACCAGCGATGGCTCGCTCTGGCCGAGCGCGTGCCGCAGCGCGTTGGTCACCAACTCCGAGGCCACCAGGGCCACGTCGTCGAAGATGTCCCCGAGCCCCCACGCGTCCAGCGACCGTCTGGTGAACTCCCGCGCGGTGCGCACGGCTTCGAAGCGGGGAGCGAGAGTGCAGCTGACCACATGAGGGTCGGTCGCCAGGACCGTACCGGTGCTCATGAAGAGCTCCTCCCATAAGGGGGCGGACACGGCGGGACCCACCGGGGCCATGCCGGTCACCTCCGACTCGCTCGGCCGCCGGACCGTCGGCCGACCGGTCCGCACACGCAAGTACCCAGCGACGCGCGGGCGTTGCCGGGAAGGTGTGCGGATTCGCGCATGGGGTCGACGCGGTGCCCGCGGGATTGCCAGGGCGTGCAAGTGCACGTGCACCATGGTCCTCTGCGCTCACGGCAGATGCAAGAGTCGATTCACGTGCAGTCGTGCGATTGGCATATGCATGGTCCGGATGCACGTGCAAGATGGACACCGGAGTGGCCGAAGCGGCAACCTGCTGTGCCACTACCGGCACTCAGTGCGCCCGACTGATGGCAGACTGTGCAACTGGTCCGTCCACGTGGAGGTTTGGTCAGATGACCACAGTTCAGCCCGGCGGGGGCTCGATGGTGCGCCGCATCCTCCTCGGCTCGCAGCTCCGTCGACTCCGCGAGGGGTGCGCCATCACCCGGGAGGACGCCGGCTACGCGATCCGCGCCTCGGAGTCCAAGATCAGCCGGATGGAACTCGGCCGGGTCTCCTTCAAGGAGCGCGACGTCGCCGACCTGCTCAGCCTCTACGGGCTCGCTGCCGGCCCCGACCGGGAAGCCCTCCTGGCGCTGGTCCGCGAGGCCAACAAGTCCGGCTGGTGGCACAGTTACAACGACGTGCTGCCCAACTGGTTCCAGACCTACATCGGCCTGGAGGAGGCCGCCGCCCTCATCCGCACCTACGAGGTGCAGTTCGTCCCCGGCCTGCTCCAGTGCGAGGAGTACGCCCGGGCGATCTTCGCCCAGAACCGGCCCACCCTGGACGAGGCCGAGATCGGCCGCCGGGTCACCCTGCGCGCCCGCCGCCAGAAGCTGATCACCGACGGGCGCGGCCCCACGTTCTGGGCCGTCATCGACGAGGCCGCGCTGCGCCGCCCGGTCGGCGGCCCCGAGGTGATGCGGGCCCAGCTGGAGCACCTGGTGGAACTGGCCCAACTCCCCAGCGTGGTGGTCCAGGTGATGCCGTTCCGGTTCGGCGCGCACGCCGGTGAGAGCGGCGCCTTCTCGGTGCTGCGCTTCCCCGAGCAGGACCTGCCCGACGTGGTCTACCTGGAGCAGCTCACCAGCGCCCTCTACCTGGACAAGCGCGACGACGTCGACGAGTACCTCCAGGTGATGGAGCGGCTGTGCGTGGACAGCCTCACCCCGCAGCAGACCCTCGACCTGCTGCAGTCCATCCTCAAGAACCAGTAGGGGCCGCCGGTCCGGCTGCCGGTCCATCTGCTCGTCCGACCTGCCGGGGGCCCGGGTGGTGCGCCGGTGGCGCGGGGTGCGGCTCAACCCCCTTGAGCAGTGCGTCGGTTGGGTCTCGGAGCGGCCGGGTGCATTGACCGTGGCCCGGCCAACTGCCATGGTGTCTGCTCCGAAGCCCGCACCGCGCCGCCCGCCCGAACCGTTCGGGCCCGGCCGGGGGCGGACCGCGCACCGGCTCCACCAACACGGGGGTTTGGTGGAGCCGGCTCCCCGAGGACGATCCGACGGGCGGCGGTCGGAGTGCTCGGGGCGGCGAGGGGTCGACCGCCCGGGCCCTCCTCAGCGCTCCGACAGCAGCGCCTCCGACGCGGAGGTCTCCGCCGGGCGCGCCGCCGCCGGCGCCGCGGGGTAGACGTAGTCGGGCACCGGGGCCGGATCGGCCGCCGGGCCGCGGCGACCGGCCCGGACCGCGCCCGTCAGCGCGACCAGCAGGCCGAGCGCCGTGGTGCCCGTCACCAGCAGCAACGCGGTCCGGTAGCCAGCCAGTTGGGCGTGCGCGTCGGTGCCGCCTGCGCTGCCCGCGGTGAGCACCGCGGTGGTGACGGCCAGCACGATCGCGCCGCCGACCTGGAGCGCGGTGTTCACCAGGCCCGAGGCCAGGCCCTGCTCGTCGTCCGCCACCCCCGAGGTGGCCGCCACGTTGATCGAGGGGAAGGCCAGCGCGAAGCCCGCGCCGATCAGCAGCATGCTGGGCAGCACCAGGCCGAGGAAGCCGCTGTGCTCGTCCAGCCGGAGGAACAGCGCGTACCCGAGGGCCATCGAGGCCACGCCGACCGGCAGCACCCGGGCCGGGCCGTACCTGTCCAGCAGCCGGCCGACGGCGCCCGCCGAGAAGGCCACCACCGCGCCGCCGGGCAGCAGCCCGAGCGCCGTCTCCAGCGCGGACCAGCCCAGCAGCCGCTGGAGGTACAGCGTGGCCACGAACTGGAAGCCCGCGTAACTGCCCATCAGCGTCAGCGCCGTCAGGTTCGCCCGGCGGACGCCCGCGTCGCGGAAGATGCCGAGCCGGACCAGCGGGTGGGCGGTGCGCGCCTCGATGGCGAGGAAGGCCGCGGCCAGCGCCGCCACCAGCAGCAGCGACCCGATCGTGCGGACCGACAGCCAGCCCGCGCCCTGGGCCTCCGTCACCGTGAAGACCAGCAGCAGCACGGCCGCGGTGCCGGTGACCGCGCCCGCCAGGTCGTACCCGCCGGAGGCGCGGTGCCCGTCGTGCCGCCGGGGCAGCAGCCTGACGCCGGCGACCAGCGCGATCAGGGCGACCGGGACGGGCATCAGGAACGTCAGCCGCCAGCCCGCCGACGTCAGCAGGCCGCTGATCACCAGGCCGAGCGAGAAGCCGGCGGCCGAGCAGGTGGTGTAGATGGACAGCGCGCGGTTGCGGGCCGGGCCCTCCGGGAACGTGGTCGTGATGATGGACAGGCCGGCCGGGGCGGTGAACGCGGCGCTGACGCCCTTGAGGAAGCGGGCGCCGATCAGCAGCGGCCCGCTGTCCACCAGGCCGCCGAGCAGCGAGGCGGCGGCGAAGACGGCCAGGGCCACCAGGAACACCCGGCGGCGGCCGAGCAGGTCGGCCGCGCGGCCGCCGAGCAGCAGCAGCCCGCCGTAGCCGAGGACGTAGCCGCTCACCACCCACTGGAGGGCGGAGTCGGACAGGTGCAGGTCGGCGCCGATGGAGGGCAGGGCGACGCCGACCATCGAGACGTCGAGCGCGTCGAGGAACATCGCGGCGCACAGCACCACCAGGGCGCCCCAGAGGCGCGGGCTCCAGCGGGTCTGGTCGGTCGCGGGCGGGTGGTCGGCCGCAGGCGTGCGGGTCACCGTCGTGTCGGTCATGGCACAGAACGGTACATGCATGTGCATGAGATGCAAGCGCATTTAATGCGGCCGCAACAGATGTGCGTGCATGTGCTAACCTGGCGGCGTGACCGACTTCGACCCAGACCACGATCCGTCCGCGGAGACGGCGCTCAGCGAGCAGTGGCGCGCCCTGCTGGCCCGGCACGCGGCCACCTCCTGCGCCATCGACCGCGAGCTGGGCGAGGCGTACGGGCTCGGCGTCAGCGAGTTCGAACTGCTGGAGCGGCTGCGGGAGTTCGAGCGGGAGAAGCCCGGCCTCGGCGAGCGCGCGCAGGCCCTGGCCGGCACCGTCCACCTCAGCCAGAGCGCGTTCTCCCGGCTGGTCGCCCGGATGGAGAAGGCCGGCCTGGTCCAGCGCACGCACTGCGTCGACGACCGGCGCGGCATCTACATCGCGCTCACCGACGAGGGCCGCGAGCGCTACCGCCTGGCCCGCCCGGTGCACCGGCGCATCCTCGCCGAGACGCTCGCCCCCGAGGACTGACGGCCCGTCGGCGGCGTCCGGCGGGCTCCGAGGCGGCGGGCTTCGAGGCGGTCGGCTTCGAGGCGGCGGGCTCCAGGACGCCGGGTGCCGGGGCGGCGCCGACGGGCCGTCAGCGGCCGTGCCGCGCAAGGGGGCCGGGCCGCGGCCCGGTCAGAGCAGCGCCGACAGCCCCGGCGCCACCGCCAGGGCCGCCGCGCCCAGCGGGGCGGCCAGCGCCGCCAGCGTCCAGCCCAGCCGGGCCGGCACCGGCAGCCGGGGCTCGCCCAGCAGCAGCCGGTCCACCCGGGCGGGGGACTGCGCGAGCTGGGCCGGCGGGCAGGAGGCGAACACCTCGCTGTTCAGCTCCGCCAGCGCCAGCGCCGTGGTCACCCGCCCGTGCCGCCGGGCCGCCCGGTCGTCCGCCGCCAGCTCCACCAGCACCGCCACCTGGTCCCGGAACGCGGAGAACACCCCCACCCCCGGGAACCCCGTCGCCAGCGCCTGCGCGCACTGCCCCAGCCAGTGGTGCCGGGCCCGGACGTGGCCGCGCTCGTGGCTCAGCACCGCCGCCAGCTCCCGGTCCGACAACTGCTGCAGCGCCCCCGTCGTCACCACCAGCCGGGCCCGCGGCCCCGGCAGCGACCAGGCCTGCGGCCGGACGTTCTCCAACACCACCAGCGGCTCCCGCCCCCGGCGCCGGCGCGGCAGCAGCGAAATCGGCAACTCCGGTGCGCGCCGCACCAGTTGGGCGTGCCGGTGACCGCGCTCCGCCCGCGCCGACCGGACCTCCCGGGCCAGTGACACCGCCGTCCACAGCCCGCCCGCCGCCAGCACCGCCGCGGACAGCCGCCCCCACCCCTCGCGGCCCGCCAGCTCGTACGCGCCCTCCACCCCGGCCGGGGCACCGGAGAACACCACGTCCCGCCAGGCCGGCAGCGCCGCCGCGCTCGCCAGCAGCAGGCTCAGCACGCAGCACAGCAGCACCGCGACCACCAGCATCTGCCACACCAACAGGGCCAGCACCGGTTCGCGCTCCGGCCAGCGGGCCCGGGCCAGGCGGCTGGGCGCCACGGTGGCGAGCAGCAGTCCGAGCAGCAGCAGGCTCAGCAGTGCCGTCATGGCAAGGTCTCCCCGAGGGAGGGGTCCGAGGCGCGGCGGTGCGCTTCCCCCCAACCTATGCCGCCGCACGCCCGGGCGGAACGGCCGGGTCGGTCCAGTGACCAAGGCCACGCCCCGCCACCGCCCCGGCCCCGCCCGACGCCCCGTCAGCCGTCCCGCCGGCCGCACGCCCGCGCGGCCGTGGAACGCGCGGACGGGGAGGCGGCGGGGAACCGGAGAGGAAGCGGAGAGGAAACGGAGGAGGGGAGGCGGCGGGGAACCGGAGAGGAAGCGGAGAGGAAACGGAGGAGGGGAGGCGGCGGCGGAACGCGCGGAGGGCCCGGCCCGGCCGGGCGCCCGTGCCTCACATCGACAGCAGCATCGCGAACATCCCGATCCCCATCGCCGCCCGGCAGGCCCGCGGCAGCGGCGCCGCCACCGTCACCGCCGGACCGCCCGCCACCGCCACCGCGCCGCCCGCGGTCAGCACCCGGCTGCCCTCCCACAGCGCGTAGACCCCGAAGTACACCAGCAGCGCCCCCGTGAGCAGGGGCAGCCCGCCCGGCTGCCCGTGGTGCCCGGCGTGGCCGCCCGCCGATCCGCCGCCGCCCGCCATCGCCAGCGCCATGTACGCCATCGCCAGCGCCCCGATCCCGTGGTGCAGCCGGTGCACCCGCAGCCCCGCGCCGCGCCCGGCCAGCGCGCCGACCAGCAGCACCGCCGCCAGCAGCGCGTACGGCCAGCCCCAGAACACCCCCGGCAGCAGCGCCATCCCGGCCATGCCCAGGCCCATCGCGGCCTCCAGCACGTCCGACTCCCGGCGGGCCAGGTGGTGCCGCCCGCCGCAGGCCTGAGCGCTGCTCCAGCGGCGCACCCGCCACCCGCAGTAACCGCCGCTGCTCGCGGCCAGTGCCGCCAGCAGCCAGCTCACCAGCGCCGGACCGTGCATCGCGTCCCCCTCCGTGCCGGACCCGCCGGACGTCCCGGCGCCCTCCACTCCACCAGCGTCGGACGGTGCGCCGCTTCCTCTCCCGTGCCGGATCCGCCGGATGCCGCCGCCCCCCACGATCACCGACCCCGCCCGGGTGCAGCAGGGCGTGAACGGGGGCGCACCGAGGCGCGGGCGGGCCCGTGACCGGCGTGGGTGCCCCGGTGGCGGGGCGGTGGGGGCCGGGGCATGGTCGGGGCAGGTCGGCCGTCCCGGTCCGGCCGGCGTCGCAGCTGTCCGTTTTCATCCACCGCGGCGGGAACGGCGGGCGACGGTACTACGAACTGGAGCGTCTACCGTCAGACCGGTCTTGAGCCGGAGAACCTTTCGCATTTAACGTGGTCCTGTCGAAATAACTCCTGTCGAAGTGAGCCTGTGATGCAGAATCTTTCGTCGACGCTCGCGCTCGCGGGCGACGCCCACGCCACGGACCCGGTCACCCACCCGGCCTGGACCCGGCTCAAGAACGCCGTCGAGGCCCTCCGGCCACTGCAGTCCAAGGACGGCTCGATCGACCTCTCCGCCGTGCCGCGCCCCACGGTCGACCCGCTGGTCGAGACCGTCCGCGCGGCCGTCGCCGAGCTCGCCCCGCTCTTCCCGCACGACGCCGCCTACCTGGACGCCGTCCGGACCGACCTCGCCAAGTGGGCCGACACCGGCTACCGCGAGCCCGACTTCCTCGACTCGCTGCTGGCCTTCCGCCCGAACGAGCACCGCGTCGACGGCACCGGCCACCTGGTCGTCTTCCCGATGTACACCCAGAACGGCAACCCGGACCGCAACCTGGAAGCCGTCCTGCTCAAGGTCGTCTGGCCCGACTGGATCGCCGAACTGGAGCGCACCCGCTTCGACAACCCCGGCTACCTCGGCATCGCCTTCGAGGACTTCACCGCCGGCTACGACACCAACTCCGCCGTGCTCTTCCCCGAGACCGTGGCCGTCCGCGAAGCGCCGGAACGTTTCACCTGGGGCGGCATCTTCTGCGACCGCGAAGCCGCCCGCTTCCGCGCCGTCACCACCAGCGCCGTCCGCCAGCTCGACCTCGACATCCCCGCCGACGCCGCCGAGCTGCTCCGGGACCAGGAACGCACCCAGCAGACCTTCGTCCTGTGGGACCTGGTCCACGACCGCACCCACAGCCACGGCGACCTGCCGTTCGACCCCTTCATGATCAAGCAGCGCAGCCCGTTCTGGATGTACGGCCTCGAAGAGCTCCGCTGCGACCTCAACACCTTCAAGGAGTCGGTCGAACTGGAGGCCGAGGGCCACCCCCAGGGCCGCGACGTCCAGTACGCGATCCTCTTCGACCGCCTGTTCCGCTTCCCGGTCACCGGCGACCGGGTCCGCAACTACGACGGCATGGGCGGCCAGCTGCTCTTCGCCTACCTGCACAAGCACGACGCCCTGCGCTGGCGCGACAACCGCCTCACCATCGACTGGGACCGGGTCGCCGCCACCACCAACGCGCTCTGCGCCGAGATCGAGACCCTCTACCGGGACGGCATCGACCGCCCCAAGACCGCCCACTGGATCGCCGCCTACCAGCTGGTCTCCCGCTACCTCACCCCGCACCCCGCCTCCACCTGGGCCAAGGGCCCCGAGGCGCTCCCGCTCGACCTCACCGACGACAAAGCCCTGCGCAAGGCCCTGTGCGACGCCGTCCACCCCGACGAGTTCCCGCTCAGCATGTTCTACGAGGCCCTGTCCAAGAAACTCCGCCGCGTGATCGCCGACACCAAGGGCATCACCGGCACCAGCACCCAGGAGGTCGCCGCATGAGCACCCGCCCCCTCGACGGCAAGGTGATCGCCGTCGCCGGAGCCAGCGGCCCGGCCGGCCAGGCCGCCCTGCGCCGCCTCGCCGCCGACGGCGCCACCGTCATCGGCGCCGACATCGACCAGCACCGCCTGGACGCCGCCCTCGCCGCCGTCCGCACCGCCGTCCCCGACGCCGAGGCGCACAGCCAGGTCATCGACCTGCTCGACCCGCAGGAGGTCCACGACTGGGCCGACCACCTGGAGGCCGAGCACGGCCACGTCGACGGCCTGCTCCACCTGGTCGGCGGCTGGCGCGGCAGCAAGACCTTCTTCGAGTCCCGGATCGACGACTGGGACTTCCTGCACGACACCGTCGTCCGCACCCTCCAGCACACCTCGCTGGCCTTCCAACCCGCCCTGCTCCGCAGCCCCGCCGGCCGCTACGCCATGGTCTCCGCCGCCGCCGCGCACAAGCCCACCGCGGGCGGCGCCGCGTACGCCGCCGCCAAGGCCGCCACCGAGGCGTGGACCCTGGCGATGGCCGACTCCTTCCGCAAGGAGACCACCGCCCCCGACGGCGACCCCACCGCGGCGGCCGTCATCCTGGTCATCAAGGCCCTGGTCAGCCCCGAGATGCGGGCCGAGAAGCCGGACGCCAAGTTCGCAGGCTTCACCGACACCGCCGACCTGGCCACCACCCTGGCGTCCCTCTGGGACCGCCCCGCAGCAGAACTGAACGGACAGCACCTGTGGCTGACAGCCCGATGACCACCTCCAACCCCGGCACCACCGGCACCCCCGGCACTCCCGGCGCCACCGACGCGGTACGGCACCACGACCCCGCCGTCCGCGGCTTCGCCAGCGACAACTACGCCGGCGTCCACCCCGAGGTGCTCGCCGCGATCGCCCTCGCCAACGACGGCCACCAGGTCGCCTACGGCGAGGACGCCTACACCGAGCACCTCCAGACCGTCTTCCGCCGCCACTTCGGCGACCGCGCCGAGGCGTACCCCGTCTTCAACGGCACCGGCGCCAACGTCGTCGCCCTCCAGGCGCTGCTCCCGCGCTGGGGCGCGGTGATCGCCGCCGAGAGCGCGCACATCAACGTCGACGAGGGCGGCGCCCCTGAGAAGCTCGCCGGCATCAAGATCCACACCGTCCCCACCCCCGACGGCAAGCTCACCCCCGCCCTGATCGACCAGCAGGCCTGGGGCTGGGGCGACGAGCACCGCGCCCAGCCGCTCGCCGTCTCGATCACCCAGTCCACCGAACTCGGCACCCTGTACACCGTCGACGAGATCCGGGCGATCTGCGAGCACGCCCACGAGCGCGGCATGCTCGTCCACCTCGACGGCTCCCGGCTCGCCAACGCCGCCGCCTCGCTCGGCGTCCCGTTCCGCGAGTTCACCACCGACGCCGGGGTCGACGTCCTCTCCTTCGGCGGCACCAAGAACGGCCTGCTGCTCGGCGAGGTCGTGGTCGTCCTCGACCCCGAGAAGGTCCGCAACCTCAAGTACCTGCGCAAGACCTCGATGCAGCTCGCCTCGAAGATGCGCTTCGTCTCCGTCCAGTTCGAGGCACTCCTCACCGGCAACCTCTGGCTCCGCAACGCCGGCCACGCCAACGCGATGGCCCGCCGCCTCGAAGCCGCCGTCCGCGAGATTCCCGGCGTCACCGTGGTCCGCCCCGTCCAGGCCAACGCCGTCTTCGCGCTCCTCCCGCGCGAGGTCAGCGAGCGCCTCCAGAAGCGCTACCGCTTCTACTTCTGGGACGAGCACACCGGTGAAGTCCGCTGGATGGCCGCCTTCGACACCACCGAACAGGACATCGACTCCTTCGCCGCCGCGATCGCCGAGGAGATGGCCCGCCAGGTCTGACCCCCCGAAACCCCATCCCGACCCCGCCCGCGGCCGGCCCGGAAGACACCTTCCGGGCCGGCCGCGGGCGGTTGTTTGCACCGGGCCCGGATCCGGCGTAGTGTTCACTGGTCGCTCGGCAGGGAGCACCGGACACGTGTCTGCGTGGACGGTCCCGGGGCGGCCAATCCCTTGAGAAACCGGTTCGGCTGATCCGTGGCGGGTCGCGTGTCTTTCGCGTCCCCGTTCGTATTTTGCCGTGCGCTTTTCCGGAGATTGCGGCCGATTCGCTTTTCGGAGCGGGGATCGGCTAGAGTTTGAAACGTCGGACGGGCCGTCAGGGCGCGGAAGACGAAAGCGAGTCGGGAAAGAGCAGGAGCTCGGATCTGATAAGCTGGGAACACGAAAGAACGAAGCGCCCGGAGATGCGGTCGGAAGGCCGGTCGAAGGAAGCGTCCGTTCCTTGAGAACTCAACAGCGTGCCAAAAGTCAACGCCAGATATGTTGACATCCCCGGCCTCGA
>NZ_QLLT01000044.1 GCF_003259315.1 Kitasatospora sp. SolWspMP-SS2h | reverse complement strand
GCCACTGACCGCCCGGGCCGGCCACTGACCGCCCGGGCCGGCCACTGACCGCCCGGGCCGGCCACTGACCGCCCGGGCCGGCCACTGACCGCCCGCCCGGGCGGCTCCGCCCGCCGTCCGGGTGAGGAATCCGGACCCCGGAACAGTTGGTACTCGGACGTCACAGCTGCGCATCATCCGGTTAACACGGGCACGGCATCTTTGAAGCACGGCAAGAAGCCGAGAGTGGTGACAGCACAGGACGGGAGCGGCTCCCCATCCTGAGCGGTCACCCAGGACACGACCGGTCGGCCCTGACCCGGCCCACCGTGTCCGGACCGTGGGAGGCGCCGTCGTCCCGCCCCTGTCATCAGGGTGCGGCGGCTCCCACGGCCAGAGATCGCGCCGCGAGGCGCGGCTCCGCGAGCTCCCGGGTGGGGGAGTCCGAGCGGAGGAGGAAGGGCCGGTCCGGGTTCGCCCGGGCCGGCCCTTCCTCATGCCCGCCGCCGCACCCCGCTCCGCGGCATCCGGGCCCGGCTCCGGGCCCCGCCTCGTTTCCGGAAGGGTGTGCGAGGCCCTAGGCTCGCTGACATGACCAGCACCGACCTGCCCGAGCAGGACGCACCGCGCTACGTTCGCCTCACCATCGAGCTGATCGCCGAGATCACCGACGAGGGGGCCCTCAAGGCCGCCGCGCTCACCCAGGTCTCCGACGACGAGTACCTGGACGACGACGAGCGGGCCCAGGCCGTCGAGGCGATCGAGGTGGACCCGACCGGTTCCCTCGCCCACTTCGTCGACCCGGTCGCCCTGCTCGGCGACGTCCCCGGCGTGGAGCTCGCCTCCGCGACCTGGGAGTCCGCCAGCACCGACTACGACCCCGACGACGAGAGCTGGGACGAGTACGAGGTGCAGTGACACCGCGTCCCGTCCGGGGCCCGTCCCGGGTCCCGTCCGCGCGGGTCCCACCCGCGTCCCCGCCGTGCGAGAGCCCGGCCCGGTAGCCCCGGGCCGAGCTTTTGTCCTTTCTGCCCACCCCTTGGGTACCCTCGTACGATCTGCACACATATGCGTGATCTCGGGACGAGGAGAGTGGACGTGACCGCACCGGAGGAGCAGGACCGGCCGCGCGGCGGCAACTGGAGCCGGCGCGGCGTGCTCTCCGGGTTGCTGGGCGCCCCCGTGCTGCTGGTCGCGGCCTGCACGGGCGGCGGCGGGAAGTCCGGCCCCGCCGGCGCCTCCGGCTCGGCCCCCGCCGCGGGCGGGGCCTCCGCCACCCCGTCCACCAGCCCGAAGGCCTCGGTGGCGGAGATCACCATCAAGCCCGCCGACGGCGTCACCGCCGCGCCGTTCACCGAGCCGGTCACCGTCACCGTGCTGAACGGCACCCTGACCTCGGTGACCGTCACCGACCGGTCCGGGCGGCCGATAGGAGGGGCGCTCTCCGACGACGGCGCGAGCTGGACCTCCACCGACCAGCTCGCCAGCGGCACCGCGTACACCGTCGCCGCCTCCGCCGTGGACGCCGGGCAGCGCCCGGCCGACGCCAACGCCAGCTTCTCGACCGCCTCCCCGGCCGACACCTTCGTCGGCTACTTCACCCCGGAGGACGGCAGCACCGTCGGCGTCGGCATGCCGGTGTCGATCAACTTCAACAAGGCGATCACCGACCGGAAGGCCGTGCAGCGGGCGATCACCGTGGTCGCCGACCCGCCGGTGGAGATCGTCGGCCACTGGTACGACGCCACCCGGCTCGACTTCCGCCCGCGCGAGTACTGGGCGAAGGGCACCAAGGTCACCCTCAAGCTGCGGCTCAAGGACGTGGCCGGGGCCAAGGGCGTCTACGGCACGCAGTCCAAGGACGTCGGCTTCACCGTCGGCCGCAGCCAGGTCTCCACCGCCGACCTGAAGGCCGACACCCTCACCGTCCGCACCGACGGGCGGGTCACCGCGACCTACCCGGTGATCGGCGGCGCGCCCGAACACCGCACCTGGGGCGGCAAACTGGTGATCTCCGAGCGCTACCAGCAGACCCGGATGAACTCCAGCACGGTCGGCCTGGGCAGCGAGTACGACATCCCGGACGTGCCGCACGCCCAGCGGCTGACCAGCTCGGGCACCTTCATCCACGGCAACTACTGGTCGCCCGCCGGGCAGTTCGGCAACGACAACACCAGCCACGGCTGCATCGCGCTGCAGGACGTCCAGGGCGGGAACGACCCGGGCACCGACGCCGCGCAGTTCTACGCGAGTTCGATGATCGGCGACGTGGTCGAGGTGGTGAACTCCGGCGACCGCACCGTCAACCCCGGCAACGGCCTGAACGGTTGGAACATGGCCTGGTCGGACTGGGTCGCCGGGAGCGCCGTCTGACGCGGGCCCGGAGAGGGCACGGTTCGGACACGGAAGGTGGGGGGCCGGTGAGAGTGTCCTAAACGAATGGTAAAAATATTCGCGTGCGGGGGGACGCGCCACTGTGTTGAGCTTGCCTCCGCGGCAGGGCCGACCGGGCCCGAACCGTCTCCAGGCAGCAGGAGCAAGCCATCAACACCGTCATCCGCCGCCGCACCGTCCGCGCGGGCATAGCCGTCACCACCGGAGCCGTCCTCCTCGGCGGCGGCCTCGCCGCCTGTGGCACCGTCGAGCAGTTGACCGCGGGTCAGAAGCTCGACAAGGCGTTCGACAAGCTCGGCGACGCCAAGACCGTCACGGTCGACCTCTCGCTCGACGCCAGCTCCTCGCAGCTGGTCGCGTTCGGCGAGGCGATCGACGAACCGATCGAGAAGCAGGCCGCCGACCTGCTCTCCGACCTCAAGCTGTCCGTGTCGGTCGGCTACGACAAGCCGCTCAAGGACGTCGGAGGCTTCAAGTCCGGCTGCGCCGCCGGCGGAAGCGGTGGGAGCGCCCAGAACCAGGGCGTCACGCTCGGCTACGCGCTGAACAGCAAGAAGGACGGCAAGACCTACGCCGACTTCCGGCTGGTCGGCGACAAGGCGTACCTCAAGGTCGACGTGCGCGGCATCGCCCAACTCGCGGGCGAGGACAGCGCGGAGTTCGAGTCCGGCCTCGACCAGCTGCCGCCCGGGGCCGCCCCGCTCAAGGACCTGGTCGGCGGCAAGTGGGTCTCGGTGGACGTCGCCAAGCTCCAGGAGCTGTCCCGGCAGGCGGCCGACGGCGCGGCCGGCAAGGGCACCGCCCCGAAGCCCTCGCCCAGCCTCGACCCGTCCGTGCTCAACGGCTTCTGCGACTCGCTGAGCGACGCCCTCTCCGACAACGTCACGCTGGAGGACAAGGGCAAGACCGCCGACGCCGACGACGTGATCCGGGTCTCCGCGCCCGCCCGCCCGCTGGTCGAGGCGCTGTACAAGTCGTTCGCCGGCGTCGCCAAGAACATCCCCGGCTCCCCGGGGCTCCCGACCGAGGGCGACTTCTCCGACGTCCCGGACCGCAAGCTCTCCGCCGACGTGCAGATCAAGGACGGCCGCCCGCAGGCGGTCACCTTCGACTTCGCCCAGCTCGTCGAGAAGTCCGACTGGTCGGCGCACCTGCCGCTGCGGGTCGGCATCTCCACCAACGGCACCACCCAGGGCGCCCCGACCGGCGCCACCGAGATCGACCTCGGCCAGCTCCAGGAGATGTTCGCCTCGATGGCCGACGAGGGCTTCGAGGACGGCACCGACCCCGACACCGACCTCAGCGGCATCGACCTGGGCCAGGCCGCCCCGCTCACCGACGCGCAGTACGCCGAACTGGGCAAGCTCGGCATCGACCGGAGCGTCGCCGAGTCGATGAACCACAGCGGCCTCAGCTTCGAGGAGATCAAGGAACTGGCCCCTGAGCTGACCTGATCCGCCGTCAGCGCACCGGCACGGAACGGCCCGGCCCGCCGCGGGAAGCCCCCGCGGCGGGCCGTCGCGTATTCCGGGCCCCGGCCGCAGGCTGGACGCGTGGAAGTGGAGTCGGGCCCGCGGCGTGGGGCCGGGCGGCCCGGACCGGCCGCCGGCACGGGCCGTGGGCGGCGGGTCGGGGTGCCACCCGCAGCGCCGGGGAGCCGATCGCGGTGCTCGGCAGCCACGGCTCCACCGGGCCCGGCGGGAACCGGTCCGACCCGGCGACCAGGGCCCGGCCGGAACGGCGCGAACCGGTGGACCGGGTGCGCCCGGTGGACACTCCGCGTCCCCCCTGTGTCCCCCCCGTGTCCTCCCGTGTCCCCCGGGTGTCGATCGGGCGTCGATCGGGCGTGCGGCCGGTCGATCGTGGCGGTACGACCCTTGGCACTGCGAGACTTCACCGGTCGCGGACCGCCGGTCCGGCGTCCGGGACCGGTGCCCCGTCGCGGCACGCCGCGAGGAGCCCTCCCGTCGCACTAGGCTCGGGAGCATGACCGAGCACCAGCTTTCCCACGGCTTCGAGACACTCGCCATCCACGCGGGCCAGGAAGCGGACCCCCGGACCGGGGCAGTCGTGACGCCGATCTACCAGGTGTCCACCTACAAGCAGGACGGCGTCGGCGGACTGCGCGAGGGCTACGAGTACAGCCGCTCCGCCAACCCGACCCGCACCGCGCTGGAGGAGTGCCTGGCCGCGATCGAGGGCGGCGCGCGCGGCCTCGCCTTCGCCTCCGGGCTGGCCGCCGAGGACACCCTGCTGCGCACCCTGCTCAAGCCCGGCGACCACATCGTCATCCCCAACGACGCCTACGGCGGCACCTTCCGGCTGTTCGCCAAGGTGCTGACCCGCTGGGGCGTCGAGTTCTCCGTCGCCGACACCCACCACCCCGAGAAGGTGCGCGAGGCGATCCGTCCGACCACCCGCGCGGTGTGGGTGGAGACCCCGTCCAACCCGCTGCTCGGCATCACCGACCTCGCCGCGGTCGCCGAGATCGCGCACGCCGCCGGCGCCCGGCTGGTGGTCGACAACACCTTCGCCAGCCCCTACCTCCAGCAGCCGATCTCGTTCGGCGCGGACGTCGTGGTGCACTCCACCACCAAGTACATGGGCGGGCACTCCGACGTGGTCGGCGGCGCCCTGGTGGTCGCCGACGCGGGCCTCGCCGAGGAGGTCGCCTACCACCAGAACGCGATGGGCGCGGTGGCCGGGCCGTTCGACGCCTGGCTGGTGCTGCGCGGCATCAAGACGCTCGGCGTCCGGATGGACCGGCACTCGGAGAACGCCGAGAAGGTCGCCGAACTGCTGGCCGGGCACCCGAAGGTGAGCCAGGTGCTCTACCCGGGCCTGCCCACCCACCCCGGGCACGATGTCGCCGCCAAGCAGATGAAGGCGTTCGGCGGCATGGTCTCGTTCCGCGTCGCGGGCGGCGAGCAGGCCGCCGTCGAGGTCTGCAACCGGGCCGAACTGTTCACCCTGGGCGAGTCGTTGGGCGGCGTCGAGTCGCTGATCGAGCACCCCGGCCGGATGACCCACGCCTCCGCGGCCGGCTCCCCGCTGGAGGTGCCCGCCGACCTGGTGCGCGTCTCGGTGGGCATCGAGTCCGCCGCCGACCTGCTCGCCGACCTGGAGCAGGCCCTCGGCTGACGGCCGGGCCGGCTCCCCGGTTCAACGGCGGTCCAGCAGACCGTCGTTGAACCGGGCCAGCAGCGCGCAGAACACCGCCCGCTCGCGGGTCGTCCAACCCGCCGTCAGCTCGGCGATCAACTCCCGCCGCCGCTCCCGCACCTGGGCCAGCCGACCGGCCCCCAGCGGCGTCAGCGCCAGCTGCACCGCGCGCCGGTCCGCCGGGTACGGCAGCCGCGCCACCAGACGCTCCCGCAGCAGCGGCGCGGCCTGCCGGGTCACCGTCGAGGAGTCCACCCCGAGCGCCGCCGCCAGCGTCTTCACCTTGGCCGGCCCGGTGGCGGCGAGCTGCTCCAGCAGCAGGAACGCGGCCCGGTCCAGCTCCCCGGCGGCGCAGATCCGCCGGGCGAACACCGCGACCTGGTAGGGGAGTTGACGGTCCGCATCGGGGCGGTCGGGGCGGTCCGGACGTTTGGCGCGGTCGGCGCGGTCGGCGCGGTCGGCGCGTCCGGCGCGGCCGGGGCCGTCGTCGCCTTCGGCGCGGCCGGGGCCGTCGTCGCCTTCGGCGCGGCCGGGGCCGTCGGGATCGGAGGGTCCGTCGGACGGGGGCAGGGTCATCGCGGCTCACGGGGGGTGCGGGCGACTCGTCCCAGCAGCGTACGCGCGCCGGGCGACCGGCGGAACAGCGCGCGCCCTACGCTGGCCCCCATGCACAGGTGGCCGATCACGGTGGACGACGTCCGGGGCGCGCAGAAGATGCTGGCGGGGGTGGCCCGGGTCACCCCGATGCAGACCAGCCGCCACCTCTCCGGGACGGCCGGCACCCCCGTCCACCTCAAGTGCGAGAACCTGCAGCGCACCGGCTCGTTCAAACTGCGCGGCGCGTACGTGCGGATCGCCGGGCTCTCCCCGGTCGAGCGGGCCGCCGGGGTGGTCGCGGCCAGCGCGGGCAACCACGCGCAGGGCGTCGCGTTGGCCGCCTCGCTGCTCGGGGTGCGCTCCACCGTCTTCATGCCGGTCGCCGCGCCGCTGCCGAAGGTCGCCGCCACCCGCGAGTACGGCGCCGAGGTCCGGCTGCACGGCGCCAACGTCGACCAGGCGCTGCGGGCCGCCCGGGAGTACGCCGAGGACACCGGCGCGGTCTTCATCCACCCCTTCGACCACTGGGACGTGATCACCGGCCAGGCCACCGTCGGCCTGGAGGTCCTGGAGCAGTGCCCCGAGGTGCGCACGGTGCTGGTCGGCACCGGCGGCGGCGGGCTGCTGGCGGGCGTGGCGATCGCGATCAAGGCGCTGCGCCCGGACGTCCGGGTGATCGGCGTGCAGGCCGCCGCCGCGGCGGCGTACCCGCTGTCGCTGGCGGCCGGGCGCCCGGTCGCGCTGGAACGGTTCGCCACCATGGCGGACGGCATCATGGTCGGCCGCCCCGGGGACATCCCGTTCGAGGTGGTGGAGGCCCTCGCGGACGGGGTGCTGACGGTCTCCGAGGACGCGCTCTCCCGGGCCCTGCTGGTCGGCCTGGAACGGCTCAAGCTGGTGGTCGAACCCGCCGGGGCGGCGCCGATCGCCGCGCTGATGGCCGAGCCCGGGCGGTTCGAGGGCCCGGTGGTGGCGGTGCTCTCCGGTGGCAACATCGACCCGCAGCTGATGCAGCGGGTACTCCGGCACGGCCTGGCCGCGGCGGGCCGCTACCTGTCGCTGCGGGTCCGGCTGACCGACAAGCCGGGCGCGCTGGCCGACCTGCTGGGCGTGCTGACCCGGATGGACGCCAACGTGCTGGACGTCGCGCACGTCCGGATCGACCCGCAGCTGGGCCTGACCGAGGTCGAGGTGGACCTGCACCTGGAGACCAAGGGGCCCGAGCACTGCGCGGCGGTGATCGGCGAGCTGCGGGAGGACGGGTACGTGGTCAACCGCTGAGATCCGCCCAGGCCCGCTGGGGCCCGCCCAGGTCCGCTGGGGCCCGCCGAGGTCCGGTGGCACCGGGTGTGCCCGGGTTGTCAGTGGTGGCTGGGAGGCTGTGACCCGCCTCACCTGCGGCGCTTGACGCGATATATCGCGAGTGACAGCATCTTGCGATGTATCGCGAGCTTCGCCGTCGGCGGGCCCGGGTACCGAACCGGATGATTTCCCCACAGAACCGACTCGCATCAGGAGATGAGGCAGGCCCATGGCGGCAGCCATCGAAGCCGAGAACCTGGTCAAGACCTTCGGTGACGTCCGTGCCCTGGACGGCGTGAGCCTGGACGTGCCCGAGGGCACCGTGCTCGGGCTGCTCGGACCGAACGGCGCGGGCAAGACCACCACCGTGCGCGTCCTGACCACCCTGCTCCAACCCGACTCCGGCCGGGCCACCGTCGCCGGGGTCGACGTGCTCAAGCACCCCAACAAGGTGCGCAGCCTGATCGGCCTGTCCGGCCAGTACGCCGCCGTCGACGAGTACCTCACCGGCCGGGAGAACCTCCAGATGGTCGGCGAGCTCTACCAGATGAGCGCCCGCGACGCGAAGCGGCGGGCCCTCGAACTGCTGGAGTGGTTCAACCTCTCCTCGGCCGCCGACCGCACCGCCAAGACCTACTCCGGCGGCATGCGCCGCCGCCTCGACCTGGCCGCCGCCCTGGTGGTCCGGCCCCCGGTGATGTTCCTGGACGAGCCCACCACCGGCCTCGACCCGCGCAACCGGCTCGCCCTGTGGGAGGTCATCGAGACCCTGGTCGAGCAGGGCACCACCCTGCTGCTCACCACCCAGTACCTGGAGGAGGCCGACCGCCTCGCCCACGACATCGCGGTGGTCGACCACGGCAAGGTGATCGCCCGCGGCACCGCCGACGAGCTCAAGGCCCAGATCGGCGGCGAACGCATCGAGGTGGTCGTCCGCGCCGCCGACCTCGTCCCCGAGGCGGTCGCCGCGCTCACCCCGTACGCCAAGGGCGAGCCGACGGTGGAGCGCAACACCCGCCGGATCACCGTCCCGGTCAGCGGCGGCGCCCGGGTGCTGGCCGACGCCATCCGCGAACTGGACGCCCACTCCATCGAGATCGACGACATCGGCCTGCGCCGCCCGACCCTGGACGACGTCTTCCTCTCCCTCACCGGCCACGCCACCGAGGACGGGACGGGCGAGGACGAGGGCGGCACGCCCGCCGCGTCCGCCGGGAAGGGCCGCCGCGGCCAGCGAGAGGACGCCTGAGATGACACTCGCCAGCACCGACGGCGCCATCGGCGGCGCCCCCGTCGCCCCGCGCCGCGGCGTCGCCGCCACCGCCCACGACTCCTGGGTGGTCGCCAAGCGGAACCTGCGCCGGATGACCAGGATCCCCGAGATCGTCGTCTTCGGGCTGATGCAGCCCGTCATGTTCGTGCTGCTGTTCTCGTACGTCATGGGCGGCGCGATCGCGATCCCCGGCGCCCCGCCCGGCCACGACGTGTACATCGAGTACCTGATGGCGGGCATCTTCGCCCAGACCGTCACCTTCGCGGTGGCCGGCGCCTCGGCTGGCATCGCGGAGGACATGACCAAGGGCCTGGTCGACCGCTTCCGCTCGCTGCCGATGGCCCGGGCCGCCGTGCTCACCGGCCGCACCCTGGCCGACCTGGTGCAGACCGCGTTCATCCTGGTCGTGCTGGCGCTGGTCGCGCTGCTGGTCGGCTGGCGGATCCACCACGGCGTGCCGGACATGCTCGCCGCGTTCGGCCTGCTGCTGCTGCTCGGCTACGCCTTCTCCTGGATCGGCGCGCTGATCGGCCTGTCGGTGCGCAGCCCCGAGGCGGCCACCTCGGCCGGCCTGATCTGGCTGTTCCCGCTGACCTTCGTCTCCAACGCGTTCGTGCCGGTCAGTTCGATGCCGAGCTGGCTCCAGCCGGTCGCCTACTGGAACCCGTTCTCCGCCACCGTGCAGGCCTGCCGCAGCCTGTTCGGCAACCAGCTCGGCCCGGTGCCGGACTCCTGGCCGATGCAGCACGCCGCGCTGGTCTCGGTGGTCTGGTCGCTGCTGATCACGGCGGTGTTCTCCTGGCTGGCGGTGCGCAAGTACCGTCGCGCGGCCGGCTGAGGACCGGCGCGCCGGGCGGCTGAGGACCGGCGCGCCGGACGCACCGGCCCCGGGCGCATCGACCCCGGACGCGGAACGGCCGCTCCCCCCACCCGGGGGAGCGGCCGTTGCGCGCGGGGCGTCCGGTCGGTCGGATCGGCCGGATCGGCCGGATCAGCCGGAGAAGGGCTTGGCGTCGATGATCTTCACGCTGGCCTTCTTGCCGTTCGGCAGCTCGTACTGGGCGTTCTCGCCCACCGACTTGCCGATGATGCCCCGGCCCAGCGGCGACTGGGGGGAGTAGACGTCGATGTCGCCGTCGGTGACCTCGCGGGAGGCCAGCAGGAACTCCATGGTGTCGTCGGGGTCGCCGTCGAAGGCGACCTTCACCAGCATGCCCGGGGCCACCACGCCCGAGTCGGCCGGAGCCTCGCCGACCTTGGCCCGCTCCAGCAACTGGGTCAGCTGGCGGATCCGCGCCTCGGTCTTGCCCTGCTCGTCCTTGGCCGCATGGTAGCCCGCGTTCTCCTTGAGGTCGCCCTCCTCGCGCGCGGCCTCGATCTTCTGGGCGATCTCGATGCGCCAGGGCCCGGTCAGGTGGTCAAGCTCGGCCTTGAGCTTGTTGTAGTGGTCCTGAGTGAGCCAGGTCACGTCATCGTTGGTCTGGGTCACAGGAGTGCTCCTCGTCGGTGCTGGCGCCGCCCCGGGGGTGGAC
This sequence comes from Kitasatospora sp. SolWspMP-SS2h, assembly GCF_003259315.1. Lineage (GTDB taxonomy): Bacteria > Actinomycetota > Actinomycetes > Streptomycetales > Streptomycetaceae > Kitasatospora > Kitasatospora fiedleri. Next base: position 33,254 of record NZ_QLLT01000044.1, on the reverse strand, counting down.
CGGCGGCGGTGTGGTCGATTTTCTGGGCAGATGCAAAGCAACGCCCGCTTCCGTGCCGATCGGCGCGGAAGGGGCGAAACCACGAGCCTAACAAGTTCCCGGCCTGGACGGGAGGTCTCCGAGCGGCCCGCCCCCCGGGGCCGGTGGCCGATCGGGCGGTGGGAGGGTCCGGGCCCGGGTGTTGGGCGGGTACGAGCCCGGTACGGGCCGGGTGCTGGGCGGGTGCGGGCCCGGTAGGGGCCTGGGCGCCCCGGCGGCGGGCGGTCGGAGAACGCGGTGGCATCCGCGCGCGGCGGTGCCTCCGAAAGGGTGAGCGAGCGGGCGGGCGGGGCGGGGCGTTACTTCTTGTCGGGGGTGCAGCCGAGCAGTTCTGCGGTGGTGCCGCGGGCCGTGGTGCGCAGCGTGACCACCTCGTCGTAGTCGGTGCCCGCGGCCGGGACCGGGAAGTCCGACTGGCCGACCACCGCGCCGTCCGCGCCCTGCGAGCGGACCGTGCAGACGCCCGCGGTGCCGTCGCTCTTGCGCACCGAGAGCTGCAGCTGCAGCTCGGTGTCCGAGACCGGCTGGAAGGTGGGCACCGTACCGTTCAGCCGGGTCTCCCGCAGCAGGTACGAGCCGCCCAGCCAGGCGATCAGCCCGAGGAACAGCACCCCGCACACCACCGCGGCGATCCGCAGCCTGCGGTCGGCGGCCCGGTCGTCGGACCGGCTGTAGCGGCCGGCCGGCGGTGCGGCGGGGGACACCGCCGGCGTCGTGGGCGTAGGGCTGTGGTCCATGGCGGGGCTCGGTCCTTTCGCGGAGGCGGTTCGTCCTTCGGTGGGAATGGACGGGCCCTCCAGTCCGTCACTATAGGAGGGGCACGTCCGCGCCGGAGGCGGCGGGGGAGCCGACCCGACGAAGCGGACATACCTATACCTGAAGGGGACCAGGCGTTGAGCGAGCAGTTGCGTTTGATGGCGGTGCACGCGCACCCGGACGACGAGTCCAGCAAGGGCGCCGCCACCATGGCGATGTACGTGTCGCAGGGGGTGGAGGTCCTGGTCGCCACGTGCACCGGAGGGGAGCGGGGCTCGATCCTCAACCCCAAGCTCCAGGGCGACCCGTGGGTCGAGGAGAACATCCACGAGGTCCGCCGCAAGGAGATGGACGCCGCCCGGGAGATCCTCGGCGTCCGGCAGGCGTGGCTCGGCTACGTCGACTCCGGCCTCCCCGAGGGCGACCCGCTGCCCCCGCTGCCGGAGGGCTGCTTCGCCCTGGAGGACGTCGACGTGGCGGCCGGGGCGCTGGTCAAGCTGATCCGCGAGTTCCGCCCGCACGTGATCACCACGTACGACGAGAACGGCGGCTACCCGCACCCCGACCACATCATGACCCACAAGATCACCATGGTGGCCTTCGACGCCGCCGGCGACCCCGCGGCCTACCCCGAGGCCGGCGAGCCCTGGCAGCCGTCCAAGCTCTACTACAACCACGGCTTCCCGATGGGCCGCATCCGCGCCCTGCACGCCTACCTCAGCACCAACGGCCACGAGTCCCCCTACGGCGAGTGGATCGAGGGCTGGGAGAAGTCCGGCCGGGCCGAGCGGGAGATCACCACCCAGGTCGCGTGCGGCGACTTCTTCGAGATCCGCGACAAGGCCCTGATCGCCCACGCCACCCAGATCGACCCCGACGGTCCCTGGTTCCGCGTCCCGCTCGACATCCAGCGCGAGGTCTGGCCCACCGAGGACTACGAACTCGCCAAGTCCCTGGTCGACACCGACCTCCCCGAGACCGACCTCTTCGCGGGCCTGCGCAAGTAACCGCACCCCGCCACGCCCGTACCACCCCCCGGTGACCCGGCCGCCTTAAGGCCGGGTCACCATGGAGGAATGAGCACCCCCGTGAACCCCGTCCAGCTCGCCACCGCCCTGGCCCTCGACGAAACCAAGGTCACCCCCGGCCTCCTCGGCTTCGTCGTCTTCGCGGTCCTCGGCGTCGCCACCTGGTTCCTCCTGAAGTCGATGAACGCCCAGTTCAAGAAGATCGACTTCACCGAGCAGCCCGACCCCAAGGACGACTGACCTCCGGGGGCTCGCCCCCTGGACCGAGACCCACCCAGGGCGAACGGCGCCGCGGCCCGCTCGCTCCCGACGCCGCGGTCCGGCGGGGCCGGTGCTACCGCTCCGTACGGCGTAGGAACTGCCAGCCCAGCACGGCCAGGGCGAGCGTCTGCACGAGGGAGGCGAGGACGAGCAGGGGTTGAACGGTGCGGGAGCACCAGAACGCGGTCGTGCAGACCATGGGCAGGACCAGGTACGTGAACAGGTCCACCGCGGTCTGGAGCCGCTTGCGCGTGGTGCGGCCCGCGAGGTCGCGGTGGTAGGCCTCCCAGCCGAACACCGTTCCGTGGGCGGAGGTGAGTTCTCCGAGCTGCGGTCCCAGCCGGTCGTGGACGTAGTGGCCGATCGCGGAGATCTTCTCGTCGTTGACCAGGTAGGTCCAGCCCAGGATCAGGCAGATCGCGGGGACGGAGAGCAGCAGCGGGAACTGTCCGCTCTGGACGGTGACCGCCACGACCGCGGTGGCCGCGGCGAGGGTGAAGTAGAGCAGGTTGTCACGGAACCCTATCCGGGTCTTCTGCTCCTCCTTGAGGTGGTCGTACTCGGTCAGCAGGATCCTGCTCTCGGAGACGTCGTCCGTGGAGGTCACAGGCGCTCCCATGCTCGAGTTCGGGGTCAGCCGACGACCTGAAAGGACGTCAGGTTCTCGGAACCGTGCCGTTCGATCCAGTTCCTCCCGTCGGCCGCTATCCCCTCCAGAAGGCGGAAGGTGTGAGTGGAGCCGGTCGCGCTGAGGGTGATCTCGGAGATCTCCTGGGAGTTCTCGCCCGGTGCCAGCTGATGGGCGTCGGCGTCCTTGATGCGGATCTTCCGGGCCGGTCCGTTGGTGAGGATGAGCTCCAGGTCGTAGCCGATGTCGACGTTCTCCGTCACCTGCACGGAGGAGAGCGCGTCGAACCGGTAATTGCTCCGCTGCTCGTTCCGGCGCGTCGCGTCCGAGAAGTTGAACTCGGAGCTGACCTCGCGGATGCCGTCCCGGGTGAACAGGAACAGGCGGAAGACGTAGTGCGAGTACCGCCAGGGGCCGCCCCTGACCCGGCCGCGCTTGTAGGAGGGACCCGGGGCCACCAGGATGGTGTGGGTGATCAGGTCGCGCCAGGTGAGCCGGTGGTGCCGGAGCGCCTCGTCGACGAACGAGGTCTTGTCGCAGGTGAGCCAGGTCTCCATCTCCCGCTCGCTGGGGCGCAGATCGTCCAGGCGTGACTTCCAGCGCTGGTAGGCGGCCTGCCGTGCGGTCAGCTGCTCCTGGTACTCCAGGGTCTCCCGGGCCAGCCGGTACTCCTCGCGCCGGACCTCCAGCCACCGGGAAGCGGCTGCGTGCCCGGACCAGGCCGCACCGAGCACGGCCAGGAACGCCCACAGCGGCCGGGGTTGGACGGCGCCCGACAGCGCCGTGCCGCACGCGGCCAAGGTCGCGGCGGCGGCGGCGACGAGGGCCGCCACGGTCAGGGCCTTCGTCCGGTCCGAGGTCCGCTCCTGGTGCCGGTCGAACAGGGTGCCGTTGTTGTGGCGGTTCCGGGTGTCCTCGGCGAGGTGCCGGATCAGCCAGTTGACCCGGTCCACACCGATCCGGCTCTCCCGGTAGAGGTCCGCGATCTCGGCGGCGAGGCTGCCGCGGACCTCGGCGGTGTGGGTGAGCCAGGACTCCGAGGTGAACCCGTAGGGCGCGCGAACGCTGAAGTAGTAGTCGAACGAGTGGCGGACGCTGTCGGTGAACCCGCCCCCGCCAGGAGCCGGACCGCGCGGATGCGGGATCCCGGCCCCGGCCGGGCGGCCCGGCCGGATCTCCCGCCCCCACCACCGGACGCCGAGGCGGACCGCGGCCAAGCCTGCGGCGAGCGCCACCAGTAACTCGACGACCGCCCGGGTCGGATCCGCGACCAGTGCCAGGGCCCAGAGGAGCGCGCTGCTGACGACGAACAGGGCCGCCCGGGCCGGGAGGGCCGCCCGGGCGGCAGCGGCGTTGCTCGGACGGGGCGGGAGGGCCCGCGCCCCGACGGGGACGGGCGCGAAGTAGGCCCAGACCCGCTGGGCCCGATCGTTGCCGAAACGCTCTGCCCCGGCCCGTTCGAGGGTCTCCGCCCACAGGTCGTCCTTCAGCCCCCCGGTGAGCATGAGGTCGAGGTGGCGGAGGATCGCGTCGTGCTGGTAGGACGGCAGGTCCTGCAGTTGCTTCAGCACGGGGCCGGTCTCGCCGCCGGCCGTGCTGAGCACCGCCAACAGGTCGAAGGTGACGCGCAGGGCCTCCTTCCACCCGTTCTCGGCGTAGGTCCGCACGAGCCCGGAGGCGTAGCGCAGTGCCTGGACCTCTTCGGTGCCGAGGTCGTGGTGGGTGCGCGCGCTGAGCATGGCGAGCACCCAGTGGAAACGCACCTCCGCACCGTCGTACCCGCGGGCGATCGCATCGGTGATCATTTTGCGGGCGCGGCTGGGGACGCCGTCCTGCAGGAGTCGTACGCCCACGCGGTACTTCTCCTGCGGCGAGGCGTCGGGGTGGGTGATGTAGACGGTGGAGTCGTGCACGATCTGAGCCTGGATCCCGATGGTGGAGCCGTGGGCGGACGAGCTGTACGCGGCACCGTTGTCATTGCTCATGCCGGGCCACCGGCCGCGGTGATCAGGGGAGTCAGGGCGGTCACCAGCGCGGGGCACTCCGCGACCAGTCCGCGCAGCCTCCTGAGCGTCATGGCCGTCCGCTTCGACGTTTCGGGGGTGTTCCCCCCGGCCGACCGGAGGGCGGAGTCCAGGTCGGTCAGGGCCTCCCGGTAGGTGTCCTCGTCGAGGATGCCCTCGGCGCGGTGCCGACCCAACTGCTCGCGGAAACCGTTCAGTTCCGCGATCAGGTCGGTCGGGCCGGATGCCTGCGGGGCCGTGTTCAGGTGGACGCTGCTGCCCGTGACCGTGCCGGCCATGATGCCGATGGTGCTGTGGTGGGCGGTGTTGCTGACGTGTCGGTCGAGCCGGTCGGCCGAACGGATCCTGTCGTCCCGGGGCACGGCGGTCTCCTCCTCTTCCCTCGCCAGTTCCACCGCCAGTCGGGTGGCGAACGCCGCCGCGTTCGCCGCGGCCCGCGGCTGCCAGTTGCGGTCGTCCGCGCTGTTCTTCGTGCCGTCCGCCCGGTCGCTGATCCCTCGGATGACGGCCACCGACGCCCCGTTGAGATGGCCGGCCTGTGCCACGCCGGCCGCCTCCATCTCGATGGCGAGAGCGTCGTTGTAGTGCTGCCGGATCCACTTCGCCTCGGCCGAGATCCGCGAGTTCTGGACGACCTCGCCGGCGGCGATCGCCCCGAAACGGATCTGCGGCGCGTCCTCGTGGCCGGGCGCGGGGTCCGCCCAGTCGTTCAAGCGGGCCAGGTGCGAGGCGATCTGGCTGATGCCGTGCGGTGCTTCCCACACCCGGGGGCGGGCTTTGAGCCCGTCGTCCTCGCTGGTCCCGCCGTGGTAGGCGTACACGTGGGACGCCATCACCACGTCTCCCAGCCTGGTGGTGTCCCACAGGGCGCCGGCGACTCCGACGAACAGCACGGCCACCGGCGAGAACTCCTGGATCGCGCGTTCGGCGATCACCGCGGCGGAATGGTTCCCCTTGTTCGTCAGACCGAGCGCGACACGGCACGACGTACCCTGCACGGTTCCCACCTCGAACCGCGTCCCACGTTCGTGGCGGTGCACCTGCGGATCAGCCAGCTTCTGGCGCACGGCCTGGTACTCGAGATTGAGGGCGGTGAGAATCACCACCGGGCCTTTCGACATCTACTCCTCTTCCTCTCTCGTGTCCTCTTCCGCCGCGGACGGCGCGGGTCGGATCAGCGGCGGGAACAGCACGGTCTTCGGTCCCGCCCGGTACAGCCGTGCGGGCCGCCCGCCCGTGGTCCTGCGGTCCGTACCGACGGGGACGATGAATCCCTTCGCGGCTTGGACCTTCCGGTAGAAATTGCGGGTGTCGAGTTCGGTGCCCCAGACGGCCTCGTACACCTGCTGCAGCTCCGCGATGGTGAATTCCTCGCCGCAGAACGCCGTGGCCAGCGCCGAGAACTCGAGCTTGGTGCGTGCGTGCTCGATCCCGTCGGTAGCGATTCGGCGGTGGTCGAAGGCGAGTTCCACCGCGCCGGAGAGCACGGCTTCCGCAGGCACCCACGCGGCGTCGGTGGCATCCGTTCCCGCGACCGGATCGGGCAGGCCCGGGGCGATCGCCAGGTGGGCCACGGAGACGACCCGGCCTCGCGGATCGCGGCCCGACTCCCCGTACACGGCCAGCTGTTCAAGGTGCACCCAACCGGAGGCCAAGGCCGTTTCCTCGCTCAGTTCGCGGTGAGCGGCATCCAGGATCTCCTCGCGATCGTGGTTCAGGAATCCTCCGGGCAGGGCGGACATGCCCTGGAAGGGGTCTTCACCCCGCTCCACCAGGAGGACGTGCAGGCGGTTCTCCCGCAGCGTCAGGATCACGAGATCGACCGTCAGCAGTACGGGAGTTGGTGACCACACGTCATTTTGCATGTCCTGCAAGGTACTTCAGTTACTGTCACTTGCACAAGAAGGGAGGTGGGGGAGGCTGTGCCGTACGACTCCGCGCCCGCGACGCGCAGAAGGGCACCCGGGCCGACCGGCGGTGCAGGGGCGACAGCTTCCGAACCGGCCCCATGTCGCGAGGTGGTGGCGCAAGCGCCAAGAGCGACGACCTCGAAGCGGGGGGCGGCGCCCGGACGGAGGAGCGCCCTGCCCGCTCGCCGGCCCGGTCGTCGGATGAGGCCTGGAGTTACGCCAGGACCGACCCTAGACAGAGCCGGGCACGATCACGGACTCCACGGAACTCGGTGCAGCTCAGGTTGCTGGGCGAACGAGTCCTGTGCCGGACGGCTGAGTCGACGCGAGCGCGGCGACGAGGGCGTCGATCGCGTACTCGTGACCGGGGAGGTCGCCTGCCTCCCGCAGGAGCGAGACCGCTGTCAAAGAATCCTCCTGGCCGACCGGCTCCACCTGGAGCCGTGGGAGCGTCCACTCCGGTCTTCCCGTGTATGGCTTCGGCAACGGTCAGAGCGGCCAGGAGGACGAGGCCCCCGGCCTGCCGTGACGCCTCGATGCGTGCTGCCATCCTGCGGTTGTTCTGCAGAAGTAGTGAGAACGCCCCGGAGTCGAGCACCAGGGAGCGGGCCAGCCGCTCCTTCATGCAGCGCCCCGTTCGACGTCGCCGGCACCCTCGTCGCCGAACAGCCCGCGACGCCCGGTCCGGGACCGAAGTTCACTGACCAGGTCGGCAGGCATGGGGACTCGTTCCCTGGTCCCCTGGCTCCGTGTCGGTTGGCAGGGGTGCCCGGATGTGCGGGACCATGGGGCATGCCGAATCGCCTCGCGGACGCGACCTCCCCGTACCTGTTGCAGCACGCCGAGAACCCCGTGGACTGGTGGCCGTGGGGGCCGGAGGCGTTCGCGGAGGCGGAGCGGCGGGGGGTGCCGGTGTTGCTGAGTGTGGGGTACGCGGCGTGCCACTGGTGTCACGTGATGGCGCACGAGTCGTTCGAGGACGAGGCGACGGCGGCGTACCTGAACGAGCGGTTCGTGGCGGTGAAGGTCGACCGGGAGGAGCGGCCGGACGTCGACGCGGTGTACATGGAGGCGGTGCAGGCGGCGACGGGGCAGGGCGGGTGGCCGATGACGGTGTTCCTGACGCCGGGGAAGGAGCCGTTCTACTTCGGGACGTACTTCCCGCCGGAGCCGCGGCACGGTATGCCCTCGTTCCGGCAGGTGCTGGAGGGCGTCGACAAGGCGTGGACGGGGCGGCGGGACGAGGTCGGGGAGGTGGCCGGGCGGATCAGCCGGGACCTGGCGGAGCGGGCCTCGGTGTACGCGGTGGGCAGCGGGGTGGCGCGGGTGCCCGGGGAGGGGGAACTGCACCAGGCGGTGGTGGAGTTGGCGCGGTCGTTCGACGAGCGGCGGGGCGGGTTCGGCGGGGCGCCGAAGTTCCCGCCGTCGATGGTGCTGGAGTTCCTGCTGCGGCACCACGCGCGGACCGGGTCCGAGGCGGCGCTGCAGATGGTGGAGCGCAGCTGCGAGGCGATGGCGCGCGGCGGGATCTACGACCAGTTGGGCGGCGGGTTCGCCCGGTACGCGGTGGACGCGACCTGGACGGTGCCGCACTTCGAGAAGATGTTGTACGACAACGCGCTGCTGCTGCGGGTCTACCTGCACCTGTGGCGGACCACCGGCGACCCGAGGGCCCGCCGGGTGGTGCTGGAGACCGCCGACTTCCTGCTGCGCGAACTGCGCACCTCTGAGGGCGGTTTCGCCTCCGCGCTGGACGCCGACTCGCTGGACGCGGCGAGCGGGAGGACCGCCGAGGGCGCGTACTACGCGTGGACGCCGGAGCAGTTGGAGCAGGTGCTGGGGGAGGCGGACGCCGCCCTCGCGGTGGAGCTGTTCGACGTCACCGGGACGTTCGAGCACGGCAGTTCGGTGCTCCAGCTGCTCAGGGACCCGGAGGACGGGGAGAAGTACGGGGAGATCCGGGCGAAGCTGTTCGAGGCCCGGGCGCGGCGCCCCGCCCCCGCGCGGGACGACAAGGTGGTGGCGGCCTGGAACGGCCTGGCGATCGCCGCGCTCGCCGAGGCCGGCGCGCTGCTGGAGCGCCCGGACCTGGTCGAGGCCGCCGAGCGGGCCGCCGACCTGCTGATCGCCGTCCACCTCACGTCCGAGGGGCGGCTGCTGCGCACCTCGCGGGACGGCCGGGCCGGGGCCAACGCGGGCGTGCTGGAGGACTACGCCGACACCGCCGAGGGCTTCCTCGCGCTGTACGCGGTCACCGGCGAGGCGTCCTGGCTGCAACTCGCCGGGGAACTCCTCGACCTGGTGCTGCTGCACTTCACCGACGAGGCGTCCGGCGCGCTGTACGACACCGCCGACGACGCCGAGCGGCTGATCCGCCGCCCGCAGGACCCCACCGACAACGCCACCCCGTCCGGCTGGACCGCCGCGGCCGGCGCCCTGCTCACGTACGCCGCGTACACCGGCTCGGCTCGCCACCGCACCGCCGCCGAAAGGGCGTTGGGCATCGTCTCCACGCTCGGCACCCGTGCCCCCCGGTTCACCGGCTGGGGCCTCGCCGTCGCCGAGGCGCTGCTCGACGGTCCGCGCGAGGTCGCCGTGGTCGGCCCCGCCGGCGACTCCGGCCGGGCCGCGCTGCACCTGGCCGCGCTGCGCTCCACCGCGCCCGGCGCGGCCGTCGCGGTCGGCGAACCCGGCGACACCGAGGTGCCGCTGCTCGCCGACCGCCCGCTGCTGGACGGCCGGGCCGCCGCGTATGTGTGTCGGCACTTCGCCTGCGAACGCCCGACCGCGGAGGTCGCCGAGCTGGAGGAGCGGCTGCGCGGCTGAGGCCGGGGCGGGGGTGTCAACTCCCGTACGGGCTGTGCATGGTGAGGAAGTGGACGGTCAGGTCCTCGGCCAGGTAGTCCATCCGACGCTCCTGGAACGCGCGCAGGTGCGGGAGCGCCAGGTGGGCCGCCAGGTCGGCCTCGGTGCGCCAGGCCTCGTAGAAGACGAACACGCCGGGCTCGTCCCGCTTCTCGTGGAAGTGGTACTCCAGGCAGCCCTCCTCGGCGCGGGTCGGCTCGACGAAGGAGAGCAGCAACTCCCGCAGCTCGTCGACGCGTTCGGGCTTCGGGCGGGCGGTGCCGACCAGGGTGAAGGGCTGCGCCACGGGGCTCCTCCGAAAGGTGGAAGGGGGAAGGGGGGAGGGAGGGGGGAGGGGGAGGGTGGAAGGTAAGAGATTTTTCGTACCTTGAGGGACGCTAGCGGGCGAGAGAGGTACGATGCAAGCCTTACCTGGAAGGTGGTGGACGGTGCCCGACCGCGAAGGACACCCGGAGGCGGACGAGATCGAACTCGGCGCGGTGCTGTCCGCGCTGGCCGACCCGCTGCGGCGGCGCGTCGTCCGCGAACTCGCCCTCGCCCCCGCCGACACCGCCCGCACCTGCAGTTCCTTCGCCCTCCCGGTCAGCAAGGCCACCGTCACCCACCACTTCCGCGCCCTGCGCGAGGCCGGTCTGATCCGCCAGGTCGACCGGGGCAACAGCCGCGCCGCGACCCTGCGCCGCGCCGACCTCGAACGGCGCTTCCCCGGGCTGCTCGCGCTGCTCGCCGCGGAGGGGGAGACCGCCGGGCGGGACGGGAAGCGGGACGGGAAGGGGGATGGGGAGAGAGGCGGGAAGGGGGACGGGAACGGCGGGTAGCGGACAAGCGGTGGCCGCGGGCGGCGGTGCCGGGAGAGGATGCGGCATGGGCTGGACACTCACCACGTCACTGGACGAATTCCGCGCCGCGGCCGGGGCGTTCCTCGCGGCCGATCCCGCCGAGAACACCGTGCTGCTCACCATCCTCGACCGCGTCGCCCGGGACGGCCCGCACGTCTACGGCGAAGCCGCGCCGCGCTACGGCTGGTGGCGGGAGCCGGACGGCACCGTCACCGGCGCCACCCTGCGCACCCCGCCGTACGGGCAGCGCCTCGGACGGATGGGCACCGCCGCCGCCGAGGAACTGGCCCGGCTGCTCGCGGCCGGCGACGAGCGGCCGGACGACGCGGGCGGCGGGCGCGAGACGGTGTTCGCCTTCGCCCGCGAGCTGGAGCGGCTCACCGGCCGCGGCTGGGCCGTCGGCTCCAACGAACGGCTCTACCGGCTGGGCGAGTTGACGCCCCCGCCCGCCCCGCCGGCCGGTCGGGCCCGGCTCGCCGCCCCGGCCGAGCGGGAGCTGGTCGCCCGGTGGCTCGCCGCGTTCGCCGCCGAGGCCGGGGTGAACGTCCCCGGCGACATGCAGGCCGACGCCGACCAGCGGATCGCGGTCGGCGCCCTGCTGGTCTGGGAGGACGCCGACGCCCGCGTCACCTCCCTCGCCGGGGCCAGCCCGGCCGTCGCCGGGATGTCCCGGATCGGCCCGGTCTACACCCCGCCGGAGCGGCGCGGCCGCGGCTACGCGAGCGCCCTGACGGCGGCGGCCTCCGCCCACGCGCGGGCCGGCGGCGCCGCGGAGGTGCTGCTCTACACCGACCTCGCCAACCCCACCAGCAACGCGATCTACCGGCGCATCGGCTACGTCCCGGTCGGGGACGCGGTGCACGTCGTCTTCCGCTGAGGCCGTTTCCGGGGCCGGGGAACGGGTCGCCGCTCCCGTGCCCCGGGGCGGGCCGCCGCCGCCCGTCCCCGGGGCGGGCCGCCGCCCCCCGGCCCCGGAGCGGCCGTCACTCCCAGTCCCAGCGCAGGCCGAGCAGGCAGGGCGGCAGGTCGGCGGCCACCAGGTGCGCGCAGTGGTGGCCGTCGAGGGTCAACTCCTCGGTCTCCAGCGGGGACCGGCCGGGGGTGGGCCGGGTGAAGCGGTCGCAGCGGACGGGCAGGGCGGCCGGGTCGAAGGTGACCTGGAGGACGTACTGCCCGGCGCCCGCGTTGAAACCGCGGACGTACTCGCGGCTGGGCCCGGCGGACGGGGCCTCGTCGAAGCCGTAGCCGAGCAGGTGGGTGTCGCCGGTGCGCAGGCGGCGGTCGAGGAGGAGTTCGGCGACCAGCATGTGCGCGGCGGGGTCGCGGCGGATCCGGCCGGGGCGGCAGTTCTCCTCGGCCCGGACCCGGACGCGTTCGATGTCGCAGCCCGGGTCGCCCTGGTAGATCGCCAGGTAGCGGTCGATGCCGTCGCGGTGCGCGCGCAGCACGTGCTGGGAGTCGCGGCGCAGCAGCCGGCGGTCCGGGCCGACCCTGATCCGTTCGATGTGGGTGATGGTGTGCAGGCCGGTGTCGGGCGGCCCGGACAGCACGGCGAGCAGGCCGTCGACGGCCTCGGCGGGGCTGATCAGGTCCCGGTAGGGGCGGACCGCCGGGCCGGTCGGGTCGGGGGTGCTGCGGCGCGGGCCGAGCAGCCGGGTCAGCGAGTGCTCGGGGAGCTCCAGCACCTCCTCCAGCGCCGCGACGGCCCGCAGCGACTCGGCCCGCTCGGGACGCCGCAGCCCCTGCTGCCAGTAGCTGAGGCTGGTCACCCCGACCCGCACGCCGCGCTGCGCGAGCCGCTCGCGCAGCCGGTGCAGGGCCAGGCCGCGGGCGGCGATCGCGGCCCGCAGCGCGAGGTGGAACGGTCCGGTGCGCAGGGCGAGGGCCAGGTCGGACGGTGCGGACGGCTGCTGCATGGCCACCTCCTCGATTGACCGTGAATATTCACACCTCCGGCCCGCCTTGTCATCGGCCCGACAGATACCCGCGCTGCCCAGGGCCGCCGCGTTCACACCGCCGCCGGGCCCGTTCACACCCCGACCGCCGTACGGGAGACGGCCGTTGACCCGTGCACCGGCCCGGCCGGATGCTCGTCCAGCGCCGTCCGGACGCCGCCCCCCCACATCCACTCCTCGCCCCTGCCAGGAGGCCGAACCCCCATGCCACACCTCCCGATCCGGCTGCGCCGGACGGCCGCCGCACTCGCCCTGGGCGTCCTCGCCCCGGTGCTGGGCGCGGCCGCCACCGCCGCCCCCGCCCAGGCGGCCGCCGCCCCCACCACGGCCGCCGCCCCCGCCGCGCCCCAGGCCCCGGCCCTGGCCGGCACCTCGCGCATCCTCAACCTCACCATGCAGTCCCAGCAGCAGAGCAACTGGTGCTGGGCGGCCGGCGGCAACACCATCGCCACGTACTACGGCTACACCTACAGCCAGAACCAGTTCTGCAACCTCGCCTTCGGACGCTCCGTCAACTCCACCTGCCCCAACAACCAGGCCAGCCTGGCCGAGGTGCAGAACGCGCTGTACCGGATCGGCATCAGCACCGGCTCGTACGTCAACGGCTACCTGCGCTACGCCACCGTGCAGGGCGAGATCGACGCCGGCCGGCCCGTCGAGACCCGGATCCAGTGGAGCTCCGGCGGCGGCCACATGAACGTCCTCTACGGCTACGACCTCAGCAACAACTGGCTGTACTGGGGCGACCCCTGGCCGTCCAACTACCGCTACAACTGGGGCGACTACACCTACTACGTGAGCAACGGCTCCTTCTCCTGGACCCACTCCCTGTACCGGATCGGCGCGTGAGGAGCCCCGCCATGAACAGCCACCGCGTCCGTACCGCCCGCGCCGCCGCCGCGATCACCGCGGCCCTCGCCCTCGGCCTCGCCGCCGCCCCGGCGCACGCCGCCGACACCCCCGCCGCCCCCGCCGCGCTCGGCACCGGCGACCTCGCCGCCGCCCGCGGCGCGACCGGGGCACCGGCCGTGCTCGACCAGCTCGGGCACTTCTTCGCCCGCAAGGGCGTGCCGCCCACCCAGCGGCTCGGGATCAGCGCCGCCGACGAGGCCCGGGCCGTGACCGCCGCCGCGCCACGGCTCACCGGCGACACCGTGCCCGTCTACACCCTCTCCGCCGGATTCGTCTCCGGCCGCGCCGGGGCCCCGGTCGCCGAGGTCGAGTTCACCGCGACGACGGCCGTCGCCGCGGACGGACAGCGCGCCTCGGTCTGGGCCGCCCGGCAGGACGGCGGCTGGCGGGTCGTCAACATCGCCTCCGGCAGCGACGAGGGCGACTACGCGGCCAAGGCCGCGGCGGACGGCGGCACCGCCTTCCGCGAACCCCAGCTCGACGCCTGGTACGAGCTCAAGGACGGCCGCGTCCTGCCGCTCGACGACGAGGCGAGCCGCTCGGTCGGCGCGCACGGCAGCACCGTCGCCGCCTACCAGCGCCTCGTCCGGCAGCGCTACGGCGACAAGCTGCCCGGCTCCGGGTACGACACCGCCGGCAAGGCGGGCGGCTTCGCCACCGAGGCCACCGAGGCCACCGGGAGCGCCGGGAACGCGGGGAGCGGCACCAGTACGGCGAGCGCCGCGCCGGACCGGACGGCACCGCTGCTCACCGCGGGCGCCGCGCTCGGGCTGACCGTCCTGGTCGGCGCCGGGCTGGGCCTGCGGCGGCGCAGGACGGCCCGCATCACGTACTGAACGCCCTGAACGCTCTGAGTCCACTGAACGCACCAAGCGCACTGAGCGCACTGAACGAGCGCACCGGACGAACGCACTGACGGAGTCCGCCCGCCGTTCCCGCCGTCCCCGTACCGAGGGGGCCGGCGGGGGCGGCGGGCACCGGCTTGTCAGGGAGTGGCCCCGGCGAAGGTGCGCCGGTAGGCGAGGGGGGAGACGCCGATCGCGCTGTGCAGGTGCTGGCGCAGCGAGACGGGGTTGGCGAAGCCGACCCGGGTGGCGATCTGGTCGATGGACAGGTCGCTGGCTTCGAGGAGGTGGCGGGCCAGCGCGATGCGCTGCTGGGTGAGCCAGCGGCCGGGGCTCTGGCCGGTCTCCTCCTGGAAGCGGCGGGCGAAGGTGCGGGTGCTCATGCTGGCGTGGGCGGCGAGTTCGGCCAGGGTGAGGGGGCGGTGCAGCCGGGCGAGGGCCCACGCGCGGGTGGGGGCGGTGCCGGTGCTGCCGGCGGTGGGGACGGGGTGCTCGATGTACTGGGCCTGGCCGCCGTCGCGCCAGGGCGGGACGACGCAGATCCGGGCGGCCCGGTTGGCGGCGGCGGTGCCGTGGTCGTTGCGCAGGACGTGCAGGAAGAGGTCGACGCCGGACGCGGCGCCCGCCGAGGTGAGGACGTCGCCGTCGTCGACGAACAGCACGTCCGGATCGAGCCGCACCCGCGGGAAGAGCGCGCGGAACCGGTCGGCCAGGGCCCAGTGGGTGGTGGCGGGGCGGCCGTCGAGCAGTCCGGCGGCGGCGAGCACGAAGGCGCCGGTGCAGATGGAGATCAGCCGGGTGCCGGGCCGGACCAGGGCGAGCGCGGCGGCGGTGGCGGGGTCGAGCGCGGCGCTCTCGGGGACGGGCCCGTACGGCGGGACGACGACGGTGTCGGCGGTGGCGAGGATCTCGGGGCCGTGGTCGGGCGCGACCGCGAAGTCCGCGTTCGTGCGGACCGGCCGGCCGTCGACGGTGCAGGTGGACAGCCGGTAGAGGCCGTCGGTGCTGCCGAACACCCGCTGCGGGATGCCGAGTTCGAAGGGGTACACGCCGTCGAGGGCGAGCACGGCGACCCGGTGCGGGGCGGGCGCGGACGCGTCCGGGGCTCCGGCCGGGACTCCGGACGGGGCTCCGGACGGCGGGGCGGTGGCCAAGGTGTGCCTCCTGGCGGGCTGGCGTGATCCCATCGGACAGTGACCATCTTGCCACTCCCGGCCCGGCCGCGCGCCCGCCAGGCTGAAGGGCATGACGACGAACCAGACCCACCGGACCGACCCGACCCACCGGACCGACCCGACCCACCAGGCGCACGAAACACCGCAGGACGGCGGCGGCACGATGCGCGCGGTCAGCCAGGACGTCCTCGGCGGCCCCGAGGTGCTGCGCGTGGTGGAGCTGCCGCGCCCGCGGCCGGGGACGAGCGAGGTGCTGGTCCGGGTGCGGGCGGCGGGGCTGAACCCGACCGACTGGAAGCACCGGGCGAGCGGCCTCTTCCTCGGTGAACCGCCGTTCATCCTCGGCTGGGACGTGGCGGGCACGGTGGAGGCGGTCGGCCTCGGCGTCACGCTGTTCGCGCCGGGCGACGAGGTGTTCGGCATGCTGCCGTACCCGCACGGCGCCGGCTCGCACGCCGAGTACGTGACCGGCCCGGCCCGGGCGTTCGTCCGCCGGCCCGCCTCGGTGGACGCGGTGCAGGCGGGGGCGCTGCCGCTGGCCGCGCTGACGGCCTGGCAGGCGCTGGTCGACACCGCGCAGGTCCGGGCCGGGGACCGGGTACTGGTGCACGCCGCGGCCGGCGGGGTCGGGCACCTGGCGGTGCAGATCGCCAAGGCCCGCGGCGCGCACGTGATCGGGACGGCCAGCGCGGGCAAGCACGACTTCCTGCGCCGGATCGGGGTGGACGAGCCGGTCGACTACCGGGAGACCGACTTCGCCGAGGCGGTGCGCGACGTCGACGTCGTGCTGGACACCATCGGCGGCGACTACCAGCTGCGCTCGCTGCGCACGCTGCGCCGGGGCGGGCTGCTGGTGTCGATCCTGCCGTTCCCGGCCGAGGGCCTGGCCGCGGCGGCGGAGCGGCTCGGGGTGCGGACCGCGATGCTGCTGGTGGAGGCCGACCACGCGGGCATGGCGGGCGTCGCGGACCTCGCCGAGCGCGGCCTGCTGCGGGCCGAGATCGCCGGGACGTTCCCGCTGGCGGAGGCGGCGAAGGCGCACGAGGTGGGCGACGGCGGGCGGGTCACCGGGAAGCTGGTGCTGCTGGCCGACTGAGCCGCCGCCCACCGGAGCACGCCGACCGGAGCGCGCCCACCGGAACGCCTCCCTGCGCGATTCCCCCCTCTGGAATTGACGCGTTGTTGATCCCCCGTTCGCCCTCGCAGCGTGCCGAACGTGTCACTGTAGGTGGGGAGTTCTCTGACGACCTGTCAGAAGACCTGTCGGCCGGCGGGAGGTTTGCCGATGGAGTACGGTGCGGCGCGGTTCTGGAGCGGCGTGGTCGGTGTGCTGGCCGCGCTGGCCGTCATCGCCGGGTACCTGATCGGCGGGGCCCGCCTGGTCTGGGGCGTCTCCGCGATCGAGGTGCTGGCGGTGATGGCCTGGGTCGCGCACCGCTTCCGCGGCCGGGCCCACCGGCGCACGGCGGGCGAAGGGCCCGGCGCGGCGCACTGCGAGCGCTGCCGTCGGGCCCGGGAGCGGCTGGAGGAGAGGGCCCAGCCGGTGAGGTACTGAGGTATTGAGGCGCCGGAGTCTCGGACCGCCACGGGGAGCGGGGAGCGGGGGTCAGGAGGTGACGGTGTACGCCACCAGCGAGATCCCCACGTACTGCGTGATGAACGCGCCCAGGGTGAGGGCGTGGAAGACCTCGTGGAAGCCGAACCAGCGCGGTGACGGGTTCGGCCGCTTGAGGCCGTAGACCACGCCGCCGGCCGTGTAGAGCACACCGCCGACGACGATCAGGGTCAGCACGGCCGCCCCGCCCCTGTGCAGGAAGTCCGGCAGGAAGAACACCGCCGCCCAGCCGAGGGCCACGTAGCACGGGGTGTACAGCCAGCGCGGCGCGCCGACCCAGAACACCCGGAAGGCGATCCCGGCCAGCGCCCCGCCCCACACCAGCCACAGCAGCACCTGCTGTCGCGCGCCGTCCAGCAGCAGCATGGTGAACGGGGTGTACGTCCCGGCGATGATCAGGAAGATGTTGGCGTGGTCGAGCCGGCGCAGCACCGCCTCGCCGCGCGGCCCCCAGGTGAAGCGGTGGTAGAGCGCGCTCACCCCGAACAGCATCCAGGCGCTCGCCGAGTAGACGACGCAGGCGACCCGGGCCGCCGTCGAGTCGGCCAGGCAGATCAACACGATTCCGGCGGCCAGGGCGGCCGGGAACATTCCGGCGTGCAGCCAGCCACGCCACTTGGGCTTCATGAGCTCCAGCGCTTCCGCGGTCATGGGCAGCATCTTACGGAACCGTAGGTTACTGGTGCGTAGTGAAGTGGCGATCCTCACTCTTGTACGTTATGGAGCATTGGGGTCGAGTGATCAAGGTCTCTCCGGGGCATTCGAGGAGCAGTTCCGGGCCGCTGAATCGGACAGTCCGTAGTAAAAATCTCGTCAATGACGCCAATTGGACGAAGAAGAGGGCGCGGCCCGGGGCTACCGTGTAACCACCCTCAACCCCCGCGAAGCCGTCTCCTGGCCGAGATGGTGTGAAACGGAGCGATCGTGCCGCCTCAGACCTCTGCACTCGCCGAGTCCGCGCCCACCCGCCACCAGCGCCTGGTGGACTGGGTGAACGAGATTGCCGACCTCACCCAGCCGGACCGCGTCGTCTGGTGCGACGGCTCGGAGGAGGAGTACCACCGCCTCGCCGAGCAGCTCGTCGCCCAGGGCACCTTCACCAGGCTCGACCCGACCAAGCGCCCCGGCTCCTACTACGCGGCCTCCGACCCGTCCGACGTCGCCCGCGTCGAGGACCGCACCTTCATCTGCTCCGAGCGCGAGCAGGACGCCGGCCCGACCAACCACTGGAAGGCCCCCGCCGAGATGCGCGAGGTCTTCCAGGGCGAGGACGGCCTGTTCCGCGGCGCGATGCGCGGCCGCACCATGTACGTGGTGCCGTTCTCGATGGGTCCGGTCGGCTCCCCGCTGGCCGCGTACGGCGTCGAGATCACCGACTCCGCGTACGTCGCCGTCTCGATGCGCGTGATGACCCGGATGGGCCGGGCCGTGCTCGACCAGCTCGGCGAGGACGGCGAGTTCGTCAAGGCCGTGCACACCGTCGGCGCCCCGCTGGCCGAGGGCCAGGACGACGTGCCGTGGCCGTGCAACGGCACCAAGTACATCTCGCACTTCCCGGAGACCCGGGAGATCTGGTCCTACGGCTCCGGCTACGGCGGCAACGCCCTGCTCGGCAAGAAGTGCTACGCGCTGCGGATCGCCTCCACCATGGCCCGCGACGAGGGCTGGCTGGCTGAGCACATGCTGATCCTCAAGCTCACCCCGCCCTCCGGCGAGGTGAAGTACGTCGCCGCCGCGTTCCCGTCCGCCTGCGGCAAGACCAACCTCGCCATGCTCCAGCCGACCGTCCCCGGCTGGAAGGTCGAGACCATCGGCGACGACATCGCCTGGATGCGGTTCGGCGCCGACGGCCGGCTCTACGCGATCAACCCGGAGGCCGGCTTCTTCGGCGTCGCCCCCGGCACCGGCGAGGACACCAACGCCAACGCGATCAAGACCCTGTGGGGCAACACCGTCTTCACCAACGTCGCCCTCACCGACGACGGCGACGTGTGGTGGGAGGGCCTCACCGAGGAGCCGCCCGCGCACCTCACCGACTGGCGCGGCAACGACTGGACGCCCGCGTCCGGCACCCCCGCCGCCCACCCGAACGCGCGGTTCGCCGTCCCCGCCGCGCAGTGCCCGACCATCGCCCCGGAGTGGGAGGACCAGGCCGGCGTGCCGATCTCGGCGATCCTGTTCGGCGGCCGCCGGGCCACCGCCGTCCCGCTGGTCACCGAGTCCTTCGACTGGCAGCACGGCGTCTTCCTCGGCGCCAACATCGCCTCCGAGAAGACCGCCGCCGCCGAGGGCACCGTCGGCGAGCTGCGCCGCGACCCGTTCGCCATGCTGCCGTTCTGCGGCTACAACATGGGCGACTACTTCGCGCACTGGCTCAAGGTCGGCGCGGACGCCGACCCGGAGAAGCTGCCGAAGATCTACTACGTCAACTGGTTCCGGAAGAACGCCGACGGCCAGTTCGTCTGGCCCGGCTACGGCGAGAACAGCCGCGTCCTGAAGTGGATCGTCGAGCGCCTGGAGGGCACCGCGGCGGGCGTCGGGACGCCGATCGGCGTGCTGCCCGAGGTGGACGGCTTCGACCTGGACGGGCTGGAGCTCTCCGACGCCGACCGCGAGCTGCTGTTCACGGTCGACCGGGAGATCTGGAAGCAGGAGGCCGCGCTGGTCCCGGCCCACCTGGAGCTGTTCGGCGCGCACACGCCGAGCGCGCTGTGGGACGAGTACCGGGCGCTGGTCAAGCGGCTCGGCGACTGACCTCCGGCCGCGGCCCGACGCACCGCGGGGTCCGCCCGGCGAGGAGACCCTCCTCGCCGGGCGGACCCCGCCGCCGTCGGCCCCGCCCCCGCGCTACGGCTGGGCGTAGCCGGACAGGAAGTCGCCGATCCGGGTGACCGCGTCGGTGATCTCCTCCGGGCGCGGGAGGGTGACCAGCCGGAAGTGGTCGGGCTCGGGCCAGTTGAAGCCGGTGCCCTGGACGATCAGTATCCGCTGGGCGCGCAGCAGGTCGAGGACCATCTGCGCGTCGTCCTTGATCTTGTAGACCTGCGGGTCGAGCCGGGGGAAGGCGTACAGCGCGCCCTTCGGCTTGACGCAGGAGACGCCGGGGATCTCGTTCAGCAGCTTGTACGCGGCGTCCCGGGAGGCGAGCAGCCGGCCGCCGGGCAGGATCAGGTCGCGGATCGACTGCCGGCCGCCGAGCGCGGCGGCGACCGCGTGCTGGGCGGGCATGTTGGCGCACAGCCGCATCGAGGCGAGCACGTTGAGGCCCTCGATGTAGGAGCGGGCCCGGTGCCGGTCGCCGGAGAGCACCATCCAGCCGGAGCGGAACCCCGCGACCCGGTAGGACTTGGACATGCCGTTGAAGGTGACGCAGAACAGGTCGGGCGCCAGGGTGGCCAGCGGGGTGTGCTCGACGCCGTCGTAGAGGATCTTGTCGTAGATCTCGTCCGCGTAGATCACCAGCCGGTGCCGCCGGGCGAGTTCGGCGATGCCCTCCAGCAGCTCGCGCGGGTACACCGCGCCGGTGGGGTTGTTGGGGTTGATCACCACGATCGCCCGGGTGCGGTCGGTGATCTTCGCGGCGATGTCGGCCAGGTCCGGGTACCACTCGGCCTGCTCGTCGCAGCGGTAGTGCACGGCGGTGCCGCCCGCCAGCGAGACCGAGGCCGTCCACAGCGGGTAGTCGGGTGCCGGGACGAGCACCTCGTCGCCGTCGTCGAGCAGGGCGGTCATGGCGAGCTGGATCAGCTCCGAGACGCCGTTGCCCAGGTAGACGTCCTCGACGGTGAGACCGTGCAGGCCGCGCTCCTCGTAGTGCATCACCACGGCCCGCCGGGCCGACAGCAGGCCCTTCGAATCGCCGTACCCGTGGGCCGAGTTGAGGTTGCGGAGGATGTCCTGGAGGATCTCCGGCGGCGCCTCGAAACCGAACGCGGCCGGGTTGCCGGTGTTGAGCTTCAGGATGCGGTGGCCCTGCTCCTCCAGCCGCATCGCCTCGTCGAGGACCGGGCCGCGGATGTCGTAGCAGACATTGGCGAGCTTGCTGGACTGGATGACCTGCATACCCGCCTACTTTACGGGCGGCCCGCGCCGATCACCGCGTGGTGTTCGCCACCTGGACACGGACGGGCGAACGCCCTGGGCGGTAGGGTCGCGGCGGACCGTCAGGGGAGGGCCGTCAGGGGAGGGCCGGATGTTCGGGGCAGTGCTCGGGGCCGTGCTGGGACTGCTCGCGGGGCCGCCGCTGCGGGTCGCGGTGGCGCGCTACGCGGTGCCGCCCGGCGAGCCGTGGCGCGACTGCCGGCCCACCCCGCTCGGCCGCTGCGCCCGGCACGGCGAACGGGTCGGCCCGCCGC
Organism: Kitasatospora sp. SolWspMP-SS2h; assembly: GCF_003259315.1. Taxonomy (GTDB): domain Bacteria; phylum Actinomycetota; class Actinomycetes; order Streptomycetales; family Streptomycetaceae; genus Kitasatospora; species Kitasatospora fiedleri. Next base: position 12,047 of record NZ_QLLT01000044.1, on the reverse strand, counting down.
CGCTGTCCGTCGAGGCCGCCGCGGCGGCGCTCGGCGCGGCGCTGGGCGCCTGGGCGCCCGGGCGCTGGCTGCCGGTGCTGGTGTGGCTGGCCCTGTTCGGCACCGTGCTGGGCTTCGTGGACGCCGCGGTGAAGCGGCTGCCGGACGCGCTGACCCTGCCGCTGTTCCTCGGCACCGCCGCGCTCGTCCCGCTCGCCGACCACCGCCCGGCGGTGTGGCTGCGCTGCGCGCTGGCGGCGGGCGCGCTCGGGCTGCTGTTCCTGCTGCTGGCGCTGCTCGCCCCGATGGGCCTGGGCGACGCCAAGCTGGCCCCGTCGCTGGGCGCGGTCCTGGGCCTGGCCGGCTGGCGGACGGTGTACGGGGGCCTGTTCGCCATGTGGGCGGTCGCCGCGCTGTGGGCGGTGGCCCTGCTGGTGCTGCGCCGGGCGGGCCGGCGCAGCGAGCTGGCGTTCGGTCCGGCGATGCTGCTGGGCACGCTGGCGGCGGTGCTGGCGGCGCCCTGACCCGTCGGCGCACCGCGCTCGTCGGCGTACCGCGGCCCGTCGGCGCACCGGCCCGCGAGGGGCGCGGGCCATGGGCGAGGCCCGCCGTACCCCAGCGGTACGGCGGGCCCCTGTTGCGTGCGCCTACCCCACCCTCAGGGAGCGGCGCACTGGCTCTCTGTGCTGCTCACGGCGTGCCGTCCTACTGCATGCCGTCCTACTGCATGCCGTGCGCGAAGGCGCCGACGTTGGTGGAGAAGTCGTTGCCGTTGGCGGCGTCCCAGTTGGTCGACCAGGTCATCGCGCCGCGGATGGTCGGCCACTTGGCCGGCGGGACGAAGCTGCCGCAGTGGTTGCCGGTGGCCAGGCAGTCCAGCGCGTTGTTCACCACGGTGGAGTTGACGTAGCCGCCGCCGGCCGCCCTGGTGGAGGCGGGGACGCCGATGCCGACCTGGTCCGGCCGCAGGCCGCCCTGGATGTGGGTGCAGACCTGGGCGGTGATGAAGTCGATGGTGCCCTGGGTGTACACCTTGCCGTCGCAGCCGTTCATGCCGCCCGAGTTGTAGAACTGGGTGTTGACGACGGTCAGGATGTCCTTGGTGTTCAGCGCGAGCTGGAAGTACGCGCCGGCGGTGGAGTACATGCCGATGGTCTCGGGCGCCATGGTCAGGATGAAGCCGGAGCCGACCTTGGACTGCAGGGTGTGCAGCGCCTGCGCCATGTAGGTCGGGTCGACGCCGTTCTCCAGGTCGACGTCGATGCCGTCGAAGCCGTACTGCTGGATCAGGGCGTACGCCGAGTTGGCGAAGTTGGTCGCCGCGGTGGCGTTGCCCACCGAGATGGCGCCGTTCTGGCCGCCGATGGAGAGGACGACCTTCTTGCCGGCCGCGTGCTTGGCGGCGATATCGGCCTTGAAGTCGGCGTCGGAGTAGCCGCCGAGCTTGGTGGCCAGCGCCGGGTCCAGGGTGAAGGAGATCCCGCCCTGGGTGGTGGTCGCGTCGGCGAAGGAGACCGCGATGATGTCGTACGCGGACTGCACGTCGCGCAGCCGCTGCACGGTCGCGCCGTTGTCGAAGTTCTGCCAGTAGCCGGTCAGCGCGTGCTTGGGCAGGCCGGTGACCGGCGGCGGGGTGCTGGTCGAGGCCGACGGGCTGGGCGAGGAGCTCTTGGTGGGCGAGGCCGACGCGGACGGCGAGGCGCTCTTGGTCGGCGAGGCCGACGGGCTGGGCGAGGAGCTCTTGGTGGGCGAGGCCGACGGGGTCGGGGAGGCGGTGCCGCCCGGGCCGATCAGCTGGATGTCGTCCGCGTAGTACGTGGGCTGGCCGTACCAGCCGTGGACGTACAGCGTGACGCTGGTGGTGTTGGCGCCGGTGGTGAAGGTGGTGTTCAGCTGGTTCCAGGCGCTCTGCGCCGACCAGGTGGACGGGTCGGTGCCGCCGGTGCCGCGGGCGCCCAGGTAGACGTACTGGCCCTGGACCCAGCCGTTCAGCGCGTAGGCGGTGTTGGGGAGCACCGAGACGGTCTGGGTGCACTCCGCGGTGTCGCCGGCGCCGGGGGTGGCGGACAGCGCGCCGGTGCCCGAGTGCACGGGGGTGGAGACCGCGGCGGTGGTGCCGGTGCAGGACCAGCCGGCGAGGCCGGAGTCGAAGCCGCCGTTGGTGACCAGGTTGCCGACCGCGGCGCTCGCGCCGCCGGCCGACAGGGCGAGACCGGTGCCGGCCAGGGCCAGCGCGGTCGCGGTGGCGAGCACCGCCGGGATCTTGTTGCGGCGCCGGTGGGACGGCTGCTGCAGGGTACGGGCCATGACAGGCTCCAGTGCGGGGAGTGGGGGTACGGGTGTGGGGAGGCACGCCGGAATGTCGGGGAGAGCCGCCGCGGTGGGGGTCGCGGCGGCTCCGCCTGTGGGGGAGGGTCCGCTGTGGTGCTGACCACACGCTGGACTAGACCAATGGCAAGCGTCAAGACCCGGTATCCGGTTTAGGGGCCGTTTAAGGATTCGGAGACCGTTCCGTAGCCGTCCCCGTGCGCGCACCGTGACAAGACCGGTACCTGCGGTTTTGCCGCGCGCAAACCCGGGCGGAGTAGGCTGCCGCAGGGATTTCGCACCCGGAGCAATCAGCACGGAGGGGCCGTTCACGATGGGTCTGCGCGATGTGGTGGAACGCACGCCGGGGCTGCGCACCCTGCTGGACCGGGCCTACCGCCTGTACGGCCGCCGGGTCGAGGTGCACCTGGCGAACACCCCGCACCACATCGGCGTGATCCTGGACGGCAACCGGCGCTGGGCCAAGGCCACCGGCGGCAGCACCGCCTACGGGCACCGGCGCGGCGCCGACAAGATCAGCGAGTTCCTGGGCTGGTGCGCGGAGACCGACGTCCGGGTGGTCACCCTGTGGATGCTCTCCACCGACAACCTGGCCCGCCCCGCCGAGGAGCTCGTCCCGCTGCTCGGCATCATCGAGGACGCGGTGCGCGGCCTGGTCGAGGCCGGCCGCTGGAAGGTCCACCCGGTCGGCGCGCTCGACCTGCTGCCCGCGCGGACCGCCGAGGTGCTCAAGCGGGCCGCCCAGGAGACCGGGCACATCGACGGGCTGACCGTGAACGTGGCGATCGGCTACGGCGGCCGCCAGGAGATCGCCGACGCCGTCCGCTCGCTGCTCCAGGAGCACGCCGGGCGCGGCACCTCGATCGAGGAGCTGGCCGAGGTCCTGGACGTCGAGCACATCGCCGAGCACCTCTACACCAAGGGCCAGCCCGACCCGGACCTGGTGATCCGCACCTCCGGCGAGCAGCGGCTGTCCGGCTTCCTGCTCTGGCAGTCCGCGCACAGCGAGTTCTACTTCTGCGAGGCGTACTGGCCGGCCTTCCGGAAGGTCGACTTCCTCCGGGCGCTGCGCGACTACCAGCTGCGCAACCGGCGGATGGGGCGCTGACCCCGGGTCAGGCTCCACTACCCGTGGGACGGGTGGGAAAACGTTCACCCGGTGTGTTCCCGCCATTCGCGCGGGCGCGAATGCGGGGCCGCTCGCCTGGGAATACACCCTTCAGACCGTTCCCCCCGGCCAGCGGGGCCGCGGGGACCGGTGGGCCGCGGGTGACGTCGGGTCACCCGCTCTGGAGGGCTAGTGGTCAGTTCCAAGAGCCGCCGGACACCTGACCGGCGCACGTACGTCCTCGACACCAGCGTGCTCCTGGCGGACCCGATGGCGATGACGCGCTTCGAGGAGCACGAGGTGGTCCTCCCGGTCGTCGTCGTCACCGAGCTGGAGGCCAAACGGCACCACCCGGAGCTGGGCTACTTCGCCCGCCAGGCACTGCGGATGCTGGACGACTACCGGGTGCGGCACGGCCGGCTGGACGAGCCGATCCCGGTCGGCGAGCTCGGCGGCACCATCCGGGTCGAACTGAACCACTCCGACATCTCGATCCTCCCGGCCGGCTACCGGGTCGGCGGCGGCGAGGCGGACACCCGCATCCTCGCGGTCGCCCGCAACCTGCAGGCCGAGGGCTACGACGTCACCGTCGTCTCCAAGGACCTGCCGCTGCGGATCAAGGCCAGCTCGGTCGGCCTGCTGGCCGAGGAGTACCGGGCCGAGCTGGCGATCACCTCCGGCTGGACGGGCATGACCGAACTGCACGTCCCCGCCGACCAGGTGGACCGGCTGTTCGCCGGCCAGGAGCACGCCCTGGAGGTGGAGGGCGCCGAGCAGCTCCCGGTCCACACCGGCCTGGTGCTGCACTCCGAGCGCGGCCGGGCGCTGGGCCGGGTGGCCCCCGACGGCCGGGTGCGGCTGGTGCGGGGCGACCGCGAGGCGTTCGGCCTGCGCGGCCGCAGCGCCGAGCAGCGGATCGCCCTCGACCTGCTGCTCGACCCGGAGATCGGCATCATCTCGATGGGCGGCCGGGCCGGCACCGGCAAGTCCGCGCTCGCCCTGTGCGCCGGGCTCGAAGCCGTCCTGGAGCGCCGCCAGCACCGCAAGGTGATGGTCTTCCGCCCGCTGTACGCGGTCGGCGGCCAGGAGCTCGGCTACCTGCCCGGCAGCGAGGCCGAGAAGATGGGCCCCTGGGCGCAGGCGGTCTTCGACACCCTCTCCGCCGTCACCACGCCCGACGTGATCGAGGAGGTCATCTCCCGCGGCATGCTGGAGGTGCTGCCGCTCACCCACATCCGCGGGCGCTCGCTGCACGACGCCTTCGTGATCGTGGACGAGGCGCAGTCGCTGGAGCGGAACGTGCTGCTCACGGTGCTCTCCCGGATCGGCCAGAACTCCCGGGTGGTGCTCACCCACGACGTCGCCCAGCGGGACAACCTGCGGGTCGGCCGGTACGACGGGGTGGTCGCCGTGGTGGAGAAGCTGAAGGGGCACCCGCTGTTCGCCCACGTCACGCTCACCCGGTCCGAGCGCTCGCCGATCGCCGCCCTGGTGACCGAGATGCTGGAGGACATCCAGCCCTAGGACATACCGGGACACAACGGGGCGAAGGGGCCTGGCGCATAGCGTCAGGCCCCTTCGCTGCCAGTCGAACTGACGTCCCCTCGGCGGTCGTTCCGCCAAAGCCGCAGGTCGAAAAGTTTGTGAGATCCGCCACGGCCAAGGGAATTGCGTAGACACGCTCGCGTGCGGCATGGTGTGGGTTCTGTCAGGCCCCGCGTACGGCAACCGCACGCCCGGCGACCCTGGTCGGCGGGTGGACAACTGAACAACCGCAAGGCCGTACGCCGCTCGATCCAACCGCCTCTCCGGGCCCGCCCGGGGGGACGGCCGAGCCCGTGCCTCCCGTGACCAGCGTTCGACGGAGGCCAGTGCCAGGGGCGGATAACGCGCCCGTACGGTCACAGGACGGGCGACGCTGGAAGGAAACCATGTGACTCGGATCTCGGTCCGGGGAGTCGCTGTCGCCTCCGCCACCGCGGTGACCGCCGTCGGTGCCGTCGTGGGTGCGGCCTCTGGCAGCGAGGGCAAGGCCGTCCAGACGGTCGACGTCGCGAGCGCCACCCTGCTCGCCGACGCGCCCACCGGTGCGCAGGCCCAGAACGTCAGCGACGGGATCGGCCGGCAGGCCGACGCCCAGCAGGTGTCCGCCGACACCGCCGCCCGGAAGGCCGCCGCCGAGGCCGCCCGCCAGAAGGCCGCGGCCGACGCCCAGGCCAAGGCCGACGCGGACAAGGCCGCCAAGGAGGCCGAGGCCAAGCGGGCCAAGGAAGAGGCCAACCGGGCCGCCGCCCGCAGCGTGCTCGCCACCGTCAGTCCCGGCTCGGTCCAGGACATGGCGCTGCAGATCGTCGGCGACCCCACCCAGTTCCAGTGCTTCAGCCAGATCGTGAAGCGCGAGAGCGGCTGGAACTACACCGCGACCAACGCCTCCTCCGGTGCCTACGGCCTGGTCCAGGCGCTGCCGGGCTCCAAGATGGCCTCGGCTGGCGCGGACTGGCGGACCAACCCCGAGACCCAGATCAAGTGGGGCCTCAACTACATGAACAGCCGCTACGGCAGCCCCTGTGGCGCCTGGTCGTTCTGGCAGGCCCACAACTGGTACTGAGCCGCCCCCGGTTCGGACCCGCACGTGACGAAGACCAGGGCCCCGGCTCCCGCGAGGGAGCCGGGGCCCTGCGCGTGCGCCGCCGTCGGACGGCCGCCCCGCCCGGGCGGCGCTGACCAGTGCGCCGTGGGCGGCGACGGCTCGGTGCGGACGCGGGGGAGCGGAGCGGGTCCTGGTGTCCTCCGCTCCCGGCCGGTCCGCCGGCGGAAGGTCCGTCTGCTTCACCCCCTTCCCCCTCCATGGCGGATGAAACGTCCGTAAAGCCGATCATTTGCCCGTTTTTGCCGGTCGTTGACCGAGCCACCCATGAGACCCGGCCCGCCCGCGCCGGGTAGCGTTCCTCACCGACGGCCGTGCGACCCGCGGCCGGCAGGAACCGACGCGGGGGAGACCGGGCAGTGACGGAAGAAGAGCCGGGCGGCGGCCGCTGGCGCGGCATCGCCAAGATCGGAGCGGTCGCGGCCGGGCTGTTCGCCGCCGCCGAACGCCGCCGCCGCGCGGCCATCTCCGCCGAGGCGCACGTCCTCGCCACCGAACAGGCCGTCGAACTGGCCGCCGAACGCGCCGCCCTGCGCAGCGCCGAGCGGACGGCCCGTCAGCTCGCCGCGGCCCACGGCGCACCGGCCGACCCCGACGCGCCCGTCCCACCGGAAGGAGCGGCCGTGCGGACCGACGACACCGTGCCCGCCCCGCGCCCCGCGCAGCCCGTCGACCCCCCGGTCGCCGAACTCCCGGCCGGCGCCGCCCCGCTCGGCCGGCCCGCCAACCCGGTGGACGCGGTGCCCTGGTCGCTGCGGGTCGCCGCCGAGTCGACCTGGCGGCTGCTGCTGCTCGGCGTCGCCCTCTACGTGGTCCTGCGGGTCGTCGACACCCTCAAGCTGGTCGCCTTCGCCGCGGTCGCCGCCCTGCTCATCTCCGCGCTGCTCGAACCCACCGTCTCCTGGCTGCGCCGGTACGGGGTGCCCCGCTCGGTGGCCGCGGCCACCGCCTTCCTGACCGGCCTGGCCAGCATCGGCCTGGTCGGCTGGTTCGTGTTCTGGCAGGTCTCCAGCAACCTCGACCCCGTCACCGTCCAGGTCCAGAACGGCGTGCGGCAGCTGCGCGACTGGCTGCTCACCGGGCCGTTCCACCTCACCCCCGACCAGCTCAACAACGTCACCAACCAGATCACCACCGCCATCGGCAAGAACTCCGAGGAGCTCACCTCGGCCGGCTTCACCGGCGTCACCATCGCCGTCGAACTGCTCACCGGCGTGGTGCTCACCGCCTTCACCACCTTCTTCCTGCTCTACGACGGCGCCCGGATCTGGAGCTGGGTGCTGCGCGCACTGCCCCGGCACTCCCGCTACGCGATGACCGGCGCCGGGCCCAAGGCGTGGGCCACCCTGACCGCGTACGTGCGCGGCACCGTCACCGTGGCCTTCATCGACGCGCTCTGCATCGGCACCGGGCTCTTCATGCTCGGCGTGCCGATGGCCATCCCGCTCGCGGTGATCATCTTCCTGGGCGCGTTCGTGCCGCTGGTCGGCGCGCTGGTCACCGGCACCATCGCGGTGCTGATCGCGGTGGTCACGGTCGGGCCGGCCAAGGCGCTGATCGCGCTGGCCATCCTGATCGGCGTCCAGCAGCTGGAGGGCCACATCCTCCAGCCGCTCATCCTCGGCCGCGCGGTCCGGGTCCACCCGCTGGCGGTGGTGCTCGGCGTCGCCGCCGGCTCCATCCTCGGCGGCATCCCCGGCGCGATCGTCGCCGTCCCGCTGATCGCCGTGACCAACACTGTCACCGGGCACCTGCGCCAGCGCAACGCGGCCGGGCAGGAGGTCTTCCAGGCCATCGAGGCCGCCCGGAAGCAGTGAGCCCCGCCGGGACCGCCGCACGCGCAAGGGGCCGCCCCGGGAGAGAACCCTCTCCCGGGGCGGCCCCTTGCGCGCGTGGCCGGACCTACCGCGGCAGCTGCGCCTCGGCGTCCAGCACCGCGGCGACGGCCTGGACGGTGGCGGCGATCCTGACCGCGGCCTGGATCACCTCGCGGTCGACCCCGGCCTTGCGCAGCACGCCCTCGTGCGAGTCGAGGCACTGGCCGCAGCCGTTGATCGCCGAGACGGCGAAGGACCACAGCTCGAAGTCGACCTTGTCGACGCCCGGGTTGCCGATGATGTTCATCCGCAGACCGGCCCGCATCGTCCCGTACTCCTTGTCGGAGAGCAGGTGCAGCGTCCGGTAGTAGACGTTGTTCATCGCCATGATCGCGGCCGCGCCCTTGGCGGCCTCGTACGCCTCGGGCTTCAGGTTGGCCCGGGCCTCCGGCTCCAGCTCGCGCAGCACGCTCGCCGAGCGGGTGGCCATCGCGCAGGCCAGCACGGTGCCCCAGAGCTGCTGCCCGGGCAGGTCGGAGTTGCCGATCACCGAGCCGAGGTTGAGCTTGAGGTCCTTGGCGTAGTCCGGCAGGGCGGCCTTCAGTTCGTCGAGCGCCATCGGGTCAGCCGGCCAGCAGGGACTGGGCGTCGAGGGTGTCCTCGCCCTTGGTCCAGTTGCACGGGCACAGCTCGTCGGTCTGCAGGGCGTCGAGGACCCGCAGCACCTCCTTGGGGTTGCGGCCGACGGAGCCCGCGGTCACCATCACGAACTGGATCTCGTTGTTCGGGTCGACGATGAACACCGCGCGCTGGGCGGTGCCGTCCGCGCCCTCGACGCCGCAGGCGCGCATCAGGTCGTGCTTGACGTCGGCCAGCATCGGGAAGGGCAGGTCGCGCAGGTCCTTGTGGTCCTTGCGCCAGGCGTGGTGCACGTACTCGGAGTCGCCGGAGACGCCGAGGACCTGGGCGTCGCGGTCGGCGAACTCCTCGTTCAGCTTGCCGAACGCGGCGATCTCGGTCGGGCAGACGAAGGTGAAGTCCATCGGCCAGAAGAAGACGATCCGCCACTTGCCCTCGTAGGACTTGTGGTTGATCTCGGCGAAGGCGCTCGCGGCGTCGAGGTCCACGCAGGCGTTGAGTTCGTACTCGGGGAACTTGTCGCCGATCGTCAGCACGTCGCTTCTCCAAAACTTGGGACGAGGGATGTCCGGATTGCGGACGGTGCCCAGCCTCGCACAGAGAAACTGATCAGTGAAATCGGTTCTGACGTGCGCCGCGATAGGCAAGTCCGATCAGTGCGGCAGACTGGAGGGGAGCACCGGACCGGCAGGAAGCGCCCCGTGAAGCCCCACCCCCCGCACACCCCCCGCACCCCCACCGTCTCCCAGCTGCGCGCCTTCGCCGCGGTCGCCGAGCACCGGCACTTCCGGGAGGCCGCGTCCGCGATCGGCACCAGCCAGTCCGCGCTGTCCGGGGCGGTCGCCGCCCTGGAGGAGTCGCTCGGCGCGCAGCTCGTCGAACGGACCACCCGCCGGGTCGTGATCACCCCGCTCGGGGAGCGGATCGCCGAGCACTCCCGGCGGGTGCTCGGCGCGCTGCACGCGCTCACCGAGGAGGCCGAGGCCGCCCGCCGCCCGTTCACCGGGCCGCTGCACCTCGGGGTGATCCCCACCGTCGCGCCCTACCTGCTGCCCGCCGTGCTGCGCCTGGTCCGCGACGCCTACCCCGACCTCGAACTGCACGTCCACGAGGAGCGCACCCCCTCGCTGCTGGGCGGCCTGGCCGACGGGCGGCTCGACCTGCTGCTGCTCGCGCTGCCCGCCGGCGGGAGCCTGCCGGTGGCCGAGATCCCGCTGTTCGACGAGGACTTCGTACTGATCGTGCCGCCCGAGCACGGACTCGCCGGGCGGATCGACGTCCCCCGCGACGCCCTGCTCGACCTGGACGTGCTGCTGCTGGAGGAGGGGCACTGCCTGCGCGACCAGGCGCTCGACATCTGCCGCGAGGTCGGCGCCGAACCGGCCGGCGGCAGCACCCGGGCCGCCGGGCTCTCCACCCTGGTCCAACTGGTCGCCGGCGGACTCGGCGTCACCCTGCTGCCCGCCACCGCGCTCGACGTCGAGGCCGGACGCACCGACCGCCTCGCCGCCGTCCGCTTCGCCCACCCCGCACCCGGCCGCCGGATCGGCCTCGCCCACCGCCCCGGCTCCGCCCGCACCACCGAGTACGGCCGCTTCGCGGCCGCCCTGCGCGAAGCCCTCCACGGCCTCCCGCTCCGGCTGGCCGCCCCGCCCGGCAACCCCGCCCGAACGGGTGAGGGCGAGGCGCGGTACGGCGGTTGACGCCCCGGCGGGTGGGCGGGCCGGGGCGTGGGCATACATCGCCCCGAGGGGGTGGTCCGGTGTACGTGTCGCGGATCAGGGTGTCCGGGGTGAAGTGCTTCACCGGCGCGCGCGAGGTCGACCTCGCGGTCCCGCCGGAACCGGGGTGGACGGTGTTCGCCGGGCCGAACGGCAGCGGCAAGAGCACGCTGCTGCTGGTGCTCGCGATGGCGCTCGGCGCCCTGCCCCCCGGCCCCGCCGCGCGGTGGGGCGCCGGGGGCTGGGCCCAGGCGGACCCGGCCCCGCGCTGGCGGGTCGGCGATCCGCCGGGCACCCCGCGCGCCCGCTACCCGCTGCGCGCCGAAGGCCGCCGCGTCCCGCTGGACGCCGACCTGGCGGGCCGGGTGCTGCCCGACGGCTGGCGGGTCAGCGACCCGGAGCGGCAGTACGTGGCCCGCGCCGGCCTGGAGCTCCCGCTGGACGAACTCGGCAGCGGAACCGCCGAGCTGGCCCGCCTGGTCAGCCAGCTCGCGACCGCCCCCGACCGGGGCCCGGTCCTGCTGGACGACGTCGACCGGCACCTGCACCCCGCCTGGCAGCAGCGGATCGGCCCCTGGCTCACCGAGCACTTCCCGCACACCCAGTTCCTGGTCGCCACCCACAGCCCGTACGTCTGCCAGGCCGCCGACCCCGGCGCCCTGATCCGGCTGCCCGGCCCCGACGAGGACCGCGCCCCCTACCGGCTGGACGAGGAACTGCGCCAACGGGTGCTCTACGGCAGCGGCGAGGACACCGCGCTCTCCGAACTGTTCGCGCTGCCCAGCGCCTACTCGCCCGCCGCCGAGGCCGAACGCCGGCTGCTGGTCCGCCTGGAGCGCAAGATGTACGCCGGACAGGCCACCGCCGCGGAACTCGCCGAGTACCGCGAACTGGGCGCCCGGCTGAACAGCTCGCTGACCGCCCGGGTCGACGAGGTCACCGCCCGGCTGCTCGGCCGGGACGGGTGATCCCGCTCCAGCGGCCGCCGCTGCAAGCCCGGCTGGCCGCCGAACTCGAACGCGCCACCGCCCAGGTGCGGGCCGCCGGCCCCGACACCGCCTCCGGACGCGCCGCCTGGCGCCGCGCCGTCCGGCCCAAGGCCCAACTGCGGCTGCTGCTCCGGCAGATGGCCCCCGGCCTGGAACGCTGCATGTACTGCGGCGACAACCTGGGCACCGACATCGACCACTTCGAGCCGATCGCCCACGCCCCGCTGCGCACCTTCGACTGGCAGAACCACCTACTGGCCTGCGCGCACTGCAACAGCAACCGCAAGCGCGACCGCTTCCCGCGCGACCCCGCCACCGGCGACGGCCTGCTGATCGACCCCTGCCGCGAGGACCCGGCCGACCACCTGCGGCTCTACCTCGACTCCGGCGCCTACGACCCGCTGACCGCCCGCGGCGAGGCCACCATCGAGGTGTTCGGCCTCAACGAGCGGCCCGAACTCGTCCGCGGCCGGCGGATGATGTTCGCCGTGGTCAAGGCCCTGCTGCTGACCTGGCGGGCCGCCCCGCCCGCCGAAGCCGCCGAGTACGCCGCCGCCCTGCGCGAGATCCACCACGCCGACGTGCTGCGCACCGTCCTCGGCCTGCGCCGCAGCCCCCCGCTGGCCCTCGCCGTGCTCGGCCCGGACGTGCTCGACGCGCTCGAACGGCTCGTGCGGGAGGCCGGGGAGGACCGGGGGCCCGGGGAGCACCGGGAGGCCGACGCCTAGGGCCCGTCTTCAAAGTTGATCAGGGGGTGGGATCATGGCGGCGTGATACGTCGTCATGAGTTGTCGGATGCCGAGTGGGCCGCGCTCTCGC
>NZ_QLLT01000043.1 GCF_003259315.1 Kitasatospora sp. SolWspMP-SS2h | reverse complement strand
CCGGCGTACATGACGGCGATCTTGTCCGCGACGTCGGCGACCACGCCGAGGTCGTGGGTGATCAGGATCAGGCCCATGTGGTACTCGGCCTGGAGCTCGGCGAGCAGGTCCATCACCTGCGCCTGGACGGTGACGTCCAGCGCGGTGGTCGGCTCGTCCGCGATGATCAGGTCGGGCTCCAGCGCCAGCGCCATCGCGATCATGATGCGCTGGCGCATGCCGCCGGAGAACTGGTGCGGGAAGTCGCCCACCCGCTGGGCGGCCGCGGGGATGCGGACCCGGTCCATCAGCTCGATGGCCTTGGCCTTGGCCTCCTTCTTGGAGGCGCCCTCGTGCACCCGGAACATCTCGCCGAGCTGGTAGCCGACGGAGAGCACCGGGTTGAGCGAGGAGAGCGCGTCCTGGAAGATCATCGCGATCTTCCGGCCGCGGATCTTCCGGCGCTCCTCGTGGGACATCTTGAGCATGTCCCGCCCGCGGAACAGGATCTCGCCGGCGGTGACCCGGCCGGGCGGCATGTCGAGGATGCCCATGATGGTCTGCGCGGTGACGGACTTGCCGGAGCCGGACTCGCCCAGCACGGCCAGCGTCTCGCCGGCCGCGACCGAGTAGTTGACGCCGTTGACGGCCTTGGCGACGCCGTCCCGGGTCTTGAACTCGACATGCAGGTCGCGGACTTCGAGCAGCGGGGTGCCGGGGGCCGGACGGTCCTTCACGGCAGTGGTCTTCTCATGTGCGGTGGTCATGATGCGGGCCGCCTCTCTCAACGCAGCTTCGGGTCGAGGGCGTCGCGCACCGCGTCGCCGAGCATGATGAACGCCAGCACGGTGAGGCTGAGCATGCCGGCCGGGAAGAACAGCGCGAACGGCGCCTGCCGGATCACCTTCTGGGCCGAGTTGATGTCGATGCCCCAGGAGATAGTCGGGTCCTGGAGGCCGATGCCGAGGAAGCTCAGCGTGGCCTCGGTGGCGATGTAGCCGCCCAGCGCGATGGTCGCCACCACGATCACCGGGGCGATCGCGTTCGGCAGGATGTGCTTGAACATGATCCGGCCGGTGCCGGCGCCGAGCGCCTTGGCCGCCGTCACGTAGTCGGACTGCTTGACGGTGATCACCGAGCCGCGCATCACGCGGGTCATCTGCGTCCAGCCGAGCACCACCAGGGCGAAGACCACCGACCAGACCGTGCGGACCGAGAAGGCGTTCAGCATGACCAGCGCGCCGAGCAGCAGCGGGATGCCGAAGACCATGTCGGTGAAGCGGGAGACGATGGTGTCGACCCAGCCGCCGTAGTAGCCGGCCACCATGCCCAGCAGGCCGCCCAGGACGGTGACGCCGGTGGTGACGCAGATGCCGACGACCACCGAGGCGCGGGCGCCGTAGATCACCCGGGCGTAGATCGAGCGGCCCTGGCCGTCGTAGCCGAACCAGTCGGCCTGGAAGAAGTGCAGGTACTGCGGCTTGGTCAGGTAGTGGTGGCGCAGGTCGCCGGCCCGCGGGTCCACCGAGGTGAACAGGCTGGGGAAGATCGCGAACAGCACCAGCAGGACGATCAGCGCGGCCGAGATGATGAAGACCGGGCGCTTGCGCAGGTCGTGCCAGGCGTCCAGGCCGAGGCTGCGCGGCTTCTCGGTCCTGGGCATCGGGACGGCGACCCGCTCGGCGGGGGTCTCGCCGTCCCCGGCGGGGGCGTTCTTCGTGATCAGGTCAGGCATACCGGATCCTCGGGTCCAGGACCGCGTAGAGCAGGTCGACGAGCAGGCTGGCCACCAGGTAGACCAGCACCAGCACCACGACGAAGCCGGAGACGGTCGCGCCCTCGTTGCGGTTGATGGCCTGGTAGAGCGCGTGGCCGACGCCCTGGACGTTGAAGATGCCCTCGGTGACGATCGCGCCGCCCATCAGGGCGCCCAGGTCGGTGCCCAGGAAGGTGACCACCGGGATCATCGAGTTGCGCAGCAGGTGGGTGCCGATCACCTTGCGCCGGGGCAGGCCCTTGGCGACGGCGGTGCGCATGTAGTCGGCCTTCAGGTTCTCCGCGATGGAGGTCCGGGTCAGGCGGGCGACGTACGCGAGCGAGATCGAGCCCAGCACGACGGCGGGCAGGATCAGCTGGCTCAGGTCGGTGCTGCTCTGCACCGTCGGGGTGACCCAGCCGAGCTGGATGCCGAAGACGGTCTGGAAGACGAAGCCGAGCACCGGGACGGGGACGGAGATCAGCAGCAGGGTCAGGACCAGGGTCGACTTGTCGAACGCCTTGCCCCGGCGCAGGCCGGCGAACAGGCCGATGCCGATGCCGACGACCAGCTCGAAGACGAAGGCCAGCAGCGCCAGTCGGACGGTGACCGGGAGGGCCTCGCCGATCAGGTCGATGACCTTGCGGCCGTTCATGGCCTTGCCGAAGTCTCCGGTCAGCAGGTTCCCCATGTAGTTGAGGTACTGCTGCCACTTGGAGACGTCGAGCCCCATGTCGTGCTTGAACGCGGCGAGCTGGGCCGGGTCGGCGGCCTTGTCGCCCCACATCGCCGCCGCGGGGTCACCGGGCAGCAGACGGGTCATGAAGAAGATGATGGTGACCGTGCCCAGGAACACCGGGATCATCTGGAGCAGTCGCCTCGCGACGTAGCGCCCCATCGTGCCTCCAATTGACTGCTCTGACGGGCTGTCGTCCCGGTGTCAGAGTTCTGGACGTGACAACGGCCGGTGCCGGGCCGCCCGGTGGGGCGGGGCACGGCACCGGCCGTGTCTGTTCGAGCCGCGCGGTGCCGGCTCGGTTACTTCTGCTTGACCTCGACCTGGGTGAAGACCGGGTCGCCGAAGGAGTCGTACTTCACGTTCTGCACGTTCTTCGAGTAACCGGCGGTGGTCTTGTAGTACCAGAGCGGGATGGCCGGCATGTCCTTGGCCAGCTGCTCCTCGGCCTTCTGGTACAGGTCCGCGGTCTCCTTCACCGAGGTGGCCTTGTCCGCCTCGGCGGCCAGCTTGTCGAACTCCGGGCTGGAGTAGCCGGCGTCGTTGGCCGCGGCGCCGGTGCCGTACACGTCGCGCAGGTAGTTGGCGTTCAGCGGGTAGTCCTGCACCCAGCCGGTGCGCATCAGACCGTCGACCTTCTTGTTCTTGATCAGGTCGCGCGAGGTCTTGAAGTCCGGCTTGGCGTCGCCGGTGCACTCCACGCCGGTGGCCTGGCGGATGGAGTTGCAGACCGCGTCCACCCACTCCTTGTGGCCGCCGTCGGCGTTGTACAGCACGGTGATCTTGTTGCCGGGGACGCCGCCGCCCTCGGTGATCAGCTGCTTGGCCTTCTCCGGGTTGTACGTGCAGTACTCGCCGCAGGTGTTGTCCTTGTAGCCCATGGCGCCCGGGGCGACCCAGGAGTTGGCGGGCTGGCGCGAGCCGTTGAGCACCGTCTTGGTGATGGTGTCGCGGTCGATCGCCATCGACAGGCCCTGGCGGACCTTGGCCAGGTTCTCCGGCTTCCAGTCGTCCGCGTACAGCGAGAACGAGATCGACTGGATGGCGCCCTGGGCCTGGTCGACGGCGCGGTCGCCCAGGTCGTTCTTGTACGAGGCCAGGTCGCTCGGGTCGACCTGGTCCAGCACGTCCAGGTTGTCGGAGACCAGGTCCTTGTAGGCGCCCTCGGCCTGGGCGTAGTTCTTGAAGACGATGCCGCCGTTCTTCGGCTTGTCGGCGCCCGCGTACTTGTCGTAGGCGGCGACGGTGACGGCCTTGTTGTGCTCCCACGAGACGAACTTGTAGGGGCCGTTGCCGATCGGGGCCTGGCCGTACTTCGCCGGGTCGGTGAAGAAGACCTCGGGCAGCGGCGAGAAGGCGGTGTAGCCGAGCTTGTACTCGAAGTACGAGACCGGGCCGTTCAGCGCGATGGTGAAGTGCGTGTCGTCCACGACCTTCAGGCCGGACATGGTGTCGGCCTTCGGGTCGCCCTCGTCCGGGTGGACGTCCGCGTAGCCCTGGATGTCCGAGAACCAGTCGGAGTTGATCTGCTTGTTCTTGGTGTTGGCGGACCAGTTCCAGGCGTCCACGAAGGACTTGGCGGTCACCGGGGTGCCGTCGTGGAAGGTCCAGCCCGACTTCAGGGTGACGGTGTAGTTCTGGGCGTTGGTGGTCTCGATCTTGTCGGCGACCTGGTTGCGGAGCTCACCGCTGGTGGGGTCGTAGTCGACCAGACCCTTGAACAGGGTCTTGATGATGCGGCCGCCGCCGACCTCCATGGCGTTCGCCGGCTGGAGCGGGTTCTGCGGCTCGGTGCTCTGGTAGCTGAACGTGCCCTGGGCGTTGGACGCCCCGGTGGAGCCGCTCGAAGAGCTGCCGCTGCCGCAAGCGGTGGCGGCGAGGGCGACCGCGACGGCTGCGACAACCCACTTGGCCTGGTTGGCACCGCGCATGGGTGTGCCTCCTGAAATCGTGTTGCAAGATCACTCGCGGCCTGGCGCGCACCCCTGCGCAGGAGCCTCGACCCGAGCTCGACTGCACCCACTATCGGTCACTCACGGATACGGAAATGACCAATACGGATTTCAATTTGGTCACATGAACGCCGGATGAATCCCGGAAAACGGACATTGCAGACATACCCAGACACGGGCGAAACGGACAGTTGTCTCGGATGACGATCCGTGACGTCCGATTAACGAACGATCCGCGTCTGGGGTCCGGTGACGGAACGTCACGGAAAACGCGACCGGCCGACGTCCGCGAGGACGCCGGCCGGTCGGCCGAACGGGGTGGAGCCGGGCGGGGTCAGCCCTTCTTGGCGCGCGAGGCGGTGCGGCCGCGCTCCTTGGCGTCCAGGACGACCTTGCGGATGCGCACGGTCTCCGGGGTCACCTCGATGCACTCGTCCTCGCGGCAGAACTCCAGCGACTGCTCCAGCGAGAGCTTGCGCGGCGGCACGATGGACTCCGCCACGTCGGCGTTCGAGGAACGCATGTTGGTGAGCTTCTTCTCCTTGGTGATGTTCACGTCCATGTCGTCGGCGCGCGAGTTCTCGCCGACGATCATGCCCTCGTACACCTCGGTGCCGGGGTCGGTGAACAGCACGCCGCGCTCCTGCAGGTTGGTCATCGCGAAGGCGGTGACCACGCCGGAGCGGTCGGCGACCAGGGAGCCGTTGTTGCGGGTCGTCAGCTGGCCGAACCACGGCTCGTAGCCCTCGTGGATCGAGTGCGCGATGCCGGTGCCGCGGGTGTTGGTCAGGAACTCCGTCCGGAATCCGATCAGGCCGCGGGACGGCACCACGAACTCCATCCGGACCCAGCCCGAACCGTGGTTGGACATGTTGTCCATCCGGCCCTTGCGGATGCCCATGAGCTGCGTGACGGCGCCCATGTGCTCCTCGGGAACGTCCACGGTGAGGCGCTCGACCGGCTCGTGGGTCTTGCCGTTGACCTCGCGGGTGACCACCTGCGGCTTGCCGACGGTCAGCTCGAAGCCCTCGCGGCGCATGGTCTCGATCAGGATGGCCAGCGCCAGCTCGCCGCGGCCCTGCACCTCCCAGGCGTCCGGGCGCTCGGTCTCCAGCACGCGCAGCGACACGTTGCCGATCAGCTCGCGCTCCAGGCGGTCCTTCACCTGGCGGGCCGTCACCTTGCGGTCCACCTTGCCGGCGGACTTGGCGTCCGCGCCCTTGCCGGAGCCGCCCTTGCCGACCAGCGGCGAGGTGTTGGTGCCGATGGTCATCGAGATCGCCGGCTCGTCGACGGTGATCAGCGGCAGCGCGATCGGGTTCTCGGTGTCCGCGAGGGTCTCGCCGATCATGATCTCGGAGATGCCCGCGACGGCGCAGATGTCGCCGGGGCCGGCCTTCTCGGCGGGCTTGCGGGTGAGCGCCTCGGTCATCAGCAGCTCGGAGATCCGGACGTTCTGGATCGAGCCGTCGCGCTTGATCCAGGCCACCGTCTGGCCCTTGCGCAGCTCGCCCTGCTCGACCCGGAGCAGCGCGATGCGGCCCAGGAAGTTGTCGGCGTCCAGGTTGGTGACGTGCGCCTGCAGCGGGGCGTCCTCGTCGTAGACCGGGGCCGGGACGTGCTCCAGGATGGTGGAGAAGAACGGCTCCAGGCTGTCGGAGTCGGCCGGCACCGTGCCGTTCTCCGGCTTGGTCAGCGAGGCCACGCCGTCACGGGCACAGGCGTAGACGATCGGGAACTCGATCTGGTCCTCGTCCGCGTCCAGGTCGAGGAACAGGTCGTAGGTCTCGTTGATGACCTCGTCGATCCGGGCGTCCGGACGGTCGGTCTTGTTGATGCACAGGATGACGGGCAGCCGGGCCGTGAGCGCCTTGCGCAGCACGAAGCGGGTCTGCGGCAGCGGGCCCTCGGAGGCGTCGACCAGCAGGACGACCGCGTCCACCATCGACAGGCCGCGCTCGACCTCACCGCCGAAGTCGGCGTGGCCGGGGGTGTCGATGATGTTGATGGTGATCGGCGCGCCACCGTCCTTGGGGTGGTACTTGACCGCGGTGTTCTTCGCGAGAATGGTGATGCCCTTCTCGCGCTCCAGGTCGTTCGAGTCCATCATCCGGTCGTCGAGCTGCTGGTGGGCGGCGAAGGCGCCGGCCTGCTTCAGCATGGCGTCGACCAGGGTGGTCTTGCCGTGGTCGACGTGGGCGACGATGGCGACGTTTCGGATGTCGTTGCGCGTGGGCATGCGGCGCTGATTCTCCCGGAATCGTGGGTCACGGTGCCCGGCCCGCGTCAGCATTCACCGGTCCACCCACCGGGCACGGCACATGCCTCGGCTTCTTCCCATCGTACGGGGAAGGGCCCAATGGAGCCGAAACGGGCGGTCGCGGGGCGGCGGAGATCACAACTGGGTATCACTGCTTCCGGTACGCACCAAGACACGGGACAGTACGGCGGTGAAGAGAAGCATCCGCGTCCTGTTCGTCGTGGCGGTGGCCGTCGGCAGCCAGTTCGCCCTGCACAGCGCCCCCCACCAGAACATCGGCGTGCAACTGCTCGGCCTGCTGGGCGGCATCTTCGCCGCAGTCGACCTCACCCAGCTGCTGCTGGCGCTGCTCGGCCCGCTGGGCGGGTTCCGGGCGCTGTCCTACGGCCTCGGCAGCGGCCCACCGCTGTTCGCCGTCCCGCTCGGCTCGCGCCGACTGGTGGTGCGGGCCCTGCCGCTGCCGCTGTTCCACGGCATGTACCAGCGGCTCCGCGTGCCCCGGAGCCGGACCTGGGCGGTGGCGACCGCCGCGTACGCCGCACCGGTGCTGCTCGGCGGGGTCCTGCTGGCGTCCGCGCCCGTC
Source organism: Kitasatospora sp. SolWspMP-SS2h (assembly GCF_003259315.1). Taxonomy (GTDB): domain Bacteria; phylum Actinomycetota; class Actinomycetes; order Streptomycetales; family Streptomycetaceae; genus Kitasatospora; species Kitasatospora fiedleri. Next base: position 36,421 of record NZ_QLLT01000043.1, on the reverse strand, counting down.
GGCTGGCGGCCGTTCGGCATCGTGCTGGCGGCGATGCCGCTGCTGGAGCTGGTGGTCACCGCGGGCACCGCCGGGGGTGCGGGCTGGACGGTGTTCCGGCTGCCCACCGCCTCCGCGGCCGCGCTGGCCGACATCCACCTGACGCCCGCCGAGGCGGCCGCCCACCGGGCCCTGGACGACGGCCGGATCGACGAGGCCGCCGCGCTGCTGGCCGCCGCCGGGGAGCCGGCCGGACGGTCCGGCACCGCGCTCCGGATCCAGGTGCGGCTCGTCCGGGGCCAGTGGCAGCGGGCCCTGGCGGACGCCGAGCAGCTGACCCCCGGCCCGCTGCCCGGTGCCGACGTGGCGACGGCGCTGCTGCGCGCCCGGGTGCTGGTGTGCGCGGCGGAGGCCGGGCTGCTCCCCCCGACCGAGTACCTGCCGCGACTGGCGGCCGAACTCGACGTGCTCGGCGGCCGCCCGCAGGCCGCCCTGGTCCGGGCCGACGTGCTGCGGCTGCGCGGCGAGCGGCAGGAGGCGCTGAAGGCGTCCGCGCTGGGCCCGCGGCTGACGGCCGACACCGTGGTCACGGCCAACGCCCTGTGCTCGCGGGCCGCCGCGCTGTTCGCCGTCCGCCGTGACGACGAGGCCCGGGAGGCGCTGGCCCGGGCCGGGAAGCTGCTGCCCGGCCTGGCCCGGATCGCCCTGGTGGAGGGCCGGGCCGCGGCCGTCGTCCTCGACTAGGCCCGGTCCGGCCGACGTCCTCGACTAGGCTCGGTCCGGCCGATCCGGCCGGACCCGGTCCGGCCGGATCGGCCGGACCGAGCCTAGAGCGCCAGCTCGAACCAGACGATCTTGCCCTTGGGGGTGCGGCGGCTACCCCAGCGCTCGGCCAGCAGGGAGACCAGCTGGAGGCCGCGGCCGCCCTCGTCGGTCTCCTGGGCGCGGCGCTGGCGGGGCTGGGCGTAGGCGTCGTCCCAGACCTCGCAGGCCATGGTCCTGTCGCGCAGCAGCCGCAGCCGGATCTCGCCGCGGCCGTGCCGCAGCGCGTTGGTGACCAGCTCGCTGACCAGCAGCTCGCAGGTGTCGACCAGTTCGTCCAGGCCGCGCTCCAGCAGCCAGCCGCAGGCGGCCTCGCGGGCCTTGGCGACCGAGGTCGGCTCGGAGGGGAACCGCCAGTCGCCGACCGAGCCCTTGGGCAGGCCCTTGACCTTGGCCATCAGCAGGGCGATGTCGTCCTCGCCGTGGTGCGGGTTGAGCTCCTCCAGCACCTGGTCGCAGAGTTCCTCGATCCGGTCGGAGCCGCCCTCGAGGGCGGCCCGGAACGCGTCGATGCCCTCGTCGAGCTGGTGCTTGCGGGACTCGACCAGGCCGTCGGTGTAGAGGGCCAGCACGGCGCCCTCCGGCAGGTCGACGGTGACCTCCTCGAACGGTTCGCCGCCGACGCCGAGCGGCAGGCCGGGCGGCACGGTGATGGTCCGGGCGCCCTGGCCGGGGGCCAGCAGCACCGGCGGGAGGTGGCCGGCGTTGGCGAAGGTGCAGCGCTGCTTGACGGCGTCGTAGACCGCGTAGACGCAGGTGGCGAGGTAGACCTCGGCGCTGGAGCGGTCCGGGTCCTCGTCGTTGCCCAGGCCGCGGGCGATCTCGTCGAGGGCGGAGAGCACCTCTTCGGGGTCGAGGTCGAGCATGGCCAGGGTGCGTACGGCGGTGCGCAGTTGGCCCATCGCGACGGCGGCGCGCAGGCCGCGGCCCATCACGTCGCCGATCACCAGGGCGGTGCGGCTGCCGGGCAGCGGGATGACGTCGAACCAGTCGCCGCCGACCTCGGTGTTGTTGTTGCTGGGCAGGTAGCGGCGGGCGATCTCCAGGCCGGAGGCGGCCGGGTTGCCGGGGGGCAGCAGGCTGCGCTGGAGGATCAGCGCGCGCTCGTGCTCGCGGCGGTAGAGCCGGGCGTTGTCGACGCAGACGGCGGCGCGGGCGACGAGCTCCTCGGCGATCGCCACCTCGCGGGCGTCGAACGGCTCGCTGCCGATCGCCCGGGAGAGCTGGACCAGCCCGAGCACCTGGTCGCGGGCGACCAGCGGCACCACCAGGGTGGAACGCAGCAGCGGGTCGGGCCCGGGCTGCGGGACGACGCTGCGGCCGGTGCGCAGGGCGCGGGCGTGCGGGGAGCGCGGCGGGTAGCAGAGCGTGCCGCCGGCCTCGGCGACCCGGACGCCGCCGCGCTCGGTGCCGAGCACCGAGGGGGCGTTGCCGACCACGCTGGAGACGGCGACCCGGCGCAGTTCGCCGCTCTCCGGGTTGGCGGTGAGCGGGGCGGCGTCGCCGGTGAGCAGCGCGGTGTACAGGTCGACGGTGGCGACGTCGCAGAACTGCGGGACGATCACGTCGAGCAGTTCCTTGGCGGTGGTCTCCAGGTCGAGGGTGGAGCCGATGTGGGTGGACGCCTCGTTCAGCAGGGCGAGGCTGCGGCGCACGCCGGCCGCCTCGCGCTCGGCGATGTGCCGGCTGGTGACGTCCTGGACCTGGCCGGCCACGCCGATCGGGCGGCCGCCGGCGGCGGTGAGCCGGTACAGCGAGACGGCCCAGGTGCGCTGGTCCTCGTCGCGGCCGGCGCTGGGGCGGGCGGCCCGGACCGGGCCGGAGAGCCGCAGGTCGAGGACGGGCTCCTGGCCGGTGAGCACCTTGCGCAGGGCGAGCAGCAGCCGGTCCGCGTCGGAGGGGCGGAACACGTCGCCGGGGGCGAGGCCCTGGAGTGCGGCGGGGCTGCGGCCGACGCCGGCCGCGAACGCGGCGTTGACCCGCTGGAGCTTGAGGTCGGTGTCGAACAGGAAGAAGCCGGTGGGGGTCTGGCCGATGACCGCCTCGGAGGCGGCCAGGTCGGTCTCGATGGCGCGCAGCCGGCCCAGGTCGACGGCCAGGCAGGTGGCCGAGCCGTCGGCGCTGGCGGGCATCGCGTAGACCTCGGCGAGGCTCTCGGCGCCGGACTGGTCCCGGTAGGGGGCGGTGCCGACCCACTCCTCGCCGGACAGGATGCGCTCCAGCCGGGCCCGCCCGCGCTGCCACAGCTCGCGCGGGATGAACGCGGTGATCGGGTCGGCGCCGACCGCCTCCGCGGCGGGGACGCCGAAGAACTCGGCGGCCCGGTCGCTCCACTGCGCGATCCGCCCGTCGGCCCCGATCGCGAAGGTCGCGACCCGGATGTAGTCGTAGATGGTGCCCGAGCCGCCCTGTCCCCAGCCGAGCGGCAGCGGAGCGGGGGTCGTCGGGGCACCCGGCTGCTCCGGCACCGCGGCATGGCCGCTCCTGCCGTGCGTCACGTTCCGTGCCGGGAAGCTGTTCAACGGACCGACCCCTCCAACCCGCGCCCATCCGGTGTCGAGAAGACCGAGTATTCGATGTCCGAGTATTCATCATCCGGGCGCGGGCGCACACACCCTTCCACGTCACAACATCGAATCGGGCGCCTGAACCTCCGGATTCGCGAGTTCGAACCAGACCACCTTGCCCAGCCCCTCGGCCCTGGTGCCCCAGCGCAGCGCGAGCCGGCGGACCAGTTCGAGGCCGCGCCCGCCCTCGTCGCCGGCCCCGGCGTGGCGTTCCCGGGGCGGGTCGGGCAGCGGGTCGGAGATCTCGACCAGGAGCAGGTCGCCGAGGGTGAGCCGGACCCCGATCGGGGCGCTGGCGTAGCGGACGGCGTTGGTGACGAGTTCGCTGACCAGCAGTTCGGCGGTGTCGGTGAGCTCCTCGGTGCCCCAGTCCGCCAGGGTGCCGCGGACCAGCCGGCGGGCCCGGGAGACCGCGGTCGGTTCGGCGGGCAGTGTCCAGCCGGCGGTGGGCGCGTCGGCCCGGCCCTGGCCGAGCCGGGCCAGCAGCAGCGCCACGTCGTCGGGCTCGCGGCCCTGTTCCATAGTGCCGAGGACGGCCTCGCACGCCTGCTGGATCGAGGCGTACGGCTGTTCGAGCACGCTGATCAACCTCCCCAGTCCCACGTCCAGGTCCTTGTCCCGGGACTCCACCAGCCCGTCGGTGCACAGGGCGAGCAGGCTGCCGTCCGGGATCCGCATCTCGACGGACTCGAACGGCACCCCGCCGACGCCGAGCGGCGCGCCGGAGGGCAGGTCGAGCACCCGTCCGGCGCCGCCGGGCAGCGGGCCGCCGGAGCGGGCCGGCTCGGCACCGGCGCCGGGCACCACCAGGACCGGCGGGATGTGGCCGGCCTTGGTGACGGTCAGGCTGCGCCGGGCGGGGTCGAAGACCGCGTAGACGCAGGTGGCGAGCAGGGCCTCGTCGGGGCCCTGGGCGAGGTCGTCGGCGAGCTCGTGGACGTGCCGTAGGACCACCTCGGGGGCCAGGTCGAGGGCGGCCAGCACCCGCACCGCGGTGCGCAGCCGCCCCATCGTGGCGGCGGCCCGCAGGCCGTGGCCCATCACGTCGCCGACCACCAGCGCGGTGCGCTCGCCGGGCAGCGGGATGACGTCGAACCAGTCGCCGCCGACCTCGGTGCCGCTGGAGCCGGGCACGTACCGGTAGGCGACCTCGACGCCGGGCGGCTGCGGGACCTGCTGGGGCAGCAGGGTGCGCTGCAGGGTGAGCGCGGCGGTGCGCTCGCGGGCGTACAGCCGGGCGTTGTCCAGCGAGCTGCCGGCCCGGTCGGCCAGCTCGACGGTGAAGGCCAGGTCGTCGCGGTCGAAGCCCTCGCGGTAGCCGGCCCGGCTGACCACCAGCAGGCCGATGACGATGCCGCGGGCCCGCAGCGGGACCACCAGCCGGGAGTGCACGCCCAGCTCGCGGGCGGCCTCGACCTTGGGGTCGCCGGGGAAGGACAGCTCCTCGGGCCCGTTGCCGCCGGAGAGCATCTCGGGGACGCCGCTGCGCAGCACCCGGCCGTAGACCGAGTCCTCCTCGTAGGTGATCCGGGCGCCGTGCCGCAGCATGGTCTCCACCGCCGGGCTGTGCTGGACCGCGGCGACGCCGAGCTGGAGCAGCGAGGTGCGCCGGTCGTGCCCGTGCCGGGGCAGGTCGTCCCCGTGCGCGACGGCCTGCAGCAGGATCACCCCGGCGTAGTCGGCGAGCCGGGGGACCACCGCGCCGGCCAGCTCCTGGGCGATCATCGAGGCGTCCAGCAGGTCGCCGACCCGGGAGCCGAACTCGTTGAGCAGCGACAGCCGCCGCCGGGCGCCCTCGACCTTGGCCACCGCCCGGTAGCGCTCGGTCACGTCCATCACGGTGCCGGAGATGCCCAGCACGCGGCCGGCGCGGTCGGTCATCCGGCTGTAGGAGATCGACCGGTAGCCGGAGCGGGCGGTGGACGGGGAGGCCAGCGTGACGTCGATGACGGGCTCGCCGGTGGCCAGCACCTGGCGCTGGACGGCGGTGATCTCGTCGGCGGAGCGCTCGGGCAGCGTCTCGCCGGTGGTCCGGCCGATGTGCTCCTCGGCGGGCAGGCCGTTCATCTCCGCCAGGGTGCGGTTGACGGCGGTGTAGCGCAGCTCGGTGTCGAGCACCGCGATGCCCAGCGGCGACTGCTCGAACAGCGCGTCGCGGACCGCGAGGTCCCGCTCGACGGCGCGCAGCGCGGCGGCCTCGGTGAGCGCGGCCTGCACGTACGGGGCGCCGTCGCCGTCGACCAGCAGCGACAGCCGGGCCTCCACCTCGACCGGCAGGCCGTCCCGGTCGGCGATCTCGGTGAAGCCGTTCCAGGAGCCGCGCCGCAGCGTCTCCTGGAGGGCGGAGCGGGTCCGCTGCACCTGGGCCGGGTCGGGGATCAGCTCGTCGACGGCGCGGCCGACCAGCACCTCGCTGGGCCAGCCGAGCATCTCCTCGGCGGCCGGGCTCCACAGCACCACCCGGCCCGAGGTGTCGAGGATGACGATGGCCACCCGCACCACGTCCAGCAGGCTGCCGGCCTCGGTGCGGCGGCTGGGGTGCAGGGTGGTCGGGCCGGTGTCGGGACGGCCCTCCGGGTGCGACTCGGGCGTGCCCGGGAAGGCCCGGGCCGGGCGGCCGCGGGCCGGGGCGGCCCCGCCGCCGGGCGCGGGCGGCTCGGTGGGCGGCCGGGGCGCGGCGCCGGCCGTCGGGGCGCTGCCGGGCAGGGCGGCGGGCCGCTCGCCCGGACCGGGACGGCCCCGGCGCAGCCGGGCCCGGGCGGCGGCCCGGCCGGCCGCGGTGCGGGCGGGCAGCGCCGCGCCGCCGGGCCGCCGCGCCCCGTGCGCGGGCAGGCCGGACGCCTCGCGCTCTCCCCCGCCGTCACCCGGCTTCGCCACCTACGGTGCCTCCCGCCGCCACTGGGACGCCCCCGGCTGGTCGCCGGGGCGCGGGCCGCTGCCACACCGCGCCACCACGGGCTCACGGATCGTGACGAATGCTGCCGAACTCTGCCATACCCCGGGAATCGTCCCGCTATCCCGGCATACGGGTCGTCTGTCCGATTGGCGTACAGAACGGACACCCGGGGTGCGGCCGGGCGCTTCGCGTGCAGGCCCGTTCGGCGCGGGCGGTCTCGGTGCGGACTGGTTCGGCGCGGGCTCGGTGCAGCGCGGACGGGTTCGGTGCGGACCGGTTCGACGCAGGCTCGGTGCGGCGCAGGCCGGCTCGGTGCGGCGCGGGCTCAGTGCAGGCGGCCGTCGCGGTGCAGGTCGTCGAAGAGGACCTGGTCGACCGGGGGGACGCGGTCGCGGTCGGCGTAGCCGAACCAGTCGACCTCCTCGATCTCGCTGCTGGCGGCGAGGGTGCCGGTGTAGTCGGCGGCGTAGCAGGCCATCCGGACGGTGGCGTCGGGGCCCTGGCCGTGGGCCTCGGCGTGGTAGGTGCCGACGTGGGTGACGGTGTCGGGGCGGATGGCGACGGTGAGCTCCTCGGCGACCTCGCGGACCAGGGTCTGCAGGTCCGTCTCGGCGCCCTCGCGCTTGCCGCCGGGGATGTAGAAGACGTCCTTGCCGCGCGGGCGGGCGCAGAGGATCCTGCCGCCCTCCAGCCGGACCCACGCCACCGTGTCGATCAGGATCGCCATCGCCGCCCTCGTGCCTTCGCGCCTTCGTGCCCTGGTGTGCCGGTACCGGCTCCGCCGGCCCCCGGGGTCCGACCCTATGTCAGGGGCGGGGTGGGGCGGAGGCGGTGGCCAGCCGCTGGTTCCTGAGGTCGGGGCGGTCGGTGACCTCGGGGCCGAACCAGGGCGGCGGGGTGAACGCGGCGGCGGCCTCCGGGTCGGTGAACTCGACCTCGGCGGTGCGCAGTCCGGCCAGTCGGCCGTGGTAGGTGTCGACCGCGGCGACGTGCGGGCCGAGCGGGACGGACCGGCGGGTCTTGGCGATCCGGGCCGGTTCGGTGGCGGGCCACAGGGCGGCGAACTGCTCGGCGCTTAGCGGGGTCTCCCACTCGCCGCGGGCCAGTCCGGCGCCGCGCTTGACCGTCAGCGAGTACTCCTCGTCCTGTCGGCGCACCCGCGCCTCGGCGCCTTCGGGGCCGATCACCAGGTACCCCTGCCGGATCTCGGACTCCGGCCCGTCGGGGACGCGCCCGCCGTCCGGGACGAGGAACTTGCGCTCGATCTCGGTGCCCACCGGGCCTCCTCGTGCTCCCTGCCGCGCGCTCCGCGTGCTCCGCACCCGGGACCGGCCGCCGGGTGTCGGATGCCACGGTACGCGGGCGGGGCGGTCGGCGGGGTCAGGCGGCGGGCTCCGGCGGGTCCTCGGGTTCGACCCAGTACAGCTGCTTGTGGCCCCGGGCCTCGAACTCGGCGGCCAGCGCCTCGGCTTCGGCCCGGTCGAGGCCGCGGGCGAGCAGGAAGCGGTTGCCGTTGTCGTCCTGGCGCATCACCCGGTGGGCGACGCCGGTGCGCTGCTCGCGGTCCATGCCCACACGGTAGCGGTCCGACCCGGTGGGGGGCGGGTCGGACCGCCCGTCCGGCCTCCAGGCTGGACGGTGATTGCTACCGGGCGGTACGCATCCGGTCAACGTCTCGTTAACGCGGGGGGCGTGCCCAACTAGCTTACGCGATAGAGGAGTTCGCCGTGCAGTACGGCGAACCAGGCATCCGGTTCGGCACCCCAGCGGGCCCAGCCGGCGGCGATCCGCTCCAGGTCGGCGGGGGTGGCCAGGCCCTCGGCCACGGCGGTGGCGGCGGTCTTCGAGTGCACCGTGCGCTCGGCCCAGAGCCCCGACCACCAGGCCCGCTCGGCCTCGGTGGCGAAGGTCCAACTGCTGGACGAGCAGCGCGGGTTGTCGCCGGAGTCGTCGGCGAGGCCGGCCGCGCGCGCCCAGGCCAGCAGCCTGCGGCCGGCGTCGGGCTCGCCGCCGCTGACCCGGGCGACCGCGTGGTAGAGGCTCAACCACTCCTCCAGCTCGGGCAGTTCGGGGTACCAGGTCATCGCGGCGTAGTCCGAGTCGCGGACCGCGATCACCCCGCCGGGGGCGGTGACCCGGCGCATCTCGCGCAGCGCGGCGACCGGGTCGGCCAGGTGTTGCAGCACCTGGTGGGCGTGCACCACGTCGAACGAGGCGTCGGCGTACGGCAGCCGGTACACATCGGCGACCTCGTACGACAGGTTGGCCAGTCCGCGCTCGGCGGCCAGCGCGGCGGCCTCGGCCAGCACCTCGGGGACCGGCTCGACGCCGACCACCCGGCCGTCCGGGCCGACCAGCTCGGCCAGGTCGGCGGTGATCGTGCCCGGGCCGCAGCCGACGTCCAGCAGCCGCTGCCCGGGGCGCAGTTCGGGCAGCAGGTAGGCGGCGGAGTTGGCGGCGGTGCGGCTGCGGTGCGAGCGCAGGACGGCGGCGTGGTGGCCGTGGGTGTAGCCGGACATGGCGGGTTCCCTCTCCCTCGAAGGCGACCCCTCCAGGATAGGAAAGTGTTCCACTGTTCGGACAATCTTGTTTCGCATGGTGAGACATGCGTGTCATCACCTGGCCCGGCGCGCCCCGCCGGGAGCAGAATCGTCGGCATGGGAAAGACCTATGAGCGCATCGATGCCAGGCTGCGCGCGTTCATCGAGAAACAGCCCGTCTACTTCGTCGCGACCGCCCCGCTGGCCGACGACGGCTTCCTCAACCTGTCCCCCAAGGGCCGGGCCGGCACCCTCGCCGTGCTCGACGAACTCACCGTCGCCTACCTGGACTTCGGCGGTTCGCACGCCGAGACCATCGCCCACCTGCGGGAGAACGGGCGGATCGCGCTGATGTGGTGCGCCTTCGAGGGCCCGCCCACCGTGGTGCGGGTGCACGGGCGCGGCGAGCCGGTGTTCCGCGACGACCCGCGGTTCGCCGAACTGCTCGGCCGCTTCGACCCCGCCGCGGACGGCGCCGCGCTGCGCGCGATCATCCTGGTGCGGGCCGAGCGGGTCAGCGACTCCTGCGGGTTCGCCGTCCCGTTCATGGACTACCGCTCGGACCGGACGCTGCTCGCCGAGTTCTTCGAGCGCAAGGGCGACGACCGGTTCAGCGAGTACTGCGAGGGCAAGGAGCACGTCGGCGTCAGCATCAACGGGCTGCCCGCCCTGCCGCTGCCGGTGCCGCCCCGGCCGTCCTGAGCCGAGACCTGCCGCCGCAGCCGCAGCCGCCGGTGCGGGGCCCGGGGTCTGGTGGGGCGCGGGGTGCGGCGGGGCGCGGCGTACGGTGGGACTCCGTCCGCCCGCCGACCCTGGAGCCCCTCCCGTGCCCCGCCCCCACGTCCTGCTGAGCGCCGCGGTGTCGATCGACGGCCACCTCGACGACGCCTCGCCCGACCGGCTGCTGCTCTCCAACGCCGAGGACTTCGACCGGGTCGACGCGCTGCGCGCCGACAGCGACGCGATCCTGGTCGGCGGCGGGACGCTGCGCGCCGACGATCCGCGGCTGCTGGTCAACTCGCCGGAGCGGCGCGCCGCCCGGGTGGCCGCCGGGCGGCCCGCGTACCCGCTCAAGGTCACCCTGAGCGCGAGCGGCGCGCTCTCCCCCGGCCTGAAGTTCTGGCACACCGGCGGCGCCAAACTCGCCTACACCACCGACGCCGTCGCGCCCGCGCTGCGCACCGCGCTGGCCGGGGCGCCCGGCACCGAGGTGGTCGGCCTGGGCGGGGCGGTGCCGCTGGGCGCGGTGCTGGACGACCTGGGCGCGCGCGGGGTGCGCCGGCTGATGGTCGAGGGCGGCGGCAGCGTGCACACCGGGTTCCTCGCCGAGGGCCTGGCCGACGAACTCCAGTTGGCCGTCGCCCCGCTGCTGGTCGGCCAGGCCGACGCCCCCCGCTTCCTCTCCCCCGCCGCCTACCCCGGCGGCCCGACCCGCCGGATGCGGCTGCTGGGGGCACGTACGGTGGGGGACGTCGTCCTGCTGCGGTACGCCCCGAAGGAGTCCCCCGATGACCACCAGTGACCGCACGCCCGCACCCGACCGCGAGCCCGCGCCGGACCGCGCGGACGACCGCGAGCGCGACCTGCGGTGGATGCGCCGGGCCGTCGAACTGTCCCGGCGCTGCCCGCCGTCCGGGACGGCCTTCTCCGTCGGCGCGGTGGTGGTCGGCGCGGACGGCGAGGTGCTGGCCGAGGGCTACAGCCGTGAGGTGGACGCCGTGAACCACGCCGAGGAGGCCGCGCTCGGCAAGCTGCCCGCCGGCGACCCGCGGCTGCGCACCGCCACCGTCTACTCGACCCTGGAACCCTGCGGGCAGCGCGCCTCCCGGCCGCACCCGTGCGCGGAGCTGATCATCGCGGCCGGGGTGCCGCGGGTGGTGGTGGCCTGGCGGGAGCCCGCGCTGTTCGTCGAGGCGTGCCGGGGCACCGCGCTGCTGACCGGCGCGGGCGTCGAGGTGGTGGAGCTGCCGGAACTCGGCGCGGAGGCCCGGGCGGTCAACGCGCACCTGGTGGGGTGAGCGGCCGCCCCCGACCGGTTTTGTACGATTGAGGAACAAACATTCGTACGAGGCCTCCCGAGGAGCCCCGATGCCCGTCCTCACCCCGCCGGTCCGGGCCGTCCTGCTCGACATGGACGGCACCCTGGTCAACTCCGACGCCGTGGTCGAACGCTGCTGGCGCCGCTGGGCCGAACGCAACGGCCTGGACGGCGACGAGGTGATGCGGGTCGCGCACGGGCGGCAGGGCCACCTGACCATGGGCCTGCTGCTGCCCGACCGGCCGGTCGAGCAGAACCTCGCCGAGAACGCGGTGATGCTGGACGAGGAGAGCTCCGACACCGACGGCGTGGTCGAAGTCCCGGGCGCGGCACGGCTGGTGGCCTCGCTGGCCGGGCTGCCGCACGCCCTGGTGACCTCCGCCGACGACCGGCTCGCCCGGGTCCGGATGGCCGCCGCCGGCGTCCCGCTGCCGCCGCGGATGATCACCGCCGAGCACGTCGGCGCCAGCAAGCCCGACCCGGAGGGCTTCCTCAAGGCCGCCGCCGAACTGGGCGTCGCCCCCGCCGAGTGCCTGGTGCTGGAGGACTCCGAGGCGGGCATCGCCGCCGCCCGGGCCGCCGGCATGCCGGTGCTCGGCATCGGCCCGCGCGCCGCCGCCCACCGGCCCGACCACCACGTCGACGACCTGTCCGGCGTCCGCGTCACCGGCGCGGCGGACGGCCGGCTGGTGGTCGAACTGCCCTGAGCGGCTACCGCCCGGACCGAACCGGGCCTCCGGCGCGGCCGGTGCCTAACGCGACGACGGAACGGCCGGGGCCGACCGGAACGGCCGGCGCGGGGCGGGTGGGGCGGAACGACGGGAGCGTCGGCCCCCCGACCGCGCCGCCCAGCAGCGCCGCGGCCACCCGGGCGCGCTCCTGCGGGCGCTCGCCCAGCCGGCGGCCGAGCAGGTGGTCCGCGCCCGGTAGGGCGAGCCGGACGCACGGGGGCGACGCCGGGCGGGTGCGCAGCGCGGCGTCCAGCGCCTCGGCCACCTGGGCGGGAATCACCCCGTCCGCCTCCGGCAGCACCAGCACCGCCGAGCGCCGAGCCGAGCGCGCCCACGCCTGTGCCGTCCGTCGTTCCGTCACCGGCCCGGCGTGTCACGCCCCGTCGACGGCGGCTCCGCGGCGCAGTGCGTGTCGGGTGTCGGGCAGGGCGGCGGCGGGCAGCAGGCCGACGGCGGCGAGGGCGGCCAGGAGTGGCAGGGAGCCGTGCGTCCCGGTGCCGGCGGCGGTCGCGACGCCCAGGGTCGGACCGATGTTCATCGCGGTCTGCTTCAGCCCGCCGACCGCGCCCGCGTACCCCGCCGGGGCGTCGCCGACCACGGTGCCGGTGGCCGTCACCATCACCGCCGCGAACCCCGCGCCCAGCAGCGCCGACGCCGCCCCCGCGGCCGGGGCCGACCCGCCCCCGCCGCCCGGGCCGGCCAGCCCCGCGATGCCCGCCACCAGCAGTGCCACCCCCGCCAGCGCCGTCCGCCGGGGCCCCTGCGCGCGCAGCGCCCGCTCGGCCGCCGGGGCGCCCAGCACCATCAGCGCGGTCAGCGGCAGCATCCGCAGTGCGGTGTCCAACGGGCCCACGCCCAGGGCGTCCTGGAGCCGGAAGGTGGTGCTGAACAGGGTGCCGAACAGCCCCGCCGAGGCGGTCAGCAGCAGGACGAGGGACGCCGCCACCGGCCGCGACCGGACCACCGGACGCGGCACCACCGGGCTCGCGGCCCGCCGCTCGTGCGCCACCAGCGCCGCCGACAGGGCCGCCGCGCCCGCCAGTTCGGCGGACGTCCCGCCCCAGCCGCGCTCCGGGACGCGGGAGAGCGCGTGCACCAGCACGGCCAGGGCGGCCGCGAGCAGGGCGGCGCCCGCCAGGTCGAGCCGCCGACCGCCGGAGGGCACCTGGTCGGGGCGCTCCCGCCCGGAGAACTCCCGCTCGGGGCGCAGGGCGAAGGCCATGACGGCGATCAGGGCGGCCACCGGGACGTTGATCCAGAACACCGCGCGCCAGCCGGACGCGTCCACCAGCGCCCCGCCGAGCAGCGGGCCCGCGCCCGCCGCCACCGCGATCGCCCCGGTCCGGACGGCGACCGCCCGGCCGAGCCGCTCCGGCGGGCAGCACAGCCGCAGCAGCGCGAGCGTCCCGGGTTGCAGCAGCGCGCCGAACACGCCCTGCGCCACCCGCAGTCCGACCACCCAGCCGACGGTCGGCGCGAGCGCGATCCCGGCCGAGGACGCGCCGAAGCCGAGCACGCCCGCCAGCAGCGTCCGGCGGTGGCCGTACCGGTCGCCGAGTCGGCCCGCGAGCACCAGCAGGGCGGCGACGGCGACCAGGTAGCCGGTGCTCGTCCACTGCAACTGCGCGGTCGTGCAGCCGAGTTCGCGCCGCATGCCGGGCTGCGCCATCAGCAGCACCGTGCCGTCCAGGGCCACCAGCATGGCCGCGCCGGCGCTCACCGGCAGCGCGAGGCGGCTCACGCCGGACCGCCGAGGTGCGCGGCCAGCACCGCCTCCAGCAGTTCCTCCTCGCGGCCCTCCCCCAGCATCAGCCCGGTGCTCCCCCAGCCCTGCAACTGCGCCAGCCCGTGCAGGTTCGCCCACAGCGCGGCCGTCACCACCGGTGCCCGCTCCGCCTCCCCCGTGCACTCCCCCACCAGCCGCGCCAGCTCCCCGAACAGCGGCACCGTCGCCTCCCGCAACGGGGGCCGCCCCTCCCCGTCCAGCAGGTCGTGCCGGAACATCAGCTCGAACATCCCGCGCCGCTCGGCGGCGTACGCCAGGTACACCCGTGCCATCCCCGCCACCCGCGCCCGCGCGTCCCCCGCCCGCACCCCCGCGAACCGCCCCGCCAGTTCCTCGAACCCCCGCCGCGCCACCGCCGACAGCAACGCCCGGTGCGTCGGGAAGTACCGCCGCGGCGCGCCGTGCGACACCCCGGCCCGCCGCGCGATCTCCCGCAACCCGACCGCCCCCGACCCCTCCGCCAGCACCAGTTCGACCCCGGCGTCCACCAGTCGCTCACACAGGGGACGCTCCGCTCCGCTCTCCATAGACACTGTCTACCAGCCGCGAGCAGACAGTGTCTACCGACTACTCTGGAGACATGACCTCACTGCCCGGCTGGATGCGCCCGCCGCGCGCGGAAGGCTGGTTCGCGGAGGACCTCGACTGCCTGCCCGAGGCACCGCGACATACGGAACTGGTCGACGGAGCGCTCGTCTTCCCGACGTCCCCGCAGCGGTGGTGGCACGGCCACCTCGTCACCATGCTCACCGTCACCCTCATGCGGCAGTGCCCACCGGGGGTCAAGATCGGCCGGGAGATGACCATCAGGCTCGACTCCCGCAACCGGCCCGAACCGGACCTGCTGGCGACCGGCGCCCCGATCGACCCCGACCGCACCTGGCTCGCGCCCGAAGACGTCGTCCTGGCCGTCGAAGTGGTCTCCCCCGAATCCGCCCACCGCGACCGCACCGTCAAACTCCGCACGTATGCGGAGGCCGGGATTCCCCACTACTGGCGCATCGAGGACGAGGACGGCCGTCCCGTCGCCCACGTCTACGAACTCGACGGGGCGACCGGGAGCTACGCACCGGCCGGAATCTTCCGTGGCGCGCTCCGACGCCCGGTGCCGTTCGACATCGACCTCGATCTCGACCAGCTCGTGGCCGACCTCTGAACTACCGCCCGTCCTCCCCGTACGGGCGCAGCACCATGAGCCCGTCCTCCGGGGCGGCGGCCATCGTGAAGTCGAAGCGGTCGAGTTCCAGGCAGAGCCGCACGTCGTCCGGGTGGACGCCTTCCCGGACGCCCTGGGCGAGTTCGGCCGCAGCGGTGGACTCGGCGGCGCGGCGGAGGTGGGGGGCGGGGTCGGGGGTGGCGCCGGTGGCGCGGTGGGCGATGTACCGGGCGCAGGCGAGGTCCTCCTCGGCGCGGCCGTCCTCGCCGGTGACGACGAAGGTGACGTCGGGGCGGCCGTGCAGGGCGCGGGCGGTGGCTCCGGCGACCACGAAGCTCGCGCACAGCACCAGCTCGGCGCCGCGGACGGCCAGCGCGCCGACCGTTCCGGCGGTGGTCTTCTGCACGACGGTGCGGCCGGTGAGGTCGGTGTCGCGGATCCGGCCGGGCGAGTTGACGGCGTCGAAGCCGGGCGCGGGCGGCCCGTCCTTGAGGGCGATCCACCCGGGGTGACGCGCCTTCAGTTCCAGCGCCCCGTCGAGCGATTCGGCGAGCACGATCCGCTCGGCCCCCTGCGCGAAGGCCCAGGCCGCCGTGGTGAAGGCGCGCATCACGTCGATGACGACGGCGGTGGCCGGGGTCTCGGTCAGCTCGCCGATGGCGAGGAAACGGGTCTGCATGCCGACCATCCTCACCGGCCCGAGCCTCCCGGCACCACGGGGTTTCCCGCCACCGGGACCCCGGGCCGGGGGGACTGCGGTGGCAGGCCCGGGACCGGAGGGTTCCCGAGCGGACCGGCACCCGCGCCGCCGACGCGGTCCTGCCCGCCCGGTGCCGCCACCGCTACGGGGGCCGACACGACGAGCGGCTCCCCGGACCGGTGTCCGGGGAGCCGCCGCGGCCGCGGGTGCGGTCAGACGTTGAAGCGGAACGTCCACCGCACCGCTTTGACCTGCGGAAACGTTCATTCCGAGGGCCCAAGTCAGCACGAAATCAGCACCGTGACAGCACGCCAGGGCCGGGGATCAGTAGTGGTAGCGGGCCGCCAGGATGATGATTTCCCGGTCAGCGACCAGATAGACGAGGCGTTGCTCGTCATCGATCCGCCGCGACCAGGCCCCTGGCAGGTGGTACTTCAGCGGCTCGGGCTTGCCGATCCCTGTGAACGGATCGCGCAGGACGTCCTCGATGAGCTTGTTGATCCTAGCGAGCATCTTGCGATCGTTCTTGAGCCAGGACGTGTAGTCCTCCCAGCCCTGTTCTTCGAAGACGAGCCTCACTCGACACCCCGCCCGGCATCAGCCGAGTCGGGGTCGATGAGCGTGCGCTCGGAGAGCCCTATGCCGTTCAACGCATTGTCGTACGCCTTCAGCAGGCGACGCGCATTCGCCGGCGAACGCAAGAGGTAGGAGCCCTCTCGCAAAGAGGCGTAATCCTCGGCGGAGACGAGCACGGCATTTCCGTGCTTGGACACGATCTCGATGGCGTCATGATCCTCGTTGACCTTCTTGATCAACGGGAAGAGATCCCTGCGAGCCTCGCTCGCGGTGATGGACATGGGCGCACCCCTTCGGCGAGTAGTACCGGATAACGTACCACTCAAGCGAGAGCTTCCGGGCGGATCGATGGCCGGTACGGACTCTCGCAAGCCAGCACCAAGTCAGCACGGAAACGAGGAGAGGGGTGGACTCTATGGAGCCCACCCCTCTCCGACCTGCACGTTTGTCAAATCTGTGACATGCAGTAACGGTTTGATCACACGTTGAAGCGGAACTCCACCACGTCGCCGTCCTGCATGACGTAGTCCTTGCCCTCGATGCGGGCCTTGCCCTTGGCGCGGGCCTCGGGGAGGGAGCCGGCGGCGACGAGGTCGTCGAAGGAGGTGACCTCGGCCTTGATGAAGCCCTTCTGGAAGTCGGTGTGGATGACACCGGCGGCCTCGGGGGCGGTGGCGCCCTGCCGGATGGTCCAGGCGCGGGTCTCCTTGGGGCCGGCGGTGAGGTAGGTCTGCAGGCCGAGGGTGGCGAAGCCGACGCGGGCGAGGGTGGCGAGGCCGGGCTCGTCCTGGCCCATGGACTGGAGGAGTTCGAGGGCCTCGGCGTCGTCGAGTTCGATGAGCTCGGACTCGATCTTGGCGTTGAGGAAGATGGCCTCGGCGGGGGCGACCAGGGCGCGCTGGGCGTTCTTGAAGTCCTCGTCGGAGAGGGCGTCCTCGTCGACGTTGAAGACGTAGAGGAAGGGCTTCGAGGTCATCAGGTGCAGGTCGCGGATCGCGGTGGTGTCGAAGCCGGCCTCGAAGAGGGTCTTGCCGGTCTCCAGGACGGCCTGGGCGGCCTCGGCGGCGGCGAGGACGGGGGCGGTGTCCTTCTTGAGGCGGGCTTCCTTCTGGAGCCGGGGCAGCGCCTTCTCGATGGTCTGGAGGTCGGCGAGGATCAGCTCGGTGTGGATGGTCTCGATGTCGTCCTTGGGCGAGACCTTGCCGTCGACGTGGACCACGTCGGGGTCGGTGAAGGCCCGGACCACCTGGCAGATCGCGTTGGCCTCGCGGATGTTGGCGAGGAACTTGTTGCCCAGGCCCTCGCCCTCGCTGGCGCCGCGGACGATGCCGGCGATGTCGACGAAGTCGACGGTGGCGGGGAGGACGCGCTGCGAACCGAAGATCTCGGCGAGCTTCTCCAGGCGCGGGTCGGGGACACCGACGACGCCGACGTTCGGCTCGATGGTGGCGAACGGGTAGTTGGCCGCCAGCACGTCGTTCTTGGTCAGGGCGTTGAACAGGGTCGACTTGCCGACGTTCGGCAGGCCGACGATTCCGATCGTGAGCGACATGGAGAGTGGTGTCCCGTGGCTTGGAGGGCGTCGTGGTGGCCCGTACGGGCCGATCCCCCAGTCTACGGGGCGCGCGCGGGGCCTCCGGCAGCGCGGTGGGGGCGCTCCGGCCGGACACGGACAATTGCCGGGGGGCCATTACACAAGGTGTCGATGATCGGACCGTACGTTGGTCGGGTGGAGCAGAGCACCCGTACCCAGCCGCCAGGGCCGAGAAGGCGACCGCCCGGTCGGGGCGCCGCCGAGGCCGCCGTTCCGGGGCAGAGCGGCCCCCCCGACTCGCGGCTGCGGTCGGCCTCCGGCGTCCGGACCGGCCCGCCGGTCGTGCAGCGCGCGGCGCAGCGGCTGCTGGCGGCCCGGCGGCGGCGCGGCGGGAGCGGGCGGCCGGCCCGGCTGACCGCGGTGGGCACCGGGGTCGCGGCGGTGGCCGGGACGCTGGTGTCGGCGGGGGTGGACCGGCTGCTGTTCGGCGGGCTCGGGGTGCTGTTCGGGCTCGGCTATCTGGTGGTGTGCTTCCAGCTGGCCGTGCGGGTGCGGTACTCGGACCTGCCGGCGGCGCCGATCTGCGGGCCGATCGCCTTCGCGGCGGCGCTGGTGCTCCTGCAGCCGGGCCCCTCCCAGGGCGTGACCGGCGAGGTGGTGGCGCTGGCCGGCGGGCTGGCGCTGCGGGCGGGCTGGCTGTTCGCCGGCACCGCCCTGGCCGCCGCGATCGTCACCGCGCGTCACGTGGCCCAGCGCCGGCGGCACCGGGCCCGCTGAGGCCGAGCCCGCCGGGCCGCCCGACCGGCCCGGCCCCTGGTCAGCCGACCGGGGGTTCGGGCGCGGGCACGGTGGGCCGCAGGCTCGCCGCCATGGCCGCGCCGACGATGCCCGCGTCGTTGCGCAGTTCGGCCGGGACGACCTCGGCGCGGCGGTCCTTGAGCAGCGGCAGGAACTTCTCGTGCTTGCGGCTGACGCCGCCGCCGATGACGACCAGCTGCGGGGAGAACAGCATCTCGACCAGGTCGAGGTACTCGTCGACCCGCCCGGCCCACTCGGACCAGCTGAGGTCGTGGCGCTCCTTGGCGGCGGAGGAGGCGCGCCGTTCGGCGTCCTTGCCGCGCAGTTCGAGGTGGCCGAGTTCGGTGTTGGGGACGAGCACGCCGTCGGAGAACAGGGCGCTGCCGATGCCGGTGCCGAAGGTGAGCAGCAGGACGACGCCCTTGCGGCCGCGTCCGGCGCCGTGGGTGACCTCGGCGATCCCGGCCGCGTCGGCGTCGTTGACGACGGTGGCGGGCAGGCCGAGCGCCTCGCTGAACCGGTGGGCCGCGTCCAGGCCGATCCAGCCCTTGTCGACGTTGGCCGCGGTCATGGTGCGCCCGTCGACGACCACGCCGGGGAAGGTCAGGCCGACCGGCCCCCGGTGGTCGAAGTGCCGGACCACCTCGCAGACCGCGCCGATCACCTCGTCCGGGCCGGACGGGTGCGGGGTGAGCACCTTGTGCCGCTCCTGGGCGAGCACGCCCTTGTCCAGGTCGACCGGCGCGCCCTTGATGCCCGAGCCGCCGATGTCCACGCCGAAGAACGTCGTCACTGCCCTCGCCTCCCTCACTGGCCGTGAGCATCCGCTGCCCGCCGGTCCTCGTACCAAACGTACGGGCGGAGCGGAACCTGCGCAGCCCTTGCGACGCGCGCGGTCCGGCGCCCTCCGGGGAGGGGCCGGACCGCGGTCGGGGTGACGGGGGGTCAGAGCTTGCCGGCGGCCTCGGCGCGCAGGTCGCGGCGGAGCTCCTTGGGGAGCGAGAAGGTGAGGTGCTCCTCGGCGGTCTTGACCACCTGGACGTCCTCGAAGCCGTGCTCGGCGAGGAGCCGGAGCACGCCGTCGACCAGGATCTCCGGCACCGAGGCGCCGCTGGTCAGGCCGACCGTGGTGACGCCCTCCAGCCAGGCCGGGTCGACCTCCTCGGCGAAGTCGACCAGGTGGGCGGCCTTGGCGCCGTACTCCAGGCCGACCTCGACCAGCCGGACCGAGTTGGAGGAGTTCCTGGAGCCGACCACGATCAGCAGGTCGGCCTCGGGGGCGAGCTGCTTGACCGCGACCTGGCGGTTCTGGGTGGCGTAGCAGATGTCGTCGCTGGGCGGGGAGACCAGCAGCGGGAAGCGCTGCTTGAGGGCGCCGACGGTCTCCATGGTCTCGTCCACGGAGAGGGTGGTCTGGGAGAGCCAGACCAGCTTGGACTCGTCGCGGACCTTGACGTTGGCGACGTCCTCGGCGCCGTCCACCAGGTGGATGCGCTCGGGGGCCTCGCCCATGGTGCCGACGACCTCCTCGTGGCCCTCGTGGCCGATCAGCAGGATGTCGTAGTCCTCGTCGGCGAAGCGGCGGGCCTCCTTGTGCACCTTGGTGACCAGCGGGCAGGTCGCGTCGATGGTGGCGAGCCGGCCGGTCTCGGCTTCGTCGTGCACGGACGGGGCCACGCCGTGGGCCGAGAAGACCACGATCGAGCCCTCGGGCACCTCCTCCGTCTCGTCGACGAAGACCGCGCCCTGCTTCTCCAGGGTCTGCACGACGTACTTGTTGTGGACGATCTGCTTGCGGACGTAGATGGGCGCCCCGTACTGCTCCAGGGCCTTCTCCACGGCGATCACGGCGCGGTCGACACCCGCGCAGTAGCCACGGGGGGCGGCGAGCAGGACACGGCGCTGAGCACTGGTGGACATGGCTCCATCGTACGGGCGAGTCCCGCGGGGGGCGGACGCGCGCCGCCGCCGCCGGACGGGTGCGGCCGGGTGGAATGGCCAGGGTGAGCACACAGGCGGGCACGACCGGGCTGCGGCGCACCCTCGGGGTGCGGGATCTGATGGTGTACGGGCTGCTGTTCATCGCCCCGATGGCGCCGGTCGGCGTGTTCGGCGTGCTGGACGCGAAGAGCCACGGCGCGGTGGCGGCGGTGTACCTGGTGGCGACGGTGGCGATGGGGTTCACCGCGCTGTCGTACGCCGAGATGGTGCGGGCGGTGCCGCGGGCCGGCTCGGTGTTCGCGTACGCCCGGGCCGGGTTGGGCGAGGGGCCGGGGTTCGTCGCCGGGTGGATGGCGATGCTCGACTACCTGCTGATCCCGGCGGTGGCGTACCTGTTCTCCGGGATCGCGCTCAACTCGCTGGTGCCGGACGTCTCGCGCTGGGTGTGGACGGTGCTGGCGGTGCTGGTCACCACGGCGCTCAACCTGACCGGGGTGCGGACGGCGGCGGTGGTCGGGTTCGCGGTGCTGGCGATGGAGGTCGTGGTGCTGGCGGTCTTCGCGGTCGCGGCGGTGGTGGTGCTGGTCCGGGACGGGGCGGCGCGCGACTGGGGGTCCCCGTTCGGGGGAGTCGGCGGGTTCTCGTTGACGGCGGTGCTGTCGGCGGTGTCGGTGGCGGTCCTCTCCTACCTGGGCTTCGACGCGATCGCCTCCTTCGTCGAGGAGGCGGTCGGCGCGTCCGCGGCGGTGGCCCGGGCGGTGCTGTGGTGCCTGGCGCTGGCCGGGCTGCTGTTCGTGGCGCAGACCTACCTGGCGGCGCTGCTGGAGCCGACGACGCCGCAGCAGCTGGCGGCCGACCCGGAGGCGCAGGGCTCGGCGTTCTACGACACCGTAGAGACCTCGGTCGGGCACTGGCTGCACGTGCTGATCGCGGCGTCCAAGGCGATCGGGGCGGCGTTCGCGGCGCTGGCCGGGCAGGCGGCGGCCGGGCGGCTGGTGTTCGCGATGGGGCGGGAGGGGCGGCTGCCGCGCCTGCTGGGCGTGGTGGACGAGCGGACGGCGGTGCCCCGGCGGGCGCTGCTGACCGCGGCCGTCATCACGCTGGTCGCGGCGGTCTGGGCGGCCCGCCGGGACGACGGGCTGGACCAGCTGACCTCGGTGGTGAACGTCGGCGCGCTGACCGCGTTCGTGCTGCTGCACGCCTCGGTGGTGGGCTGGTACGTGGTGCGCGGGGGCTCGCGGGACTGGCTGCGGCACGGGGTGGTGCCGGTGCTGGGGGTCGCGGTGCTGGTGGCGGTGCTGGTGGAGGCCGCGCACACCGCGCAGGTGGTGGGGGCGGTGTGGCTGGTGGTGGGGCTGGTGGTGCTGGTCGCCCAGCGCGGGCGGCGGTCCGGCGGGGGTGCGGTGTCGCGGTAGGCGGCTAGCCTCGGGGGATGGCCAACACGAGCAGTCCGGAAGCGCCCCTGCCGGTGGGGAAGGTCTCGGCGTTGATCGGCGGGTGGGTCGACCGGCTGGGCGAGGTCTGGGTGGAGGGGCAGATCGCCCAGCTGAACCGGCGGCCGGGGGCGGGGATGGTCTTCCTGACCCTGCGCGATCCGGACCGGGACGTCTCCTTGACGGTGACCTGCTTCCGGCAGGTGTTCGAGCAGGTCGCGGACGCCGTGCAGGAGGGCGCCCGGGTGATCGTCCGGGCGAAGCCGGAGTGGTACACGGCGCGCGGCACGCTCTCGCTGCGCGCCTCCGAGCTGCGGCTGGTCGGCCTGGGCGAACTGCTGGCCCGGCTGGAGCAGTTGAAGCGGCGGCTGTTCGCCGAGGGCCTGTTCGAGGACGCCCGGAAGCGGCCGCTGCCGTTCCTGCCGGGCTGCGTGGGCCTGGTCACCGGCCGGGGCTCGGCGGCCGAGCGGGACGTGCTGGAGAACGCCCGGCGGCGCTGGCCGGCGGTGCGCTTCGAGGTGCGCAACGTGCCGGTGCAGGGGCCGCAGGCGGTGGGCCAGGTGTGCGCGGCGGTGCGGGAGTTGGACGCGCTGCCGGAGGTCGAGGTGATCGTGGTGGCCCGCGGCGGCGGCAGCGTGGAGGACCTGCTGCCGTTCTCCGACGAGGAGCTGGTGCGGACGGTGGCGGCGGCCCGGACGCCGGTGGTGAGCGCGATCGGGCACGAGCCGGACCGGCCGCTGCTGGACTTCGTCGCGGACTTCCGGGCCTCCACGCCGACCGACGCGGCGAAGCGGGTGGTGCCGGACGTGGGCGAGGAGCTGGCGAGGGTGCGGCAGGTGCGGGACCGGGCGCGGCGGCACGTGCTGAACCGGGTGGAGCGGGAGGCGGCGGGGCTGGCCGCGGTGCGCAGCCGCCCGGTGCTGGCGGCGCCGGCCGAGGCGGTGGCGGCCCGCGGGGCGGAGGTGGACGCGCTGGTGGAGCGGGCCCGGCGGGTGCTGGGGCACCGGCTGGACCACGCCCAGACCGACCTGGGGCACGCGCTGGCCCGGGTGGTGGCGCTGTCGCCGCTGGCCACCCTGGAGCGCGGGTACGCGGTGCTCCAGCGGGCGGACGGCACGGTGCTGACCGACCCCGGGCAGGCCGCGGCCGGCGAGGCGCTGCGGGCCCGGGTGGCGGGCGGCGCGTTCGAGGTGCGGGTGGCCGGGGAAGCGGAGGCCGGGGAGCCGGAGGCCGGGGAGGCCGGGGCCGGGGGCTGACGGTCCGTCGACCGCCCGGAACCGGCTCGCGGAATTGCCCGCGAGCCCCCCTCCGCGCGGAAATCGACGGGAATTGCCGACGCTTTCCCGGGAACTGCTTGCACCGGGTCGGGGCGGGTCCTAGTGTGACGCCCCTTCCCTTTTCCGGCGTTTTCCGGAGGTTTGGCATGGACGTCCCCCCGGCGGGCCGACCGGCGGTGACGCCCGCGCTGATCGAGGCCGCGAAGTCCGGGAACCGCGAGGCCTGGGCGGTCATCTACCGGTGCCACCACGGCGCGGTGCTGGGGTTCCTGCTGCGCCGGACCGGTAACCGACCGCTGGCCGAGGACCTGGCCCAGGACACTTTCGTCCGCGCGATGGCGGGAATTCGCGGTTTCCACTGGACGGGCACGGATATCGGCGCGTGGATGTTCACCATCGCCCGCCACGTGCTGCTGGACCACGAGAAACGGCGTTCCACCCGGCGCGAGTCGACGGTGGCGGCGGTCGCGGACCGGGATTCGGGGGTGCGGGTCGAGGAGGCGGTGATCGCGGCGGTGGAGGCGGAGCGGGTGGGCGCGGCACTGGCGGTGCTGAACGAGCGTCAGCGGGCGGTGCTCCGGCTGCGCTACTGGGACGGGCTGAGCTCGCTGGAGATCGCGGACCGGATCGGGCTGCGGGTCGGCGCCGTCAAGACGCTGACCTACCGGGCCCGGCTGAACCTGCGCCGCTCGCTGGCCGAGGGCGCGCCGCCCCCGGCCCGGCACGGGGTGGGGGCGCGCCGCCGGACGGCGGGGGCGGGGTGCTCGGGCCCGGCGGAGCGGAACAGGGCGGAGCGGAACAGAGCGGGGTAGGGCAGGGCGGACGCGGGCCGGGGCGCGCGGGGCCTGTCGGGGGTCTGTCGGGGGTCTGTCGGGGTTTTGTCGGGAGCAGCGCCTACCCTGGGCGGCATGGCAGATCAGCGCGGTCGGCGGGAAGCGGGTCCGGAGCAGGCGCTCGGGTACGAGCAGGCGCGGGACGAGCTGCTGGAGGTGGTCCGGCGGCTGGAGACCGGCGGGACGACGCTGGAGGAGTCGCTGGCGCTGTGGGAGCGCGGCGAGGAGTTGGCGAAGGTCTGCCAGCGCTGGCTGGACGGCGCCCGGGCCCGGCTGGACGCGGTGCTGGCCGTCGAGGAGCCCGCCGGGGAGTGACGGCCGGCGGTCCGGGGCGGCGGCGGGGCTGTGAGGTACATCACCACCCCGTCCGGGAATGGTTTAAGTTTCATCGAAGTTGCACCTCAGCGTGCGGCACCCCAGCCGCCGACCGGACCCCGTCTCCAGCTCTGAGGTAGGACACAGACATGACCCTGGCACTCGACGCCGCCGCTCAGGACCTGCTCTTCCGCGAGGCCCGCACCGCCAACACCTTCTCGGACGAGCCGGTCAGCGACGAGCAGGTCCAGGCGATCTACGACCTGGTGAAGTTCGGCCCGACCGCCTTCAACCAGCAGCCGCTGCGCATCGTCCTGGTCCGCTCCGAGGAGGGCCGCGCCCGCCTCGTCCAGCACATGGCCGACGGCAACAAGGCCAAGACCTCCGGCGCGCCGCTGGTCGCCATCCTGGCCGCCGACAACGAGTTCCACGAGGAGCTCCCGACCCAGCTGCCGCACTTCCCGCAGGCGAAGGACATGTTCTTCTCCGAGCGCGCGGTCCGCGAGTCCTCCGCCGTCCTGAACGGCGCCCTGCAGGCCGCCTACTTCATCATCGGCGTCCGCGCCGCCGGCCTGGCCGCCGGCCCGATGACCGGCTACGACGCCGAGGGCATCAACAAGGAGTTCTTCGGCGACGGCGAGCACTCGGTGCTGGCCGTGGTCAACATCGGCAAGCCGGGCGAGGACGCCTGGTTCCCGCGCAGCCCGCGCCTGGCCTACGACGAGGTCGTCACCACCGTCTGACCCTCCCGGACGCCGGCGCTCCGCCGCCGGCACCGGTGACCGCGAAGGCCCCCGCCGTTCCCCGGCGGGGGCCTTCGTCGTGCGCCGGAGTCGTGGCCCGCCGCCGTGCGCTACCGGAGCGTCTCGGCGAGCCGGGCGAGCTCCTCGTAGGAGGCGGTGCCGGTGAGCACCGTGGTGCCGGTGTCGCCGGCCGGGCGGACCAGCGCCCGGTAGCGGTCGCCCCGCACCCGCTGCCACTCCTGGCCCGCCACCGTGGCGGTGCCGTCCGGCTCGGCGCCCGGCACGTTCAGCGCCACCACGTCCGCGGACTTGCCGTCGCTCTGCTCGACCGCCGCGTACTGGCCGGAGGCGGTGTTCAGGCCCAGGTGCCAGGCGGCGCGGCCCTTGTCGTCCCGGCCGTAGCTGACCGAGGTGGCCTTCCAGCCGTCCGGGAGCTGCTCCGGTCCGAGCAGCGGGTACGGCGCGGCCCGCTTCGCCGAGGCCAGTTCGACCTGGTACGGCACCGCGTGGACGCCGTTCTTGCCGTCCGCGCTGGGGATCGAGAAGTACGCGACCACCACCACGACGCCGACCGCCGCCATCGACAGGACCATGTCCCGTACCGTCTGACGGCCCCTGTTGCTGCTGTTGCCTGCCACCCGCCCATGGTAGGCGGCGCTTACGCGGGCGCCGTGCGCCGGGGAGGGGCGGGGCGGGGCCGGCGGGACGGGAGGGGGCGGGGTGGCGAGGCCGGTAAGGGGTACGCGGGGAGTGCGCCACAGACCCCCCTTCCCCCTGCCGATACGATCGCAGCAACCCTCATCGCAGTGCCGGTGACCCTCCGCGTCCCGGTGCTGACTGGCCGTCGCGTACAGAGAGGTAACGACGATGACCACGCAGTACCCGCACCACCTCCCCTCCGCCCTGGAGGTCGCTCCGGAGGCCCCCGACCGCAACCTCGCCCTCGAACTGGTCCGGGTCACCGAGGCCGCCGCGATGGCCGCCGGCCGCTGGGTCGGCCGGGGCGACAAGAACGGCGCCGACGGCGCGGCCGTGAAGGCCATGCGCACCCTCGTCTCCACCGTCTCGATGAACGGCATCGTCGTCATCGGCGAGGGGGAGAAGGACGAGGCCCCGATGCTCTACAACGGCGAGCGGGTCGGTGACGGCACCGGCGCCGAGTGCGACGTCGCCGTCGACCCGGTGGACGGCACGACCCTCACCGCCAAGGGCATGAACAACGCGGTCGCGGTCCTCGCGGTCGCCGACCGCGGCACCATGTTCGACCCCAGCGCGGTGTTCTACATGGACAAGCTGGTCTGCGGCCCCGAGGCCGCCGACTACGTCGACATCACCGCCCCGCCCGCGGTCAACATCCGCCGGGTCGCCAAGGCCAAGGGCTCCGCCGTCGAGGACGTCACCGTCGTGGTGCTGGACCGGCCCCGGCACGACGACCTGGTCCGGGAGATCCGGGAGGCCGGCGCCCGGATCAAGTTCATCTCGGACGGCGACGTGGCCGGCGCGATCATGGCCGCCCGCGAGGAGACCGGCATCGACCTGCTGATGGGCATCGGCGGCACCCCCGAGGGCATCATCGCGGCCTGCGCGATGAAGTGCATGGGCGGCGTCATCCAGGGCAGGCTCTGGCCGAAGGACGCGGCCGAGCGGCAGAAGGCGCTGGACGCCGGGCACGACCTGGACCGCGTCCTGACCACGGACGACCTGGTCAGCGGCGAGAACGTGTTCTTCGTCGCGACCGGCATCACCGACGGCGAGCTGCTGCGCGGCGTCCACTACCGGCAGGAGACCGCCACCACCTCGTCGCTGGTGATGCGCTCCAAGAGCGGGACGATCCGGCGGATCGACTCCACCCACAAGCTCGCGAAGCTGCGGGCCTACAGCGCGATCGACTTCGACCGCGCCAACTAGCGGGCGGGCGCGGAGTCGAGGGGCGCGGGTTCCCGCGCCCCCGGTTCCGTGCCGCCCGGCGGGCTCTCGCGGCGTCCGGCGCGGCGGGTGTCAGCCCGCTATCCGGGCCGGGACGCGGAGCTCGGTGTCCCGGCGTCGGCGGCGGGTGAGGACGACCCGGCGTTCGGCGGCGGTGAGGCCGCCCCAGACGCCGTAGGGCTCGGGCTGGGCGAGGGCGTGCTCGCGGCATTCGAGCAGGACCGGACAGCGGGCGCAGACCCGCTTGGCCTGCTCCTCGCGGGAGAGCCGGGCGGCCGTCGGCTCCTTGGAGGGGGCGAAGAACAGCCCGGCCTCGTCGCTGCGGCAGGCGGCCGAGGTGTGCCAGGGGTTGTCGTCCACGTCCGGCTGGGCCGCCGGGCGGCGGGCGGCGGCGGTGGCGCTGGACTCGATCGGATGCAGCACGGTGACTCCTGACCAGGCTCAAGGCTCGGGGACGATGTCGCCTCCTGCCCGACTGCCCCGTGCTCCCTCGCCGTGGCGCCGTCGCCGACCCGCGGGGTCACAGCCGTACAGGAACGATGTGCGAGGGGAACTACCCCGCCGCTCCGGGATTCATGCACACCGCACGCAATCGACTACGCCCTGCACTCGGGGCAACGGCGAGTGCCGCCCGGCGAGTTGACGCCCCGTCGGTGACCGCGCAGGTCAGCCGTCGAGCTGTCGGCGCACCCACTCCTTGAGCTTCTTGCCGCGGCGCGGCCTGGCGTCGACGCCGCCGAACACCGCGGCGCCCTTGACCCGGACCACGGGCGCGTGCGGGTCGGCGGAGGTCTGCTCGCGGACCTCGAAGCCGCCGAACACCCCGGCGCCGCCGCCGTGCAGGCTGACGTTCTCGGGGACCCGGATGTCGACGCCGCCGAACACCGAGACCACCTCGATGACCACCTCGGGGGACTCGAAGACCGCGTCGGTGAGGTCGATCTCGATGCCGCCGAACACGGCGACCGCCTTGAGGTGGGAGCCCACCCGCCAGCGGCCCTTGCGGGCGGCGCCGCCGAACACCGCGACCATGGTGGGCGCCTCGGCCCGGGCCGGGGGCAGGGCGGGCTTCGGGGCGGGGGCCCGGTCGTCCAGCGGGGCCTTGGTGAGGTTGTGCCGGATCGGCCCGGGGTGGCCGGGGAGGTCGCGGGTGAGGGGCTCCAACTCGCCGAAGGTGCGGGCGCCGTAGGCGGCCTCGACGCGTTCGGCGTGCTCGTCGACGGTGAGCCGGCCCTCGGCGTAGGCGTCGCGGAGCAGGTCGGCGACGCGTTCGCGGTCGGCGTCGGAGGCGCGCAGTTCGGCGGCCAGGTCGGTACCGGGGGTCCGGTCGGGAGCCGGCGCGGGCTCGTTCTTCGGCAGCGGGGCGGGCAGCGGGCCCTGCGGGTCCTGCGCGGGAGAGTTGTCCACGTCACAAGCCTAGCGAGCCGACCCCGGAACCGAACGGCGGTTCGACGCAACGCGCGTGACGCCGGTCACGCAGGCCGACCTTACCGCCGGGGGCGCGGACAGGTGCGCCTAACCTGGAGGGTGCCTCGTCGACGAAGCCGAAAGAACCGAAGGATCACCCCATGGCCCCAGAGTTCGCCTACCGCGACCTGCTCCCGCTCGGCACGGACACCACTCCGTACCGCAAGCTCACCTCCGAGGGGGTCTCGACCTTCGAGGCCGGCGGTCGCACCTTCCTGCAGGTCGAGCCGGAGGCGCTGCGGCTGCTGACGGCCGAGGCGATGCACGACATCTCGCACTACCTGCGCCCGGCGCACCTGGCGCAGCTGCGCCGGATCCTGGACGACCCGGAGGCCAGCCCGAACGACCGGTTCGTGGCGCTGGACCTGCTGAAGAACGTCAACATCTCGGCGGGCGGCATCCTGCCGATGTGCCAGGACACCGGCACCGCGATCGTGATGGGCAAGCGCGGCCAGCACGTGCTGACCTCCGGCGAGGACGAGGCGGCGATCGCCCGCGGCGTGTTCGACGCGTACACCAGGCTCAACCTGCGGTACTCCCAGATGGCCCCGGTGACCATGTGGGACGAGAAGAACACCGGCAACAACCTGCCGGCCCAGATCGAGCTGTACGCCACCGACGGGGACGCCTACAAGTTCCTGTTCATGGCCAAGGGTGGCGGCTCGGCCAACAAGTCGTACCTGTACCAGGAGACCAAGGCGATCCTCAACGAGGCGTCGATGCTGAACTTCCTGGAGCAGAAGATCCGTTCGCTGGGCACCGCGGCCTGCCCGCCCTACCACCTGGCGATCGTGGTCGGCGGCACCAGCGCCGAGTTCGCCCTGAAGACCGCGAAGTACGCCTCCGCGCACTACCTGGACAACCTGCCCACCGGCGGCGACGCGCGGACCGGGCACGGCTTCCGCGACCTGGAGCTGGAGCAGAAGGTCTTCGAGCTGACCCAGAGGATCGGCATCGGCGCGCAGTTCGGCGGCAAGTACTTCTGCCACGACGTGCGGGTGATCCGGCTGCCGCGGCACGGCGCCTCGCTGCCGGTCGCGATGGCGGTGTCCTGCTCGGCGGACCGCCAGGCGCTCGGCAAGATCACCGCCGAGGGCGTGTTCCTGGAGCAGCTGGAGACCGACCCGGCGAAGTACCTGCCGGAGACCACCGACGAGCACCTGAACGACGACGTCGTGCGGATCGACCTGAACCGGCCGATGGCCGAGGTCCGCGCCGAGCTGTCCAAGTACCCGGTGAAGACCCGGCTCTCGCTCACCGGCACGCTGGTGGTGGCCCGCGACATCGCGCACGCCAAGATCAAGGAGCGGCTGGACGCCGGGCAGGGCATGCCGCAGTACCTGAAGGACCACCCGGTCTACTACGCGGGCCCGGCCAAGACCCCGGAGGGCTACGCGTCCGGCTCGTTCGGCCCGACCACGGCCGGGCGGATGGACTCCTACGTCGACCAGTTCCAGGCGGCGGGCGGCTCGATGGTGATGCTGGCCAAGGGCAACCGCTCCAAGCAGGTCACCAAGGCCTGCGCCGAGCACGGCGGCTTCTACCTGGGCTCGATCGGCGGCCCGGCGGCCCGGCTCGCGCAGGACTGCATCAAGAAGGTCGAGGTGCTGGAGTACCCGGAGCTGGGCATGGAGGCGGTCTGGCGGATCGAGGTGGAGGACTTCCCGGCGTTCATCGTGGTGGACGACAAGGGGAACGACTTCTTCGCCGAGGTCACCGACGGCCCGCTGATCACCAACCTGCGGGTGCGCTCGGCGCAGTAGCGGCCGCGGAGCGGGCGAACGGGACGAGCCCCGGCCGGTGAGGGCCGGGGCTCGTCCCGTTCACGCGGGCAGCGGTCACGGGCAGTTGGTGACCGAGCCGAGCGGCTCGAAGGTCTCGTCGTCCCCGGTCCTGATCTGCTCCACGGCCGGCGCGGCGGGCTGGCCTTCGGCCAGCACCTCCAGGGCGTGCTCGATCGCGTTCGGGTCGGCGGCGTCGGCGGTGTGCTCGACCGGGGCCGGGGTCTGCTCGGCCTCGGGAACGGTGATGGTGGTCTCGTCGGCCATGGGGCGGGCCGCCTTTCAGCTGAGAGGGTTCGATCACCCGGACGACTGTGCCCGGGCGCGCGGACAGTATCGTAGGGATCGCTAAATGTCTTATAAACGTTGCACCGCGCATCCACTTGGTGGATGTTTGCGCGCTTCCTCATAAGCTGTCGCCCCCGCACGACCGGCGGCGGCGTGGGGAACAGACGGTTCATCGGCCACAGGGGAGGACATGGAGCATCAGGACACGCGCTCCGCCGGGGCGTTGCGTTTCCAAGTGCTCGGCCCTGTCCAGGCGTGGCGCGGTGACGCGCCGCTGGCGCTCGGATCGCCGCAGCAACAGGCCGTGCTGGTGGCCCTGTTGCTCAGCGAGGGCCGTCCGGTGACCACCGACGACCTGGTCGACGGCATCTGGGGGGAGCGCACCCCGCCGCAGGCGGTGGCCGCGCTGCGCACCTACGTCTCCCGGCTGCGCTCGGTGCTGGAGCCGAACCGGGCCGCCCGCAAGCCCGCCGAGGTCCTGGTCTCGATGACCGACGGCTACGCGCTGCGGATCCCGGCCGACGCCCTGGACCTGACCGTCTTCGAGCACCGGGTCACGGACGCCGGGACCGCCCGGGGCGACGGCGGCCTGCGCTCCGCCCACGACACCCTGGTCGCCGCGCTCGACCTGTGGCGCGGCCGCCCGCTGCCCGGCGTGCCGGGCCCGTACGCCGAGACCCAGCGCAACCGGCTGGCGGAACGGCAGCTCGCGGTGGCCGAGGAGCGCTGCGCGCTGGCCCTGGAGATCGGCCTGCACGCCGACGTGGTGGCCGAGTTGAACGCGCTGTCCGCCGCGTACCCGCTGCGCGAGCGGCTGCGCGAACTGCTGATGCTGGCGCTGTACCGCAGCGGCCGGCAGGCCGAGTCGCTGGGCGTGTACGCGGACACCCGGAAGCTGCTGATCGACGAGCTGGGCGTGGAGCCGGGCGGCGGGCTCTCCGCGGTGCACGCCCGGATCCTGGCCGGCGACCCGGAGCTGCTGGCCACCTCGGCCGCCCCGCCGAAGACCGCCGAGGATCCGACCGCCTTCGTCCCACCCGCCCAACTCCCGGCCGACGTCTCGGACTTCAGCGGCCGCAACAAGCTGGTCGGCGAGCTGCGGGACGTGCTGAGGGCGGGTTCCGGCCAAGCCGTCGTGGTGACCTCGCTGGCCGGCATCGGCGGCGTCGGCAAGACCACCCTCGCGGTGCACGTGGCGCACTCGCTGCGGCCGGACTTCCCGGACGGGCAGCTGTACGTGGACCTGCGCGGCGCGGGCGCCTCCCCGGCCGACCCGGCCGTGGTGCTCGGCGACTTCCTGCACGCGCTCGGCGCGCCCGACGCCCCCGACTCGCTGGACCAGCGCGCCGCGCTGTACCGCTCGCTGCTGGCCGACAAGCGGATGCTGATCCTGCTCGACAACGCCCGCGACGCCGGGCAGCTGCGGCCGCTGATCCCCGGCGTCTCCGGCAACGCGGTAATGGTGACCAGCCGCTCCCGGCTGGCCGAACTGCCCGGCGCGCACCTGGTGGACATCGAGGAGCTGACCCCGGACGAGGCGCTGGCGCTGTTCTCGGCGATCGTCGGGGCCGAGCGGGTCGGCGCCGAACCCGAGGCCGCGCTCCAGGTGGTGACTTCCTGCGGCTTCCTGCCGCTGGCGGTCCGGATCGCCGCCGCCCGGCTGGCCAGCCGTCCGCGCTGGAGCGTCTCCGACCTGGCCCGGCGGTTAGCGGACCAGCGCAACCGGCTCCAGGAGCTCCAGCTCGGCAACCTCGCCGTGGAGACCACCCTGGGACTCGGTTACGCCCAGCTCCGGCCGGAGGAGGCCCGGGCCTTCCGGCTGCTCGCCCTGGTCGACTCCCCCGACCTGCCGCTGCCCGCCGTCACCGCGCTGCTCGGCACCTCCGAGCAGGAGGCCGAGGACCTGGCGGAGTCCCTGGTCGAGGCCAACATGCTGGAGTGCTTCACCCCCGGCCGGTACCGGTACCACGACCTGCTGCGCCTGTACGCGCAGCGGCAGAACGCCAAGCTGGGGGACGTCGAGCAGCAGCACGAGGCGCTGCTGCGGCTGCTGGACCTGCTGGACGCCACCATGCAGAACGCGCTGCGGGTGATGGAGCCGGACGACCGGCCCGTCGAACCACTGCACCGGGCCGACTCGGCCGGACGCGCGTTCCCCGACAACGACACCGCGCGCGAATGGCTGCGCTCGGAGGTCCCCGTCCTGCTGAGCGCCGTCGAGGCGGCCGCGAACGCCCCGCTGGCCCTGCTCCATCCGGCGCTGGACATCGTGCAGAGCATGGTCTCCGTGATCGAGGACCCCACGCTGGCCCCCCGGATCCTGGCCATGCTCCGGGCCGCCTCGGTCAGTCCTGCGGCGCAGCAGGACTCGGTGGCCCTGGCCAGCGTGCACTTCGCGCTCGGCCAGATCCACCGGATCGGCGGCGAACTCGCCGAGGCCGAGAAGTGGTTGGCCCACAGCCTGGCGTTGCAGCCCGCCGATCGCCCCACCGTGCTGCGCATGGTCACGGCCAACGCCCTGGCGATCATCCTGATCATGGCGGGCCGGTCCGCCGAGGCGCTGCCGTTCTACCAGCAGGCCCACCGGATCGCTTGCGGACTGGACGCTCCGACGAACGAGGCCCGGCTGCTGGGCAACATGGCCCGGGCGTACGTCGGCCTGGACCGCCACGCCGAGGCCGAGGAGTCCGCGCGCGCTGCGGTGGCGGCGGCCCGGGCGTCCGGGAACGTGCCGTGCCTGGCGGACACGCTCTACCAGTTGGGCGTGGTGCTGCGCTCGACCGGTTCGCCCGGTGAGGCGGCGGTGCACCTGCGGGAGGCGCACCAGCTGTACCGGCAGCAGCAGCACCCGATCTGGGAGGGCTACTCGCTGGCCCGGCTGGCGGCCTGCCTGCTGGCGGACGGCCGGTTCCCGGCGGCGGCGGAGGCGGCCGAGGAGTCGCTGTCGATCGCCCAGGAGATCGAGGCCGCGTACTGCCAGGGCATGGCGAACGCGGCGCTGGGCGAGGCGCTCCTGGAGCTGGGGCAGCCCTCGCGCGGGCTGGCGTGCCTCCGGGAGGCGCTCACGGTGTTCACGCGGCTCGGTGTGCCCGAGGCCCAGCCCGTGCAGGACCTCATCACGTCTCGGCACACCGAGCCTCCCCCTGTTCCCCCCACCGCGCCCTAGGCTCCCGTTCCCCCCTGGTGTCCCCCCTGGTCCCCCCTGGCGGAAGCCCGTCCCCCCGGAGCGTCGGCGTCCCCGCAGCCCCCCGGCTGCGGGAACGCTTTGACGCTTCCCCGGCGCTGGGAAGACTCTGACAGGTCGCGATTGACGTTCGATAAACGCCCGCGGCCCGGCCGTCGATCCGGCGTCGGCGCAGGTCACCGCCCTGCCGCCGGTGCGCCATGCGGCGCGCGGCGCGGTGGCGCGCTCCGTCGCGGGCCCCGGGTGCTTCCCCTGGCGGGCGACAAGCGCCCAGCGGCGCACGGGTTGGCCGGAAACGGACTCCACGGTCCGGTGATCGCGTTTATCCTCGAAGGCCAGGGTCGGGAGTGGAGTGCGGGCCACGACGGGCAGGGCAGGACGCGCGCGGGAGAGGTGCCCAGATCATCGTGACGGACGAACAGACCGCTGCCGCCGACGACGCCGGCCCGGCGTCCGCGGCGGGTGCGCGCCGGGAGGAACGGGCCCGCCGGGCCGCCGTGTTCGACGCGGTCGGGGGCCGCTACCAGGAGGTGTTTCCGGCCAGGGCCGGGCAGCTCGCGTGCGGCGACTGGCTGCTGGCCGAACTCCCGTCCGGGGCCCGGGTGCTGGACGTGGGCTGCGGGGCCGGCGAGCCGACCGCCCGCCAACTGGCGGACGGTGGGCTGCGGGTGACGGGCGTCGACCTGTCCGAGGGCATGCTGGCCCGGGCCCGGGCGGCCGTCCCGGCGGCGGAGTTCCACCGGATGGACGTCCTGGACCTGGGCCTGGACGGCGCCGCGTCCCGCTGGGGCGTCGAGGAGCTGGGCCCGGACGGGAACGGCTCGCTGGACGCCGCGACCGCGTTCTTCTCGCTGCTGATGCTGCCCCGGGCCGAGATCGCCGAGACGCTCGGCCGGCTCCGCGCCCTGCTGCGCCCCGGCGGCCTGCTGGCGCTGGGCATGGTCGAGGCGGACCTGGACGACGCGCCGCTGCCGTTCCTGGAGCAGGAGATCCGGGTCAGCGGCTACCTGCGCGAGGAGCTGGTCGGGCTGCTGGAGCGCAGCGGCTTCGCGGTGCGGGCGGTGGACAGCCGGTCGTACGCGCCCGCCGGGTCCGCGCAGCCGCCGGAGACCCAGCTGTACCTGCGCTGCCGGCGCACCGGCTGACGAGGCGTCGGCTTCCGTCCCCGAGACCACATCTGCACAGATCGGGCAGCCCGTGCGCGACCACCTGGAGTCCCTGGCGGGGCAGCAGCCCGCCGTTCCCGTCCAGCGGCACCCGCCGCCCGGCGCGGGCCGGTCCGGCGAGGCGGCCTCCGGCGTGCCCGGGCGGCTGGCGGAGCGGCTGGCGGCGCTGGACCGGGCGGCCCGGCTGATCAACAGCTCGCTCGACCTGACGGCGACGCTGCGCAACCTGGGCCGGGTGCTCGTCCCGGCGGTCGCGGACGCCCTGGTGGTTCTGGTCCGCGACCCGCTGCCGGACGTCGAGCGCGACCCGGGCCCGCCCCGGGCGCTGCGGGTGCGGCACACCCGCGGGACCAGGCTGGGCCGCAGCGCGGGGGTGCGCCCGGTGCTGCCCGGCGGCGAGCTGGAACGGTTGCTGGCCCGCCGCGCCGCGAGCGGGCCGACCGTGCTGGACGGCCGCCGCCGGGGCGGTCCGGCCGCCGAACTGCTGGGCGCCCGGGCGCTGGGCCGGCTGCCGGCCGGGACGGCGCTGCTGGCGCTGCCGCTGCACGGGCGGCAGGCCGCGCTGGGCGTGCTGCTGCTGGTCCGCCGCCCGCGGCCGGACGGCTCCCCGGCGGGTTTCGACCCGGCCGACGCGGCGACCGCCGCCCACCTGGCCACCCACGGCGGCCTCGCGGTGGACACCGCGCTGCGCTACACCCGCGAGTGGGAGATCGCCGACGAGCTCCAGCGCTCGATGCTGCCCGCGCACCTGCCGCAGCCGCACGGCGTCCGGCTGGCGCACCGCTACCTGCCGGGCGAGCGCGGCGCGCAGGTCGGCGGCGACTGGTACGACTCGATCCCGCTGCCCGGCAACCGGGTCGCCCTGATCACCGGCGACGTGATGGGCCACTCGCTGACCTCGGCCGCCGTGATGGGCCAGCTGCGCACCTCCGCGCAGACCCTGGCGGGCCTCGACCTGCCGCCGCACGAGGTGCTGTACCACCTGGACGAGCAGGCCCAGCGGCTGGGCCGCGAGCAGCACCTGGCGACCTGCGTGTACGCGGTGTACGACCCGATCGCGGGCCGGGTGCGGATCGCCAACGCCGGGCACGTGCCGCCGGTGCTGATCGGTCCGGACGGCAGCAGCGAGCTGCTGGAGCTGCCCTCGGGCGCGCCGATCGGCGTCGGCGGGGTGGACTTCGCCTCGGTGGAGCTGCCCGCGCCGCCCGGTTCGGCGCTGCTGCTGTTCACCGACGGCCTGGTGGAGACCCGGCACCGCCCGCTCGGCACCGGCCTGGAGCTGCTGCGGGCCCGGCTGGCGGGCGGGCACCGGTTCACCCCGGAGCAGCTGTGCCAGGAGGCGCTGCGCATCCTGCCGCCGGGCGACCGGGCCGACGACATCGCGCTGCTGGCGGCCGCGTTCGACGGCATCCCGGCCGAGGACGTGGCGCACTGGCACCTGCGGCCCCGGCACGAGACGCCGGGTCGGGCCCGCCGGCTGGCCGGGCACGCGCTGCGCCGGTGGGGGCTGGACCACCTCGCGGAGAGCTGCGAGCTGATGGTCAGCGAGCTGGTCACCAACGCGATCCAGCACGCCACCCGGCCGGTGACGCTGCGCCTGGTGCGCACCTCGGTGCTGCGCTGCGAGGTGGGCGACGACTCCCCGGCGCTGCCCCGCACCCGCCGGGCCGGTCCGGAGGAGGAGCGCGGCCGGGGCCTGCAGATAGTCTCCCGGTGCGCGGACCGCTGGGGGGCGACCCGGCTAGGGGCGGGCAAGGTGGTCTGGTTCGAGCAGCGGCTGGACCGGGCCTAGGAGTCGTCTTCAAAGATCAAATCCAGAGCAGGATTGAGGCGATGGTGACGGTGGCCTGGTAGGACTCGATGGTCTTGTCGTAGCGGGTGGCCAGGCCGCGCCACTGCTTGAGCCGGTTGAAGCAGCGTTCGACGACGTTGCGCAGGCGGTAG
>NZ_QLLT01000042.1 GCF_003259315.1 Kitasatospora sp. SolWspMP-SS2h | reverse complement strand
TCCCTATCCGCTGTGCGCGTAGGAGTGTTGAGAAGGGCTGTCCCTAGTACGAGAGGACCGGGACGGACGAACCTCTGGTGTGCCAGTTGTCCTGCCAAGGGCATGGCTGGTTGGCTACGTTCGGGAGGGATAACCGCTGAAAGCATCTAAGCGGGAAGCCTGCTTCGAGATGAGCACTCCCACCTCCTTGAGAGGGTAAGGCTCCCAGTAGACGACTGGGTTGATAGGCCGGATATGGAAGCCCTGTGAGGGGTGGAGTTGACCGGTACTAATAGGCCGAGGGCTTGTCCTCAGACGCTCGCGTTCACTGTGTGGTTCCCGGGTAGCGAACAGCTATCGCCGGTAGGGAGTCGATTCTTTCGACCCCGCCACAAGAAGCAACACCATTTTTCAACTGAAAAGTGTGTTCGCTGAATACCCGATAGGGTTTCGGTGGTCATAGCGTGAGGGAAACGCCCGGTTACATTCCGAACCCGGAAGCTAAGCCTCACAGCGCCGATGGTACTGCAGGGGGGACCCTGTGGGAGAGTAGGACGCCGCCGAACAATTCTTCAATAGGCCGAGGCCCCAGCGATTCGCTGGGGCCTCGGCCTTTTTTGTTGGGCATCGGCCGGACACGTGGACGGCCGGCGGACGGTGGTCGGGCACCCGGACGCGGTGTTCCGCCGGATGCCGGACAATGGACAAGGTGGACGTTCCGGGCCCTGGTGGGGTGCGGAGGGCGTCCGGATCTCGCGCTGGTGTCGGTGGATCGGCAGTGGCGCCTCTCGAACTCGCAGTGTGCAGACAGGAGTCACCAGCATGTCGAACCCGCCCCAGGACCGGCCCGAGCGCCGTAACGACGGCGGCCGGGGGTACGAGCCCAGGTCGCGAGGGGGCTGGTCGAACGACCGCGGCCCGCGTCGTGACGACCGTGGCGAAGGCGGCGGCTACCGGGGTCGTGACGACCGCGGTGACCGCGGGGGCTTCCGCTCGCGTGACGACCGGCCTTCGTACGGCGGTGGCGGCGGTGGCGGTGGTTACCGCTCCCGTGACGACCGTCCGCAGGGCGGTGGCGCCGGCGGTGGCTACCGTTCGCGTGACGACCGGCCTTCGTACGGCGGCGGTGGGGGCGGTGGCGGTTACCGCTCCCGTGACGACCGCCCGCAGCAGGGCGGCGGCGACCGTGGCGGGTTCCGTGGCCGGGACGACCGTCCGCAGGGCGGCGGCGGTGGCGGTGGCTACCGTGGCCGGGACGACCGTCCGCAGGGCGGTGGCGACCGTGGTGGGTTCCGTCCGCGTGAGGACCGTCCCTCGTACGGGCGGGACCGCGACGACCGCCCCCAGCGCAGTGGCGGTTACGACCGCCCGCAGGGCGGCGGCTTCCGGGGCCGCGACGACCGGCCGCAGCGCAGCGGTGGCTACGACCGCCCGCAGGGTGGTGGGTTCCGGCCGCGTGAGGAGCGTTCGTTCGACGACCGCCCGCAGCGCAGTGGTGGCTACGAGCGCCGGGACGACCGTCCGCAGCGCAGTGGTGGCTACGACCGTCCGCAGGGTGGTGGTGACCGTGGTGGGTTCCGTCCGCGTGAGGATCGCCCCTCGTACGGGCGTGACCGTGACGACCGCCCGCAGCGCAGCGGCGGCTACGACCGCCCGCAGGGTGGTGGCTTCCGGCCGCGTGAGGAGCGTTCGTTCGACGACCGCCCGCAGCGCAGTGGCGGGTACGAGCGCCGGGACGACCGTCCGCAGCGCAGCGGCGGCTACGACCGTCCGCAGGGTGGTGGCGACCGTGGTGGGTTCCGTCCGCGTGAGGACCGCCCCTCGTACGGGCGTGACCGTGACGACCGCCCGCAGCGCAGCGGCGGCTACGACCGCCCGCAGGGCGGCGGCTTCCGGGGCCGGGACGACCGCCCGCAGCGCAGCGGCGGCTACGACCGCCCGCAGGGTGGCGGTGACCGTGGCGGCTTCCGTGGCCGGGACGACCGTCCGCAGCGCAGTGGCGGGTATGAGCGTCGGGACGACCGGGGCGGGTACCGGGGCGGGCGTGACGACCGTGGTGGGTACCGCGGTGGGCGGGACGAGCGGGGCGGCGGGTACGACGAGCGGCGTCAGGAGCCGGTGAAGCGGCTGCCGATCCCGGACGACGTGACCGGGTTCGAGATCGACGCGGACGTCAAGCAGGACCTGAAGAGCCTGCCGAAGACGCTGGCCGAGGACGTGGCGCGCAACCTGGTGATGGTGGCGCGGCTGCTCGACAGCGAGCCGGAGGAGGCCTACAACTACTCGCGGGTCGCGCTGCGGCTGGCTTCGCGGGTGGCGAGCGTGCGCGAGGCGGCCGGGTTTGCCTCGTACATGACGCAGCGGTACGCGGAGGCGCTGACCGAGTTCCGGGCGGCGAAGCGGATGACCGGGCGGGTCGACCTGTGGCCGGTGATGGCGGACTGCGAGCGCGGTCTGGGCCGGCCGGAGCGGGCGCTGGCGATGGCCGGCGAGCCCGAGGTGAAGCAGCTGGACAAGGCCGGTCAGGTCGAGATGCGGCTGGTCGCGGCGGGTGCCCGGGCGGACCTGGAGCAGTTCGACGCGGCCGTCGTGACGCTGCAGAGCCCGGAGCTGGCGTCCTCGGCGATCCACCCGTGGACGGCGCGGCTGCGCTACGGGTACGCGGACGCGCTGATCGCGGCGGGTCGGGCGGACGAGGCCCGGGAGTGGTTCGTGAAGGCCGTGGAGGCCGACACGGACGGGTCGACCAACGCGGCCGAGCGGCTGGCGGAGATCGACGGCATCGAGTTCACCGACGCGCTGGACGAGGACGCCGAGGTCGAGGACGAGGGCGCGGAGGCCGTGGAGCCGGTGCGCCGTCAGATCGACAAGGACGACGTCGGCGACG
Source organism: Kitasatospora sp. SolWspMP-SS2h (assembly GCF_003259315.1). Classification (GTDB taxonomy): domain Bacteria; phylum Actinomycetota; class Actinomycetes; order Streptomycetales; family Streptomycetaceae; genus Kitasatospora; species Kitasatospora fiedleri. Next base: position 41,422 of record NZ_QLLT01000042.1, on the reverse strand, counting down.
ACCGGATGATCTTCGAGGACGAAGAGGACGTCGAGGAGTTCTACGACGAGGACGACGAGGAGATCGACGAGGACTACGACGAGGACTCGTTCGAGGAGCAGCCGAAGAAGGGCTGACCGGCGTGTGGAGAGGCCCCCGTTCCGGGTAGGAGCGGGGGCCTCTCCGCGTTCCGCGCGGGCGGGTCGGTGGCGGGGTCGGTGGCGGGTCTGCGGCGAGCCGGTGGCGGGGCAGCCGCGGATCAGCCGAGTTCGAGGGAGCGCAGGACCAGTCCGGTGGCCGGCTTGGGGCCGAAGGAGGTGGACTTGCGGGGCATGGTGACGCCCTGTTCGGCGAGGCGGCGCACGACGCGTTCCTCGACGGGGTGGAGCAGGACGGCGGTGCCGCCGGTGCGGGCGGCCTCGCGGACGGCGGCCTCGGCGGAGTGCAGGTAGCCGATGTGCTCGGGGCTGTCGGGGACGTGCCAGGTGCGGTCGAGCAGGACGGCGTGCAGGACGGTGGCGTCCAGGCGGCGCCACTCCTCGGGGCGGTCGGTGCGGACGGTGGCGGCGAGGGTGGCTTCGTCGGGGCCGGTGAGGAGCTGGAAGCGGCCGTCGCCGGCGGTGAGGACGAAGGAGTTGCCGGGGGAGCGGTGGGCCTCGGCGAGGGCGGCGAGGGCGTCGGGGAGCGCGCCGGGCAGCTCGGTGGTGCGCCAGGCGGCCGGGTCGAGGGCGGCGAGCGCGGCGTCCGGCGGGAGGCGGTGCAGGACGCGGTGGATGGCGCGGACCCGCAGCGGGTAGCGGTCGGTGTCGACGAGCAGGACCAGGCCGCGGTCCCAGGGACTGCGCGGCAGGTGGCGGTGTTCGCGCTGGAGCCGCAGGTACATCTCCCAGCGGTGGTGGCCGTCGGCGATCAGGGCGCGGCAGCCGGCCAGGTCGCGGGTGACGGCGGCCAGTTCGGCGGGGTCGGTGACGGCCCACAGGCGGTGGTGGGTGCCGTCGCTGGTGGTGGTGGCGAGCAGCGGTTCGGTGGCGGCGGCGCGTTCGATGACGTCGGCGGCGCGGCCGTGGCCGCGGTAGGTGAGCAGCAGCGGTTCGAGGTTGGCGCGGGTGGTGCGCATCAGGCCGACCCGGTCGGCGACGGGCTTGGGCATGACGTCCTCGTGCGGCAGGACGACGCCGGCTTCGGGGCCGCTGACGGCGAGGGCGCCGATCAGGCCGCGCTGGAGGGTGCCGGAGGGGGTGCGCTGCTCGTAGACGTACAGGGCGGGGTTGGGGTCGGCGGTCAGGACGCCCCGGTGGCGCCAGTCGCTGAGCAGGCGGGCGGCGTGCCGGTAGCGGGTGTCGCGGTCGGGGCGGTCGCCGGCGTCCTCGGGTTCGGGGCGGGGCAGGATCAGGCGGACGATGTTGTGCGGGTCCGCGGTCTCCAGGTCCAGGCGCCGTCCGGGGTCGACCACGTCGTACGGCGGTGAGGTGACCGCGGCCAGGTCGCCGACCCGGTGCGGGTCGTAGCGCAGGCCGCGGAACGGGGACAGGGACAGCCCTGCGGTGGCGACGTGCCCGGGGTCTCCGGGGCCGCCCGAGGGCTCGTTGCCGGTTTCGGCACGAGGGGCGCTCATTCTGGGCATGTTAGTCGGGTAGTCCTTGTTGGGAGATCGCGATGCGGGTGGACGTCCAGGTCATCCGGGACGTGGGCGGGCGGACGGGAAGCGGGGTAGGTGCGGATGGGTCACCGGGAGCACGAGGGCGACGGCGGGGCGGCGGTTCCGGGGGCCGGCGGGAACGGGGCGCCCGGCGGCGGGGTGTACGACTGGTTCCGGCGCGGGGTGCGGCTGTTGGAGGAGCGGCACCCGGCGGCGGCGGTGCAGCTGCTGGCGCGGGCGGCGGAGGCGGAGCCGGGGTCGGGGTCGATCCGGGAGGCGCTGGCGCGGGCCCAGTTCGACGCGGGGCAGTACGCGCGGGCGCTGGAGAGTTTCCGGGCGGTGGCGGAGGCCGATCCGTCGGACGACTACGCGCAGTTCGGGTGGGGGGTGTCGGCGGCCCGGCTGGGCGACTTCGAGGTCTCGGCGGAGCACCTGGCGCTGGCGGTGGCGATGCAGCCGGGCAACCGCCACTACCAGGCGGCGCTGCGGCAGACCAGGGCGACGCTGGCGGCCCGGGCGGGGGCGTACGGGCCGCTGCTGCCGGGGGCGCCCGGGTACCCGGCACCGCTGGACGGCCCGGAGGGTTCGAGCGGCCCGGAGGGTTCGGGTGGCTCGGAGGGTTCGGACGGTCCGGGGAGGCCGGAGGGCCCGGAGGACCCTGGTGAGGGCTGACCGGGGTGCGGTGGCGGGCGCGGCCTAGGCTGGCGGGTGTCCGTTCGGTTCGAGGTGACGAGGGTGGAGCAGCGATGACGGAGAACGCCGCGGCGGTGCGGAGCGTGCCGGGGTCCAGTGCGGAGGCGCTGACGGAGGCGTACGACACGGCGCTGCTGGACCTGGACGGGGTGGTGTACGCCGGGCCGCACGCGGTCGTCCACGCCGTGGAGTCGCTGGAGCGGGCCCGGGCGGCCGGGATGCGGCTGGCGTACGTCACCAACAACGCGTCGCGGCCGCCGCGCGCGGTGGCGGAGCACCTGACGGAGCTGGGCGTCCCGGCCGAGCCCGCGGACGTGATCAACTCGGCGCAGGCGGCGGCCCGGCTGGTGGCGGAGAAGGTGCCGGCGGGGTCGCGGGTGCTGGTGATCGGCGGGGCGGGGCTGCTGGAGGCGCTGGAGGAGCGCGGGCTGGTGCCGGTGCGCTCGCTGGAGGACGACCCGGCGGCGGTGGTGCAGGGCTACGACCCGTCGGTCGGCTGGAAGGACCTGGCGGAGGCTTCGTACGCGGTGGGCCGGGGCCTGCCGTGGGTGGCCTCGAACACCGACCTGTCGATCCCGACGGCCCGGGGCATCGCGCCGGGCAACGGGACGCTGGTGGCGGCGGTGCGGGCGGCGACCGGCGTGGAGCCGGAGGTGGCGGGCAAGCCGCTGCCGCCGATGCACCGGGAGACGGTGCTGCGGACGGGGGCGAAGCGTCCGCTGGTGGTCGGTGACCGGCTGGACACCGACATCGAGGGCGCGTTCAACGGCGGGGTGGACTCGCTGCTGGTGTTCACCGGCATCGCCACGCCGGAGCAGGTGCTGGCCGCGCCGCCGAAGCACCGCCCGACCTACCTGGCCGAGGACCTGCGGGGCCTGCTGGAGGCGCAGCCGGAGGTGTCGGCGCTGGACGGCGGCCGGTTCGGCTGCGGCGGCTGGACGGCGGGCGCGGACGGCGGCGTGCTGGCGCTGGACGGCACGGGCGGCCGGATCGACGCGGTGCGGGCGCTGTGCGCGGCGGCCTGGACGTGGGCGGACGGGCACGACGGCGCGGCGCCGGAGTCGGCGAAGGCCCTGGCGGGGCTGCCCGCGGCGGACTGACGGGTCCGTGGCCGGTCCGGGCCGGTCCGGGCCGTGGTGCGGCCATCCGTTCGGGGGACGGGTGGCCGGTGCCGGTCGGTCCGTGCCGGTCGGTCGGCGGCGCGGGGGGTCAGAGCAGGGTGCGCAGGCGCAGCAGGTCGCGGAGGCTCGCGTCCAGCTTGAGGCGGCCGGTGGCCCAGGCGGTGGGGAAGGGGAGCTCGCCGGCGACCAGGGCGACCAGGTCGTCCCCGGTGGTGGTGAGCTTGATGTCGGCCTTGGTGGCGGGCGGGCCGGGGGCCTCGGTGATGCCGGTGAGCCGTCCGTCGGTGAGGCGGCCGGTGAAGGTCAGGTCGAGGTCGGTGAGGTGGCAGCTGAGGGAGCGGTCGAGGGCGGCGGCCTTGCGGATGTCGCCGCCGGCGGCGGTGAGGTTGCGGCTGAGCTGCTCCAGCGCGGTGCGGCACTCCTCGGTGGTGGCCATGTCTGCGGCTTGCTCCCGTCGGTGGTCGTTCGGCGTTCCACGCTAGCGCAGCGCCGTACGGCGGCGGCCCGGAGAGGGTAGCGTCGGTGGCGGTAGTCGGTGGCGGCGGCGAGGAGGCGGACGGATGCTGCAGGACGCGGTGCGGGGTGTGCGGGGCGTGCTGGTGGTGGCGGCGGAGCTGGCCGAGGAGGCGGGCCGCCGGGTGCTGGACACGGCCGGGGAACTGCTCAAGCCCAGGGGTGAACTGCCCCCCGGGGTGGAGCAGTTGCGGGTGCTCGCCGAGGAGGCGGTGACGGCCGGCCGGGCCGGGGTCGACCTGGTGGCCGGGGTGGCCCGGGGCGAGGCGGAACGGGTGTTCGAGAAGGTCGGCGACCAGGTGGTGAAGGTCGGCGTGGTGCTGAGCTTCCTGGAGTCGAAGCTGCGGGAGGTCGAGGAGGAGCCGGTCGCGGGGCAGGAGCCGCCGGACGAGGAGCCCGGGCCCGAGGAGCCGGTGGCGCCGGTGGTGCGCCCGGCCGCGCGGGCCCAGGGCCTGTTCGACGCGGGTTGGGACGCGGAGCCGGAGACCCCGGTGGAGACCCCGATGGAGACCCCGGCGGAGAACGTGGCGGTGGCCGGTGACCGGAAGGCGGCGGCGCGGAAGGCGGCGGCCCGCAAGCAGGCGGCGGGTTCGGCGTCGGGCGTCAGGAAGGCCGCGGCGCGCCGGGCCCCCGGGGAGGCTGCCGGGACGGCGGACGGCGCGCCGGCGGGACCGCGCCGGGCTCCGGCGCGGAAGGCGGCGGCCCGCAAGGGGGCGGCCGCGAAGCAGGCGTCGGCGCAGCGCTCGGTGCCGCGCAAGGCGGCCCCCGCGGCTCCGGCGGCCTCGGTGGTCGGGACGCCCGCGGAGGTGGCGGAGAAGGCCGCGGCAGGGAAGACCGCGGTCAAGCGGACGGTCCCGTCCGTCCCGGCGGCCGACGGCGCGTCGGCGCGGGGGGCGTTCCCGAGCGCGCCGTTGCCCGCGAAGAAGGCCCCGGCGAAGCGCGGCGCGGCCGGGAAGACCGCCGCGAGCGGGACCGCCGACGACGAGGGCCCGGCGAAGAAGACCGCCGCGAAGAAGGCCGTGCCGAACGTGACCCCCGCGAGCGAGCGCGCCGCGAAGCAGGCCACCAGGAAGCGGACCCCCGCGAAGAGCACCCCCGCGAAGCGGACGCCTCCTGCCCCCGGGCGGCGGGCCGGGACCGGGACCGGGACCGGAGCCGGGGGCGAGGGGGCCGGTGGTGAGTGAGGGGGACCGGACGGGGGAGTCCGAGGTGGACGTGGCGCTGGCCCTGCTGGGGGAGCTGGACGGGGCGGGGGCGGAGCGGTGCGTCGAGGTGTACGAAGATGTCCATGCGCGGCTCGCCGCGACCCTCGCGGCGCTGGACCGCGGGTGAGGACCGTCCGATGTGGGAGCTGACGTAGCAGTGGCAGTGGCACGACGCCGTCTGGACGCGGAGCTGGTGCGCCGCAAGCTGGCCCGTTCGCGGGAGCACGCGAGCGAGTTGATCGCGGCGGGCCGGGTGTCGGTGGGCGGCGCGGTGGCGACGAAGCCGGCGACGCAGGTGGAGACCGCGGCGGCGGTGGTGGTCGCGAAGGACGACGCGGACCCGGACTACGTCTCGCGCGGCGGGCACAAGCTGGCGGGCGCGTTCGCGGCGTTCGTGCCGCGGGGCCTGGTGGTGGCGGGCCGGCGGGCGCTGGACGCGGGCGCGTCCACGGGCGGGTTCACGGACGTGCTGCTGCGCGCGGGCGCGGCGCACGTGCTGGCGGTGGACGTCGGCTACGGGCAGCTGGCCTGGTCGTTGCAGAGCGACGGGCGGGTGACGGTGATGGACCGCACCAACGTGCGGGAGCTGACGCCGGAGCTGATCGGCGGGGAGCCGGTGGACCTGGTGGTGGGCGACCTGTCGTTCATCTCGCTGGGCCTGGTGCTGCCGGCGCTGGCCCGCTGCGCGGCGCCGGACGCGGACCTGGTGCTGATGGTGAAGCCGCAGTTCGAGATCGGCAAGGAGCGGCTGGGCTCGGGCGGCGTGGTGCGTTCGCCGGAGCTGCGGGCCGAGACGATCCGGCGGGTGGCCGGGCAGGCGTGGGAGTCGGGGCTGGGGGTGCGGGCGGTGGCGGCGTCGCCGCTGCCGGGGCCGTCGGGGAACGTCGAGTACTTCCTGTGGCTGCGCCGGGACGCGGAGCCGCTGGATCCGGCGGCGGCGGACCGGGCCGTGGCCGAGGGGCCCCAGTAGGGTACTTGGCAGGCGTCCGGGCGTTGCGCAGACTGGCAGGTCGTGGCCGGGCCGCAACGGCCCGGCGGGCGTAGGGAGAGGGCAGCGGGGAATGAGCGATCGTCGTACGGTCTTCCTGATCGCGCACACCGGCCGGGAGGCGGCCCTGCGCAGCGTGGAGGGCGTGGTGGACGGCCTGCTGCGGGCGGGGATGCGAATCCGGCTGCTGGAGTCCGAGGCGCCGGACCTGGACCTGCCGGACGGGGTGGAGCTGGTGCCCGGCGGGCACGGCGCGGCGGACGGCTGCGAGCTGATCCTGGTCGCGGGCGGGGACGGCACGCTGCTGCGCGGGGCGGAGCTGGCCCGGGAGTCGGGGCTGCCGATGCTGGGCATCAACCTGGGCCGGGTGGGGTTCCTCGCCGAGGCCGAGCGCGACGACCTGGCGACGGTGGTGGAGCGGGTGGTGGCCGCCGACTACGAGGTCGAGGAGCGGATGACCGTCGACGTGCTGGTGCGCGCCGACGGGAACGTGCTGCACGAGGACTGGGCGCTGAACGAGGCGTCGGTGGAGAAGGCGTCCCGGGAGCGGGTGCTGGAGGTGGTCACCGAGGTGGACGGCCGCCCGGTGTCGAACTTCGGCTGCGACGGGGTGGTGCTGTCCACGCCGACCGGCTCCACGGCGTACGCGTTCTCCGGCGGCGGGCCGGTGGTGTGGCCGGAGGTGGAGGCGCTGCTGATGGTGCCGATCAGCGCGCACGCGCTGTTCGCCCGGCCGCTGGTGACCTCGCCGGACTCGGTGCTGGCGGTGGAGGTGCAGCCGCGGACCCCGCACGGGGTGCTGTGGTGCGACGGCCGCCGTTCGGTCGAACTCCCGGCCGGGGCGCGGGTGGAGGTCCGCCGGGGCAAGATCCCGGTGCGGCTGGCCCGGCTGCACCGGGCCCCGTTCACGGACCGGCTGGTCGCCAAGTTCGCCCTTCCGGTGACGGGTTGGCGCGGCCGGTCGGAGAACTGACCGCCCGGGGCGGCGGGTTGACGGGGCGGCGGGGGAGGGCGGGTCAGAGCGCGGCGGGGGCCGGGTCGGCGCCGGAGAGGCGCTCGGTGCGGGCCAGCGCGGCGGCCCCGGCGATCCGCCGCAGCGCGTCGGGGACGTGCGCGGCGGGCAGGGTGAGCGGCAGCCGCAGGTGCTCCTCGAACGCGCCGTCGACGCCGAACCGGGCCCCGGAGGCGATCCGGACGCCGGTCCGCTCGCCGGCCCGGGCCAGCGCGGTGGCGGGCAGCCCGGGGGTGGCGGCCCACAGCGCGAGGCCGCCGGGCGGCAGGGCGAAGCGCCAGGCGGGGAAGTGCCGGGGCAGCTCGCGGGCGAACGCCTCGGCGGTGGCCCGCAGCTGCGCGTGCCGCTCGGCCCGGATCGCCGGCAGGTGCTCGGTCAGCAGCCGGGCCGCGACCAGCTGCTCCAGCACGGGCGTGCCCAGGTCGTACAGCGCCCGGTCGGCGGCCAGCTTGCGGACCAGGGACGGCTGGGCGCGCAGCCAGCCGATCCGCAGGCCGGGCCAGAGGATCTTGCCGGCCGAGCCGACGGTGATCACCTGGGCGTCCCGGTCGAGCGCGGCCAGCGGGCGGGGCAGGTCGGAGTCGGCGACGCCCCAGCCGAGTTCGGCGCAGGTCTCGTCGGCGATCACGGCGGTGCCGGCGGCCCGGGCGTGGGCCAGCAGGGCGCGGCGCCGCTCCTCGTCGACCAGCGCGCCGGTGGGGTTCTGGAAGTCGGGGATGACGGAGGCCAGCCGGGGCGCGGCGCCGCGCAGCACCCGCTGCCACTGCGCGAGGTCCCAGTCGGCGGGCCCGGCCCCGTCGCCGGTCAGCGGGACGGGCACCAGGCGGGCCCCGGCCCGCTCCAGGGCGCGCAGCGTGTTGGCGTAGCTGGGGGCCTCGACGGCGACCCGGTCGCCGCGCGACAGCAGCGCCTGGTGGGCCAGGTGCAGGGCGCTCATCGCGCCGGTGGTGACCAGCACCTGCTCGGGGCCGGTGGGCAGGCCGCGCTCGGTGTAGCGGCGGGCGACGGCCTCGCGCAGCACCGGCAGTCCGGTCGGGTAGTTGCCGTGCCCGGCGGTGTACGCGGGCAGCCGGGCGACGGCGTGCGCGGCGGCCTCGGCGAGCTGCGGCGGGGCGGTGGGCGCGGCCAGGCCCAGGTCGAGGACGCCGCCCTGGTCGGGGGAGACGGGGTGCAGCGCGTCGGCGGGCGGCGCGGTGCCCTCCGGCAGGGCCGTCCAGGAGCCGGCGCCGCGCCGCGAGCGCAGGTAGCCGTCGGCGCGCAGCGCCTCGTACGCGGCGGCCACGGTGGTGCGGGACAGGTGCAGTTCGGCGGCGAGCTCGCGTTCGGCGGGCAGCCGGGTGCCGACCGGGAGGCGGCCGTCGGCGACCAGCCGGGAGACCTGCGCGGCCAGCGCCCGGTAGGCGGGGCGGCGGCCGTTCGGGGCGGGCAGTTGGCGGGCGAGGGCGTGCGGGGTGAGCGTGCTGTGCCACTCGGCCATCGTCGATCAGTCCACTCGGTTCGGATTGGCCCTGTCGGGTCGGGTTTTGGACTGCCCATAGTGGCGTGCAGCGCCGGAGAACGGCAAGCACCGCACCGAGAAGAGGTCCACCGATGGCGGTCTCCCTGACCCCGCCCCCGTCCCGCACCGACGCGTCGTCCGGTGCCGGCCCGTCACCCACCGACCCGCCCGGCACCGCCCCGGCCCGCAACCCGGTCCGCAACCCGGCCCGCCGCCTGCCCCGCCGGCTCGCCCAGCTCGCCGTCGGCCTGGTGCTGTACGGCGTCTCGATGGGCCTGGTGCTGCGCTCCGCGCTCGGCGGCAACCCGTGGGACGTCTTCCACCAGGGCCTGGCCCGGCACGTCGGGCTGAGCGTGGGCACCTGGGTGACGGTGGTGGGCGCGCTGGTGCTGCTGCTGTGGATACCGCTGCGGCAGAAGCCCGGCGTCGGCACCCTCGGCAACGTCGCCGTCCTCGGCGTGGCCATGGACGCCACCCTCTCCCTCGTCCCGCACCCGCACGCCCTCGCCGTGCGCGTCCCGCTGCTGGCCGCCGGCATCGTCCTCAACGGCCTCGCCTCCGGCCTGTACATCGGCGCCCGGCTCGGCCCCGGCCCCCGCGACGGCCTGATGACCGGCCTGCACCGGCGCACCGGCCGCTCCGTCCGGCTGATCCGCACCGGCATCGAGCTGACCGTGCTGGCCGCCGGCGTCCTCCTCGGCGGCACCTTCGGCCTCGGGACCCTCGCCTACGCCCTGGCGATCGGCCCGCTGGTGCAGTTCTTCCTGCCCCGGCTGACCGTCCCCGAGCAGGGCCCGGCGGCGCCCGCCGGTGCCGCCACTCAGGGGTGAACCGGGGGCGGTCGTCGCAAAGCGACGGTGGAACCTCGTAAGGTCGTCTCCGTGTTGGACGAGATGCGGATACGGGATCTGGGTGTCATCGACGACGCCGTGGTCGAACTCGCCCCCGGCTTCACCGCCGTCACGGGCGAGACCGGCGCGGGCAAGACCATGGTGGTGACCAGCCTCGGTCTGCTGCTCGGCGGCCGGGCCGATCCGGCGCTGGTGCGCAACGGCTCCGAACGGGCGGTGGTGGAGGGGCGGTTGACCCTCGACCCGGACTCGCCGGTGGTGGCCCGCGCCCTGGAGGCCGGGGCCGAGCTGGACGACGGCGAGCTGCTGGTCAGCCGCACCGTCTCCGCCGAGGGCCGCTCCCGGGCGCACGTCGGCGGCCGCTCGGTGCCCGTCGGGCTGCTCGCCGAGCTCGGCGAGGACCTGATCGCGGTGCACGGCCAGACCGACCAGCAGCGGCTGCTGCGCCCCTCCCGGCAGCGCGGCGCGCTGGACCGGTACGCGGGCGAGGCCGTCGCCGAGCCGCTGGCCCGCTACCGCGAGGTGTACCGGGAGCTGCGCCAGGTCTCCGCGACCCTGGAGGAGCTGACCACCCGGGCCCGGGAGCGCGCCCAGGAGGCCGACCTGCTGCGCTTCGGGCTGGAGGAGATCGCCGCCGCCGAACCGGTCGCCGGGGAGGACGCCGAGCTGGCCGTGGAGGCCGAGCGGCTGGGACACGCCGACGCGCTCTCCTCCGCCGCCACGCTCGCGCACGCCGCCCTCGCGGGCGACCCGGCCGACCCGGAGGCCGTCGACGCGGGCACCCTGCTGGCCCAGGCCCGCCGCGCCGTCGACGCGGTGCGCCACCACGACGAGCGGCTGGCCGCGCTGGCCGAGCGGCTCGGCGAGTGCGGCTACCTGCTCGCCGACGTGGCCGGCGACCTCGCCGGGTACGCCGACGACCTGGACGCCGACCCGGTCCGGCTGGCCGCCGTCGAGGACCGCCGGGCCGTGCTGACCCACCTGGTGCGCAAGTACGCGGGCGCCGAGGGCACCCTGGCCGAGGTGGTCGCCTGGGCCGAGACCGGCTCGGTGCGGCTGCTCGAACTCGACGGCGACGACGAGCGGATCGACGAACTCGGCGCGCGGGAGACCGAGTTGCGCACCCGGCTGGCCGACCTGGCGGCCGAGGTCTCGCGGGCCCGGCACGCCGCCGCCGACAAGTTCGCCGCCGCGGTCTCCGACGAGCTCGCCGAACTCGCCATGCCGCACGCCCGGGTGACCTTCGCGATCAGCCGGCTGGACGACCTGGCCGGGATCGAGCTGGAGGGCCGCAGCGTCGCCTACGGCCCGCACGGCGTCGACGAGGTCGAGGTGCTGCTCGCCCCGCACCCCGGCGCCCAGCCCCGCCCGATCGCCAAGGGCGCCTCCGGCGGCGAGCTGTCGCGCGTCATGCTGGCCGTCGAGGTGGTCTTCGCGGGCGCCGACCCCGTCCCCACCTACCTGTTCGACGAGGTCGACGCGGGCGTCGGCGGCAAGGCCGCCGTCGAGATCGGCCGCCGGCTGGCCAAACTCGCCCGCAGCGCGCAGGTCGTGGTGGTCACCCACCTCCCGCAGGTCGCCGCGTTCGCCGACCGGCACCTGGTGGTGGAGAAGACCAACGACGGCGTCGTCACCCGCAGCGGCGTCAAGACGCTCGACGACGAGGAGCGGGTGCGCGAACTCTCCCGGATGCTGGCCGGATTGGAGGACTCCGAACTCGGCCGGGCGCACGCCGAGGAGCTGCTGGAGGCGGCCCGCACGGCCCGCGCCCGCTGACCCGGGACCGGCCGGCACCGCCGCGGGCGACGCGCCAGCGGCGGTGCCGACTGTCCAAGAGGCGGACCGACCTGGCATGGTGGCGAGCGGACACCAGCTGACAACGAGTCGGAGCGAGACAGACGTGGACCCTTCCGCCGCCCGGGCCGCCGCGGCCCACCAGTTGCACGTGGTGCTGGTCCTGGCCGCCGCGACCGGCGGAATCGGCGCCCACGTGCGCTCCCTGACCCGGGGCCTGGTCGCCCACGGCGTCACCGTCACGGTCTGCGCGCCCGAGGGCACCGACCGGCTCTTCGGCTTCTCCCGGGCCGGCGCCCGCCTGCACACCGTCGACATCACCCCGACCTCCGGGGCCCGCAGCGACGCCACCGCGATCGGCGAACTGCGCCGCGCCTTCACCGGCGCCGGCATCGTGCACGCCCACGGCCTGCGGGCCGGCCTGCTGTCCGACCTGGCGCTGCGCACCGCCGGCCGCTTCCCCGGTCTCCGCCCGGAGACCCCGCTGGTGGTCACCTCGCACCACGCTCTGCTCACCACCGGACTCGACCGCCGCCTCCAGCGCCTGATGGAGCGCCGGGTGGTGCGGGCCGCCGACCTGGTCCTCGGCGCCTCCTCCGACCTGGTCGCCCGGGCCCGCGAACTCGGCGCCACCGACGCCCGGCTGGGCCCGGTCGCCGCCCCGCCGATGCCGCCCGGCACCCTGGACCGGGACGACGCCCGCAAGGCGCTGCCCGGCGGCGACGACGGCCGCCCCGTGGTGCTGGCGATCGGCCGGCTCGTCCCGCAGAAGTGCTTCGGGCTGCTGCTCGACGCCGCCGGGCACTTCGCCGCGCCCGGCGCCCCCGCCCCGCGCGTGCTGCTGGCCGGGGACGGCCCCGAGCGGCAGGACCTGCGCGAGCGGATCGCCGCCGAGCAGCTGCCCGTCGAACTGCTCGGCTACCGCACCGACATCCCCGACCTGCTGGCCGCCGCCGACCTGGTGGTGCTCTCCTCCCGCTGGGAGGCCCGCTCGCTGGTCGCCCAGGAGGCCATGCGGGCAGGCGTCCCGGTGGTCGCCACCGCCGTCGGCGGCGTCCCCGAACTGGTCGGCGACGCCGCCGTCCTGGTCCCGTTCGCCGACCCCCGGGCGCTGGGCGCCGCCGTCCGCGACCTGCTCGCCGACCCCGGCCGCCGCGCCGCGCTCTGCGCCGCCGGCCGGGCCCAGGCCGCGACCTGGCCGGACGAGGCGGCCACCGTCGCCCAGGTGCTGTCCATCTACGACGAGCTGGCGCAGCGCCGCCCCTGACCCCCCGTCGACGGCCCGGCCGCCCGGCACCGGCCCGGCCGGCGGGCGGTCAGCCGTTGGACAGGTTGAGCCCGCCCGCCGCGGTCAGCCGCAGGGCGGTGTCGATCAGCGGGACGTGGCTGAACGCCTGCGGGAAGTTGCCGACCTGGCGGCGGGCCCGCGGGTCCCACTCCTCGGCGAGCAGGCCCAGGTCGTTGCGGAGCGCCAGCAGCCGGTCGAACAGCTCGCGGGCCTCGCCGACCCGGCCGATCATCGCCAGGTCGTCGGCCAGCCAGAACGAGCAGGCCAGGAACGCGCCCTCGTGCCCGGACAGCCCGTCGACGTTGTTGCCGTCGTCGTCGTGGGTCGGGTAGCGCAGCACGAAGCCGTCCTCGGTGGACAGTTCGCGCTGGATCGCCTCGATGGTGCCGATGACCCGCTTGTCGTCCGGCGGCAGGAAGCCGACCTGCGGGATCAGCAGCAGCGAGGCGTCCAGCTCCCGGCCGCCGTAGTACTGGGTGAAGGTGTTGCGCTGCGGGTCGTAGCCGCGGGCGCACACGTCGGCGTGGATCTCCTCGCGCAGGGCCGTCCAGCGCTCGGTCAGGCCGGGCGGCTGCTCGTCGGCCTGGGCCAGCAGCTTGAGGGTGCGGTCGACGGCGACCCAGGCCATCACCTTGGAGTGCACGAAGTGCCGGCGCGGGCCGCGGACCTCCCAGATGCCCTCGTCCGGGTTGCGCCAGTGGTCCTCCAGGTACTCGATCAGGCGCAGTTGCAGCTGGTGGGCGTGGTCGTGCCGGGACAGGCCGGACATGGTGGCCAGGTGCAGGGCCTCGACCACCTCGCCGTACACGTCGAGCTGGAGCTGCCCGGCGGCGCCGTTGCCGACCCGGACCGGGCGGGAGTCCTCGTAGCCGGGCAGCCAGTCGAGTTCGGACTCGGTGAGTTCGCGCTCCCCGGCGATGCCGTACATGATCTGCAGGTTCTCCGGGTCGCCGGCCACCGCGCGCAGCAGCCACTCGCGCCAGGCCCGGGCCTCCTCGCGGTAGCCGGTGCGCAGCAGCGAGGACAGGGTGATCGCGGCGTCGCGCAGCCAGGTGTAGCGGTAGTCCCAGTTGCGCTCGCCGCCGAGGTCCTCGGGCAGCGAGGTGGTGGGGGCGGCGACGATGCCGCCGGTGGGGGCGTAGGTGAGCGCCTTGAGGGTGATCAGCGAGCGGACCACGGCCTCCCGGTAGGGGCCCCGGTAGGTGCACTGGTCGACCCAGTCGCGCCAGAACCGCTCGGTGGAGGCCAGCGCGCCCTCGGCGTCCGGCGGGGCGGGGGCCGGCTCGTGCGAGGCCTTCCAGGTCAGGCCGAAGGCGATCCGCTCGCCGGCGGTGACGGTGAAGTCCGCGTACGTGGTCAGGTCGCGCCCGTAGGTCTCGGCGTGGCCGTCCAGCCACACCGAGTCGGGCCCGGCCACGGCGACGGTGCGCTGCCCGACCTCGGGGTGCTCGACCCGGTGCACCCAGGGCACGATCCGGCCGTAGCTGAAGCGCATCCGCACCGCCGAGCGCATCCGGACGGTGCCGGCCAGGCCCTCGACGATCCGGATCATCTGCGGCACGTCGGGCGTCCCGAGCAGGTGGCGGGGCGGCATGAAGTCGATCACCCGGACGGTGCCGTCCCCGGTGTCCCACTCCTGCTCCAGGATCAGCGAGTCGCCCCGGTAGCGGCGCCGGTCGCACGGCACCGCGGGGGCGGCGGCGGTGACCGGCGGGACGCGCAGCTCGCCGCTGTCCAGCAGGGCCGAACGGGGCTCGGGCGCGGCGGGCGGCGGCTCGACCGGGGTGGCCGGGCCGATCCGCCAGAAGCCGTGCTCGTCGGTGCCCAGCAGCCCGGCGAACACCGCGGGGGAGTCGAACCGGGGCAGGCACAGCCAGTCGACCGCGCCGTCCCGGCTGACCAGCGCCGCGGTCTGCATGTCCCCGATCAGCGCGTAGTCCTCGATGCGACCGGCCATGGTTCTCCGTTCCGTGCGGGCCCCGCGGCGGACGGTGCGCACAGGGTCGGGCGAGGATGTCGACGTTTGAGCAGAATACGTGGATTCGGGTGGTTCGGCCGCCCCCACGCGCCCCCACCACCTGCCCGCGCGCGCCGGGGCCCATGCCGGGCCACCGCGTCCGAGCTGCGCCGATGCGCCGTCCGGCCGATCCGCGCCGGGCCGCCGCACCCGGACGCGGACGACCACTCGCCGGGGCACTGATACGCTGGTATCCCGTGGAACTGGTGGGAACGAGGGCCGGGAGCCCCTCCACCGGCGTCACCCTCCGACACGCGACCCACGGGAGCCCCCTCTTGGCACAGCCCCATTCCGGCAAGTCGGCCAACGGCCGCGCCGTGACGACCAAGCACCTCTTCGTCACCGGGGGTGTCGCCTCTTCGCTCGGCAAGGGCCTCACCGCCTCCAGCCTCGGCGCCCTGCTCAAGGCCCGCGGCCTGCGGGTGACGATGCAGAAGCTCGACCCGTACCTCAACGTGGACCCGGGCACCATGAACCCGTTCCAGCACGGTGAGGTCTTCGTCACCGACGACGGCGCCGAGACCGACCTCGACATCGGCCACTACGAGCGCTTCCTCGACACCAACCTGCACGGCTCGGCGAACGTCACCACCGGCCAGGTCTACTCCACCGTGATCGCCAAGGAGCGGCGCGGCGAGTACCTCGGCGACACCGTCCAGGTCATCCCGCACATCACCAACGAGATCAAGTCCCGGATCCGCCGGATGGCGACCGAGGACGTCGACGTGGTGATCACCGAGGTCGGCGGCACCGTCGGCGACATCGAGTCGCTGCCGTTCCTGGAGGCGGTCCGCCAGGTCCGCCACGAGGTCGGCCGGGACAACGTCTTCTTCGTGCACGTCTCGCTGCTGCCGTACATCGGCCCGTCCGGCGAGCTGAAGACCAAGCCCACCCAGCACTCGGTGGCCGCGCTGCGCAACATCGGCATCCAGCCCGACGCGATCGTGCTGCGCGCCGACCGCGAGGTGCCGCAGGCCATCAAGCGCAAGATCTCGCTGATGTGCGACGTCGACGAGGAGGCCGTGGTCGCCGCGATCGACGCCAAGTCGATCTACGACATCCCCAAGGTGCTGCACGGCGAGGGCCTGGACGCGTACGTGGTGCGCCGCCTGGACCTGGCCTTCCGCGACGTGGACTGGACGGTCTGGGACGACCTGCTGCGCCGCGTCCACGAGCCGCAGCACGAGGTCAGGGTCGCGCTGGTCGGCAAGTACATCGACCTGCCGGACGCCTACCTGTCGGTCACCGAGGCGCTGCGGGCCGGCGGCTTCGCCAACAACGCCCGGGTGCAGATCAAGTGGGTCGCCTCGGACGACTGCGAGACCCCCGAGGGCGCGCAGGAGCAGCTCGGCGACGTGGACGCGGTCTGCATCCCCGGCGGCTTCGGCGACCGCGGCGTGGACGGCAAGGTCGCCGCGATCACCTACGCCCGCGAGAACAAGGTGCCGCTGCTGGGCCTGTGCCTGGGCCTCCAGTGCGTGGTCATCGAGGCCGCCCGCAACCTGGCCGGCCTGCCGGAGGCCAACTCCACCGAGTTCGACGCCGCCGCGAAGTACCCGGTGATCTCGACCATGGCCGAGCAGCTGGCCATCGTCGACGGCAAGGGCGACCTGGGCGGCACCATGCGCCTGGGCCTGTACCCGGCGAAGCTCGCCGAGGGCTCGATCGTGCGCGAGGTGTACGGCGGCGAGCAGTACGTCGAGGAGCGCCACCGCCACCGCTACGAGGTCAACAACGCCTACCGCGCCGACCTGGAGAAGACCGGCCTGCAGTTCTCCGGGCTCTCCCCGAAGGGCGACCTGGTCGAGTACGTCGAGTACCCGCGCGAGGTGCACCCCTACCTGGTCGCCACCCAGGCCCACCCCGAGCTGAAGTCCCGCCCGACCCGCCCGCACCCGCTGTTCGCGGGGCTGGTCGCGGCGGCGATCGACCGCAAGATCGGCTGAACGCCCCGCGACACGCCGGAGCGCCCGCCGGGATCCTCCCGGCGGGCGCTCCGGCGTGTCGCGGGGCGGCGTCCGGTAGATTGTGTCTATCTGACGAGAAGGGGTGGTGCCCGGTGGCCGGGATTCACGACGTGGCCGAGGAGTGGGACGTCCGGGACGGGAGCACGCCCTTCCGGGGCAAGGTGACCGGCGTGCGCAGCGAGCAGGTCCGGATGCCCGACGGGACGTGGGCGCAGCGCGACTACCAGCTGCACCCCGGGTCGGTCGCGGTGCTCGCGCTCGACGGGGACGGGCGGGTGCTGACCCTGCGCCAGTACCGGCACCCCGTCCGGCACCGGCTCTGGGAACTCCCGGCGGGGCTGCTCGACGTCCCCGGCGAGAACCCGCTGCACGCGGCGCAGCGGGAGCTCTTCGAGGAGGCCCACACCAAGGCCGGGCACTGGCGCGTCCTGGTCGACTTCTTCACCTCGCCCGGCGGCAGCGACGAGGCGGTCCGGCTCTTCCTCGCGACCGACCTGTCGGACGCGGACGGCGAGCGCTACGAGGCGCACGGCGAGGAGCTGGAACTGGAGGCGGCCCGGGTGCCGCTGGAGGAACTCGTCCGGCTGGTCCTGGCGGGCGAACTCCACAACCCGACCCTGGTCACCGGGGTCCTGGCGCTCGGCGCGGCCCTGGCGGGCGAGGGCCTCGACGCGCTGCGGCCCGCCGACGCGCAGTGGCCGGCCCGGCCGTACTGAGGGCGAACGACCGGGGGCGCGGGGAGAACCGCCGTGCCGGACGGTGCGAAACCGGGGGCGCGGGGGACTGCGCGACCGGCCGGGTGAACGTCGGCGGGATCGCGGGACAGGGCGACCCGTCGTGCCGCGTCGCGGTCCGGCCGCGGGTGCACGGTGGGCCGCGCAGTTCCCCGCGCAGTTCCCCGCGCCCCCGGTTCCGCCTTGTCGCGCGGGTCTCCCCGCGCCCCCGGTTCCGGCTTCGCTTTGCTCCAGCGAGGTGATTCGGCCGTTGGTCATACCGGGGCGTCTCGGCGGGGCGGGGTGACCGAACTACGCTTCGCGGACAGGGCCCGGTGCGCGGGTCGGGTTCGCTGGGCGACGGGTCGGGAGTGGCGCGGGTGGCGAGGAAGACGGCGGCGGTGGCCGAGGCGGCCGGGATCTTCGACGCGTTGCCCGCGGGGGCCCGGCCGTTCGCCGGGCGGGGGGCGGAGCTGGCGGCGCTGACGCTCGCCGCGGGGCGGCCCGCGCAGGGGCGCGGGCGGCTGCTGGTGCTGGCGGGGCGGCCCGGTTCGGGGCGCAGCGCGCTCGCGGTGCGGTGGGCGAGGTCGGTGGCCGGCGACCACCCGGACGGGCTGCTGTACGCGCGGCTGTCCGCGCCGGACGGCAGCCGGGTGGGGGCCGGGCGGGCCGCCCGGATGCTGCTGGACCAGCTGGGCGAGCGGCCCGGCGCGGCGCTGCTGCCCGGCGCGGCCGAGGAGGACCCGGCCTGCGAGGCGCTGCGCGAGGCGCTCGGGCAGCGCCGGGCGCTGGTGCTGCTGGACGACGTCCGGGACGCCGGGCAGGTGTGGCCGCTGCTGGCGGAGAAGACCGAGTCGCTGCTGCTGGCCACCACCTCGGGGCCGCTGACGGGCATCGACGGCATCGACCCGGTGATCCTCGGCGGACTGGACCACCGGGCCGCGGTGGACCTGCTGGGTGAGCTGGTCGGCGGGACCAGGATCTCCTGCGACCCGGTGGGCGCCGCCGACCTGGCCGAGGCGTGCGCCAACCGCCCGGCCGCGCTGCGCCTGGCGGCGGGCTGGCTGCGCACCGAGCCCCGGCTGGCGGTCACCGACGCCGCCGCCCGGCTGCGCACCGTCCCGGGGCCCGTCCCGGCGGCGGTGGAGGGGCCGCAGCGGCCCGCGGACCCGGAGCGGGAGACGGTGCCGGTGGTGGAGGGCGACCCGCTGCGCGGGGCGTTCGAGCTGGCGTACCGGCGGCTGCCCGCGGCCCGGGCCCGGCTGCTGCGGCTGTGCACGCTGGCGCCCGGCCAGCGGGTCGACCTGCGCACGGCGTCCGCGCTGGTGGGCTGCCCGGCGCCGGAGGCGGGGGCGGCGCTGGCCGAGCTGGAGCAGCTGGAGCTGCTGGAGCGCGAGCCGGACGCGGCGGACGGCACCGCGCGCCACCGGGTGCCGGGCCGGCTCCACGGGCGGCTGGTGGAGCTGCGCGGGGAGGCCGACCGCCCGTCCGAGGTGGAGCTGGCCCGGGCCCGGCTGCTGGAACGGCTGGTGCGGCTGGTGGACTCGGCCCGCCTGCTGCTGGACCCGGCGGCCGGCCCCAACCCGGACCCGCTGCCCGGCCCGCTGCGGCTGCGCACCGCCGCGCACGCCGAGGGCTGGCTGCTGGGGGAGCGCGAGCTCCTGCTGACGGCCGTCGCCGACGCGGTCGGCCAGGGCGACCTGGACGGCTCCGCGGGCCGCCTGGTCACCGCCCTGCTGCGGGCCCTGCCGCTGACCGGCGAGGCCGCCCCCGCCGACCTGCACGCCCTGCACGAGTCGGTGCTGAAGGTCGCCGAGCGGCAGGGCAACCCGCGCCGGGCCGCCGCCGCGCTGCTGAACCTGGGCGACCTGCAGGCCGCCGCCGGGCGCTGGGAGCAGGCGGGCGAGCGCTACCGCCGGGCCGTCGAGCTGGCCCGCGGGGCGGGCGACGAGGCGGGCTGCGCCCGCGCGCTGGAGGGCGTGGGCCACGGCCACCGGGCGCTCGGCGACCCGCTGCGCGCCGCCGACGCGTACGGGCGGGCCCTGGTGCTGCGGCAGGCGCTGGGCGACCAGCCGGCCGAGGCCCGGCTGCTGGTGCGCCTGGCGGAGGCGCACACCGGGCTGCGGCGCTTCGAGGAGGCGCTGCGCGAGTACCGCTCGGCGGCCGCGGTGCTGCGCCGCACCGGCGACGGGCGGGGCGAGCGGGAGGTCGCGGCGCTGGCCGCGCGGCTCCAGCGGCACCTCGGCCAGGAGGGCCGGCACCCGCTTCCGGAGTAATGTCGTAGATGCGGGGTTCGCCCCGCAATGTGGCCCCGGAAGGCATGCAAGCCTACGAACCTGCCAATCGGTCCGGCTGATTTGGTCACTTTGGAAGGCTGACACGCCGACTGGGCTTCATTACACTCGAACTCAGTCGCGCATAGGTCCATGCACCGGCCTGTCCGTTGTGCCCTTCATGTGCGTCGCCCGCCGGGCTTCCCCGGCAGGTATCCCCCATGGCAAGAGGACGTGTTAGCCGTGAAGGTCGGCATCCCCCGCGAGGTCAAGAACCACGAGTACCGCGTGGCCATCACGCCTGCCGGTGTGCATGAGCTGGTCCGCAACGGCCACGAGGTCGTCATCGAGGACAACGCCGGCGTCGGCTCCTCGATCCCCAACGAGGAGTACGTGGCCGCCGGTGCCACCATCCTCCCCACCGCCGACGAGGTGTGGGCCGCGGCCGACATGATCCTCAAGGTGAAGGAGCCCATCGCGCAGGAGTACCACCGCCTGCGCAAGGGCCAGACCCTCTTCACCTACCTCCACCTGGCCGCCGACCGGGCCGGCACCGACGCGCTGGTCGCCTCCGGCACCACCGCGATCGCCTACGAGACGGTGCAGCTGCCCAACGGCGCGCTGCCGCTGCTCGCCCCGATGTCCGAGGTCGCGGGCCGGCTGGCCCCGCAGGTCGGCTCCTACCACCTGATGCGCCCGGCCGGCGGCCGCGGCGTGCTGCCCGGCGGCGTGCCCGGCACCCACCCGGCCAAGGCGGTCGTCATCGGCGGCGGCGTCTCCGGCTGGCACGCGGCCACCATCGCCATCGGCATGGGCTACGAGGTGACCCTGCTCGACCGCGACATCAACAAGCTGCGCGAGGCCGACAAGGTCTTCGGCACCAAGGTCAAGGCGATCGTCTCCAACTCCTTCGAGCTGGAGAAGGCCGTCGTCGAGGCCGACCTGGTGATCGGCGCCGTGCTGATCCCGGGCGCCAAGGCCCCCAAGCTGGTCACCAACGAACTGGTCGCCAAGATGAAGCCGGGCTCCGTGCTCGTCGACATCGCCATCGACCAGGGCGGCTGCTTCGAGGACTCGCACCCCACCACGCACGCCGAGCCGACCTTCCAGGTCCACGACTCGGTCTTCTACTGCGTGGCCAACATGCCGGGCGCCGTCCCCAACACCTCCACCTACGCGCTCACCAACGCGACCCTGCCGTACGTGGTCGAGCTGGCCAACCGCGGCTGGAAGGAGGCGCTGCGCCGGGACGCCGCGCTCGCCCAGGGCCTGAACGTGCACGAGGGCCAGATCACCTTCCCGGCCGTCGCCGAGGCCTTCGGCCTGGAGTCGGTCTCCCTGGAGAGCGTGCTCGCCTGACGCCCCCTCACCCGCTGTCGCCCCCGGCCGTCCTTCCCCTTCGCGCCGGGGGCTTTGGCGTGCCCGGGGGCGGTCGGCGGCCCGGTGGTGACCGCCGGCGGTCAATTCCGGTGCGGTTTGTCACCCGCTCTGTCGACAAGGACACCTGACAGGCCCTCACGGCCCGCCGCGGGGGCGGAAACGTTAGGCTCGTGTCTTGACACGGGGTGGGTGAAAGGCCGACACACGCGGCCCACTACCGTGGATTGTGTTGCTGCGAATGCCCGAAACGGCCTAGAGTCGCAAAACGTTGGCATGCTGCCACGCTGACGAATCGACATAGAGTCCTGGATGTCCAAGGAGGTAAGACGACTTGTGAATGAGTCGACATTTGCTCCCGGGGGTGGTCAGCCAGGACTGGCGGAGCTCTCCGCCGGGCAGCCGAACGAGGAAGCCCGGCAGGCCACGGTGGGGGCGCAGGAGGTCGGCTCGGTCGCGGTCCGCACCTTCGAGGCCCGCCAGAGCGCGGCGGCAGCCGCCACCGACTACGACGCCGACTTCGCCGCGTACGGCCTGGCCTACAGCGAACTCGGCTACGGGCCCTACGACGACCCGGACGCCGAGTACGAGCCCGACCCCGAGTACGCCGCCACCCTGGCCCCCGACGCGGCCCGCCAGCGCCGCGAGCGGGTCGGCCCGACCGGCCGCCCGCTGCCGTACTTCCCGATCCCCGCGCCGCTCGCCGAGCACGGCCCCGCGCAGATCATCGCGATGTGCAACCAGAAGGGCGGCGTCGGCAAGACCACCTCCACCATCAACCTGGGCGCGGCGCTCGCCGAGTACGGCCGCCGGGTCCTGCTGGTGGACTTCGACCCGCAGGGCGCGCTCTCGGTCGGCCTCGGCGTCAACCCGATGGAACTCGACGTCACCGTCTACAACCTGCTCATGGAGCGGGGCCTGACGGCCGACGAGGTCCTGCTGAAGACCGCCATCCCCGGCATGGACCTGCTGCCGTCCAACATCGACCTGTCGGCCGCCGAGGTGCAGCTGGTCAGCGAGGTCGCCCGGGAGTCGGCGCTGGCCCGCGCGCTCAAGCCGCTGCTGCCCGACTACGACTACGTCATCATCGACTGCCAGCCCTCGCTGGGCCTGCTCACCGTCAACGCCCTGACCGCCGCGCACAGCGTCATCGTCCCGCTGGAGTGCGAGTTCTTCGCGCTGCGCGGTGTCGCGCTGCTCACCGAGACCATCGAGAAGGTCTGCGAGCGGCTCAACCCCGAGCTGCGGCTGGACGGCATCCTGGCCACCATGTACGACTCGCGCACCGTGCACTCGCGCGAGGTGCTGGCCCGGGTCGTCGAGGCGTTCGGCGAGCACGTCTTCCACACCGTCATCGGGCGGACCGTCAGGTTCCCGGAGACCACCGTGGCCGGCGAGCCGATCACCACCTACGCCACCAACTCGGTCGGCGCGGCCGCCTACCGCCAGCTCGCCAGGGAGGTGCTCGACCGGTGCCGCCCCGCCGAGTGAGCCTCCCGGGGGCCGACGAACTGTTCCGGTCAACCGGCGGAATGGCCCTGTCGCCCTCGCTCGCGCGCAACAACGGCAACGGCTCCGGCCCCGCGAACGGCACCGTTCCGGTGAACGGCGCGGCCCCCGCCGGGCAGGAACCCCCCGGGAGCGGCGAGGGCGCCGCTCCCGCACCGCGCGCCGTCGAGGTGCCGGCCGCCAGACCGGAGGCTGCCCCGGCGGCCCCTGCGGGGCGCGCGGAGGACCCCGCAGAGGCCCGCCGGACGGCCCCGGCCACGGTGCGCGGACGCGGACGGGCCCGGCGGCCCTCCGGGCGGGAGCGGCACGACGAGAAGATCACCGTGTACGTGTCCGCCGAGGAACTGATGGACCTGGAGCACGCCCGCCTGGTGCTGCGCGGTGAGCACGGCCTGGCCGTGGACCGCGGACGGGTCGTCCGCGAGGCCGTCGCGGTGGTCCTGGCGGACCTGGAGCAGCGCGGCGAGGCGTCGATCCTGGTGCGCCGGCTGCGCGGACGCTGAGGGCCGCCGCGGGACGCCGCGCGGGCGGGCCGCCCGGCCGGGCGCGCGGTCTCCCCGCGCCCCGGTGCCGCGTCCGCCCCGCGCCCCGGGGCGTCTGCCAGAATGGTCCGTTATGGCGTTCCAGGTCCGATTGGAGAACTTCGAGGGGCCGTTCGACCTGCTGCTCGGACTGATCGCCAAGCACCGGCTGGACGTCACCGAGGTGGCGCTGTCGAAGGTCACCGACGAGTTCGTCGCGCACATCAGGGCGATGGGCCCGGAGTGGGACCTGGACGCGGCGACCGAGTTCCTGGTGGTCGCGGCGACCCTGCTGGACCTCAAGGCGGCCCGGCTGCTGCCCGCCGCCGAGGTCGAGGACGAGGAGGACCTGGCGCTGCTGGAGGCGCGCGACCTGCTGTTCGCGCGGCTGCTGCAGTACCGGGCGTACAAGAAGGTCGCGGCGCTGTTCGCGGAGCGCTGGGAGGGCGAGGCGCTGCGCCGGCCGCGGACGGTCGCGCTGGAGCCGCAGTACGCGCTGCTGCTGCCCGAGGTGGTGCTGTCGATCGGCCCGGAGCGCTTCGCCCGGCTGGCGGCGAAGGCGTTCGCGCCCAGGCCGCGGCCGGTGGTGTACGTCGACCACATCCACGTGCCGCCGGTGAGCGTGCGCGAACAGGCCGCGCTGGTGGTGGAGCGGCTGCGCGCGCTCGGCACGGCCACCTTCGGGCAGCTGGCGGCCGACGCGGACGGCACCCTGGTGGTGGTGGCCCGGTTCCTGGCGCTGCTGGAGCTGTACCGGGAGCGGGCGCTGGCCTTCGAGCAGCCGCTGGCCCTGGAGGAACTGCTGGTCCGCTGGGTCGCCGCGGACGGCCGGGCGGTCGAGGTCACCGACGAGTTCGACCGCCCGGCGGGCGGCGGCGAGGAAGGCGGTACGGCATGACGGAGCGGCCCGCACGCCGGTCCCTGGGACTGCCGGGCGCGCACCGGCCCGGGGAGTGGCAGGAGTCGGCGTACCCGGACGGCGCCCGGACCGAACCGGTGGAGCGCGTCCTGGCGCTGCCGGAACCGGAACCGGAACCGGGATCGGAACGGGGACCGGAGCCGGAACCGGGACCGGAGCCGGCCCCCGGAGCGGTGGCGGCGCCGGAGCCGGGGGGCGTCCCGCTGCGGGCGGCGCTGGAGGCGGTGCTGATGGTCGCCGACGAGCCGGTGGCGGAGGGCAGGCTGGCCGCCGTGCTGGACGCGCCGAAGGGCGAAGTGGCCGCTGTGCTGCGGGAGTTGGCCGACGAGTACACGGCGCAGGGGCGCGGTTTCGAGCTGCGGCAGGTGGCCGGCGGGTGGCGGTTCTACAGCCGCGCGGAGTGCGCCGAGGCGGTCGAGCGGTTCGTGCTGGACGGGCAGCAGGCCCGGCTGACGCAGGCCGCCCTGGAGACGCTGGCGGTGGTCGCGTACCGGCAGCCGGTGTCGCGCGGGCGGGTTTCCGCGGTCCGTGGTGTGAACTGCGACGGCGTGATGCGTACCCTGGTACAGCGAGGACTGGTCGAAGAAGCCGGCACCGAGCCCGAGACCGGAGCGATCCTGTATCGGACGACGAACTACTTCCTGGAACGGATGGGGCTGCGCGGCCTGGACGAGCTGCCGGAGCTCGCGCCCTTCCTGCCCGAGGTCGACGACGTGGAAGCGGAGTCCCTGGAGGGCACGATGATCGCGCAGGCGGTCGCCGCCGCACAGGAAGGGCCGAGGCCGAACCAGGCCGACCAGACGGATATCGACGTACGGACATTTTGATGCGTAGCAGTGGCAACGGTGGCAACGGCAGGAACAGCGGCGGCGGTGGCGGCGGCCAGGGCCGGGGCGGGCAGGGCGGCCGCGGCGGCCAGCAGGGCGGGGGCCGGGGCGGATCGTCGTCCTACGGCGGCGGCAGCGGTGGCGGCCAGGGCCGCGGCGGGCAGGGCGGCCGCGGCGGTTCGGGCGCGGGCTCGTACGGCGGTGGCGGCGCCCGCGGCGGTTCGGGCTCCGGCTCGTACGGCGGCGGGAGCGGCACCCGGGGCGGTTCGGGCTCGTACGGCGGCGGGCAGTCCGCGCGCGGCGGTTCGGGCTCCGGCTCGTACGGCGCGGGCTCGCGCGGCGGCAGTGGCGGCGGGCGGGGCGAGGAGCGGCGCTACCCGGACCGCCCGCTGCGCCCGGAGGAGCGCCGGTACGACCGCCCCGAGTACGGCGGCGGGCCGAACGCGACGCCCGGCCGCGGCGCGTACGACTCCCGCAAGCCCGGGGCCGCGCCCCGGCCGCGCCGGGAGGGGCAGGGCGCGCCCGGCGACCCGCGGCGCCAGCCGCAGCGCTCCCGGGAGCTCCAGGGCCGGATCGAGGACCGGGTGCTGGCCCGGCACGAGGGCCCCGGCAAGGAGGTCGGCGAGGACGGCGAGCGCCTGCAGAAGGTGCTCGCGCGGGCCGGCATGGGCAGCCGCCGGGCCTGCGAGGAGCTGATCGCGCAGGGCCGGGTCGAGGTCAACGGCGAGCCGGTGCTGGAGCAGGGCCGCCGGGTCGACCCGGTGAAGGACGAGATCAAGGTGGACGGCCTGACCGTCGCCACCCAGTCCTACCTGTTCTTCGCGCTCAACAAGCCGGCCGGCGTGGTCTCCACCATGGAGGACCCGGAGGGCCGGCAGTGCCTGGGCGACTACGTGACCAACCGGGAGACCCGGCTGTTCCACGTCGGCCGACTGGACACCGAGACCGAGGGCATCATCCTGCTCACCAACCACGGCGAGCTGGCCCACCGCCTCACCCACCCCCGGTACGGCGTCACCAAGACCTACCTGGCGGCGATCCAGGGCCCGCTGCCGCGCGACCTGGGCAAGACGCTCGCCAAGGGCGTCGAGCTGGAGGACGGCTGGGCCCGCGCCGACAGCTTCAAGGTGGTCTCCAACCTCGGCAAGAACTACCTGGTCGAGGTGACCCTGCACGAGGGCCGCAAGCACATCGTGCGCCGGCTGATGGCCGAGGTCGGCTTCCCGGTCGAGAAGCTGGTGCGCACCGCGTTCGGCCCGATCTCGCTGGGCGACCAGAAGTCCGGCTGGCTGCGCCGCCTGACCAACCCCGAGGTCGGCACCCTGATGCGCGAGGTCGGCCTGTAGCCGAGACCGCCACCGGAGCCCGTCCGCCGTGCCACGGCGGACGGGCTCCGGCGCGTGCGCGGACCGGCTTTGCCGGGTCTTGACATGTGAGGCGCACCGCACGGCCTTGCCATCGTTCCGCCCGGTGGCAGAAGATTGCCACCGAAGTTCGCCCCGGCGCATGGCGGAAGTGCGCCACCGCGTCAGGCCACCAGGGCGGCGGGGGAAGGAAGCACCACCATGCTGGACGCATTCACCGTGCTGGGCCTCGGCCTGACCGACGGCCAGGTGTACGCCGCGCTGGTCGTCGCGCCGCAGTCCACCGCCCAGGAGCTGGCGGAGCACTGCGGCCTGACCCTGGAGCAGTGCCGGGCGGCCCTGGACCGGCTCGCCGAGCAGGGCATGGCCACCCGCGCCCCGGTCGACCGGGAGCGCTACCTGTCGGTCGCCCCCGACGTCGCCATCGGCACCCTGATCGGCCACCGCGAGGCCGAGCTGCGCTCCGCCCGGGCCGAGATGCACCGGCTGATGGACGCCTTCCGGGAGGCCTCCCGGTACACCGACCCGGCGCACTCGGTGGAGGTGCTCACCGGCGGCGAGGCGATCGCCCAGCGGCTGGAGCACCTGATCGAGTCCAGCCAGTACCAGATCCGCGGCTTCGACTGCCCGCCGTACGTGCAGGACCCGACGGTCGAGCAGCCCCGGCAGCGGGCCAAGCTCAAGTCCGGGGTGCGGATCCGCACCGTCTTCGACAAGGAGGCGATCGCCTGGCCCGGGCGCCTGGAGCAGGAGATCCTCACCGGCGTCGAGGACGGCGAGGAGGCCAGGGTCCGGCCGGTGCTGCCGATGAAGATGATGATGGCCGACGACAAGATGGCGATCATCCCGATCAGCGTCGGCGACAGCGTGCTGGACGCCGCGTACGTGATCCACCCCTCCGCGCTGCTCCAGGCCCTGGACGCGCTGTTCGAGGCCGAGTGGGAGCGCGCGGTGCCGCTGCAGACCGTGCTCGGCGACGGCGAGGGCCCCGGGCCGGAGGCCGACCACCTCAAGCTGCTGGGCCTGCTCGCGGCCGGCCTCACCGACGAGTCGATCGCCCGCTCGCTGGGCTGGAGCGCCCGCACCACCCAGCGCCGCCTCCAGGGCCTGATGCGGGAGCTGGGCGCCACCACCCGCTTCCAGGCGGGCATGGCGGCCCGGGAGCGCGGCTGGCTCTGAGCGCCGGGCCCGCCGACGGCCGGTGACGGGCCGTCAACGCCCGCCGACGCCCGCCGACTCCCGTGAACGCCCGTCAACGCCCGCCGGCGGCCCCGTGCGGGCCCCGGGCACCGCCCCGGCCGCCGGGGGTCCCGGGGGTCAGCTCCAGGGCCGCAGCGCCGCCCAGCGCCCGTCCGGGCCGCGCTCCAGCTTCTCCAGGCCCAGCACCGCCGTCCGGTTCAGCCGCCCGTACACGTGCGGGAACAGCACCCCCTCGGCGGTGCCCGGCGGCGGCCCGCCGGTGGCCGCCTCCCACTTCACCATCGGCTCGACCAGCGCCTCCTCGATCAGCAGCGCCATCAGCGGCTCCGGGGCGTCCCGGAAGAACGCGTTGGCCACCGCCAGCGCGGTGGGCTCGTCCGGCGAGCAGTGCAGGAAGCCCTCGGTCAGCAGCGACGCGGCGGTGTACGGCCGGCCCGGGTCGCGCAGCCAGTCGTCCAGCGGGGCGAGGTGGTAGATCATGCCTCTGTTGTACCCCTCCCGGGCCGGGCCGCCGGGCCGGGGGCGCGGCTCACAGCCCCGCCACCTTCGCCGTCGCCGCGATCTCGTACACCAGCGTCACCGTGCACCGCCCGCCCGGCGGCAGCGGCATCTCCCAGCGGACGATGCCCTCGGCGTCCAGCTCGTCCGGCGGCGGCGAGCAGTGCTCCTTGCGCAGCCGCACCTGCACCGCCGACACCTCCGAGACCGGGATGCGCTCGCGCAGCACCACCACCCGCTCGCCGTGCTCGTCCGGGCCGGAGAAGCGCGACAGGTGCAGCCGCACCGTGCGGGTCACCAGGGTGCGCTGGCCGCCCAGGCCCGCGCCCTCCCGGCGCTCGTCCGCCTCCCGGACCACCCGCAGGCCGTCCGAGGAGCCGAACGCCAGCCGCACCGGCGCGCCCGGCGCGGTGAACTCCAGCGCGCCCCGGCCGGTGTAGCCCGAGCCGCGCACCAGGTCCACCGGGCCGGCCAGCAGCGCGTGCCCCGCCGCGTTGCGGAACGACACCACCTCCGTCACCGCGTCCGACAGCTCCGGCGCCGCCGCGTACTCGCTGCGCGCCGCCGCCTCGAACACGCTCACCGGCACCCGGTGCGCCCGCCCGTCCGCGGGCACCGACACCGGGCCGTCCACCCGCAGCACCCGCACCTCGCCGCCGTCGTCCACCCCCGGCAGGCCCGGCTCCAGCGGGCCGGCGTCCGGGACGGCCTGCTCCCGCAGCTCCACCTCGACGGTCTTCTTCTCCTGCGCCGAGCGCTCCCGCAGCACCAGCCGGTCCTCGGCCAGCGCCGGCGGCTCGCCCGCCGACGCCGACCGCGCCGTCGACAGCGTCAGCCGCACGTCCGACCAGTCCTCGCCGGTGCGCTGCCACACCACCGCGTCGCTCTCCAGCCGCAGCCGGCCGTCCACCAGCTCCGCCCGGTACGCCGGACGCCACAGCGCGCACGCCACCAGGTGCCCCACCCGGGCCAGGAATCGGCCCGGCGCGGCGCACTCCACCGACAGCTCCACGAACGCCAGCAGCTCGGCCGGCTCCCGCTCGGCGAGGTCCAGCGCCTCCTCGGCCCGGGCCAGCTCGGTCGCCAGCTCCACCGAGCGCAGCCGCGAGGCCCGCAGCCGCTCGCCGTACGACTCCCGCTCCGCGTCCACCCGGTCCAGCTCGCGCGACCAGCGGGCCTGCTCCAGCTCGCCGCTGCCCGCGCCCTCGCCGATCTCCCGCAGCAGGTCCGCCGCCAGCTGGCCGAGCAGCGCCAGCCGGGCCTGCAACCGCTCCTGGCGACGCGACTCGGCCAGGTGCTCGCGCTCCAGGTCGTGCACCCGGCGGCGCAGCGCCGAGTCCTCCGGCCCCGGCGGCAGCGGCACCGGCGGCTGCCAGGACCGCACCAGCCGCACGTCCAGCACCTTCGCCCCGCCGCCGTCCGCGCCGTCCGCGCCGTCCGCGTGCAGCAGCGCCGCGTGCAGCGAGCGGTCCACCGCCAGCGCCGTCACCGGGCCCAGCCGCAGCCGGTGCACGCCCGGCGACAGCTCCAGTTCCGCCGTCCGCTCCAGCTGTGCCCGGTCCTCCAGACAGGTCACGGCCGTCACCGGAAGGGCGATCGTCTCCTCGGCCACGTTCCACTCCTCCGGCACGTTCAACTCCTCCGGTTCCCGCCGACCACGGCCTTGCCGGCCGGGATGCGGACCACATAACCGCCCGTCAGCTCCACCGAACCGCCGGGCGGCACCACCACCCGGCGGATCCGCGCCGAGGCGGGCACCTCGGCGGACGGCTCGGCCGGCGGCGACCAGCCCGGCCGCTCCTCGATCCGCACCTCCGGGTCGCCCGGGACCGGGACCCGCTCGCGGACCTCCACCGACGCCTCGTGCGGCAGCCGGTTCACCAGCTCGATCCGCACCCCGTGGTCCAGCACCGTCGTCGAGTTCAGCACCCCCGACGTCGACTCCCGCACCTCGGTGTGCCGGGCCACCCGCAGCTCCTCCGCCCGGCCCAGGCCCACCTCCCGCACCCCGCCCGGCGCCAGCGTCGGCAGCGCCGCCGTCAGCAGGAAGTCGCCGTCCACCGACACCTCCACCGGCCCGGCCAGCAGCGCGTGCGCCGTCGCGTTCGTCAGCTCCAGCACCGCGTACACCGCCTCCTCCACCGAGGGCACCGTCACGTAGCCGGTGCGCACCCCCACCGGCAGCTCCGCCACCGCC
The DNA here is from genome assembly GCF_003259315.1 of Kitasatospora sp. SolWspMP-SS2h. Lineage (GTDB taxonomy): Bacteria > Actinomycetota > Actinomycetes > Streptomycetales > Streptomycetaceae > Kitasatospora > Kitasatospora fiedleri. Next base: position 11,459 of record NZ_QLLT01000042.1, on the reverse strand, counting down.
ACCGTGTGCCACCCCCCGTCCGCGGGGACGTGCGCCGGGGCCTGCGCGTCGAAGCGGTGGTCGAAGGCGCCCGCCGACTCGCGCGGCGGCGCCCCGAAACGCGGCAGCGGCAGCCGCCCCACCGCCTCCGCCTCGTACAGCGCGCCCCCGCCCGCCCCGGGCCGCGCGGGCTCCGGGAACAGCCGGCCCCGGCGGTACGACTCCTCCTCCGGGCCCGCCAGCACCATCGCCGGGTAGTCCAGCTGGTCGGCGGACGGGCGCGGGTCGGGCGCGGCGGCCGGCGCGAAGTCCGCGAACGGCTCGGGGGCCGCCCCGCCGTAGCCCTGCGGCGCCCCGCCGTACGCCTGGCCCGGCGGTGCCGCGCCCGCGGGGGCCGGGGGCGGCGGGGGAGCGGACGCGGCCACCGGCATCATCGGCATCACCGGCGCCACCGGCACCGGCGGGGCCGTCGGGACGAACCCCGGCGCCCCCGGGGCGCCCGCCGGACCCCGGGCCCGGGCCGCCGACGCCCGCCGGGCCGACGGCCGGGGCGCGGGCTTCGGCGCGGGCACCGGACCGCCGCCCGCCACCGCCACCGCCACCGGAGCCGACGCCGCGTACGGCTCCGGCTCCGGCTTCGCGCGCTGCGCGTCCTGCCAGCCCGCGAACAGGTCGTCCAGGCCGGCCGGCTGGGCCCGCCACCCCGAGGGCGCGGGCACCGCCTGCCGGCGGCCGATCCGCAGCGAGGCCAGCTCCGGCAGCGCGCCCGAGCGCACCAGGCTCGCCGTCGACAGCGCCAGCCGCACCCCCGACCAGTCCTCGCCGGTGCGCTGCGCCACCGACGCCCGCAGCACCAGCCGCGCGGTGCGCTCGCCCCGGCGGTGCGCCAGCCGGTACGTCGGCACCCACACCGCGCCCGGCACCGCGTACTCCACCTCCAGCTCCACCGGGCCCGCGCCGCGCACCGTCAGCTCGGCGCACGCCCCCGCCGCCACGCCGCCCGGCCGCTCGGCGCTCGAACGGGCGTCCGCGCGCTCCTCGGCCACCAGCAGGGCGTGCTCGGCCAGCCGGACCTCCTGGGCCAGCTCCACCGCCCGCTCCTGCAGCACCTCCAGCCGGGTGTCCACGAACTCCGCCAGCGCCAGCACCGCGTCCGCCGGAGCCCGCCGGTGCCCCTCGTCCCGGCGCCGCTGCGGCGGCACCGGGCGCAGCGCCGCGACCTCGGCGATCCGCTCCTCCAGCCGCGCGCGGCGCTCCTCCAGCAGCTCGACCCGGGCCCGGAGCTCCTTCAACTCCTGCTCCCAGGCGGGCCGTTCGTCATCGGAGCGGACCCGGGCCGGGTACTCCAGCCGGGCCTCGGCGACCCGCCCGTCACCCGACAGCACCCGCACCCGCAGCGACCCCGCCGCGGCCAGCCGGGGCAGCCCCGCCACCCGCACCCGGCCGTCCGCCGGCACCACCCCCGACGCCCGGCGCCGGCACACCGCGCCCACCGCGTGCACCACCACCGACTCCAACCCGGACTCCCACACCGCCCGTTTCCCCGCCACCTGGCCCCCTTCGCCCGTCGGCCCGCACCCCGGACCCGGGCGCCCAGTCTGCACCCAACCCCCGTCACCACACCCGGATTTCCCCTGCGCGTCGGCCCACGGGCCCCGCCGGGGCGGTATGCGCGGCCGCCGGGGCGTACGAGAGGATGGGGCCCGACACCCCTTGACCGCACCCGCGAGACGAGAAGCCGCCATGCGCACAGCCGCCGTCATCGGCACCGGACTGATCGGCACCTCCGCCGCGCTCGCCCTCACCCGCCGGGGGATCAGCGTCCACCTGGAGGACGCCGACCAGGACGCCGCCCGCACGGCCGCCTCGCTCGGCGCGGGCACCACCGAACTCCCCGACGGGCCCGTCGACCTGGCCGTCATCGCCGTCCCGCCCGCCCTGGTCGGCAAGGTCCTCGCGGACTGCCAGCGGCGCGGCCTGGCCCGCTGCTACACCGACGTCGCCAGCGTCAAGGCCGGGCCGCGCGGCGAGATCGCCACGCTCGGACTCGACACCGTCCACTACATCGGCTCGCACCCGATGGCCGGCCGCGAACGCTCCGGGCCGCTCGCCGCCACCGCCGACCTGTTCGAGGGCCGCCCCTGGGTGCTCACGCCCACCGCCGACACCGACACCGAGACCCTCAACGCCGCGCTCGAACTCGTCGCCCTCTGCGGGGCCATGCCGATCGTGATGGACGCCGCCGACCACGACCGGGCCGTCGCCCTCGTCTCCCACGCCCCGCAACTGCTCTCCTCGCTGGTCGCCGCCCGGCTCGAACACGCCGACGAGACCGCCGTCCGGCTCTCCGGCCAGGGCGTGCGCGACGTCACCCGGATCGCCGCCTCCAACCCCGCGATGTGGATCGACATCCTCTCCGCCAACGCGGGCGTGGTCGCCGACGTCCTCGACGACCTCGCCGCCGACCTCGCGGACACCGTCACCGCGCTGCGGGCCCTCCAGGCCGCCGACGAGGGCGAGCGGCGCACGGGCGCGGCCGGCATCGAGGCCGTCATGCGCCGCGGCAACACCGGCCAGGCCCGCATCCCGGGCAAGCACGGGGCGCCGCCCACCCGCTACGAGACCGTCACGGTCGTCCTCGGCGACCAGCCCGGCGAACTCGGCCGCCTCTTCGGCGAGGTCGGCGCGCTGGGCGTGAACATCGAGGACGTGACGATCGAGCACTCGACGGGCCAGCAGGTCGGCCACGTGCAGCTGGCCGTCGCGCCGGCGATGGTGCGGGTGCTGGCGGCGGGGCTGCGCGAGCGGGGGTGGGGGGTGCGGGACTAGGGGGGTCCGCTGCGCGGGGCTCCGGGGGCGGGAGGGGGAGCCGCTGCGCGGGGCTCTGGGGGGTGGGGGAGAAGAGGGCCGGCAGGTCGGGCCCGTGCGGTTGACCGTCGCGCCGGCGGTGGTGCGGGTGTCGGCGGTCCGCTGCGCGGGGCTCCGGGGGTGGGGTGGTGGGTGGTCGGCCTGTGGGGAGGGGCCGGCGGGGGGTTTTGCCGGGCGGGTCGGGGGTGGGCGGGTGTCCATTAACCTTGAGGGTGAGTTCTGGTGTCGTGAGAGAGAGGTTCGCCCCGTGGACAGTGTCGACCGAGCGTCGAGCGGCCCGGTCGTCGTCGCCATCGACGGACCTTCGGGGTCCGGGAAGTCGACCGTGTCGCGGGCGGTGGCCGCGCGGCTGGGGCTGAGCTTCCTGGACACCGGCGCGATGTACCGGGCGATGACCTGGTGGATGCTCGCCAACGAGGTGGACGTCGAGGACGCGGAGGCGGTGGCGATCGCCTGCGGGAAGCCGGTGATCGTGTCCGGGACGGACGCCGCCGGGCCGACCATAACCGTGGACGGGCAGGACGTGTCCGGGCCGATCCGCGGCCCCGAGGTGACCGCCAAGGTGAGCGCCGTGGCGGCTGTCCCGGCGGTCCGGGCCCGGCTGGTGGAGCTGCAGCGCGGCTGCGCCTCGCACGCCGAGCGCGGGATCGTCGCCGAGGGCCGGGACATGGGCTCGGTGGTGTTCCCGAACGCCACCGTGAAGGTGTTCCTGACCGCGTCCGAGCGGGCCCGGTCCGAGCGCCGGGCCGCGGAGCTGCGGGCGAAGGGCGTGGACGAGGCGATCATCACCGCGATGGCCGCCGACCTGGCCCGCCGGGACGCCGCGGACTCCTCCCGGGAGACCGCCCCGCTGACCCAGGCCGCCGACGCGGTGCTGGTGGACACCAGCGAACTCACCCTCGACCAGGTGATCGACACGATCGCCGACCTGGTCGAGCAGAAGGCCGGCCTGACCGCTGCCTAGCGGCACCGGGGCCGGAACAGCACCATCCCGACCGCGCGAGATCCGCGCGGTCCGCGCTGCCCACGGGGCAGGTACGCACGGCACGCCCCTGGGAAGGGCCGGGCCGGGAAACGGAAAACGGAACATGAGCAACGACACCACCGCCCAGCACGGCGGCCTCGGTGACGCCGAGTACGCCGAGTTCATGGCGCTGGCCGCCGAGGAGGGCTTCGACGGCGAGGAGGTCGAGGCCGACCTGGACGGCACCGGCCCGCTGCCGGTGCTGGCCATCGTCGGCCGGCCGAACGTCGGCAAGTCCACCCTGGTCAACCGCATCATCGGCCGCCGCGAGGCGGTCGTCGAGGACCGCCCGGGCGTCACCCGCGACCGGGTCAGCTACGAGGCCATGTGGGCCGGTCGCCGGTTCAAGGTCCTGGACACCGGCGGCTGGGAGATCGACGTCCTCGGCCTGGACGCGATGGTCGCCGCGCAGGCCGAGCTGGGCATCGAGCAGGCCGACGCGGTGCTCTTCGTGGTGGACGCCAAGGTCGGCGCCACCGACACCGACGACGCCCTGGTCCGGCTGATCCGCCGCTCCGGCAAGCCCGTGGTGCTGTGCGCCAACAAGGTCGACGGCCCGTCCACCGAGGCCGAGGCCGCCTACCTGTGGTCGCTCGGCCTGGGCGAGCCCTACCCCGTCTCCGCGCTGCACGGCCGCGGCTCCGGCGACCTGCTGGACGCCGTCCTGGCCGTCCTCCCGGAGGCCCCGCCGCAGCTGTTCGGCGACGGGTACGCGCCCGGCGGCCCGCGCCGGGTCGCGCTGATCGGCCGGCCGAACGTCGGCAAGTCCAGCCTGCTCAACAAGGTGGCCGGCGAGGACCGGGTGGTCGTCAACGAGCTGGCCGGCACCACCCGCGACCCGGTCGACGAGCTGATCGAACTCGGCGGCAAGACCTGGAAGTTCATCGACACCGCCGGTATCCGCCGCCGGGTCCACCAGACCGCCGGCGCCGACTTCTACGCCTCGCTGCGCACCTCCGCCGCGCTGGACAAGGCCGAGGTCGCGGTCGTCCTGGTCGACGCCAGCGAGACGCTCGCCGAGCAGGACACCCGGATCATCTCGATGGCCGTCGAGGCCGGGCGCGCCGTGGTCATCGCCTACAACAAGTGGGACCAGCTGGACGAGGAGCGCCGCTTCTACCTGGAGCGCGAGATCGAGCGCGACCTGGTGCAGGTGCAGTGGGCGCCCCGGGTGAACGTCTCGGCCAAGACCGGCCGCCACATGGAGAAGCTCGTCCCGGCGATCGAGACCGCGCTGGCCGGCTGGGAGACCCGCGTCCCGACCGCCCGGCTGAACGCCTTCCTCGGCGAGCTGGTCGCCGCGCACCCGCACCCGATCCGCGGCGGCAAGCAGCCGCGCATCCTGTTCGGCACCCAGGCGGGCACCCGCCCGCCGCGGTTCGTGCTGTTCGCGTCCGGCTTCCTGGAGGCGGGCTACCGCCGGTTCGTCGAGCGCCGGCTGCGCGAGGAGTTCGGCTTCGAGGGCACCCCGATCTCGATCTCGGTCCGGGTCCGGGAGAAGCGCAAGAAGAAGTAGCGGGAGTAGCCGAAACGGGGGAGAGGGCCGCGGACGGGTGTCCGCGGCCCTCTCCCCTTCTCGTGGCGCGCTCCGGCGCGTCCTCGTGCTGCGCTCCGGCGCGGTGCCGGGTCAGGCGTCCCGGCCCGGGGGCAGGGAGAGCACCGAGCGGTGCCGCCCGCCCGGGGTGCCGCCGCCGGGGGCGGGGGTGCCGCCCGGGGCGCCCAGGTAGCCGGAGGCCACCCAGCCCTGGCCGTTGGCCTGCGCGGCGGAGGTCTGCGCGGGCATGAACTGCGGGGCGCCCGGGGCCTGCCCGGCGTACGTGTCGAACGACTGGTGCTGCTGCGCGTACGCCAGGGTGCCCGGCCGGTCGGGGGCCTCGCGCGGGTGCGCGGGGGACGGGGACGCGGGCTGGGGCTGCGGTTCGCGGACCGCGAAGCCGGTGAACCGCATCCCCTCCTCGCCGGAGCGGTCGCCGGGCAGTGCCCGGAACATCCGTCGGTACTCGGAGTACAGCGTGTCGTAGATCGGGGTGGCCGACACCGGGTGCTCGGCGTCGTACGACGGGCGCATGTTCGGGATCGACCGGCCGGCGCCGCCGGGGCCGGACTGGGCGGAGGGACGGCCGGGGGACGCGAGGTCGTAGCTGTACACGTAGGAGCCAACGAGCGAGACCGGCTTGGGATGCGGGGACGCCGCCACCGGTCCTCGCCCGGTCGGGGGGCCCGTGCCCTGGTCAACGGCGCTCCGGGCGGCCGGGACCGCCGGGGCGTCGGGGCCGTCCGGGGTGGTGGCCGGGTCGTTCACGGGGTCGGTCATCGGCGCGTCCCCGCTCTCAGGTGCCGGCCAGCGGGAGCATGCCGGCGGCGAGCAGGCCGCCGGCGGCGGCCCGGTCCATGGCGATCCGCAGCAGGTCCTCGCGGGGCTGGCGGCCGATGGTGCCGGCCGGCACCGCGTACATGATCACCTCGGACTTGCGGGCCGCCGCGGCCCGCCACCCCGGGGTGACCTGGAGCGGCTGGTGGGCCTGCCACCAGGCGGCCGAGCCGCCGTTCGCCGAGGGCTGGAGGATCGCGTGCAGCTGCCCCATCGCCATCAGCACCGACCAGCCGGCCCGCGGCCGGGCCGGCGCCTGGTTGACGTCCTGGACGATCTGGAAGCCGTGCTCGGTGAGCAGCGAGAGGAACTCGTCCTCGCCGTGCACGCTGCCCGGGCGGCCCACCGGCCCGGTCGGCTCGACCACCAGCGCGGCGTGCTGGGTGTCGCCGCACAGCACGATGCCGCAGGTCACGCCGAGCACCGCGGGCTGCGGCTGGCCGGGCGGCGCGGTCGGCGGGGCGGTGATCGGCTCCGGGATGTCCACCCGGAGCGCGGGCTGCGGCGCGGCGGGCCCGGCGGGCGGGGCCGCCGGGTCGACGGCGGCGGCGCCGCCCTGGCCGATCGACTCGACCGCGCCGCGCAGCTGCTGCTCGTCCACCGGCACCACCTGGGACGGGACGCAGCGGGCGTGCGCGAAGGCCAGCACCGCGGTCTCCTCGCCGACGAACAGGACGGTGCTGGTGGGCTCGTACAGCGAGTCGCCCGGTTGTCGGCAGGAGGTGCAGTCGTACGCGTCGGGGGCGTGGGCGCCCGCGAGCAGGCTCTCGGTCTCGTCGTCGCCGATCTCGGCGCGTACGTCCTCGCTCACCTCAAGCATGCGCGGCACTAGCAGACTCCTCGTTCGCCCTGACGTTCCAGGTGCTCGTTCGGGTGCCCCGGGCGGGACCTCCCGGGCGCGCGGCGCGGGGAGCGCCGACCGCCATTACCAACGGGAGGTTGTGGCTGGGGTCACGGGTGGACGGCCGGGCGACGGAATTTGCACGGTTTCTGATCGCTCCGCGTGTGCGGAGGACCACCTTCCGTCGACGCTGTGCTCGACCTCACACGGGTTCCGGTGTGACCGGGGCCATATCCACATATGGTTTGATCTTGGAAAAAGCGGATGAAATGGACATTTACCCGCGACGGCCATGATCGATACCGCCGGTAACACTGCTTTGACCTGGGGCGACCCGAAACTGTTTGGCACCGCGGAGTCCGAATCGTAGGTTTTTGCCCGGTGCAACGAGCACCTCCCGGGTTCACCCCCGACGCACGGCCCCCCTCCGGCTCACCCCGGAACCCGGGCCCTGCGCCCACCGGCGCGACGGCAGCCAGCCGCCGCCGGGGATGCGGACAGGTGGCCGGGGCGGCAACGGCACGTCCGACACGTGACCGGTCGCCCAACGGACTTGGCGAGCGAGCACGGCCCCGCCGGGGCCTGGTTCCGCCTGCCCTATCCCGGGGATGTTGAGAGGAATCTCATGACCTTCCGTAACGAGACCGCCGCTGCCACCACCGCCCCCAAGCGCAACCGCGTTCGCGCGGCGGTCGTCGGCGGCGCCCTGCTCGCCGCCCCGGTGGCCGGCCTCGTCACGGCCAACACGGCCTCCGCCGCGGACGTCTCCACCTGGGACAAGGTCGCGCAGTGCGAGTCGACCGGCAACTGGTCGATCAACACCGGCAACGGCTTCTACGGCGGCCTGCAGTTCACCTCCTCCACCTGGGCCGCCTTCGGCGGCACCGCCTACGCCCCGCAGGCCAACCAGGCCAGCAAGGCGCAGCAGATCGCCGTCGCCGAGAAGGTCCTGGCCTCGCAGGGCCCGGGCGCCTGGCCCGTCTGCTCGGTGAAGGCCGGCCTGACCAAGGGCGGCGCCCCGGCCCAGGTCGACACCTCGTCCGGCAGCTCCTCCTCGTCCGCTTCGTCCTCGAAGTCGACCTCCTCCGCGAAGTCGAACAGCGCCGCCTCGGGCGACTCCGCCAAGGCCTCCCGCTCCGAGTCCCGCGCCCAGGCCCCCAAGGCCGCCGCGCAGGAGGCCCCGAAGCAGACCTGGAAGAACAAGTCCGCCGCGGCGACCACCGACACCAACACCGCCAAGTCCGGCAACAGCTACACCGTGCAGGCCGGCGACACCCTGTCCAAGATCGCGGACAGCCTGGGCGTCGACTGGCACACCCTGTACACCAGCAACTCCGGTGTCGTGGGCGGCAACCCGGACCTGATCTACCCGGGCCAGGTCCTGTCCGTCTGACCCACCCCGTGGAAGCACCGCTTCCTCCGGGGCCGCCCGTCGGCCCCACCCCGTCGGCGTGAAGCCGCCACCCCGTACCCCGGGGGTGGCGGCTTCCGCCGTTCGCGGGGCGCGCGGCGGGGGCCGGGTCCGGGGCGGGGCCACCCGCTCGGCGGTGTCCGGAGAGTGGTGCGGCGGGTGCGGTGCGTAGCGTCGGGGGATGCGAATACCTCTGCGGATGCCCTACTCGTCCGGCCGGGCGCTGATCGCGCTCGGCCTGCTGCTCCCCGCCGCTGCCGCCACGACGGCCGGTACGCCCGCCGCCGCCCGCCAGGCGGTGTCCGACGCGGTGTGGGACCGGCTCGCCGACTGCGAGAGCAGCGGCGACTGGCAGGCCGACACCGGCAACGGCTACTACGGCGGCCTGCAGATCTGGCCGCCCACCTGGCGGGAGGCGGGCGGCCTGCGCTACGCCGACCGCCCCGACCGCGCGAGCCGGCGGCAGCAGATCACCGTGGGCGAGGAGATCCTGCGCCGCCAGGGCTGGAACGCCTGGGGCTGGTGCGCGCGGAAGATCGGGGTGCTGGAGTAGGCGGTCGGGCGGTCGGGCGGGCGGCCGGGCGGGAGCGGGGCGGGTCGCCGGGGCCGGGGGCTACCAGACGCGGCCCTCGGGGAAGGCGGACAGCTCCGGGGCGGACAGGTGGGGGAGCCGGAAGAGCGTCGTCGCCGGGTCGGCCGTGGGGTCGGCGGACGGGACGTCGGCGAGTTCGTCCGAGCGGAGGACGAAGCGCAGCAGCTCCCAGCCGGACGGGTCGAGGGCCAGCACGGCGGTGTGCACGCCGGGGTCGCGGGCCAGTTCGCGCAGCTGCTCCACCTCCTGCCCGACGTGCGCGGCGAGCGCCAGCGGGTCCGGGCCGGCCGGGACGGTGGTCAGCCGGCGGGTGGCGGTGCCGGGCTCGGCGACGGCGGTGCGGGCCGGGCCGGAGAAGTGGGCGAGGACGGTCCAGTGGCGGACGGTCGGGCGCCCGAAGTCCCGGACGATGTTCTCGAAGCCCCCGCCGCCGACCAGGAACCGGGCCGCCTCCCCGTCCGAGCGCCACACGTACAGCGGCGCGTACTGGTTGACCGGCGAGCCGTCCGTCCCGCGCTCGCGGATCAGCCACGCCTTGAAGCCGAGCCCCGGCCGGTCGTCCAGCAGCGGGGCGCCGGCCTTGATCCGGCGGCGGATGATGTCGAGGTCGTAGTCGGCGGGCAGGGTGATCTCGTACTGCTTGGCGAGCACGGCGGTGTTCCTGTCGTCGGTCGAGCGGCGGTTCGGCGGCGCGGTGGTTCGGTGGCGCGGGGTGGTGCGAAGCGGTGCGGCGGTGCTGGGTGTCCAATATGTCGCGGTTGTGGGGTGGGGTCGCGGGAACGCGCCCGGGGCCGGGGGTGAGCGTGGGCGGCGGCCGGTTGACGGTGCGGTGCGGGGCAGCCCGGTTCAGGCGGTGGCGCTCCGCTCCCGGGCGGTCCGGACGGCCGGGCCGACGGAGGCGGGCAGCGCGGCGGACGGGTAGCGGTGCAGCAGGGCGGCCACGACGGCGTCCGCGGCGACGGGCTTGCCGAGTTCGGTGGCGAACGCGCGCAGGTAGTCGCCGGTCCAGCCGATCGGGTCGGTCGGGTCGGTCGGGTCGGCGGGGGGAGCGGCGGGGCCGGGGGCGGTCGGGTGGCGGTGGCCCGGGACGGTGCGCAGCGGTTCCAGCGCCGCCATCTCGTCGAGCAGGCCGATCCACGCCTCGCGCTGCGCGGCGTCCGGGGTGTCGGCCAGCCACGGGTGCACGTTCAGCCAGAGCAGCGGGCCGCCGAGCAGCGTCCGGCTCCGGTGCTCCCACAGGTAGTGGTGCTCGGGCAGCCCCAGGGACGCCCCGCGCAGCTCCAGCCGGTGGTCCTCCAGCTCGACGGCGTCGCCCTCCAGCGGCTCCAACGCGACCAGGCGGGAGGGGAGTTCGGCCCCCAGCCCGGCCCAGGCGGCACGCACCGCCGGGTAGTCGCGCTCGATCCGGGCGCGGACCGGGTCGGGGGCGAGCATCCGCGCCTCGGGGAAGGCGTCGCGCAGCACCTCCGCCGCCAGCCAGCAGTCCGGCGCGTAGTGCGGCACCAGGACGGCGCTCAGCCGCCGCCCCGAGTCCTCGACCTCCCGGGCCAGCCGCCGCCCGTCCGAGAGCCGCAGCCCCGCACCGACCAGCACCGCCCGGTGCTGCCCGAGCACCAGCACGGCGGTCTTGTGCAGCGAGGCCTCGGGAAGGTCCACCACGCGGAACTCCAACGGCTGCATCGCGCCACCTCCTCCGGGGGGGAAGCCCCCACACCAGGGTCCGACGGGACGGCGGCGGGCGCATGTGGGGAGGGGAGGAGCGCCTGCGGCGGGCTGCGGCGGGCTGCGGCGGGCTGCGGCGGGCTGCGGCGTGTTGCGAGAGGGGCGGGGCCGGGCGCATGGGGGGAAGGGGCGGAGACACCTGCAGCGGGCCGCGCAGCGGGTGCGTTCGCCGACAGGGATGCGGCCGGTGGTGCTGCCGAGGGACGGGCGCCGGAGACCGCGTGCGCGGATCCGGGCCGAGAGAGCGGCCGGGTCCGGCCCCCGGCCGCGATCGGTCCTGGCGTCGGCGCGGGCTTCGGCCACGCCACCGACGAGTCACTCTGCGTGCGGCGGATCGGGCGTCGGTTTCAACGCCAGCTGACGGGGCTGCGGTAGCAGGCCCGGCACTCGCGACGGCACCAGTGCGCCCTGGGGCGGCGGTGGTCACGGATGGAGCGAGGCTCTGCCGCGCGGGTCATCAGAACGGCGGTCAGGGCGGCGAGTTCGTCATCGGACAGTTCGCCCCTGACGATCCGAACGGCGAATCCCGTCATCACTTGCCTTCCGGTGCTGCTTCACATCGGCGGGTTGCCGTGCTTGCGGCTGGGCAGGTCGGCGTGCTTGGTGCGGAGCATGGCGAGTGAGGAGGCGAGTACGGCGCGGGTCTCGGCC
>NZ_QLLT01000041.1 GCF_003259315.1 Kitasatospora sp. SolWspMP-SS2h | reverse complement strand
CCCGACCACGTCATCGCCGACAAGGGCTACAGCTCCCGGAAGATCCGCGCCTACCTGCGCAGGCGCGGCATCCGCCACACCATCCCCGAACGCGCCGACCAGGCCCTGGGCCGACTGAACCGGGGCCGGAGCGGCGGACGCCCGCCCGTGTTCGACCGGGCGGCCTACCGCCTGCGCAACGTCGTCGAACGCTGCTTCAACCGGCTCAAGCAGTGGCGCGGCCTGGCCACCCGCTACGACAAGACCATCGAGTCCTACCAGGCCACCGTCACCATCGCCTCAATCCTGCTCTGGATTTGATCTTTGAAGACGGGCCCTAGCGGATGCCGGTCTGATCGGCGAACAGCAGCTCGGAATCTCCGATCGGATGAGGGCCCATCCTGGAGGCCTGTTGCAAAGGATCCATATGTTACATGCACACCGGCCGGGAATGTAATTCATGAAAGTAAGCAGAAATTGAAGTCGAAATTCATATTGGCAATCCGCGGCTTGGAGGTAGCACTCGAATCTCGATGGTTGGGCCGGAGGGTCGTGGCGATCGACTTGAGCAAGCTTGGCACTAGTCAAATCGTCGACATCTCCGATGATGCGGGGCGTGCGCTGCATAACATTAGAGAATTTACTGCAATTAATAGAACTAGGTTTTCGCGTGAAGTTCTCTTGGCGGGTTTCATTCCTCCGGGCGCGATCAGCCGGGTTAGGAGTGTTGCAAATTCCGGGTGGCCCTGCTGAGGCCCTGATCGAGGCGTGGCTGACCTTCGACGGCACTCTGAGAATGAAGGGCGGTTTCAACGAGGATATTGGTGATGCAGGCCGCCTATGATTTGCATGAAAGGGCCCCGTTGAATTAATTCGACGGGGCCCCGTTCTTCGAGGGGCCGGTGTCTCTGCGGTGGGGCCGACCTAGTCCGTGAAACTGCTTTGTCAGGCGAGGTCCGCCGCCGTCGCGAAGTCGTGCTTGAGGGCGTCAAGGAGGGCCTGGGCGCGGAGGCGGGCGGCCGGGAGGTCGGCCGGGGTGGGGACGGGGAGGACGGCTTCGAGGTAGCACTTGAGCTTGGGCTCGGTGCCGGAGGGGCGGACCACGATGCGGGCCGAGGTGACGGCGGGGCCGTCGAGGTGGTAGCGGAGGCCGTCGGTCGGGGGGAGGTCGGGGGTGCCGGTGGTGAGGTCGTCGGCGCGGGTGACGGTCAGGCCCGCCAGTTCGACGGGGGGCTTGTCGCGGAGGGTGGACATCGCGTCGGTGATGACGCTGAGGTCGTCGACCCGGACGGAGAGCTGGTCGGTGGCGTGCAGGCCGTGGGTGAGGGCGAGGTCGTCGAGGAGGTCGGTGAGGGTGCGGCCGTCGCGCTTGAGTCCGGCGGCGAGTTCGGCGATCTGGAGGGCGGCGGTGATGCCGTCCTTGTCGCGGACGCCGTCCGGGTCGACGCAGTAGCCGAGGGCCTCCTCGTAGCCGTAGCGGATGTCCTCGGCGCGGGCGATCCACTTGAAGCCGGTGAGCGTCTCGGCGTAGCCCAGCCCGGCCGCGGCGGCGATCCTGCCGAGCAGGGTGGAGGAGACGATGGTGGTGGCGAACACGCCGTCGGTGGTCTTGGCGGCGAGGGCCGCGCCGAGCAGGGCGCCGACCTCGTCGCCGCGCAGCATCCGCCAGTCGCCGTCGGCGGTGGGGACCGCGACGGCGCAGCGGTCGGCGTCCGGGTCGTTGGCGATGACCAGGTCCGGGCGGGCCGCGCGGGCGGTGGCGAAGGCGAGGTCCATCGCGCCGGGCTCCTCCGGGTTGGGGAACGCGACGGTGGGGAAGTCCGGGTCCGGCTCGGCCTGTTCGGCGACCAGGACCGGCGCCGGGAACCCGGCGGTGGCGAACGCGGCGAGCAGCACGTCGCGGCCCACGCCGTGCAGCGGGGTGTAGACGGTGGCCAGGTCGCGCGGCCCGGCCGGGTCGAGGACGGCGGCGGCGCGGGCGAGGTAGGCGGCGAGGACGTCGTCGCCGAGCACCTCCCAGCCGGACTCGGCGCGCGGGACGTCGGCGAGCGCGCCCAGCGCGTCGATCTCGGCGGCGATCTCGGCGTCCGCGGGCGGGACGATCTGCGAACCGTCGCCCAGGTACACCTTGTAGCCGTTGTCCTGCGGCGGGTTGTGGCTGGCGGTGACCACCACGCCGGCCGCCGCGCCCAGGTGCCGGATCGCGAACGCCAGGACGGGCGTCGGCAGCGCGCGGGGCAGCAGCGCGGCGCGCAGCCCGGCGCCCACCACCACGGCGGCGGTGTCGAGCGCGAAGTCGTACGACTTGTGGCGGGCGTCGTAGCCGATCACCACCAGGTCGCCGAGCGCCGGGTTCTTCCGGACGTACGCGGCCAGGCCGGCGGCGGCCCGGATCACCACGGCGCGGTTCATCCGCATCGGCCCGGCGCCCAGCTCACCGCGCAGCCCGGCGGTGCCGAACTGGAGCCGTCCGGCGAAGCGTTCGGCCAGCCGGGACCAGGCGATCCGTTCCTCGGACTCGGCCTCCGGCCCCTCGGCGGCGGCCAGCAGCGCGGTCAGCTCCGCGCGGGTCTGCGGGTCGGGGTCCTCGGCCAGCCAGGCGCGGGCCCGGTCGAAGAGGTCGGTGGTGGGTGCCTTCGGCATGCGGCCCGCTCCCTGGGTGTGGAGGACGAGGGGTGTGAGGAGGAGAGGTGTCAGGAGGAGAGAAGCAGGGAGGAGAGGAGAGGGGACGGGGGTGGGCGGCGGGCGTCGTAGTCGCGACGGCGGACCGGTCCCGTGGGGTCGGGGCCGGTCCGCCGTCGTGTGCTGCTCGCCGTCACGGTTCCCGATTCTCCGTCAGAACTGCCGTGCGGGGCGGGAGTCGGGCTCCCGCCGGGGTGTCAGATCCGCTCCAGGACCTTCGCCAGCAGGGTGCCCATCCGCTCGGCGGAGGCCCGGCCGGCCTCCAGCACCTCGGCGTGGTTGAGGGGTTCGCCGGTGATGCCCGCGGCCAGGTTGGTGACCAGCGAGATGCCGAGCACCTCGGCGCCGGCCTCGCGGGCGGCGATGGCCTCCAGGGTGGTGGACATGCCGACCAGTTCGCCGCCGATCACCCGGGCCATGTTGACCTCGGCCGGGGTCTCGTAGTGCGGGCCGCGGAACTGCACGTACACGGCCTCGTCGAGGGTCGGGTCGACCTCGCGGCACAGGGCGCGCAGGCGCTTGGAGTACAGGTCGGTGAGGTCGACGAAGTTGGCGCCGACGATCGGGGAGTCCGCGGTCAGGTTGATGTGGTCGCTGATCAGCACGGGCTGCCCGGGGACCCAGCCCTGGCGCAGGCCGCCGCAGCCGTTGGTGAGCACGACGGTGCGGCAGCCGGCCGCGGCGGCGGTGCGCACGCCGTGCACCACGGTGGCCACGCCGTGGCCCTCGTAGTAGTGGTTGCGGCCGAGGAAGACCAGTGCGCGGCGCTCGCCGCCGCCGGGAATCCGCACCGAGCGGATGGTGCCGGCGTGGCCGGCCACCGCGGGGGCGGGGAAGCCGGGCAGGTCGGTGACCGGGAATTCCGCGAGTGTCTCGCCCAGGGCGTCGGCGGCCGGCACCCAGCCGGAGCCCATCACCAGGGCGACGTCGTGGCGCTCGGCGCCGGTGAGTTCGCGCAGCCGGTCGGCGGCGGCCCGGGCAGCGGCGTAGGGGTCGGCGGAGACGACCGTCTGAGGAGATGCGTTCACACGGTCGAGGATAGGTCACATCTGCCTACGCGCGTAGACAGCACGCCCAGGGCATGCCGGATCGTTACCCGGATTGCGTGGAACGACAGGATTCCTCCCCGGCCGGGGGCGTCGGCCGGGAGGAAAGCACGGAGGAAAGTGCGGAGCCGGGGAGGGAAAGCGCCCGGGAGAAAGCGGGAGAAAGCGCGGGACGGGCGGGAGAAAGCGCGGGGCGGGCGGGGGAAAGCGCGGGGCAAGGGGAGGGCGGGAACGGGAAAAGCGGCGGTGCGGGAAGGCCGGCGGCCTCAGCAGGGCCGGCGGCGCAGGTCCAGGACGTAGTCGTCGGGGGCGCCGGCGCTCTCCGCCGCGTCCGCGATCAGGCCCAGGTAGCGGGCGGCCGGCAGTCCGCCCTCGTAGTCGTTGAGCACGTACGTCCAGACCGCGACCTCGCCGTCCAGGGTCTGGGCCCGCAGCTTCACCTTGCGGTAGATGCCGAGCTGCACGCCCTCCCAGCGGTCCAGGCCCTCCTCGTCCATCGGGGCGACGTCGTAGAGCGAGACGAAGACCTGCTCCTTCTCGTCCTCCACCACGGTGGCCAGCGAGCCCTCCCAGCCGAGCTGTTCACCGCCGAAGGTCAGCCGCCAGCCGGGCAGCCAGCCGGTGCCGCGCAGCGGGGAGTGCGGGGCGCGGCGGGACATCTGCCGGGCGTCGAGGTTGGTGGCGTAGGCGGCGTAGAGCGACATGGCGCCAGCCTACGGGAGCCGGACGGCCCGCCGGGCTGCGCGCCGGGGGCGGGCCCGCGGTGGAGGGAGGCCCCCGCGGGCGGACCCGCCGGGCCGGGGGCGGGGCGTGCGTCGGACGGGAGCGTCCCGGTGCGGCGACCGCCGGTGGCGGCGGGTGGACCGGCTGACCTCGGGGAGCGGGCGGGGAGCGGGCGCGGGGCGCGTGGGGGACGAGAGGCGGAGGGGGCGGGCGGGAGGGCGGGAGGCGGCCGGAAGGCGGCCGGGAGGCGAGTGAGAGGGGAACAACAACGGCCCCGGCGTGGAATCGGTTCCGGCATGCGGGAGAATGGGGCACGTGACTCGGATCGTGATCATCGGTGGCGGACCAGGCGGATACGAGGCGGCCCTCGTGGCCGCCCAGCTCGGCGCGGAGGTGACCGTCGTCGACCGCGACGGTCTGGGCGGATCGGCGGTGCTGACGGACTGCGTGCCGTCCAAGACGCTGATCGCCACCGCCGAGGTGATGACCAGCTTCGACAGCTCCTACGAGGAACTGGGCATCCTGGTCGCGGACGGCACGGCGGACCCGGCCGACCCGGCCCGGGTGGTCGGCGTCGACCTCGGCAAGGTCAACCGGCGCGTCAAGCGGCTGGCGATCGCCCAGTCGCACGACATCACCCAGGCGGTCACCCGGGCCGGGGTCACCGTGCTGCGCGGTCGCGGCCGGCTGGGCGGCGGCGGCCAGGCGATCGACGGCTCCCGCGAGGTGCTGGTCGAACTGGCCGACGGCGGGACCGAGTCGGTGCGCGCCGACGCGGTGCTGATCGCCACCGGCGTCCGCCCGCGCGAGCTGCCCGACGCGCAGCCGGACGGCGAGCGGATCCTGGCCTGGACGCAGGTGTACGACCTGGAGGAGCTGCCGCGCGAGCTGATCGTGGTCGGTTCCGGCGTCACCGGCGCCGAGTTCGCCGGCGCGTACCAGGCGCTCGGCTCGAACGTCACGCTGGTCTCCTCGCGCGACCGGGTGCTCCCGGGCGAGGATCCGGACGCGGCCGAGGTGCTGGAGGACGTGTTCCGCCGCCGCGGGATGAACGTGATGAGCCGCTCCCGGGCGGAGAGCGCCAAGCGAGTGGGCGACCGGGTCGAGGTGACCCTCGCCGACGGCAAGGTGATCACCGGCACGCACTGCCTGATGGCGGTCGGCTCGATCCCCAACACCGCGGACCTGGGCCTGGAGGAGGCCGGCGTCGCGGTCAACGACTGGGGCCAGATCAAGGTGGACCGGGTCTCCCGCACCTCCGCCCCCGGCGTGTACGCGGCCGGCGACTGCACGGGCGTCTTCATGCTGGCCTCGGTGGCCGCCATGCAGGGCCGGATCGCGATGTACCACGCGCTCGGCGACGCGGTGCAGCCGCTGAACCTGAAGACCGTCGCCTCCAACGTGTTCACCGACCCGGAGATCGCCACCGTCGGCTACACCCACGCCGACGTGTCCTGCGGGAAGATGGACGCCGTCGAGGTCAAGCTCCCGCTGCGCGGCAACCCGCGGGCCAAGATGCAGGGCATCCGGGACGGCTTGGTGAAGCTGTTCGCCCGCCCCGGCACCGGCATCGTGGTCGGCGGCGTGGTGGTCGCCCCGCGCGCCTCCGAGCTGATCCACTCGATCTCGCTGGCGGTGGACAACAACCTGACGGTGGAGCAGGTCGCGAGCGCCTTCACGGTCTACCCGTCGCTGTCCGGTTCGACCGCCGAGGCGGCCCGCCAGCTGCACATCCGCAAGCGCGAGGGCGCGGGCTCCTAGCGGACCGCGGCCCGGGGGCGCGCGGGACGTACGGGAACGAGCCGGGCGCGCACCGCCCGGCTCACCCGGGCGGAGGAGCGCGCATTGTACGGTCGTGCGCCGTTCCGAGGTGAGCAAATCCCGTTACCAGGTGCAAACGCCTGAAAGCAGAAGGTCACTCGGGTTACCGTCGGTCCTGTGTTTGCAGCAGAACGTCGCCAGTTGATCCTAGAGATGGTGCGCGCCAACGGAGCCGTGTCGCTCCGTGAGCTGGCCCGCGTCGTCCAGACCTCCGAAGTCACCGTGCGCCGGGACGTCCGGGCGCTGGAGTCCGAAGGGCTGCTCGACCGCCGACACGGCGGCGCGGTGCTGCCCGGCGGGTTCAGCCGGGACCCGGGCTACCCGCAGAAGACCCACCTCGCCACCGCCGAGAAGAGCGCCATCGCCGACCTCGCCGCGGACCTGGTCGAGGAGGGCGACGCCATCGTGGTCGGCGCCGGGACGACCACCCAGGAGCTGGCCCGCCGGCTGGCCCGGGTGCCCGGCCTGACGGTGGTCACCAACTCGCTGCTGGTCGCCCAGGCGCTGGCGCACGCCAACCGGGTGGAGGTGGTGATGACCGGCGGCACCCTGCGCGGCTCCAACTACGCCCTGGTGGGCAGCGGCGCCGAGCAGTCGCTGGCCGGGCTGCGGGTCACCAAGGCCTTCATCTCCGGCAGCGGCCTGACCGCCGAACGCGGCCTGTCCACCGCCAACATGCTCTCCGCCTCGGTGGACCGGGCGCTGGTGCAGGCCGCCAACGAGGTGATCGTGCTGGCCGACCACACCAAGCTCGGCGCGGACAGCATGTTCCAGACCGTCGCCACCGAGGCGATCACCCGGTTGGTCACCGACGAGCGCACCCTGCTGGAGGACCTCACCTCCCGCGAGCAGCACGCGCTCGCCGACTGCGGGGTGCAGGTCTCGGTGGCCTCGCTCGGCCTGGCCGCCGAGACCGCCGGGCACCAGCAGCCCGCCCGCCGCCCGGTCCCGCCGCAGCCCGGCCTGGCCCCCGGCAGCCCGCTGCCCGGCCAGCGCCGCCCCGCCCCGCACGGGGGAGCGCCGCACGGCGGAGCACCGCACGGCGGCGCCCTGCCGCCCACCGCCCGGCTGGCCGAACGGATCCGCTGAGCGGGGCGCACCGGCCCCGCCGCCCGGCCCTGCCGCCCGGCCCCGCCGCCCGGCCGCGCCGCCGTCGGGGCGGAGCACCGGTAGCCCCCACCACCGGACGGCCGCACTGACCGGTTCCGGCCCGCCCGCGGCCGATCCCTGGCCGCCGCGGCCGACCCGCTTGTAGCGTCTGCGCCCATGGACGCAGCGAGCGAAACACTCGACCGCACAACAGAACTGACGGTGCGTGAGGCGCGCGGCGGACGCGGCCCCGCGACCTGGGGACAGCGCGCCATCCACTCCGCCCTGGTCCGGCTCGGCACCGACGCGCCCCGCTACAACCTGCGGCTGGCCGCCCCCGTCGAGCCCGGCGCGGAGCCGGCCGGCGTGCTCCGCGCCTACACCGAACTGCTGCACCTGCACGACGCGTTGCGCACCCGGCTGGTCGAGGAGGACGGCGACCTGGTCCAGCTGGTGGACGCCGACGGCACCCTCCCGGTGGCGCTGCTGCACCGGGACACGCCCGAGCGGGCCGCCGACGCGGCCGGGGAACTGCTCGCCGAGTACGCCCGGCGGCCCTTCGACCCGGCCCGCGAGTGGCCGGCGCGGATCGGCCTGGTGCTGGTCGACGGCCTGGTCCGGCAGACCGTCCTGGTGCTCTCGCACACCGCCTCGGACGGCTGGGGGATGCGCCGCGGCGTCCGCGACCTGATGCTGCTGGCCGCCGGGCGCAGCGCCCGGGACCTGCGCGCCGAGCGGGAGTTCGCCCAGCCGCTGGAGGAGGCCGCCGAGCAGGCCACCGTGCGGGGCCGCCGCCGGGACGCCGCCGCCCGCCGGCACTGGCGGGAGAAGCTGACCGCCGGCCCGCGCGCCCTGCTGCCCCGCCCGGCCGCCGCGCCCGACCCGGAGCGGACCTTCCCGTGCGCGGTGCTGCGCTCCCCGGCGCTGGCCGCCGCCCTCCCGGAGGCCGCCGCCCGGCTGCGCACCGGCGACGCCACGGTGCTGCTGGCCGCCGCCGCGACCGAGCTGGGGCGGCTGGGCGGGCAGCGCGAGTTCCTGTGCCAGGTGGTGGTCGGCAACCGGTTCACCGAGCAGGCCGCCGAGGCCGTCACCACGCTCGCCCAGGAGGGCCTGTTCCACCTGCCGGAGATCGCCGCGGACTTCGCCGAGACGGTCCGCCGCGCCCACGGCCCGGCGCTCACCGCCTACCGGCACTCCGGCTACGACAAGCCGCGGTTGGACGCCGACCTGGACGGACTGCGGGCGGCGGGCGTCGAGTTGGCCGACCACTCGGTGTTCTGGAACGACACCCGGGACCCGCTGGCCGCGCTGATGGCCGACGCGCCGGGCCAGGGGGGTGCGGGGGAGCGGGAGTTGAGCTTCCCGGAGGAGTTCCCGGCCCGCCCGGGGGTGTCCGTCGCGGTGGACGTGGTGGCGGTGCCCGGCGCGGTCGAGCTGCGGATGGTGGCGGACGGCGCGCTGCTGAGCCGCGCGCAGATGGCGGGCTTCCTGTGCGGCGTCGAGGAACTGGTGCTCGACGCGGCCGGATAGCCCGGCGGAAGCGGACGGCCCGGGCGGAAGGGGCCGGACAGCCCGGCGGGACCGGACGGCCCGGGCGGAAGCGGCCGGACGGCCCGGAGGGGGCGGGAGTCCCAGGACTCCCGCCCCCTCGAAGGGTGCCGTCGGCGGGTCAGACGTCCTTGATCTCGCAGAGCGCCGCGCCGCTGGAGACCGAGCCGCCGACCTCGGCCTTGAGGCCGACGATCGTGCCCGCCTTGTGGGCGTTCAGCGGCTGCTCCATCTTCATGGCCTCCAGGACCACGATCAGCTCGCCCGCGGCGACCACCTGGCCCTCCTCGACGGCGACCTTGACGATGGTGCCCTGCATCGGCGAGGCCAGGGTGTCGCCGGAGACCGCCGCGGCGGCCTTCTTGGCGCCGACCCGGCGCTTGGCCTTGGCCGCGCCCGCACCGGCGGCCGGGGCCGCGGCGACGCCGAGCGAGGACGGCAGCGAGACCTCGATCCGCTTGCCGCCGACCTCGACCACCACGGTCTCGCGGCCCTCGGGCTCCTCGCCGTCGGGGCCCGCGCCGACGAACGGCGCGATGGTGTTGTCGAACTCGGTCTCGATCCACCGGGTGAAGACCGTGAACGGGCCGTCCGAGCCGTGCACCTCGGGGGCGAACGCCGGGTCGCTCACCACGACCTGGTGGAACGGGATGGCGGTGGCCATGCCCTCGACCTTGAACTCCTCCAGGGCGCGCTTGGCGCGCTGGAGGGCCTGCTTGCGGTCGGCGCCCGAGACGATCAGCTTGGCCAGCAGGGAGTCCCAGGCGGGGCCGATCACCGAGCCGGACTCGACGCCGGCGTCGAGCCGGACGCCCGGGCCGGACGGCGGGGAGAACAGCGTGACGGTGCCGGGGGCGGGCAGGAAGCCGCGGCCCGGGTCCTCGCCGTTGATCCGGAACTCGAAGGAGTGGCCGCGGACCTCGGGGTCGTCGTAGCCGAGCTCCTCGCCGTCGGCGATCCGGAACATCTCGCGGACCAGGTCGAGGCCGGTGACCTCCTCGGAGACCGGGTGCTCGACCTGGAGGCGGGTGTTGACCTCCAGGAAGGAGATCAGGCCGTCCTGGGAGACCAGGAACTCGCAGGTGCCGGCGCCGACGTAGCCCGCCTCGCGCAGGATCGCCTTGGAGGCGCGGTACAGCTCGGCGTTCTGCTCGGGGGTGAGGAACGGCGCGGGGGCCTCCTCGACCAGCTTCTGGTGCCGGCGCTGGAGCGAGCAGTCGCGGGTGGAGACCACCACGACGTTGCCGTGCCGGTCGGCCAGGCACTGGGTCTCGACGTGCCGCGGCTTGTCGAGGTACTGCTCGACGAAGCACTCGCCGCGGCCGAACGCGGCGACCGCCTCGCGGACCGCCGAGTCGTACAGCTCGGGGATCTCCTCCAGCGTGCGGGCGACCTTCAGGCCGCGGCCGCCGCCGCCGAACGCCGCCTTGATGGCGACCGGCAGGCCGTGCTCGGTGGCGAACGCGACGACCTCGTCGGCGCCGGAGACCGGGTCGGCGGTGCCGGCCACCAGCGGGGCGCCGGCGCGCTGGGCGACGTGCCGGGCGGTGACCTTGTCGCCCAGGTCGCGGATGGCCTGCGGCGGCGGGCCGATCCAGGTCAGGCCGGCGTCGAGGACGGCCTGCGCGAACTCGGCGTTCTCCGACAGGAAGCCGTAGCCGGGGTGGATCGCGTCCGCGCCCGAGTCGGCGGCGGCCTTGAGCACCTTGGCGATGTCGAGGTAGCTGGTGGCGGGGGTGTCGCCGCCCAGCGCGTACGCCTCGTCGGCGGCCCGGACGTGCAGCGCGTCCCGGTCAGGCTCCGCGTACACGGCGACGCTGGCGATACCCGCGTCCCGGCAGGCCCGGGCGACGCGGACGGCAATTTCTCCGCGGTTGGCGATGAGCACCTTGCGCACTGTGGCTCCCTTCTCGAACCTCGTCGAGTCTATGGATTGGAGGGCGCTACCGGCGAGTAGTCCCTGGTGGTGAGCGTGCTCACACGCTCGGTTGCCGTACTCCCGTGCGGGCGGCGGCCGTTGGCGGCGCGCCGCAGGCAGCGGGCCCGGGGCGGTGGTGCGCCGGAGGGCCGGGGCACCCGGCGGGCCGGGGTGGTCTTCGCCACACCGGGGCTCGGCTCAGGCCGCCGCCGGTTCCGGGCGGGTGGCCGCCGCGCCCGTCACGTCCGCCTCGAATTCCACCACGTCCGGACCGTAGGCCCGGGCGTTCACCACCCGGAGCACCACCGCGAACGCGCCGTCCCGGCCGTGCTCGCGGGCCAGCGCGCGGTGGTGTGCGGCCAGGTAGCGGACCGCGGCCCGGTTGGAGACGGCGGTCTGCCCGGCTATCACGAACACCGGCCGGCCGCCCTCGCGCAGGTGCACCCGGGCCAGCAGCGCGTACGCCCGCTGGCCGGGCTGCTCGGTGGAGGTCAGGAACCGGAACTCCCGCGGGCCGACCCGCAGGGTGTGCACCGGGTGCCCGGCCCCGGCGGGCGGTTCGGCGAACGACACGCCCGGCAGCCAGGACGCCAGGTGGGCCGCGGTCCGCCGGTTGCCGGCCGGCCCGCCCACGCAGAACTCGGCCTTGTCGCCCAGCCCCTGCCGGACCTCGTCGTGCCCGGCCAGGGTGGCGCGGGCCCCGCACTCGCGCACCAGCGCGGCCAGCTCCATCAGGGCGTACGCGTCGTCGCGCGCCACGCTCATCGGGTCCGGCGCCGACGCCTGGCGGTTGACCACCAGCAGCGCCTCGCCGCCGGCCGGCAGGCCGAAGAACGCTCGCTGCCGTTCCAGCCGGCGCCGCCGGCGCAGCGACTGGGCCAGCCAGCCCAGCCCGGCACTGATCGCCGAAGCGACCAGTCCCAGAACGACGTTGAGCATCCCATCGGTCATCTTCCGCTCCTCGTCGCCCCTTTCCGGTCCGGCTGCGTCAGCCTAACGGCGCTCGGCGGGGGAGGGGGTGGAACTCTGCAACAGATGTACGGGCCCGGTTCTGTCCGATTCCGCACCCGGCAAGCGGACCGGAGCGCTCCGCTTCCGCCCCGGGGATAACGGAATGGTTCAGACCATTGACCCGGATCGGGCCGCTCCCTACCGTCGCAGCGACCACGCACCACTCGCACGATTCACGGGGGAAACGTGAAGCGTCCCATGCTGTCCGCCGCGCTGGCCGCGACCGCGCTGCTGCTCACCGCCTGCTCCGGCTCCGACGGCGACGGGGGCGGGGGCGGGAACGGAGGCGGGAAGGCCGCCCCGGCGCCCGGCGCCACCGCCCGCACCTACGGCTGCCTCACCCGCGACCAGGCCGAGAAGGGCGCCCTCACCCTCGACGCCGGCACCGCCGGCGGCACCGACCTGGACGCCTACTACCGGGACTCCGACGCCGGACACGCCCGGGTCGGCGTGGTCTTCTCGCACCAGGCCGACGGCTCGCTCTGCGAGTGGGCGCCGGCCCTCGACGCGTTCACCGGGGCCGGCTACGCGGTCTTCGCCTTCACCTGCACGGGTGACGTCACCGAGGGCATCAAGGCCGCCGAACGGTACTACCGGGACAAGGGCGTCGGCGCGGTCGCCCTGGTCGGCGCCTCTAAGGGCGCCGCCGCCTCGCTGGTCGCCGCCCGGCTCGACGACAACCCGCTGCCGGTGAGGGCCGTGGTCTCGCTCAGCTCGCCCGAGGTGTACCCGCTGTTCAACGCGGCGCTCGCGGTCAAGGCGGTCAAGGCCCCGACCTACTTCGCCGCCGAACAGGGCGACTCCCCGTTCAACACCAGCGCGCAGGCCCTCTACGACGCCTCCGCCGGGGAGGACAAGCAGCTCAAGCTCTACCCGGGCTCCCGCCACGGCGCCCTGCTGCTCCAGGACGGCGCGCTGCCCGACGTGCTCGCCTACCTGGGCCGGCACGCCCCCGCGACGGGTTGACGGTCCGGCGGTCCGGCGGGGCGGCGGCCGCTCAGGCCCAGAGGTCGGTGATGCGCACGTCCAGCTCGGCGAGCAGGCGGCGCAGCAGCGGCAGCGACAGGCCGATCACGTTGCCGGGGTCGCCGTCGATCCCCTCCACGAACGGTGCCGACCGGCCGTCCAGGGTGAACGCCCCGGCCACGTGCAGAGGTTCGCCGGAGGCGACGTACGCGGCGACCTCCGCGTCGTCCGGCGTCCCGAACCGGACGGTGGTGGAGGCGGTCTCGGCCGCCCGCCGCCCGGTCGCGGTGTCGATCACGCAGTGGCCGGTGCGCAGCACGCCCGCGCGCCCGCGCATCGACCGCCAGCGCGCCAGCACCTCCGCCGGGTCGGCCGGCTTGCCCAGCGCGGCGCCGTCCAGCTCCAGCACCGAGTCGCACCCGACCACCAGCGGCGGCTCGCCCGGCTCGGCGGCCAGCTCGCCCGCGACCTTCTCCGCCTTGGCCACCGCCAGCACCAGCGCCAGCTCGCCCGGCGTCGCGGCGCTCAGCGCGTCCTCGTCCACCCCGCTCACCCGCACCAGAGGGTCGAGGCCCGCCTGCCGCAGCAGGCCCAGCCGGGCGGGGGAGGCGGACGCGAGAACCAGCGGGCGGCGAGCGGTCATGGCCCCAGCCTAGTACCGCCCCGCCACCGCGCCGGCCCGCCTACAGCAGCACCAGGGCCGCCCCCGCGAGCGCCAGCAGCGCGAGCACCAGCGCCGTCCGCCGCAGCCGGCACAGCACCTCGCGGGCCTCTTGCGACGGCTCGTCGCGGGGGTCTGACCAGAGCACCCCACCACCCTGCAACGCGCGCCGGGCGCGGCGCCTGAGTATCCGTACTCACTCCGCCGCGCCCGGCGCCCCGGCTCACCGGGGCCAGAGGCTGGTGCGCCAGGCGTGCGGGCCCGGGGCGGGCAGCGGGCGGGGGGTGCGGGTGGTCCAGGCGGTGGCCGGGCCGGCGGCCGGGGCGGCGGCGGCCCCGGTCGCGGCCCGGGATTGGACCACCGCCAGGACGGTGGCCAGCTCCTCGGGGGTCGGCTGGCCGTGCAGCACCTGAATGGGGCTCATCGCGCGGGTTTCCCTTCGGTGGTCAGAGCGGGATGTTGCCGTGCTTCTTGGGCGGCAGCGACTCCCGCTTGCCGCGCAGCGCCCGCAGGCCGCGGACGATGTGCCGCCGGGTCTCGCTGGGGGCGATGACCGCGTCGACGTAGCCGCGCTCGGCGGCCAGGTACGGGTTGAGCAGGGTGTCCTCGTAGGAGGCGAGGAGCTCGGCGCGGCGCTCCTCGCCGACGCCCTCGGCCTCGGCGGCGGCGATCTCGCGGCGGTGCAGGATGTTGACCGCGCCCTGCGCGCCCATCACGGCGATCTGGGCGGTCGGCCAGGCGAGGTTGAGGTCGGCGCCCAGGTGCTTGGAGCCCATCACGTCGTACGCGCCGCCGAACGCCTTGCGGGTGATGACGGTGATCAGCGGCACGGTGGCCTCCGCGTAGGCGAAGATCAGCTTGGCGCCGCGCCGGATGATGCCGTCCCACTCCTGGCCGGTGCCGGGCAGGAAGCCGGGCACGTCGACGAAGGTCAGCACCGGGATGTTGAAGGCGTCGCAGGTGCGCACGAAGCGGGCGGCCTTCTCGCTGGCGGCGATGTCCAGGCAGCCGGCCAGGTCCATCGGCTGGTTGCCGACCACGCCGACCGGGTGGCCCTCGACCCGGCCGAAGCCGATCACGATGTTGCCCGCGTACAGCGGCTGGACCTCCAGGAAGTCGCCGTCGTCCAGGACGTGCTCGATCACCCGGCGGATGTCGTACGGCTGGTTCGCCGAGTCCGGGACGACGGTGTCGAGTTCGAGGTCCGCCGCGGTGATCTCCAGGTCGGCCCGCTCGGGGTAGGCCGGCGGGTCGGAGAGGTTGTTGGAGGGCAGGTACGAGAGCAGGCTCTTGACGTACTCGACGGCCTCCTTCTCGTCGGCGGCCAGGTAGTGCGCGTTGCCGGACTTGGTGTTGTGGGTGCGGGCGCCGCCCAGCTCCTCCATGTCGACGCTCTCGCCGGTGACGGTCCTGATCACGTCCGGCCCGGTGATGAACATGTGCGAGGTCTGGTCGGCCATCACCACGAAGTCGGTCACCGCGGGGGAGTAGACCGCGCCGCCCGCGCACGGGCCCATGATCAGCGAGATCTGCGGGATCACGCCGGAGGCGTGCACGTTGCGCCGGAAGATCTCGCCGTACAGGCCGAGCGAGACCACGCCCTCCTGGATGCGGGCGCCGCCGGAGTCGTTGATGCCGATCATCGGGCAGCCGGTCTTCAGCGCGAAGTCCATCACCTTGACGATCTTCTCGCCGAACACCTCGCCCAGCGAGCCGCCGAAGACCGTGAAGTCCTGGGCGAACACCGCGACCTGGCGGCCGTCCACGGTGCCGTAGCCGGTCACCACGCCGTCGCCGTACGGGCGGTTCCGCTCCTGGCCGAAGTTGGTGGAGCGGTGCCGGGCGAACTCGTCGAACTCCACGAAGGAGTCCTCGTCCAGCAGCTCCGCGATCCGCTCACGGGCCGTCAGCTTGCCCTTGGCGTGCTGCTTCTCCACGGCCGCGGCCGAGCCGGAGTGCACCGCCTCGTCGATCCGCCGGCGCAGGTCGGCGAGCTTCCCGGCGGTGGTGTGCGGGTCCTGCGGTGGCTGGGTCATGTCCGGTGGCTCTCCCTGCGTCCTCGGCCGCCGGCCCGGCGCGTGAGGGGTGCGGGCAGGGCGGCGCTGCGGTCTACCGTGCAGTAGCGTAACCAGCGCGGGCGGGCGCGGGGTTATGGCCATCGACACATCGCTCCCCCTGCCCGTTCTGCGGGACGATGATGCGGCGTGCGCCGTCCCGGAACCGATCTAGGCTGGCCCGGTGACCACTCCCGAGAGCCCCCGCCCCCGCCGCTCCGGCCTGCGCGGCTTCGGCCACGACGGCCCCTCCCCGTGGACCGACCTGGAGCGTCCGCCGCTGGACGAGCGGGCCCTGCGGCTCGACCTGCTGCGTCCCGGGGCGCTGTGGACCTCACTCGATGTGGTGAGCGGGACCGGCTCCACCAACGCCGACCTCGCCGCCCGGGCCGCGGCGGGCGCGCCCGAGGGCGCCGTCCTGGTCGCCGAGTCGCAGCACGCCGGCCGCGGCCGGCTGGACCGCCGCTGGACCGCCCCGGCCCGCTCCGGGCTGTTCCTGTCGGTGCTGCTGCGCCCGCGCGGGGTGCCGGCGGAGCGCTACGGCTGGCTGCCGATCCTGGTCGGCACCGCCGTCTCCGCCACCCTCGACCGGATCGCCGACCTGCGCACCGGCCTGAAGTGGCCCAACGACCTCCAGGCCGTCGTCGACGGTCAGGAGCGCAAGCTCGGCGGCATCCTCACCGAGCTGTCCGGCGGCGCGGTGGTGGCCGGGATCGGCCTGAACGTCTCGCTGCGCGCGGACGAGCTGCCCGTCCCCACCGCGACCTCGCTGGCGCTGGCCGGCGCCGGCACCACCGACCGGTCGACCCTGCTGCGCGGCGTGCTGCGCGAGTTCGCCGAACTGTACGGCGAGTGGACGGCCGCCGCCGGCGACCCGCACGCCAGCGGCCTGCTGCCCGCGTACACCGCCCGCTGCACCACGCTGAACCGGCCGGTGAGGGTCCAGCTGCCCGGGGAGCGCGAACTGCTCGGCGAGGCCGTCGCGGTGGACGGCGACGGCCGCCTGGTGGTCCGCACCCCCGACGGGGTCCGGCACCCGGTGGCCGCCGGGGACGTGGTGCACGTCCGCCCGCAGGGCTGAACCGGGGCCGGGCGCGGCGGTCTCACCCTGCGGGACCGTCCGCCCGGCTGCCGGGCGGATGCTCCGGATTACGCGATTCCGTGCGAACATTCCACCTGGCAGCGGTGTGAGGCTCGCCACTACCCCCGCGGTGGTCGCGTGCCCGCACCTCCAGGACGGCAAGACACAAGTGCGGCTGGCCGCACGGGGACGGACCGGTGACAGACAACGGCGGCGCCACGACGGGCAGCGGCGCGACGGACGGGACCACCGTCGCCACCGACCTGGAGCGGCTGATCCTCGACGCGCCGCGCAAGTACACCCCGTACCAGGCCGCCCGCGCCGCGGAGGTCCCGATGGACCTCGCCACCCGGTTCTGGCGCGCCATGGGCTTCCCCGACATCGGCCAGTCCCGCGCCCTCACCGACAACGACGTGATCGCGCTGCGCCGGCTGGCCGGCCTGATCGAGTCCGGGCTGCTCAGCGAACCGATGGCGATCCAGGTCGCCCGCTCCACCGGCCAGACCACCTCCCGGCTGGCCGGCTGGCAGATGGACACCTTCCTGGACAACCTCACCCAGCCCGTCGAGCCCGGCATGACCCGCTCCGACGTCGCCTACCCGCTGGTCGAGCTGCTGCTGCCCGAGCTGGAGCAGTTCCTGGTGTACGTCTGGCGCCGCCAGCTCGCCGCCGTCACCGGCCGGGTGGTCGCCTCCGCCGAGGACCACGAGGTCACCTCCGGGCGGCTCGCCGTCGCCTTCGCCGACCTGGTCGGCTTCACCCGGCTCTCCCGCCGGCTGGAGGAGGAGGAGCTCGGCGAACTCGTCGAGGGCTTCGAGAACACCTGCTCCGACCTGATCGCCGGGCAGGGCGGCCGGGTGGTCAAGACGCTCGGCGACGAGATCCTCTTCGTCTCCGAGGACCCGGCCACCGTCGCCGAGATCGCCCTCTCCCTGGTCGAGACGCTCGCCAAGGAGGACAACATGCCCGCGCTGCGGGTCGGCATGGCCTTCGGCACCGTCACCTCGCGGATGGGCGACGTCTTCGGCACCACCGTCAACCTGGCCTCCCGGCTCACCTCGATCGCCCCCAAGGACGCCGTCCTGGTCGACGGCGAACTCGCCGCCGCGCTCGAACAGAACGGCACCGGGCAGCTGCCCGAGACCGCGCCCGGCCCGGGCCACCGCTTCCACCTCCAGCCGATGTGGCGCCGCCCGGTCCGCGGCCTCGGCCTGGTCGAGCCCTGGCTGCTCACCCGGGTGCCCGCCGCCGACTGAGGTTCGAGCCTCGGGCACAAAAGGTGCGTACCGCCCTAGTCTGGGTAGAAGTGCCCCACGGGTAGGGAGAGGTCAACGGTGAGCGAGGCGACCATGGACGAGCAGGCCTCGTTCGAGGCGGCGGCCCCCGACCTGCGGCTGCAGGCCGTGGTGGAACTGGCCCAGGACATGGCGGGCGCGCTGACCCCGCTGGAGGCGGTCCGGGCCGCCGCCGCCCGGGCCGTCTCCGCGCTCGGCGCCACGATGGCCGCCGTCTCGGTCTGGGACCGCGAGTCCGGGCAGCTGCGGGTGCTGGTCAACCACGGCGAACTCGCCCCCGGCGAGGAGGAGTTGCCCGAGGACGAGTCGTACCCCGTCGCCGACTTCCCGGAGATCGTCACCCACCTGGAGGAGCACTGGAGCACCGGCCGGCTGCTCCGGGCCTGGGTCCAGACCGCCGAGGACGTCGGCCCGCACACCGGCCACCGGCCCCCCGGCTCCGGCGCCTTCTGCCGCCAGCGCGCGGCCGGGCTGCGGCGGCGCGGGCGCGGCTGCTGCCTGGTCGCGCCGATCGTCCTGCACGGCCGGGCCTGGGGCGAGCTCTACCTGGCCCGCGGCACCGGCATGCCGGTCTTCACCGACGCCGACGCCGAGTACGCCACCCTGCTGGCCGCCCAGGTCTCGGCCGGGCTGGCCCAGACCGAGCGGGTCGCCGACCTGCGCCGCCTGGCCTTCACCGACGCCCTCACCGGCCTGGCCAACCGCCGCGCCGTCGACGCCCGCCTCGACGAGGCGCTCAGGGCCCACACCCGGGACGGCGCGGTGGTCTCCCTGGTGGTCTGCGACGTCAACGGGCTCAAGCGGGTCAACGACCAGCTCGGCCACGAGATGGGCGACCGCCTGCTCGAACGCTTCGCCCAGCAGCTCTCGCTGTCCGCCGCGAAGCTCCCCGGCAGCCTGGCCGCCCGGCTCGGCGGCGACGAGTTCTGCCTGCTCGCCGAGGGCCAGTCGGCCGACGAGGTGGTCGCCGTCGCCGAGGAACTCTGCGTCCGCGCCCTGGAGTTGACCGACGGCGAGGGCGTCGCCTGCGGCATCGCCTCCACCGGCGACTCGATCGGCCCGGTCACCACCCCCGACCGGCTGTTCCGGCTCGCCGACGCCGCCCAGTACCGGGCCAAGGCCGGGCGGGCCGCCCACCCCGTGGTGGCCGGCCGCAGCCACGGCCCCGCGTACGCCCCCGACCCGACGGTGCTGCTCGCCGACGCCGCCGACCCGCAGCAGCAGCGCAAGGCCCCCGCCGGGCGGACCGGCGGGGAGCGCCGCCGCTTCCGCGGCGCCGCGCACAGCGCCGACCCCGGGCAGCTGCTCGCCGCCGTCCTCGGCTCGCTCGACCAGGGCGGCGCGACGCACCCCGCCGACACCCTCGGGCGGCTCGCGCTGGTCGCCGAGACCGCCTCCCGGCTGCTCAACGCCGTCGGCTGGTGGATCTCCTACGTCCCGCCCGGCTCCTGCCTGATGCGCACCGCCCGGCACGCGGTCTACCGGATGACCGGCGGCCCGGCCTCCGCCCGGGCCCAGACCCAGCGGGCCCAGATCGAGGCCCCCGACGCGGTCTTCGACCTCCGCCACTACCCCCTCACCTCGCGCGCCGTCACCGGCGGCTCCTTCACCCTGCGGGTCGGCACGCCCGGCAACGACGCCGCCGAGGAGGCCGTCATGGTGGTCTCCGGCTACCGGGCGATGGCCGCCGCCGGCGGCAGCAACCCGGCCGGCGGCTGGCTGCTCGAACTCTTCGCGGACGAGTCGACCCTCCCGCTCACCCAGACCGCCCCCGCCCTGCGCGCCCTGGTCGCAGTGGCCCTCGCCGGTCCCTGCTCGCCGCCGCCCGCCTAGGCTCCCGCTAGGCGTCCTCCCGGACGACGGCCAGCCGGTCCACCAGCAGCTCCAGCCGCTGCTCGGCGTCCGGCGCGGGGAGCCGGCCGGCCCGGGAGAGGGTGGCCAGCCCGTGCAGGGCGGCCCAGAAGGTCTCGGTGAACAGCCCCGGGTGGACGCCCTCCCCGGCGACCTCGGCGAGGGTCTCCACCAGGGCGGCGAAGGCGTCCTTGAGCGGCTCCGGGGTGTCCTCTCGCGCGTAGGCGAGGCCGCCGTCGAGCTGGAAGACGGCGTCGTAGACCGCCGGGTTCTCCGCGGCGAAGCCCAGGTAGGCGCGGGCCAGGGCGCGCACCCGGGCCCGGGGGCCGTCCGCGGCGGCGGTGGCGGCCCGTAGCGCGGCGGCCAGCTCGGTGGAGCCCTGGAGGGCGACGGCGCCGATGATCTCGCGCTTGCCGCGGAAGTGGCTGTAGAGGACGGGCTGGCTGTACTCGATGCGTTCGGCGAGCCGGCGGGTGGTGACGGCGTCCCAGCCCTGCTGCTCGGCGAGTTCGCGGGCGGTGGCCACGATGAGGCGCTCGCGCCCGGCCCGTTCGCGTTCCTTGCGTTCCTGTACCGACATGACCCGATCCTAGCATCGCTAGACAATCAAGCGGCAGCAGTACTAGCATCACTTCATCATCTAGCGGCGCTAGATCCCAGGAGGGGTCACCATGCTCAACGCACTCGAGGTCTTCACCGTCGTGGTCGTCGGCCTGTTGGTGGGGGTGGAGTTCTCGGTCGCCTTCGTGGTCAACCGCATCCTCGGCGCGCTGCCCGAGGACGGCTACCAGCTCGGCCGCGCCCACGGCGGCCGGATGCTCGGGGCCCTGATGCCGTTCTGGTACATCGGCTCGCTCGTCCTCGCGGCCGGCTGGGCCGTCGCCGGGCGGCACCACCCCGGCACCGGGCTGGTCGTCGCCGGGGCCGCCCTGCTGGCCCTGAGCGTGGTCATGTCGATCCTGCTGCTCGTCCCGATCAACAATCGGAGCAAGCACTGGACCCCGGAGAACCGCCCCGCGGACTGGCGGGAGCAGAGCGACCGCTGGGACCGCTACCACTACGCCCGGGTCGCGGTCCTGATCGCCGGCCTCACCCTGCTGGTCACCGCCCTGACCCGGTGAGCGGCCCCGGCCCGGCCCGGTCGGCGCGCCGACCCGGTGCCGCTACCCGATCCGGTCGGGGCGGGTGTAGACGTTCGCGGTGCGCTCGCGCAGGAAGCCGACCAGCGTGAGGCCGAGCTCCTCGGCCAGGTCGACGGCGAGCGAGGAGGGCGCCGAGACGGCGGCCAGCAGCGGGAGCCCGGCCAGCGCGGCCTTCTGGGTCAGCTCGAAGGAGGCCCGGCCGGAGACCAGCAGCAGGTGGCCGGTCAGCGGGAGCCGCCCCTCGCGCAGCGCCCAGCCGACCACCTTGTCCACGGCGTTGTGCCGGCCAACGTCCTCGCGCACGCACAGCGGCGTCCCGTCCGGGGCGAACAGGCCCGCGGCGTGCAGCCCGCCGGTGCTGTCGAAGGCGCGCTGGGCGGCGCGCAGCCGCTCGGGCAGCTCGTAGAGCAGCGCCGCGGGCACCCGGAGCGGGTCGGTGGAGACGTCCCAGCGCGAGCGGGTCCGGACGGCGTCCACGGTGTCCCGGCCGCACAGGCCGCAGGCGCTGGTGGTGAGCAGGTTGCGGTGGGCGGAGAGCGCGGGGCGGGCGCCGCGGACGGTGGCGTCGACGACGTTGTACGTGTTGGCGCCGTCCGCGTCCGTCCCGGCGCAGTAGCGCAGGGCGGCCAGCTCCTCGGTGGCCCCGACCAGGCCCTCGCCGACCAGGAACCCGGCGACCAGGTCGAAGTCGTGCCCCGGGGTGCGCATCGTGACGGTGAGCGCCTCGCCGCCGATCCGGATCTCCAGCGGCTCCTCCGCCGCCAGACTGTCCGGCCGCGCGGAGCGCCCGTCCCCGCGCAGCCGCACCACCCGCCGCCGTTCCGTCGCCCGTGCCATCCGTCTCCCACCTCCGCGGGCCAGTCAACCACCCGTCAGGGTTCGACGACGCGCAGCCTGAGTCCGGTGCCGGGGAGGAGGAGGACGAGGAGCAGCGGGAGCCACGTGAGCAGCGACCAGGGCGAACCGTCGAACCCGAGGCGGCCCGTGAGCAGCAGGGCCGCCGTTCCCGCCAGCAGGAGGGCCGGTCCGACCCGGGTGCCGTGGACCTCCACCTGCACCCTCCCGGCGGCCGGGACGTCCACGGTCACGGCGTTGGAGCGGTCGAGCCCCCGCCGGACCTGGACGCGGTGGGGGCCGGGCGGCAGCACGAACGGGGTGTTGCCGCCGGGTCGGGCCCAGTCGAGGACGGTGCGGCCGGTGTAGACCCGGAACTTCCCGCGGCCCTGCTTCGGCACCCTGACCATCAGCCTGCCGTTGTCGGTGCCCATCGCCGCCCCTCCGGTCGCCCGTGTGTGCGAAGGATAGCGAGGCGGTCCGCGGCCGTGCTTGTCACATCTCCATTCACCTGATGAGATTGTGCATATGGATATGCACAGTGTCGTCGTCCGGGTCGGCAAGGCCGACGTCAGCGCCGAGGACGTCCTCGCCGTCGCCCGCGGCGGGGCGCGGGTGGAGATCGGGCCGGACGCGCTCGCCGAGATGGCCGCGGCCCGGGCCCGGATCGACGCGCTGGCCGCCGAGCCGCGTCCGGTGTACGGGGTCTCGACCGGCTTCGGCGCGCTGGCGGTGCGGCACATCAGCCCCGAGCTGCGGGCCCAGTTGCAGCGTTCGCTGGTGCGCTCGCACGCGGCGGGCATGGGGCCGGTGGTGGAGGCCGAGGTGGTCCGGGCCCTGGTGTTCCTGCGGATGAAGACGCTGGCCTCCGGCCGGACGGGCGTGCGCCCGCTGGTCGCCGAGACGATGGCCGCGCTGCTGAACGCGGGCATCACCCCGGCGGTGCGCGAGTTCGGCTCGCTGGGCTGCTCCGGCGACCTCGCGCCGCTCTCGCACTGCGCGCTGGTGCTGATGGGCGAGGGCACCGCGTTCGGCCCGGACGGGGTGGAGCGGCCCGCCGCCGAGCTGCTGGCCGCCGCCGGGATCGCCCCGGTCGAGCTGCTGGAGAAGGAGGGCCTGGCCCTCATCAACGGCACCGACGGCATGCTCGGCATGCTGGTGATGGCGCTGGCCGACCTGCGCCGCCTCTACACCACCGCCGACGTCACCGCCGCCATGTCGCTGGAGGCGCTGCTGGGCACCGACAAGGTGCTCGCCCCCGAGCTGCACGCCCCGATCCGCCCGCACCCCGGGCAGGCCGCCTCCGCCGCCAACATGCTGGCGGTGCTGCGCGGTTCCGGGCTGACCGGCCACCACCAGGACGACGCGCCGCGGGTCCAGGACGCGTACTCGATCCGCTGCGCCCCCCAGGTGGCCGGCGCCGGCCGGGACACCCTGGCGCACGCCGCGCTGGTCGCCGAACGGGAGCTGGCCGCCTCGGTGGACAACCCGGTGGTGCTCCCGGACGGCCGGGTCGAGTCGAACGGCAACTTCCACGGCGCGCCGGTCGGCTACGTGCTCGACTTCCTGGCGATCGCCGCCGCCGACCTGGCCTCGATCGCCGAGCGGCGCACCGACCGGCTGCTGGACAAGGCCCGCTCGCACGGCCTGCCCGCCTTCCTGGCCGACGACCCCGGCGTCGACTCCGGCCTGATGATCGCCCAGTACACCCAGGCCGCGCTGGTCAGCGAGAACAAGCGGCTCGCGGTGCCCGCCTCGGTGGACTCCATCCCGTCCTCGGCGATGCAGGAGGACCACGTCTCGATGGGCTGGTCCGCGGCCCGCAAGCTGCGCCGGTCGGTGGACAACCTCGGCCGCGTCCTGGCGGTGGAACTCGTCGCCGCCGCACGGGCGTTGGAGATCCGGGAGCAGGCCGCCGAGCAGTCGGGCGTGCTCGCCCCGGCGACCGCCGCGGCGGTCGCCGCCGCCCGCGCGGCCGGGGTCGGCGGCCCGGGCCGGGACCGTTTCCTCTCGCCGGACCTGGAGGCCGCCGCCGAACTGGTCGCCTCCGGCGCGCTGCTGGCGGCGGTCGAACAGGTCACCGGACCGCTCGCCTGACCCCGCCCCCAGCCCCTGGCGGGACGGGCGGGCGCACCCACCGGAACCGGCCCACCGGCCTCCGGACCCGCCCGTCCCGCCAGTCGAAACGCGATTGCCCACCTGCCGGGACTGCGCGACAGTCGTCCCACCGTCGAAGCCACCGGCGACCGCCCGACCGAGCGTGGAGGTACCGCACATGACCGCCCTGGACGAGACCGGCACCGCCGCCGGCCCCTCCGCCCGGCTGCTCCACCTCTTCGAGGGCCACCGGCTGACCCCCACCCAGCGCCGGATCGCCCACTCGCTGGTCCGGCACGCCGCCGAGGCGCCGTTCCTGTCCAGCGTCGAGGTCGCCGAACTCGCCGGGGTCAGCCAGCCGTCGGTGACCAGGTTCGCGGTCGCGCTCGGCTACGACGGCTACCCGGCGCTGCGCAAGCAGCTGCGCGAACTCGGCGTCGGCGAGCCGGGCACCCCCGAGAGCCACCACGACGTGGTGCGCAACGAGCACCAGCAGGCCGTCCTGGCCGAGATTGAGCACCTGCGCCACCTCGCCGAACTGCTCGCCGACCCGGCCCCGATCGTCCGGGCCGCCCGGGTGCTGGCCGCCTCCCGCCCGCTGCCGGTGCTCGGCCTGCGGGCCGCCTCCGCGCAGGCCCGCGGCTTCGCGTACTTCGCCGGCAAGGTGCACCCCGACGTCCGGCTGCTCGACGAGGGCGGCTCGATGCTCGCCGACCGGCTGGAGCAGGCCGCCGCCGCCGGGGCCACCGCGCTGCTCTGCTTCGCCCTGCCGCGCTACCCGCGCGAGCTGATGGACGCCCTCGCGGTGGCCCGGGAGTGCGGCCTGACCGTGCTCACCGTCGCCGACTCGGCGTTCGCGCCGGTCGCCAAGCTCTCCGACGCGCTGCTGCCCGCCGCCGTCGGCACCGGCCTGGTCTTCGACACCGCGTGCGCGCCGATGATGCTCGGCCGGGTCCTGCTCCAGGCCATGTGCGACGAACTGCCGGGCACCGAGGCCCGGCTGGAGGCGATCGAGCAGTCCGCGACGGCCCGTCAGCTCTTCCTGGACTGACGCCCCTCGTCTGTCGAATGTCCCCTTCTCGTCGGGTTGACGACGGGTGGTGGGCGGGCATCTCTCCGGACAGGGAGAAAGACAGCTTGGACGGGGGAAGTCCAATGCCACCGCCGATCCACCAGATGAGGCTCACCGGACGGCTCGGTTCCGGGGCCGACGAATGGTCCTGCCCGCTCTGCGGGCGCCGCATCGCCCTGCGCCGCCCGCCGCACCCCGAACTGACCGTCCTCGACCCCGGCGACGAGGAGGCCGTGCACATCGGCGTCCTGGAACCCGGCGACCCCGCCGCCGAGGCCGCCGCCGCCCGCTACGGCGTCGGCCCGGTCCAGCACATCCCGCGCCCCCCGGCCCGCCCCGGCCAGCCGAACCCCGAACCCGACGCGGCCGACCGCCGCTGGCTGGCCGAGATCGGCATCGACTGGGACGGCGACGAGGCCGCCTGACGGCCCGCCCGGCCCGCCCGCGCGGTTCACGACCGCCCGCAACGCCCGGGCTGCCCGCAACGCCCGGGCTGCCCGCAACGCCCGTGCTGCCCGCGCCGCCCGGGCCGTTTGCGTCGGCGCGGGCGCGGGACTCTGGCCGGGCCGGTGCTGTTTGGATATATTCAGTCGCGTTCATCGTGAATGAATTCCATCCGGCAAGGAGGCTGGTCCATGGCAGAGCAGGCGAACGGCCCGCGCGAGGTCCGCGCGGCGCGGGGCACCGGGCTGAGCGCGCGGGGCTGGCAGCAGGAGGCCGCCCTGCGGATGCTGATGAACAACCTGGACCCGGAGGTCGCCGAGCACCCGTCCAAGCTGGTGGTCTACGGCGGCACCGGCAAGGCGGCCCGGGACTGGCGCTCCTTCGACGCGATGGTGCGGACCCTGCGGGACCTCAAGCAGGACGAGACCATGCTGGTGCAGTCCGGCCGCCCGGTCGGTGTGATGCAGACCCACGAGTGGGCGCCGCGGGTGCTGATCGCCAACTCCAACCTGGTCGGGGACTGGGCGAACTGGGAGGAGTTCCGCCGCCTGGAGTCGCTCGGCCTCACCATGTACGGCCAGATGACCGCCGGTTCGTGGATCTACATCGGCACCCAGGGCATCCTCCAGGGCACCTACGAGACCTTCGCCGCGGTGGCGAACAAGCGCTTCGGCGGCACCCTGGCGGGCACCGTCACGCTCACCGCCGGGCTCGGCGGCATGGGCGGCGCCCAGCCGCTGGCCGTCACCATGAACGGCGGCGTGGCGATCTGCGTCGACTGCGACCCGTCCCGGATCGCCCGCCGGATCGAGCACCGCTACCTCGACGTCGAGGCCAGGAACCCCGACCACGCGCTCCAGCTGGCCGTCGAGGCCCGCGACCGGCGGCAGTCGCTCTCGATCGGCCTGCTCGGCAACGCCGCCGACCTGCTGCCGCAGCTGCTCGCCGCGGACGCCCCGATCGACATCGTCACCGACCAGACCAGCGCCCACGACCCGCTCGCCTACCTGCCCACCGGCGTCGCCTTCGAGGACATGGCGGCCTACGCGGCCGAGAAGCCCGCCGAGTTCACCACCCGGGCCCGGGAGTCGATGGCCCGGCACGTGGAGGCGATGGTCGGCTTCCAGGACCGCGGCGCGGAGGTCTTCGACTACGGCAACTCGATCCGCGGCGAGGCGCAACTCGCCGGGTACGACCGGGCGTTCGCCTTCCCCGGTTTCGTCCCCGCGTACATCCGGCCGCTGTTCTGCGAGGGGAAGGGCCCGTTCCGCTGGGCCGCGCTCTCCGGCGACCCGCAGGACATCCACAGGACCGACCGGGCCGTCCTCGACCTGTTCCCGGAGAACGAGTCGCTGCACCGCTGGATCACCATGGCCCAGGAGAAGGTGCACTTCCAGGGCCTGCCCGCGCGGATCTGCTGGCTCGGCTACGGCGAGCGCGACAGGGCCGGCGAGCGGTTCAACGACATGGTGGCCTCCGGCGAGCTGTCCGCGCCGATCGTGATCGGCCGCGACCACCTGGACTGCGGCTCGGTCGCCTCCCCCTACCGGGAGACCGAGGCGATGCTCGACGGCTCGGACGCGATCGCCGACTGGCCGCTGCTCAACGCCATGGTCAACGTCGCCTCCGGCGCCTCCTGGGTCTCGATCCACCACGGCGGCGGCGTCGGCATCGGCCGCTCGATCCACGCCGGGCAGGTCACCGTCGCCGACGGCACCGCGCTGGCCGGCGAGAAGATCCGCCGGGTGCTGACCAACGACCCCGGCATGGGCGTCATCCGGCACGTCGACGCCGGCTACGACCGGGCGGACGAGGTCGCGGCGGAGCGCGGGGTGCGCGTCCCCATGAACG
This sequence comes from Kitasatospora sp. SolWspMP-SS2h, assembly GCF_003259315.1. Classification (GTDB taxonomy): domain Bacteria; phylum Actinomycetota; class Actinomycetes; order Streptomycetales; family Streptomycetaceae; genus Kitasatospora; species Kitasatospora fiedleri. The sequence goes on along the minus strand of NZ_QLLT01000041.1, from coordinate 18,457 downwards.
AGCTGTGAGCTTCGACGCGATGTGGGCGGAGCTGCTCCCGGTGGGCCGCTCCGCCGCCACCGGCGGCTACCGGCGGCACGCCTGGAACTCCGCCGACGCCGAGTGCCGGGCCTGGTTCGAGCAGCAGGCCCGCTCGCGCGGCCTGGCGTACGGGACCGACCGCAACGGCAACCAGTGGGCCTGGCACGGCGACCCGGCGGCCGGGAACGCCGTGGTCACCGGATCGCACCTGGACTCCGTCCCCGACGGCGGCGCCTACGACGGCCCGCTCGGGGTGGTCTGCGCCTTCGCCGCGTTCGACCGACTGGTCGGGAACGGACGGGAGTTGACCCGCCCGCTGGGCATCGCCAACTTCGCGGACGAGGAGGGCGCCCGGTTCGGCGTCGCCTGCGTCGGCTCCCGGCTGGCCACCGGCCTGCTCGACCGGGAGGCCGCGTACGCGCTGCGCGACGCCGACGGGGTCCGGCTGCCCGACGCCATGGAGCGGGCCGGGCACGACCCGGCGCTGATCGGCGCCGACCCCGAACTGCTGGGCCGGATCGGCGCGTTCGTCGAACTCCACGTCGAGCAGGGCCGGTACCTGGCCGAGGACCAGCCGGTCGGGGTGGCCGGGGCGATCTGGCCGCACGGCCGGTGGCGGTTCGACTTCCACGGCGAGGCCAACCACGCCGGCACCACCCGGCTCGCCGACCGCCGCGACCCGATGCTCACCTACGCCACCACCGTGCTCGCCGCCCGCAAGAAGGCCCGGCTCGCCGGGGCGCTCGCCACCTTCGGCAAGGTCGCCGTCGAACCCAACGGCACCAACGCGATCGCCTCGCTGGTCCGCGGCTGGCTGGACTCCCGGGCCCCCGACGAGCGCACCCTGCACCAGGTGGTCGGGGCGATCGAGCAGGCCGCCGTCGAACGCGGCGCCCGCGACGGCGTCCGGGTCGAGCTGACCCGCGAGTCGTACACCCCCGTGGTGGACTTCGACGCCCCGCTGCGCGACCGCCTCGCCGCCCGCCTGGACGCCCCGGTGCTGCCGACCGGCGCGGGACACGACGCCGGGATCCTGGCGTCCGCCGTCCCGACCGCCATGCTGTTCGTGCGCAACCCCAGCGGTGTCTCGCACTCCCCGGCCGAGCACGCCGAGCGCGCCGACTGCCACGCCGGGGTCGCCGCCCTGGCCGACGTACTGGAGGACCTCGCATGCCGGCCGTCGTGACGTACTGGGCCGAGCACGCCTGGCTGCCGCACCCCGGCGGCCCGGCTGTCCAGCCGGAGGTGCTGATCACCGTCGGCGCGGACGGCCGGATCGCCGAGGTCGTCCACGGCAGCGGCCCCTGCCCGGCCGGGGCGGTCCGGCTGGCCGGGCTCGCGCTGCCCGGGCAGGCCAACGCCCACTCGCACGCCTTCCACCGGGCGCTGCGCGGCGCCGTCCAGGTCGGCTCCGGGACGTTCTGGACCTGGCGCGACACCATGTACAAGGTCGCCGCCGCGCTCGACCCCGACCGCTACCTGGCGCTGGCCACCGCCGTGTACGCCGAGATGGCGCTCGCCGGGATCACCGCCGTCGGCGAGTTCCACTACCTGCACCACGCGCCCGGCGGCGCCCGGTACGCCGACCCGAACGCGATGGGCGCGGCGCTGGTCGAGGCCGCCGCCCGGGCCGGCATCCGGATCACCCTGCTCGACACCTGCTACCTGTCGTCCGGCTTCGGCGCCGCGCCGACCGAGCCCCAACTGCGCTTCTCCGACGGGGACGCCGACGCCTGGGCCGAGCGCGCCGGCGCGCTGGAGGGCGCCGGGCACGCCCGGATCGGCGCCGCCGTGCACAGCGTCCGGGCGGTGCCCGCCGAGCAGTTGGGCACCGTCGCGCGGTGGGCCGCGGAGCGCCGGGCCCCGCTGCACGTCCACCTCTCCGAGCAGACCGCCGAGAACGACGCCTGCCTGGCCGCCCACGGCGTCACCCCCACCCGGCTGCTCGCCGACCACGGCGTCCTCGGCCCGCGCACCTCCGCCGTGCACGCCACCCACCTCACCGACGAGGACGTCCGGCTGCTCGCCGGCTCCGGGACCGCGATCTGCATGTGCCCCACCACCGAACGGGACCTCGCCGACGGCATCGGCCCCGCCCGGCGGCTCGCCTCGGCCGGCTGCCCGGTCACGCTCGGCTCCGACAGCCACGCCGTGATCGACCCGTTCGAGGAGGCCCGCGCCCTGGAGCTCGACGAGCGCCTGCGCACCCGCACCCGCGGCCACTGGACGGCGGCCGAGCTGCTCCGGGCGGGCGGCGCGGACGGCCACGCCTCGCTCGGCTGGCCCGAGGCCGGGCGCCTGGAGGCCGGCGCGCTCGCCGACTTCTGCGTCATCGCCCTGGACTCGGTCCGCACCGCCGGGCCGCCGCCCCTGCTCGGCGCCGAGACCGCGGTCTTCGCGGCGGGCGCGGCCGACGTCCGCCACCTGGTGGTCGGCGGTCGGCACGTGGTCAGGGACGGGGTGCACCGGCTCGTCCCGGAGACCGGGCGCGCCCTCGCGGCGGCCGTCGGCGCCCTGCGGTGACGGCCCGCCCCCCGCACGCCCGACCGATCGAGGAACGGACCCCATGAGCCTGCTCATCAGCAACATCGGTTCGCTGGTCACCAACGACCCCGCCCTCGGCGCGGGCCCGCTCGGACTGCTGGCCGACGCCGCCGTGGTGGTGGACGGCGACCGCGTCGCCTGGGTGGGCCCGGACGCGGACGCGCCCGCCGCCGACGAGCACACCGACGCGGGCGGACGGGCGCTGCTGCCCGGGTTCGTGGACAGCCACGCGCACCTGCTGTTCGCGGGCGACCGCACCGCCGAGTTCAGCGCCCGGATGTCGGGCCTGCCGTACGGCGCGGGCGGCATCCGGACCACCGTCGCCGCGACCCGGGCCGCCTCGGACGCCGAGCTGAACGCCAACCTGACCCGCTACCTGGCCGAGATGCTGCGCCAGGGCACCACCACCGTCGAGGTGAAGTCCGGCTACGGGCTGAGCACCGAGGACGAGGCGCGGGCCCTGCGGATCGCCGCCGGGCACACCGCCGAGACCACCTACCTGGGGGCGCACGTGGTGGCCCCCGAGTACGCCGACGACCCGGCCGGGTACGTCGGGCTGGTGACCGGCGAGATGCTGGCCGCCTGCGCGCCGTACGCCCGCTGGGTCGACGTGTTCTGCGAGCGCGGCGCGTTCGACGGCGACCAGGCCCGGGCGGTGCTGACCGCCGGGATGGCGCGGGGCCTGCGGCCCAGGGTGCACGCCAACCAGCTGGGCCACGGCCCCGGCGTGCAGCTGGCGGTGGAGCTGGGGGCCGCCTCCGCCGACCACTGCACCCACCTGACCGACGCGGACGTCGCCGCGCTGGCCGGGAGCGACACCGTCGCCACGCTGCTGCCGGGCGCCGAGTTCTCCACCCGGGCGCCCTACCCCGACGCCCGGCGGCTGCTGGACGCGGGCGCCGCCGTCGCGCTGTCCACCGACTGCAACCCGGGCTCCAGCTTCACCAGCTCGATGCCGTTCTGCGTGGCCGTCGCCGTCCGCGAGATGGGCCTGACCCCCGACGAGGCGGTGCACGCCGCCACCGCGGGCGGCGCGCTCGCGCTGCGCCGCCCCGACGTGGGCCGGATCGCCCCCGGCGCCCGGGCCGACCTGCACCTGCTGGACGCGCCCTCGCACATCCACCTGGCGTACCGGCCGGGCGTCCCGCTGACCGCCGCGGTGTGGCAGGGCGGGGTCAGGAAGGTCTGACGCCGGTCAGCGGTCGTCCCCCAGCAGCGCGCCGATCCGGCGGCGGGCGGCGAACAGGCCGACGCCCGCCGCGATCGCCAGCAGGCCCTGGACGGCGAAGTACCAGGTGGAGCCGACCACGTCGTCCCCCAGCAGCAGCTGGGCGACGGCGGCCACGCAGTCGCCCGCCGTGACGGCGAGGAACCAGACGCCCATCATCTGGCTGGCGTACTTGGCGGGCGCCAGCTTGGTGGTGACGGACAGGCCGACCGGGGAGAGGGTCAGCTCGCCGACGGTCTGGACCAGGTAGACCACGGCCAGCCAGAGCGGGGAGACCTTGACGCCGCCGGAGGCCGCGGCCATCGCCAGCATCATCACCAGGAAGGACGCGCCGATCATCAGCAGGCCGAAGGCGAACTTCGCGGTGGTGGAGGGGTTGCGCCCGCGCCGGGCGGCGGCGTTCCACAGCCAGGCGAAGACCGGGGCCAGCGCCATGATGTACAGCGGGTTCAGCGACTGGAACCAGCTGGAGGGGAAGGAGAAGCCGAACAGGCTCCCGGCGGTGTTCCGGTCGGCGAACACGCTCAGGGTCGAGCCGGACTGGTCGTAGATCATCCAGAACACGGCGGCGGCCAGGAAGAACCACAGGTAGCCGCCCATCCGGGAGCGCTCCTCGCCGGTCAGCGCGGAGTCGCGGCGGATGCGGGCGAACACCAGGGCGGGCACCGCGATGCCGGCCAGCGAGAGCGGCCAGATCGCCCAGGAGACGGTGAAGTGCCCGGTGCCGGCGACCACGCCGTAGAACACCGTGGCGGCGGCCAGCCAGAGCCCGGCCTTGCGCAGCACCGCGCGGCCCTCGGCCCGGGACAGCGGCGAGGCGACGACGTTCGACTCCGGGCTCAGGTGCCGGGTGCCCAGCAGGTACTGGATCAGGCCGAGCGCCATGCCGACGCCCGCCAGCGCGAAGCCCAGGTGCCAGTTCACCTGCTGGCCGACGGTGCCGATCACCAGCGGCGCCAGGAAGGCGCCGAGGTTGATGCCCATGTAGAAGACGGTGAAGCCGCCGTCGCGGCGCGCGTCGTCGTCCTTGGCGTAGAGCTGGCCGACCATCGTGGAGATGTTGGCCTTGAGCAGGCCGGAGCCGATCGCGATCGGGACCAGGCCCGCGAAGAAGAACACCGTGTTCGGCACGGCGAGCATGAAGTGCCCGACCATGATGATCAGCCCGCCGAGGGCGACGGTGCGCCGGGCGCCGAGCAGCCGGTCGGCGATCCAGCCGCCGGGCAGCGCGAGCAGGTAGACCATGGCGTTGTAGACCGAGTAGACGGCGGCGGCGGTGGCCACCGGCACGCCGAGGCCGCCCTTGGCCGCCTCGGTGGACATGTAGACCACCAGCAGCGCGCGCATGCCGTAGAAGCTGAAGCGCTCCCAGGTCTCGGTCATGAAGAGGGTGGCCAGGCCGCGGGGGTGGCCGAGGAAGGTCCGGCCCGAGGGGGGAGAGGGCCGTACCTCGGTCTCCAGGGTGGTCGGAGCCATGCTGATTCCTTGCCTGTTCTCGGGGGTTCCCCACCACGGTAAGTCGCGAGTTCGGGTGACTGCGGAGCGTGAATGGTATGCGGAAGGTAAAGTCTGGCGGCCGTGCACCGTGCATTTTGATGCCCTGGGCGAAGAATTGCCTGCGATCTCAAGGGTCGTGCGAAGAATGTCCGTTAAAGCGCAGTTGTCGCCGGACGGGGCCGCGGAACGGTGGTGATCACCGGCTGTGACAGTGTTCACAGCGCCCGGCCCGGGCGTGCCGGGACGGCCGGAGACCCCCTGATCGGCGGCCCCCGCGCGGTCTACCATCCCCCTATGACCTGTGTGCTGCTGGCCGAGGACGACCCGGCAATCTCCGAACCGCTGGCCCGCGCCCTGCGCCGCGAGGGCTACGAGGTGCTCGTCCGCGAGGACGGGCCGGCCGCGCTGGGCGCCGGCCTCAGCGAGGACGTCGACCTGATCGTGCTCGACCTCGGACTCCCCGAGATGGACGGCCTGGAGGTGTGCCGGCGACTGCGCGCCGACGGCAAGAGCTTCCCGGTCCTGGTGCTCACCGCCCGCGCCGACGAGGTGGACACCGTGGTCGGCCTGGACGCCGGCGCCGACGACTACGTCACCAAGCCGTTCCGGCTGGCCGAACTGCTGGCCCGGGTCCGGGCCCTGCTCCGGCGCGGCAACGTGGACCAGCTGACCACCGGCGCGCACGGCGTGAAGATCGACATCGAGTCGCACCGCGCCTGGCTCGGCGAGGAGGAGCTCACCCTCTCCGCCAAGGAGTTCGAGCTGCTGCGGGTGCTGGTGCGGGACGCCGGACGGGTCGTCACCCGCGAGGAGATCATGCGCCAGGTCTGGGACACCACCTGGTGGACCTCCACCAAGACCCTGGACATGCACATCTCCTGGCTGCGCAAGAAGCTCGGCGACGACGCCGCGAACCCGCGCTACATCGCCACCGTGCGCGGCGTGGGCTTCCGCTTCGAGAAGAACTGACCGCCGGAGAAGAACCGATCACACGAACCCGACCGAAGGACCGCCCGGCGTGAAGCGCAGGATGATCAACTCGCTGCTGGGCGTGGTCCTGGTGGTGGTCGCGGTGTTCTGCGTGCCGCTGGCCCTGATCGAGAAGCAGTCGATCGTCAACGCCGCCAACGACCGGGTGGACGCGGTGGCGGTCCGGGTGCTCGGGCTGGTCGAGAGCCGGCTCGCCGCGGGCGAGCCGGTCAGCGGCGAGAAGTTCGCCGCCGTCGTCACCGACGAGTACTACGTCACCGTGGACATCCCGGGACAGCGGCAGATCGCCCTCGGCCGTCCCGTCGAGGGCGACGCGCTGACCGCCACCGAGACCGGTGGCAGCGGGGAGACCGTCACCGCCGCACAGTCCCGCACCGCGCTCGACCACGAGATCGGCAACATGCTGCTGCTGCTCGGCGTGGTCGCGCTGCTCGCCGTGCAGGCCGCCGTGGCGCTCGCCGTCTGGCAGGCCAAGCGGCTGGCCCGGCCGCTCACCGAGCTCGCCGAGACCGCCGAGCGGCTGGGCTCCGGCGACCCCCGCCCGCAGGGCCGCCGCTACGGCGTGCCCGAACTCGACCGGATCGCCGAGGTGCTGGACACCAGCGCCGAGCGGATCGCCCGGATGCTCACCGCCGAACGCCGCCTCGCCGCCGACGCCTCGCACCAGCTGCGCACCCCCCTCACCGCGCTCTCGATGCGGCTGGAGGAGATCACCGCGCTCGCCGAGGACCCCGGCACCGTCCGGGAGGAGGCCGCGATCGGCCTCCAGCAGGTCGAGCGGCTCACCGACGTGGTGCAGCGGCTGCTCACCAACCAGCGCGACCCCAACAGCCCCACCGCGGTGACCTTCGGGCTCGAGGAGGTGATCAAGCAGCAGGTCGAGGAGTGGGGGCCGACCCTGCGCGACGCCGGGCGGCGGCTGGTCATCGAGGGCCTGCGCGACGCCCGGGTGGTCGGCACCCCCGGCACCGTCGCCCAGGTGCTCGCCACCCTGATCGAGAACTCGCTGATGCACGGCGCGGGCACCATCACGCTGCGGGTGCGCCGCTCCGGCAGCTCGGTGGTCGCCGAGGTCCAGGACGAGGGCGCGGGCGTCCCGCGCGAGCTGGGCAACCGGGTCTTCGAGCGGGCGGTCAGCGGCCGCAACTCCACCGGCATCGGGCTGGCCGTCGCCCGGGACCTCGCCGAGGCCGACGGCGGGCGCCTCGAACTGCTGTCGCTGCGGCCGCCGGTGTTCGCGCTGTTCCTCGCCCACGGGGGCGGGTGAGTTCCTCGCCCACGGGGGCGGGTGCGGGCGAGGGGTGCGGGCGGGTGGTTCAGTTCGCCAGGGTGGGGCTCGGCGGGGCGGCCAGCAGCAGCTCGGCCTCCTGCACCACGGCGGGCTCCTCCAGCTCCGGCATCGCCTTGAACACCCAGGTCCGGTAGGAGACGAAGCGGAACACGGTGGCCACCACCAGGCCCAGCAGCTTGCCGCCCAGCTTCTCGAACGGGGTGTCCAGCCCCAGCACGTACTGGGTGAAGCCCAGGGTGCCGGTCTCGATCAGCATGCCGACGCCGCTGAACACCAGGAAGAGGGTGATCTCCCGCCTGCGGGAGGCGGCGTCGCGGTCCCGGTACAGCCAGTACCGGTAGCCCAGGTAGTTGGTGGCGATCGCCACCAGCGTCGCGGCGATGTTGGAGCGCAGCGAGGCCAGGCCGAAGCCGTTGGTGAGGACCCAGAACAGCCCGAAGTTGACCACCACGCCGGTGGCGCCGATCACGGCGAAGCCGATCGCCTCCAGGGACAGGCCGCGCATCCGCTGGGTGAACGGGGGCCGCGTCTCGGTGCTGCTCGTCATCCGGGCTGTCTCCGTATGCTTCACATGATCGGATAAGTGGTGTTCTACGATCCGGCCCACCAGGCTACCGGCAATCCCTGAGAGCACGCCCCCGCCCCCGGAGCACCCCGTCCGCCGCGCTCCGGCGCACGCCGCCGCACCCCGCCCGCCGCCCGCCGGGGCACCCCCGGCGCGCTCCGACGCCCGCCGGTGCCGAGCCCTCCGACCGGCCCGGATATCCTGGAGCGCGTGACTGTAGCGGGCAATGCGAACTTTCCAGTGGTCGGAGTCATCGGCGGCGGGCAGCTCGCCCGCATGATGCACCAGGCGGGCATCCCGCTGGGCATCCGCTTCAAACTCCTGGCCGACACCCCCCAGGAGTCGGCCGCGCAGGTGGTCGGCACCACCGTGCTCGGCGACTACCGCGACCTCGACACGCTGCGGGCCTTCGCCGCCGACTGCGACGTGATCACCTTCGACCACGAGCACGTGCCCACCGAGCACCTGCGCACCCTCCAGACCGAGGGCGTCGCCGTCCGCCCCGGCCCGGACGCGCTGGTCAACGCCCAGGACAAGGGCGTCATGCGGGCGAAGCTCGACTCCATCGGCGTCCCCTGCCCCCGGCACCGGCTGGTCGCCGACCCGGCCGACGTCACCGCCTTCGCCGCGGAGGGCGAGGGCTACCCCGTCGTGCTGAAGACCGTCCGCGGCGGCTACGACGGCAAGGGCGTCTGGGTGGTCGCCGACGAGACCGAGGCCGCCGCCCCCTTCCTGGCCGGCGTCCCCGTCCTCGCCGAGGAGAAGGTCGACTTCCTGCGCGAACTCGCCGCCAACGTGGTGCGCTCGCCCAGCGGCCAGGCCGTCGCCTACCCGGTGGTCGAGTCCGTCCAGGAGAACGGCGTCTGCGCCGAGGTCACCGCCCCCGCGCCCGACCTCGACCCGGCCCTCTCCGACGAGGCCCAGCAGCTCGCGCTGCGGATCGCCGGCGAGCTCGACATCACCGGCCACCTCGCCGTCGAGCTGTTCCAGACCCGCGACGGCCGCATCCTGGTCAACGAGCTCGCCATGCGCCCGCACAACTCCGGCCACTGGTCCCAGGACGGCGCCGTCACCTCCCAGTTCGAGAACCACCTGCGGGCCGTCCTCGACCTCCCGCTCGGCGACCCGCGCCCCCGCGCGAAGTGGACCGTCATGGTCAACGTCCTCGGCGGCGACTACCCCGACATGTACCGGGCGTTCCTGCACTGCATGGCCCGCGACCCCGGCCTCAGGATCCACATGTACGGAAAGGACGTGAAGCCCGGCCGCAAGGTCGGCCACGTCAACGTCTTCGGGGACGACCTCGAAGACGTCCGCGAGCGCGCCCGCCACGCGGCCGCCTACCTGCGAGGAACGATCACCGAGTGACTTTCCTCCCCTCCTGCCGGAGGGGGTTCCCCTCAGCCTCGCGGCCGAGCCGTCGCGCGTGAGCGCGGCGGTGGGACGACTTCCTGCTTCACCGACGACTGCCCGCCCGGAGTGCTCCGTTGAGGTCCTACGCCGTCTCCACAGGCTGCAACCGCCAGTCCGGCGGCCAGGATGTTGCGTGCCGCGTTGACGTCCCGGTCGTGGACGGCGCCGCAGGCGCACTCCCACGTGCGCACGTGCAGCGGCAGGCAGGTGCGGCGGGCGCCACAGGACGAGCAGAGCTTCGAGCTGGGGAACCACCGGTCGACGGTGACCAGTTCGCGGCCGTACCAGACGCACTTGTAGGCGAGCATCGCCCGCAGTTCGGCCCAGCCCGCGTCGGCGATCGACCGGGAGAGCCTGCGATTTCCGAGCAGATCGCGGACCGACAGTCCCTCGACCACGACCGTTTGGTTCTCACGGACGAGCCGAGTGGTCAGCTTGTGCAGGAAGTCCCGCCGCCGGTCGGCGATCCGGGCATGAACACGGGCGACCTTACGTCGGGCCTTCTCCCGGTTCGCCGAACCCGCGGCTTTCCGCGACAGCTCCCGTTGTGCCCGGACCAGGCGTGTGCGCTCGCGCCGCTCGTGCCCGGGGTTGCGGACCTTCTCCCCGGTGGAGAGCGCGACCAGATCGCTGACGCCCAGGTCCACACCCACAGCACGGTCGAGGGCGGGCAGGTGTCGAACCGTCGGGTCCTCGCACAGCACCGAGACGAACCAGCGTCCTGCAGCATCACGCGAAACGGTCACCGTGGACGGAACCGCCCCCTCGGGCAGCGGCCGCGACCAGCGGATGTCCAGCGGCTCGGCCATCTTCGCCAGTGTCAATCGCCCCTCCCGGTAGCGGAACGCCGAACGGGTGTACTCGGCGGCGTCCCGCGACCTCTTCCTCGCCTTGAACCGCGGGTGCCCGGCCCGTCGGGTGAAGAAGTTCGTGAACGCCGCCTGCAGGTGACGCAGTGCCTGCTGCAGCGGCACGCACGACACCTCGTTGAGGAACGCCAGCTCCTCTGTCCGCTTCCAACCCGTCAGCATCGCCGACGTCGCTCCGTACCCCACCCGCTCCTGCCGCCGCTCCCACGCCTCCACACGGGCCGCCAACGCCCTGTTCCACACCAGCCGCACGCAACCGAACGTCCGCGACAACTCCGCCGCCTGCTCCCCGTTCGGATAGCAGCGGTACTTGAACGCCCGCTTCACGTGCACCGTCACCACGGCTGACACGCTAGAACCCCCCACTGACACCACGTCGTACCGCACGTCGCCCCGGGCCGAAGCCGGGGCACCCACGAAAGGACCGCCATGACCAAGTCCCCCCTTGTCGGCATCGTGATGGGCTCCGACTCCGACTGGCCCGTGATGGAGGCCGCCGCGCAGGCGCTGGACGAGTTCGAGATCCCGTACGAGGTCGACGTGGTCTCCGCGCACCGGATGCCGCGCGAGATGGTCGCCTACGGCGAGCGGGCGCACGGGCGCGGGCTGAAGGCGGTCATCGCCGGGGCGGGCGGGGCCGCGCACCTGCCGGGGATGCTGGCCTCGGTGACGCCGCTGCCGGTGATCGGCGTCCCGGTGCCGCTGCGCTACCTGGACGGGATGGACAGCCTGCTGTCGATCGTCCAGATGCCGGCCGGGGTGCCGGTGGCGACCGTCTCGGTGGCGGGCGCGCGCAACGCGGGCCTGCTCGCGGTGCGGATGCTGGCCGCGTTCGACCCCGAACTCACCGAGAAGATGGTCGAGTTCCAGGCCGAGCTGAACAACCAGGCCACCGAGAAGGGCCGCAAGCTGCGCGCCAAGGTGGCGGGCAACGACTCCTTCGGCTTCGGCAAGTAGGCGGATGGCCTTCCCGGCCCCCGCCCGCGAGAGCGCGGGCGGGGGCCGGGGCGGGAAGGTCGGTCAGCCGGTGCCGAACTCTCCGGCGGTGACTGCGGCGACGAAGGTGTGCCAGGCGGCGGCGGGGAAGTGCAGGACCGGGCCGTCGGGGTCCTTGGAGTCGCGGACGTGGCCGGGGTGGGCGTCGTCCACCTCGATGCACTCGCCGCCGTCGTTGTTGCTGTAACTGCTCTTCCGCCAACGGCGCGCCTCGGCGGGGGCGTTCAGGTCAGGGTGCATCAGAAGCCAGTCCTTCCAGCATCGAGCTGATCGTGAACTCGGACTCCTGCGGGGGCAGTGCCTGAGCCCGTAGTAGATCGTAGAGCCACTGCCGCTCCGCGATGTCCGCCGCCGTCTCGTAGATCGTCCCGGTCCGGCTGCTCTCCTCGTACGCGAGCCGGTCGCCGCCCGGCAGCGTGAGCAGCGTCATCGAGGAGGTCTCGGAGTGCCCGCCGGACGCGAACGGGAGCACCTGGACGACCACGTTGGGCAGCGTGGCCGCGTCGAGGATCGCCCGCAGCTGCCCGGCCGTCACCGCCGGGCCGCCGTAGGTCCGGTGGAACGCGTACTCGTCCAGGATGAACCAGTACCGGCACTCCGAGTCGCGCAGCCGGAGCTGTCGGCCCATCCGGGCCCGGACCCGCTCCTCCACCTCCTCCTCCGGCGCGTAGGGGAGGCCCGCGCGCAGCGCGTGCCGGGCGAACGCCTCGGTCTGGAGCAGACCCGGCATGTTGGGACTGTAGGACTCGTGGACGAGCGCCTGGTCCGCGAGAGTCAGGAACTCCTGGTACTTCGCCGGGTGGTCCTCCCGCAGCGCCAGCGGGAGCAGCCGGGCGAAGAGGCCGTCGGTCCGGAAGACCTGGTCCAGCATCTCCGACAGCCCCTGGGGCACCCTGACGTCCCCGTTCTCGACCCGGGACAGCGTGCTGACGGAGAAGTGCACCCCCTCGGCGAGCTTGACGAGGGACCAGCCGAGCTCCGCGCGCCGCCGCCGGATCTCGGCCCCGTAGAAGTGCCGCGCACTCCGAGACGGGTCGACTTCTCGCTCCGGGAAGCTCATGGCCTTCCCCTCCCTGTTGGGCCATCCGCACGCCACGGCCCTCGGGAACCCACCGTCCGGCGTCCCGTCCACCGGGCGTCTGCGCCGTTCAGCTTAGCGGCGAAGCGTGACGCGACGAGTACGGAACGTGGCAATTCCCTTGGCGGGGAACCCCGCTGGGTGAGGACCGGACCGCGCGGGCCCCGGCGCCCCGGCCGGCCGACGCGCCGGGGATGACCTTTCCCCCGGCGCGGCGGTAGAACGGGGGCATGACCCCCGAACTGCTCGACCGCGCCCGGGCCGTCCTGCGCACCACGCCGGTGGTGGACGGCCACAACGACCTGCCGTGGGCGATGCGCGCCCAGGCCGGGTACGACCTCGACGCCGTCGACCTGACGGCCGATCAGAGCCACCGGCTGCACACCGACTTCGGCCGCCTGCGGGCGGGCGGGGTCGGCGCGCAGTTCTGGTCGGTGTACGTGCCCGCCGAACTGGCGGGCGACAGCGCGGTCAGCGCGACGCTGGAGCAGATCGACTTCGTCCGGGCGATGACCGCGCGCCACCCCGAGCACCTGCGGCTCGCGCTGACCGCCGACGACCTGGAGGCCGCCCGCGCCGAAGGCCGGATCGCCTCGCTGATGGGCGCCGAGGGCGGCCACTCCATCAACTCCTCGCTGGCCACCCTGCGCGCACTGTACGAACTGGGCGTGCGCTACCTGACGCTCACCCACAACTCCAACGTGCCCTGGGCCGACTCCGCCACCGACGAGCCCGCGCACGGCGGACTCACCGCGTTCGGCGAGGAGGTGGTCCGGGAGATGAACCGGCTCGGCATGCTGGTCGACCTCTCGCACGTCTCGGCCGACACCATGCGCGACGCGCTGCGGGTCTCCGAGGCCCCGGTGGTCTTCTCGCACTCCTCCGCCCGCGCCGTCTGCGACCACCCGCGCAACGTCCCGGACGACGTGCTGACCGCGCTGGCCGCCAACGGCGGCGTCGTGATGGCCACCTTCGTGCCCAAGTTCGTGCTGCCCGCCGCCATCGAGTGGACGCTCGCCGCCGACGCCAACATGCGTGCCAGGGGCCTGCACCCGCTGGAGACCACGCCCGAGGCGATGGCCGTCCAGCGCGCCTACGAGGCCGAGCACCCCCGCCCGACCGCCACCGCCGCGACCGTCGCCGACCACCTCGACCACCTGCGGGAGGTGGCCGGCATCGACCACGTCGGCCTCGGCGGCGACTACGACGGCACCGCGTTCACCCCGGCCGGCCTGGAGGACGTCTCCGGCTACCCGGTGCTGGTCGCCGAACTGCTGCGCCGCGGCTGGTCCGAGGCCGACCTCGCCAAACTGACCTGGCACAACGCCGTCCGGGTGCTGCGCGGCGCCGAGACGGCCGCCCGCCGGCTGCGGGCCGAGCGCCGCCCCTCGATCGCCACCCGGGCACAGCTGGACGGCGCGTGACCGACGGACTTGACCCCGCCCCTGGGGCAGGCCCGAACGTGGCCGGTGCGGAGGAGGAACGGCTGCTCACCACCGGTGAGTTCGCCCGACGCGGCCTGCTGTCGCCGAAGGCGCTGCGGCTGTACGACCGGCAGGGGCTGCTGCCGCCGGACCGGATCGACCCGGACAGCGGCTACCGCTACTACCGGCCGGAGCGGCTGGCCACCGCGCGGCTGATCGTCCGGCTGCGCGGCCTGGACATGCCGCTGGCCACCGTCGCCGAGGTGCTCGCCCTGCCGGGCCCCGCGGCGGCGGAGCGGATCGCCGCGTACTGGGCCGCCGTCGAACGGCGGACCGCCTCGCAGCGGACGCTGGCCGCCCACCTCCGCGTCCAACTCAGCGGACTCGAAGGGATCGACGAGATGTACCGGATCGAACAGCGGGACGTGCCCGAGCAGGTGGTGCTCACCGAGCAGCGCCGCGCCAAGCCGGAGGAGCTGGACCGCTTCATCCCGGAGGCCACCGCCCGGCTGGAGGCCGTCGCGGCGGCCCACGGCGGCGTCACGGCCGCCCCGTTCGTGATCTACCACGGGGACGTCAACGAGGACGCCGACGGCCCGGTCGAGGTCTGCGTCCCGGTCGACCCGGCCCGCGCCGCGGGCCTGACCGCCGCGCACCGCACCGAACCCGCGCACCGGGAGGCGTACACCAGGATCACCAAGGCGCAGGTGGAGTACCCGCAGATCCTCAGCGCCTACGACGCGGTCTGCGCCTGGATGGAACGGAACGGCACCCCGCGCACCGGCGCGGGCCGAGAGGTCTACTTCGCCGACTGGGCCGCCGCCGGGCCGTCCGACCCGGTCTGCGACATCGCCTTCCCGATCGGGGGCTGACCGGGGCCCGTCACGGCCCCGGCGGCCCGGTCACAGCCTCGGCAGCTCGATCGCCGGGCAGCGGTCCATCACCATGTCCAGCCCGGCCGCGCGGGTCCGCGCGAAGGCCGCCTCGTCGACGACCCCGAGCTGGAACCAGACGGCCTTCGCGCCCGCCGCCACCGCCTGGTCGGCGACCGGGCCGGCCAGCGCGGAGTTCACGAACACGTCCACCACGTCCACCGGGAACGGGACCTCGGCGAGCGAGGCGTAGCCCGGCTCGCCGAGCACCGTCTCGGCCTTCGGGTGCACCGGCACGATCCGCTTCCCGGCCCGCTGGAGCACCCGGGCCACGCCGTACGCGGCGCGCGCGGTGTTGTTCGACAGGCCGACCACGGCCCAGGTGTCGCCGGAGGAGGTGAGGATCTTCCGGACGGTGGCGTCGTCTCCGTAGCTCATGTCCGGGGCAACGACGCCACCGCGCGGCTCATTCCGCCGACGTCATTCCGCCGACGTCATTCCGCCGACGGGCGGCCCATCGCCCGGTACGTCCAGCCCGCGGCCCGCCAGGCCTCGCCGTCCAGCACGTTGCGGCCGTCCACCAGGTGGCGCGCGGCGACCACCGCGCCGACCTCCGCCGGGTCCAGCTCGCGGAACTCCTGCCACTCCGTCAGGTGCAGCACCACGTGCGCGCCCTCGGCGGCCTCCAGCGGGGTGGCCGCGTAGGACAGGCCGGGGAACATCTTCCGGGCGTTGTCCATCGCCTTCGGGTCGTAGACCGTGACCTGGGCGCCCTGGAGCTGGATCTGCCCGGCCACGTTCAGCGCGGGCGAGTCCCGGATGTCGTCCGAGTTCGGCTTGAACGCCGCGCCCAGCACCGCGACCCGGCGGCCCAGGAAGCCGCCGCCGCACTGCTCGCGGGCCAGCTCCACCATCCGGGAGCGGCGCCGCATGTTGATCGAGTCGACCTCGCGCAGGAAGGTCAGCGCCTGGTCCGCGCCCAGCTCCCCGGCCCGCGCCATGAACGCCCGGATGTCCTTGGGCAGGCAGCCGCCGCCGAAGCCCAGGCCCGCGTTCAGGAACTTCCGGCCGATCCGGTCGTCGTACGAGAGCGCCTTGGAGAGCTGCACGACGTCGGCGCCGGCGCTCTCGCAGACCTCCGCCATCGCGTTGATGAACGAGATCTTGGTGGCCAGGAAGGAGTTCGCGGCGGCCTTCACCAGCTCGGCGGTCGGGAAGTCGGTCACCACGAACGGCACCCCGTCCGAGATCGGCCCCGCGTACACCTCGCGCAGCACCCGCTCGGCGTGCTCGCTGCGCACGCCGACCACCAGCCGGTCCGGGTGCAGGGTGTCGCCGACCGCGTAGCCCTCGCGCAGGAACTCCGGGTTCCAGGCCAGCTCGGCCCCCGCCCCGACCGGGGCCAGCTCGGCCAGCCGGGCCGCCAGCCGGTTCGCCGAGCCCACCGGCACGGTCGACTTGCCGACCACCAGGACCGGCCGCTCCAGCAGCGGGGCCAGCGACTCCAGCGCGGAGTCCACGTAGCTCATGTCGGCCGCGAACTCGCCCTTGCGCTGCGGGGTGTTCACGCAGATGAAGTGCACGTCGCCGAAGGCCGCGACCTCCTCCCAGGAGTCGGTGAACCGAAGCCGGCCGCTGGAACCCTCGTGGCCCGCCACGTGCTTCAGCAGCAGCTCGGACAGCCCCGGCTCGTACATCGGCACCCGGCCCGCGGCCAGCGCCGTGAGCTTGTCCCGGTCCACGTCCAGCCCCAGGACCTCGAACCCGAGCTCCGCCATGCACGCGGCATGCGTCGCGCCCAGGTAGCCGGTGCCGATCACCGTGATGCGGGGAGCCACGCGCGTTCCCTTCGATCCGGGCCGTACCAGGGGTGAGCGACGGCCGCAGCCACTGATGGTAGCCGCACCGCCGGGCGCCGCGGATGCCCCGGTTTCGCGGTTTTCGCTCGAAGGTCTGTACGGAAGGTTCACAATGCCGCCATGACTTCCAAGGGGCGGGGCGGCGGGCCGGACGAGGACCCCGGTCCGCTGAGCATCTTCGGCCGCGACGGGGACGGCGGCGACGGCGACGAGAACCACGACGGCGACGAGGGCCGCGACGGCGGGGACTCCTCCGCCGCGGCGGCCGGTCAGCACCGGCGGCGGCGGGGGCGGCGGCTGCTGGTGTGGACGCTGGCGGTGCTGCTGGTGCTGGCGGGCGGGGCGTTCGGCGGGCTGCTGTGGGCGGCCGACCACTACGCCTCCTCGGTGCGGCGCATCCCGGACGCCTTCCCGACCGTACCGGCCGCCGAGCAGCCCCCGGCCGTCCCGCACACCGGCCAGACCTTCCTGCTGGTCGGCCTGGACGCCCGCTCCGACCAGCCGACCACCGGCAAGGACGCCAAGGCCCCGGCCTGGCAGGCGGGGGCCCAGCGCAGCGACACCATGATGCTGATGCACATCTCGGCGGACCGGAAGTCGGTCTCGCTGGTCTCCATCCCGCGCGACACCTGGGTGCCCGTCCCCGGCCACGGCAAGGCGAAGATCAACGCCGCCTACTCCTGGGGCGGTCCGGCGCTGACGGTCCAGACCGTCCAGGACCTCACCAAGATCAAGATCGACCACCTCGCGGTGATCGACTGGAACGGCTTCCGGGCCCTCACCGACGCGGTCGGCGGCGTCGACATCACCGTCCCGCGCACCATCGAGGCCAAGGGCGACGCCCGCGAGTGGCTGGCCGGCACCCACCACATGGACGGCGCCGAGGCGCTGCTCTACGTCCGCGAGCGCCACGGCCTGCCCAACGGCGACCTCGACCGCACCAAGCGCCAGCAGAACTTCCTGCGCGCCCTGATGCTCCGGACCATGGACTCCGGCACCCTCTCCAACCCGGCCAAGCTCACCGGCCTGCTCGGCACCATCGGCGACGTCGCTAGCGTCGACGACCGCCTCAGCAACACCGACCTCTACGACCTGGCCTGGAGCCTGCGCGACGTCCGCCCCGACGGCGTCCACTTCATGAACGCCCCCTTCGGCGGCTTCGACACCATCGACGGCCAGGCGGTGGTCCTGATGGACGACGGCGCCGCGGGCGTGCTGTGGAACGCCATGCGCACCGACCGGATGGACGACTACCTCGCCCAGCACCGCACCAGCGCCGACACCCTCGGCGAGGACGTCAGCTGACCCGGCCGGCCCTGTTGCCCCGGTCACCTGCCGCCCGGGCGGCGGCGACCCTAGGATGAGCACTACTTAACGGTAATTAACGCGAGGGGCGAGCAACATGGCGGGCAACTCCGGGGCGGACTTCGACCTCTACCGGCTCGGCGAGGAGCATGTGATGCTCCGGGAGTCGGTGCGTGCGCTGGCGGAGGCGAAGATCGCTCCGTTCGCGGCGGCGGTGGACGAGGAGGGGCGTTTCCCGCAGGAGGCGTTGGACGCGTTGCGGGCGGCGGAGCTGCACGCGGTGCACGTGCCGGAGGAGTTCGGTGGTGCGGGGGCGGACGCGTTGGCGACGGTGCTGGTGATCGAGGAGGTGGCGCGGGTGTGCGCGTCGTCGTCGTTGATCCCGGCGGTGAACAAGCTGGGGTCGCTGCCGGTGCAGCTGTCGGGGTCGCGGGAGTTGAAGGCGAAGTACCTGGGGGCGCTGGCGCGCGGCGAGGGGATGTTCTCGTACTGCCTCTCGGAGCCG
>NZ_QLLT01000040.1 GCF_003259315.1 Kitasatospora sp. SolWspMP-SS2h | reverse complement strand
GGCGAAGGTGCCGCCGGCGCCGGTGTACGCCATGTCGGCCAGGGCTGGGATGCGGAGTCGGACGCATGTCTTCACGATGCGGTGAGTACGGGCGGCGGTCAGGTCGTGGGTGCGGCCGGGCAGGACGCGGGAGATCCACACGAGTTTGCCTGTCGGACCGGTGATGACCTGGTGGTCCACGCCGTGGCGGCGGTGCTTTCCCAAGTAGTCGGCGCGGCCGTCGCCGACGCAGTGGCACTCGGCGGGGGTGCCATTGACCAGGACGTACTCCACATCGGCGTCGCGCAGGGCCCGGGTCAGGCCGGGCGCCTTCCGGGCCAGCAGGTCAGTGACCTGGTGGACATAGGCGTGGGCGGTGCCGACGCTGGTCCGGAAGCCGGCCGCGATCTGCGCGAGGGTGTCGTGCCTGCGCAGGTACACCAGCGCGACCAAGGCGCGTTGCGAGGGAGGGAGTTTGCAGCGGCGGTCACCCTCGCGGGTGACCATGAGCATGGTGACCCACTCGACGAGCGCGTGCGGCAGGTCCAGTGCGGCAGGATAAGTGACCAACGAGGCTTCCTGGCTGGCTGCTTGAGACGTAAGACATCTCGCTCAACAGCCCGGGAGCCTCGTTCGTTCTGCCCTCATCCCCACCGCTCGACCATCACCCGTTCGGTGGCCGCCCTGAAAAGGCTCATTGGCTGCTTTCGCACTACTAGGATCCTGACGTGCCGCAGACACCAACCCAGCCCTCCCAGCCTGTCCAAGATGAGACGCAGTACGCGAAGGCTGCCAAGCGTCATTACGACGATGCCATCCACCTACACTCCATCAAGCGACTGGCCAACGCGGACTACCACTTCGGGTTCGCTGTGGAGTGCGCCCTGAAGAGTCTGTTGATGCGGTACGCCGGAGCGTCACTGAGCCCGAAGCCAAATGGGAGGGCAGCGAAGGCTCCATGGATCCTCGACGCTAGTGGCACGGTGAAGGAGCTTTCCCACCTACCAACGCTATGGACCGCCGTGGCACTGCACCTCCAGGGCCGACAGGGCGGCAGACTGAGCGCAGTGCTGCTAGCTAACAACCCCTTCGCCAACTGGTCAGTCGACCACCGCTACCTCGACGGGACCGCTGTCACAGAGAACGATGTGTCCGGTCACCGTACGGCCGCCGAGCAGATCCTTCGTCTGCATGACCACGCCCTGATTGCTGGAGCTCTCTGATGAACCTCTCTTCTGAACCGATCCGCTTCGACCACGTACGCGGTTTGGCCCTTGTTACCGCCAGGGAGGTCGCAGCGACCGGTATCGACGTGCTAATTGTTCGAGACCTTCTCGGCCGGATCACTCTGCTCATCGACGACCGCGAGCAAGCTCCAGACGAAGATTCACTGCTCGCCTGGGGTGAAAGCCTCAAACAGGCACTCGGCCCCTACGTATCGGGCCAAGGAATCGCGCTCGGATCCACACTATTCCAGGCCACCGCTTTGTTCGATTCCTCTCGTGTCCTCAATGAGATCACCTACGTACCCACAGCTAGCCAGGGGAACATTCGGTGGCTGGAAAACACAGTCGTGGGCGAGGACTGGACACGGGTGTCCGAGGTGCCCGAGCCAAGCATTGAACGTGTTCCAAAAGTGACCCTTTATGGCTTCAAAGGCGGCGTTGGACGCTCCACCGCGACAGCCGTTCTGGCCCGACACCTGGCAGACTCCGGAAAGCGCGTGCTCGTCGTCGACCTTGACCTGGAGTCACCTGGATCTGGCCCTCTATTGCTCACCATGGAGGAGACTCCCCAGTTTGGCTTGGTAGACCAACTCGTTGAGTCGGCTCTGGGTAACGCTAACGGGTTGGATCTGGTGGCTCCAGCATCCCATTACACGCCTACCCGAGGTGAGCTGTGGGTCGCGCCCGCTCGAGGCCGAGGCATTCCTGGCACCCCGTATTCTTACGTGGAAAAGCTGAACCGAATCTACACAGACTCCCCCACCGAGGACGATACTGACTTCGCAAACCGTCTAGCCGAAGCGATCACGGCCTGTGAGTTGGCAATGACAGAGGCCGTTGGAGCGCCAGAGGTTGTGCTATTGGACAGCCGTGCAGGCATTCACGACATCGCAGCTGTCGCAATCTCTCGACTTTGTGATGTCGCCCTGCTTTTCGGCGCCGACAACGCCCATACCTGGGCTGGATACAGCGACCTTTTCACTGCCTGGCGAGACTCAGGCCAAGCCCCTACTGTTCGAGAGCGGCTACACATGGTCGCATCGATGGTCCCAGATACTCCGTCGCGCCCCAAGGACTCTTACCTTGAGGAATTCCGTGACCATTCTTGGTCCTGCTTCTCCGTGCTCTACGACAACGAGGTCACCGACGGCTCCTCACCCCTCCCCAATGAGGCATTCAACCCCAGCCCAGAGGACGACTCGGCCCCGCACTCACCCATCCCCATCCTCTTCTCCTTGGACCTCATCGGTCTCGACTCAATCGCAACACCCGATTGGCCGAGCAGGGGATACATCCAAACCGCGTATGATGAGTTTTTGAAGACCACCACCCACCTGATCTTTCCCGAGGGATCCTCATGACGACCGAACTCACTGTCGGTGAATACCGAGACCTGATGAGTTCGGCGCTGCCATCGGCACAGGACGCCGACACCGTCGAGCCCTCGCTATCATCGCTGTTCACACCAGATAGCCACCGCGCAGCACTGCATGTCGACGCCACGGTGGTACGCGGTGGACGTGGTGTCGGCAAGACTTTCTGGTACCGCTCACTGCTAGACGAGGATCTACGTACTGTCGCTGCCAACGAGTACCGAATTGAGCGACTTCGAAACCTGACAGTCCACCAGGGATACGGGGCCGGCACGGCACCGGAGCTGTATCCGTCTCCCGGCGAGATGAGCAGCATCGTTGAACAGAACGTGCGCCCCTACGATCTATGGAACGCAGTACTGCTGACAGCACTGGGCCTACCAGAGCTGACTGCCCACTCTCATCAGAGATGGGAGGAGCGTGTCCAATGGGTGCGCTCCCACCCGAGCGAGCGGGACCATGCCATTGCGCAAGCGGATCGGCAAGCCACAGAAAAACGCACCACTGTACTGATCCTTTTCGACGCCCTGGAACACTTGCACTGGGATCGCGCCCAGGCAGACCGACTCGTGGCCGGAATCCTCCAACTGGCTCTTGAGATGCGACTGCGTACCAAGAGTATCCGATTCAAGGTATTCATTCGTCCCGACATGTTCGATGGAGCCCTCCTCAACTTTCCTGACGCCTCGAAACTCACGGCCAATGCGGCCAGCCTTCAATGGTCGCGAACAAATCTTTACGGACTCTTCTTCCACTACCTTGGTAACGACAGAAGCCAGGAGTCCGCCAGGTTTCGCGAGTTGACCGGAGATTGGACAGAGCACGTTGAGGGGCGACACCTACCGCCATCCACTCTGCGCGGCGATGAATCCATTCAAGCGGATACCTTCAGCGCGATCGCCGGCCCCTACATGGGAGCCAACTATCGAAAGGGGATCACCTACACATGGCTACCAAACCACCTAATGGACGGCGTCGAGCAGGTTAGTCCACGAAGCTTTCTCAATGCCCTAGTGAAGGCAGTCGAGGAAACTCGCGACAACTACGCCGGCCACGAGTACGCCCTGAATCATGAGGGAATTCGACGCGGGGTCCAATCCGCATCACAGGTCCGCGTTACTGAAATGCGCGAGGATATCCCCTGGGTGAATACTGCCGTAGAGCCGCTGAGAGGCCAGCAGGTCCCCATTGACCCTTCCCTGGTGCTGGATCTCTGGGCAGAATACCGCCTCACCGAACGACTTCATCGCGAGGTAGACCGCGCGGAGTCGATCAAAAGCACCGACAAAATTCGTACCGGTCCACGGTATGCAGATGATCCGCAACGCCTGATCGACGAACTAATCACACTAGGCGTGATGCGTCGACGCAAAGATGGCCGGATCGATCTTCCAGATGTCTATCGAATCGCTTTCTCCATTGGCCGCAAAGGCGGCGTCCCTATGGTTCAAATTTAACCCTGCCAAAAACCACCCCGCCCCAAATCTTTCCAGAATGAGCATGGGACTCTTACAGGAAAGATTACCGGGGCATTGGGCTCCGACCCCTGCCTGCACTGCCCTGGTCGCAGTCTTGATCGAAGGTCCGGACCGCACCTGCGGTCCGGAACTTCGCCGTTCTCAGCCTCCGCCCTCAGCTTGACTCTGTCGGGGATCTTGGCCGTTGTCCTTTCAGCTGACGGCTCGCCAGGAGCGTGGGCGTGGGATGCCGTGTTGGTCGAGGTGGTCCTGGAGGGTTGTCGGCAGTCGTGGGCGTGGGCTTTCGTCGGGGGCCTGCTCTTACTGAGGCGTTCGATGTTGACGGCGATTGCGGTCAGCACGTGCTGCAGATGGGCCTTGGCCTGCCCGCGGTAGCGGCAGTGGCGCATGCCGTGGTCGTGGGCGAACTCGCAGATGGTGCCCCCGATGCCGGACAGGACCGCGTATCGCTTGTGCCAGGCCGGGTCCTGCTGGTCGACGCGGTTGCGCAGTTGCAGTTCGAGCAGTTCGCGCGGAGGGAAGCCGACGGTGCGGTGAGCGTCGCGGGAGCTGGTGCACTTGGCACGTGCCGGGCAGGGCTGGCACTGGCTCTTGGCGAAGCGGGCGACGATCAGCGGGGCTGTGGTCGGTGAGGAGGTCGGGTAGGGGCCATGCCAGCCGGCGCTGGTCTGTCCCTGTGGGCAGGTGACCTTCTTGCAGTCGAAGTCGGTCCGGAAGTCGTCGCGGGCGAAGCCCTCGCTGCGGCGGTGCTGGCGGGTGGGATTGCCCGGCAGCGGTCCGACGAGGGCGATCCGGTGTCGGCGTTCGGCCTGTTCCAGGTGGGCAGAGAGATGTAGCCGGCGTCGACCAAGTGCTGGTCGGGTAGCAGCCCGCGGCGTTCGAACCGGGTGTGGACGCCGGGCAGGACCTCGGTGTCGGCGCTGGTGGCCGGCGTGGTCGCCACATCGGTGGCCACGTTGGGTTCCTCGCCCGAGCAGGTCTCGGCCGCATGGGCGAGGAATCCGGTCCAGCGGGTGACCTGTCCGCAGCGCGCGTAGCGGGCCCTCGGGTCGTAGGGCGAGACGATCCGGCTTGCCGAGGGCGGCAGGCCGCTGCCGTCGTCCTCGTCGCGCCAGCGGAAACGACCGGCGGGGTCCCCGTGGTAGTCCTGCACCAGGATCTGCCGCAGGGCCTGGACTTGAGGGCCTGCCGAGCAGGGACAGGTGGTCGCGGCTGAGGTGTTCGAGTGGGCGGCGGGCATCTTCACCGGTGGTGTTGATCCGGATCTTGGGCCGGGTGGGGTTCTTGCCCAGGCGCACCGGACGGCCGTAGCGGCGGCCCCAGTCCTCTCCGACCAGGCCGTCCAGTGCATGGTCGGCGGTGCGGGCGATTTCCTCCAGGGCCGCGCACACTACCTCGGTGACCAGTTCGAGGCGTGTCAGGTCGCGGACGGCAGCCAGGATGTGGGTGGAGTCGGTGCGCTGGGTGGTGCGTTCGCGGACCAGGCCGTCCTCTTTCAACGGACCAGGGTGAGATCGAGGAGGCGGTCCGCCTGGCCGTCCCGCAGCAGGTGGTCGCGGAAGTCGGTCAGCACGCTGTGGTGGAAGCCGGAAGCCTGGGTCGTCGAGTTCGAGGCCGAGTGAGTACTTGAAGTCGATGCGGCGGCGCATGGCCTCGGCGGCGTCGCGGTCGGACAGGCCAAGTAGGAACTGCAGCACGCTCACCGTGGCCAACTGGGCCGGGGAGAGGCCTGGTCGACCGTCGCGCAGGTATCAGTCGGCGAAGTCCTCGTCCCGTCATAAGCCGTCGAGACGGTCGCGCACCCACATCGCTGTTGTGCCACGGGGGTTGCTGGCCCTGGCTGTCCTCGCCGTCGACTCCGAGACCTCGGCGCCCGAACGGGGACGGACCGACATCTCGCGCTCCTTGGGACTCTCGCGAGCATCGTGCACCCGCGAGACTGGCGCATCACCATGATCACTTGCAGTCAAACACCAAAATTCCCGACAGAGCCAAGCTCGGAGCCCGAAAAGCTCATAGCTCAGGACGCGCCACGGAGGCGAAACGACGCGGAATCTGCCACTGTTGGCCGGCCCTCTGGACTACTCGTGCGCTACTCGTGCGCAACTACGACCAGGCTTCGCCCGCCCCACCCACCAACGGGCGGATCCGCCTCTCACGAAGGAACTTATCCACCAGAAGAACCCGGTCACTCATGGGCAAACGAAGCCAAGACCCGCTCCAGGAGCACTACCTGAGGTGGCCACAGATTCCGACCCGACAGCCCGCACGAATCCGATCCGGCGAACCTGACAGCGGGACTCCCGCTAGATCTCCAAGAAATGTCGAGAAATCCAAGCTCATAGCCTAAAACCCCGAATTGGTCTAGACAACCAGAAAGCCCCAGGCCGCTGACCTGGGGCTTTCTCATGGAGCGGGTGACGAGAATCGAACTCGCGCTCTAAGCTTGGGAAGCTCATGTTCTACCATTAAACTACACCCGCAGCTGACGGTCCGTCAGTGACGGCCCGATCAAGGACCACTGTACCCCATGGTGCGGGGCGGTGAGCACAGGGTTCCGGTGGCGGCGAGCCTGGGTGGGTGGTGTCCGGTAGATCCCCTAATGTGACGCTGTCGGCGGAGAGTGTGGGAAGGGGACCGATGGAGCAGCGCACCGTGGTTCGTTGTGTCGAGGGGCACGTGTTCAGTACGGCGGCGTTTCCGATGCAGCATCTGCAGGCGGGGCGGCTGGGGCCGGGGCGGTTGTTGCGGTGTCCCGGGTGCGGGCGGTTGCGGAGTTCGGTGCCGGCGGACGTGTCGGAGCTGTCGGCGGACGAACTGGCGCGCGGGCTGCGGCTGGTGGCGGTGGAGTCGCTGTCGTAGCGGGCGGCCGGAGCGGTCCACGGGGCGGGCGCTTTTGGGGCGCCCGCCCCGTGGCACGTACGCTCGGGGGCGTGCTGCTCTCCGACAACGACATCCGTGCCGAGATCGACAAGGGGCGGGTCGTGATCGACCCGTTCGAGTCGTCGATGGTCCAGCCGTCGAGCATCGACGTTCGACTGGACCGGTTCTTCCGGGTCTTCGAGAACCACCGCTACCCGCACATCGACCCTTCGGAGGAGCAGCCGGACCTGACGCGGCTGGTCGAGCCGGACGGGGACGACGCGTTCATCCTGCACCCGGGCGAGTTCGTGCTGGCGTCCACCTTCGAGGTGATCACGCTGCCGGACGACGTGGCCTCGCGGCTGGAGGGGAAGTCGAGCCTGGGACGGCTGGGGCTGCTGACGCACTCGACGGCGGGGTTCATCGACCCGGGGTTCAGCGGGCACGTGACGCTGGAGCTGTCGAACGTGGCGACGCTGCCGATCAAGCTGTACCCGGGGATGAAGATCGGGCAGCTGTGCCTGTTCCGGCTCTCCTCGCCGGCCGAGCACCCGTACGGCTCGGAGCGCTACGGCTCGCGGTACCAGGGGCAGCGCGGCCCGACGCCGTCCCGCTCCTACCTGAACTTCCACCGCACCCGGATCTGAACGGACGTGCGAACGAGGGCCGGCCCCGACGGACGGGGCCGGCCCTCGGCGTGTGCGGGGGCGGGCGTCAGGCGCGGACGGGGGTGGTGACGGCGACGAGTTCGGCGCCGTCCGCGGTGAGGGTGAGTGCGGTGCGCAGGCCGGTGAGCTGGCCGAGGCGGTGCAGGTGGGTGCCGCCGCAGGCGATGGCGGCGGGGCCCTCGGGGAGTTCGGTGTGCCAGCGGCGGCGGGCGGTGAGTTCGGGGCCGGGGGTGTCGATGCCGACGGGGGCGTCGGCGGCGACCCAGGCGGCGAGCCGGGCGTTGACGTCCGCGGTGAGGGCGGGGAGGGCGTCGGCGAGGGCCGGGAGGGTGTCGGTGGCGTCGACGGTGAAGCCCTTCTTCTTCAGCGACTTGCCGATCCGGTAGGTGTCGGTGCTGGCGGTGGTGTCCATCACCGAGCTGTCCATGGCGAGGCTGTCGAAGTCGGGGTGGCCGAGGGCGTCGGTGCGGCCGGGGTCCTTGCGCCAGCGCGGGGCGAGGGCGGCGTTCAGGGCGAGGGCGAGCAGGTGGCAGCCGGTGTGCGCGGCGGAGAGCGCGGCGCGGCGTCCGGCGTCGACGGCGAGGTGGGCGGTGCGTCCGACGGCCTCGGGTCCGAGCGCGTCGGCGGGGAGCACGTGCAGCACCAGCCAGGACCAGTCCTCGTCGCCGCGCCGGACCGGGATGTCGGCGCCGACCGCGAACTCGCCCGCGGGCCCGGCCGCGCCGGTGAGGCAGTCGACGACGGGGTGGGCGGTGCCGTCGAGGGTGAGGGTGCCGTGGTCGGCGGGCTGGTCGGGCCAGGTGTGGTCGACGGGGTGGAACGGGGTCGTCGCGGTGACCACCGCGGTGCGGCCGTCCGGCAGGGCGTGCACGGCGAGGACCGGTGACTCGCCGGTCACCTCCCCGGCCGGAAAGCTGACGTGGGTGGTGGGCAGGCTCATGCGCGGGCTCCGGACGGGGTGCGAGGGTGGGTCGAACACCTCACCCTACAAACCCGGCCGGACCGGGCCGGACGCCCGACCCGAGGGGGCCGTCCGCCCGGGCCCGGAGCCCCGGTGCTAGGCCCGGGGGCCTGGGTGCCGGGCCCCGAGCCCCGGTGCCGGGCCCGCGCGCCGCGCCTCAGCCCAGGGTCGGCAGCTTGATCAGCACCAGCAGCGCCAGCAGCTGCACCGCCGCCGCACCGGCCGCCTTGCCCCAGGGCAGGTCGTGGATCCGCCGCACCATGGTGGTCAGCAGGACCGCGCAGCCCACCCAGGTCGCCCAGCCGACCACCTGCACGACCGGGTTGCCGGCCGGCAGGAAGAGGGCGAGCAGCAGCCGCGGGGCGTCGGTGGTCCAGCTGATCAGCGCGGCCAGGCCGACCGTGGACTGCCAGGGGCCGTCGCCGCCGAACTGCCGGGCCAGGGCGTAGGTGACCGCGGAGAGCACCCCGCCGGCCAGCGTGAAGGCGACCGCGGCGCCGCCGATCGCCCACAGCGCGACCGCGAAGGTGGAGTGCACCACCTGGTCGTAGGTGGAGTCGAGGGCGAACACCGCGAGCACGCCGTACAGCAGCGACACGCACAGCGCGGGCAGCCACACCTGGTGGTCGCGCATCCGGTCGAAGGTGGCGCCGGGGCTGCGGTACATGCCGACCAGCAGCTGCCGCCAGGGCAGCCGGGGCCCGCCCGCGTGCGGCGCGGCCTGGCCGCCGGCCCGGTAGACGGCGACGTTGTCCGCCGCCCCGGGGGCGTAGCCGCCCGGCTCGGGGCCGTCCGGGTGGTGGCCGTAGCCGTAGCCGTCCGGCCCCGCCGGGTGGCCCGGGTGGCCGCCGTACCCGTCGTCGTAGCCCTGGCCGTCGTAGCCCTGGCCGTCGCCGTACGGGTACGGCTGCTCGCCGTATGGCTGCTCGTCGTAGGACTGGTCGCCGTACGGCTGGTCGCCGTAGGGCTGCTCGCCGAGCGCGAAGGCCCTGGTGTGGCCGGGCCGGTCGCCGGGGCCGGTGGGCCCGGGGTGCGGGGCGGTGAAGTACTCGGGGGCGCCGGTGGGCGCGCCGGGGTACGGGTCGCCCTGGGGGGTGCCAGGTGCGGGTGCCGTCCAGCGCTGCCGGGGGTCGGCGCCCCGTCCGTCGTCGTGTCGATTGCCAGCCACGCCTCGACGGTACCCGCAACGGCTGACCCACCGTCGGGTGATCATGGCGGCGGGACCGGATTGCAGCCGTCCTGTGACGGTGCGCCCGGCTCCGGCCCGACGTGTTCCGGCGGAGTCCGGGCGGGAGGGGCTCAGCCGGTGACGCCGGCGCCGGGCGCGTGCACCGCGGCGGCGTTGCTGAGGCCGGCCTCGCAGCCGCCGGGGCCCGCCGACAGCCGGACGGCGCCGACCGGGAGCCGGGTGCCGCAGGCGATCCGCAGGCCGGACGGGAGCTCGTTCTCGGCCTCCAGGACGGCGCCGTCGCCGATCACCACGCCGTCCAGCGAGCAGCGCTCGCCGATCTCGGCGTAGGCGCCGACGATGGAGTCCCGGACGTACGCGCCGGCCTCGATCCGGGCGCCGGGCAGCACCACGCTGCCCTCGACGATGGCGCCGGCGGCGACCCGGGCGCCCTCGGAGACCACGGTGCCGGAGCTGAGCACGGCGGCCGGGTCGACGTGCGAGCCGGGCAGCAGCAGCGCCTCGCCGGTGGGGCCGGGGACGGCCGGGGAGTCGACCTTGCCGAGCACCAGGTCGGCCGAGCCGCGGACGAAGGCGGCGGGGGTGCCCAGGTCCAGCCAGTAGGAGGTGTCGACGACGCCGCGCAGCAGCGCGCCGGTGGCGAGCAGTTCGGGGAAGGTCTCGCGCTCGACCGAGACCTCGCGGCCGGTCGGGATGCGGTCGATCACCGAGCGGGTGAAGACGTAGCAGCCCGCGTTGATCTGGTCGGTGACGATCTGCTCGGGGGTCTCGGGCTTCTCCAGGAAGGCGAGCACCCGGCCGTCCGGATCGGTCGGGACGAGGCCGAAGGCACGCGGATCGGCCACCCGGGTGAGGTGCAGGGTGACGTCGGCGCCGGAGGCGCTGTGCCCGTCGCGCAGGGCGGCGATGTCCAGGCCGGAGAGGATGTCGCCGTTGAAGACCAGCACCGGCTCCTCGGGGCCGCAGGTGAGGCCGGTGGCGGCGTTGCGGATCGCGCCGCCGGTGCCCAGCGGCTCCTCCTCGGTGAGGTAGACCAGTTCGATGCCGTAGGGGCTGCCGTCCTGGAAGTGGTCGACGAAGACCTCGGCGAGGTAGGAGGTGGCGAGCACCACGCGGGTGACGCCGGCGGCGGCGGCCCGGGCGAGCTGGTGCGCGATGAACGGGACACCCGCCACGGGCAGCATCGGTTTCGGCGTGTGGGTGGTCAACGGACGGAGGCGGGTGCCCTTGCCTCCGACCAGCATGATCGCCTGGGTCATGGTGCTGTCTCCCGTGGTCGAATTCCGGCGGCCCGGCACGACAGGGTCCGGTGCGCTCGCTCGGTGAACTGGCCGGGGCGGCGTGCCATGGCCTCCGACGGAACCGGTCCTTCCCGCGGTTCCGTCGCACACTCTATTTGCTCGAACATCGTCTGGGTGCCACCGCCCCGGTCGTTTCGGGCTGCGGACCCACGCGCCGGACCCCGGGGCCGCGACGGGCGCCCGGGGTCCGGGTGGTGCGGGTGGTGCAGGTGGTGCAAGCAGTGCGGGTGGTGCGGGGGCGTCAGGCCTCGACCGGCTCCGCCTCGGCGGCGGGGGCGGCCTTGACCGACTCCAGCAGCAGCTGGGCGACGTCGACGACCTTGAGGTGCTCCTTGGCCGCGCCCTCGTTCTTCTTGCCGTTGACCGAGTCGGAGAGCATCACCAGGCAGAACGGGCAGGCGGTGGAGACGATGTCCGGGTTCAGCGACAGCGCCTCGTCCACCCGCTCGGTGTTGATCCGCTTGCCGATCCGCTCCTCCATCCACATCCGGGCGCCGCCTGCGCCGCAGCAGAAGCCGCGCTCCTTGTGGCGGTGCATCTCCTCGTTGCGCAGGCCGGGCACCCGGCCGATGATCTCGCGCGGCGGGGTGTAGACCTTGTTGTGCCGGCCGAGGTAGCACGGGTCGTGGTAGGTGATCAGGCCCTCCACCGGGTTCACCGGCAGCAGCTTGCCCTCGTCGATCAGGTGCTGGAGCAGCTGGGTGTGGTGGATGACCTCGAAGTGGCCGCCGAGCTGCGGGTACTCGTTGGCGATGGTGTTGAAGCAGTGCGGGCAGGTGGCGACGATCCGCTTGGTGGGGGCGTCCTCCAGCGCGGCGTTCAGGGTCTCGACGTTCTGCGCGCCGAGCATCTGGAACAGGAACTCGTTGCCGAGGCGGCGCGGGGAGTCACCGGTGCAGGTCTCCTCCTTGCCGAGGATGGCGAACTTCACGCCCGCGGTGTGCAGCAGTTCGGCGAACGCCTTGGTGGTCTTCTTGGCCCGGTCCTCCAGGGCGCCGGCGCAGCCGACCCAGTACAGGTACTCGACCTCGGCGGGGTCGATGTCCTCGCCGATCACCGGCACCTCGATGCCGGTCTCCTTCTTCAGCTCCTTGACCCAGTCCAGCCGGGCCTTGGTGGCTAGGCCCCACGGGTTGCCCTTGTTCTCCAGGTTCTTGAGCATCGTCCCGGCCTCGGTCGGGAAGCTGCTCTCGATCATCACCTGGTAGCGGCGCATGTCGACGATGTGGTCGATGTGCTCGATGTCGACCGGGCACTGCTCGACGCAGGCGCCGCAGGTGGTGCAGGACCACAGCACGTCCGGGTCGATGACGCCGTTCTCCTCGGCGGTGCCGATCAGCGGGCGCTCGGCCTCGGCCAGGGCGGCGGCGGGGACGCCGGCGAGCTGCTCGGCGGTGGCCCGCTCCTCGCCCTCCATCGACTTGCCGCCGCCGGCCAGCAGGTAGGGGGCCTTGGCGAAGGCGTGCTCGCGCAGGCTCATGATCAGCAGCTTGGGCGAGAGCGGCTTGCCGGTGTTCCAGGCCGGGCACTGCGACTGGCAGCGGCCGCACTCGGTGCAGGTGGAGAAGTCGAGGATGCCCTTCCAGGAGAAGTGCTCGACCTGGGAGACGCCGAACACGGCGTCGTCGGCCGGGTCCTCGAAGTCGATCGGGGCGCCGCCGCTGGTCATCGGGCGCAGCGCGCCGAGCGCGGTGCCGCCGTCGTCCTCGCGCTTGAAGTAGATGTTGAAGAAGGCCAGGAAGCGGTGCCAGGCGACGCCCATCGAGGGGTTGACGCCGATGGTGATCGCCCAGGCGAAGGAGATGCAGATCTTCAGCATCGCGAACAGGTAGACCAGGTTGACCAGGGTGCCGTGCGCGGTGCCGTGGAAGGCGGCGGCGATCGGGTACGAGACCAGGTAGGCCGGGTCGTAGGAGTCGACGCCCTCCAGGGCGCCCTCCAGGCCGCGCAGCATCATGATGCACAGGCCGATGCCGAGGATCGTGTACTCGACGTAGAACGCCTGCCAGGCGATC
Organism: Kitasatospora sp. SolWspMP-SS2h; assembly: GCF_003259315.1. GTDB lineage: Bacteria > Actinomycetota > Actinomycetes > Streptomycetales > Streptomycetaceae > Kitasatospora > Kitasatospora fiedleri. Next base: position 33,810 of record NZ_QLLT01000040.1, on the reverse strand, counting down.
GAGCCGGCGAACCGGGACTTGCGGCCGGCCCGGGAGGGCAGGCTGAGCAGGCGGATCACCATCAGGGTGAGGATGCCCAGGGTGGTGAGGGTGCCGATCAGCTCGACGAAGATGTTCCACGGCAGCCAGTGGCCGATGACCGGGAGCACGAACTCGGCGTCGAAGAGCTGCCCGAAGGCGTTCACCAGGGTGAGCACCAGCGAGAAGAACCCGACGGCGACGAACCAGTGGGCGACGCCGACGACGCCCCAGCGGTTCATCCGGGTGTGGCCGAGGAACTCCTTGGCCACGGTGGCGACCCGCTGCGCGGGCTGCCCGAATCGGGTGCCGTCGGCGGAGCCGGTGCGCACCACCTTGTAGATGTACAGCGCCGCACGGGCGGCGAGCGCGGTGCCGATCACGAATGTGACCAGCGAGATGACGATCGCTGCTAGCTGCATCGGCTCTCCGTCTCCAGCGGCTCTGGTCCGAGTCTTCCCTTGGGTCCCCCGCAGATTGTACTGGTCGGTAACTTGCAGGGTCGACGCGCCGGACATTACCGCGCGTTAACACTCCGCCAGAAGATGTTCAAGGTATGGCGGCAGTCACTAAGCCCAGACTCACCCGCCCGGAGCAGCCGCCGGACCCCTCGCGACATAAGCGCTCAGTAAAGTTGAGCGACACGGACTCAAAGCTGTTGACGCGGCCCGATCGGTCGTGCATCCTTGAGTCCGTACTGCTCAACTTCTCCTCGGAGGTATTCACGATGGCACGCGCGGTCGGCATCGACCTCGGTACGACGAACTCCGTCGTCAGTGTTCTTGAGGGCGGTGAGCCCACGGTCATCACCAACGCCGAGGGCGCTCGGACCACGCCGTCCGTCGTCGCCTTCGCCAAGAACGGCGAGGTGCTCGTCGGCGAGGTCGCCAAGCGGCAGGCGGTCACCAACGTCGACCGCACCATCCGCTCGGTGAAGCGCCACATGGGCACCGACTGGAAGATCGGCATCGACGGCAAGGACTTCACGCCGCAGCAGATCTCCGCCTTCGTCCTGCAGAAGCTCAAGCGGGACGCCGAGGCCTACCTGGGCGAGACGGTCACCGACGCCGTCATCACCGTCCCGGCCTACTTCAACGACTCCGAGCGCCAGGCCACCAAGGAGGCCGGCGAGATCGCGGGCCTGAACGTCCTGCGCATCGTCAACGAGCCGACCGCGGCCGCCCTGGCCTACGGCCTGGACAAGGACGACCAGACCATCCTGGTCTTCGACCTCGGCGGCGGCACCTTCGACGTCTCGCTGCTGGAGATCGGCGACGGCGTGGTCGAGGTCAAGGCCACCAACGGCGACAACCACCTCGGCGGCGACGACTGGGACCAGCGGGTCGTCGACCACCTGGTGAAGGTCTTCCAGTCCGGCCACGGCGTCGACCTGTCCAAGGACAAGATGGCCGTCCAGCGCCTGCGCGAGGCCGCCGAGAAGGCCAAGATCGAGCTGTCCTCGTCCTCCGAGACCTCGATCAACCTGCCCTACATCACGGCCTCCGCCGAGGGCCCGCTGCACCTGGACGAGAAGCTCACCCGCTCGCAGTTCCAGCAGCTCACCTCGGACCTGCTGGACCGCTGCAAGGTCCCGTTCCACAACGTGATCAAGGACGCCGGCATCCAGCTGTCCGAGATCGACCACGTGGTCCTGGTCGGCGGCTCGACCCGCATGCCGGCCGTCGCCGAGCTGGTCAAGGAGCTGACCGGCGGCAAGGACGCCAACAAGGGCGTCAACCCGGACGAGGTCGTCGCCATCGGCGCCTCGCTCCAGGCCGGTGTCCTCAAGGGCGAGGTCAAGGACGTCCTGCTGCTCGACGTCACCCCGCTGTCCCTCGGCATCGAGACCAAGGGCGGCATCATGACCAAGCTGATCGAGCGCAACACCACGATCCCGACCAAGCGCTCCGAGATCTTCACCACCGCCGAGGACAACCAGCCCTCCGTGCAGATCCAGGTCTACCAGGGCGAGCGCGAGATCGCGGCGTACAACAAGAAGCTCGGCATGTTCGAGCTGACCGGCCTGCCGCCGGCCCCGCGCGGCCTGCCGCAGATCGAGGTCACCTTCGACATCGACGCCAACGGCATCATGCACGTGGCCGCGAAGGACCTCGGCACCGGCAAGGAGCAGAAGATGACCGTCACCGGCGGCTCCTCGCTGCCGAAGGACGAGGTCAACCGCATGCGCGAGGAGGCCGAGCGCTACGCGGAGGAGGACACCAAGCGCCGCGAGGCCGTCGAGACCCGCAACCAGGGCGAGCAGCTCGTCTACTCGACCGAGAAGTTCATCGCGGACAACGCGGACAAGCTCCCGGCGGACGTCAAGACCGAGGTCGAGACCGCCATCGGCGAGCTCAAGGAGACCCTCAAGGGCGAGGACGTCGCGGCCATCCGCACCGCCACCGAGAAGGTCTCCACCACCGCCCAGAAGCTCGGCGCGGCGCTGTACGCGCAGGCCGACGGCGCGGGCGCGGCGGCCGGCGCGGCCGGGGCCGGCGAGGCGGGCGCCAAGGAGGACGACGTGGTCGACGCCGAGATCGTCGACGACGAGAAGCCCAAGGGCGGTGCGGCATGACGGAGAAGCCGCAGGGCGAGCAGCCCGGCGACGACTCCGCCGCCGAGGAGGCCGTGCTCAAGGCAGCCGAGGAGGCCGTCGCGGGTGCGGGTGCCGACGAACTGGCCGCCGCCAAGCGCGAGGCCGGCGAGCGCACCGCCGACCTGCAGCGGCTCCAGGCCGAGTACCAGAACTACCGCAAGCGGGTCGAGCGCGACCGGGCCACCGTCCGGGAGATCGCGGTCTCCAGCATCCTGGAGTCGCTGGTCCCGGTGCTGGACGACATCGGCCGGGCCCGCGAGCACGGCGAGGTGACGGGCGGCTTCAAGTCGGTCGCCGAGTCGCTGGAGACGGTCGTCGCCAAGCTCGGGCTGCAGCAGTTCGGCAAGGAGGGCGAGCCCTTCGACCCGACCATCCACGAGGCGCTGATGCACAGTTACTCGTCGGACGTGACGGAGGACACCTGCGTGCAGATCCTCCAGCCCGGGTACCGGATCGGCGAGCGGATCATCCGCCCGGCGATGGTCGCGGTCGCGGAGCCCCAGCCGGGCACCCAGACCACCGGCGAGCCGGACGGCGACCAGGCTGACGGCCCGTCCGACAGCTGAGTAGAGTCCCCGTGCGCTGCGGAGTCGTACGTCGTCCAGTACGACGGCCGGCTCCGCAGCGCCGTATCACGGCACCGCGCCGCGCGGTGCCGGCAGGCAACAGAACTTCGGGATTCCGGGAGGTGGCGGTCAAAGGCCATGAGCGCTAAGGACTACGTGGAGAAGGACTACTACAAGGTCCTCGGCGTGCCCAAGGACGCCACCGCCGCAGAGATCAAGAAGACGTACCGCAAGCTGGCCCGCGAGTTCCACCCGGACGCGAACAAGGGCGACGCCAAGGCCGAGGAGCGCTTCAAGGACATCTCCGAGGCGTACGACGTGCTCTCCGACGAGAAGCGCCGCAAGGAGTACGACGAGGCCCGCTCGCTGTTCGCGGGCGGCGGCTTCCGGCCCGGCGGGGCGGGCGCGGCCGGGGGCTTCGACTTCGGCGACCTCTTCAACGGCGGGAGCGGCTCGGCCGGTGGCGGGATCGGCGACGTGTTCGGCGGCCTGTTCAACCGCGGCGGTCGGCAGACCGCCCAGCCGCGCCGCGGGGCCGACGTCGAGACCGAGGTCACGCTGAACTTCGAGGAGGCCGTGGACGGCGCGACGGTGCCGCTGCGGATGACCTCCCAGGCCGCCTGCCGCGCCTGCGCCGGGACGGGCGCCAAGGCCGGCACCACCCCGCGGGTCTGCCCGACCTGCGTCGGCGCGGGCACCGTCAGCCGGGGCCAGGGCGCCTTCGCGCTCTCCGAGCCCTGCCGGGACTGCAAGGGCCGCGGCATGATCGTCGACGACCCGTGCACCGTCTGCCACGGCAGCGGCCGGGCCTCCTCGGCCCGGACCATGCAGGTGCGCATCCCGGCCGGGGTGCAGGACGGCCAGCGGATCCGGCTCAAGGGCAAGGGCGCCCAGGGCGAGCGCGGCGGCCAGCCTGGAGACCTGTACGTCACGGTGCACGTCGACCCGCACCCGGTGTTCGGGCGCAAGGGCGACAACCTCACGGTGACCGTGCCGGTGAGCTTCCCCGAAGCCGCGCTGGGCGGCACCATCGAGGTGCCGACCCTGAACGGTCCGGCCGTGAAGCTCAAGCTGCCGCCCGGCAGCGCCAACGGCCTGACCATGCGGGCCCGGGGCAAGGGCGCCACCCGCAAGGACGGCACCCGCGGCGACCTGCTGGTCACCGTGGAGGTCTCGGTGCCCAAGCACGTCGACGGAGACGCGCTGACCGCACTGGAGCAGTACCGCGAGGCCACCGCCTCGGACGACCCGCGAGCCGCCCTGTTCAAGGCGGCGGAGGGAGCGTGAGACCCCGATGAGTCCCCATCCCGACAGCAGCCGCGACGGCACCGGCCGGATCGGCACCGGCCTGGGCGAGGGCCTGCCCGGCGGCGGCCGCCCCCGCGCCGCCGCCCCGCCGTACGTGCTCACCGAGGACACCCCGGTCTACGTCATCTCGGTCGCCGCCGAACTCTCCGGGCTGCACCCGCAGACCCTCCGCCAGTACGACCGCCTCGGCCTGGTCAGCCCCGACCGCACCGCCGGCCGCGGCCGCCGCTACTCCGCCCGGGACATCCAGCAGCTGCGCGAGGTCCAGCGGCTCTCCCAGGACGAGGGCATCAACCTGGCCGGCATCAAGCGGATCATCGAGCTGGAGAACCAGGTCGCCGCCCTGCAGTCCCGCGTCACCGAACTGGTCGACGCCCTGGAGAGCGCCGCCGCCACCCTCCAGCAGCGCGAGGCCGCCGTGCACGCCTCCTACCGCCGCGACCTGGTCCCCTACCAGCAGGTCCAGCAGTCCAGCGCGCTGGTGGTCTGGCGGCCCAAGCGCTGAGCGCCCGGCACCGAGCCGCCGACACCCCTCCCGTTCGGGGGGTGCCGGCGGCTTCCGCGTCCTGTCAGAGTTCTTTTCCGGAGCGCCGCCCGGCTGTCCGCAGTCCGGTAATCCGAGGGGGATCGGGAGACCTTCGCTCTATGATGCGGGCCGGAGGGCACGCGCCGGATCCACCAAAGGCCCCAGCTCAGGCAAGGAGTCATGGACATGAGCACTGAGCGGAGGAACCCCGCCGCGGCCCCTGGCCTTTCCCCCGAGGCCCGGGCCCTCTACACCCGGGCCGTGCAGAGCGGCGGGAAGCTGACCGGGCGCCACGCCCTCCCCGCCGACCGGGACGACCCCGCGCTGCACGAACTGCTGGACGTCGGGCTCCTGCAGCCCGAGGTGGGCCCGGCCGGGACGTACGCGGTGAAGGACCCCCAGCAGCTGGCCGAGGCATTGTCACTGGGCTTCCAGCTGGAAGCCACCAGAATCCTGCACCGCTCGATGGCGACCACCCAGGCCCTGCAGGAACTCCACCAGGAGTACCTGGCCTACATCGCGCACCCCGAATCCGGCGGCGCCATCGAATACGTCCAGGGCCGGGGGAACATCAACGAAAACCTGGCGGCGATCATGGCCAGCGCGTCGAATGAAATGCTCACGGCACAACCCGGCGGCGGCCGCGGCGAGGACGCCCTGAAGATAGCGATCGCCCGCGATATGGAATTCGTGGAACGCGGCGGGACGATCAGGACCATCTACCAGCCGAGCGCCCGCTATTCGAACCCGACGATCAGCTACGTCCAGGCGGTGACCCAAGAGGGTTGCCAGGTGAGAACACTGGACGAGGCCTTCGCCAAGCTGATCGTGATCGACCGGAAGGTCGCCGTGATAACCGTCGGCGACGAACAGAACCGGGACCGCGCGGCCTTCGTCCGGGACGACGCCGTCATCGACTACATCGTGGGCGTCTTCCACAGTCAGTGGGAGCGGGCCATCCCCTTCACCGGCGGCCACGAAATACCGCCGCAGGTGGTGTCCAGCATGCGCAAGCAAATCGTCCGCATGATGCTGGAGGGCATCGCGCACCGCACGATCGCCCGGCGCATCGGCCTCAGCGAGCGCACGCTGGCCCGCCACATCGCCGAAATGCGCGAGGAGTACGGGGTGGAGACGCTCTTCCAGCTCGGGTGGAAGATCGCACAGGCCGAGGGGCCGACGGGCTGAGCTCGGCGGCCCCTCGACGCCGGGGCCTACCAGTGGCTGTCCATGTCCGCCGCGAGGGCCTTCTGCACCACAGTGGTCTCGGAGGCACTCCAGTAGGAGTCCGCGCTCGCCGGGCCGGCTCCGAGAAACACAGTGATGCCCAGCAGAACAGTCGCGATCAGGATACGACGGACCTTCAGCACAACATCACTCCTTTCGGGACAAATCCATCGCGAGCATCGCCCGCTCGAACGATGGCCGCACCAATTTCCGACATATGATTCCCCATCAACCGCCCTCACGTCACCCCACCCCCCTCATCATGCCGGGGATCGGTCGCTGAAATGTGCATGTCGGCGCGCACGAACGGGGGTCGCGGGCCGAGGTGTCATCTATCCGCCAGGCAGCCAGATGCCACCGTGCGCCAGTGGACTCGTTGACACCCGGCGATGGACGATCAGCTAGTCGTAACCGCAGTAGCACAATCCAGCGCGTCCACCGCACCGGCCGCCGAACCCGGAGCGCGGCAATCTCCGGGTCCTCAACCGCCGTTCCGACGGACAGGGGGCATCGGACCCGACGGCCGAATCACCACACCCGGAGTCGACATGAGTGAGCACCACCTGCAACACCGCGCCGAGGGGCGCCGCGCACGCGTGTTCCTGGCCGCGCCGCTGATGCGGCTGACCGGCCCGGCAGACAGTGTGGTGACGCTGGCCAGCCGGACCAGACTGACCACGCTGCGCAGCACGCTGCTGGACAGCGGGGCCGCGGTGTACAGCGCGCACCACAGCGACGCGTGGACGGTGGCCGGACGGGCACCGGAGCAGCGGGTGCCGTCGGACTTCCGGGCGATGCAGAGCGCGGACCTGGTCTTCGCGTACGTGGGCGCCCCGCTGTCGGCCGGGGTGAGCCTGGAGCTCGGGTGGGCGTCGGCGCTGCGCAAGCCGATCGTGCTCCTGGTGGACGAGGCGATCACGCACAACCCGCTGATCGCCACCATCGAGCAGGTCTCGCCGGTGCTGCCGCTGGTCTTCGACGACACCTGGTCGCAGGAGGCGCTGCACCACACCGTGGAGACCGCGCTGGACTGGGCCGGGATGGCGCTGTCGCTGCGCGGCGGCTTCTGGACCGCGCCCGGCGACCAGTTCCCGCGGCCGCGCCGCGAGCACACCGGCCCGTACGGCTTCTGGTCCCCGGAGATCGCCACCGGCTGACGGCCCGTCCGCCCCGCGCCACCGGCCCGCCCGCTCCCCCGGTCACCCGGCTCCCCGTATCTGCCAGCCCAGCTGGAAGAGGGTCTCCGCGCCGTGGAGTTCGCGCAGCCGGGAGATGTGCGCGGCGACGGTCCGCTCGGACAGGCCCAGCCGGGAGGCGACGGCCTTCTGGGTCAGGCCCCTGGCGAGCAGCCGGCCCACCTGCTCGTGGACCGGCACCGCGCTCTCGTCCGCGCCCCCGGGCTCGGCGGAGCGCCACTGGACCCGCTCGGCCCGCTCCCAGTCCCGCTCGAAGGCGGCGACCAGGAACGCGACCACCGCCGGGTCCTCGACGAAGGCGGCACCGGAGCCGTCGGCCGACGCCGGGACGACGGCGATCCGGCGGTCGAAGACCAGCAGCCTGCTGAACGGTTCGCTCAAGGTGCGGAACCGGCCGCCCCAGCCGGTCACCCGCTCCGCCCAGCGCACCGTCGGCCCGTCCAGCAGCGCGGCCGGCTCGTGGACGGTGCGGACGGCCGCCCCGCGCTCCAGGAAGCGGCGGGTGCGCTCCGGCGACCGGTCCAGCAGGGGGGCCGACCCGGCCCCGCCGGGGTGCAGGGACAGCTCCTCCTCGCGCGCCCCGTCCGCCAGCCGCCGGACGCGCCGCCGGATCTGCTCGGTCCGCTCGACGTGCTGCACCACGCTGGAGCGGTCGGCCCGGCGCGGGGTCGCGTCGTAGGCGTGGGTGAGGTCCTCCAGCAGCGCGGGCAGCTCCTCCGCGCGCAGCAGCAACCGGGTGCCCTCGGCGCGCAGCCGGGCGCTGATCCGGTCGCCGACCGCCCGCGGGTCGGCCGCCGTCAGCACCCGCGCGGCGGCGTCGTGCACCAGCAGCCCGAGCTCCAGCAGCCGCAGCACCCCGGCCGGGTCCTGCTCGACCGCCTCGCGGAACGCCACCCGCCCGCCCTGGTCCAGGACCTGCTGGTAGAGCCGCCGCTCCGCCTCGCTCGGCAGGGCGACCGGGTTCGCCTCGCTCACGGGTCCCGCTCCTCCTCAGCCGTCCGCGCGGGGCGCTGCCCCGGCGGCGCGGCGGGTCGTCCGGACGCCCCGCGCAGCTGCCAGCCCAGCTGGAACAGGGTCTCCGCATCGTAGAACTCCCGCAGCCGGGCGATGTGCCCGGCCACCGTCCGCTCCGAGAGCCCCAGCCGGGAGGCGATCGCCCGCTGGGTCAGGCCCGCGGCCAGCAGGTCGGTGAGTTCGGGCGGCACGCCCGTCCCGCGCGGGCGGCCGGCGGCGGCGTGCCAGTCGACGGTCGCGGCGCGGGCCCAGTCGCGCTCGAAGCGCTCGACCAGCAGGGCGACCAGGGCCGGGTCCTCGACGAAGGCGGCGCTGGAGTGGTCGGCGGCGGCCGGGATGACGGCCACCTTGCGGTCGAAGACCAGCAGCCGGGTGAACGGCTCGTCCAGGACCCGGATGCGTTCGCCGAGGTCGGTGACGTCGGCCGCGTAGGAGGCGGTGGGCGGGTCGGCGAGCGCGCCGGGCGCGTAGAGGGTGCGCAGGGCGATGCCGGCGTCCAGGTGGGTCCGGGTGAGTTCGAGGGACTGCTCCAGGAACTGCCGCGGCCGGGCGCCGCCGGGCTGGGCGGCCAGGATCTCCTCGCGCGTCTCGGACTCGACCTGGAGGATGCCGTGCCGGATCTGCTCCACGTCCCGGACGTGGTGCACCACGCTGGAGCGGTCGTCCCGGCCGAGCGCCGACTCGTAGGCCAGGCCGAGCGGTTCGAGCAGCGCGGGCGTCTCCTCGGCCCGCAGCAGCAGCCCGGCCCCCTCGGCCCGCATCCGGGCGCCGAGCCGGCCGACGGCGGTGCGCGGGCTGACGGCGGTCAGCGACTCGTCGACGGCGTGGTGCACCAGCAGTCCGAACTCGACCAGGCGGTGCACGGCGTCCGCGTCCAGCCGCGCCGCCTCGCGGAACATCATCCGGCCGCCCCGGGCGAGGACTTCGCGGTACAGGGCGCGTTCGGCGTCGCTCAGCAGGGGGTTCACCTCGTTCCCTCCCGCACCGGCCGGCCGGTGGCGGCGCGCGGGTCGACGGCGGTGGGCCGCTCGCCTCCATCGTGCTGGACCGGCGGCCCGGGGGCGAGCAGCCGCGCGGAGGCGGCGGCGTCCGGCTCGGGGGCGTCCGGATCGGGCTCGGGGGCGGGTCCGGGCCGGGGCGGCGGGGTGTCAGGCACCCGGCTTCTCCCGCCGCATCAGCCAGCCGAGTTGGAAGAGCGTCTCGGCGCCGTGCAGGTCGCGCAGGCGGGAGATGTGCCCGGCGACGGTGCGTTCGGACAGGCCCAGGCGGGAGGCGATCGCCTTCTGGGTCAGCCCGGCGGCCAGCAGGCGGCCGACCTGCGCGGAGGCGGTCCGGGTGGGGTCGCTGTCCAGGAGGCTGTGCCAGGGGACGCGTTCGGCGCGGGCCCAGTCGCGTTCGAAGTTGGCGACGATCATGCCCACGGTCGCGGGGTCGGAGAGCACCGCGGCCCGGGAGAAGTCCTCGGCGGCGGGCACCACGGCGGTGGCCCGGTCGAAGACCAGGGTGCGCTGGAAGGGCTCGTCGAGCAGCCGGACCTCACCGCCGGCCCTGGTGACGGTGGCGGCGTAGCGGATCACGGCGGGCTCGGTGAGCACGGCCGGCTGGTAGAGGGTGAGGATGCGGCAGCCGCGGCGCAGGACCGGCAGTTCCTGGCGCAGGGACAGTTCCAGGGCGGCGGGCAGCGGCTTCCCGGGCTGCGAGGTCAGGGCCTCCTCCCGGCAGGCGGAGCCGAGTTGGGCGATCCGCTGGCGGATGTGCTCGCGTCCGGTGATCTGGAGGTCGGCGGGGACGGGCCCGGCCGGGCGGGGCACGCTGTCGTAGGCGGCGATCAGCGGTTCGAGGTCGGCGGCCAGGCGTTCGGCCCGGTTGAGCAGGCGGGTGGCCTCGGCGTTCATCTCGGTGCCGAGGGTGTCGGCCACGAAGCGGGGGTTGACGGCCAGGTAGGAGTCGTCGTGGCCGTCCAGCATCAGCAGGCCGGTGCGCAGCAGTCCGGCGAGGGCGGGCCGCTGCGGGGCGGGGAGGGCGTCGGCGGCGACCCGGCCGCCGGCTTCCAGGACGTCCAGGTAGAGGCGCCACGCCTGCGCGTCGATCGGACCACAGGCCGAGGGGGCGGGGGCGGGGGCGGGGGCCGGGACGGCGCCTGCGGGGGCGGGGGCGGGGGTCGGGTCAGCCACGTCCGCCGCCGCCTCTCATCAGCCAGCCGAGCTGGAACAGGGTGCCGGCCCCGTACAGGTCGCGCAGGCGGGAGATGTGCCCGGCGACGGTGCGCTCGGACAGGCCCAGGCGGGTGGCGACGGCGCGCTGGGTGAGGCCCTGGGCGAGCAGGCGGCCGACCCGTTCGGTGATGGCGCGGGTCAGGGTGCGGCTGTCGAGGCCGTGCCAGTGGACCTGCTCGGCGCGGGCCCAGTCGCGTTCGAAGCCGGCCACCAGGTAGGCGATCGCGGCGGGGTCCTCGACGAACGCGGCGCGGCTGTGGTCCTCGGCGGCGGGGATCACGGCGATCCGCCGGTCGATGACGATCAGCCGGAGGAACGGCTCGTCCAGGACGCGCAGTTGGGCGCCGTGCTCGGTCATCGCGGTGGCGTGCCGGACGGCGCTGTCCTCGGTGAGCGCGACGGGCTGGTAGAGGGCGCGCAGGGTGGCGCCCCGGCTGAGCATCCGCCGGTCCTGGGTGTGGGCGAGTTCGAGGACGGCGGGCGGGCGGAGCCCGGGCTGGGCGCTGAGCAGTTCGAGGCGGCAGTCCGAGACCAGTTGGGCGATCCGCAGCCGGATGCCCTCCTGGCCGTCGATGTAGACGGCCTGCCTGGTCCGGTCGGCGGGCCGGGGGACGGCGTCGTAGGCGCGGGCGAGCGGGTCGAGCGCGGCGGGCAGCCGGCCGGCGTCGAGCAGCAGGCGGGTGGCGCGGGAGCGCAGGTCGGCGCCGAGGCGTTCGGCGACGGCCCGCGGGCTGACCGCGACGTAGCAGCCGTCGATCCGGTTGGGCAGCATCAGGCCGATCGCCACCAGCTGCTCCAGCAGGGCCTGTTGGCGCTCGGGGGTGAGGTCGGTGCCGAGCGGGGGCGGCGCGTCCAGCGGGACGCGGCCGCCGGCGGCGAGGACGGCCAGGTAGAGCCGGGTGGCGTCCTCCTCGGGCAGTCCGGCGTCCGGGTCGAACGGGGGGCCGAAGGACAGGCCGCCGAGGGAGTGGCCGTCGGGCGGCGGGCCGTCGAGGGAGGTGTCGCCGAGGGACGGGCCGTCGGGCGTGCCGGGGATGCCGGGGGTCACGGGTGGGGCCGATGTCACGGGTGCGCCGGGCCGGTCGGTGTCCGGATCGGACTTCGGGTGGTCCGCTGCCACGTCGAGCACTCCCTGCCGTGTTCCTCCGTTTGCGGATGATGATCCCAGAGGGCCGTCGGGCTCGACGGCGGGAGTCACCCCCGCGGGCCGGGCGTGCCCCCCGGGCCGGGTGCCGTCGGCACCCGGACCCCGGAGGACCCGCTCGTGTCACGCCAGCGTCATGGCGCTTCGGCGAGGCGGAGCAGCAACGCCTCGCCGAGCCGGTCGGGCAGCCACCACCACACGTGGCGTCCCGGCCGGTGCTCTTCCCCCCGTTGCGCAGATGCGAACGCACCTGTCGCCCCCACGCGAAGAGCAAGTCGCCGACTCGGGCTGCGGCTGCCCCGGACGACTTGGCGTGTCTACACCCTCACAGCGGGGCGCGCTCCGAACAAGTGCTCTCCGGCTGCAGGTTCCCGCAAGTGCAGGAACATGCAGCAAACGTCCCGGCCCGGTGCCCGGAATGACGCTTTCCGCGCATTGCCCCCCTCCCCCGAACAGGCATTCGAAAAAAGGGGAGAGGGGCCCTGACCGGGGGCGTCGCGGCCGGGCGGAATGTCACTGCCCGGAACGGGAATTCGGCAATCCTCCGCCGAACCCGCCGATCCGGAATCCACTGCGCCGAATATCGGCCGGACCCGAACGTCCCGCCCGAACGCCGCTCCGGCCGCCCGCGGTGACCGCCCGCGGCGGTCCCGGCGGCCCCGGCGGGCCTCAGAGCAGGCGGCCCGCCCGCAGGCCGGCCGCGGTCCGCGCCAGCGCCACCGCCCAGGCGGCGAGCAGCAGCAGGTAGAGCCCGGCGGCGAGGGCGGTGAATCCGCCGAACCTGGTGTGCCGGGCCAGCGCGGTGGTGCCGGTGACCAGGGTGCCGACCGGGAAGGTGAAGGCCCACCAGGTCATCGCGAACGGCATCCCGGCCCGCAGGGCCCGCAGGTTCGCGGCCAGCGCAACCGCCAGCCAGAGCAGCGCGAACCCCGTCACCGCGACGCCGTACACCTCGGCCAGCGCGCGGGCCGCCGCCCCGGCGCCGGGGCCCGCGCCGGGCAGCGCGAGCGGCAGCGCGTCGGCGAACTGGTGGACGGCGGTGGTGGACTGGCCCAGCGGCCCGAGCACCAGGAACAGCGACGGGGTGAGCACCAGGGCGGGCAGCTTGCTGTGCAGCAGCCCGCCGAGGACCACCGGCAGCAGCGCCAGGGTGGCCAGCAGGCCGGCCCCGAACATCGCCACGCACCCGTACAGCAGCGCCTGCCGGGCCGCCCCCGCGGGCAGGTGCGGCACCAGCGCGGGGCCGAGCGCCGCGGACACCATCGGTGCGACCACCGGCAGCAGCCAGGTCGGGTTGGCCTCCAGCGCGGACAGCCGGTGCCGGGTGACCATCAGGTACGGCAGCCCGGCGGCCACCGCCAGCGCGTACGCGGTGCCCGCCGTCCACAGCAGCACGTCCAGCGCGAGCGCGGCCGGCTCGCCGAGCACCGGGCCGCCGACGGTGAGCGCGCCGTGGCCGACGGCCAGCAGGGCCATCGGCGGGCAGCCGTAGAAGACGGCGGCGGACGGGTCCGCCAGCAGGGTGTGCCGGGCCTGCTCGCGGTGCCGGGTCAGGTGGACGGCGCGGCCGGCCAGCAGGGCGGCCAGCATCAGCAGCGAGAGCGTCCAGACCGCCTCGGCGAAGGCGGTGCGGCCGGGGACGTCCACCGGCAGCGCGGCGGCGGCGTTGCCGGTGATCGCGGTGCCCATCACGGCGGCGTACCAGTGGGGTCCGAGCCGGGACAGGTCGGGGGTGCGCAGGGTGGTGCGCGGCGCGAGGAGGGTTGCCATGCCTCCACCGTCCCCGCGCGGGCGGGACGGCGGTAGCGAGCCGCCCGCTATGAGGACATAGCCTGGGCCTATGGCTCTCTCCCCGCACGTCCCGGAACTCGGCGCCCTGGAGCTGCTGCTCGCCGTGGCCCGGCTGGGCAGCGTCGGGCGGGCCGCCGCCGAACTGGGCGTCAGCCAGCCCGCCGCCAGCGCCCGGATCAAGGGCATGGAACGGCAGATCGGGGTGCCGCTGCTGGAGCGCTCGCCGCGCGGCTCCCGGCCCACCGAGGCGGGCCGGCTGGTGGTCGAGTGGGCCCGGCAGGTGGTCGAGGCCGCCCAGGCGCTGGACGCCGGGATCGACGCGCTGCGCGGCCGCCGGGACGCCCGGCTGCGGGTGGTGGCCAGCCTGACCGTCGCCGAGTACCTGATGCCGGGCTGGCTGCTGGCCCTGAACGAGGCCATCCCGGGCACCGCCGTCACGCTGCGCACCGCGAACTCGCACGACGTCGCCGCCCAGGTGCTGGCCGGCGAGGCCGACCTGGGCTTCGTCGAGGGCACCTCCACCCCGCCCGGCCTGTCCGGCGCGGTGGTGGCCGCCGACCGGCTGGTGGTGGTGGTCTCCCCCGAGCACCGCTGGGCCCGCCGCCGCACCCCGGTCACCGGCGCCGAGCTGGCGGCCACCCCGCTGGTGCTGCGCGAGGTCGGCTCCGGCACCCGGGAGGTGCTGGAGGAGGCGCTGGCCCCGTACGGCGGCCCGGCCGCGCCCCGGCTGGAGCTGGCCTCCTCGACGGCGCTGAAGGCGGCCGCGATGACCGGCGCGGGCCCGGTCTGCCTGAGCGAGCTGGCGGTGACCGAGGAACTGGCCACCCGCCGGCTGGTCGCCGTGCCGCTGGCCGGGCTGGAGCTGCAGCGCCCGCTGCGCGCGGTCTGGCCGGCCGGCCAGCGCCCGGCCGGGCCGGCCCGCGAGCTGCTGGGGCTGACCCGGGCGCCCGGGCCGGGCCGGGGCGTCCGGAAGGGCTGAACGCGGGGGCAGGAGGGGCCGGGCGGCTCCGTCCGGCCGGGCTGAGCGGAGCGGCCGGACCGCCCGTCCGGCCGTACTGAGCGGAAACCCTTCGTAAAACCTGAGCGGAATACACTCAACTTAGTGCATGCTGTACTCATCAGACTCGTACCAGTCCCGAGACGAGAGGGGTACGCCCGCAGTGGACGCCAGTAAGTTCACCAGCAAGACGCAGGAGGCCCTGTCCTCCGCCATCCGGCAGGCCAGCGCCGCGGGGAACCCGGACGTCAAGCCGGTGCACGTCCTGCTGGCCCTGCTCGACCAGCCGGAGGGCCTGGCCCGTCCGCTGCTGGAGGCCGTCGGGGCGGACGCGGGGCGGGTCGCCGCCGCCGCCCGCCAGCAGGCCGCCGCGCTCCCGGCCGCCCAGGGCTCCACGGTCGCCGCGCCGAACCTCGCGCGCGACACCCTGGCCGTGCTGGAGGAGGCCGGCCGGCGCGCCGCCGACCTGGACGACCAGTACGTCTCCACCGAGCACCTGCTGGTCGGCCTGGCCGCCGAGGGCGGGCAGGCCGCCGAGCCGCTCCGGCAGCAGGGCGCGACGGCGCAGGCGCTGCTGGCCGCGTTCAAGGAGGTCCGGGGCAGTGCCCGGGTCACCTCGCCGGACCCGGAGGGCACCTACAAGGCCCTGGAGAAGTACGGCTCCGACCTGACGCAGGCCGCGCGGGACGGCAAGCTCGACCCGGTGATCGGCCGCGACCAGGAGATCCGCCGGGTGGTGCAGGTGCTCTCCCGGCGGACCAAGAACAACCCGGTGCTGATCGGCGAGCCCGGCGTCGGCAAGACCGCGGTGGTCGAGGGCCTGGCCCAGCGGATCGTCGCGGGCGACGTGCCGGAGTCGCTGCGCGGCAAGCGCCTGGTCGCGCTCGACCTGGCGGCGATGGTCGCGGGCGCGAAGTTCCGCGGCGAGTTCGAGGAGCGGCTGAAGGCCGTCCTGAACGACATCAAGGCCTCCGACGGCCAGGTGGTCACCTTCATCGACGAGCTGCACACCATGGTCGGCGCGGGCGCCGGCGGCGACTCCTCGATGGACGCGGGCAACATGCTCAAGCCGATGCTGGCCCGCGGCGAGCTGCGCATGGTCGGCGCCACCACGCTGGACGAGTACCGCGAGCGGATCGAGAAGGACCCGGCCCTGGAGCGCCGCTTCCAGCAGGTGATGGTCGGCGAGCCCAGCGTCGAGGACACCATCGCGATCCTGCGCGGCCTCAAGGGCCGCTACGAGGCGCACCACAAGGTGGAGATCACCGACGCCGCGCTGGTCGCCGCGGCGACGCTCTCCAACCGGTACATCACCGCCCGCTTCCTGCCCGACAAGGCGATCGACCTGGTGGACGAGGCCGCCTCCCGGCTGCGGATGGAGATCGACTCCTCCCCGGTGGAGATCGACGAGCTGCAGCGCGCGGTCGACCGGCTGCGGATGGAGGAGCTGGCGCTGGAGAAGGAGTCCGACCCGGCCTCGGTCGAGCGGCTCGGCCGGCTCCGGCGCGACCTCGCGGACAAGCAGGAGCAGCTGAGCACCCTCAACGCCCGCTGGGAACAGGAGAAGAAGTCGCTCAACCGGGTCGGCGAGCTCA
Source organism: Kitasatospora sp. SolWspMP-SS2h (assembly GCF_003259315.1). Lineage (GTDB taxonomy): Bacteria > Actinomycetota > Actinomycetes > Streptomycetales > Streptomycetaceae > Kitasatospora > Kitasatospora fiedleri. The sequence goes on along the minus strand of NZ_QLLT01000040.1, from coordinate 17,616 downwards.
AGGAGCGCCTGGACGACCTGCGCGGCAGCCTGGACCGCGCCCAGCGCGACGGCGACTTCGAGCGCGCCTCCAAGCTGATGTACGCCGAGATCCCGGCCGCCGAGCGGGAGTTGACCGAGGCGCAGGACCGCGCGGCGGACGAGCCGAACACCAGCATGGTCAAGGAGCAGGTCGGCCCGGACGACGTGGCGGACGTGGTCGCGTCCTGGACGGGCATCCCGGCCGGCCGGCTGCTGGAGGGCGAGAGCGCCAAGCTGCTGCGGATGGAGGAGGAGCTGGGCCGCCGCCTGATCGGCCAGCACGAGGCCGTCCGCGCCGTCTCCGACGCGGTGCGCCGCACCCGCTCCGGCATCGCCGACCCGGACCGCCCGACCGGCTCGTTCCTCTTCCTCGGCCCGACCGGCGTCGGCAAGACCGAGCTGGCCAAGGCCCTGGCGGACTTCCTCTTCGACGACGAGCGCGCCATGGTCCGGATCGACATGAGCGAGTACGGCGAGAAGCACTCGGTCTCCCGCCTGGTCGGCGCCCCGCCCGGGTACGTCGGCTACGAGGAGGGCGGCCAGCTCACCGAGGCGGTCCGCCGCCGCCCGTACAGCGTGGTCCTGCTGGACGAGGTGGAGAAGGCCCACCCCGAGGTGTTCGACGTGCTGCTCCAGGTGCTGGACGACGGCCGCCTCACCGACGGCCAGGGCCGCACGGTGGACTTCCGCAACGCCATCCTGATCCTCACCTCCAACCTGGGCTCCCAGTACCTGGTCAACCCGGCCACGCCCGAGGAGCGCAAGAAGGAGCTGGTGCTGGAGACGGTGCGGCAGTCCTTCAAGCCGGAGTTCCTGAACCGGCTGGACGACATCGTGGTGTTCGACCCGCTGGGCACCGAGGAGCTCAGCCGGATCGTCGACCTCCAGGTCGCCGCGCTGGCCCGCCGGCTGCACGAGCGCCGGCTCACCCTGGACGTCACCCCGGCCGCCCGGGACTGGCTCTCGCTCACCGGCTACGACCCGGCGTACGGCGCCCGGCCGCTGCGCCGGCTGGTGCAGTCCGCGATCGGCGACCAGCTGGCCAAGGAGATCCTCTCCGGCCGGGTGCACGACGGCGAGACGGTGGTGGTCGACCACGACGGTTCCTCCGACCGGCTCAGCGTCGGTCCGCGCGCCTCGCTGGAGAAGTGACGCCCCGTCGGTGGGCGGGGTCCCGCCCGGGCCCCGCCCACCGGCCCGCGCCGGCCGCGCCGCGGTCGGCGGGGACATGATCACGCGGCGGAGTGCACCCTGTGCCGCTGGCCCCGAATGAGGCAGGATGGAGACCAGGAGAGGCGGCCCCCCATCGGCAGCCGACCGTGCACCGTGAAAGGGACATCCCCGTGAGCATCGACCCGTCGTCCATCCCGTCCTTCGGCCTGCCGCAGCCGCCGCAGGGCGGCGGCCAGCCCGGTGGCGCTCCGGCCGGGCCGCCGCCGGTGATCGTCCCGAACCAGGACCTGGTCGCCCAGCTGCTCGACCAGATGCAGCTCAAGCACGTGGTGGACGAGGAGGGCGACCTCACCGCCCCCTGGGAGAACTTCCGCGTCTACTACATGTTCCGCGGCGACCACAAGGAGCTGTTCGCGGTCCGCGCGTTCTACGACCGCCCGTTCCCGCTGGAGCAGAAGCCCGAGATCCTCGCCCTGATCGACGAGTGGAACCGCGAGACCCTGTGGCCCAAGGTCTACACCCACACCCACGACGACGGCGTGGTCCGGCTGATCGGTGAGTCCCAGATGATCGTCGGCAACGGCGTCAACCTGGAGTACTTCGTCGGCACCACCGCCAACTGGACCCAGGCCGCGGTCGGCTTCGAGCAGTGGATGGTCGAGCAGCTCGGCGAGCAGGCCAAGGACGCCGACGGCGACGCCGCCCCCGAGGACGGCCCGGCCGACGAGGCCTGAGCCCCTCCCCGCAGCGCCCCGGACGGGCCCGCCACCCCCACCCGGGCGGCGGGCCCGTCCGCACGACCGCCCACCCCGCCGGGGGCCGCCCCCGCGCACACCCCCGGGCGCTCCCGGGCTGAGGGCCCTTGGCGTCCACCGCGGGTGCCTGGATGATGAGGCCCGACCACCGTCTGTGAGGAGCCACCGATGAGCACCAGGCCGCTGCTGAACCGCCGGCTGGCGGGCATGGGGACGACGATCTTCGCCGAGATGTCCGCGCTGGCCACCGCCACCGGCTCGATCAACCTCGGGCAGGGCTTCCCGGACACCGACGGGCCCGAGGAGGTCCGGGAGGCCGCCATCCGGGCGCTGCGGGAGGGCCACGGCAACCAGTACCCGCCGGGGCCGGGCGTGCCCGAGCTGCGACGGGCGGTCGCGGAGCACCAGGAGCGGTTCTACGGGCTGGCGTACGACCCGGACACCGAGGTGCTGGTGACCGCCGGGGCCACCGAGGCGATCGCCGCCGCCATGCTCGCGCTGCTGGAGCCGGGCGACGAGGTGATCGCCTTCGAACCGTTCTACGACTCCTACGCCGCCTGCATCGCGATGGCGGGCGCCGTCCGCGTCCCGCTCACCCTGCGCGCCCCGGCCTTCCGGCCCGACCTGGACGAGCTGCGGGCGCTGATCACCCCGCGCACCCGGCTGCTGCTCGTCAACACCCCGCACAACCCTACCGGCACCGTGCTCACCCCCGAGGAACTGGCCGGGATCGCCGAACTCGCCCTCGAACACGACCTGTTGGTGGTCACCGACGAGGTCTACGAACACCTGGTCTTCACCGGTGCCCACCACCCGCTGGCCGCCCTGCCCGGCATGCGCGAGCGCACCGTGGCGATCTCCTCCGCCGGCAAGACCTTCTCCTTCACCGGCTGGAAGGTCGGCTGGGTGACCGGCGCGCCCGCCCTGGTCTCCGCCGTCCGCACCGCCAAGCAGTACCTCACCTACGTCTCGGCGGGCCCGTTCCAGTACGCCGTCGCCGAGGCCCTGCGACTGCCCGACGGCTACTACGCGGACTTCCGGGCCGACCTGCACCGCAAGCGCGACCTGCTCGCCCGGGGGCTCGCCGCGGCCGGGTTCCGGGTCTTCGAGCCGCAGGGCACGTACTTCGTCACCACCGACATCACTCCGCTGGGCGAGAAGGACGGCATCGAGTTCTGCCGGGCCCTGCCCGAGCGCTGCGGGGTGGTCGCCATCCCGAACGCCGTCTTCTACGACGACGCCGAGGCCGGGCGCAGCCAGGTCCGGTTCGCCTTCTGCAAGCGGGTGGAGGTGCTGGAGGAGGCGGTCTCCCGGCTGCGCGGCCTGCGCGACGGGTAGCGGAGCGCGTCCGGCCCCGGTGGCGGCGGTGCCGCGCCACCGGGGCCTTCGCGTGCCCGGGGCCGGTGCGGTCGGGGTGCGGCGGGGCGGGTGGGCCGCGGTGGGAGCGGGCGCGGGCGGAGCGCGCCACCGGCGTGCACGGCGCGTGGTCCCCGCGCGGGGGAGTGCGGTGGGCAGAGTACAACCCGGGACCGATCACACCCAGTCGGGCACGGGCCCCAGAACGGTGAATGCGTGCCAAACATGGGTAAATCCCTGACGGACCCGGAGAATTCGTGCTTCTCTGCTGCTGAATCTCCAGCCGGAATCCTTCCTTCCACGGTCGGCAGCGCCCCGGATCGGACAGTCTGGAAACCTCAAGGACGAGGGCGGACTCCGGTCGCAGGGGGCGCGCACGGAGCTGAAACGCGGAGCCGAGCATGCTCACCACCCTGCAGACCTCCTACACGGACACCCGCGCCGGCGACCTGGCCTGGCAGCTGGGCGGCGAACCGCTGCCCGCGCTGGCCGTCCGCGACCTCAGACTCGACGGCGCCTGCGGTGCCCCGGACGGCCTTCGGGGCACCCTCCAGCTGCGGCTGCTGGGCGCCTCGCACCAGGTGGTGCTGGCGGCCGGCCCGGGCGACTGCCTGGAGACGGTGGCCTGCCTGCCGGGCCGCCGCACCCCGCTGCCGGCCCGGGTCGCGGAACAGGTGGCCGGCTGGGAGTACGAGTTCGCCGCCCGGATCGAGGAGCTGCCGCCGTACGTGTTCGAGGCCCGCGCCCAGGAGCTGCTGGCCCTGGTCGAGGGGCACCCGCGGGCACTGGCGGGCGTCTTCCCCGGCGATCCGAGCGCGTTCACCGCCCTCGTCGCGCACTGCGAGGACCGCCGGGTGCACTGGCGGACGTGGCACGCCTACCCGCAGGAGGGCCGGCTGGTGTGCACCCGCTCCTCGCTCTCGCTGCCCGGCGACGGCCTGCTCGCGGCGGTGGGTGCGGCAGGAGCGGCGATGGGAACGGCGGGAACGGCGGCAGGGGCGGTGGGTGCGGCGGCGGGTGGACCGGTGGGAGCGGCGCAGGTCGGCTGGTGACCGGACGTCAATCCGGCACCCCGCCCTGTCCCCCGGATGGGCGCAGCCATTCACCCGGGCTCTCGCCTAGCGTTCATTCATGATCAACCACCCGGTCGGACGACCCGCGCAGCCGGGTCCGGACGCCACCTCGCCGCCGACCCCGTCCCCGCCCGCGGCCGACTCCCGGCCCGCCGCCCCCCGCGCCACGGGCCCCGGGGGCGCGGTCCGGGCCGGCGGCGCCATACGGCCGGCGCTGGCCCCCGGCCCGGCCCGGGTCCTGGTGTTGCTGGCCGCCTTCGTCTGCGCGGCCTGCGGCCTGGTGTACGAACTCGAACTGGTCGCCCTCGGCGGCTACCTGCTGGGCGACTCGGTCACCCAGACCTCCGTGGTGCTGTCGGTGATGGTGTTCGCGATGGGCGTCGGCTCGCTGCTCGCCAAGGGCCTCACCCGCCGCCCGGCCACCTCCTTCGCCCTGGTCGAGTACGCGCTCTCCCTGGTCGGCGGCCTGTCCGCGCTCGCCCTGTACTGCGGCTGGGCCTGGCTGCACCAGCCGCGCGCCACCCTGGTGGCGCTGATCGCCACCACCGTGCTGATCGGCCTGCTGATCGGCGCGGAGATCCCGCTGCTGATGACGCTGATCCAGCGGATCCGGCAGGAGCACGCCGGCCGCGCCGTCGCCGATCTGTTCGCCGCCGACTACGTGGGCGCGCTGATCGGCGGCCTGGCCTTCCCGTTCGTCCTGCTGCCCGCGCTCGGCCAGGTCGCCGGGGCGCTGCTGACCGGCGCGGTGAACGCGGTGGCGGGCGCCGCCGTGGTGCTCTGGCTGTTCCGCGCCGAGCCCGCCCCGCGCACCCGGCTGCTGCTGTGGACCGGCTGCGGCCTGGTGCTCGCCCTGCTCGCGCTGGCCGCCGCCTGCACCGGGGCGATCGAGCGCGCCGCCCGGCACGCGCTGTACGGCGGCCCGATCCGGTTCGCCGCCCAGAGCCGCTACCAGGAGATCGTGCTGACCGGCGGCGCGGACGCCGCGCCCCGGGTGCCCGCGCAGCGCGCCGCGCCGCCGCTGGAGCTGTTCCTGGACGGCCGGCTGGCGGTCTGCGGCCCCGACGAGTACCGCGACCACGAGGCGTTGGTGCGCCCCGCGCTGGCGGCCGGGCCGAGCGGCCGGGTGCTGGTGCTGGGCGGCGACGGCCTGGCGCTGCGCGAGGTGCTGCGGCACCCGGCGGTGCGCAGCGTGCTGGTGGTGGAGCGGGACGCTCAGCTGCCCGCGCTGGCCCGCCGGGACGCCGCGTTCGCCGCGCTCACCGAGCACTCCTTCGACGACCCGCGGGTGCGGCTGGTGCAGGCCGAGCCGATGGGCTGGCTGCGCGGGTCCGCCGAGCGGTTCGACGTGATCGTCTCGGACCTGGACGGCGGGGCCGTGGGCGGCAAGTACCGCTCCCTGGAGTTCTTCGGCCTGGCCGCCGGGCGGCTGGCCCCCGGGGGCCGGCTGGCGGTCCGCGGCGGGGCGCCGGACGCCCCGGCCGGCGGGCTGTGGGCGACCGAGTCCGGGCTGGCCGCGGCGGGCCTGTCGGCCGTCGCCTACCAGGCCGGCGCGCCGGCCGCCGAGGACTGCGGGGGGTCCGGCCCGGCGGCGGCCTTCCTGCTGGCCGCCCGGACCGCCCCCGCGCTGGGCCTGGCCCCGGACGCCCCGGCCCCGCGCTCGCTGACGGTGCCCGCGCTGCGGGCCGCCGAGGCTCGGCTGGCGGCCGGCCGCCCGTCCCCGCTGCCGCCGCCGCACACCCTGCTGGGGCCCTGAACCCGCCCGACCGGCCGGGGAGTTCGCCGCGCCCGCCGGGCGGCGGGGGCGGCCGGGGCCGGGGCGCGGTGCGTCCATTGGCGGGTTGGTCGGCCCGGCTTCGCGTGGAGGGCTCGGCACGGCGGCGGGCGGTCGGTAGGCTCGCCGGTATGGAGCATGAGGTTGTCGTCCCGCTGCCCGCCGAGGTGGTCCGGGAGGCGCTGCTGGACCGCGAGCTGGTGGCCCGCTGCGTGCCGGGGCTGAGCGCGGTCGCGTCGGCGTCCGCGCCCGCGGGGGCCGACAGCCGGCTCAGGATCAGGGTCGCCGGGTCCACCATCACCTTCGCCGGCCGGCTGGCCGTGGACGGCTGGCGGGACGGTGCGCTCGCCCTGCGGCTGAGCGGCGAGGAGATCCGCGGCGCGGCCCCGGCGGCCGCCGGGCTGCGGATCACCCTGGCCGAGCGCCCCGGCGAGACCGCGATCCGCTTCGCCGCCGAGCTGACCGCCTCCGGGCGGCTGGCCGGTTTCGAGGCCGAGGCGCTGGAGTCGACCGGCCGCCGGCTGATCGACCGGGCGGTGGCGGCGCTGGTCGCCGAGCTGTCCGAACCCGCCGGGCCGGACGGCGACGAGGCGGACGACGACCCGTCCGACGGCGCGACGGTGGTCTTCCTGGACGACCGCGAGCGCGGCCAGGACCTCGACGACGACCTCTCCGACCTGATCTCCTTCGACGACGCGGACGACCTGCCCGCCCCGGTGCCGGCCGCCTCCCGCCCCGAGCCCGGGTACGACCAGGAGGGCGCCCCGGTGCGGCGCAGCATTGTCGGCCGCTCCGCCGAGGAGGTCGACCACGCCCCGCCGCACGGCCGGTACGCGCCCGCCCCGCCGTCCCACAGCGCCCGGGCCCGGGCGGCCTCCCGCTGGGGCGGCGCCGAGCCGACGCTGCTGCCCGGCGCGGTCGGCGAGCGCAACGCGCTGCCGTGGATGATCGGCGGTGGGGTCGCGCTGATCGGCGGCGCGGTGGTGCTGGTCCGGGCCCTGCGGCGGCGCTGAGCGCCCCGGTGGGCACCCACTAAGCTGGCTGTCCATGAGCAACGACCGGGACGCCCTGCTGGCGCAGATCAAGGACAAGGCCGTCGTGCACGGCAAGGTCACCCTCTCCTCCGGCCGGGAGGCCGACTACTACGTCGACCTGCGCCGGATCACGCTGGACGCGGAGGCTGCGCCGCTGGTCGGCACGGTGATGCTGGACGCGGCGGCGGACCTGGAGTTCGACGCGGTGGGCGGCCTGACCCTGGGCGCCGACCCGGTGGCCGCGGCGATGCTGCACGCGGCGGCGGCCCGCGGCCGCAAGCTGGACGCGTTCGTGGTCCGCAAGGCGGGCAAGGCGCACGGCCTGCAGCGCCGGATCGAGGGCCCGGACGTGAAGGGCCGCCGGGTGCTGGCGGTGGAGGACACCTCGACCACCGGCGGCTCGGTGCTGACCGCCGTGGAGGCGCTGCGCGAGGCGGGCGCCGAGGTGGTCGGCGTCGCGGTGATCGTGGAGCGCGGCGCGGCCCCGGCGATCGCCGAGGCGGGCCTGCCGTACGTCACCGCGTACACCCTGGACGACCTGGGGCTGTGAGCCCCGTTCCGCGTTCCACGTGGAACAACGGCGAGGGCCCCGACCACCGGACGGTGGTCGGGGCCCTCGCCGTTCGCCGGGGTCCTCGCGGTTTCCCGTGCCGATCGGGCCGGTCGCCGGGCTCAGTGCTTGCGGTGGCGGCCGGTGGGCACCGGCTCGTGCTCCGGCGCGACGGCGCCCGCGGCCGCCGCGGCCTTCTTCTTCTTCCGCTCGCGGATCACCTCGACGAAGATCGGCGAGACCGAGATCAGGATGATCAGCGCCATCGCCGGCAGCAGGTACTTGTCGATCACCGGGGCGAGCTGGTCGCCGGTGAAGTAGCCGATCAGGAGCATGGTCTCGGTCCACAGCACCGCGCCCACGACGTTCCAGACGAAGAAGGTCTTGGCGGGCATCTGCAGGGTGCCGGCGACCGGGTTGAGGAAGGTCCGCACGATCGGGATGAAGCGGGCCATCACCACGGCCTTGGCCGGGCCGAACTTCTCGAAGTACTCCTCCGCCTTCTCCACGTACTCGGGGCGCAGGATCTTCGAGTTCGGCTTGTCGAACATCCGCGGGCCGACCTTCCGGCCCAGCAGGTGCCCGAGCTGGGCGCCGACGACGGCGCAGATCGGCGCACCGACCAGCAGCAGGGCGATGTTCATCTGGGCGCCTTCGCCGAGCACCTTGTCGGCGGCGCTGGAGGCGGCGACACCGGCCAGGATGAGCAGCGAGTCACCGGGGAAGAAGAACCCGACCAGCAGGCCGGTCTCGGCGAAGATGATCGCCAGGATCCCGATGGCGCCGACGGAGGCGACGAGCGATTTGGCGTCAAGGACGTTGACGGCGAGCTGGATGTGTTCCACGCGCGCAGGATAGCCCGTACCGCTTTGCGAAGCCTTAACCGGCGGCCTCCGGAGCGGGGCGCGGGGGCGTCCGGGGCGGGGCGCGGGGGCGTCCGCCCGGTCGGCCGTCCCAAGTGGCGGGCCGCTGGGTGTGTCCCCGGGGGGAGTCTGGGAAGATGGCCGAGGTGTCCGGCCCGCGGTCGAGCTGCCACCCTCATCGCTCGTACCGCATCGATGTCGTGAACCACAGGCGTATCGAGCCTTCGGACAGCGTCGTCCGATCGCCCCACACCGACAGGAGCGGATTCGCATGCCCATCGCAACTCCCGAGGCCTACAACGAGATGCTCGACCGGGCCAAGGCGGGCAAGTTCGCCTACCCGGCCATCAACGTCACCTCGACGCAGACCCTGCACGCCGCCCTGCGCGGCTTCGCCGAGGCCGAGAGCGACGGCATCATCCAGATCTCCACGGGTGGTGCGGAGTTCCTGGGTGGCCAGTACAACAAGGACATGGTGACCGGCGCGGTCGCGCTGGCCGAGTTCGCGCACATCGTCGCGGCCAAGTACGACATCACCGTGGCGCTGCACACCGACCACTGCCCGAAGGACAAGCTGGACGGCTACGTCCGCCCGCTGATCGCGATCTCCGCCGAGCGGGTGGCCCGCGGCGACAACCCGCTATTCCAGTCGCACATGTGGGACGGCTCGGCCGAGACCCTGGCCGACAACCTGGCCATCGGCCAGGAGCTGCTGGCCCAGGCCGCCGCCGCCAGGATCATCCTGGAGGTCGAGATCACCCCGACCGGCGGCGAGGAGGACGGCGTCTCGCACGAGATCAACGACGAGCTGTACACCACCGTCTCCGACGCGGTGCGCACCGCCGAGGCGCTCGGCCTGGGCGAGAAGGGCCGCTACCTGCTGGCCGCCTCGTTCGGCAACGTGCACGGCGTCTACAAGCCGGGCAACGTGGTGCTGCGCCCGGAGCTGCTCGCCGACCTGCAGGCCGAGATCGGCAAGAAGTACGGCAAGCAGGACCCGTTCGACTTCGTCTTCCACGGCGGCTCCGGCTCCACCGAGCAGGAGATCCTGACCGCGCTGGAGAACGGCGTCGTCAAGATGAACCTCGACACCGACACCCAGTACGCCTTCACCCGCCCGGTCGTGGACCACGTGTTCCGCAACTACGACGGCGTGCTGAAGGTCGACGGCGAGGTCGGCAAGAAGAACACCTACGACCCGCGCACCTGGGGCAAGCTGGCCGAGGCCGGCATGGCCCACCGCGTCACCGAGGCCGCGCAGCAGCTGCGCTCGGCCGGCAAGCGCATGAAGTGAACGCGTGAAGTGAACGCGTGAAGCGAGGCGCCCGCGCGTCCGGGCGCCCGCCGTCGGAGCCCCCGCCCCGTCCCCGTCCGCGGGGAGGAGCGGGGGCTCCGCCGTTCCGGTCCGGTCCGCCCCGGTCACCCGGCCGGGCCCGGATGGCAGACTGGCACACCATGGAGATGCACAAGAACCTGCTCGACGGCCCCGAGCCGACCCTCCTGCCCGAGGAGGAGCAGCCCTACCGGATGCTCGCCGAGGAGTCGGCCTCGCCGACCCAGGTCGCCGCCGAGTACCCGGCGTTCTGCCTGGCCTGGGCGATGCTCGCGGACGACGCCTTCGCAGCCGGCCGGACGGTGGAGTCCTACGCCTACGCCCGCACCGGCTACCACCGCGGCCTCGACGCCCTGCGCCGCAACGGCTGGCACGGCCACGGCCCCGTCCCGTGGGAGCACCGCGGCAACCGCGGCTTCCTGCGCTGCCTGGCGGCGCTCGCCCGGGCGGCCGGGGCGATCAAGGAGACCGAGGAGGAGGCCCGCTGCTGGCAGTTCCTGAAGGACAGCAGCGCCGAGGCGTACACCGTGCTCAAGCAGGAGCACTGAACGTCCACCCGCCGTCCGGACGGGCCGCCCCCACCGCGGGGGCGGCCCGTTGCCGTCCTCCGGGGACCCCGCCTGCCGGTACGCGCCGGGGAGGGGGCGGGAGCGACGTGCGGCGCCGTGGCCGGTAGCGGCCGATCGGGGCGGGGCGGGAACCAAGCGGCGCCATACCGCGTATGTAGACGGTACGGCACGGGTGTGCGAACGCACCGTCCGCGCCGCCCCGTCGTCGCCCCGAGGAAGCCGCCAGATGCGCGCAGCCCACCGAACGCCACGCCGCCGCGCCCGCCGCCGGCCGGCCCTCGCCCTGGGCTGCGCCACGGCCCTGGCCGTCCTGGGCACGGCCGGGTACGCCGCCCTGCGGCTGGACTTCCGGCAGCACCCCGCCGGCACCGCGACCGCCCAGGCCCGGGCCGCCCCGCCACCGGCCTCGTCCCCCGGCTCCCCCGCGCCGTCGACTCCCCCACCCGCCGCCGACCCGCCTCCGGCCGACCCGCCCCCGACCGGCGCGCCGCCGTCCAGCGGGCCGCCGTCCAGCACGCCCCCGGAGATCGTCGTCCACGGCGGCGGCGTCTTCACCACGGCCACCGCCACCGGCGGCCGGGCCGGCACCGGGGCGACCCTGCGCCGCTACCGGGTGGAGGTCGAGGACGGCATCGGCATCGACCCGAACGCCGCCGCGGCCACCGTCCAGGCCATCCTGTCCGACCCGCGCGGCTGGACCGCCGACCGGCGCGACAGCTTCCAGCTGGTCTCCTCCGACAGCTACGACTTCACCGTGAAGATCGCCTCCCCCGACACCGCGGACGCGGTCTGCGCGACCGGCGGCCTCGACACCCGGGGCGAGGTGAACTGCGACGTCGGCAAGCAGGTGGTGGTCAACTCCAAGCGCTGGCTGACCGGTTCGCCGCAGTTCGACGGCGCCCTGGACGACTACCGGGCGCTGATCGTCAACCACGAGGTCGGCCACCGGATCGGCCACGGCCACCAGGCCTGCCCCGGCCCGGGCAGGCCCGCCCCCGCGATGATGCAGCAGATCTACGGCCTCAAGGGCTGCGTCGCCAACGCCTGGCCGTACGACGCGCGGGGCACCTACCTCGACGGGCCGCCCGCCCCCTGAACCCCGGCACCCCGCAGTGCCCCGCGGGTGGCTCACTAAGCTGGCGGCAGGAGGCCCGCCGGACCCGGTCGGCCTCCCGCGACCCGATCGACCGGAGCACCATGACCACCGACCTCGCCCAGCGCCTGCTCGACCGCTTCGGATCGGACGGCCTGCACCGCCCCGACCCCGCCGCGCTCGCCGCCACCGCCGTCCCCGCCGGGGCGGCGGCGCTGCTCTCCGGCGCCGGCCTGCCGCTGCGGGTCGGGCCGTACTTCACCGCCGACCCCGGCCGTCCGCTCCGGCTCGCCGACTGGGCCCGCACGGCCGGGCTGTCCACGGACGGACGGCCCGAGGCGGACTGGGCGCGGCTGGGCAGCGACCGCGGCGCCGAGCTGTGCGTGGACGGCGAAGGCCGGGTCCGGGCGGTGTACCTGGCCTTCCGGGGGCCGTCCGTCCCGGTCGACGCCACCCTCGGCGCGTTCCTCGACAACCTGGGCACGCTGGAGGAGAACCTGCGGGCGCTGGCCGGGGCCGAGCGGCCGGACGAGGTGTTCCGGCTGTTCTCGGCGGCGGAGGGCCGGATGCGCGGCACCGACCTGCGCGCCTTCGAGAGCGACGAGCAGTGGTGGCCCCGGGTGCTGGAGGACGTCCGGCACACCCGGGGCGTGCCCGGCTCCGCGGCGTTCACGCTGCGCGGGCCGGACGGCGAGCCGCGGGTCGTCACCGCCCACGGCTCGCTCGCCCGGCACGCCGAGGAGGCGCTGTGGGAGCGGCTGGCCGCGTCCGGGGTCGACCCGCGGGACGTGGTCGAGGTCTACACCGAGCTGCAGTCCTGCGTGCTGCCCGGCCACTACTGCGCGCTGTGGATGGCCCGGACGTTCCCGAACGCCGAGTTCACCCACAGCCACGACTACGGCGACACGGCCGCCGAACGCGAGGCGGGCGTGCGGGAGTTGGCCGCCGCGCTGGCCGGGGGCCCGGGCCCTCAGCCCAGCACCGGCAGGTAGCCGCTGAGGTCGCTGCGCTCGCCGCTGGCGGTGAGCGCGGTGTCGACGGCGTCGGCCCAGGCGGTCCGGCCGGTGGCGAGCCGGATCCAGGTCAGCGGGTCGGTCTCCACCACGTTCGGCGGGGTGCCCCGGGTGTGCCGGGGACCCTCGACGGCCTGCACCACCGCGTACGGCGGGACGCGCAGCTCGACGGCTCCGCCCGGCACCTGGACGGCGAAGGCGTCGGCGAGCAGCCGGGCCGCGGAGGCCAGCGCGAAGCGGTCGTGCGGGAAGGGGTCGAGGCCGAGGGCGGCGGCCAGGTCGTCGCCGTGCACCACGGTCTCGACCAGCCGGGTGACCAGGAAGTCGGCCAGGGCCATCGGCCCGAACCGCATCGGGATGACCAGGTCGGGCCGCCGGCCGTCCGCGCTGTCCAGGGCCTTCCACAACTCGCCGATCTGCCGGTCGAGTTCGCCGGACACCTGGGCGGCGTCGCCGGAGAACTGCTCGGCCACCAGCTCGACGGCGGTGGCGTTGACGGCGGTGGCCGCGGTCCTGGTCCGGGACGCCCAGTGCAGCGGGGTGATCGGGGCCTGCGGCGGCAGCGGGTCGTGCAGGTGCAGCGGCACCCAGCTGACCACCATGCCGAGGTGGGCGACGAGTTCGCGCACCCGCCACTCCCCCAGCCGGGTGGGCCGGGCGAGCTGCCCGTCGTCCAGGGCGCGGACGGCGGCGGAGATCGCGTCGAGCTGCCCGGTGAGCGCGGCACGCACCTTCACCGGGTCGTAGGTTCGGGTCTTCACGGTGGGCATGCCCCGCAGCGTACAAAACGCCGCGGGGCGGCCGGCCCGGCAGTACCGGACCGGCCGCCCCGCGGGGGTTGACGCGCCGTCAGGCGAGCAGCGCCTCGATGACGCCGGTGTGGGCGTCGCGCAGCTCGGCCAGGGTGACGGTGAACTGGCCCTGGACCTCCAGCGCCTCGCCGTCGACCACGCCGATCCGGGCGGCGGGCAGGCCGCGGGCGCCGCACATGTCGTTGAACCGGAGCTCCTCGCTGCGCGGGACGGCCACCACGGCGCGGCCGGCGGACTCGGAGAACAGGAACACGAACGGGTCGACGCCCTCGGGGACGACGATCCGGGCGCCGTTGCCGCCCTTGAGGCAGCTCTCCACCAGGGCCTGCGCGAGGCCGCCGTCGGAGAGGTCGTGCGCGGCGTCGACCATGCCGTCGCGGGAGGCGGCAATCAGGATCTCGCCGAGCAGCCGCTCGCGCTCCAGGTCGACCTTGGGCGGCAGGCCGCCGAGGTGGCCGTGCACGACCTGCGACCAGGCGGAGCCGCCCAGTTCGTCGGCGGTGTCGCCGAGCAGGTAGAGCAGCTGGCCCTCCTCGGCGAAGCCGACCGGGGTGCGCCGGGTGACGTCGTCGATGACGCCGAGCACCGCGACCACCGGGGTCGGGTGGATGGCGACGTCGCCGGTCTGGTTGTACAGCGAGACGTTGCCGCCGGTGACGGGGGTGCCGAGCACCTGGCAGGCGTCGGCCAGGCCGCGGGTGGCCTCGGCGAACTGCCACATCACGTCCGGGTCCTCGGGGGAGCCGAAGTTGAGGCAGTCGGAGACCGCGAGCGGCTTGGCGCCGCCGGCCGCGACGTTGCGGTACGCCTCGGCGAGGGCCAGCTGGGCGCCGGTGTACGGGTCCAGCTTGGCGTAGCGGCCGTTGCCGTCGGTGGCGACCGAGACGCCGAGGTTGGTCTCCTCGTCGATCCGGATCATGCCGGAGTCCTCGGGGGTGGCGAGCACCGTGTTGCCCAGCACGTAGCGGTCGTACTGGTCGGTGATCCACGCCTTGGACGCCTGGTTGGGCGAGCCGGCGACCTTGAGCAGCGCGTCCTTCAGCCCGGCGCCGTCGGTCGGGCGGGCGAGGCGCTCGGCGGTCGGGGCGTCGGCCTGGAGCGCGTCCTGCCAGGACGGACGGGCGAACGGGCGCTGGTAGGTCGGGCCCTCGTGGGCGACGGTGCGCGGCGGCACGTCGACCACCAGCTCGCCGTGCCAGAAGATCTCCAGCCGCTCGCCGTCGGTCACCTCGCCGATGACGGTGGCGATGACGTCCCACTTCTCGCAGATCTCCAGGAAGCGGTCGACCTTGCCGGGCTCGACGATCGCGCACATGCGCTCCTGCGACTCGCTCATGAGGATCTCCTCCGGCGAGAGCGTGTGGTCGCGCAGCGGCACGGTGTCCAGCTCGATCCGCATGCCGCCGGTGCCGGCCGAGGCCAGCTCCGAGGTGGCGCAGGACAGGCCGGCGCCGCCGAGGTCCTGGATGCCCGCGACCAGGTCCTCCTTGAAGATCTCCAGGGTGCACTCGATGAGCAGCTTCTCCTGGAACGGGTCGCCGACCTGGACGGCGGGGCGCTTGGCCGGGCCGGTCGCGTCGAAGGTCTCCGAGGCGAGCACCGAGACGCCGCCGATGCCGTCGCCGCCGGTGCGGGCGCCGTACAGGATGACCTTGTTGCCGGGGCCGGACGCCTGCGCGAGGTGGATGTCCTCGTGCTTCATGACGCCCACGCAGAGCGCGTTGACCAGCGGGTTGCCCTGGTAGCAGGAGTCGAAGACGACCTCGCCGCCGATGTTCGGCAGGCCCAGGCAGTTGCCGTAGCCGCCGATGCCCGCGACGATCCCGGGCAGCACCCGGCGGGTGTCCGGGTGGTCGGCCGCGCCGAAGCGCAGCGGGTCCATCACGGCGACCGGGCGGGCGCCCATCGCCAGGATGTCGCGCACGATGCCGCCGATGCCGGTGGCCGCGCCCTGGTAGGGCTCGATGTACGACGGGTGGTTGTGCGACTCGACCTTGAAGGTGACCGCGTAGCCCTGGCCGACGTCCACGACGCCGGCGTTCTCGCCGATGCCGACCAGCATGGCGTCGTTCTCGGGGGCCTTCTCGCCGAACTGCTTGAGGTGGACCTTGGAGCTCTTGTACGAGCAGTGCTCCGACCACATCACCGAGTACATGGCGAGTTCGGCGCCGGTCGGGCGGCGGCCCAGGATCTCCCGGATCCGCGCGTACTCGTCCTGCTTGAGGCCGAGTTCGGCCCAGGGCTGGTCCGCGTCCGGGGTCTGTTCGGCGTTCTTTACCGTGTCGAGGCTCATCAGGCGTTCACCAGCTGCTTCAGGACGGAAGTGAAGAAGCCCAGGCCCTCGGTGGTCGGGCCGGTGAGCGGCTCCACGGCGTGCTCCGGGTGCGGCATCAGGCCGACGACATTGCCGGCCGCGTTGGTGATGCCGGCGATGTCGCGGTACGAACCGTTCGGGTTGACGTCCAGGTAACGGGCCACGATCCGGCCCTCCGCCTCCAGTTCGTCGAGGACGTGCCCGTCGGCGACGAACCGGCCCTCGCCGTTCTTCAGCGGAACGACGATTTCCTGGCCGGCCGAGTAATCCCGGGTCCAGGCGGTGTCGGCGTTCTCGATGCGGAGCTTCTGGTCGCGGCAGATGAAGTGCAGCGAGTCGTTCCGGGTGAGCGCGCCGGGCAGCAGGTGCGATTCGCACAGCACCTGGAAGCCGTTGCAGATACCGAGGACCGGCATTCCGAGCTTCGCCTGCTCGATGACGGTGTCCATCACCGGCGAGAAGCGGGAGATGGCACCGCAGCGCAGATAGTCGCCGTAAGAGAATCCGCCGGGCAGGACGACGGCGTCGACCTGGTGGAGATCCTTGTCACGGTGCCAGAGGGCGACCGGCTCGGCGCCGGCCAGCCGGACCGCGCGCTGGGCGTCGCGGTCGTCGAGGGAGCCGGGGAAAGTGACGACGCCGATACGGGTGGTCACTTGGCGTCCCCGTCCTCGATCCGGACGGTGAAGTCCTCGATCACGGTGTTGGCGAGGAAGGTCTCGGCGGCCTCGCGGATGCGGGCGAGCGCGGCGTCGTCGACCGGCCCCTCCAGCTCCAACTCGAAACGCTTGCCCTGGCGGACGTCGGCGATCCCGGCGAACCCGAGACGCGGCAGTGCACGCTGCACCGCCTGGCCCTGGGGGTCGAGGATCTCCGGCTTGAGCATGACGTCGACTACGACGCGTGCCACTGGCACTCCCGGTGGTGATTGCGTGAAGGCGGGGGAACTCCAGACTACCCGGGCTGCGGGGCCCTCTTGCGGGCCACCGGCGGCAACGCGCGTAGACCCACACCCCTTACGCCCCAAGGGCAGTCGGCCCCGGGCGGCTCCGGCGCGCACCCGATTTCGCCGGTTTAATCCCGTCTCCGGCGGGCGGGTATCCGCTCCGGAGGGAAGCACGTGAATATCCAGAAAAAAGGAATCCCCAACTCTACGATTTCACCGGCCTTCGGGTGCAGAATAGGGCGACCGGCAGCCGGACGCGCCGCATCTCGGCGCGGGCTCCCCTGCCCGCCTGCGGATGCCGCGATCCCGGCCCAGCGGACCGGCGGGGCATCCGAGACCCCCGACGGCCGAATTGCCCGAGAGGATTGACACCCATGGCTCAGCGTGTAGTCGTCACGCTCTCCGACGATCTGGACGGCGGCACCGCCGCGGAAACCGTTCACTTCGGCGTGGACGGGAAGTCGTACGAGATCGACCTGTCCGCCGACAACGCGGAAAAGCTCCGGGAGGCCCTCGCCCCGTTCGTCGCCGCCGGTCGCCGGCAGAGCCGGAGCGGAAAGTCCTTCCGCCGCACCGCGCTCACCCCGGACCCGGCCGCCGTGCGCGCCTGGGCCCAGTCGAACGGGCACGAGCTGCCCGCCCGCGGCCGCATCCCGAAGCACGTCTACGAGGCGTTCGCCGAGAGCAACTGATCGTCGCCACGGGCCCGTTCCGGGCCCGCCGGCCTTCCCCGGCCGCACCGCCGGGGAAGGGTGGGGCAAGCAGGCCGATTGATGTTGTAGAGTATTTCTCGTCGCCGCAACCGGGGGAACCCCGAGCGGGGCGGCCGGTGCCCAGGCACCGTGCGGACGTGGCTCAGTTGGTAGAGCATCACCTTGCCAAGGTGAGGGTCGCGAGTTCGAATCTCGTCGTCCGCTCGCAGTCAGCGTGAACAGACT
>NZ_QLLT01000039.1 GCF_003259315.1 Kitasatospora sp. SolWspMP-SS2h | reverse complement strand
AGCCGCGAGCGGAGTTTGGTGCGCTCAGCAGGATTCGAACCTGCAACCTCTTGATCCGTAGTCAAGTGCTCTATCCGTTGAGCTATGAGCGCTCGCCCCGGCGGACTGGCCTCCTGGGCGGTGCGGGGACAACATTACATGACCGTCGACCTGGGGCGAAATCGATTGCCGACGACCCGGCGACCCGGCGGCGAGGGCCCGGACCGCGCCGGACCCGGACGACGCAGGAGCCCCGCCGGTCAGTGACCGACGGGGCTCCCGGTGAGCGGAGGCGGAGGGATTTGAACCCTCGATGGACGGTAAAGCCCAAACCGCATTAGCAGTGCGGCGCCATAGACCGGACTAGGCGACGCCTCCAACAGCCGGACCACCACCGGCACTCCGGCGCGTTCCGTGCGACTGCGATGATGCCACAGCCGACGGCCCCGGCACCAACCACCACAACGATACTGGCCGGGTCGTCCACGGCGCAAAGAAGAATGAGATACTTCCCTCTCCGAGGAGAGCCAGAGCCGCCCGTCGCAGCGGCGGCACGAAGCCGTGAGGAGACCTGTCGACGTGAGCAGCAGGCCGACCCGAGGCGCTGCTCGCCTCGCCGCGATACTCGATGCACTGCCCGAACCGCTGCTGCTGGTGAACAGCAACGGCACCGTGGTCGACGTCAACAAGGCCGCCGTGGAGAGCCTGCAGGCACCCGGCACCTCGCTGGTCGGCATGGGCGTGCTGGACCTGCTGCCGGAGTTCGACCCCAGTCGGATCCCCGGTTCCATGCGGCCCCCCGCGAGCGAGACCGAGAGCCTGGACCGACCGGTCCGAATGACCGCACGGCGCACCGACGGCACCGCCTTCACCGTCGAGGTGTCCGGGAACGACTTCACCGACGAGGGCGGCGGGGAGGCGCACGGCTTCCTGTCCTTCAACACCAACGACCAGGGGCTGCTGCTGCTCCTGGTCCGCGACATGTCGGCCCGGCTCGGCGTGGAGTCCGAGCTGCGCCGCCAGCACAAGCAGACCGAGATGATCCTGCGCGCCGCCGCCGAGGGCGTCCTCGGCGTCGACCTGGAGGGCCGCGTGGTGCTGGTCAACCCGGCTGCCGCGCACATCCTGGACTTCCGGGCCAGCGAGCTCGGCGGCCGCGAGCTGCACCCGCTGATCCAGCACTCGCAGCCCGACGGCAGCCCGCTCGCCGCCGAGAGCTCCGCGCTGGTGGACACCCTGCACTCCGGCCGCAAGCACCGGATCCGCGACACCGTGCTGTGGCGCAAGGACGGCCGGCCGGTCACCGTCGACCTGACCACCGCCCCCGTCCGGGACGGCGAACAGCTGGTCGGCGCGGTGATGACCTTCACCGACCGCACCCGCGAACTCGCCCTCGCCGCCCGCAACGAGCACCTCACCGCCGTCCTGGAGAGCGAACTCGGCGGGGCGCTCACCGCGCTGCGCGGCCGGATCGACGCGCTGGCCGCCGACCCCGCCGGTCAGCTCTGGCCCGAGGCCAACTGGACGCTGCGCCGGCTCGCCGACGAGTGCGGCCGGTTCGGGAAGCTGATCGACGGCGTGCTGGAGCACCAGCGCTTCGAGGCCGCCGCCGACCGCGGCAAGGCGTCCCTCGACCGCGAGCGGGTCGGCCTGGACGAGGTCGTGCAGCTCGCCGTCGACCGGGCCGGGGAACTCGTCGGGCCCGGCCGGGTCCGCTACTCGGTGCACGCCGCCGCCGTGAAGGTGCTCGCCGACCGCGAGCGGCTCGCCCGGGCGCTCGCCCACCTGGTGGCCGACGTCAGCGGCGTCACGCCCGCCCCCGGGCCGGCCCGGGCCGAGGGCGAGGGCCCCGCCGGGACCTCGTTCGCCGGGCCCGCGCCGGCCGGCGAACAGCCCCCGATGGTGGTGCTGGCCGCCGCCCGGCGCGGCGACGTCGCCCGGATCGAGGTGCGCGGCCCCGCCCGCAGCTCCAGCGCCGTGCACCTGCCGATCGCCCGGGCCGCCGTCCAGCGGCACGGCGGCGTGCTCCAGCGCCACGACCTGCCCGACGGGGGCGGCGCCACCTACGTGGTGGAACTGCCGCTCGACCCCGACGGCGACGCGTCCGGCGGGCCGGACAGGCAGCAGCACGTCCCCAAGGACTCCGACACCGCGATGATCCCGGACCTGCCCGGGCAGGCCGGTCCGGGGGGTCCGGACGCTCCGGACGGATCGCGTCCGGCCGAGGGCGGGGCGCCGGGCGACCCGGCGGCTCCGAGCGCCGCGCGCGCCGACGACACCCAGGGCTCCGGCCGCCGCCGGGCCCGGGCCGCCGAGGCGCGCGAGGTCCGGGACGCGGCGGAGCAGCAGGCCCCGCGCGGGCCGATCGCGCTCGGCGCCGGGCCGGCCGCCGACGACACCTCCGGCGGCGGCGCGATCGCCCTCGGACCGGCCGAGAACCCCGAGGGCGGCGCCCGCTCCGGGCGGCGGGCCCGCCGGGCCGCCGCGCAGGCCGCGCCCGGCGACAGCTCCGGGGCGCTGCGCATCCCCGGCGTCCCCGACCCCGGGACGCCCGTCTACCCGGGCCTGGAGAGCGCGCTGGCGGCCACCACCCCGGAGCCGGTCACCCCGACCGCCCAGCCCACCGGACGCCGGCGGCGGCTCGCGCTGCCCGCCGACACCGCCCAGAGCGCGGAGGAGGTCACGGCGGTCCTGCCGCCCGTCCCCGCCACCGACCCGGTCCCAGCGGTCCCGCCGGTTCCGCCGGTCCCGCCGACCGTCCCGGCACCGAGTGCCGGTGCTTCGGGCTCCGGTGCTTCGGGCTCCGGTGTTCCGGACGCCGGGGGGCCGGACGCCGGGCCGTCGAACGGCGCGCTGGAGGTCGCCCGCCCCGCCGCCGCGGCGCTGCCCGCCGGGGCGGACGCCGCCCCGCAGGCCCCCGAGCCGGTCGGCAGCGGGCTGGGCGAGCTGCTGCCGCCGCGGCCGGTGGGCGGTTTCCCGGCCGCGTTCCCCGGCGCTCCGGTGCCGGGCCAGGCACCCGCCCAGAACGCGCTGCCCGTCGGCGGGAGCGGCCCGTCCGCGGTCGACCCCGTCCTGCTGAACGGCCAGCGCCTGGGCGGGACGGCCCCGCAGGGCGGGCCCGGCGAGGGCGGCGGCCCCGGGGCGGCCCTGGCGCTGCCCGGCGGACCGGGCGGCGCACCCGTCGAGGGGCGCACCCCGCCCCGGCCGATGGCCGAACTCGCCCGGGCCAGGGACCTCCCGCAGGACGGCCCGCGCCCGCTGCTGGTGTGGCCCGAGCCCGACCCGTCCACCCGGGGCGCGCTGGAGACCCGGGGCTTCCAGCCGGTCGTCGTCGCCTCCCGCGAGGAGGTGGACGCGCAGGTGCCGCAGGCCCCCGCCGCGCTGTTCGTCGACCCGCTGACCGGCCCGATCACCCGTACCGCGCTGCAGTCGCTGCGCACCGCCGCGCTGGCCGGGCGGGTGCCGGTGCTGCTGGCCGCCGGTCTCGGCCAGGCCACCCGGGACGCCGCGTACGGCGCCGACCCGGCGGTGCTGCTGCGGGCGCTCGCGCCCCGGGACGGCGAGAACCACGCGGCCCGGGTGCTGCTGGTGGAGTCCGACCCGGAGGTCGCGGCGGCGCTGGTGGCCAGCCTGGAGCGGCGCGGCATGCACGTCGAGCACGCCGCCGACGAGAACGAGGCGGTGGCACGGGCCAGCAGCCTCCAGCCGAACCTGGTGGTGCTGGACCTCCAGCGGATCGAGCGCCGCAACCTCGGGCTGCTCGACTGGCTGCGCGCCAACGACCGCCTGCACCGCACCCCGCTGGTCGTCTACACCTCGGCCGACCTGGACCCGCAGGCCCGGGCCGGGCTGCGCACCGGCGAGAACGTGCTGTTCCTCGCCGAGCGCTCCACCACCGAGGACGTGCAGGGCCGGATCGTCGAACTGCTGGCCAGGATCGGCGCGTTGGGCCAGTTCGCGGGGGCGGGTAGCAGCACCTCCTTCTGACGTACCGTCAACCGCCTTCCCCGGGAGGCCCGGCCGGCGTCCGGCACTTGGTGGCGGTCGACGGTGCCGACGGGCCGGTCACCGGCAACACCGCCGCCGCCGGGCGCCGAGCGGCCGGGGGCGGGCGGCCGGGGCGGCGGCCGGGGTCAGTGGTAGGCGTGGACCACCGCGTGGCCACGGCCGCGGCCGATCAGCCAGCGGTTGACCGGGACGGTGACCAGGAAGGCCAGCACCAGGGAGCCGGCCAGCGACGCCCAGAACAGCGCCTGGCCGAGACCCGCGTCCATCGCCCCGGGAACGGTCACCATGACGCCGTTGTCGATCAGTTCCATGACGATGATCGACACGGTGTCGGCGGCCAGCGCGACCTTCAGCGCGGCCCGGAAGGGCAGACCGGCCTTCCGCACGCCCCGCATGGTCAACGCGTAGCCGAACACGAAGGCGAGCGCGGTGGACAGCACCACGGTCGCGCCGTTGTGCAGGCCGAGGCCGACGCCGATCACCTGACCGAGCACCTCGCCGATGGCGCAGCCGGTCAGGCAGTGCAGGGTCGCCTGCGCGGCGGTGCGCCAGCCGCTGCCGCCGCCACCGCCGCCGTGCCCGGGGTGCGTGTGCGGGGCGTGCTGCGCGTGGTGCGGGGCGTGCTGCGCGTGCGCGTGGTGCGCGTGCCCGTGGTGCGCGTCGTGCTCCATGACGGCCCTCCTCGTCCGAACCGGTGGGTTCCTCCGACCGCAAGGAACGCCATACCCCCAGGGGGTATTCCCACCCGGCCACCCGAGCTTCCCGAGGAGGGCCGTCCGGCGTCAGCTCCTGTCGGCCTTGCCGAGCACCGTCACGTCGAGGCGCTCCGCCGCGTAGTCCGCCCGGATCACCTTCTTGTCGAACTTGCCGACCGAGGTCTTCGGCACCGACTCGATCAGCGACCAGCGCTCCGGCAGCTGCCAGGAGGCGACCCGTTCGGCCAGGAAGGCCCGCAGCTCGGGCAGACCGGCCGTGGCGCCGGGCCGCAGCACCACGGTGGCCAGCGGGCGCTCGCCCCACTTCTCGTCCGGGACGGCCACCACCGCGGCCTCGGCGACCTCGGGGTGCGCCATCAGGTGGTTCTCCAGCGCGACCGAACTGATCCACTCGCCACCGGACTTGATCACGTCCTTGGCCCGGTCGGTGAGGGTCAGGTAGCCGTCGGCGGTGATGGTGCCGACGTCGCCGGTGCGCAGCCAGCCGTCCGGGCTGAACTTGTCCTCGGGGGACTCGGCCTCGTGGCCCGCGCCGCCGAAGTACGCCGCGGCGATCCACGGCCCGCGCACCTCCAGCTCGCCCTCGGCGGTGCCGTCGTGCGGCACCGGCTCGCCGCCGGGGCCGATCAGCCGCGCCTGGACGGAGGCCGGGAAGACGCCCTGGGTGACCCGGTACGCCCACTCGTCCTCGCCGGTGACGCCGGCGGGCGGGTGCGCGACGGTGCCCAGCGGGGAGGTCTCGGTCATGCCCCAGGCGTGGATCACCCGGATGCCGTGCCGCTCCTGGAAGGCCCGCATCAGCGCGGGCGGACAGGCCGAACCGCCGATGACGACGGTCTCCAGGGCGGAGGTGTCGTAGTCGCCAGCGTCCAGCTCGTCCAGCAGGCCGGTCCAGATGGTCGGGACGGCCGCGCCGAAGGTCGGCTTGACCCGGTCGATCATCTCGGCGAGCGGCTTGGGCTGCAGGAAGCGGTCCGGCATCAGCAGGCTCGAACCGGTCATGAACGCCGCGTGCGGGATGCCCCAGGCGTTGACGTGGAACATCGGCACGACCGGCAGCACGGTGTCGCGGGCGGTCAGGCCGAAGCTGGAGGCGGCGATGATCTGCATCGAGTGCAGGTAGATCGAGCGGTGGCTGTAGACCACGCCCTTGGGGTCGCCGGTGGTGCCGGAGGTGTAGCAGAGCGCGGCGGCCTGCTTCTCGTCGATGTCGGTCTGCCACGGGTAGTCGGCCGGCCGCCCGGCGATCAGCGCCTCGTACTCGTGCACCGTCCCGTCGAACCCGGCCAGCAGCGCCGGGTCGTACGCCCCGGACACCACGATGTGCTCGACCGTCCCGGCCAGCTGCGGCAGCACGGCGGCCAGCAGCGGGAGCACCGTGCCGTTGACGATGATCACCCGGTCCGCGGCGTGCTTGACGATGTAGACCAGCTGGTGCGCGGGCAGCCGCAGGTTCAGGGTGTGCAGCACCGCGCCCATGGACGGTATGGCCAGGTACGCCTCCTGGTGCTCGGTGTTGTTCCACATCAGCGTCGCCACGACGCTCCCGTCCGTCACCCCGAGCTCGTCGCGGAGGGCGTGGGCGAGCTGTCCGGCCCGGGCACCGATCTCGGCGAAGGTCCGCACCACCGGGCCGTCCTCGGTCCAGGTGGTGACGGTCGACCGGCCGTGGATGGTGGAGCCGTGCTGCAGAATCCGGGCAACCGTGAGCGGAACGTCCTGCATCGTGCTGTACACGCGGGTCCTCCTTGACCGGCCGGCACGTTGCTACCCGCAGGTAGCAAGCGATTTCTCCGATTGTTTCCCCGGTGCACCCCCGCTGTCAGCAGTCGCAACCGAGATGAGACCGACCCCGCAGGTCGCGGGGCGTGGGGGGGCGAGGCGTGGGGGGCGGGTGGCCGTGCGTGCTTCCGGCCGCTTCCGGCCGCTTCCCTCCACGTCCGGCCGCCCCGGCTCCTCGGCGCTGCCCGGCGCTCCTCGCGCTGTCCGGCGCTGCTCAGCGGGCGACCGGGGCGTCCACCTGGTTGCGGTCGATGGCCAGTGCGGCGCCGCCGTAGCTCTCCTTGGCGTTGCCGTGGTGCTGGTGGATCCGGGAGTGGCCGACCCACAGGTCGTCGCCAAGTCGGCCCGCGCCGTCGGTGGTGGTGGCCCGGTCGTCCCAGTTGGCGTACCAGACCGCGTCCGGGAGCGGGCCGCTGCCGGCCCGGGCCGCGGCGGCCAGGTCGGCCACCCCCGAGTTGGTGGAGGAGTAGAAGCCGGAGCGGAAGCCCGCCCGGTGCAGCGCCTGCGTCCAGGCGACGGTGAAGTCCATCACCGCCTGGCTGCACGCCCGGTTGCCGCTCGGGTACGCCTCGATGTCCAGGTAGACGGGGGTGCCGGTGCGCAGACCGAGGTTCTTCACCGCGCGCACCGCCTCGGCCGCCTCCTCCTTGCCCTGCTGGACCGCCTTCGCCGGGTCGATCCGCTGCCCCTTGTTGCTCGGCGCCATGCACGGGGCCTGCCGTCCGACGTGGGTGGGGATCAGCTGCCAGCCCATCTCGCGGACCTCGCTCACCCAGGCCGCCGTCAGCCGGGACTGGCCGCAGGCCCGCTGCCGTCCGCTGGTGTAGATCCCGACCGCGCCGTACGGGGAGGTGCCCCACCAGGCGCGCATGGTCTCCAGCGGCGGCGCGGAGCAGGCGTCGAACCCGGCGCCCGTGAACACCTCGGCGGGCAGCGGCTCCCGGCGCGCGCCCAACGGGTCGGCAAGCAGCGTCCGGCGCAACCGGACGGGCGGCGCCGCGGCGGCGGTCCGGGCCTCGGTCCGCGCCCCGGTCAGCGCGGCGGCCTGGTGCGCCAATGCGGGCAGCTGCCGGGCCGGCGGTTGCTGGGCGGCGAGTTCGGGGGCGAGCGGCGGGGACTGCCGGGACACGGAGGTGGAGGCGGAAGCAGAGGTGGAGGCGGGGGCGATGGCGGCGGTCGAGCCGGTCGTCGGCATTCCGACGGCCCCCTGGTCGGTGGCGAGCAGCAGGACGAGTGACGCGGCCGTCAGGGCCGCGGGGCCGAGGTAGCGCACCCCCCAGAACTACTGACGGGCCGTCAGCCCGCCCGGCAGGACACGCCGCCGCCGTCGCCCGGTCACCCGGGTGGCTCTGTGGCGACGCTCACCGGTAACCGTCTTTGACCATTTCCACTCCTTACGACAGACTCGATCACATGCCAGGCACGTCCCTCACCGCTGAAAGCACAAGCGAACTTCCAGGAGTCACCTACGTTTCGAAGGTCGATTCCGGTTCCGGCCGGGTACGGGCGGGCGGCCCGCGCCGCCCCGGCGTACGACGACCGGACGTGCGACGACCGGACGTGCGACGGGTGCGCGGTGTCCGGCAGCGGCTGGGGCGCGTCCCGGCTCCGGTGCTCTGCCTGGTGTCGATGCTGGCGGTGCAGCTCGGGGTGGCGGCGTCCAAGCCGCTGTTCGGGGTGCTGGGGGTGGCGGGCGCGACCTTCCTGCGGATCTCCTTCGCCGCCGTCGTGCTGCTCGCCGTCACCCGGCCCCGGCTGCGCGGCCGCAGCCGGCGGGACCTGGCGATGGCCGGACTGCTCGGCGTCGCCTCCGCCGGGATGACCCTGCTGTTCGCGGGCGCCGTCGACCGGCTGCCGATGGGCACCGCGGCCACCATCGAGTTCCTCGGCCCGCTGGCCGTCGCCCTGGTCTTCGCCCGCCGCGCCGGGCACGTGCTGTGGGCGGCGCTGGCGGCCGCCGGGGTCGCCCTGCTCACCCTGCTGGGCGGCGAGGGCGGTTCCGGCCCGGGCGGCCTGGACCCGGTCGGCCTGGCCTGCGCGTTCGGCGCGGCCGCCTGCTACGCGGGCTACATCCTGTTCACCGACAAGGTCGGCGCGGCCTTCAAGGGCTTCGAGGGCCTGGCGGTGTCGTTCACCATCGGCACCGTCGTGCTCGCTCCGTTCGGCGCCGCCGAGGCGGTGCGCGGCCTGTCCGGTTCCGACTCCCCCGGGCTGCTGCTGCTCGCCGTCGCGGGGGTCGCGCTGCTCTTCCCGGTGCTGCCGTACGCGCTGGAGATGACCGCGCTGCGCCGGATGTCGCAGCGGGTGTTCAGCGTGATCGTCAGCCTCGACCCGGCGGTCAGCGCCCTGGTCGGCCTGCTGGTGCTCGGCCAGGTGCTGGGGCTGCCGCAGGTGCTGGGCATCTGCTGCGTGGTCGCCGCGAGCGTGGGGGCGACACTGACCGCGCGCCGCTGATCCGCCGGGACGCTGAGCCGCCGGGTCGCCAGGTGGCGCTGGGCGCTGTTGGGCCGCCGGGCCGCCGGGTGGCGCGGCCCCGGCCGGGTCGGGCCGGGCCGGGCCGGGATGCGCCTCGGGGGCGCGGCAACCGCCGTGTGGCGGTGTCGCGCCCCCGAGGGGTTCCGATCGTCGTCCGTGGTACGCCCCGAGGCGGTGACCCTTTCCACTCCCGGGTGCTCCGGCGGTCCGTGCTCCGTCCGGTCCGGCGCCCCCGCCGGTCCGTGCGCACCTCCCGCCGGGAGGTCAGAACGAGTAGACCGGCGCGAAGACGAGGTTGAAGTTCTTGTTGGACTGGTCGGCGTAGACGACCCCGGTGTTTCCCTTCACCCCGAGGGTGTTGTTCTGGTTCGACGCACCGGCACCGGTCGCCGTCTGCTGGGTGGAGTTGTAGTTGCCGTCGACCGGTCCGAAGACGTTGCCGCTGCCGAAGTCCGAGACCACGCTGCTGTTCGAGCCGTGGCCGGCAGCCGCACCGTTGTCGGCCGCCGCGGCACCCGCCCCGGCCAGCAGCAGACCCGCTGCGAGCGGGACGGACGCGACCAGCGCGGCCAGGCGTGTGGTGCGGAAGCGCGCCATGGGATTCCCTCCGTTGGTTCTTGCCGGTTATTGCGAGCTGGAAAAAAGGTGTTCCGGAGTTCGCGGCCAGACGATGCTCCGGGGCTGCGACGCCGAGGGACAGACTTCCGCAACAAATCGACAAAGCACCAGCACCGCTGAGCCTTTTCCCCCATTAGCGTGACGCGGCGACACTGGCGCATAATCTCGGGCCGATCGGTTCGTCGGCAGACACACCGCCTGCGAGCTGGCGATTCGCCCGGACGGCGGGAGCCGTACCGCCCTCCGGGCGGGGGCGCGGCGACCGGTTTCCGGCGAGTCGCGCAAGCCCCGGGGCGCACGAACTGTCCGGCCGCGCCCCACCGGGGTCGCATGACCACACAAAGTCGATATTCAGCCAGTGTCGAAATTCCTCATACCATCCGGATGCCACATTATGATGGTCGGGTCAATGGTAGGCGAATTTCCCGACCATCATCTTGTGATGATCGGGAAATTTCCGCTGCGGCTAGGGGTCGGGAATCAGGGGTCAGGAGTCGAAGCAGGAACCCGACCGACCGGACGGCCGAGCGGCCGACTGGCCGGACGGGCGGAGGAGCGGACGGATGGGCGAGCGGGTCAGAGCATCTTGCCCGGGTTGAGGATGCCCAGCGGGTCGAACGCCGCCTTGATCTGGCGCTGCAGCTCCAGCCCGACCGGGCCCAGTTCCCGGGCCAGCCACTCGCGCTTCAGCAGGCCGATGCCGTGCTCGCCGGTCACCGTCCCGCCCAGTTCCAGGCCGAGCGCCATGATCTCGTCGAAGGAGCTCCGGGCCCGGGCCGTCTGCTCCTCGTCCTTGGCGTCGAAGATCACCACCGGGTGGGTGTTGCCGTCGCCCGCGTGCGAGACCACGCCGATGGTCAGCCGGTGCCGGTCGGCGATCTCGGCGACGCCGTTCAGCATCGCGGCCAGCGCGCTCCGCGGCACCGCCACGTCGTCGATCATCGTGGTACCCATCCGTTCCAGCGCGGGCAGCGACAACCGCCGCGCCTGGAGCAGCAGTTCGGACTCCGCCCGGTCCTCGGCCGGCACCACCCCGGTGGCCCCGGCGGCGGTGCACAGCGACTCGACCTCGGCCAGCCGCTCGCGCTGGTCCGGGCCGTCGAAGGCGACCAGCAGCAGGGCCCGGGTCGACTCCGGCAGGCCCATCCGCGCCATCTCGTTGACCGCCCGGACGGTGGTGGCGTCCATCAGCTCCATCAGCGAGGGCGCGTGCCCGGCCGCCATCACCTCGCACACCGCCTGCCCGGCGGCCTCCACCGAGTCGAACTCCGCGGCCAGCACCAGCTGCGGCCCCGGCGCGGGCCGCAGCGCCAGCACCGCCTCGACCACCACGCCCAGGGTGCCCTCCGAGCCGACCAGCAGCCGGGTCAGGTCGTACCCGGCGACGCCCTTGGCGGTGCGCCGTCCCGTCCGCAGCAGCCGCCCGTCCGCCAGCACCACGTCCAGGCCGAGCACGTACTCGCTGGTCACCCCGTACTTCACGCAGCACAGGCCGCCGGCGCCGGTGCCGATGTTGCCGCCGATGGTGCAGGACTCCCAGCTCGACGGGTCCGGCGGGTAGGACAGGCCCAGGGCCTCGGCGGCGCGGGACAGCTCGGCGTTGACCACGCCCGGCTGCACCACGGCGATCCGGTCGACCGCGTCGAGGTGCAGGATGCGGTTCATCCTGGTCAGCGACAGCAGGATGCAGCCGTCCACCGCGTTGGCACCGCCCGACAGCCCCGTCCGGGCGCCCTGCGGCACCACCGGGACCCGCAGCTCGGTCGCCGTCCGCAGCACGAATCGCACCTGCTCGACCGTCTCCGGGAACACCAGCACCGCCGGTTCGCCCGCCGCACAGAACCCGGCCATGTCCCGCGCGTACGCGGCCGTCACGTCCGGATCCACCGCCACCGCGCCGTCGGGCAGCCCCGCGCGCAGCCGTTCGACCAACTCACCCA
Source organism: Kitasatospora sp. SolWspMP-SS2h (assembly GCF_003259315.1). Lineage (GTDB taxonomy): Bacteria > Actinomycetota > Actinomycetes > Streptomycetales > Streptomycetaceae > Kitasatospora > Kitasatospora fiedleri. The sequence goes on along the minus strand of NZ_QLLT01000039.1, from coordinate 45,785 downwards.
CGGCAAAGACCTCCACTCGCCTCGTCCACACGTCCATCCCACTCCCCCGGCCCCGGCCGGACAACCGCCCCGCCGCCCCCTGTCGCGCTGTCGGTCGGCTCCGGCACCCTGGTACCCATGCGCGCACCACGGATCCAGTGCCCCGACTGCGACCGACCGGTCGCCCTGATGCCCACCCGCCGTACCGGCTACGGCGTCATCCACGACCACAAGCGCGACCGCCGCTCGTTCAGCCTCTGCACCGGCAGCATGCGCCAGCTCCCGCTCAGCGAGGCCACCCGGTGGCAGGACGCGCTCCCCGGCCTCCCCGTCCCGGACGAGCCGCCGACGCTGTTCTGACCCCGGACGGCGGACGGGTCGTGCCGCGGAGGGGAGCGGACGGGTCGTGTTGCCGTGGGGCGTTCCCGGGAACACCGGGCCGGGCCGGTCACCTGCCGTACCGGCGGGCGTCCGGGCGGGGCGGTTCGGGCGGGGCCGCGCGGTCGGCCGGAAAAGGCGGCAGGTGGCGCGCCTGGCGGCACACCACCTGCGGCGAGCGGGGGCGCGGCAACGCCGTCCGCTCGCAGTCCCCGGAGGTGTCGGTGGAGTCCGCGTACGCCTAGGGAATGTCCAGTGTTGCGCAATGGCAACACCGTGCGGGGGAAGACTCACACGCGACGCTGGCCACCTGCAATCGGGATCTGGACAAGTCCGCATCAACGGGCGGGCAGTGTGTATCTGATGGTTCAAAATGCTAATGTTCCTCCCCCTTCGGGCCCGGGTGTACAGCCGGGACGCGAATCGCGCCTGGTCAGGGCATTCAGTGAATGAACATGCCGCCCTTTCCGCCTGGGGTGGCACCCCGGCGGCACCCGGCGTTCCCGCCCCGGCGATCCGGTCGAAACCCGATCCCCGGGCCGCCTGCCGACTGGACGGCCTTGCAACAAAAGCGAGTTGACAACCATCGGCCGTCCGGGCGACCACCGGACGGGGTGGGATGATTCATCCGCCGCCGAATCGGGAGTCGGCAAACTCCCGGTCGATCGATTGCGGCCCGGACCGCGAGGTCCCGGTGGAGTCCGTCCCTTTCGGCTAGGAGAGAACCCCTTGCACCAGCGCATTCCCGCCGTCACCGCCTGCATGGGGACCGGCGCCCGGCCCGTCGCCGGTTTCGGAAGTCCCGGCGGCTCCGGTTCGTTCGGCGGCTCCGGTGGTCTCCGTGGCCCCGGTTCCCTCGACGGCTCCGGGATCTCCGGGGTCGAGGCGGTGATCGTCATCGTGCTGGCCGTGGCCGTCGTCGTCCTCGTCCGCTCCGGTGCCGCCGCCGAGAGCGTGCTGGCCCTGCTCGGCGGCGTCGGCACCGTCTCGACGGGTGTCATCGTCTCGGTGCGGGCCGGTCGGCGCCCGCGTCTGGTCGCGTTGGAGGGCTGATCCGGTGGGACGCCCCGAGCGGCCCGTCACCGAACGTACGAAGGAGTCCGCGGCGCTGGCGCAGTACCTGCGCCAACTGCGCCGGCGCGCGGGCCTCACCTACTCCCAGCTGGGCGCGGCCACCGGGCTGACCGCCTCCCGGCTCTCCCGGGCCGCGAGCGGCGAAGCGGTGCCGCCGCTGGAGGTGGTGGAGGCGTACGTCCGCGGGTGCGGCGCCGACAAGAAGGAGCTGGCGGCGGTCCGGACCCGCTGGCGGGCCGCCCGCCAGGCCGAGGCGCCGCCGCCGGTGGACCGCCCCCGTGACATCAGGCTGGTCGACACCCCGAGCGAGTTGTGGGCCGCGATGGTGCACCTGCACCGCCGGATCGGACGCCCGTCCCTGCGCCAGCTGGAGAAGCGGGCCGGCGGGCTCGGCCAGCTCCCGCGCAGCACGCTCAACCTGGTGCTCCGCCGGGAGATGCCCCCGTCCCCGGTGCTGCTGGACGCCTTCGTCCGGGCCTGCGGCGTCCCGGCGGCGGACGCCGTGCACTGGGCCGGCGCCTGGAGCCGGGCCTACACCCCGCGCAGCTCGGCCGTGATCCACCCGGAGCCGCGGGACGCCCGCTTCCCGCACCCCAGGGGGTCGGCACCCGCGACCCGCCGGGGCACCCTCGCCGCCGCGGACGGGACGGCCCCGCTCGTCGGCTCGCCCCGGCCGGACTGACCGGGGCGCCGCCGCAGGAGCAGCGCGTCGCAGCCCGGCACAGCACGTCCGAGCGCGTCGCAGCACAGCACGTCCGCGCGTGTCGCAGTGCGTCCGAGCAGAGCAGGTACGAGCACGTCGGAGAACACGGGCAGGCCCGGCACCGTTCGGGCCCGGGTCGTGCGGAGGAATGAGGACATGGGCGATCTACAGCCCCTGGACGACAAGCTCAACAGGCAGTGCCGGGAGTTCGCGGAGGCGCTGCGCGAACTGTTCGCCCAGCTCTCGATCTCGCTGCGCCGCTGCGCCGTGCGCTGCTGCGTCAGCCCCGGCACGCTCTCGCGCTACCTGTCGGGCACCCGGATCGCCCCGCAGGACTTCATCGACGACCTGGTCCGCGAGATCGAGCGGGAGCACGGCACCCGGATCGAACCGGCGGCCCTCGAACGGCTGCGCCTGCTGCGCCGGGCCGCCGTCCGGACCACCGACTCGATCAGCCAGGCCGTGCACCAACTGGAGGACCAGCTGAAGGCCGCCGACGCCCGGGCCCGCTCCACCTCCGCCCGCCGCGAACGGCTGGACAGCGCGCTGGACGGCCAGCGCGGCCTGCTCGCCGACCTGGACCGGCGCCTGAAACGCCTGGAGGCCGACCACCGCGCGGACGCCGGCCCGACCGCGCTCCCCGCCGAACGGGACCTCCCGGCCGAGCACGGCGTCCTGGCCGAGCACGGTCTGCTGACCGCGCACGGCCTGGTCACCGAACGCGACCTGCTGGCCGAGCGCGATCTGCTCGTCGCCCAAGTAGCCGATCTGATCAGCCAGTTGGAGGAAGCCCGGGCCCAGGTCGCGTTCGCCGAGATGCGCTGCGACCTGCTGGAGCGCCAACTCGCCGTGGTCGACACCCAGCGCGGGGCCGCCCTGCCCGGCCCCGAACTGGTCACCCTGGTCGAACCGCACACCGGCCCGCCGCTGCCCGGCGCCGCCACCCCGCCCCCGAAGGTCCTGCTGGTCGACGACAAGCGCCCCAACCTGCTCGCCCTGGAAGCCGTCCTCGGCACCTCCGGGCACCAGGTGGTCTCCGTCTCCTCCGGCCCCGAGGCGCTCAAGGCCCTGCTGGAGACCGACGTCTCGGACTTCGCGGTGATCATCCTCGACGTCCAGATGCCCGGCATGGACGGCTACGAGACCGCCGCCCACATCAAGCGCCGCGCCCGCACCCGCGACATCCCGATCATCTTCCTCACCGCCGTCGGCAACGACCCCGAGTACTCGATGCGCGGCTACGCGGCCGGCGCCGTCGACTTCATCGTCAAGCCCTTCGACCCCTGGGCCCTGCGCGCCAAGGTCGCCGTGTTCGTCGAGATCTTCCTGGAACGCCGCCTCTACGCGTCCCCCCGCGACTGACCCCCGCCCACACCACCCACCCCGCGCGCACCGCCCGGGCCGAACCCGGGAAACACGCCGGGGCGGGTACCGACTGTCCGTCAGTACCCGCCCCGGGCCGGTGCGTCATCCACCGCAGCGGAGGGTGTGGGATTTGAACCCACGGTGGCGCGAGGCCACGACAGTTTTCAAGACTGGTCCCTTAGGCCGCTCGGGCAACCCTCCTCGGCGGAGGCCAGCCTAACGGGTCGGGGCCGGTGGGGTGCACACCGTTTTGGGGTGCGCACCGTTTCGGGGGTGGGGGTCAGTTGTCGCCCTTGCGTTCGCCGAGGGTGACGGTGGTCTTGGCGGCCTTGCCGTCGCGCTTGTACTCGACGTCGACCTTCTCGCCGGGCTTGTGCGTCCAGATTTCGCTGACCAGGGTCGGGCCGCTGTCGATGGCGATGCCGCCGAGCTTGGTGATGACGTCGCCCGCCTTGAGGCCGGCCTGGTCGGCGGGGCCGCCGGGGGTGACGGCGGGGGTGCCCTGGACGGCGGCGGTGGCGATCTGGGCGCCGTCGCCGGTGTAGGAGTCGTTGCGCAGGACGCCGAGGATCGCGTAGACGGGGGTGCCGTCCTTGATCAGGGTCTGGGCGACCCACTTGGCCTGGTTGATCGGGATGGCGAAGCCGAGGCCGATGGAGCCGGCCCGGCCGTTGCCGCTGGTGTTGGACTGGATCGCCGAGTTGATGCCGATCACCGAGCCGGAGGCGTCGAGCAGCGGGCCGCCGGAGTTGCCCGGGTTGATCGAGGCGTCGGTCTGCAGGGCGTTCATGTAGGACGCCTGGGCGCCGGTCTCGTCGCCGGAGGCCACCGGGCGGTCCTTGGCCGAGATGATGCCGGTGGTGACGGTGCCCTCCAGGCCGTAGGGGGCGCCGATGGCGATGGTGGCGTCGCCGATGGCGACCTTGTCGGAGTCGCCGAGCGGCAGCGGGTTGAGCTTGTCGGTCGGCGGGTTGTCGAGCCGGACCACCGCGACGTCGTAGCCCTCGGCGCGGCCGACCACCGAGGCGCTGTACGAGGAGCCGTCGGAGAACTTGACGGTGAGCTTGCCGCCGTTGGCGGCGGGGGCGACCACGTGGTTGTTGGTCAGGATGTGGCCCTCGGTGTCGAAGACGAAACCGGTGCCGGTGCCGGACTCGCTGGAGCCCTCGGCCTTGATGGTGACGGTGGACGGCAGCGCCTTCGCGGCGATCCCGGCAACCGAGTCGGGGGCCCGGTCGAGGTTCTGGTGGGTGTTGCCGACCGCCACGGTGGTGCTGTTGCGGCTGGCGCTGGAGCCGCCGTTCTTGCCGTTGTCGGCGACGGACGCGCCGATCGCACCGCCCGCCAGGCCCGCCACCAGGGCGACGGCCGCGACCAGGGCGATCAGCGAGCCGCGCTTGCGCTTGCCGGGGCCGCCGGCGCCGGGCTGCGGCGCCCCCCACGGCGCGCCGGGCCCGCCCGCGCCGCCCGCGGTGTCGCCGCCGGACGGGTGGCCCCAGCCGCCGACCGGGTGACCGGCGCCGAACGGGTGCTGCGAGTGCTGCGAGTGCTGCGGCGCGCCGGGGTCGCCGGGCGCGCCCGGGCCACCCGGAGCGCCCGGTGCCTCCTGGAGCAGCGGCACGGGGGCGACGGCCGGGTTGACCGCGGTCCGCGCCTCGTCCGGCCGGGCGTACGGGCTGACCGGCTCGGCGACCGTCCCGTACGGGTTCTGGAACGGCGGCGGCGCGTCCACCGGGGCGGCGGGCGCGGCCGGGGCGGCGGCCTGCGGCGCGTCGGGCACCTTGCCGAGCTGGATGGTCTGCTCGGCCGGGGCGGGAGCCGGGGCCTGGCCCGGGGCCGGGGCATGGGGCAGCACCGGCGGCGGGGCGTCCAGGTAGGCGGGGGCGGGTGCGGGGGCGGGCGTACCGGAGCCGGCGGCCACCGCCTCGGTGCCGGCGGGCTCGGGGGCCTTCTCCGGCGGGGTGGTACCACTCGCGTGCTCGGTGCTCACGGACGACCTCCATCGCTGAACAGAACCTTCGGTCGCGAACCGCGGCGCTGGGGGCACGGCTCGCAACCTCGGTGCACAGTTTTTCCTATACCGGATTCGGACACCGTAAGCGGGCCCCTGAAGAAATGATGAGAAGCCTTAGGCAGCTCTGACATGCACATCGATGGTCCCGCGATGCGGACGCCCGTCCCCCCGGTCTTGGCGTTCCCCCGCCCGGAGGCTAGCCTGTCGCTCCTGTAAACCGAAGAACGTCGCGGGAGCTTGGACCAGCCAGGCTGAGAGTGCGCCGGTTCGACCGTAGGGCATGGCGGTGACGCCACCACGGGCGAGGGGGCGCTGACCGCCGGAACCTGTCCGGGTAATGCCGGCGTAGGGAGTATCGGCCATGACGGCTGTTCCGTCTGCCCAGATGTCCGACCGTGCCGTCGAGGCGCGGTCCGAGGCCCCGCTCACCCTCGACACCGCCCCGCCGCGCACCCTGGACTTCCGGGCGCTGTTCGCGCTGTGGGCCAACCTTGGGGTCAGCCTGATCGGCTTCACCAGCGCCGCGACCGTCCTCGGCGAGCCCGGCCACGAGCTGGGGTTCACCGCCGCGGTGACGGCGATCCTCGCGGGCACCGCGATCGGCACCGCGATGCTGGCGGTGGCCGCCCTGGTGGGCGCCCGGACGGGTGCCCCGGCGATGGCGGTGCTGCGCGGACTGTTCGGCACCCGGCTGTCGTACGTGCCGACGGTGCTGAACATCGTGCAGTGCGTCGGCTGGGGCGTGTACGAGCTGACGGTGATCGCCTGGGGCGCGCAGACCGTCTCCGGCACCGAGGGCTGGCGCTGGCTGTTCGTGCTGCTGGCGGGCGTGCTGACCACGGTGCTGACGATCTGGCCGCTGGGCGCGATCGCGGTGCTGCGCAAGTACGTGGCGGTCGCGGTGGGCGTGGCGATGGTCTACTTCACGGTGCAGTTCGCCCGGACGGGCTTCCCGGACCCGGGCGCGGGCAACTGGGACGGCTTCCTGGGCGCGACGGACGCGGTGATCGCGGTGTCGATCTCCTTCGTGCCGCTGGCCGCGGACTACACCCGGCACGCGCGCAGCTCGGCGAAGGCGTTCTGGGGGACGTTCTCCGGCTACACGGTGGCCCAGGTCTGGTGCTACGTGCTGGGCGTGGTGGCGCTGCTGCAGTCCGGCGGCGACGCGAACCGGATCTTCGAGTCGTTCACCGGCGTGGCGGCGGGCTGGGCGTTCCTGCTGGTGCTGGTGCTGCGGGAGACCGACCAGTCGTTCGCAAACGTGTACTCGACGGCGATGTCGATCCACAACCTGTGGCCGCGGGTGGACCGCCGGGTGCTGACCGGCGGGATCGGCGTGCTGGTGACGGTGCTGGCGCTGCGGATCAAGGAGTTCACCGACTCGTACTACGGGTTCCTGGGCCTGATCGGCTCGGTGTTCGTGCCGCTGTTCGCGGTGCTGGCGGTGGACTACTTCCTGGGCGCGGGCCGACGCGGCTGGAACACGGCGCAGGACGCCCCGGCGCGCTGGGTGATGCTGCTGCCGTGGGTGGTGGGCTTCGCGGTGTACCAATTCCTGGCCCCGTCGAAGATCGGCGGCTGGTGGACCGGCCGGTGGGAGGACCTCCAGCAGCTGGTGCACTTCACCCCGGCGGCGTGGTCCTCGGCCTCGCTGTTCTCCTTCCTGGTGGCGGCGCTGGCCACCCTCGCGGTGACCGCGCTGGAGCGCCCGCGGGCGGCGGCGGAGCCACGGGGCTGACGCCCGGGCGGGCCTGCCGGGGACGGGACGGGCCTGCCGGGGACGGGGTGGCGGGTGCGTCCGGGGCGGCGTGGTGCGTCCGGGAGCGGTCAGGGGACCAGCACCACCTTGCCGGTGACGGTGCCGGACTCGGCCAGGCGCAGGGCCTCGGCGGCGGCGGTGAGCGGGAGGCGGGCGGCGAGCGGCGCGGTGAGGTCGCCGCGTCGCAGGGCCTCCAGGACGGCGGTGAGGTCGGCGCGCAGCCGGGCCCGGAAGCGGGCGGGGCGCAGGGAGCGGCCGGCCCAGATGTTGTAGAAGTGCGCGCGGCGGCCGTTCGGCAGCGCGTTCCACCACCAGGTGCGGGCGAGGACCTTGAGCACCGGCCACTGCTTGGAGCCGGTGTCGTCGCGGGTGGCGGCGCTGCCGTAGGCCACCAGGGTGCCGCCGGGGGCGAGCAGCCGCCACGAGTCGAGGACGCTGCGGCCCCCGACGTGGTCGAAGACGGCGTCGACCCCGCCGGGGGCGAGGCGGCGGACCTGGGCCGGGACGTCGCCGGTGCGGTAGTCGACGGGGGTGACGCCCAGGGCGCGCAGCGCGTCGTGGTGCCGGACGGAGGCGGTGCCGATCACCCGGGCCCCGGTGGCCAGCGCGAGTTGGGCCAGCAGCTGGCCGACGCCGCCGCCCGCGCCGTGCACCAGGACGGTCTGCCCGGAGCGGACCCGGGCGTGGCGGTGCAGCAGCTGCCAGGCGGTGATGCCGTTGACGACCGCGGTCTCGGCCGCGGCGGGCTCCAGGCCGGCCGGGACGTCGACGGTGTCGGCCGGGTCGAGCAGGACGTGGCTGGCCCAGCCGCCGGTCTTGACCAGGGCCGCGACCCGGCGGCCGATCAGCCCCGGGTCGGCGCCGGGCCCGGCGGCCGCCACCGTGCCGACCAGGTCGTAGCCCGGGACGAACGGGAACGGCGGCTGGTCGTAGTAGCGGCCACGACGCATCTGCTGCTCGGCGAAGGACACGCCGGTGGCTTCGACCGCGACCAGCACCTGCCCGGGGCCGGGCTTCGGCAGCGCGGAGCGGCGGACCTCCAGACCCTCCGGCTCGACGACACCGGGCAGGACGATCTCGACGAGTTGTTCGCTTCGCATGGTGGTCTCACTTTCGATAGTGACAGTCACTAGAGTTAGAAGCTCTAACAAGAAACGTTGTAGCACCACACTTCCGCGAGAGTCAACAGCAAACGCGATAGGGTCTAACCAAACGGACAAGGTGAAACCCAGCCGCAGAACCCGGGGCCGGTGCACTGAGCGCGGAGTACGGAGCCCGGAGCACCTGAGCACTGAGCACTGAGCGCCGGGCGAGGGACGCGGAACGTACGCCCCGGCCACCGCCCACCGCCCACCGAACGAGAGGAACCCCATGGAGACCGGCACCCCCCGGGAGCGCTACCGCGCCCAGGTCCGCGAGGAGGTCAAGCGGCACGCCCGCGAGCAGATCGCCGAGGCCGGTGCCTCCGCGCTGTCGCTGAACGCGATCGCCAAGCGGATGGGCATGAGCGGACCGGCTCTCTACCGCTACTTCGCCAACCGCGACGAGCTGATCACCGAGCTGATCACCGACGCCTACCGCAGCCTCGAACAGGCCCTGCGCGGGCCGGCCGAGGCGGGCGCCGACCTGCCCGAGCTGGCGGGCGCCCTGCGGCGGTGGGCGCTGGCCGACCCGCAGCGCTACTTCCTGCTGTACGGCACCCCCGTTCCCGGCTACCACGCGCCGTCGGAGACCACCGCCATCGCCGCCTCGATCATGACCGCGCTGCTGGACGCCGCCGTCCGGCACCAGACCCCGGCGGTCGACCCGAGCCGGGCCGACGCCCGCCTCTACACGCACCTGGCGCACCACCACGCCTGGGCCGGCGACCACCCGGCCCCGTCCCACGCGCTGCGCCGGGCGCTGGCGTTCTGGACCAGGCTGCACGGCGTGCTCTCGCTGGAGCTGGCCGGCCACTTCACCGGCATGGGACTCGACGCCGAACTGCTCTACACCGCCGAGGCGGAGTCCCTCGCCGGACCGCGCTGACCCACCCGGCCCCGCCCCGCCCCCGCACGCCCCCGCCCCGCCCCTGCACCGCTCTGCACCGCCCCGCCCCACCCGTCGGCGGCCGTCTGTTCACCCGCCCGCCGCCGTGCCGGAGGACGGCCGCCATCCGGTGCCGCGTACGGTGGTTCACGTGGACACCCAGCACAGCACGGCCGGTTCGCCCGCCGTTCCGATCGACCGCACCGCCGTGAAGGTGATCGCCCACCGGGGCTCCTCCGCAGCCCTGCCGGAGCACACCGAGGCGGCCTACCGGCGGGCGCTGGAGGAGGGTGCGGACGGGCTGGAGTGCGACGTCCGGGTCACCGCCGACGGGCAGTTGGTGTGCGTGCACGACCGTACGGTGGGCCGGACCTCGGACGGGCAGGGCGTGGTGTCGGCGATGACGCTGGCTCAGCTGTCGGCGCTGGACTTCGGTTCGTGGAAGCACCCGGAGCGGCCGGCGCCCAGCCCGGTGCTCACCCTGGAGCGGCTGCTGGAGCTGGTCGCGGACGCCGGGCGGCGGGTGGAGCTGGCGATCGAGACCAAGCACCCGGTGCGGTACGCGGGCCGGGTGGAGGCCGAACTGCTGCGGATGCTGGGCCGGTTCGGCCTGCTCCCGGCCGGCCCGGCCGACCCGGTAGGCCCGGCCGACCCGGCAGGCGCGACCGATCCGGCAGGCCCGCTAGGCGAGACCGAGTCCGCGGTGCGGGTGATGAGCTTCTCCGAGCTGGCCCTGCACCGGGTCCGGCGGGCCGCCCCGGCGGTGCCCCGGGTGTACCTGTGGGAGCGCCGGCTGCCGGTGCTGGGCCGGACCAGGTCGCTGCCGGGCGGCGCGGCGATCGCCGGGCCGGGCATCGAGCTGGTGCGGCGCGACCCGGGTCTGGTGACGGCGCTGCGCCGAGCCGGGCACCGGGTGCACGTGTGGACGGTGGACCGGCCGGAGGACGTCGAACTCTGCCTGGAACTGGGCGTGGAGGCGCTGATCACCAACCGCCCGGCCGAGGTGCTCGCCCAGCTCGGCCGCTGAGCCGACCCCGGCCTGACCCCGGCCCGGCCCCGGGCCAGTCCCGGCCCGGACACAGGCCCATCCCCAGCCCAGCCACGGGCCCGGGCCAGGTGGCACCCCGCCGCCAATCGCGTGGCAGAAATACCGAACGGGGTATTTCCGGACGTGTTTCCCACAGATCGTCACAACGGAACGTGAGGCTCACCTCACCTTTTGCCCACTGTCCGTGCGGATGTCGTTAATACCGGCATCGGATCGTCGAACGCCCGTTTCCGACGCATTACCTGCGGGCATCCATCCCTCGGCAGAAGCTGAAGGAGGTCCGGGGGTGGCGTTGATGGTGGCGCGAGCTGTGCCAGTTCAGGCCGGGTCGACCTCATCGGCCATGGCGGTTCCGCACGGTCCGGCCAGCGTTTCGGCCGCGCGGCGCAGGCTGCGCGGCGATCTCGGCGACCGGTCGCTACCGGAAGCGGTGATTGACGACGCGGTGTTGATCCTCTCCGAACTGCTCAGCAATTCCTGTCGGCACGCGAGACCGCTGGAACCGGTTCCGGACACCGCCGGTGGCGCAGTCGGAGGCGCAGTCGGAGGCACCGCCGGGGGCACCGGCATCGCCGCCGATGAGGCCGCGGAGAGCGGTACGGTGCTGGTGAGTTGGCAGATGTGCGGTGACGGCCTGCTGACCCTGGAGGTGACGGACGGCGGGGCGAGCACCCGGCCGATCCCGGCCCGGCCCTCGGTGACGGCGCGCGGCGGCCGGGGCCTGAGCATCGTGGGCGAGCTGGCGCAGGACTGGGGGGTGCGGCACGCACCCGGTCAGGTGACGGTGTGGGCCCAGCTGTCGGCGTTCGGGCAGGTCGCGGGCGGCGGGCGGCGGCGGAGCGCCTGAGCGGCCCGGGCGGTCGGTTCCCGGCGAAGTAGGCTGCCCGGTGCAACGTCCGACGTCTCCGGGAGAGCCGCACCATGGCCAAGAAGGCCGCGAAGAAGCAGCCCAGCCAGTCCACCGCCGTCGAGGGCGAGGTCCCGGTCGTCGGGGCGCGCGAGGCGTGCCCGTGCGGCTCGGGCCGCCGGTACAAGGCCTGCCACGGCCGCCAGGCGGCGCACGCGGTGCAGGAGTTGGTGCACCGCCCGTTCGAGGGCCTGCCGGGCGAGGCCGACTGGGTGGCCCTGCGCGAGCTGGTCCCGGCCGCCACGGTTCCGCTGACGCTGGCCGCCGGGGTGGCGCAGGAGGCCGTCGGCGAGGTCCCGTCGGTGACGCTGGCGACGGTGCTGCCGCTGGCCTGGCCGGCGCTGCGCCGTCCGGACGGGTCGATCCTGCTGGGCCTGCAGACCCAGTCCTCCTCCGGTGACCTGAGCCGCGACCTGGCGGACGCCCTGGAGCTGGCGCTGGCCACCGAGCCGGGCACCCCGGTGCCGGCCCGCCGGACCAACCCGGGCGGCCGCCGCCTGCAGGAACTGCTGGACACCACGGCGGCGTTCGTCCCCGAGGTGCACACCGGCTTCGAGTTCTGGCTGGAGGACGCCGAGGCGGCGTCCGGGGAGGTGGCGGCCTCGCTGGAGCGGGCCAACGCCTCCGCGATCCCGACCGAGAAGCTGGCCGGGGTGGACTCCGCGTACTGGTGCGGCACCCCGGACAAGAACCACCTGCGCTGGGTGATGGACGTCCCCGAGGAGCAGCTGCTGGACGCGCTGGCCCGGCTGTCGGCGGTCGGCGACAGCTCGCTGGGCGAGGGCACCAAGCTGGTGGGTTCGTTCCGGGCGCACGGCCTGACCGTCCCGGTGTGGGACCTGCCGCTGGAGATGACCGCGTCCGACGTGGAGAAGCCGGCCGTGGAGTTCGCCGGGAAGCTGGCCGCGGTGCTGGCCGCGCCCGCGCCGCTGTCCGCAGAGGAGCGCCGGGCCCGGGCCAACCTGGTGAGCCGTCAGATCACCCTGAACTGACCGGGAGCGCCCCGGCAGTGGCTCCGGCGGCAGCCCCGGTGGCGGCCCCGGAGCCACCCGGACGTGACCCGGAGGTGACCCGGGTCACATTTCCGCCGCCGTCAAAGTCCTTTCCGCGTGGACAAATTGGCGCGGAGCCGGATCTTTGTTACTGTTTGAACAGTCCGACCGCTGGTGCATCCCCCGTCGCCAGCGGTCGGACATTTCTCGTTCCGGGCCGCACCGCACAGCCTAACTGACGGGACATCATCAAAAAAGCCGGTCAGGACTGCGGGAGCGCCACCGCGCTGGCCGTGATCAACCCGCCGAGCAGCGTCCCGACCTCCGGCAGCCAGGGCCGCCCCGGCCCCGGTCGGCGCACCCAATGCACCGGGCCCGCCCCCGTCCGGGACGGCGGCAGCACCAGGTAGCCGCCCGGCCCGTGGTAGCGCAGCGCGCCCGGCACCCAGGGCCGTTCGGCCAGCAGCCCGCCCAGCTCCGGCAGCGTGTACGGCGCGGTCAGCAGCACGAACCGGCCCGGCGTACCGAGCACCGGCCCGTACGGGACGCCGATCTCGTCCAGGTGCCGCAGCAGCCACGGCCCGGCCGGCCGCGGCAGGCTCACCGCGCCCAGCGCCCGCCCGGTCGCCGCCAGCACCGGGGCGCCCGGCGCCCGGCGCTCCCACCACCAGCGCACCATCCGCGGATCGGTGGTGGCCGCCTCCAGCGGCGGGTCGTCCGGATGGCCGCCGGGCACCGCGCAGGACCGGTCGGCGCACGAGCACGGGCCCGGCGCCCCGCGCAGCGCCCGGGCGCCCGGCAGCACCGGCCAGCCGCACCCCTCGGCGGCCCGCAGGGCGGCGGCGAGCGCCAGCGAACGGCTCCGGCGGCCCGGCCACCACCGGCCGACGCGCTCCGGCAGCAGCTCTCGGCGGGGTGGGCGCATGGCGGCTCGTTCCTTTCCGCGTCCATCGGGGCGCACGGCACGGTCGGTGCGATCTTCTGATCGTTCGGATCGGCGTGGTCGGGGTGCGGGCGGTACGTGCGCCGGTACGCGTGCGTCTCGGCTACCCGCTGCTGGAACGAGAATCCCCCATACGTCCGGATGGACGCGGCCGGGCAGGCCCCGGTTCCACCGTACGAGTGAGTGCGCGCGGCCCCGGGTGGCACCCCGGCGGCCTGCGCATACGATCCCTGGCACGTTCGGCCCCGCACTCCTGGACATGCCCCGATCGGCCTGTGTACAAGTGGGGGAAACATGCCGAGTAGTGAGTAAAGACATCATTTCGGTCGGTCTCGGTGGTCCTGCGTGACACGTTCCGGATTGTGGGGAGTTGCGACATGACCGACGTCCACCCGTTGACGTCCCCGGCGCCCGCCGCCACCGCACTGCCGCCCGCCCCGCCCGCTCCGGCGGCCCCCGGGGCCCAGGGGGCACCGGCGGTCGGCCCGGTGCGGGCGGCCGACCCGGCGCGCGCCGCCGGACCCGTGCAGGCGGTCGATCCGGCGCGGGCGGCCGGCCCGGCGGACGCCGTCGACCCGGCGCTGCTGCCGGAGTTCGGCGAGGCGCCCTCCGCCGACCTGCAGGACCGTTTGGCCGGATGGCTGTCCGATTTCACCAGCCTCCAGGAGCACCTGGAGCTGCTGGCCCGGGCCGACGGCCTCACCGGCACCCTCGACGCGCTGCTGGACTCCGGCGCGGCCCTGCTCGGCGCCCGCCGCGGCCTGGTGGTGACGCTGCCGCCCGGCGTGGACCGCCAGCCGGCCCGACCGGTCGGGCTCGGCCTGGACCGGGCGATGCTCGGCGCGCTGGAGACCGTCCCGGTCGAGCACGGCCCGTTCGCCGGACTGCTCGGCCACCCCGGCCCGGACGGCCGGCTGCTGATCGCCGACCTGGCCGCCGACCCCGCGGTCGGCCCCCGCTTCCGCGAGGTCGCCGAGCAGCTCGGCCTCGGCGCCTGCTACGCGCTGCCGCTGGCCACCGGCCCGGCGGGCGCGCTCGGCGCCGCCGCCTGGTTCTACGACGAGCCCGGCAGCCCCGACGAGCGCCGCGAGCACCTGGCGCGCCGCTACTGCGAGTTCGCCGCCCCGCTGCTGGCCCGCCAGCTGGAGGCGGACCGGGCGGTGCGCGCCGCCGAGACGCTGCGCCGCTCGCTGCTGCCCGGCCACCTGCCGGCCCTCGCCGGTCTGAAGGTGGCGGCCCGCTGCGTGCCCGCCGCGCTGGAGCGGGCCGCGAACAGCGACTGGTACGACGCGGTCGCGCTGCCCGACGACACCGTCGGCCTGACCGTGGGCAGCGTGCTCGGCGGCGGCCCGGGCGCCGGCCCGGGGGCGGGTGCCGACGCGGCCGCCGCGATGGGCCGGGTGCGGTCCGCGCTGCGCGCCTACGCGGTGCTGGAGGGCGAGGACCCGGTCTCGGTCCTCGGCGACCTGGAACTGCTGCTGAAGACCACCGAGCCGACCCGCTCCGCCACCGCCGTCTACGCCTGCGTCGACCCGGCCGAGCGCCGGATCGCGCTGGCCGGGGCCGCCAACTGCCCGCCGGTGCTGCTCACCCGGTACGGCGCGAACTTCGTGGAGACCTCGCTCTCCGCGCCGCTGGGCATGCTCAGCTGCTGGGAGGCCCCCGGGGTGGAGCTCACCGCGGAGCGCGGCGACGTGCTGGTGCTGTACACCGAGGGCCTGGCCCGCCGCTTCGCCCCGAACCTGCACGCCGGGCAGAGCGCGCTGCGCCGGGCCGCCGCCGACGCCCCGCGCGACGTCCGGCTCGACCCGGACCGGCTCTGCGCCCACCTGCTGGAGCGGGCCGGCGGCGGGGAGCCCGGCGGCGACGACCTGGTGCTGCTGGCGGCCCGCTTCGAGTAGCCCGGCCGGGCCGGGACCCGGCACCCGGACGCACCGGCGAGAACCGCCGAGCGGACGCCCTTCCTCCGCTCGAACGGCCCTACGTACCATGGGGGCGACATCCGCCCGCACGCCCCGCGACCCGGGGACGGGCGGGCGGCAGCGCGCGCGAGGAGGCGACGTAGTGACCGAGGACCGCAGCCCGGCGGTGGCCGAGAACCCCGAGGGGTCCGCAGAGGGCGAGGAGGAGCCGGTCAAGAGCCGCAAGAACGGCCTGTACGACGGGATCTCCGACGAGCTGGCCGCGTCCATGCGCACCGGCTGGGCGGACACCGAGCTGCGCGGGCTGGAGCCGGACGTCCAGGCCCCGTACGCGGCCGAGCGCCGCGCCAAGCTCTCCGCCGCCTTCCCGGGCGAGCGCCTGGTCGTCCCGGCGGGCAACCTGCGCACCCGCGCCAACGACACCGAGTACGCCTTCCGCGCCGCCAGCGAGTACGTGCACCTGACCGGCAACCGGACCGAGGACGCCGTCCTGGTCGGCGAGCCGGTCGACGGCGGCCACGCGTTCGCGCTGTACCTGCTGCCGCGCTCCGACCGGGAGAACGGCGAGTTCTGGCTGAGCGGCCAGGGCGAGCTGTGGGTCGGCCGCCGCCACTCGCTGGCCGAGTCCGAGCAGCTGTACGGCCTGCCGGTGCGGGACGTCCGCACGGCCGCCGAGGAGCTGGCCGCCGTCACCGTGCCGACCCGGATCGTGCGCGGCTACGACGCGGCCCTGGAGGCCGCCCTCGCCGAGCAGCTCGACGAGGCGAAGGACGACGAGCTGAAGGTCTTCCTGTCCGGGCTGCGCCTGGTCAAGGACGCGTGGGAGATCGGCGAGCTGCGCGCCGCCTGCGACGCCACCGTCAGGGGCTTCACCGACGTGGTGCGCGAGCTGGACCGGGCCGTGGCCACCTCCGAGCGCTGGATCGAGGGCACCTTCTGGCGCCGCGCCCGGGTCGAGGGCAACGACGTCGGCTACGGCACGATCGCCGCGGCCGGCCCGCACGCCACCACCCTGCACTGGGTGCGCAACGACGGCGACGTGCGCCCCGGCGAGCTGCTGCTGCTGGACGCGGGCGTGGAGACCCACACCCTCTACACCGCCGACGTCACCCGCACCCTGCCGGTCAACGGCCGGTTCGGTCCGCTCCAGCGGAAGATCTACGACGCGGTGTACGAGGCCCAGGAGGCCGGCATCGCCGCGGTGAAGCCGGGCGGGCGGTTCCGCGACTTCCACGACGCCGCGCAGCGGGTGCTCGCCGCCCGCCTGCTGGAGTGGGGCCTGATCGACGCCTCGGTGTACGACCTGGAGAAGGTCCTGGAGCTCGGCCTGCAGCGCCGCTGGACGCTGCACGGCACCGGCCACATGCTCGGCCTGGACGTGCACGACTGCGCGCACGCCCGCCGGGAGGACTACGTGGACGCGGTGCTGGAGCCGGGCGTGGTGCTGACCGTCGAGCCCGGCCTGTACTTCCAGGCCGACGACCTGACCGTCCCCGAGGAGTACCGCGGCATCGGCGTCCGGATCGAGGACGACATCCTGGTCACCGCCGACGGCAACGAGAACCTCTCCGCGGGCCTGCCCCGGCAGGCCGACGAGGTCGAGTCCTGGATGGCCTCGCTGGCCTCCTGACGCCCCGCCCTGCGGCACCGACACCCGCCGCGCCGCCCGCGGCGCGTCCACGGCGAAGCCCCCGGCCGGTCCGTCCGGCGGGGGCTCCGTCGTGCTCAGTGGCGCCGGCCCCAGCCGGAGCGGGCGGCGCGGATCGGGAGTTTCTTCTCATAACGGGCGAAGGAGGACATGGACATCTGACGCTCTCCGGACGTGGTGGGGGAAGAGGACGGGGAACGGCCGCACCGGGCCCCGGTGTGATGACTCCTCATCCTCCCGGGAGGTTGTCTCCCGATTCCAAAGGTTTTCCGCCGCCGCCCCCACCCGTACGGTCGGCCTCCGCCACCGTCCGTGCGCACCCGCCCGCCCCGCCGCCGCTCCCGGCGCCCCGGCCGGGCGGACGGCTACACTCGGCGCGAGTCCGCCGACGGCCGCCCCGGGAGCACCAGATGGCCGAGCCCGTACCCCTCACGATCGGAAGGCGCCCGGCGCCGGTGCACACCGTCGCGGTGTACGCCTTCGCGGGCATGGCCCCGTTCGAACTCGGCGTGGTGGTCGAGGTGTTCGCCCTGGCCCGGCCCGAGCTGGCCGGGCTGCTGGCCGCCCCCTGGTACGACGTGCGGGTGTGCGCCGAGCGGCCGGGCCACCCGCTGGAGGCGGTCGGCGGGTTCTCGCTGACGCCCCGGCACGGGCTGGAGGAACTCGCCGCCGCCGACACCGTCGTGGTGGTCGGGGTGCCCGATCCGCTCGGCGACGTCCCGCCCGCCGTGGTCGCCGCGCTGCGCACCGCGCACGCCCGCGGCGCGCGGGTGGTCTCGATCTGCTCCGGCGCCTTCGCGCTGGCCGCCGCCGGGCTGCTGGACGGCCTGCCCGCCACCACCCACTGGCGGTACGCGCCGGAACTGCGCCGCCGCTACCCGGCCGTCCGGGTCGACCCGGACGTGCTGTACGTCGACAACGGCCGGGTGCTGACCAGTGCGGGCAGCGCCGCGGGCATCGACCTGTGCCTGCACCTGGTGCGCCAGGACCACGGCGCGAAGGTCGCCAACACCGTCGCCCGCCGCTTCGTCGTCCCGCCGCACCGGGACGGCGGGCAGGCGCAGTTCATCGAGGCGGCGGTGCGGCCGGTGGACGAGCCGGAGGACGGGGTGGCCCGCTCGATGCGCTGGGCGCTGGACCACCTCGCCCGGCCGCTGACCGTGCCGCTGCTGGCCCGGGCGGCCGGCATGTCCGACCGCTCGTACCTGCGGCACTTCACCGCCCGCAACGGGGTCAGCCCGATGCGGTGGGTGGCGATCCAGCGGATCGCGGCCAGCCTGCCGCTGCTGGAGTCGCCGGAGGGCAGCGTGGAGGAGATCGCCGCGGCGGTGGGCTTCGAGTCGGCGGCGACCTTCCGCCACCACTTCGGCCGCACCATGCGCACCTCGCCGACCGCCTACCGGCGCACCTTCGGCCGGGCCGCCTGAGCCGCCGCCGGGCGGCCCGGCGGGCTCAGGCGGCTCAGCCCTCCCGCTCCAGCCGGTCCGCGTTGGCGTGGATCGCGTCCCGCAGCCACCGGGCGAGGCCCGGGGCGAGCTTCTCGTAGGTCTCGGTGAACCGCGGGTCGGCGACGTACATGTCGCCGAGGCAGCGGTGCGTCTGCGGACCGCAGTCGTAGAAGTTCACCCCGATGTGCTGCCGGTGCTGCTCGGCCACCGCCGTCGCCTGTTCGCCGTCCGGGGCCGCACCGGCGGTGAACGCCGCCACCAGGGCGTCGTTGACGCTGTCGGCCTCGGCCTTGATCCGCTCCCAGTCCGCCTTGGTGTAGCGGGCGGTGCGCTGCCGGGACTGCTCCCAGGCGGGGGTGTCGCCCCAGCGCTGCCGGGCCTCGTCCTCCCACTCCTCCCGGTAGTCCGCGCCGAACACCTCGAACTTCTCCTCCGGGGTCAACCGGATCCCCATGGTCCTCGCCTCCATCGCTCGTTCGACCGCCGCGGCGAGTTCCTCCAGCGTGCGGATCCGGTCGCCGATCAGCTCGCGCTGCCGGCGCAGGTGCTCGCTCGGGCCGACCGTCCGGTCGTCCAGGATCGCCGCGATCTCCTCCAGCGGGAAGCCGAGTTCGCGGTAGAACAGGATCTGCTGGAGCCGGTCCAGCTCGGCCTCGCCGTAGCACCGGTAGCCGGCCGGGGTGCGGCCACCGGGCACCAGCAGGCCGATCCGGTCGTAGTGGTGCAGGGTGCGCACCGTGACCTTGGCGACCGCCGCCAGCCGGCCGACCGAGTAGCCCTCGTCCATCGCGTTCCCTCCTTCCCGCCGCTCGTGCGACCAGCCTGCGGCCTGACGCGGCGTGAGGGTCAAGCGCGGGCGGCGCTCCACCGGGCGGCGACCGGACGGGCGGCGGACGGCCGGTTCAGTCGGCGACGCCGCTCTGCGCGACGACCTTGCCGATCCGCAGCCGGACCAGCAGCTCGCCCGGGACGCCGTTGCGGGCGGCGTACTCCTCGGCGCGCTGCTCGCCCATGTAGCGGGCGGCGATCCGGCCCGCCCAGTGCCGGAGCCGGTCCGGTTCCTCGCTGACCGTCGCCACGCCCTCGACCAGGACGAACGCGAACGGCGGGCGGTCGTCGTCCACGCACAGCGCGGCCCGGCCGTCGCGGAGCAGGGTGCGGCCCTTGACGGTGTCCCGGCCGGTGTTGAAGACCAGGTCGTCGCCGTCGAGCAGGAACCAGATCGGGGCGAGGTGCGGGCGGCCGTCGGCCCGGGTGGTGGCGAGTTTGCCGGTGCGGGTGCCGTGGGCGAGGAAGGCGCGCCACTCGGGCTCGGTCATGGTGGGCATGGCCGCCATCCTCGCAACTCGCCCCGGGGCCGCCTACTCGGACTCGCCGTAGCGGACCAGGTAGGCGGCGAACCGGTCCAGGTCCTCGTCGCCCCAGGAGGTGAAGCGCTCGGTGAAGGCCCGCCGCCGCTGCTCGTACGCCTCCGCCAGCAGCTGTTCGCCGGCCGCCGTCAGGTGCAGCAGCTGGCCGCGCTGGTCGTCCGGGTCGGCCTGGCGGCCCAGCAGCCCGAGCCGCTCCAGCGCGCCGACCTGGCGGCTGACGGTGGACTTGTCGAGCATGAAGTGCGACGCCAGGTCGGCGGCCCGGCAGGAGCCCCGCTCCTTGACCAGGTCGAGCATGCTGTAGGTGACCAGCGAGAGCTCGGGGTGCAGCTGGGCTGCCTTGTGGCGGGCCCGGCGGGCGAACGCGGTGAGCTCGCGCTGGATGGTCTCCAGCGCGGCGTCGCGGTCGGGCATGGCGTGGCTCCTTCGTCGTGCGGTGTTGCCGACCACGGTAGGGGCAGCCGCGCTCAGACGCCGACCGCCTCCTCCATCTCCTCCTCGGCCGGGTCCTCGGCGGACTCGTCGCGGGACTCGTCACGGGACCCGTCGGCGGACTTCGCGGTGGGCTCCGCGGCGGGCTGCTGCCCGACCGGCTGCTGCCCGGCCGGCCGCACGGCGGCCCGGTCCCGGCGGCGCTCGGTGCGGGCGGCCGGGACGAGCAGCGCCGCGCCGGCCGCGAGCCAGGCGAACAGGGTGGCGACGTGGCCGCCGAGCCCGGCCCGGCCGCCGAAGTAGACGTGGTCGCGGACGCCCTCCAGGAAGCCCGCGCCGTTCCAGAAGGCGTGCAGGGCGCCGTAGAAGCCGTTCTGCAGCTCGGGCTGGAAGATGCCGCCGGAGCTGGTGAAGTTGAGCATCACGAACAGCGCCATCATGGTCAGCGTGGTCCACCGGCCGAGGAAGGTGTGCAGGGCGGTGCCGATCGCGACGATGCCCGCCGAGTACAGCCAGCTCATCGCCCAGACGCCGAGCAGCCCGTGGTCCACCAGGTGGAAGACCGGTCCGGCCAGCGCCGTGCCGAGCAGGCTGACCACCAGCGCCACGCCGAGGCCGAGCAGCGCCCGCACCCGCATCGCCAGCACCGCGCCGGCCGCGCCGAGCACCGCGACCGAGCCGTAGGAGCCGATGCTGAGCGCCACCAGCAGGAAGAACAGGCCCTGCCCGGTCGGGTCGCCGGCCGGCAGCGGGGTCAGTTCCTGGACGGTCAGCGGCCTGCCCTGGTGGGCGGCGACCTGGGTGAACACCTTCTCGGCGGCGGTCGCCGAGGTCTCCGAGCCGGCGGTGGCCACCAGCAGGGTGGGCGCGTCGGCGTCCGGCACGTACGCGGCGGTCAGGTCGCGGTCGAGCAGCCGGTGCCGGGCGGCGTCGGTGTCGGCCACGGTGGTGACGTCCAGCCCGTCGCCGGCCGCGTCCTTCAGGGTCTGCGCCAGCACCTGGGCCTGCGGGCCCTGCCCGACCACCGCGACCGGCAGCTGGTGCGGGGCGGGGGCGTGGAAGGCGGAGAGGTACGCGATCCCCATGCCCAGGCACATCAGCAGCGGTGTGACCAGGTGGGTGAGGACGTGCCGCAGGGCGGGGCGGGGCACCGCTGACAGCGAGGACATCACAGCTCCATGGTTGGCAAGTGCAACTATTATTTGGTTGCACTTTACAACGCAACTGTGCTCCGCATCCATCCCCCGCCCCGCCCTGTGGCCTACCTCACCCCCGGCACGGAGCCTTTCTCACCCCCGGCGCGGAGCCCTCCCCGCCCCCGGCGCGGGGCCGCACGGCAGGTCGTCGGACCTCACAGCAGGTCGTCGAGCTCCCGCAGCAGCCGGCTCTTGGCCCGCGCCCCCACCAGCGACCGCACCGGCTCGCCGTCCCGGAACACCATCAGCGTCGGCATCGACAGCACCCCGTACGCGTTCCGGGTCTCCGGGTTCGCGTCCACGTCCAGCGCCACCACGGCCAGCCGGCCCTCCTGCTCCACCGCCAGCTCCGCCAGCACCGGCGCCAGCTGCCGGCACGGCGGGCACCACTCGGCGGTGAACTCCACCAGCACCGGCCCCCGGGCCGCCAGCACCCGCTCGGCGAAGTCCCGGTCCGTCACCCTGCGCACGCCACCCATCGCGTCCTCCTGTCGGTCGTCGTCACTCCTCGGTGCGGACCAGCTCGCAGCGCGGCTGCCCGTCGGCCTCCCCGGCCAGCGCGTCGCGGGCCGCCTCGGCCTGCGCCAGCTGCCCCGCCAGCACCTCCCGGACCTCGCTCAACCGGGCCACCACGGCGTCCAGTTCGGCCAGCTTCGCCCGGTACACCTCCAGCGAGGCCGGGCACGAGTCACCCGCCGGATGACCCGCCCGCAGGCACTCCACGAACGGCCGGGTCTCCTCCAGCTCGAACCCGAAGTCCTGGAGCACCCGGATCTGCCGCAGCAGCCGCAGGTCCTCCTCGTCGTACGCCCGGTACCCGTTCCCGCCGCGCCGCGCGGGCAGCAGCCCCCGCGACTCGTAGTACCGCAGCGCCCGGGTGGTGGTCCCCGCCCGCCGTGCCAGCTCGCCGATCCGCATGCCACGACGCTAGACCTTCACCCCGGCGTCAACGCCAGCCCCTTCCGCCGCCGGCCCCCCGCGGTGATCGTTGCGCTCGCCCGGTGACCGAACCGACCACGGCCGGCGCCGCCCGGGCATGCACCCCGTCACCCGCCTGACCCCGTCACCCGCCACCCGCCACCCGCCACCCGTCATCCGTCACCCGGCGCGCGGCGGCGGGGTGCGGCGGGCGGCTCGGGAAGATTTCCGCGGAGAAGTTCCGGCAGCATGTAGAGAACCCGTTCCCCGCTCCGACCACTGGACGCAAGCACGACACCGCACGAACGAACCGAGGAAGTGGTCCCCGTGAAGTACCTGCTGATGACCTACGGCAACCAGGAGAAGTGGGACTCGCTGCCGGCCGAGGGCTGGACCGAGGCGATCGCCCAGCAGGACGCGTTCAACAAGCGCTACCAGGAGAGCGGCGAGCTGATCGGCGCGTACGGGCTGAACGACGCCCCGACCTGCCGGATGGTGGGGCGGAAGGACGGGCTGCCGGTGGTCAGCGACGGCCCCTACCTGGAGACCAAGGAGTACATGGCGAGCTTCTACCTGCTCGACGTCGACAGCGACGAGCGGGCGCTGGAGATCGCCGCCGACATGCCGTGGGCCGACCGGGAGCCGGTGGAGCTGTGGCCGATCCTGCACGAGGCCAAGTGAGTCCGACCGCTCCGGCCGACCAGGACCTGCTGCGCGCGCTCGCGCCGCAGGTCCTGGCGGCGCTGCTGCACCGCCACGCCGGCGCCTTCGACGCCTGCGAGGACGCGGTGCAGGAGGCGCTGCTCGCGGCGGCCGAGCAGTGGCCGCGGGAGGGCCGCCCGGCCAACCCGCGCGGCTGGCTGGTGACGGTGGCCGCGCGCCGGCTGGTGGACCTGGTCCGGGCCGACCGGGCCCGCCGGGAGCGGGAGGAGCGGCTGTTCCTGGCGACCCCGCAGTCCGAGCTGCTGGGCCGCCCGGCGGACGCCGACCCCGACGCGGACCGGGACGACTCGCTGGCCCTGCTGTTCCTGTGCTGCCACCCCGCGCTGACCGCGCCGAGCCGGATCGCGCTGACGCTGCGCGCGGTCGGCGGCCTGGGCACCGCGCAGATCGCGGCGGCGTTCCTGGTGCCGGAGGCGACGATGGCGCAGCGGATCAGCCGCGCCAAGCAGACCATCCGCGCCTCCGGGCTGCCGTTCGCGCTCCCGGCCCCGGCCGAGGCGGACGGGCGGCTGCGCGAGGTGCTCCAGGTGCTCTACCTGGTCTTCAACGAGGGCTACACCGCCACCGCGGGCCGCGACCTGACCTCCCCCCGGCTGTCCGAGGAGGCGATCCGGCTGACCCGGCTGCTGCACCGGCTGCTGCCGCAGGACGCGGAGGTGATGGGCCTGCTGGCGCTGATGCTGCTGACCGACGCCCGCCGTCCGGCCCGGACCGGCCCGGGCGGCGAGCTGGTGCCGCTGGCCGAGCAGGACCGCGGCCGGTGGGACGCGGCGGCGATCGCGGAGGGCACCGCCCTGGTCGAGCGGGCCCTCCCGGCCGGCCGGGTGGGCCCGTACCAGTTGCAGGCGGCGATCGCGGCCCTGCACGACGAGGCGCCGGACGTGGCGGCCACCGACTGGCCGCAGATCCTGGCCCTGTACGACCTGCTGCTCCGGGTCGCCCCCGGCCCGGTGCCCGCGCTGAACCGGGCCGTGGCCCTGGCCGAGGTGCACGGCCCGGATCCCGCGCTCAAGGAACTCGACGCCCTGGCGGGCGCGTTGGACCGCCACCACCGCTACCACGCGGTCCGCGCCGAACTCCTCGCTCGCACCGGCGACCCCGCCGCGGCCGCCACCGCCTTCCGCCGCGCCGCCGCCCTGGCGCCCACCCTCCCGGAACGCCGCCACCTCAGCGCACGCGCCGGCGCCCTCTCCTGAGCGCCCTCCCCCGAGCGCCCCGCCGGGGCGTCCCCGCGGCCTGCCGCTCGGCCGGACCGCTCAGCCGCCGACCGCAGCGGCGACCGCCGCGTCGATCGCGCCGTAGAGCTCGGAGCGCAGGCCGAGGCGGCTGGTCCGGATGTCGACGGCCTCGGCCACGGCGGGCTGGGCGTAGCGGTCGACGGATTCGCGGATGCCGTGGACGAGGGGGGCGCCGGCCTGGCCGAGTTCGCCGCCGATGACGATGGCGGCGGGGTTGAGGCAGTTGACCAGGTCGGCGAGGACGCGGCCGATGGTGCGGCCGGCCTCGCCGATCACGCGGGCGGCGGCGGGGACGTCGGCGAGCCGGTCGAGCGGCGGGAGGTCGACGTGTTCGCCGGGGCGGGCGCCGGGGGCGAGGACGTGGGCCAGTCGGCGGCGGACCTCGGTGATGGAGACGACGGACTCCAGGCAGCCGCGGTTGCCGCAGCGGCACCAGGTGCCGGTGTCGGGGAGCTGGATGTGGCCGATCTCGCCGGAGATGCCGCTGGCGCCGCGGTAGAGGCGCCCGTCGAGCAGGAGTCCGGCGCCGATGCCGGTGGACGCCTTGACGTAGATCAGGTCGTTGACGGTGCCGCCGGCACCGTGGGCGCGTTCGCCGCGGGCGCCCATCTCGGCGTCGTTGCCGACGGTGACGGGGCGGCCGAAGACCCGGCCGAGTTCGGCGGCGGGGTCCATGCCGATCCACTGGGAGAGGGTGGAGGGGGCGCGGACCACGTTGGTGCGGGTGTCGAGGGCGCCGGGGATGCCGGCGGCGATCGCGGTGATCCCGTCGAGGCGGTGTCCGGCGGCGTCGAGGGCCTGTCCGGCGAGCGTCTCGGCGGCCTGGAGGACCTCGCGCGGGTGGTTGTCGACGTCGAGGTGGGCGGTGGCCTCGCCGAGGACGGTGCCGGAGGTGTCGGCGACGGCGGCGGTGAGGTGGGTGTGGCCGAAGTCGAAGGCGAGCACCAGGGCGTGCGCGCGGCGCAGGCTGACGGCGGCGGCGCGGCGTCCGCGTCCGGCGGCGGGCGGGCCGGTGGTGGTGGCGTCCTCGCTGACGAGCCCCTCGTCGAGCAGGTCGGTGACGGCGCTGCTGACGGCGGAGCGGGAGAGCCCGGTGAGCCGGCTGATCTCGGCGCGGCTGAGCGTGCCGTGCTCGCCGAGGACGGCGAGCAGGGTGGCCCGGGTGCGCAGGCGGCGGGCCGAGGGGGCCGGGACGGCGGGGGCTGTCATGCACGGAACGGTAGCGGACTCCCCCTTGATTTCACCGCTGAACGGATTATTTGACGGTCTGCTCGTCCTCTTGACGGACGAATTGGCCTATACCTATGGTCGAGGGCATTAGCAACACCTCATGTGCCGGTACGCGGGACGCGCCGGGAGAGGAAGGCCGATGAACGCCATCCAGAGCCGTCATCGCTGGTGCGTCGAGATACCGCACGCCAACGAGATCCGCTCCGGCCGCCACCTGTTCATCGTGGACGCCGCCGTCGAGGAGGACGCCCGCCAGGAGGCGATCGAGCGCGCCGAATCGGCCGAGGCCCGCAGACACCGGCGCGACGCCGACCTGGACCTGGCCCAGGTCACCGTGGTCCACCTGGGACTGCTCCGCACGCACTGATCCCCCGACGGCCCGCCGGCCGCCGGGGGATCCGCCGTCGCGCCTCAGGCCCGCCCGGCCGACTTCTGGGTCCGCCGCGCCAGCGAGTCGATCACCACCGCGGCCAGCAGCACCGCACCGGTGATCATGAACTGGATCGCGTTGCTCAGCCCCTGGATGTTCATCCCGGACTGGATCGAGCCGATCACCAGCGCACCGAGCAGCGCCGACCAGGTCGACCCGCGCCCGCCGAACAGGCTGGTGCCGCCGATCACGGCCGCCGCGATGGCGTTCATCAGCAGGTTGCCGCCGCCGGAGGTCTGCGAGGCCGACTGGATCTGCGCGGCCAGGAACAGGCCGCCGATCGCCGCCATGGTGGAACAGATCATGAACACCGTGATCCGCACCAGGGACACGTTGATGCCGGCCCGCCGGGCGCCCTCGATGTTCCCGCCCAGCGCGAACACCTTCCGCCCGTACGGGGTGCGGCGCAGCACGAACTCCAGCACCACCACGAAGACCACGAAGACCAGCAGCGCCAGCGGCAGCCCCTTGTACCGGTTGAGCGTCCAGGCCACCAGGAACCCGACCACGGCCAGCGCCGCGCTGCGCACCAGGATGTCGGTGAGCGCCCGGTAGGGGACGCCGGCCGCCCGCCGCCGCCGGGCGTCCAGCAGCGAGGAGCCGAGGAACAGCACCACGCCGGCCGCCGCCAGTCCGTAGGCGGCGATCTGCTGCCCGTAGATGGTGGAGTACAGCCGCGAGACGATGTCCTTGCCGGACAGGTTGACGGTGCCGCTGGCGCCCAGGACCTGGAGCATCAGGCCGTTCCAGCCGAGGTTGCCGGCCAGCGTCACGACGAACGCCGGGACGCCGACCTTGGCGAAGAACAGGCCCTGCACCAGGCCGACCACCGCGCCGCCGGCGACCGCGGACAGCAGCGCCAGCCACTGGTTGACGCCGTGCGTGACGTTCATGACCGCGAAGATCGCCGCGCACAGGCCGCTGACCGAGCCGACCGACAGGTCGATCTCGCCGAGCAGCAGCACGAACACCACGCCCAGCGCGATCATGCCGGTGCCGACGATCTGCTGGGAGAGGTTGGACAGGTTCTGCGCCGACAGGAAGCTGCTGTTCAGCGAGCCGAACACGGCCCAGATGACGACCAGCGCGACCACCACCGGGGCCGAGCCCAGCTCGCCGCTGGTCAGCCGCCGCCGGAACTCAATCAGGTAGCCCTTGAGGCCCTCCTGCCGGACGATCAGCCGCGGGTCGACGGCCGGGGTGGCCTCCGCGGCCACCGGGACGGGCGCGTTGACGCCGCCGGTCGGCATGGCGTCCTCGGGCAGCCCGTGGTGTTCGGGCTCCGGGGTGTCCCCGCTCATCGCTCGCCTCCCTCACCGCGGGCCCGCCGGCGGGTCACGGCGTTGTCCGTGGCGCCGGTGATGGCCGAGATGATCTGCTCCTGGTTGGTGGAGTGCTTGTCGAAGACCCCGTTGTTGCGGCCCAGCCGCAGCACCGCGACGGTGTCCGCGACCGCCATCACGTCGGCCATGTTGTGGCTGATCAGGATCACCCCGAGGCGCTGGTCGCGCAGCCGCTCGACCAGGTCCAGGACCTGCGCGGTCTGCTCGACGCCGAGCGCGGCGGTCGGTTCGTCCAGGATCACCACCCTGGGCGAGCCGACCAGCGCCCGGGCGATCGCCACCACCTGGCGCTGGCCGCCGGAGAGCGAGGCGATCGGGATGCGCACGCTGGGGATCCGGATCGAGAGCGAGTCCAGCAGCTTCCGGGAGCGCTGCTCCATCGCGACCTCGTCCAGGACCAGCCCGAACTGCTTGATCTCCCGGCCGAGGAACAGGTTGCCGACCACGTCCAGGTTGTCGCAGAGCGCGAGGTCCTGGTAGACGGTGGCGATGCCCAACTGCTGGGCGTCCTGCGGCCGGTGGATGGACACCGGCCGCCCCTCCCACTCGATCACGCCCTCGTCCGGCTGGTTGACCCCGGCGATGGTCTTCACCAGCGTCGACTTGCCGGCGCCGTTGTCGCCGACCAGCGCGAGCACCTCGCCGGCCCGGACCTCCAGTTCGATGCCGGTGAGCGCCTGGACGGCGCCGAACCGCTTCGAGATCCCCCGCAGTGCCAGTACGGTCTCACCCGCCACCGCGACCACCTCCTCTTCCGGTCGGGGGCGGCTTACTGGATTCCGGCGGCCTGGCAGGCCGAGGCGTAGTCCGGGGTGCAGATCTGCTGCGCGGTGTACAGGCCGTCGGCGATCACGGTGGACTTGATGTTGTCCTTAGTGAGCACGACCGGGGCGATCAGCAGCGAGTCGACCTTGGTGCCGCTGCCGTTGGTCGAGGTGGTCGGCTTGAGCGAGGACCCCAGGCTCTTGCCCTGGGCGAACTGCACCGCCATCTCGCCGGCCGCGTCCGCCTCCGGCTTGTACGGCTTGTAGATCGACATCGTCTGGGTTCCCGCCAGGATCCGCTGCACGGCGTCGAGTTGGGCGTCCTGGCCGGTCAGCGGGACGTTCAGGTTGGCGGCCTTGAGGGCGGTGGCGATGCCGGCCGCCATGCCGTCGTTGGCGGAGTAGACGCCCACCACGTTCGGGGCGCCGATCGCGGTGATCGCGGCGGCGGCCTCCTGGTTGGCGGTATTCGGGTCCCACTGCGGGGTGTCGTACTCCTTGCCGATCTTCAGCTTGCCGTCGATCGCGCTGTGCGCGCCGGCCTTGAAGTCGGCGGCGTTCGGGTCGGTCGGCGAACCGTTGATCATGATGATCTGGCCGCTGCCCGCCTTGTCGCCGACCGCCGTGACCAGCGCCTCGCCCTGGAGTTCGCCGACCTTGTGGTTGTCGAAGGAGACGTAGGCGTCGACCGGGCCCTGGGCGAGCCGGTCGTAGGCGATCACCTTGACGCCCGCGTCGTGCGCCTTCTGCACCGAGGACTGGATCGCCTTGGAGTCCACCGCGTCCAGGATCAGCACCTGGTCGCCCTTGGTCAGCGCGGTGTCCACCTGGGTCTGCTGCTGCGTCGCGTCCTGGTTGGCGTTGTAGTAGTCGATCTGCGCGTCGGGCGCCAGCGACTTGATCTTCGCCTCGATCAGCGGGCGGTCGAACTGCTCGTACCGGGTGGTCTTGGACTCCGGCAGCAGCAGACCGATCTTCACCGCCTGGTTCGCGCTGCCGGAGGAGCCCGGGGAGCCGGACGACTGCTTGGCGCTGCCGCAGGCCGCCAGGCCCACGGCGAGCGTGGCCGCGGTGGCCGCGACGGCGATCCGACGGAGACCGGTGTGCATGATGCCCTCTTCCTGTCGATGGCGCCCCCGTCACCGAGTGTGAGAACGGTCGGCGTCCGCCACGATCGGGGTTGCTCCGAGCGGGTGGCGGGGCCCGCGGTGGGCATGCGGGAGGGAGTGCGCGGGCGGGGTGTGACGGCACCCGTCCGGGTTTGTATGCTTCGCTCGGCCTCTACAGCCCTGTAGAAGTTCGGCCGGCGGCAAGGGGTGAGGGGGCGTCATGTCCGTACGCAACGAGAGAACCGGCCACGACGGTGCACGCGGCCTCGGCCGACGGGGGCGGCGGATCGCCCTGTGGGCCACCGTCGGCACCGTCTCGCTGGCCGTCCTGGCCGGCGGGCTGCTGTACCACCGGCTCAACGGCAACCTGAGCACCTTCGGCGGCGACGGCGTCAGCCGGGACCGGCCGCCCGCCGCCGGCGCCGACGGCGAGGGCCGCACCCCCGTCAACCTGCTGCTGATCGGCTCCGACACCCGCTCGGGCGGCAACCAGGACCTCGGCGGCGGGGAGGACGGCGGCGCCCGCTCGGACACCGCGATCCTGCTGCACGTCTACGCCGACCACCGGCACGCCGTCGGGGTCTCCCTCCCGCGCGACTCGCTGGTCGAGATCCCGCCCTGCCTGCTGCCCGACAAGACCTGGACCCCGGACCGGCCCAGCGCGATGTTCAACAGCGCCTTCTCGGTCGGCGACACCGAACAGGGCAACCCGGCCTGCACCCAGAACACCGTCGAGAAGCTCACCGGCCTGCGGATCGACCACACCCTGGTGATCGACTTCAAGGGCTTCGCCGACATGACCACCGCGGTCGGCGGCGTCGACGTCTGCCTGCCCCGGGCCGTCTACGAGGGCGACCTGGACCCCCACCTCGGACAGCGCGGCAAGGAGCTGTTCAAGCAGGGCCACCAGACCGTCTCCGGGCAGGCCGCGCTCGACTACGTCCGGATCCGGCACGGCCTCGGCGACGGCTCCGACATCGGCCGCACCAAGCGCCAGCAGGCCTTCCTCGCCGCGCTGATCAGGCAGGTCAAGGCGCAGGGCATGGACCCCACCACGCTGCTGCCGCTGGCCGACGCCGCCACCAAGGCACTCACCGTGGACGAGGGACTCGGCTCCGCGAGCAAGCTGGTCGACTTCGCGACGTCGCTCAAGAACGTCGACCTGCACGACGTCAAGTTCCTCACCGTCCCCTGGCGCTACCAGGGCGAACGGGTCGCCCTGGTGCACCCCGACGCCGACCGGCTGTGGGCCGCGCTGCGCTCCGACCACACCCTGGACGGGCAGGACGCCTCCGCGTCCGCCCCCGCCCCCGCTTCCGACTCTGTCTCCGCCTCCGTCGAACCCGCTTCCGTCCCCGCCACCACCGCCACCACCCCACCGGCCCCCACCGACCCGCTGCCCACCAGCGTCAGCCAGGCCCGCTCCGCCGACGAGGACGCCTGCGCCGACCTCACCTACGGCTGACCCGCCGCTCGCACCGCCGTCGCCGGTGACGGCGTCAGGCGGCGGGCGGGAGGAGGCGGGTGAGCGGGCGGCGGCCTTCGGGCCAGGTGCCGAGGTGGGAGGCGGCATTGATGTGGCCGAGGTCGCCGGCTTCGACGAGGTCGGCGACCCGGGCGTCGCGGTCGGGGTGGTCCCAGGAGTCGTGCTCGACCCGGACGGTGCGGCGGTCGGCGGTGTGCCGGTAGTGCTGCCAGGGCCCGGGGCCGGAGTTGCCGATGCCCACGAGGTGCACAAAGGTGACGGGTTCCATGGAGACCTCGTGCTCGGCGCCGCGGACCGGTGGTCCGGCGGCGCGGAAGGGCCGGGGATCGGCGCCGACCCCGCGGGAGGAGGAGTGGATCGTGTGTCCGCACCTTAACGGCAGGTTGCGCGACGTGGCGGTCTCGTGCGGGCGCCGGCCGGAGGGCAGTATGAAGGGCTCCTTGACGCGGCGTCGGAAAAACCCGGGAACTCGGGCGTTGCTCCCGCACCGGAGACCCGCCCTGTGGTAAACGGCCCGGTGGGAGGCGGTGGGACGGCCACGGGGGGCCGGTCGGACCGGGTACTGACGATCAATCAGGGTGCTGACCTGGGGTTCCAACTACCCTTGTCCACGCCGGAGCAGACGGGTCTTCACGCCTGGCTGGGCGACCGTTCACCTGTTCGCCCGATGATACGATCATCCCGCTTGGGGGAGCGGCGGGTTCACCCTGCGATGACGGGGATTCAGCAGTCGGCCGCCAGTCGCCTGAAGAGAGTCTTATGACGAAATACACAGCGGACCCGTTGCTCTGGGTCCTCTTCCTCGTCCTGGCCGCCGCGGTCCTCATCGTGGTCCGCCAGCGCAAGGCAGCAGCGGCACTCCGACAGGAGATCGACGGGCTCCGGGAGCACTACACCGACCTGGAGCACCACTATACGCAGTCGGTCGCCTCCGCCCAGGAGCAAGCGGACGAGGCAACCAAAACGGTATTGAAGTCCGCCATGCGGACGCTCCAGGGCCTCGCGGCGGAGCAGCAGTTGATCCTCTCCCGGCTGCAGGACAAGTACGGCGAGTCCGTCATGCTGCAGGACCTGCTGGAGGTCGACCACACCAACTCCCAGTTCGGCCGCCGCGCCCAGTCCATCGCCGTCCTGTGCGGCGGCTGGCTCGGCCGCCACCGCGACGTCGCCTCGGTGTACGACGTGGTGCGCTCCGCCCAGGGCCGCATCCGCCACTACCGCCGGGTGGAGATCCTCTCCCAGGTGGACTTCGGCATCTCCAGCCGCGCGGTGGAGCCGGTCGCCCTGGCGCTGGCCGAGCTGCTCGACAACGCGACCTCGTACTCCAGCCCCGACACCGTCGTCGAGATCAACATCCGCACCGTGCCCAAGGGCGTGGTGATCGTGGTGGACGACGCCGGCGTCGGCATGAACGACGAGGAACGGGCCCGCGCCGAACGGCTGCTGACCACCGAGCGGGTCACCGGCGTCAGCGGACTCGGCAACCCGCCGCAGTTCGGCCTCGCCGTGATCGGCGTGCTCTCCGAGCGCTTCGGCTTCGAGGTCTCGGTGGACTCCAGCTCCCCCTACGGCGGTGTCCGCTCCGTGCTGCTGCTGCCGCACGAGCTGCTCACCAACATGCCGGAGCGGCGCGCCCAGCCGCCCGCCCCGACCGTCCAGGCGGCCGTCCAGAGCCAGGCACCCGCCCCGGCCCCGGCGCCCGTCCCCGTGGCGCGACCGGCAGCGCAGCCGGCCGCGCTGCCCGCCGCGGTCCCTCCCGCGGCCACCGAATCCTTCGGCTCCACCGAGGACGGGCTGCCGATCCGCCGCCGCAAGCGGCCGATGGCGATCGTCCCGACGAACGAATCCGCCC
This sequence comes from Kitasatospora sp. SolWspMP-SS2h, assembly GCF_003259315.1. GTDB lineage: Bacteria > Actinomycetota > Actinomycetes > Streptomycetales > Streptomycetaceae > Kitasatospora > Kitasatospora fiedleri. The sequence continues at coordinate 13,486 of NZ_QLLT01000039.1, read as the reverse complement.
CCTACGGCGCGCCCGCAGCGCCCGCCGCCCCCTCGTCCCGTTCCGGGGCGCAGACCGCGGCGATGCTGGGGGCTTTCCAGCGCGGCACCAGGTCCGGTCGCGCCACCCAGCGGGACGACGCGAACCAGACGACCAGCACCCGCGGTGCAAGCAGTGAAGGGCATGAGTTCTCGTGAACGACGATCTGTCTTGGATGCTCGACAGCGCGCTGGAGATCCCCGGGGCCCTGCACGCGGTCCTGATCTCCGCCGACGGCCTGCTGATGGCCCGCACCAGGGACATCGACAAGGACAACGCCGACCGGGTGGCCGCCGCGATGAGCGGCGTCCAGTCGCTCAGCCGCTCGCTCGGCTTCTTCTGCGACAACCCGACGCAGCGCTGGCAGCAGACCCTGGTCGAGTTCGACGGCGGCTGGGTGTTCCTGATCTCCGCCGGTGACGGCGCCTACCTGGGCGTCTCCGCGCTGCCGGACGTCGACATGCAGGACATCACCTTCCGGATGCAGCAGCTCGTGGGCCAGCTCGGCAAGTTCCTCGCCGCGCCGCCCCGCGAGGACATCGGGGTCCGCAGGTGAGGGGCGGCGGCGAGGACTTCGAGTTCGAGCCTGCGGATTTAGTCCGCGCCTACATCATCACCAAGGGGCGGGAGCTGCCGGACGAGCAGCAGCTGTCCCTGATCACCCTGGTCACCGCCACCCCGGAGGAAGGCCGCCGCCCCAACCGGCTCACCCCGGAGGAGGAGCGGCTGCTGGACATCTGCTCGGCCGGCTACCTCTCGGTCGCCGAGGTGGCGGGCCACACCCGGCTGCCGCTGGGCGTGGTCCGCATCGTCCTGGCCTCGCTCACCGAGAGCGGCCACCTGATGACCCGTCCGCCGGTCCCGAGGGCCCGGAACGCCGACAAGGACCTTCTGGAGGAGGTGCTCAATGGGCTTCACCGCAAGTTCGGATGACCGGGTCGGGCTGACCACCGACGACTACGTCGCCGGAGGTGCCACCCAGACCGCCGTGAAGATCCTCGTCGTCGGGCACTTCGCCGTCGGCAAGACCACCTTCATCGGCTCGATCTCCGAGATCGAACCGCTCTCCACCGAAGAGACCATGACCCAGGCCGCCGAGGCCGTCGACGACCTCAAGGGCGTCAAGGGCAAGACCACCACCACGGTCGCCCTGGACTTCGGCCGTCTCACCCTCAGCGAACGCGTGGTGCTCTACCTGTTCGGCACCCCCGGGCAGACCCGCTTCGTCCAGATGTGGGAGGACATGGCCCGCGGCGCCCTCGGCGCGCTGATCCTGGTCGACCCCGAACGGCTCGCCGACTCCTTCCCCGTGATCGACCTGATCGAGCAGTACGGGCTGGACTACGCCATCGCCGTCAACCACTTCGACGGCAACCCGGAGCGCGCCGAGAAGGCGCTGCGGGAGGCCCTCGACCTGCTCGACGAAACCCCGGTCGTCACCTGCGACGCGCGCAACGAGAAGTCGTCGGCCGCCGCACTCACCACTCTCGTCCGCTATTTGCTGGACCGCGCCAGCTAGGAGCAATACGCAGCCATGGACGCTCACTCTTCCGCCCCGGTACCCCCGCCCGGGTGCCCGGCCCACGGCGGCCGAGTGCCGCTGTACGGAGCCGAGTTCGCCGCCAACCCGCAGTCGTACTACGACTACCTGCGGCACTACGGCCCGACCGCCCCGGTCGAGCTGGCCCCCGGGGTGAACGCCACCCTGGTCACCGAGTACTCGGCCGCCCTGCAGCTGCTGCAGGACTCCGCGACCTTCCGCAAGGACGGGCGGCGGTGGCGCGAGCTCAACGAGGGCGTCGTCCCGATGGACAGCCCGGTGGTCCCGATCCTCATGCACCGCCCCAACGCCATGTTCGCCGACGGCGCCGAGCACCTGCGGCTGCGCCAGGCCATCACCGACACCATGGCCCGGATCGACTCCCGCCGGCTGTCCCGGGTCACCCAGCAGGTCTCCGACTTCCTGATCGCCCAGTTCGGCTACCGGGGCTCGGTCGACCTGGTCGGCGGCTACGCCCGGCAGCTGCCGCTGTTCGTCTTCAACGAGCTGTTCGGCTGCCCCGCCGACATCGGCGACCGGGTGCTGTTCGGCATCACCGGCATGTTCGACGGCATCAACGCGGAGCAGGCCGCCGAGGTGCTGTACGGCGCGGTCGGCGAACTCGTCGCGCTCAAGCGCAGCCGTCCCGGCGAGGACGTCGCCTCCTGGCTGATGCAGCACCAGGCGCGGCTCACCGACGAGGAGGCCGTGCACCAACTCGCCCTGCTGCTGGCCGGCACCGACCCGGAGGGCAACTTCATCGGCTCCACCCTGCACCGGCTGCTCACCCACGACGCGTACGCCCACCAGGGCGGCCTGATCGACGAGGCGATCGACGACACGCTGTGGGAGAACCCGCCGTTCGCGAACCTCGCCCCGCACTACCCGGCGATGGACACCGAGTTCGCCGGCGAGCAGTTCAAGGCCGGCGACCTGATGCTGGTCTCGTTCGCCGCCGCCAACCGCAGCCCGATCCTGGCCGGCGAGCGCCAGGTCGGCAGCCGGGCGCACCTGGCCTGGAGCGCCGGCCCGCACGCCTGCCCCTCCAAGGACTCGGCGCGGCAGATCGCGATGACCGCGATCGAGAACCTGTTCAACAAGCTGCCGGACATCGAACTCGCCGTCCCCGAGGCCAGCCTGAGCTGGCGTCCGGGCCCGTTCAACCGCGGCCTGGTCGCGCTCCCCACCCGGTTCAGCCCGGTCGAGCCGGCCCGTCCGGTGCCCGCCGCCGCGCCGGCCCGGCCGGTGGCGGCCAAGACCCCCGAGAAGACCGGACGGTGGAGCCAGTTCCTCAACTGGCTCTCCAAGTGATCTTCACAACAGTACTCATGTCACGTGCGTCGCATGAATATTGATCGGCTCGGGTATTCAGCAGCGCAATTGCCTCCGCCATATGCGGTTGCCCGCTGACCGAGAACAGGAGGGTGTCGTGGAGAGAGTCTCCAAGGACGCCTGGGCTTCGTACACCGCCCCCTCGCACCCGCCGATACCCGGCGGTCGGGGGGGCGTCGGGCGTCTTCCGTGCCCCCCCGCCGGCCCGGCCGGCCTGAACGAACTGCTGCCCCCGTCCAAAGCCGCCACCCGCACCATCGGCTCCCACACCGCCAGACAGCTGCTCGCCCTGTGCGAACTCGCCGGACTGGGCCGCCGGGAGTCCGGCGCCTACGCCCGGGCCGTCAACGCCGCCCTCGGGCCGGTCGCCGACCGCTCCCTCGACCTCCCCCCCGGTACGCCGTCGTTCCTCTCCGACGACCACACCCCGGTCGAGTTCTCGCTCTCCTTCTCCGCCGACCGCGCCCCCACCCTGCGGGTCCTCTTCGAACCCGCCAGCGGCTTCGGCACCCCCGCCGAGAGCAGCCGCCTCGCCCTGCGCGCCCTGCACGGCCTCGCCGGACACTGGGGCATCTCCACCGAACAGCTCGACACCGTCACCGACCTGTTCCTCCCGGACGAGCCGCAGGGGGCGTTCTCCCTGTGGATCGCCCTGGAGCTGCTCCCCGGCGGCACCCCCCGGATGAAGGCCTACCTCAACCCGGCCGCCCACGGGGCCGCCCACGCCGAACGCACCGTCCGCGCGGCGCTGCGCCGACTCGGCCACCACCACGCCGACAGCGACCTGCCCGAAGGCGACCAACTGCTCTTCCTCGCCCTCGACCTCGGCGACTGGCCCGAACCCCGGCTCAAGATCTACACCACCCACCACGGACTCACCCCCGCCGCCGCCGGCACCCTCGGCCGGATGCCCGGCGGCCCCGGCCCCGCCGAACTCGAGTCCTTCCTGCGCACCGCCGCCGGCATCACCCCCGACACCAACCCCCGGCTCACCCTGCGCCCCGTCCAGACCTGCCACGGCTACACCGACACCACCGGCGTGCCCAGCGCGTTCACCGCGTACGTGCCCGTCCGCGACTACGCCCGGCACGACGGCGAGGTGCTCGACCGCGCGGTCGTCCTGCTCGACCGCTACGGCATCGACCCGTCCGGACTGCGCAACGCCCTCGGCGCGCTCACCCCCCGCCCGCTGGAGGACGGCGTCGGCCTGATCTCCTACCTCGCCCTGGCCCACCAGCACGGCCGGACGCCCCGGATCACCGCGTACCTCTCCTCCGAGGCGTACCGGGTCCGACCGCCGAACGTGCGCTGACGCGCCCGGCCCGAACCGGCTCCCGGCGGCCGTCCCCTCCCCTGTGACCGCCGCACCGCACCGCGTCCGTGGCCGCTCCGACGCTCACGCTCACGTTCACGTCCGTACCCGCATCCCCGGCGCCGCCCCTTGCTCTTCCCGTGCTCCTCTTGCTCTTCCCGCTCTTCGTTCCCGCTCTTCGTCGTTCCCGTTCCTGCCACCGTCGGGCGCGGCCGCAGGCGGAACCGCCCGTGGGACCGCACGCCCACGCGCGACTCCGCACCCTCACTGCGGCCTACGCCTCGCGCAGCTCACGGAGGTACGAGCCGACGTCCACCTGGATCGAGGACCCCGTCGACATGCCGTACCGGCGCTCGATCCCGGCCAGGTGCCCGCCGATCTCCTTCCGCATCACGTCCGCCGCGGGCAGCACCGCCTCCCCCGTCAGCAGCCGCGCCACCCACTGCGCCTGCGCCTCCACCAGCCGGGTGATCGACCCCACCGGGCGGATCAGGCCCAGGAACAGCAGCCCCGGCAGCTCCGGCGCCACCACCCGGCGGTACAGCCGGACCGGACCGGTCGCGCCGGCCGGGTGCCCGTCCGGCAGGAACGGGAACCGCCAGTCGAAGCCGGTGCAGAACACGATCGCGTCCGCCTCCGTCCAACTCCCGTCCGTGAAAAGGACGGTGGAACCCTCCAGCGAGGCGATACCGGGCTTCGGCAGCACCGCGCCGTGCCGGATCCGGCTCAGGATCTCGTCCGAGATGGTCACCGCCGAGGAGAAGATCCGGTGGTCCGGCTCGGGCAGCCCGTAGTCCGACATCCGGCCGCGCGCCACCTCCAGCGCCTGCTCCACGAACTCCCGCTGCTCCTCCAGCGACTTGGCGGTGAACCAGGGCGCCTCGGCGATCAGGTCCACCGATACGCCGTGCAGCTGCTTGGGTATGACGTGCAGGCCGCGGCGGGCCGAGAGCACCGTCCGGGCCGCGTGCCGCGACAGGTCGGCCGCGATGTCCACCCCGGACGCGCCCATGCCCACCACGACCACCCGCTGGCCGGTGAAGTCCCGGCCGTCCATGAAGTCCATCGAGTGCAGCATCGCCCCGGTGAAGGACTCCGCGCCCGGCGGCAGCGGGTTCGGCATCGTCGGCACGTTGTGGTGCCCCGAGGCCACCACCACCTGGTCGAACGTCCGCCGGGTCTCCACCCCCGCGGCACCGCGGCTGACCACCGTCCACACCCCGTACGCGTCCTGACGCACCGACAGCACCTCGGTGCGGAACTCGATGTGCGGCAGCAGCCCCGCCCACTCGGCGAACTCCCGCAGGTACGCCGCCACGTCGCTGTGCCGCGGGTACAGCGGCATCTCGTCGGACATCGGGAAGGCCGCGAACCCGGTCAACTGCTTGGCGCTGTTCAGGTGCAGCGCCTGGTACGCCGGACCCGGCTCGCCCGCCGACGGCCGACGCCAGATCCCGCCCACCCCCGGGGAGCGCTCCAGGCAGACGAAGTCCAGCCCGCGCTCGCGCAACGCGTACGCCGCCGCCAGCCCCGACAGCCCCGCGCCGATCACACAGACACCCACTGCGACCTCCATGAATCGCTCAGCAGATAACTCGCCGCTCCCCCAACAATCTTGACCCTCCAGCATAAGCAGGGCACATATCGCCCCCAGGGCCGCCACCGGCCCACCACGCCCGCTGCGGAGGGCGGTTCGGATTCCGGGAGATACGGCTGCGCCGGGGCGGCTCCCCTGGGTGCGCCTTGCCCGGAGCGGCGGGGCCCCTCCACACTGATCGTCCGGGGACGAGGGGGCGGGCGGCATGGTGGAGCACGGATCGGCCGACCGGTCCGCCTTCGGCCCGCTGCTGCGCGCGCTGCGCACCCGGGCCGGGCTCAGCCAGCAGACCGCCGCCGCCCGCGCCGGACTCAGCACCCGGGCCCTGCGCGACCTCGAACACGGCCGGGTCCGGCAGCCCCGCGAACGCACCCTGCACCGGCTCGCCGACGCCCTCGGCCTGACCGCCCCGCAGGCCGCCGGACTGCGGGCCGCCGCGACCGACCTGGGCGCGAACACCGGCGCCGGAGTCCGAGTCGGCGCAGGAGTCGGCTCCGGCTCCGGCTCCGGCTCCGGTTCAGGCGCCGCCGAGGGCGGTCGGACGACGCTGCTGCTGCTCGGCCCGCTCGTCCTGCGCCACGGCCGCGCCAACGTCCCGATCGGCAGCCCCACCCTGCGCCGCCTGCTCGGACTGCTCGCCCTCACCCACCCCGGCGCCGCCACCCGGCAGGAGATCACCGACACCCTGTGGCCGTCCGGACCGCCCGACTCGCAGCAGAGCCTGCTCCACACCCACATCGGCCGACTGCGCCGCCTCCTCGCCCCGAGCACCCCCGGCAGCTCCGACGACCCCGACCACCCGGCCCGCCCGGCCCATCCCGGCATCGTCCGCACCCCCACCGGCTACCGGCTCGACCTGCCCCGCCACCGCACCGACCTCGGACGGTTCGACGACCTGCTGGCCCGCACCACCTCCCTGCGGAACGCCCCCGACCCGGACACCGCGCACCGGGACCTCACCCGCGCCCTGCGGTGGTGGCGCGGCCCCGTCCTCGCCGACGCCGACCCGGCCCTGCGCCGCCACCCCGCCGCGGTCGCCGCCAACGAACGGCGAATCCGCGCCGCCCTGCTGCACGCCGACACCGCCCTGCTGCTGCACCGCGCCGACCAGGCCGTCCACCCGCTCCGGGAACTGGCCCACCTCGAACCGCTCCACGAGGGCCTGCACGCCCGGCTGATCCTCACCCTCGCCGCGAGCGGCCGACAGGCCGCCGCCCTCGACACCTACACCCGCCTGCGCACCCGCCTCGACGAGGAGCTCGGCGTCACCCCCGGCCCCGAACTCCACGACGCCCACCTGCGCGTCCTGCGCGGCCAGCTGCCCGCCCGGCCGGCTCCTCCTCCACCGGCCCGGCCCCCGTCCGGCCCGGCGCCCCTCCCCCCGCCGCCCGCCCAACTCCCGTCCGGCCCGGGCCGGTTCGTCGGCCGCCACCGGTACCTGCGCGAACTCGACGCCCTGCTCCCGGCCGTCCCCGCCGACCCTGCCGGGCCCGCCGACCCGTACCCGCTCGTCACGGTGGTCGGCCCGCCCGGCATCGGCAAGACCGCCCTCGCCACCCACTGGGCGCACGAACACCGCGACCGCTTCCCGGACGGCCAGCTCTTCGCCGACCTGCACGGCCACTCCACCCGGCCCGCCGCACGGCCCGCCGACCTCCTCGCCCGCTTCCTGCGCGCCCTCGGCACCCCGCCCGACCGGCTGCCCGCCGACCCGGACGAGGCCGCCGCGCTCTACCGCACCCTGCTCGCCGACCGCCGCCTGCTGATCGTCCTCGACGACGCCCGGGACGCCGCCCAGGTCCGCCCGCTGCTCCCCGGCGCCCGCGGCTGCGCCGTCCTGGTCACCAGCCGCAACCGCCTCACCGGCCTGCTGGTCGGCAACGGCGCCCACCGCCTCACCCTCGACGCCCTCGACCCGGCGGAGGGCACCCGGCTGCTCGGCACCGTCCTCGGTGCCCCCCGGATCGCCGCCGAACCGGCCGCCACCCGCCGCCTCGTCCACGCCTGCGGCGGCCTCCCCCTCGCCCTCCGCCTCGCCGCCGCCCACCTGGCCGCCGCCCCCGACAGCCCCCTCGCCGACCACGCCCCCGCCCGCCCCGACGCCGGCCTGCTCGCCCGCCTCGACCTCGCGGACGACCCGCACACCGGCCTGCGCACCGCCTTCGACCGCTCCTACCGCGCCCTCCCCGCCCCCGCCCGCCACCTCTTCCGCCTCCTCGGCCGGGCCCCCGCCCCCGGCCTCACCACCCAGGCCGCCACCGCCCTTGCCACCACCACCCCCGCCGAGACCGCCGCCCTGCTGGCCCGCCTCACCGACGCCCACCTCGTCCGGGAAGAACCCCCCGGCCACTACCGGCTGCCCGGCCTGCTCCACCCGTACGCCGCCGGGCTGCCGGCCGAACGAGGTTCCGACGTCGACCAGTCGGCTGACGCCCACCCGCTGCCCGACCCTCCGGGCCTGGCCGCCCCTCCGGGCTCGACCGGCCTCGATCAGCCGACCGGTCCCGCCCGACCGGCCGACCGCGCCCGGCCGGCCACCGTCGCCGTCCGGGCCTGCGAAGCCGGACAGCTCACCGCCGCACGGCAGTTGACGGAGCGCCTGCTCCCACCCGTCGCGGTGTCCCCGTCCGTGCCACCGCGCCCGTCCGCGCCACCGCCCCCGTCCGCCGGGCCGCACCCCGACGACATCACCGTGCTGGGCCTGATCTGCGGGAAGCTCGGCCGCCTGTCCGAGGCCGCCGAGCACTTCGCGCACGCCGCCCGCCTGCTCGGCCCGGCCGCCCCCGGCCTCGACGGGCCGGCCGACCGGGAGGCCATCGCCCGGACCAACCTGGCCGTGGTCCAGCGGGCGCTCGGGCGCCCCGGCGAGGCGATCCGGGTGATCGGCGAGACCCTGCCGGTGCACCGGCGGCACCGCAACCGGTTCAGCGAGGCCGTCGCCCTGACCTGCCTGTCCTCCGCCCACACCGACCTCGGCGACCACGCCACCGGACAGTTGCTCGCCCACACCGCGCTCGCCGCCGCCCGCACCGTGCGCAACCGGGCCCTGGAGGCCAACGCCCACCTCGCCCTCGCCGCCGCGCACGCCCGCGCCCACCGTCCCGCCGAGGCGGCCGCCGGCCACCGCGAGGCCCTGCGCCTGGCCGAGGCCGCGGGCGACCGCCACCCGCAGGCCGTCGCCCTGACCGGCCTCGCCGCCGCCCTGCTCGACACCGACCCGCGCGCCGCGCTGCGCACCGCCGAGCACGCCCTCGTCCTCGCCCGGGAAGCCGAGTTCCGGGTCCCCGAGGGCGACGCCCTCACCGTCCTGGCCCGCGTCCGGGTCCGCCTCGGCGACCCGCGGGCCGCCCTCGCCCTCGGCACCGACGCGCTCGCCCTGCACCGCGCGAGCGGCCACCGCCCCGGCGAGGTCCGGGCCCGCCTCGCCCTCGCCCTGGCCGCCACCGCGCTCAGCACCGGCCCCGGCACCAGCACCGCCAGCGCCGGCGCCGCCGACGCGGTCCGGCACCGCCGGGAGGCGCTGCGGATCGTCCGGGCGGCGGGCGGCACTTCCCTTCGCTGAACCGGAAGTTCCGCGAAACTTCCGCTCCCCGCACATCACCGCAGCTCAGCGCCCCGCCCTCCCCGTCCCGCCCTCTGGTCCCGCTCCGGCCGCCCGGAGAGCCCGGCTCCTTACGGTGAGAACCCCACTGCACCGGACCGGATCCCGAGGTGACACCTTGAGCCGCTACGACCGACTCGCGTACACCCCCGCCGTACGCCGCCTCCAGCAGGAGATGGGCAGCGCCGCCCCGGCCACCCCCTCCTGACCCTCCCCCCCTTTCCCTCCCTCGTCCCCTCTCCCCCTTTCCTCCCTTCTCTCCCACTTCCTCCCTCCTCCCTCCGACCGAAGGACCGACCCCGCCGTGCCCGCCAGCCTGACCGACCGCCCCGCGGCCGTGGCCTCCGCCGAACCCGCCATCTGGTCCCGCAACTTCCGCCGCTACTTCACCGCCCGCAGCGCGGGCCTGCTCAGCTGGGCGATGCTCCCGGTCGCCGTCTCCGCCGGGTTGCTCTCCTCCGGCCACGGCCTGGACACGGCGGGCTACGCGATGGCCTTCCTGGTCGCCCCGTTCGCCGGCCTGGTGCTGTTCGGCGGCGTCCTCGCCGACCGGTTCACCGCCCGCCGGATGATGATCCTCGCCGACCTGGCCAACCTGGCCGCGCACGTCCTGCTCGCCCTGCTCTTCTGGCACGGCATCGACCACCTCTGGCAGCTGTACGCGCTGCTCGCGGTGGCCGGCACCGCGAACGCCCTGTTCCAGCCCGGCGCCTCCTCGACCGTCCCGCTGGTCTCCCGCGACGTCCAGGGCGCCAACGGCGTCCTGCGCACCTCCGAGGCCGCGACCGGTCTGGGCGGCCCCGCGCTGGCCGGCGTGCTGGTCGGCTTCGGCTCCACGGGGTGGGTGATGGCGGTCTCCGCCCTCGCGTACGCCACCAGCGCCGCCTGCCTGTTCGCGCTCCGCCTGGGGCCCGTCCCCGCTCCGCCCGCCGACCGCTCGCTCTGGCGCAACCTGGCCGTCGGCTGGCACGAGTTCCGCTCCCGCAGCTGGCTCTGGGGCGTCGTCCTGATCTGGATGTGCTACGCCGTCCTGGCCTGGGGCCCCCAACTCTCGCTCGCCGCAGGCATCGTGGTCCCCGCCCACGGCCCCACCGCGTTCGGCCTGATCAACTGCGCCCTCGGCGCGGGCACCGTGGCCGGCGGCCTGCTCGCCATCCGCTACAAGCCCCGCCGCCCCCTGGCCGCCGGCGCGGTCGCCATGTTCGCCTACCCCCTCTACCCCCTCGCCATCCTGCTGCATGCCCCGGTCTGGCTGCTCGCCGCCGCCCAGGTGCTGGTCGGCACCGGCATCGGCGTCTGGGGCGTCATGTGGTCCACCGCCGTCCAGACCCAGGTCCCCGGCGAGGTCCTCAACCGGGTCCACGCCTACGAAGTCGCCGGCTCCGTCGGCCTCTACCCCCTCGGCTCCGCCCTCGTCGGCCCCGCCGTCCACGCCTTCGGCACTTCCCACGTCCTCGCCGCCGGCACCCTCGTCGCCGTCCTCACCCCCCTCGCCCTGCTCCTCACCCGCCCCATCCGCACCCTCCCCCGCGTCCCGGACCGCCCGGTCTGACGCTTCAACGCCGTTCCTCCTCAGCCGAGTTGAGCACCCATCCGACGACCCTTCCACCGGGAACACCGGACTGCCCCACGGGGTTCCCGTCCCCGCACGGCCCGCAGCGGGGAGGGCCGCGATCGAGGGGGCACCAGGTGCGAACCGCCGGATTCCGGGTCAACGGAGGCGTCGAAGTACTGGAGGAGCTGGATGCGCCCGAGCCGGTACCGGCCGCCGGTCAGGTCACCGTGCGGGTCGCCTTCGCGGGCGTCGATCTGGCCCACCGCTCCCCCCACCCAATCGGTGGCCACCTCACCGGAGCCCTCCGCCTCCTCGCCACCGGCCGGATCGAACCCGGCATAACGGAGGCCCTCCCCCCGGCAGAAGCCGCCGAGGCCCACCGACTCCTGGAAACCGGCACCGGAAAAGGCAAGCTGCTGCTCGCACTGCACTACCCCCGGCCGCCCCGCCCGGCCACCGAAGAGGCCCCGGGCCACCGACCCGGGGCCTCTCACCGAAGCGGGCACCCAGACGAGCCGTCCGGCAGATAGTAGCCGCCCGCCCAGCCCCGGCGGGGTTCTGGGCCCTGCTCTCGCTCTCGGACCTGCCGTGTGCGCAAACTAGGCCGCCTACACCGACGGCACGGATACCGAGACCATCCGGCAGCCCGGCAGGGAAGCCGCCTTCCCCGGAAGAGGAGAACGAAGAAGCCCCAGGTCGCTGACCTGGGGCTCTCTCATGGAGCGGGTGACGAGAATCGAACTCGCGCTCTAAGCTTGGGAATCTTCTGTGCCGAATCAGGCATTTCCGCAGGTCACAAGCCTTGCAGGCCCCAGCTCGGAGCGCCGTGGATCATGGCCCCTTGACCGCCGACGACCCCGATATACCGCCCCTACTCGCGCAACAGTCGCGCACGACGCTCCACAACCGTTTCGATTCGCCGCCTTGGAGTCGCCTCGATCGCGCCCCGACACAACCGACCGAACGGCCATGAGACATCGACCGCTCCTCGGTGCGCAAGGCTGCAGGCTGGCTACCTGATCGATGCCCGCAGCGCTCCACTTCCCCTGGGCACGCAGCGATGAGACCGAAAGGCTCTCGCCATACGGCATGAACGCGACATACAATGACACTGGGGAGCATTTCCCCGGCCAAGAGCATCGACGGCCAGAAGACCTCAGCACGGCCAGTCGGACTGCCGTATCGGCGCTCCGGTCATCTGCCGCCTTCCACCGACCCAGAGCTCGGTGGAATCCTCCGGGAAGGTCTGCCATGCCTCGCAAGCAGAAGGCACGTCGCCGGTTTCGGCAACGCCCGCCAGTACAGGTCAGGCCGCTGGAGCGCGACCTACACCGACCGTAACGGCCGGACACAGCGGTCTCCGGAAACCTTCGCCACCGAGCTCGACGCCCTGACCTGGCTCGCACTCGTTCAGGCTGACCTCGCCCACGGCCGCCGCACACCCATCACCTCCCCACTCAAGGGCGTCCTGTTCAAGGACTACGCCAAGGACTGGATCGACAACCGCCCCCTCGCGGCCACTACCCGCGGGCTCTACCAGCGCCTACTGAAGGCATGCATCCTGCCTACCTTCGGCAGCACCCCCGTCACCCGCATCACCTTCGCGAAAGTCCGGCACTGGAACTCCGAACAACTGGACAAGCACGGCGAATCAATCGCCGCCAAGGCCTACCGGCTCCTCAAGGCGATCATGGAGACCGCCGTCGCCGACGACGAGACACTCCCCCGCAACCCGTGCCGCATCCGCGGCGCCGGCAGCGAGCACCCGGCCGAACGCCACACTGCCACCGTCACCCAGGTCTTCACGCTCGCCAACGCCGTCGGCGAACGGTGGCGCCTGTTCGTCCTCCTCGGCGCGTTCGCCACCCTCCGCCCCGAAGAACTCGCCTCCCTCAGGCGCGAGGACATCAAGGTCGCCCGACGCCTGATCCGCATCACTTCCGCCTCGCCCGAACTCCTCAACGGCAGGCGCGCCACTGGCCGCCCCAAGTCCGAGGCCGGAACCCGCACCGTCCACCTGCCCGCCATCCTCGACGAAGTACTACACCTGCACATGGACCGCTACGCCGAGCCCGGCCCCTTCGGACTCGTCTTCGTCGGCGAGAAGGGAGCCCCCTTCCGCCGTTCCACCTTCGGCCGCACGTTTCGCAAAGCCCGTGCCGACGTTCCCGGCCTGCCGGAGAACTTCACCTTCTAAGACCTGCGCCACACCGGGAACACGCTCCTCGCCCAGGAAGGCGTCAGCCTCAAGGACCTCATGGTCCGCATGGGCCAGAGCACCCTACGCACAGCCATCGGCTACCAACACTCCGCCGACAACCGCCAACGCGAACTCGCTGTCAAACTCGACCACCGCATCCTCACCGACCTCAGCCACCGCAGCGCAGTCGACAGTCGAACAGCGCCATGAGCCCGACGATCTCCCGAAGAGCGATCAGTGAGCCTTTTCAGCGCTGCAGCTCGAGGGTGAGGACGGCCTTGGCTGCTGACGTCAGCCAGTTCGGGCTGCATCGGGCGTGCTGGAAGATTCT
>NZ_QLLT01000038.1 GCF_003259315.1 Kitasatospora sp. SolWspMP-SS2h | reverse complement strand
CAGGCGCGGGGTGCCGTCGGAGGCGGTGAAGACCGCCAACGCCCTCACCAGCCCGGTATGGCCGATGAGAGGCTCACCGACTTGGGTGCGGGCGGCAGGGTCCCAGATCCGCACGGTCTTGTCGTAGCTGGCCGAAGCAAGGCGGGTGGTGCCATCGGAGGCGGTGAAGGCTATCAGCGCCGTCACGGCGCTGGTGTGGCCGGTGAGGGGCTTACCGACTTGGGCGCGGGTGGCGGGGTCCCAGATCCGCACCGTCCGGTCGCCGCCGGTGGTGGCGAGGCGAGGGGTACCGTCGGAGGCGGTGAAGGCCGCCACCGCCGTCACCCCGCCGCTGTGGCCGGTAGAGAACCCACCGATCTGGGTGGCGGTGGCGGGATCCCAGATCAGTACCCCCGCGTTACCGTCGGTGGTGGCGAGGCGGGGGGTACCGTCGGGGACGGTGAAGACCGCCAACGCCCATACCCCGCCGTTGTGGCCGGTGAGTTGGAGGTGCAGCTGGCGGCGCTGGACGGAGCCGGCGATGAGGGTGGGGGGCCAGGATTGGGGGGTGGGGATTTCGGGCGAGGGCGGAGTGCCTTGGATGTAGGTGGTGCCGAGTCGGCGCCACCATCGTCGCCAGGCGAGTGTGTCGTGGTCCGGTTGGGCGGTATTGATCTGCTGGGCGTGGTGCTGGAGCAGGACGGCTCCGGCAATAGGGGGTGGTAGGTCGTTCGGGTCGAGGCCACCGTGGAAGGCGTTGGTGGTGATGCTGGTGAGGTCGAGGGCGTCGAGGACGTCGACGTGCTCAGCGAGGGTGTGGCGGGCTCCGGCGCTCTGACCGAGGCGTGCGTGGGTGGCGAGGTGGTGGCGGGTATAGGGACTGATGCTCTGGGGCTGCAGGGTGATGCCGTGCGCGGCGAGGGCGCGAAGCGTGCGGCGGGCGTGCTCGGTGAGGGCCTGGGTGATGGCGGTGTGGGCGGTGGAAGTGTAGGAAGCGGTGGTGAAGTGCTCAGTGAAGGTGCGGTGGGCTAGCCGATACACGCTCTGGCCGCTTTCGTGGTCGAGGGCGAGGTAAGGGGCGGCGTCGCGGACCAGAGCGGCGATAGCGGCGTGGGTGTCGTTTGTTCTGTAGGGGGCGAGGGCCTTGGCGGTGGTGGCCCAGATACCGTCCTGGTCGGGTAGGCCGCGGCCTTGGGCGAGGCCGAGGGCGCGCAGGAGGGGGGTGTAGCGGGCATCGGTGCGATCAAGGCGCTGGAGGGCGTGGGTGAAGAGCTGGCGGTGGGTGCGGCCGATAAGCGGGGTGGGGTCGGTGAGGAGGTCGGGGTCGGCGAGGATTTCGTGGGCGGCGAGGCGGGCGTAGAGGAAGTGCTGGGGTTCGGCACTGCCGTGCTGGTGGTCGGTGACCAGGCGGTGTACGGCGTCGGCGATGTCCGCCTCGTCGGCGTGGAGGGTGCCGCGGAGTTTGGCGGCGTGGAGTTTGGCGTGCAGGTATCCGGCCAGGGCCTCCGGGTCCTGGGCGACCTCGACACATTGCAGGGCGGCCGCTTGTGGGGTGCCGGTCGCGGCCGAGTTGGGGTGGAGGGCGTCAAGGAGGTCGGTGTCGGTCGGGGTGGGCTGGTCGGGTCCTTCGCGGGTGGAGCGCCGGGTGCCGACCATGATGCGGACCTGGGGGAGGGCTGCGAGGGGGCGCAGGATCTGGTCGGCGATGACAAGGGGTTGGTCTGCTTCGTCGAGGGCGTCGAGCAGCAGGGTCAGCGGCTTGTCGCGGGCGCTCAGTGCGTCCAGGAGTTGGGCGGTGAGGTCGGCGGGGGGCCGGGCTTCGGCGGCCTGCAGGGCGAGTTCGGGCAGGCCGGCTGCCGCTGCGATGAGGTGGAGGGTGCGGGCGGGGGTAAGGCCGGCGAGGTGGGCGGTGAGGTCGAAGGGGTCGTCGGGGCGGGGGGTGCCGGGCGGCAGGGGGGTGAGGTGGCCGTGGCGGGTGAGGATGTCGCGTAGGCGGGTGTTGGTGTGGAGCAGGACGTGGCCCAGGAGAGCAGATTTGCCGGCGCCGGCGGGGCCGGTGACGATGAGGGTGCCGTGGGTGGCGGTGGACAGCCAGCGCAGGATCTGGTCGCGTTGCAGGGTGCGGCCGTGGAAGTACCAGGCGAGTTCGCCGAGTTCGGCGCCGGAAGCTTTGGGCAGGAAGTGGCGCTGCTCGTCGGCGGGGAGCTGGTCGATGACGGCTTGGAGTTCGGCGATCTGGTCCAAGGGCGCGGAGATCGCGGCCGCGGCGTTCGCGCTCTGGTTGACGAGTTGGTCGCGGTGATCGTCGAGGGTGAGGTCGTCGACGAAGCCGCCCAGTTCGGCGGCCAGGTGGCGTCCGAGGGTGAGCAGGCCGATAGCGGGCTGGGTGGGGAAGGTGATGTGCAGGGCCCTGCGAAGGGCGCGGGTGAGGGCGCCGAGTTCGGTGAGGCCTTGGGCGGCGGTGGACAGCAGCAGGTAGCGGTCGGCGCCGCGGTGGTGGGTAAAGAGTTCGAGGTGGACTGCTCTGGCGAAGTCCTGGGAGAAGCAGGCGTCCAGGACGATGATCGCCCAGGTGTCGGCGTTGTCGGGGTGGAGCTGGCGGCTGCCGATGGCCTGCGCGATGTCGGCGGGTGTGACGCCGTTGGTGATCGGCGCGGGTGTGCGGTGGTGGGCGAGGTGGCCGGCGCTGCCATGGCCGACCCAGTACAGCACTGTGTTCTGGCCAGGCAGGTGCGTCGGGTTGGTCCACAGGGCCAAGCGATCTTCGACGGCCTGCCGGTCGCGCTTGTCGGCCGGCGTCGCCCACGCGGTGGTGCGCGCGCGATAGGGGGCAAGGAGGTCGGCGATCTCCTGTACATGCCGCTCAGTGTCCAGGTCGGGCAGGTAGGGGTGCTGGTAGGCGGTGAAGTTGACCGGGAACAGCTCGATGCCACCCTCGGGAAGCGGTTCGAGCTCTTGGGGGCTGGTGGTGCCGAGGGCCGGGTGCGGCGATGGGGCGGAGGTGTGGGGATCGGTCATGGCAGGTCGGTGGGTCTCAGGCGTCGGGTTCGTTGACGAGGACGAGCTGGGTGAGGGGCGTGTGGCGGCCGGTGTCCAGGACCACCCGGTACAGGTCCGGGACTTCTGCGATGAAGTGGGCCGACAGGGCGCCGTCGGTCCACTCTGGATCCCGGCGCAGCGTCAGGGGGTGGCCGGGGCGGCCGGTGGTGGTGGAGTGCACGCTCAACGTGACACCGGCCGGGGAGTCCAGGCCGGTGACGGTGAGCGTGAGCGGAGCCCCGAGGACTCCGCCGAGCTCGGGGGTCTGCAGGCCCGGGCCGGTGCCGTCGCCGCCGAGGTGCACGCCTTGGGGGCGTTCTAGGGCGATGCGGCGGATCTGCCGCAGGACCTCGTCATGGCGCATCAAAGTGCCGTGCTGACCGTAGACGTAATGGACGGACTCGGTACCGGCACGGGCGGAGGGCAGATGAACGGTTCCGTCACCGGAGACGTCACGGCGGGCCGGGATACCGGTGGCCGGATCCCGAACCAATTCGCCGTCCTCCTCAACGTCGAAGGCGTGCTGGCGACCCGCGACGGCCCAAGGGGCGGCACGCTGTTCCTCCAGGGTCTGTATGGTCGGCTGGGCCTCACCGACGACCGCCCGGTGCCCCGGCAGTACGAAGCCGCTCGCGCGATGATGTGCGTGCCCGTCCAGGGACCGGGCGGCCAGATCCGTATCGCCGCCGAACCGGGCTACGTCCGCCGGGGTCAGGCGCTCCACGTCAAGGCCCAGGTCCAGGCAGCGGTAGCCGGGCAGCAGGTCGTGAACGCCGGGCAGGGTCGCCGCCATCTCCTGCACCCGCCGCACCAACCGGTTCGGCTTCGCCTGGGCATGCAGAAGGTTCAGAGCCAAGACGGACTTGGCAGAACCGAGGAACGGCGTACCGATGGTGACCACGGCCCGAGTGTCGGCCGCGAGTTCCGGGTCTTGTTCCAGTGCGGCCCGTACTAACAGCCCGCCCATCGAGTGCGCTACGAACAGCAGCCGCGGCTGCCGCGCCCCCGCCGCCGCCCACTCGGGTGTAGCCGCGACATGCTGCCGCCAACACTCCAGATGCGCGCGGGCCGCGCGAGCCAGTAGCGCTCCGTTGTAGGACACCGCCAGACGCCAGTCGTAGGGAAACGGCACCACTGCCTCCGGCGCCATCGTGATCTGCCGCAGAGTCGTAACCGCGTCGGTGTAGGGATCGAGACCCCCGAAAATGGGCAACCACCACGGCCTGGCCAGCAGACGGGTTGCCCGGACGCGGGTCGGCGGCGTCCGCCGGGCCGTATCGGCATCAGCTTCCTGCTCCTGGGGCGCCGCGCGCAGGGCGGTGAACAGGGCATCATCGCTCAGCGCACCGGTTAGCGTGGCGAGGTCGACGCCCCATAGAGGGCGCCCCGTCGCCGCGTCCTCCAGGACACTGCCCATGATCCCCGGGACCACCACGCATGCATCCCGGGTCCGGTCGCCGAACACCGGTACCGCCCCCGTGAATGCCGCCCCATGCCCCCGCCCGTCAGCCCCCACCATCCCCATGCCGTCCGACGATAGAGCAGCACACCCGTCCGGATCCGGGCATCCACAAAGAATCGCGCCATCCGGCAGGTCAGCGGTGGCCCGGCCGTCGCTGCCGGAAGGGGACAAGGCGGTATGGGAGAAGGTCGTGGGCACGACGCCACCTTCCGGTGAGGAGCGCGGCCGGGGCGGGCGCGGTGGCCGACCCCGGGCCCGGGCGGGTGCCCGGACGCGGCCGACCCTGCACCCCGACCCCTTGTCCTGCATCTGGCCCGACCCCTTGACCAGCATGTTGTCCTGCGGGTTGTCCCGCCCGAATTGCCCTGGTCAGGGGCCTTGTCCTCCCGGTTTGTCCGTGACCGGGATCATGGCCCCGGCGGCCGGTCAGAGGTCGTGGACGTGGGCCTGGAGGATGCTTCGGGCGGCGAGCTCCGGGGTGTCGTGCAGGGCGGCCTGCTCGGTGGCGGGGTCGCCGAGGAAGTAGCCCTCGTAGACCGCGACCCAGCCGTCGCCGCCGTCCAGGCCCCGCTCGACCCAGCCGACCGGGTAGCCCTCACCGAGGACCAGCAGCACGTCGGGCTGCACCGTCCATCCGGCCAGCTCCCAGGCGTAGCCGAAGGTGTTCGGGTCGAGGGGGGTGTGGACGTCCATGCTGCGGGGCAGGCCGCGCCGCAGCGGATCGCGCGGCACCCGCACCGTCCCGGGCTCGGGTACGCGCGGGCCGATCCACCCGCCGGTACTCGGCCGCAGCCGGTCCGGGTCCGGGGTGCGGGCGGCGGTGGCAGGCGATGCGAGCCGCCCGGCGCGCACCGCGGCGAGCGCCTGGTCCTGGCCGTGGAAGGTGTGGGGGCGGCCGTCGGCATCGAGGAGCGGTTCGGCGCGGCCGCCGGGCAGCAGCAGCACCGCGATCCATCCGCCACCGCCCCACGGGCCCTGGCGCAGCGGGGCGGCCCAGCCCGCCCGTACGCCGTGCTGGTGGAGCTGGCGGATCCGGGCGGTCTGCGGCGCCGACCAGGAGGACGCCGACCAGCCCGGGCCGAAGGCCGCGGTGAGGTCGGTGGTGCGGTCGGGTGGGCCGAAGGTGAGGACCGGGTCGGCGGTGGCGCGCAGCACCGCGTCGGGCTGCAGGCGGGTGTCGTCGGGGTGCGCCACCGTGAACACCGGGACGGCCGGGACCGGCCGGACCGGGGAGGATGAGGCGGGCACGGCCACGGTCGCGGTCGCGGTCGCGGTCGCGGTCGCGGTCGCGGTCGCGGTCGCGGGAGTTTCTCCCCGGGGAGCTGCGGCGGCATGCCGGACCGGTTCCGGGAACGACGCCGTTTCTCCCCGGGGAACAACGAGCTCCGGCACGGGCTCGGCGACACCCGCGGGAGCGCCTTGGCCGGTCGTCGTTTCTCCCCGGGGAGATTCGCCGGACCCGGCGGCGGCCGATTCCGCCTCGGCGGGCAGCGCCGGGTGCTGGGTGCGCAGTTGGTCGACCAGCTCGAGGTGGCGCTGCATCACCGCGTGGGCGTAGTGCTGGACGTCGGCGAGGGCTTGGCGGGCCAGGGCCGGGGTGTCGTCGCGGGCGGCGCGCTCCAGCTGGAGCAGCAGCAGCCGATCCGCCCGGGCCAGCTTCTCGCCCAGGGCGAGGAGCTCGGCCGCCACCGGACCCTCGGTGAGGTCGCCGGGCAGCTTCGTTTCTCCTCGGGGGGATTCGGTGGCGGCGGTGAGGGCCCGGGCCTGCTTCTCCTTCTCCCGGGTGCGCTCCGCCTTCGACGAGCACGCCTTCGAGCAGTACTTCGGCCGGCGGCCCTTCCCGCCCCACACCAGCTCCGCCGCGCACACCGCGCAAAGTGGCGCGCCGAACAGCATCGGCGAGGTCGCCGCATTAACCCCCGAGGAGAAACCCATGCCCGGATGCTAGCTCCCACCACCAGCACTGTTTCCCCTCGGGGTGAATCGGCTGCGCGGCGGGCGCACCACCGAGCGGAGAGCGCTCATGAGCGGCGCGCTGCACTCCGCGCACGCAGGCCGTGCAGCAAGGGCGCCCTTGCTGCACCGCCGGGCACGGGTGCCGCGGGAAAGTGCAGCAACGACCCTCCGGTCGGATGCCGCCGCAACGGCTGGTGCAGCCTGTCCCGCCCGGATCCCGCGGCGCTTTCGCACCTGCTGCGGCCCCGGGCCGCAGCAGCGCTGCACCGCCGGATGCAGCACGCCGGGTGCGACTGCGACAGCCAGTGCAGCGCCCTATGGGTCCCGCACCGGGCCGTGCGGCACAGAGATATGCGCCGCACCCGTGACCGGCCGCGGGGCGCGGCGGTTGCACCGGTGTGACAACCACTGCGACCGGACGAGCACCGCGGCGGGCACTGGGGCCGGGGCGGCCCGGCTGCCGGCCGACACCGTGAGCGCTCCCCGCCGCCCGCTGCCCTGGTCGCCGGCCGCCGTCGAGAACGCGCTGCACGAGGTGCTGCACGCCTACCAGGAGCGGGCGCGGCAGTGGCGAGAGGACTTCGAGGACCTGGACGAGGACCTGCTCGCGGAGGCCGCGGGCGAGGCCCGGATCTTCGGCGCCGACCCGGTGGCCGCCGTCGACAAGCTGGTGCGCGCCCTGCTGTCCGGGCTCGGCCTCTGGCAGGAGGCGATTGGCACCCTGAGATGGGACCTGGCGGCGGCCGCCCAGGAGCGGCCGCTCCCGAGTGGGCGGCCGACGCCGGCCGTACCGAGGACGTCCACTGGCGCCAGGCCCGCACCGCACTCCTCGACGCGATCGCCCGCCACCATCACGGCCTGCTGCCCGACGCCGACCGGGAAGACCGACCGTGGCGACCGGCCGGTGACCCGTCTCAAGTTAGTTTGACGCGTCTCAGCGAAGTTTGACCGCTGGTCGGAGCCTGGTCAGCGCACCGGCCAGCGCAGGCCCTGCACCGTGTAGAAGGCCCCCACGGCGGCGGCCAGGCCGCCGAGCAACAGCCGCAGCGCGGTGTCGGGCAGGTGGGGCTGGAGGCGGGCGCCGAGGTAGCCGCCGAGCAGGCCCCCGAGGCCGCAGGCCAGGCCGAGGGGCCAGTCGGGGGCGATGGAGCCGGTGGTGGTCAGGGACAGCACGGCGTAGGTGGCGGCTCCCGCCAACGAAGTGGCGAAGGTGGAGGCGAGGGCCGCCGGCGCCACCGTCGCCACCGGCATCCCCCTGGCCACCAGCACCGGACCCAGCAGCGAGCCGCCCCCGATCCCGTAGATCCCGCCGGTGACCCCCACCGCCAACGCCAGCAGCCGAGTGGCCCCGGCCTTCAGCCCGGCCCCGGCCGGACGCGGCGGGGCCGGATACAGGGTGCGCAGCAGGAGCCAGGTGCCGAGCGGCAGGAGCAGGGCGGCGACCAGGAGCTTGAAGGCGTGCGGGCCGGGGACGGCGAAGACCCGCACCAGGGCGCCGACGACGACGCCCGGGACCGCGCCGGTGACGAGCAGCCGGGTCAGCGGGCCGCCCAGCGCGCCGGTGCGGCGGTGGCGCAGCAGCGCGCCGGGGCCGGCCACCACGTTGAACAGCAGGTTCGTCGGAGTCACCGCCGGGCTGGGCACGGCCAGGACGCTGACCTGCACCGGCAGCAGGAACACCGCACCCGAGACACCCACCGGCGCGGTCACCACCGAGATCCCCAGCCCGGCCGCGAAGCCGCCCAGCGCCGTCGACCACTCCACACCAAGCCCTCCCCCGTGACGTCGGGCCAGGATCCGGCCCGCACAGCACACCGCCCGCACCGCGGCCACCAGCCGGACGGCCAAACTCCGATGAGACAACCAGGCCGCCGTCAAACTCCGATGAGACCGATGAGACAGATCAAACTTCGATGAGACGGGTCACCGGCGGCCGGGCGGGGCCGCGTCCCAGCCCCGCCCCAGCCCCGCACGCGAAACACTCCCACTTGGGGATACAGCCTGAGACCGTCCCAGCAAAACGGACACAACCGGCGCGCTGAGACACCGGCAGGACACGGCTGGGACAACCCCCGGGGCGACGGTGGGACAACCCGCGCCGGCCGGACGGAGCGGGGCGCAGCCGGGCAGGACGAGCGGCACCGGACGACGGCCGAGCAAGACGGGCGGCGGCGGGACGGGCGGGCCGGGGCGGCGGCGGGCACCGGGGCGGGTGGCGGTCGACGGCGACGTCCTGGCGGCAGGCGGGCGGTGGCGGGACGGACGGGACGGTCGACGGGCACGAGCCGGCCCGGGGCACCGGGGCACCGGGGCGGGTGGCGGCGCACCGGGACCGGGGGCGCGTGCGGACGCCGCCCCTGAGGGATTCGTCCCGGCCGCGTGCTCGAAGCGCGGCCGGTCACCGCAGGGACGGCGTCGACGCGGAACCCGGACCTGGAGGATCGCGTGCGCCCACAGGACTGGACGCGGGGTTCCGCACCGCCCGTATGACCCGTACGGGACGCCCGCATGCACCCCGGCCGGGGCCGGGCGGCGGCCGGACGACGGCGACGCCCTGGCGGCGGGCCGGGAGGCGGGCGGGGCGGCAGGGAGCAGCCCGGCCACCACCGCAATCACCCCGGCGAACCCGACCCGCGAATCCACGACCCCACCGAAACAGCCCCCGACCGGCGGTAATCCCGACCGAAACGGCAAGGAAAAGCCCGGCGGAAACCAGCGGAATTCCCGACGCGTCGTCGATTCACCGCAACACCCCGAAACAGCCCCCGACCCCCGCAGCCCCCGCCCCGCCCCGCCCGGCGGCCACACCCCGTCACCGAAACCCGCCCGCACCGGGACCACCGCCAGGCCACCGAACAACGCCCGGCCACCCACCCGAAATGGTCCACCGAACACCGCTACCAGCCCCCGAAACCCCACCAGGTCACACACACGCCCCGGGCCAGGCCGGCCCGGACGCGGAACCGGCCGGCCCGCACCGGGACGCACCGGAACGGGCAGGACCGGGGCCGGGACCGGCAGGACGGCCGGACCCAACGGGGCCGGCGGGCGGACCGACCGGACCGGGCAGCGGACCGGCCGGGGCGGACAGCACCCGACGACGGGCCGGACGGACCGGACCGGGCAGCCGTGACTCGGGCGGCCGGGAGGCGGTTGGAGGGGCATGGACCCTCTGTACGACTCCCCGCGCTTCCCGCCGCCCCGCTTCGGCCCCTACCCGGACGAGGAGGAGCAGCGGGCCCTCCCGGGCGGCCACCAGGCCGTGCCGTACGAGGTGGACGAGCGGGAGGAGCGGGCGCTGGCGCGGGCCCGGCGGGCGGGCCGGGAGGCGGCCTCCTGGGTGCGGGAGCTGGCCGGGCGCCAAGGCGGGCACGCCCACGTCCAGGCGCTCCTGAACGCCGCCGAGGCGGTGGAGGTCGCCAGCGGGGCGGCGGTGGTCCCGGGCGGGGACGGCCAGGCCCTGGACGAGCTGCACCGCACCTGGCTGCTGCCCTCATCGGTGATCGGCCCCGCCTACACCTACGCCCACGACCAGGAGCAGAACCAGGGGCAGGACCGGCAGACCCTGCCGGAGCTGACCGGCACCGAGCAGGTCACGGTAGTCGCGGCGTGCGCGACCGCCGCCGCCATGCCCGCCACCGTCCTCGGCTACTGCCCACCCGAACTCGACGGCCCTCACCAACACCCTCGAAACCGCCGTCCACACCGCACAACACACCTGACCAACCGCCCACCGGACCGGACCGGCACGGCCAAGGGCACGGCCGAGAACGCGGCAAGCCGGGCCGGACAACAACCGGACCGACAGACGGCGGACGGGCCGGAGAGCTGTCGCGATGGGCCGCAGGCGGGGGCCGAGGGATATTGGCCCAGGTCACAGGCCGCGACAGGTGCCCCTGTCGCGCCCTCTCCAGCGAGGGCGCGGCAGGGGTTGGTGACAGCCTCCGGCAGGCAGTGGGGGCCGGGCCCGTCGACTTCCCCAACGACCCGGGCCCCGCCCGGTCACCGGCCCCGGCCCGGCCGCCCGGTCGAGGAGAAGAACAGCACAGCGCAGCGCCACCGAAACCCACGGCGCCGCAGAACAACCCCACCACCGACCGGCCCTTCCCAACCAACCCACCAACCCCCAGCCCAGGAACAACAACCACCCAGCCAACCACCCACCCCCCACACCGGCCAGGACGGCGCGGCGGACGCCCTCGTCGCCGTAGCAGTGCGGGGTGGCCGGGCGGCCCAGGCCGCGGGCGGTGGCAACCAGGGTGTCCATCTCCTCCTGGCTGTAGGTGACCTGGGACGGGTCGTCGGACGGGCTGGAGAAGCCGCCCGTCGCCGCGAACTTGATCCAGTCCGCGCCCGCCCTGATCTCGGTCCGGACCCGGGTGCGGATCTCGTCGCAGCCGTCGGCCGCCGCGAGCTCCCGCGCCCGCCCGGGGCCCTGGTACTGGTCGGCGACGGCCGCGCTGAAGTCGCCGTGGCCGCCGCGCGCCGAGATCATGTGCGGCGCCACCAGCATCCGCGGACCCGCTCTCCGCCGATCCGGTACGTGGTCGGATCCGGGCTGCGGTCACCCGCTCAGAGCAACAACCCGGTGTGTTGGATGCGGAGCGCAGTGCGCGTGCGGTTGGCTGCTTCGTGTGCCGGTCGCCGTCCCGCCTTCGTGCCGCACGAGCACCGGTGCCGCCGTCGGCTGTTCCCGCCGACCGTTCCGAATCTTCGACCGGTGATCCCGGTCGTCCCTGAAGCCGAATTCGGAGTCACTCATGCCCTACTGCACGACACGTGACGGTGTGGAGATCTTCTACAAGGACTGGGGCAGCGGCCGCCCCGTCGTCTTCATCCACGGCTGGCCGCTGAACGGCGACGCCTGGCAGGACCAGCTCAAGGCCGTCGCCGACGCCGGCTTCCGCGGCATCGCCCACGACCGCCGCGGCCACGGCCGCTCCACCCCCGTGTACGACGGCTACGACTTCGACACCTTCGCCGACGACCTCAACGACCTGCTCACCAGCCTCGACCTGACCGACGTCACCCTGGTCGCGCACTCGATGGGCGGCGGCGAGCTGGCCCGCTACATCGGCCGGCACGGCACCGACCGGGTCCGCTCCGCGGTGCTGCTCTCCGCGATCCCGCCGCTGATGCTCCAGGGACCGGACAACCCCGAGGGCGTGCCGCAGTCCGTCTTCGACGGCATCAAGGCCGGCATCCTCAAGGAGCGCTCGCAGTTCTGGAAGGACACCGCGGTCGGGTTCCTCTCCGCCAACCGGCCCGGCACGAAGGCCACCGAGGGCAACAAGGACGCCTTCTGGTACATGGCCATGGCCGAGACCATCGAGGGCGGCGTCGCCTGCGTCGACGCCTTCGCGCACACCGACTTCCACGAGGACCTGAAGAAGTTCGACATCCCGCTGCTGGTCGTCCACGGCGACGACGACCAGGTCGTCCCGATCGACGCCACCGGCCGCAAGACCGCCAAGCTCGTCCCCGGCGCCGTCCTCAAGGTCTACGAGGGCGGCTCGCACGGCATCGCCGTCGTCCCCGGCGACAAGGAACGCTTCAACGCCGACCTGCTCGAGTTTCTCAATTCCTGACGGACCGTCAACGGGTGGGCCGGGTACCGGCCCGCCGTCGAGGGCCTGTGGTGTGCGGGGCGGGGGCCGTCCCCGCCCCGCACACCGCAGGCGCGTAGGCCCCCTTGCCTGTACTGCCGTCCGTTCCGATGCCACTTCGGAGCCTTGATGCAACCGGTCACGACGACCGCCGCCCGGCCGGAGCACCACGGACGGCTGTTCCACGTACTGTTCCCGCACCCCGCGCCGGACCCGGCGCGCCGGTGGCGGCTGACGGCGCAGGTCGCGCTCGGCGGGGCGGCGGGCGCGGCGGCCCGGGCCGGGGTGGACCTCGCTTGGCACGCGGGCGCGGGGTTCCCGTGGCCGACGTTCGCGATCAACGCGGTCGGGTGCGCAGCGATGGGCGTGCTGATGGCCGTCCTGCACGCCCGGCCGGGTGCGCCGGCATGGGCTGGGCCGGTGCTCGGCAGCGGCGTGCTCGGCGGGTTCACCACCTTCTCGGCCTTCGCGAACGACATCCGGCGCCTGCTCGCCGACGGGCAGCAGGCCGTCGGTCTCGGATACGCGGCGGCGAGCCTGGCGGTGTGCGTGGGGGCCGCGGCGGGGGCCGGCGTGCTGACCACCCGGATGGTCACGGCCCCGAAGGTGGTACGGGCGTGAGCGGCCCGGGGTGGGTGTGGCTGGCGCTCGGAGCGGCCGTCGCCTCGCCGCTGCGGTTCTGGGCCGGGGTGTGGGGCAAGTCCACCAGCCGGCGGCCGTTCCCCGTGGGCAC
The DNA here is from genome assembly GCF_003259315.1 of Kitasatospora sp. SolWspMP-SS2h. GTDB lineage: Bacteria > Actinomycetota > Actinomycetes > Streptomycetales > Streptomycetaceae > Kitasatospora > Kitasatospora fiedleri. The sequence continues at coordinate 44,604 of NZ_QLLT01000038.1, read as the reverse complement.
GTTCACTGTCAACGCCGCCGCCTGCCTGCTGCTGGGCGTCGCGCTGGAGATGCGGCACGTGCAGGCGTGGGTGCAGGCCCTGGTCGCGGTCGGCGTGTGCGGTGCGCTGTCGACCTGGTCGACGCTCGCGTGGGAGACCACCGGTTTCCTGCGCATGCGGCGCTACCGCCTAGCTGCCGGCTACCTCGGCTCCAGCGCGGTCGTCGGCGTCCTGCTCGCCTGGGCGGGCAGCGCGGTCGGCGGCCTCCTCTGGTGATCACCGCGGCCCGCCGCCCCGCCCTCCTGCCCGGGCCGCCGCCACGCCCGCACCCACCTTGATCCGAGCAGTCCGTCCCACCCCTCCGTTCCCGTACCAGGAAGGCTCCTCCCGTGCCCGACGACGACGTGCAGCAGGTCACCAACGCGTTCCCCGAGAACACCAACCCGGCGGCCGAGGGCTGCCCGGTGCAGGACATGGCCGCGGACCCGATGAAGGGTGACGGCATCCACCAGTGGTGGCCCGAGCGGCTGAATCTCGGTGTGCTGCGCCGCCACGCCGCGGCCCGCCGCCCCGAAGGGGAGGGCTTCGACTACGCGGCGGCGTTCGGCGCGCTCGACCTGGTGGCCGTCAAGCGCGACATCGAGCAGGTCCTGACGACCTCGCAGGACTGGTGGCCCGCCGACTTCGGCCACTACGGCCCGTTCGTGATCCGGATGGCCTGGCACCTGTCCGGCACCTACCGCGTCACCGATGGCCGCGGCGGCAACGGCGCCGGGCTGCAGCGCTTCGCACCGGTGAACTCCTGGCCGGACAACGTCAACCTGGACAAAGCGCGGCGCCTGCTGTGGCCGGTGAAGCAGAAGTACGGCAAGGCGCTGTCCTGGGCCGATTTGATGGTGCTCTCGGGCAACGTGGCCCTGGAGTCGATGGGTTTTGCCACCTTCGGGTTCGGTGGCGGCCGCGAGGAGGTATGGGGCCCGGACGAGGCGGTGTACTGGGGCCCGGAGACGGTGTGGCTGACCGACGAGCGGCACAAGGACGACGGCGAGCTGCTGGCGCCGCTGGCGGCCGACACCATGGGCCTGATCTACGTCAACCCCGAGGGCCCGCGCGGCAATCCGGACCCGATGGCGTCGGCCACCGACATCCGTGAGACCTTCGCCCGGATGGCGATGAACGACGAGGAGACCGTCGCGCTGTGCGCGGGCGGCCACACCTTCGGCAAGACGCACGGCGCGGCTGGCTCGGAGCACCTGGGCCCCGAGCCGGAGGCCGCGCCGATCGAGCAGCAGGGCCTGGGCTGGAAGAGCGACTTCGGCACCGGCCACGGCAACGACACCGTCACCTCCGGCCTGGAGGTGATCTGGACCGACACCCCCACCCGCTGGGACAACCGCTACTTCGAGATCCTGCTGGGCTACGAGTGGGAGCTGACCCGCAGCCCCGGCGGCGCGCACCAGTGGCGGCCCAAGGACGGCGCGGGCGAGGGCACCGTCCCGGACCCGCACGACCCTGCTGCGCGGCGGACCCCGGCGATGCTGACCACGGACGTCGCGATGCGGGTCGACCCGGACTACGCGCGGATCTGCCGGCGCTTCCTGGAGCACCCCGAGGAGTTCGCGGACGCCTTCGCCCGCGCCTGGTACAAGCTCACCCACCGCGACATGGGACCGATCACCCGGTACCTGGGCCCGGAGGTCGCCGCCGAGCAGCTCCTGTGGCAGGACCCGCTGCCCGAACCGACCGAGGCGCCGCTCGACGCAGGCGCCGTCGAGCAGCTCAAGTCCCGTGTGCTGGCCGCCGGGATCCCGTCGGCGGACCTGGTGTGGCTCGCCTGGTCCTCCGCGTCCACCTTCCGGCGCAGCGACAAGCGCGGCGGCGCCAACGGCGCCCGGATCCGCTTGGAGCCGCAGAACGGCTGGGCGGTGAACGAGCCCTACCGGCTGACCACGCTGCTGGGCCAACTGGAGGACATCCGCGAGGCGTTCGGCACCTCCCGCCCTGACGGGCACGGCGTCTCGCTCGCCGACCTGATCGTGCTGGCCGGCACCGCAGCGGTGGAGAAGGCCGCCGCCGACGCCGGGCACGACGTCAGGGTGCCGTTCACCCCGGGCCGGGTCGACGCGACGCAGGAACACACCGACGTCGAAGGATTCTCTTACCTGGAGCCGTCCGCCGACGGCTTCCGCAACCACCCCGGCAAGGACGACACCCTGCCCGCCGAGTACCGCCTCGTCGACCGGGCCGACCTGCTCGGGCTGAGCCCCCAGGAACTGACCGTCCTGGTCGGCGGCCTGCGCACGCTCGGCGCCACCCACCAGGGCAGCGACCTGGGCGTTCTCACCACCCGTCCGGGGGTGCTGAGCAACGACTGGTTCGTCAACCTCCTCGACCAGGGCACCACCTGGACCCCCACCGCCCACGACTCCGCCGTCTTCGAGGGCCGCGACGCACGGGGCTCCGTCCACTGGACGGCGAGCCGCACCGACCTGGTCTTCGGCTCGAACGCCGAACTGCGCGCCCTCGCCGAGGTCTACGCCTCCGCCGGCGGCGACGAGCAGTTCGCCACAGACTTCGCTGCCGCCTGGGCCAAGGTCATGGACCTCGACCGCTTCGACCTCCCCCGGCACCAGGGCGCCTGACCGACAACACCCCCGGTGTGCGTGTCCCGGCCCCGCGAGGTCCGGGACACGCACACCGGGCGCCGCACGCGCAGGACCCGGCCCCGCACGGGGGCGCAGTGCGAAGGGCTCTCCCCGCGTCCCCGCCAGCTCCGGCGGGGCTTATCCGGCAGCACTGCTGCCGCCGTTCTGGCGGGCCATCGGCCAGGCCCTCCCGCCCGGCGCGGGAACGACTGTCGTGCGCAACACTGTCCACTGTGACGGCGCCGCGACCGCCGGAGCCGTCTGAGTCCTGGTCGCCTGGGCCGCCGGCGGCGTCCTGGTCGCCCTCGTGGCCTCCTTCCTGCTTCCCTCCCGCCCCGCTCGCACCACCGCCCCCGTCCCGGACGCCCTGTAGTGCGCACGCCCCGCCGGGCGGGGCGGCGGGGCGTGCCCGGTTGCGGCGGCAGTGCCCGCACCGTTCGGCCCCGAGGTGCACGAAAACGCGGTCTCCCCTTTCATGGGAAAAGGACCAGTCGGCCGCAGGAGGACCGCATGAGCCTGTCACCCGGTTTCTCCGGCCGTCGCGGCTTCGACACCTCCCGCCTGCCGCCCGGCCAGTACCCGACGTACGACTTCCCCGTCCTGTCGGCCGGCCCCACGCCCGAGGTCGACACGGCGGAGTGGGAGTTCACCGTCTCCAGCGAGACCGGGTGGCGCACCGCGTGGACGTGGGAGCAGTTCATGGCCCTGCCGCAGCAGGAGGTGACCACCGACCTGCACTGCGTGACCCGCTGGTCGAAGTTCGACACCCGCTGGCGCGGCGTCAGCCTCGACACCTTGCTGGCGGACGCCGAGACGGCGGCGGACTTCGTGATCGCCCACTGCCACGGCGGCTACACCACCAACCTGCCGCTGGAGGACGTCCTCGACGGCCAGGCGTGGATCGTCCACGCGTACGACGGGTTCCCGCTCTCGCCCGAGCACGGCGGCCCGGCCCGGCTGCTGGTGCCGCACCTGTACCTGTGGAAGTCCGCGAAGTGGGTGCGCGGACTGACCCTCAGCCCGGTCGACGAACCGGGCTTCTGGGAGGCCGCCGGCTACCACAACCACGGCGACCCCTGGCGCGAGCAGCGCACCTGGCAGGACTGACCGAACCCAGGACCACCGAGGAGTTCGCCCGATGGCGACGTTCACCCCAGGATTCCACGGCCACCGCCGTACTCGCGGCGGCCGTCTGCCGCCCGGCCAGTTCCTCACCGAGGACTTCCCCGTGCTCTCCGCCGGCCCGACTCCCGACATCCCCCTCGACCGGTGGGAGTTCACCTTGACGGCGGAGAGCGGCGAACGGCGCCGCTGGAACTGGCAGGAGTTCTCGGCCCTGCCGCAGCAGGAGGTGACCACCGACCTGCACTGCGTGACCCGCTGGTCGAAGTTCGACACCCGCTGGCGCGGCGTCAGCCTCGACACCCTGCTCAACGGCGTCACCACCGACGCCCGCCACGCCCTCGCCGAGTGCCACGGCGGCTATACCACCAACCTGCCGCTCACCGACCTGCGCGGCGGGAAGGCGTGGATCGCCCACACCTACGACGGGGAGCCCCTGACCGCCGAACACGGCGGCCCCGCCCGGCTGTTGGTGCCACACCTGTACTTCTGGAAGTCCGCGAAGTGGATCAGCGGCATCACCCTCCGCGCCGAGGACCACCGCGGTTTCTGGGAGCAGCTCGGCTACCACGACCACGGCGATCCGTGGCGCGAGCAGCGCACCTGGAACGACTGAGGCGGAGGGCGACACGATGACCCACTGGCGCCGGGCCGAGCTGCGGGCCAGGACCTCCGAGAGCACGACCGCGCGCACCCTGCACCTGACCGTGGACGGCTGGCCCGGCCACTTGCCCGGCCAGCACGTCGACGTGCGGCTCACCGCGGACGACGGCTACCGGGCCGTGCGCAGCTACTCGCTGTCTGCGCCGGCCGACGGCGACCGGATCGAGATGTCCATCCAGCCCGCACCGTTCGGCGAGGTCTCCCCGTACCTCGCCGAGGACTTCCCCGTCGGCGCCGGGATCGAGGTCGCGGGTCCACTGGGCGGCTGGTTCGTCTGGAAGCCCGGGCGCACCGGGCCCGTCTTACTGGTGGCCGGCGGCTCCGGCATCGCACCGCTCGCGGCCATGCTGCGCGCCAGGCTCGACCTCGGCGAGGCCGGGCCCCGGTTCCACCTCGCCTACTCGCTGCGCGACCCGGACCAGCGCTGGTTCGGCACGCTGCTGGACGGCATCGCCGAGGCCCGGGACCCCGGCGTCACCGCCGCCTGCCTGTACACCCGCACCGCACCACCCGGCCACACCCGGCCCGTCGGCCGGATCACCGCCACCGACCTCGACCTGCCGGGGTTCCGGCCCGCTGACGAGGCCCTCGCCTTCGTCTGCGGCCCCACCGCCTTCGTCGAGAAGGCCGCCGGCCTGCTCGTCCACCTCGGCCACCGACCCGACCGTGTCCGCACCGAACGGTTCGGCTGACACCCCTGGAGACTCCGTGCGCGACGGAAACGCCCTCGCCGGCCCACTGTCCGAACTCTTCCTCCCCGACCCCACCACCGCCTGGCGCCTGTGCCCCGGCTGCGGGACCGACGACGCCCTGGCCGCCCTGCACGTCTACGACCAAGGACCCGCCGCCGTCGCCCGCTGCCCCCGCTGCTCCGAGATCGCCTTCCGGATCGCCCGCCACCCCGGCCGGCTCTGGTTCGACTTCGGCACGGGCGGCGCCCTGCGCTTCACGACCAGCTGAGACCGACCCGTACCCACGGACCGGAACGGGACGGGAAGCGAAGTGGACACCATGGACGAACCAGCCGACGACTGGGCAGGCCGGCCGCGCGCAGGTACGGCCGCGCGGAACGCGGCCGTACCTGTCGGGGTCCTCAGGTCAGGGCGTGCGGGACGTACGGCGCCGGGAGAGCGCCAGGCAGAAGGCCCCGGCGCCGAGGAGCCCGAGCACGGCCACTGCCCGGAGCGCGGACGCACCACCTGTCTCAGCGAGCCGCACCGCGGACCCCTGGCGCCGAAGGACCGCAGGGGACAGGCGGCGACGAAGGCGACGGGGACGGAGCGGGTGACTGCGGCACCCCCGCCGACGGGGAGCGGGAGGACGGCGGTGACGGAAGGGTGTCGCGGCAGTCGGCCTGTGCCTCGCCTACGCGCAGGTTCATGACGGGGACCCGGTGGAGCGGCTGCCTCCGGAGGTCGTTGAGGGCGCCGGTCACGGCGATGTCGATCCACGCCTCGGCGGCTGGCTGACGTGCCTGGGCCGGGGGGGGTCCCGATGGGCGGTGACCTTGACGGTGAGGGTGCCGGGGCCGATCTGCGGGGATCCCAAGTCGTCACCGCTGATGGACAGTTCGGTGGTCCCGACGGGGACGCGGTGCCCGAGGACGGTGTCTGTGCCGAGTCGGTGCGCGTGGGGGCGAGCGCTTAGGACCCCACCGGAGCAGGGATGCGCTGCGGGTAGGAGTCCAGCGAACCGATCGCCCCGGCCTTGATGCTCACCAGTGATGTGGAGCGGAAGTGGACTTCCGGCCCGGCGAGTTGCGCCTGCGCGTGGATGCGGTCCGCGCCGGTGGCTGCGTGGGTGGTCGTCGAGCCGACCGTGACCCGGCCGAGGACGCCGTCGGGATCGGAGAAGTCGCCGCTGCCGTCGTCGGCGCGGGTGGGACTCGCCACGCAGCCGTGCGTGCCGGTGAAGACCGTCAGCCCGATGGCGGGAACCTCCGCATCGGTGAGCGCGGCGGCACGCAGGATCGCGGACCGGAAGTCGGGAGAGGGACCGGAAGGCACCTCTCACGGTTACCAGGGACGACGGCCACTGTCCGGCGCGCTGACCGGGAAGCCGGACACCGCCCATCCAACCGCCGGGGACCGCCCTGCTCCACCCCGCCCGCAGAACGCCTTCGCGGCCGAGGGCCGATCGTCGCCAGAGGGGCGGTGGTTCCGCACCGCCGGGCCCGGGTATCCGGACCTCAACTGCCGCGCGGCAGCCGGCCCGGCCCGCAGGGGCACGTGGAACTCGCTGTCGGTGCACCGGCCCGGCGTCACTTCACCTCCTCACCCGATCGGAGTTCCCGTGGATCTGTCGCTGCGTCAGCCCGTCCAGCGGATCAGTGCAGAGGACGGCGATCTGCACCGTCAGGCGGAGCGCCTGCGGGCGGTGGGACCGTTGGTACCGGTCGAGCTGCCCGGTGGCCTTCCGGCGTGGGTGGTGACGTCCGACCGGTTAGGGCGGGCGATCTTGGTGGACCGGCGTTTCGTGAAGGACGTGAACACCTGGCACGCCTGGCGCCGGGGCGAGGTCCCGGCAGACTGGCCGCTGCGGCCCGTGGTGGACACGCCCCGCAGCCTGATCACCGTCGACGGCGCGGAGCACCGGCGGCTGCGGGCGCCCCTGGCTCGTGCCCTGACGCCCGCCCGGGTGGCGGCTCTGCGCGAGCCGGTCGAGGCGATCGTCGCGGGCTGCCTCGACGCGCTCGCCACCGCGGCCCGGGAAGCCCCGGACGCAACGGTCGACTACCGCACGCTGTTCGCCTTCCCGGTGCCGATGCAGGTGCTCGGCCTGCTGCTGGGCATCCCCGCGCAGTGGTACGGAAGGCTGCGCGTACTGTTCGACGACTTCTTCAGCGAGGCCGTCGACGCCGAGCGCAAGCTCGCGGCGGTCCTCGGCACCCGCGAGCTGATCGCCGACCTGGTCGCCCGGCGGCGCAGTCAACCCGGCGACGACCTTGTCAGCGCACTGCTCGTTGCCGCCGCGGACGACCCGTACACCGACGAGGAGCTGATCGGCACCCTGCTCGTCCTGATCGCCGCCGGGCACGAGACCACCGTGCACCTCCTGGTCCACGGTCTGCGCGCCCTGCTGCACCACCCCGAACAGCGCGCGCTGCTCACCGCCCGGCCCGGGCTCTGGCCGCAGGCGGTCGAGGAACTGCTGCGCTACGACGCGCCCGTGGCCACGTTCTTCGCCCGCTACGCCGCCGAGGACGCCCGCATCGGCGAGGCGGACGTGCGGCGCGGAGACCCACTCCTGCTCAACTACCTCGCCATGGGCCGCGACCCCGACCGGTACGGGGACGACGCCGCCTCCTTCGACGCCACCCGCTGCCCCGTCGGGGGCCACACCAGCTTCGGGTACGGGCCCCACGCCTGCCCCGGCGCACAACTCGCCCGCCTGGAGGCCGTCACCGCCCTGCCCGCCCTCCTCGCGCGCTTCCCCGGCATCCGCCTCGCCGTCCCCGACGACGCCCTGGAACGCTTCCCGTCCCTGATGCTCAACGGACACGTCGACGTCCCCGTCCGGCTCGACGGCCACCACTGAACGAATCCCGTTGCGCACGCGGTATCCCTCATCTGAGTCGTCGGTAACCCGCCTGCCTCCACCAGCAGGGACCGGAGGGACTGAGTCTCCGGAAGCGGGAGACCGGCGCCTGGCGCGTGAAGCGGCGGTGCACCGTCGACTTCGACAGCCCGAAGCACGGCGGCGGATGACGCCACGCGCGCCCGGTCGTCAGCACGTGGACGGACCGCGGCGAACGCCGCCCCGTCGTCCGGGTTCGCCGTCCCACCGCCCCGCGGCCGCACCCGAGCCACCGGCAGCAACGGCTCCGCCGGATTCCACGGACCGTCAGGAACGATCCGACCCCGCCCACCAACTCCCCATGAGCGATCCAACGGTCCGAGACCCACGTGCGACACGCTGTAGGGGGTCGAGGAGGAGGGGAGTGCCGCCTCTACGCCTCCAGGTGTGTGTAGTCCGGGAGCTGGACGCCGTCGGCGGGCGGTGCGGTGAGCGCGGTGGCCAGGCGGCGGGCGGGGGCCGTGGCAGCCAGTCTCAGGACGCTGTGGAAAGCGGTGATGCCGCAACGGGTGCGCGGGTGTGCCAGGCGGGGGGCTCCCGGCGGGAGGGACTGTGCCTTGGTGACGTAGGGCCGCATGATGCGCTCGTATGCGGCGAAGGCGTCCCGGTGGTGGCGGTGGGAGGCGATCTCTCCGGCGAGGACGTAGGCGCCGACGAGGGCGAGGCTGGTGCCCATGCCGCTGATGGGCGAGGCGCAGTACGCCGCGTCGCCCAGCAGTGCGGCGCGGCCGCGCGACCACGTGGCGGAGTGGACCTGTCCCACGTCTTCGAGGTGGAAGTCCGGGGCGCGGCGCATCCCGTCGAGCACGCGTGGAGTGGCCCAGCCGGCTCCTGCGAAGACCTCGGCGAGCAGTTCGCGCTGGGCGTCGGCAGGGAGGTCGGCGTATTTCCCGTCCGGACCGAGGAAGGAGAGTCCGGCGCGGATGGTTCCGGTGTTGTCGGGGCGCAGGGTCACCGTGCGGCCGCCGGGCGCGGAGTACCAGCGCCACCAGTCGGTGTCCTCGGGGCGGCGCGGGATGGTGAAGTACGCGGTGCACAGGCCCTTGGGGACGATCCGCGCGGCGTCGCCGACGATCAGCGGCCGGGTCGTCGAGCGCATTCCGTCCGCCGCGATGACGAGGTCGAAGTCCTCGGTGGAGCCTCCCGCGAAGGAGGCCCGGACGTGGTCGGCGTCTTGCCGCAGGGCGGTGACTGAGTCGCCGAAGCGGTATTCGGCGCCGCCGCCCCGCCCGCTTCCGGTGCTGCGTTCCACGAGGAGGCGGGCGAGGTCGCCGCGCAGGATCTCCATGCCTGCGGTCAGGCCGTCGCTGTCGGAGCCGCCGACCGGGAACTCCGCCACGGTGCCGCCGTCGCGGCCGACGAACCTCGTGCCTTTCTCGCCGGTTCCGGCGGCGCCGACGCTCTCCTCCAGTTCCATCCGCCGGATGACTTCGCGTCCGGCTCCCCGGATGTCGATGTTCTGTCCGGCCGTGCGCAGGGTCGGTGCGCGTTCCACGACGACGCAGCGGTGGCCGTAGCGGGTGAGCCAGTGGGCGACGGCGGGTCCGGCGATGCTGGCTCCGCTGATCAGGACGCGGCGTGCGGTGTTCACGGGGACGTTTCTCCTTCGGGTTTTCTTCGTGCCAGGAGTGCGGGGAAGGGCGGCGGACGAGCGGCCACCGCGGTGTGGAGCAAGACTTCCCGGTGTGCTGCGGGAGACGCGTCACGCGCTGTCACACGTGGGCTCCCTGGCTCCCCCGGATCTCGGGTCCTGGCGGCGGACCGGCGAAGTGGCAGGTCGAGCACGGTCGTGGGCACGAGCAGTTCCGCGCCCGCGTCGGGCGTGTTCTCGCCAGGATGGAGACCCGAGGGGGGTCCGTGCGGTCGCCGGCTCCAAGGAGTCGGCGCCGGCCGTGCCGTGATCGACGTCGCCCGCCTGCGCAATCCCCTTCGGACGATACGGAGCCGGTGGCCGTCAGTACCGATCCGCGCCCGAGGCACCGGAGGATCGATCACGGGGGCAACCTTCGGCCTGCGCCCGCGCGACCCCTCCTCGGCCGCCCCGTCGAGCCCTGAAACGAGCCGGGGCCCGTTTCGGGGATCCGTGAGCGTCACCTGTCGGCTCGCTCATCGCTGTCGCACGGCCCTGGCCGCGCGTTGGGGCAGGATGCGGCTGGTGGCCTGGAACTCGACCGCGCTCACGGGTCCCAGGCCGTTGATCACCTGGACGGCCATCTCCCGTGTCAGGCCGTCGTGGCCGCTTTCGTCGCCGCCGATGACCGCCACGGTGGCCACGTCGCGCAGGTGCCCCGGATACAGGTCGGCCAGCGAGGCGAGCCGGACCGTGCGGCGCGCGGCCGCCGGTGGCTCGCCGCCTCCCGGCAGGAGCAGCGTCACGTCGCTGCGACCCGCCACGCTGCGTGCCGCCGCGCGGTCGTCCTCGGCGCTGTAGCACCACTCGTCGGGATGCTGGCCGCGAAGCATCGGGAAGCGCGAGCGCAGGACGGCGAGGATCTCCACCGCCTCCTCGATCAGGGTGCACGGCCGCAGCACGAAGGAGATCCCGGCCGGATCAGCGATGCGCACCGACCGCGCCGTGTCGAGGGAGTTCACGGCCACCACACGGGCCCGGTGGGCACTGGCGGGCAGGGACAGTAGCGGCCCCGCTCCGATGAGCAGAACCGTATCTCCGCGCTCGGCGAAGCGCCGTAGCGACTGGAACGCCTGGCCGACCCGGAGGCAGTCGTGGCTGTGCGGGGTTGCCGAGCGCGGCCGCGGCATTGGCGAGGCGTACCGGTCGGCGACGGTGCAGGACGCGACGGGCGCAGGCAGAAGGATGCGTCGGGTGCGCAGCACCGACGACCACGCCGCGACGGCCGCCCGAGCGTGCGGTAACTGCTCGCCGTCCGCAGCCGCGGCCAGCCCCATGCCGACGCTTCCGTCGAAGAACGTCGCGGCGACCACGCCCGAGGCGGCCGCGGGTGCCTCCAGGGCTCCACCCACGATGCCGACGGTGCCCACGACCGCATCCACCCCACGCCTTCGCAGCCACGCCGCCAGCAGCGGCGCGGCCGGACACCGCACCGCACCGCGCTCCGGATGGCGAAAGCCCGGAAGCACCGTCACCCGACCGCCCGTAGCGCCCTCCACCGCGAACTCCTCATCGATCACGGACCGTCCGACCACGTTCCACCCCTCTCGGCCGCGCACCCCTGCGGGTGCCCTGATGCCATCGGTTCGACACCGCACCGGAATCGGATCTGAAAAATCAGTAAATAAACGACAAAGCGACTCGTCGCCGTTGCGATTACCTCACGAGCTGCACAGCGCTTTCGTGCGCTGGGGGTGCGCTCTCGGTGCTCTCGCGCGCCGGAGCCGCGCCCGGTCGAGCGGCGCACACTGGTAGCAGTCACATCTGCAGCGGCGTTACCCAGCACGGCGGCCGTGTCCGCCAGGAGGTCGGTCCCCGTGGCGCGCAAGCACAACCTGATGCTGAGGCAGCTGGTGGCCGAGGCGGACTGGAGCGGCGCAGACCTCGCCCGTCACGTCAACCGCCTGGGCCGTGAGAACGGGATGAATCTGCACTACCAGAGGGCCTCGTCGCACCAGTGGATGGACGGCACCCTGCCCCGGGGGCCGGTGGGGGAGCTCGTCGCCGAGGCGCTCTCACGGCGCCTAGGGCGCCGCATCACTCTGCAGGAGGCCGGCCTTGCGCCGGCGGACGGTGTCCCGGCGGGCGCGGAACCGCACTGCGGAATCAGCCCTCGCAGCCGAGTCGCACCGTCCACGCCCTATGTTCTCGAAGCGCCGGAAGTCTCCCTGCTCACTGCACCGGGCGGCCAGGGTTCCAAGCTGCTGAAGATCTCCCGGTCGCACGTGGCGTGCGTCGCGAGGATGGCCGACCACCTCTCGCGCAGCGACCATCTGGTCGGCTCCGGAAGCTCTTTGAGCGTATTCGACGCCTTCTACCGTGTCTGTGTCCATCCGTGGCTGGATGCGCACGCATCACCCGGGGTGCGCCGTGATCTTCTCGGGGCCTGCGCGCGCTTCGCGTACATCGGCGGCTACTTGTACGTGGACGCCGGCCGCAACGGCACGGCCCAGCAGTGGTACCACCTGGCGGCCGCCCTGGCGCAGGAGGGCGGGCAGCCGCCCGTGGCCGCGGCCGCATGGAGGGCGATGTCCGTTCAGGCCGGAGTCCTCGGACACCACGACCACGCCCTGGCCCTCGCGGAGCGCTCCCTCACGGCCCTGGGCGCCCGTACGGCGCCGCCGCCCTTCCTGCGGGGCCAGTTGGCCGCGGCTCTGGCGTCCTGCCGCCTCCCCGGCCCGGCGTATGCGGCCCTCGCCGAGACCGAGCGGGCGATGGAGCGCGAAAGCGCCTTCCCCACCGGCTCGATGGGCGTCTACCACGTGGCCGCTTTCACCCACCAGCGCGCCGAGATCCGGCTCTCGCTGGGTGATCCCTCCGGTGCGGTCGACGATCTGTCGCTGTCCGCCCGCCTGCGTCCCCCCGCGGAGAACCGCACGCGCGCACTCGTGCTCGCCCGGCTCGGCGAGGTGCACTTCGCGCGAGGAGAGGTCGAGCAGGCGTGCGCCGCCTGGAGGACCTTCCTGGACAACCGCCGCGGTGTCACCTCCGAGCGGGTCTCCGACGCGCAGCGGGCGATGCGCTTCCTCCTCCATCCCCACCGCAGCAGGCCCCTGGTCGCGGACCTACTGGCGTCGACCGGCACCCGATAGCGCCCGATGCCCCCGCACCCGCACCCGCACCCGCAGGACGGCCGAATGCCCCGAAGCGCAGGCCGGGTGCCGTGGCCCGCCGCAGCACCACGGTTGCCGCCTCGTGCGCCGGCGCCGGGCCGGTCAATTCTCCCGGCCCGTCAAATTCGCTCCTGCGACGGCGCCGAGCAGAGCGCACCGCTCTGACCTCGCGATGCGGGCCCGACCCCGCTGCGGCAGAGGAGCCGTACAGGGGCGGCAGCGGATGAGCCCCCCCTTCCGCGGGCCCCGGGTGACGGGGATGCTGGGAGGCGCGTCGGGCACGAGCAGACATACCGAACAGTAGCCCTCCATGGACCGTGAACGGTTGCGAGGAGCCGGTCAGTCCCATCTGTCACCTCGTGCGCCGCCGGGCCGAGGCACGTGGTCGCGCTGCTGACCGGGATGTCGGTGGCCTCCTCGCACACCTGCGACCACCATTCACCCGCAGGCCTCGACCCAGGGAGATCGCCATGCCGATGACAGGACTCCGTTCCTACGCCGCGGCCGCCGTCGGCGCCGCCGCGATGCTGGGCGCGCTGACGGCAGCACCCGCCCATGCCGCGCCCTTGGACGCGACCTGCACCGGCACCGACACGACCACCTACACGCCCGGGCTGACCAACACCCCCCGGACCGTGACCATCAGCGGCAGGATCAGCCTGTCCTGCCTGTCCCCGTCCCGTCCCGCCATCACCGGCGCCACCATCACCGGCGGAGGCACCGCCCCCGACCTGACCTGCGCCGTCCTGGAACAGCCCTCCTCCGGCACCTCGACCATCGCCTGGAGCGACGGCTCCCGCAGCACCTACACCTACACCACGGCGCTGGGCCCCGGAGCAGCCGGCACGCAGGTCCTCACCCTCACCGGCACCATCACCTCCGGCACCTTCGCGCCCGACTCGCTCCTGATCGCGGTCGTCTTCGCCAACACCGACCTCAACGCCTGCAACAGCACCAGTGGACTGACCGGCCGCAGCGGACCCGCCACGCTCACGGTCTCCTGAGGAGGGCAGACGACGCGGCCGTGCCCCGCACTGTGCGCGTGTTTTGCAGCGGTCCTGCGAGCGCGGAGCGCGCCTTGACGGCGGCAATGACCTGCCGGCCCGATTCCTCAAGGCACCGCAGCGCCTCGCTGACCGCGTCGGTGCCGGCTGTGCCGTCCGGCGCTCCCCGGCTTCTCTGCCCCGGCGCCGCCCGACGTGCGTGGCGGGGGCTTCTCATCCGCAGTTGTGCCTGGTGGGTCACGTCCCGCCGGCAGTTCCTTCTGGCCTGCGGCTCGGTCGCACCGTGCGCGCGAGGAATTCAGAGGGCCAGCAGGTCCTTCAGGTGCGCCGCATCCAGGCGGGGGCCGAAGTCGCGGGGGCGGGGGATGGCGGCCTCGGTGCGCCGGCGGTCGAAGTCCTGGCGGTGCGTCAGGTAAGGCGTGTAGACGGCGAGCATCGTGTTCAGGATCCGGTCGCGGGCGTCGAGCCGTACGGGGTCCTGGACGAATTCCGGGTCCGGGGCACCGGCGTTGGCGAAGCAGGCCCGCAGGAAGTCGCCGGCGCTCGGAGGCCGGGGGTCGGTGAGGTGGAAGATGCCGCGGGTGTGCTCGCGCAGGGCGATGTCGACCGCCTCGCACGCGACTCGGTCGATCGGGACGAGGTTCAGCGCCACGTCCGGATCGGCCAGGACGCGGCGGCGCTCGGTGCGCGCCGCGGCCGGCATGGCGCGGTGGAAGGAGCGGACGATGCGTTGCGCGGTGTAGGCGCCGGTGGGCCGGCCCGGGTAGCGGTGGGTGAGGCTGTGCCCGGTGATGATGGAGGGCCGCATGACCCGTACCGCCAGGCGGTCGGCGGCGGCGAGCACGGCCCGCTCCGCGGCGAGCTTGCTGCGCTCGTAGGGGTTGCGGCACAGCGTCCCGTCGGCAGGACGCTCCAGGACATGCCCGCAGGCGGTACCGGCGACGTAGGCGGTGCTGATCATGGTGAAGGCGTCGGCTCCGAGACGCCCGGCTACGGCCAGGGCGCGGCGCGTGCCGGCGGTGTTGGACGCGAACTGGGCGCGGCGTTCGCTCTCGCGGAAGTACATCCGCGCCGCGCTGTGCCAGAAGTGGACCCGGCCCCCGCTCGCGCGGACCACGGACGGTCCGGCCGCTGCCGCGATCGCCTCGCTGCGGGCCCGCATGCAGGCCTCGGAGCTGAGGTCGACGCCGGGTACCACAGCGGTGCGGGCGATGGCCGCGTCGGCTTCGGTCGCGCTCAGGCCGTAGGCGTCGGCGGAGGCCCGGATCATGGCGTGGAGCTGTCCGGCACTGCCGGGGCCGGGAGCGCGCACCAGGCACAGCAGATGCGATTCCGGTTCGCGCTGGGCGAGTTCGAGGACGAGGGCGGAGCCGACGAGCCCGGTGGCTCCGGTGAGGACGTGCAGGGTTGTCATCGTGCTCCCGGTGGTGCGGGGTGAGGGTCGGTCAGGGTGCGGCGAGGACGAGGGCGCTGTTGTGGCCGCCGAAGCCGAAGGACTCGGTCACGGCGACGGGCACGGGACCCTTGACCGTTCGGGCGGCCACGTTCACCTCGCAGCCGGGCTCGGACTCCTCCCAGTTGGCGGTGGGCGGGATGAGGCCGTGGTGGATGGTGAGGGCGGTGATCGCGGCCTCCAGAGCGCCGGCCGCGGCCAGCAGGTGGCCGGTGGCGCCCTTCACGGAGGTCACGGGCGGGTGGTGCGGAAAGAGCCGGGCCAGGGTGCGGGCCTCGGTGGCGTCGCCGTGCGGGGTGCTGGTGGCGTGGGCGTTGACGTGCGCGACGTGTTGGGGGAGCCGGCCGGCGTCGTCCAGGGCCAGGCGCACGGCCCGTTCGGCGGCCCGCCCGTCGGGGTCGGGACTGGTGAGGTGGTGGGCGTCGGTCGTGGAGCCGTGGCCCAGCAGCAGGGCGTAGGGAATCCGGCCCCTGGCCGCGGCGTCCTCCACGCGCTCCAGGACCAGGACGGCGGCGCCTTCACCGATCACGAAACCGTCGCGGCCGCGGTCGAAGGGACGGGAGGCACGTGCGGGCCGATCATTTCGGGTGGACAGGGCACCCAGGCGGTGGAAGGCCGCCATGGTCAGGTCGGTGACAGCGGCCTCCGTGCCACCGGCCAGAGCGACGTCGCAGCGGCCCGAGCGCAGCAGGTCCATGGCGGTGGCGACGGCGTTCGTGCCCGAGGCGCACGCGGTGGACACGCTCTGCGAGGGGCCGTGGACCTCCTGGTCGAGGCAGACCTGGGCGGCGGCCATGTTCGCGATGGCGCGGGGCACCGCCAGCGGACTGACGAACCGCGCCCCTTCCTCGCGCAGCCGCCGTCCCTGGTGCTCCCACGTGGTGGTGCCCGCGAAGCCGGTGCCCAGTACGACGGCCACCCGCTGCGGATCCCAGTGGGCGCCCGCGCCGGCATCGGCCACCGCCTCCCTGGCAGTGACCACGGCGAACTGGGTGAAGCGGTCCATGCGCCGGGCGGCGGGCCCGAGCAGGCCGACCGGATCGAACCCGTCCGCCACCGTGCACGCGAAATCGACGGGTCCGCCGGCCAGCGAGGCCACGGTGCGCGCACACGAGGCTCCGCCCAGCAGCGCCTCCCAGCTCGCACCGGTGTCCAGGCCGGCGGGGGTGACCATTCCCACCCCGGTGACCGCCACGCCCATCCCGGCGCGGGAGCCGCTCATCGGGGCACCGCCGCGCCCTTCGCCTCCAGCGTCGCGGCCAGCTGCGCCACCGTGGTGGTGGAGGCCAACTCGTCCTCCCCCACCTCGATGCGCAGGCTGTCCTGGAGCTCGGCACCGAACTCGGCCCGGGCCAAAGAGTCCAGGCCCAGCTCCTCCAAAGTGGCGTCGGGCTCCACGGGCGGCTGGACCTGGAAGTTGCGGGCGAGGACGTCGGAGAGGAAAGCGTGCACGGGTTCTGCCTTTCTCGAAACGGGGGAGAGAGCGGGGAGGTATCTGGTCGAGATCGCAGGCCGGGCCCGGCCCCAAGCTCTTTACAGAGCGCGGGCGGTTGCCGCGACCGGGCCGCATCGCCGGGAGATTGTCACGGCCGGGGACGCTGCTGGGGCAGCGGCAGCAGGTGTTCGAACGCGGCCACGGCGATGGTCCGGCCGGTGGCCTGATCGCGCACCGACACATCGCAGCGCTCGTGGCGAGCGCGCGCCGCGCTGCGCCGGACGGTCGCCGACACGGCCAGCGTCGTGTCCACGTCGGCATTGCCGAGGTAGCAGATCCGTGCGTCCAGCAGGCATAGGTCCAGGTAGGAACGGGCATCGAGGCCCCGCTCGCGCCATTGGCGCAGCACGGCGCTCTCGGCCAGGGAGAAGAACGAGGCGAAGTACAGCAGCCCGACGCCGTTGACATCGTGCACCGCGTCCACCTCCTGCTCCCGGGTGTGCCCGGCGGACACCGGCAGCCAGGGCCCGGGAGCCGGGTCGGGGAAGGCACCGCCGTCCCGGGCCCTGGCACACAGCGCCCTGGGCGAGTACGCCTCGGTCAGCGGCGCCAGCGCCCGCTGGTCGAAGCCGACCGGCGCCGCACGGATCAGCCCGACATTGCTCGACTCCTCGCTCCTGGTCAGCCACACGTTGAGGTTCTCCACGTACAGGCACCCCGGCCTGGGCGAGCCGTGCAGTTCCACCGGGTCGAACGGCGTGTCAGGACTGCCGTCGTCGCGGCGGATGCGGTGCGCGGTGAACACCGAAAGCCGACCGCTGTCACACACCAGGGTGTCCACGACGATCCGGTCACCGAAGGTCAGATCACCCGGGTACAGACCGTTGCCGCAGATCCGGTAGTAGTAGAACGCCAGGTAGCAGGGCCGGCCGTCCTCATTGCGGGCGTTGAAGACATCGACGCCGCACACGGGCTGACCGCCTCCCACGTCCGGTCGCCCACACATGCCGCGAAGGACTGCAACGGCCCGCACATACCGGGTCGCACCGTCTCCTCACGCCGCACGGCCGCCGCCCCGCTGCGCCGCACCGCGGTGAAGACGGGCACGGCTGCCGGAAGATCGAGCAGTCCGGTCGGTTCGGTCATGGTGCCGTCCTTGTCTCCGCGGGTCTGAGGGCAGTCTTCTCCCTCCGCCCACCCGGTGATCGAAGATCCCGGCGCTCCCCGCGCACCGTCCGGTACAGGGGGTGTCACCGATTTCCGCAGGTGAAAAGCAGGATGCCATGACTGCGGCAAAATTGCCGGTCAATTGACGGGCCGGGAAAATTGACGCATCGTTCGCTCTTGCGGGTTGAAAAACGAAAAATTCTCACTCCCCTTCCGGTTGGAGCCGCCAGTCGTAGTAGCTTCCCGCCCCGGGCGGAGCGGGGCCCTGCTGCCCCATCTCTGTACAAATTTGACCGAGAAGGGAATCCTGAGAGTGTGAGTTGCTTCAACATGATTGAAATCGCATTCATTTGCAGCGATCTGAAGGTGGCTCGCCGAGCGGAAAGAGTGCGCGGAGAAATATTCGAAGAATCTTGGTGATTCGCTGGACTACATGCCCGATCGGGTGGATGCTCTTTCCACGCGACAGGATTCCAGCGAGCCGGCGCCTCGTACATCAGCTTCACACCGGGTGCCGGCCGAGAGGATGCGGGCGGAACCGGTCGGCAGCAGAGTCTCCGGAAAGCGGGAACCTGTCCTGCGCAGGAGACGCGCGTACGTGCGCGTCCCACCGCCTCGCCCGGCACGTCCCACCTGGACGAGCGGGTGAACACCGAACACCGATGCCCTCCGGCAGCCGTGGCACCACCGCCGATCCCCACCTTCACCGCCGATCCCCACGGCACCTCCGTGCTCAGCCCGTGCCACTGCCCGGCGGCCCGTCCGAAGTCCCCCACATCAGGAGAGTCCCCGTGTCCGTTCACCGCGCCCTGCGCTTGCGCGCGGCCCTCGCCGGCACCGCACTGGCCGCCACCCTCGGCGTCTGCGTGCTGCACGGCCCGAGCGCCCTGGCCCAGACGGCTCCTGCGTCCGCCGTTGCCGCCCGGGTCGTTCCCGCGGCAGCCATCACGGTGACGGTGAAGTTCCTCACCGGCGCGACCGAGCGCGTCACCACCACCACCTCCACCACCGTCCTGGGCCTCAAGGAGCAGGTCTTCGACCTCGGCGGTGTCGGCCCTCAGCTCCAGCGCCTGATCTTCGCCGGCAAGGAGATGCAGGACGCCAGGACGCTGGGCTCCTACAACGTCACCGACGGATCCGTCATCAACGACGTCGTGCGCCTGTAGTCCCGCACAGCACACCCACGAACAGCTGAGGCCCGCCACCCCTGGCGGGCCGCAGCACCCCCTCCACCCGGCCAGTCAGGTCGGTTGTCCGCCCGGACCCCGGCCGCCGCGACGGCATCACTCTGCCACCCGCCTCCGGCAGCGGTCCCGGTCGGCCGGAGTCCGTCCAGCACCCCGAAGAGGAGTACGCCGCCGAGAGGCGACTTTCCGCCCCGGTCGTCGCCCGGAAGCCTGGCGCGAAGCTCCGCCCTGCTGAACCGGCCCCGATCGGGCGGACGCGGCGGACCGCCCCGTCCCGCAGACCGGTGCCGAGGCTGCCCCCACCGCTGCAACCACCCCCTGGGCGCCACGATCCGGACAACCGCGGCTCCCCGGGGAAAGATCACCCGCACCCCCGCCGGATCCGGCCCCCCTCGACCACGAGGGACCCGGCCGTCCTACGCGCCGCTCCCGCTCCTGCTCCCGCCGAACCCTTTCCCGCCGCCCCGCAGCCGGTCACGGCTGGACCGCGGCCGACCGGCCCGGTTCTCGCTCCCGGGTGGTCGTGCGGCCCCCGTCTCCCCACTGTGCTGCCGGTGCCTGACGCAGGCCGGCAAAAGAGCCGCTCCCCTCCAAACCGACGCAGTCATGCAAGGAGACCCTCATCATTCACCTCGAACCCTCCCCGACCTGCGGATCCGCCTGGCACCGCTGCCTCCTGGCCGTGCTCGTGGCCACGGCCACCGCCTTCCTGTTCCTCGTGCTGCCGACCGGCAACGCGAGCGCCACGCCCGTCCAGGTGTCCTGTCTGGTCGGCACGGCGAACCAGGCGTTCAGCCCGCCGCTGACCAACACGGCGAAGCCGACCACCACCACGATCACCAGCCACTACGGCTCCTGCACCTCCGTCACCAACCCCGAGCTCACCTACGGCGACGCGTTCAGCCGCTTCTTCTCCCCGGCCGCGTCCTGCTCGTCCCTGCTCAGACCCTCCACCTCCACCACCAAAATCACCTGGAACACGGGTGAGACCAGCACGGTCCAGATCAGCAGCAACGTGACCGACGCCAACGGCGAGGTCGTCGTCAACTCGACCGGCACCGTCACCTCCGGCAAGCTCACCGGCAGCTCCGTGGTCCGGGTCGCCACCTACCTCTCGACCACCCTCACTGCCTGTGCCACCACCGGGCTGCCCTCCAACTCCGGCGCCGTCACCCTCACCGTCCTCGGCCGGTGAACCCCCTCTGCCGCAAGCCGTGCTGAACATCCTCCGCCCGCTCCGCCGCGACAACCGGCGGGGCAGGGCAGCGGAACCTGCCGGTGCGCCCTACGGCCGGCGGGGCGCAGACCACTTCGCAGGCTCCGACTCGCTCAGGCCGCGCGGTCGTCAGCCCCTCCCTTGAAGACAGCCCACACCCACCTCGATCGGTACCGGACGGGCTCCTTGCGTTGCGGTTCGGCGGTGCCGCGCGACCGCACCGGGCAGCCTGATGCCCGCGCGGTCCGGGTGGGTCTGTACGGTGACCGGTGTATCTCCCGATCAAGGAAGAGCACCTGATGAGCGACGTGATCGCCTCGGCTGAGGCGTGCGACGGCGAGCCCATCAGGACCGCGTCGTCCCAGTGCCGGCGCAGCGCCTGCCACAGCAGCGTGAACGCCTGACGGCACGTCGCCACGTCCGCGCCGTCCGGGTCGAACCACTCCCCCATCGACCGGACCTCCGTCACCAGCCCCTCCAGGGCGGCGGCGGGGGCGTAGCGGCCGACCGGCTGGCGCTGGTGGACGAAGATGCCACGCCAGCTTGTCCCGCCCCGAGTCAGCCGCCATTGTCCACCGCTCGGACGGGGTGTTCAGCCACGCCGCGACGGCGTCCTTGAGCGTGGAGTACCGCTCGGAGCCGTCGTGCCACGGCGCCCCGGCGGTGATGTAGATCCGCTCCGTGCCCGGCGCGATAGACAGCACCGTGTCCAGGATCTCTCCCGGCGTCCGAGCGCCGAGGTCGAGGCGCACCACGCGGTCGCGCACCGCCAGGTCACCGGCCGCCGCGTCCAGGAACACCGTGCTGCGCGCCTGCTGGACGAAGTTCGGACGCTTGGACACCAGGCCGGTCGTCACCGCCTCGAACCGCGCACCCGCCGGGCCCTCCGGGAGGACCGGCAGCTCACGCGGATCGGCCTCGACCACCGGACGCGGCGCGACAGCGACCAAAGCGACCGAGGCAGCCGAGACGGCCGGCACAGCGCCGGGGGCGGCCGGGATCGGCTGCTCGACGATGACGGCCTGGTCCTCGACCTCAGCCGGCGCCTCGGTTACCGGGATGACCGGGGTCAGCTGCCCGACGACAGGGGCCGGGCGGGTCAGCGCCGGGACGAGCACGGCGACCGGCTGCGACGCGGGCCCGGCCACCGGGGCCGGGACCCGCAAGGGCTCGACGGGCGGGATAACGGCGGCCTGGTCGTCGGTCTTGGCGGCGCGGACGGCGGCGGGGGTCGGGTCCAGGAGCGGCGCGATTCGCACCACGTCGGCCAGCGCCAGCCCTGAGGCCTTCGCGATGGCGTCGGCCTTGGCGGCCTCGTACCCCGCCAGCCCGGCCACCCGGCGCGCGCTGCTGGGTGAGCTTGTCCAGCTCCTTCTGCGCGGCGGCGACGGCCTTCTCGGCGGCCGTGATCTCGCCTCGCAGCTCGCGCAGGTCGGTGAGAGCGGCGGTGTACGTCTGGCGGTCCATCAGGATCTCACTCCCTTTTCGTGGTCTCGGACTTGCTGCCGGTGGTGGCGCTGGCGCTGGTGTCGGTGTCGAGGGGGCGGGCCTGACGGGCCAAGGTGAGCCAGCCGTCGGGGCCCCGGGTGCCGTGGATGTCGGCCAGCCCGGCGAGCAGATGCGCGTACGCGCCGCGCTTGGGGGCCCGGGGCTGTGCGGTCCCGGCCTCCCAGCGGGCGAAGGTCTCCCGCCGGGTGTCCAGCGCTTCCGCCACCTCGACCTGGGTCAGGGCGGCGGCCTTGCGCAGCCGCTCCCGCTCGGCCGGCTCCGGCAGGTCCCCGCCGTCCCGGGCCTTGGCCAGCAGCACGTCCACCGCCGCGAAAATCTCAGGCATCACATACCTCCATACGAGAAAGGTAGCAAATATAACCACACTCGATATGCATTATTGATCGCACATGCACCGCACTATGACCTCACTCAGGGTGGGCGCTTCCTGAGCGCGTCCGCTGCCGACGTCGGTCCGGCCGCCTACACGGACGTCACGGCGCCCTCCTTCGCGAGAGGTGGGCACTCACACCCCTTGGAGCACGAAGAGTTCACGGACCGCAGGACCGAGCGCGCGAAACGACTTCGGCCCGGCGCTGTTGACGCACGCGGACATGACTCGGCCCCGGTACCGGGGCAGCGGTACCGGGGCCGACTGAGAAGAGCCGCGCGCTGCGCGGCGGGCGGCACGCAGGGTCTGCGCGGGCGGATCAGCCTCCCGCAGCCGAGGGGGCGGCCAGGGCGGTGTCAGGCTCCAGGAACGGCGAGTTCTGCTCGGGCGGCAGGAGCGGGCGCGCGTCGGCCGGCAGCACCTGGTCGACGGCGGGCTCGGAGAAGGTCAGCCCCAGCGGGCGACGATCGGGGTTCATGCGCACAGTCTGACCTGCCGTCACCAATTCAAGCACCGCCATTTCGCGTCAGTCGCGCCCCAGACCGAACCCGCGCCCTACACCGCCTCGTCGGGCTTGTAGTGCCGGTGCTCGGCGAGGCGTTCGCCCTTGCGGGCGGTGCCTACGCACGTGGCGAAAAGCCTCCATCCGTCCGCGCAGTCGACCGTCAGGCCGTACCGGAAGCCGGGCAGGGCCAGCCTGGTGCTGTACCGCTCGGCACGGACGACGGTGTCCCTGGCGGAGCTGGCGGCGAGCGCGCTCAGCAGGGCCTGCTCGATCTCCCCGGTCGCGACCTTCCCCCAGCCGGGCAGATCGGGTGCCGGCTGCTCGGCCAGGTGCTCGCCCCCGGCGGCCGGGGCGGTGTTGGACGCGCCCGTGATGGTCCAGTAGACGGTACCGGCGTCCTTCGCGGTGACCGCCAGGCCGTACGGTCCCCGCCGGTGCGCACCGTCACCACGGAAGTCGTCGCCCCCGCCGGCGGCACGGCGCGATCGGCGCACGGGGCCGCCGCGATCAGCAGGACGCTCGCGAGCGCTAAGGCCGCTGAGGCGGCGGATAGACGGCGACTAGGGGCTCGAATCTCGGACATGTCGCTATATTGGCGTCGAAAATCTTCGAAAGGTGTGATTTCGGTCGGCGGATACGTCGGTCGGCCCTGTCTGTCGTCACGGCGAGGTCGGTCCTTCCCTTCCGATGGGGCTGCCGTCCTCGCAGGGACCTTCAGCGGTGACGATGTCCCGGTCGCAGCGCCGGGCGTCCACCTGATCCCGGGTGACCACATCACCTGCGAGGTTCGAGCCGTCAGAACCCGGCTGAGCACTTACCTGCGTTTCCGCCCCTACTCCACCCGGGCTGGCGCCATCCGACCTTCGAGCCCGGATCGAGCGCGCCGTCCCCCCAGAGGGCACCAACCGGCGAAGCCTTCCGGTTTCGAATGCCGGTACGGGCAGGTCGGGTGCCGAGCAGGGCCACGGCGGTGGCGATCACCGAGAGGCGGCCCGCGACGAAGATGTCGACGTAGTTGAAGTCGGTGATGTCGATGACCACCCTGCGAGCCCCGCTGTCCACGATCCGGCGGGAAGGCTCCTTGTGGATAGGCCCGTTCACCGGGTTGGACCCGCGTGACTTCCACAAGCGGGTCACGACACTCCGTCGGGCGGGCCGTGACGCGGGCCCCGGCGCGGGGGTTGGAGGGGCATGGACCCCCTCTACGACTCCCTGCGCTTCCCGCCGCCCCGCTTCGACCCCTACCCGGACGACGCCTACCCGGACGAGGAAGAGCAGCAGACCCCCCGGATCGGCCACCAGGCCGCGCCGTACGAGATGGACGAACGCGAGCAGCGCGCGTTGACACTGGCCCGGGAGGCCGGGCAGGAGGCGGCCGCCTGGGTGCGGGAGCTGGCCGCGCACCAGATCAGGCCCGCACACAGCCGAGCGCTGCTGAACGCCGCCGAGGCAATCGGGGTCGCCACGTCCGCGGCGATCGTCCCGGGCGGCGACGGCCAAGCCCTGGACGACCTGCACCGCTCCTGGCTACTGGCCTCCTCGGTCATCGGCACCGCCTACGACCCCGCCGCCCACCCGGACCAGGCCAGCCAGAGCCTGCCGGAACTCACCTGGCCCGAATGGGTCGCACTGCTCGCGGTGTGCGCGGCCGCCACCGCCATGCCCGCCAGCGTCCTGGGCTACTGCCCGCCCGAACTGGAGGCCCTGGCGGGCGCCCTGGAGGCCGCCGTGCGCTCCGGGCAAGGGACCTGACCGCATGTCAGCCCAAGGACGCGAAGGGCCCGCCGCAGACTCCGGCGGGCCCTTCGGGGGTGCGGGGTCGCCGTGCCCCTCTACCCTCCGGCCGCGTTCCGCAGGCGGGTAGGGGCGCATTGGGACGGATGCAACCCTGTAAACGGGGATCGAAAGGATCTATCGGGTGCAGAAGGGGGCGGTGGTGGTGTTGCCGCCGTCCTGGGGGGTGTAGCGGATGGCGCAGGGGTCGATGCCTGCGCGGGTGAGGGCGCTCTGCGCCGCGGTGGTGTCGGCGGGCGCCAGGGCGGGAGTGCGGGAGAGCACGAAGCCGCTGGCGCGGTCGGAGTCGGTCACCACGGCCCAGCGGTAGTCGTCGGCCAGGCCGATGACGATGTAGTTGGCCTGGGCGGTGTGCAGCCAGGAGGTTCCGGTTCCGAGGAAGGAGACGTTGAGGCGGGCGTTGGTGGCGTCGAGGGCCTTCGCGTCGCCCTTGACGGTGCTGGAGCTGCCCAGCCAGGTCGAGCAGCTGTTGGTGACCGAGACGCTCCCGGTGGCGGTGAGGGCGTAGCGGGCGGTGGAGTTCTTCTTGCACTGGATCTCGTACAGGGCGGGCTTGGCCGCCACCTGGTACCAGGACCCCAGGTAGCGGGAGAGGTCCACCGAGGCGACCGGAGCGGGCGCGGCGCTCTTGGCGGCGGGCGCCGCGGGCTTCGCCGAGGCGGGTGCCGCCGTCGTGGCGGCGAGGCCGAGCGAGAGGGCGGTGACGGTGGCGAAGACGGTCAGGCGCGAGCGCGAGTTGTGCGGCACTGAGTACCTCCGAAGACGTCCAGCGCGACCCGTACGCGCCAGTCACCCACGGCTACCCCCCGCCACGCAAAGCAAGGGCCCTACCGGCAACGCAAAATGACACCCCCTCACCACACACCCTCCGACAACACCCCCATTCCCACCACCACCAAGCCACCCGCCGCCGAATGGTGTCAGGTGGTCGTGCCGGGGACGGTGTCGTGGAAGGTGAACAGCCGGTCCAGGCCGCTGAGATGGATGAGATGGCGCAGGTGGGCGGGGGTGCGGCCAGTTCCGCGGGGGTGGTGCTGGTGCCGGCGGCCAGGCAGGCGGTGATCAGAAGCTGCAGGCCCACCGAGTCGCACAACGTCAGCCCCGACAGCTCCAGCACGAGCGTGCCCACGCCCGGGTCGGCGGGCGCAGCCAGCGCCTGTTGTAGCCGGGGGGCGCTGTCGAAGTCGAGGTCGCCCGCCACGCGCACCATCCGCACGCAAGCGGCCGGATCCAAGACCGTGACACGCAGAGTGCAGCCGCAGTCCGGCCGGTGAGGGATGTCAGGACGCACGCCCGCCTGCCTTCCCCCGATCCAGACAAGCACACCCGGACAGGCACACACACCCCGCCCCAAGGAACAGGCCCAGCCGCCCCCTGCCACCCCCGGGGGGGAAAAACGAGCGGCGACATCGGGACCTGCATACCGCCAGCCGGCGATCCGCGCACCCGCCGGCCTACGGCCCGCGTCTTCGGCTCACCCGGTGCCTTCGGTACTGCGGGTGCGCGCGCAGACGCCGCCCCTGGGGATCTGCCCCGGCCGCGTGCTCGAAGCGCGGCCGTTCACCGCAGGGGCGGCGTCTGCGCGGAACCCGCACCTGGAGGATCTCGCACACCGACTCGGTTGGGGCGCGGCGCGGGGTTCCGCACCGCCCGTATGACCGGTACACGGTGGTGCATGCGCTCCGGTCCGGCGCTCCCCCGGTGGGCGCCAGACCGGAGCGCCAAACCGGAGTACGTTGACGCACTTCGCGGCACCCCGGTGGATGGACCCTAGCCGGTGGGGGCCCCGATCTTGCGGGCAGGTGCGAGCGGGTGTGGGCGAAGGCTGCGCCGGGGTGGTTGTCGCGATGGGCAGCGAGCAGGAGGCCGAGGGGGTTGGTGCAGCTCAAAGGGCGCGACAGGGGTTGGTGACAGCCTCCGGCAGGCAGTGGGGGCCGGGCCCGTCGACCTGCCAGGTGACCCGGGCCCCGCCCGGTCACCGGCCCCGGCCGCCCGGTCGAGGAGGAAGAAGAACAGCACAGCGCAGCGCCGCCGAAGCCCGGGCGCCGCCGCCCATCACCCTCCCCCTCTTCCCTCGTCGGCCGGGTCGGGGGGCTCCCAGGGGTAAGAGGCCGGCACGGTCGACGATCTGGTGTGCCGCGAGGGCCGTGACCCGCGCTGGGCGCCGTGAGTGGGTCGTTCGTGCCGGGGGCGTGAAGCGGCAGCCTGCGCGCTCGCCCGGAAGGGTGGCGGGGCAACCCGTTCGCGGCGGCGGCGACGAAACAACCGCGCGCGTCCGGCCCACGCGGTACCCCGCCACCTGGCCCATGGAAGGAAGCGTGATCCGCTCCGATGAACAGGACCCGACTGACCGAGGCGTTCGACGTGGCCGGGCTGCCCGCCCCCGAGGTGACGGTGCCGACCGGGTTCACCCACCCGGTGCGGGGCGCCGTGCGTTGCCCGGCCGCACCGCTGTTGGCCGCCGGGCTCGCCCGGCGCGGCGTGCCGGTACGGCTGGCCCCCTGGCCCGGCCCGCTGACCCCGGCCGCCCCCACCCCCGCCCCGGCCGCCGCTGCCCGGCCCGCAGCGCTCCGGGCATTCACCACCACCTACCTGGACGTGGATGGGCAGGTCATCGGCCTGGCCGTGGTCGCGGACCCGGCGCTGCCAGCCCTCGTCGAGGCGGCTGCCGCCGAACTGCGCTGCTGGAGCGATGCGTTGCGCACCAGACGGCTGCTGCTGCCGGTGCCCGCCCCCGCCTGCTCGCCGCCGCGGCACGCCCCCGGGACTCTCGTCCCCGCCCGGGAGCAGGACCATGACCCGACCGCCTCCGCGTGCCGGGCCGACCGCACCGGCGCCACCGTGACCTCATACCTGGAACGCGGCGACACCGTGCTCGTCCTGGGGAGCGGACGGGGCGCCTGGGCCGAGCGTCCGCCCCGTCCGCTGCCCCGGCGGCCCGGAGTGGTGCCGGTGCTCTCGGCGGACCACGCGACGACCGTCGAGGTACCCGACCCGGCGAAGCTGTCCTTCGTCCAGCGCCCGTGCACCCCGGTCGAGGAGTTCACCACGATCCTGGACATCCTGCGGTTCCGCTTCCCGCTGCTGCGCGGGCAGCACCCGGACCAGTGGTGCCACCGCCCCACCGACACCCGGGACGCGGTGCGGTCCGCCGTCGCGGAGAGCGACCTCGTGCTACTCGTCGACGGCCGGCACCCCCACCCCTGGCTGGCCCACCCCGGGCTCATACCCGTCGGATCGATCACTGACCTCTACCCGGCCGTGCTGGCCCGGGCGGCGACGATCACCCTGACCGGACCGCTCAACCGCCCCGCAGCGGCCACCCTGTCCGACACCCTCGCCCGCTGCCTGTCGGGACTCGGCCCGCTGAGCGTCATCCGGCGCCGGAGCACGAGCGAACCCGCCACGGACACGCACCTCCCGCCGGAGCGCCACGCCGCCGGCGCCCTCGGCAAGCCGTGACCACCGGACGCCCACTCCTCGCCCCCGTCGCCGCCCCCGTACGGAAAGCCTCCACCATGGCCCACCAGTCAACGCCCGGCGCCCCTGCACCCGCCACCGCAGACATACCCCCCCGTCGTCGTCCCAACGTCCGACTGCGGGCATTGCTGCAGGAGGCCCGGTGGAGCGGCGACGCGCTCGCGGCCGCAGTCAACGCGGTCGGCCGGGAGAACGGCCTGGACCTGTGCTACCGCCGCCCGTCGGTGGCGCAGTGGCTTGCGGGTTCGATCCCGCGCGATCCCGTCCCCCCGATCGTCGCCGAAGCCTTCACCCGGCGACTGCGCCGCGGCGTCACCATCGAGGAACTGGGGCTCATGCCGCGCTCCGGCCTCCCCGGACCCAGGAGCGGCGGCACCTCTGACGACGCCGCCGCTTCCCACCCGGGCGCCCCCTACCGGCTGTCGGCACTGGCCGAGATACCCGACCGCGTCACCGGCACCGAGTACCTCCAAATCCGTTCCCCCGCCCCCAGCCGGCTGCTGGCACCGCACGTCCAGGCGGCCGGGAACACGCTCGCCCTGTTCTCCCGCGTCGACCACCACCTGGGGGCGGGCGCAGTGCGCGAACAGGCCACCGCCTACTTCGAACTGACCATCCGGCCCTGGCTCGCCCTACCCGGCACCGACGCCCACCGCCACGCCCTGCTCCAGCGCGCCGCCGGCCTCGCCTACCTCTGCGGGTTCGCGAACTTCGACGAGTGGCGGCACGGCGAGGCCCAGCGCTGGTACCGGCTGAGCGCGGCACTGGCCGACGAGGCCGCCGACGCCCGCGCCCTGGCCCTGGCCCTGCGCGCGCTGAGCGTGCAGGCCCTTGAACTCGGCCACCCCGGCCCCGCCCTCGACCGGGCGGGGGCCGCACTGCGCGCGGGGCAGCACCTTCCCGACAGCCGTGCTTTCCTGCTGGGGCAGTACGCCGTCGCACTCGCCGCCCGCGGTCGGCCCGACGACGCGCTGCGGGCCGTCGAAGGAGCAGAGGATGCTCTGCCCGGCGCCACCGCGTCCGCCCCCACCGGTTGCTACCACGCCGCGACGCTGGCGTACCAGCGCGGAGAGGTCCACCGGCGACTCGGCAACCTCCCGGCCGCTGTCACCTCACTGCGCACCTCGCTCCGACTCCGCCCCGGCGCCGAGCGCCGGTCGCAGGCCCTGGTGCACGCCCGGCTCGCCGAGACACTTGCGGCCCGGGGTCAGCTGGAGGAAGCCTGTGCGAGCTGGCAGGAGTTCGTCAGCCTGCGGTACCAGGTCGACTCCGCTCGGGTCGAGCGGGCGGCCGGCAGGATGCGCTCCGTACTGCTCGCCCAACGCCACCGCGGCGAGGCCGAACGGCTCTTGGCCGCCCTGCGCGTCGGACGGCGGTGAACGTGCGCTTCGGCGCGCGTATCGCGAACGCCGAGCCGGGCCCGGCCGAAGCGCGCGACCGATGGCTCTGGGCGACGTCCGAGGTGCGATGCAGCCAGCCCGATAGGAGCCAGCCGCACCACCTCGGAGTCGTCTTCGGCATTCAGCTCGACCGGGGCGGCGCCTGTCCGGAAGGGCTCAGGCGTTGAAGTCCCCCACGTAGGAGCTGCCTTGGCGGGAGCGATCAACACGTTCGACGGGGGTAGGAGACGGTGGGCCCGGGGGGCCTGGCGGCGGATACGGTGTTCGGTGAGCGCGCAGCTGTGGCCGCCCCGCCTCTCAGCTCCCGGTCGGCACGCGCAGGAGAGCGGCCAGGTGGCGGCCGCAGCCCGGCCGATCCCGCCAGAGGTGCCCGCAGACCCCGCCGGGCACGCCCATAGGGCTCAGGAACCGGTATCGGACCGGCGTCCGGTTCTGGCCGCGAGTTCGCGGATCGTTCCGGCGTCGATCGCGGGATAGGGCAGCGGGGTGGCGAAATGGCCGGTCGACGCAATGTCCCGGTACTCGCGGAACTGTTCGAGCGCCGAACTGACGACCCGTTCGGGGAGGCCGGTGCGCGGAGGGTGGACTTGGGCCAGATCCCACCAGTGGACGGTGAGGTCGGCGGCGAGTTCCCGCGCGTAGCCGAGGCCGTCGCGCAGGCCGTAGGGAAGGCGCAGTTGCCGGTCGAGGGCGCCGGGGCGGCCCAGTGACTTGACGGCCGCTGACGCCGCGTGCGCAACGACCCCCCGGGGATTGGCGCCCAGGACGTCCCCGGAGAACCTCCGGCTCGATCGGGCCACCTCCTCGCCGGTCACCGCTGCGGGCACCCAGAGCAGTTCGCAGGCGATGTGCCCCACGAGGTCACGGACGGACCACTGGGCGCAAGGGGTCGGATCGTCCCAGGAGGCGGCGGGGACATGCTCGACGAGCTCGGTGAGGGCCGGGAGCAGGTCGCGGAGCACCACCAGGATGGCGAGGTGTTCTCCCGATTTGTGGAAACAGCGGTGCAAGGCGTGCTCCTCCCCGCAGCAGGACGCGCCCGGTGGTGACCGGACAGGGACGCAGGACTCGATCGAGTGGTCGTACACCCGGAGGCGATCACCGTCTCGGCCGACACCGATGGTCGGCAGACCAGGTGCGGGTGTCCAAGCCGTGGCGCGGCGGGGACTGGAGGGAGAGACGCCGCAGTATCAGCTCATGCAAGTACAACTCCCTTCTACAAAAGGGCTTTTCATCGGTCGAAATGGTTTCGCGGCGCCGGTCGGCGTTGATTGACGGCCCGGACATTCTTACCGGTGCGGACGTCGTTGACGGCCTGCCGCCGGTACGGCGGGCCTCTGTCGCGGTAGGGCCGGGATGGCCGGGCTCGGCGACCAGCCACCTCACCCCGTACAGGACGTGGTCGGCGAGCTCCTCGCCCCAGGCGCGCTCGTCGGCCAGGCCGTGGAACAGCTCCTCCGTCACGCCGTGCGTGTCACGCAGTTCGAGGCTGGGCGGTGGCAAAGAGAGGGGGATCGGCGGGTTCGGTGCGGACGGGACGGCGATGCCGCCGCGCTCGGCCTCGAAACGGGAGCGCTCGGCGAGCTGGGCCAGGCAAGGCGTTGACCGCGATGCTGCTGTTCGTGCCAGCCGTCGACGTAGCCGTCCTCGTCGCGATCGTCGGGGAAGCGGACACCGATGCTGGAGACGGTGCACCGCACGGCGTCGAGGACATCCCACTCGATCCGGGCGATGGCGGCCGAGGCCTGCTCGCGGGTGTGGCCCGCGGCCACCAGGAGGTCGGCCACCAGGGTGTACCCGAGGCCGCGCATCGGCCTCTCCTTCGTAGGCGGGACGGCCCGGCGCGGGCCGCCCCGGTGAGCGGTGCGTGCGGCTACTGGTCGCAGTCGTGGTCGGCCTCGACGTAGTCGCCGTCGGCGAACTGGCTCTCCAGCACCCAGCCGCAGGTGCATTCGGCCCGGCCTTCACGGCCGATCTCGGGCCCGTCGCCGCACGCGCGGCACGTCTACTCGGCGCTCCAGGTGACCGTGCCCTGGGCCGGGCCGCCGTGTCCTGCTGCTCGGCCCGGACCGTCGCCAGGGCGTCCAGCAGGCTGGTCTGCTGGGCCGTCAGCTTCCCGCCGGTGCGGGAGGCCGCCTGCTTGCGCAGCCAGACTCCGGGCCGGAAGGTCGGGTCGGCTTCGCCGCCGGTGCGATTCGCCGGGCCGTCGAGGGTTCCGCCGGTGGCGAGGTAGGCGAGCAGGCGGCGATACGAGCGGTTCCAGTCCGGGTCGAGGCGCCACAGCGCATCCAGCGCGGTCAGTTTCGTGTCCTGCTCGACCGTCAGCTTCGCGTTCTTGCGTTGGCGTCCGACCCGCGCGCCGACGGCGTGGCCGTCCATCTTCTCGGCGGCCGGGACCGCGAGGTGCCCGTGGACGGCGGCCCAGGCGTGGGCGTGAGCGTAGCCGGGCTCCCAGGAGCGGGCATGCTTGTCCCAGACCATGCCAAGCTGGTCGAGCTCGTGGACGCACACCGGGGCGGGCATACGGTGGGAGCGGTCAGGCCTGGTGGGATAGACACGGCGCGCCCGGGCCGTGAGTCAACGTCCCGGACTCCACGCCGGGGCATAGGGCGGCCGGGCAAAGGCCGGGGCGGCGGCAATCCGGTGCGCACCGGAGGCGCGCGATAACCGGGGCGTGGCGCGGGGCGGGATACGCGGCGGCAGGGCAGGGCCGGGTAGGCTGCGGGGGCACTGAGAAAGCACGTCAGGGGCCGCCCACCGCTCGGTGGGCGGCCCCTGACGTTATTTCGTGCCGCAGGCGGGCCGAGGGACGGTGCGGTGCCCGCATCCGCAGGCCTGCTTGTCACGGGGCCGGTTCCCTCTCGTGCTCGCCGCCAGACTGGGCCAGGCCTATGGGGCTGGTGCCCGCAGCGTCTGTGGCTGTGGGTCAGCCGGCTGCGGGGATGCGGGTGCCGGGGCTGTGGAGCAGGGCCAGGCCTGTTTCGAGGTCGCGGGCCCCGGCGATGCCGTGGAGTTCGACGCCGAGGTGGACGAGGGTCTGGGCGACCGCGGGGCGCATGCCGGTCAGGACGGGGCGGGCGCCGAGCAGGGCCGCGGCGGTGGCGAGCGCCGAGAGGCGGCCCGCGATGAAGGTGTCGACGAAGTCCAGGCCGCTGATGTCGATGACCACCCCGCGCGCGACGGTGTCCACGATGCGGTGGGCGAGCTCTTTTTGGAGCACCATTACCGCCTTATCGTCCAAGGCGGCCGGCACGACGGCCAGCAGTACCTCACCCACCGCAAGGATCTCGACGCTCCCGCTCACCGCTGCCCACACACGCTTTCCGCCGCGCACCCGCGCGGCCCCCAACCCGGCCTACCGACCGGGACGACGCCACGCCGATGATCAGGCGCTCATTGCCCCGGCGCTCTCCCGCCCGGGCCCGCACCGATCATCCCACCCGGCGCCGGTGACACCGGCCACACC
This sequence comes from Kitasatospora sp. SolWspMP-SS2h, assembly GCF_003259315.1. Classification (GTDB taxonomy): domain Bacteria; phylum Actinomycetota; class Actinomycetes; order Streptomycetales; family Streptomycetaceae; genus Kitasatospora; species Kitasatospora fiedleri. Next base: position 11,889 of record NZ_QLLT01000038.1, on the reverse strand, counting down.
GTCCAGTTCGGCGCCCGTGCCGGGCAAAGGACCCCGCGGGCTCCGGAAGCGAACGCCGGCGCCGGGCCTACTCCATCAGGAGCCCGCCGGCAGTGCCCCGGTTCACCGCCGGAGCAGCCGGGCGGGCGGCGGGGGCTGCCGTATGCCTTGATGGGGCAGTGGCCCGGTGCTGTCCGCCCGGGCGGAGCGTTTCGTGAGAGAGGCATCCCCATGCGCAAGACCACCCGTGTCGTGGCCGTCGCCACCATGGCCCTTCCGTTCCTGGCCGGCCTCAGCGGCGCGGCGTTCGCCGACAGCACCGGCTACCACCAGAGCCAGCAGGCGGCCGGCCCCACCGGCGCGGCCGCCGCCTCCATCCTCAGCGGGACCGGCAACGGCCCCAAGGGTGACAGCGCCTTCTTCCACACCGTCACCCTGGCCGTCGGCCCCAACGGCGCCGCCCTGTCCAAGGTCACCTCCCATGTCTTCAACGGCCCCGACGGCACCGCGGGCGCCGGCTACGAACAGACCACCATCGCCGCCGGCCCCAACGGCGCCGGCTCCCAGAACGTGAGCAGCCACGTCACCACCGGCTGACACCCACGCACCACAACACCAGCGCGGAGACAGGCGCGGTACAGGCGGGCGCCGCCCGGGACCCTTGAGGGGGGCCGGGGCGGCGCCGTTCGGGTTACAGGACGGGAAAGCGGAAGAGGGTGTCGGTGCCCCGGGGGCTGTAGACGAGCTCCAAGATGGTGGAGGAGCCTTCGACGATAGACGTCCTCGGACGTGGTCAGGGTGGAGCGGCCGAGGCCGTCAGGGGCACCGGGCTCGGGTCCGTCCGGGCGCGGGCACCGCGCCGATCCGAGGCCTGGCCTCCGGCACGAAAACGTCAGGGGCCGCCCACCGGTCGGTGGGCGGCCCCTGACGTGCTTTCTCAGTGCCGCCGCGGCCTACCCGGCCCGCACCCGGCGCCCCTATCCCGCCCCGCGCCCCGGCGCGCACCCGGCCGCCGCGCGCCCCCGACCCCCGCCCGAGTGCCCTACGCCCCGGCGTGGAGCCGGAGGCCTCGACTCACGAGCCGGAGGCGCCGTGCCCCTCTGACCAGGTCCGACCGGCCCCGCCGCGTGCCCGCCCCGGCCCTCCGGCCGCCAGGGCAGGAAAGGATCACAAATCGGGACAGTTGCCCCACTTCCGGCGAGGATGGTTCCGTGCCACTCTGCGGTAACTCGTCCTGCACGGCACCGAATTGCAGCGGTCCTCGATGCGACCCGGCGCCGACCCTCTGGAGGAACCATGAGCCACCACCGCACCATCCTGGCCACCCTCACCGCCGCCGCCCTGACGACCGCGGGCATGATCATCACCGCCGCCCCCGCCTCGGCGACCCCCACCGACCTGGAGTGCACCGTGGGCTCCCAGGTCAACAGCTACTCGCCACCGCTGACCAACACCACCCGCTCCACCACGGTCAGCACCGACGAGTCCTTCACCTGCGCGTCACTCACCAACACCATCACCAGCGGCACCAGCCACCGCAGCGGCACCTTCAACGCCAGCTGCCTGCTGAGCCTGCAGCCCCCGACGGCCTCGCAGACCGCTGTGTACCGGTGGAACAACGGCACTTCCAGCACGATCACCTACGTGAGCGACGCGGTGGTCACCGCGGCCAACGGATCACTGCTCATCACCAAGGTGGGCGCCGCGACCGCCGGCGTGGGGATCGGCCAGAACGCGACCGAAGTCGTGGCCATCCCCCAGCTCAGCGTGAGCGCCTGCGCGGGAACCGGGATCACCGCCCAGACCGGGCTGGCCACCCTGGAGATCGCCCCCGCATGACCGGACGACCGTGCAGACCACGACCCGCGCCCGGTCCCCACATCCTGATTCGAGGACGTCCGCGTCGACGGCTCCTCCAGCATCCTGGAGCCCGTCCACAGCCCCCCCCCGGGCACCGACACCCTCTTCCGCCAGGCTGCCAGCCAACACCATGAGCCCCCCGCTGCCCTGGTCGCCGGCCGCCGTCGAGAGCGCGCTGCACGAGGTACTGCACGCCTACCAGGAGCAGGCGCAGCGATGCCGAGAAGACTTCGAGGACATGGACAAAGACCTTCTGGCGCAGGCCGCGGGCGAGGCCCGGATGTTCGGCGCCGACCCGGTGGCCGCCGTGATGACCCCACGGCGCCCCGGTCCGTGAGCCCTAACCGCCGGCTGAACCGGGCCTACCAGCGGAGTGGCCACTCAACCCGATCCACGCGCGCCTACGGCTACCCACCCACCGCCAACAACTCCCGCCGCTGCCCGATCACCAACCCTGGCCGTGCCCGGCGCGAGCGCGCTGGGTGCCCGTCAACGCCCCGCACAGGGCACACCCGCCGAACGGGCCGCTGCCCAGGACGCCCGCGCCCGCCTGCAGGCCGCGATCGAGACCGCCACCCCGCAGCGTTAACGCGTGGCGACGTCTGCGGGGGCCGACGGTCCAACGGGGCTGGGCGCGTGCGGCAACCGGGTGCCGGCGGGGTAGGCTGCGCGAGCACTGAGGAAAGCACGTCAGGGGCCGCCCACCGGTCGGTGGGCGGCCCCTGACGTGTTTCCGTGCCGCAGGCAGGCCGGGGATCAACGCCGCGCCCGCAGCGCCCGCCCGCGGGCCGAGCCCCGCGGGCGGGACCGGGCTTGCGGGCGGTGCTGCCGCCTGTGGGGCGATAGGTGTGGGGTGTGGGCTGTGGGGTGGGGTCAGGTGAGGAGCTGGGCTACAGCGGTGGCGACGGTGGTGGCCAGGGTGGTGGTGAAGGCGGTGGCGGCGCGGGTCAGGGCGGTGCGGCGGGTGGCGCCCGCGGCGTGGGCCGAGAGGCCGGCGGAGACGGCGGCCAGGGCGGCGGTGAGCGGGACGAGGACGCTGTGCTCCATGGCGATCTCCCAGGGGGTGGAGGGGTGCTGACACCACGAAGGTCACGAAAACGGTGTCCGCCATGGCCCGGCCGGACAAAGATGAACACCAGCACCGACCGGCCACCCAGCCCACCAGCAGCGCCCGGTGCGCAGGCCGGTGCCGCTGCAGGCGCCACCGGACCGGGCCCGGGTGAAGGTAGTTGTGCCGGGCGCCGCGGAGCGGCGCATGCGGGCGCTGGCGCCGAAGCGGGGGTGGGGGCACGGAGCGGGTGCCACGGTGCTGGCCGAGCATGCCCACTTCGACGCCGACGGCCTGGTCCACGTTCCCGCGGTCGCGGTCACGGCGGCTCCGCCCGGTCCGCAGGCGCACCGCGAGCGGCCGTCCGCGGTCTCCTACCGGGAGCGGCCGCGGTATGGGCGCGAGGAGGATGGCGGTCCGGCGCTGGACTGGTGGCACGGGACGGGAGGACGGTAGGGGCATGGGAGCTGACGTGGTGACGGGGCAGCAGCAGCGGGAGCTGCGGTGGGAGATCCACCGGTGGGGCGCGCACCGGGAGGGGGCTTGACCCCGGATGTTGGACACCAGAGACACTCTGGCCCTGATGGGTCTGGGTGGACAGGAGTCCTGCACCGATGGTGATAAAGCACTACCCGCCGGAGTTCAAGGCGGACGCGGTCGCGCTGTACGAGTCGCGTCCTGGAGCGACGATCAAGTCAGTCGCCGTCGACCTCGGAATCAACCCGGAGACCTTGCGGAACTGGATCCGGGCCGCCGGCAGGCCCACGCCCCGGGCCGCGGCGCCGGCCGCCACCGCATCGGCAGCGACCGCGTCGTCGCTGGAGGCCGAGAACGAGGCCTTGCGCCGCAAGGTCCGCGAGCTGGAAGAGGAACGGGAGATCCTTCGCAAGGCGGCGAAGTATTTCGCCGGGGAGACGCGCTGGTGACCCGATTCCAGTTCGTCGCCGACCAACAGCGCCGCTACGGCGTGAAGCGGTTGTGCCAGGTCCTCGGGATCGCCCGCTCGAGTTACTACCACTGGCGCCGCACAGCCCCTGAGCGGGCCGCCCGCCAGACCGCGGACGCGAAGCTCACGGCCCGCATACGGGCTGTCCACGCGGCCTCCGACGGCACTTACGGCGTCCCGAGGATCACCGCGGAGCTCCGTGACGGCGGGCACCGGGTCAACCACAAGAGGATCGCACGGCTGATGAAGGCCGCCCACATCACTGGCCTGCGGCTGCGTCGCCGGCACCGCACCACCGTCGCCGACCCGGCAGCCCTCAAGGCCCCGGACCTGATCGGCCGCGACTTCACCGCCGAGGAGGTGAACACCAAATACGTCGGCGACATCACCTACCTGTCCGTCGGCTCCGGAAGATTCCTCTACCTGGCGACCGTCATCGACCTCGCCTCCCGGCGCCTGGCCGGCTGGGCCCTGGCCGATCACATGCGCGCCGACCTGGTCATCGACGCGTTGCACACGGCCGAACGGACCCGCGGCAGCCTGGCCGGGGCCGTCCTGCACACCGACCACGGCAGTCAATACACCAGCCACGCGTTCACCAACGCCTGCCGGCGCGCCGGTGTCCGCCAGTCGATGAGCGCGGTCGGCAGTAGCGCGGACAACGCCACGGCCGAGAGCTTCAACGCCACCCTCAAACGGGAGTTGCTGCAAGGCCGCAGGGGATGGACCACCGAGCGCGAGGCTCGTTTGGCGGTCTTCCGCTGGGCCCACCGCTACAACACCGTCCGACGCCACTCCCGCCTCGGACACCGCAGCCCGATCACCTACGAGACCGCACTCAACACAACATCAACTACCCTGACCGAAGCCGCATAACCCGTGTCCAACATCCGGGGTCAAGGCCCGACGAGACAACACCCCGCCGGTCAAACTCCGACGAGGCGCGTCAAGCTTCGATGAGACGGGTCAGTAGCCGTCGGGTCGTCCCAGCTGCGCCTCAGGTGGAGCGCGAAACGCCGCTACCTGAGAAAATAACCTGGGACTGCCCCCGGAAAAACGGACATAACCGGCATGCTGGGACGCTCCTGGGAGACGGTTGTCCCAGGGTTGTCCCAGCCCGGATCAGAGGCGGTGCCCTGCGGGAACGGCGACGGCGTCTTCGGCCAGCGGGCCGGGTCGCTGCTGTCGCTCATCACGGTGGCCACCGGCGCGGCAGCGGCGGCGTCGGGGTCCGTGTCGGCGGGTAGGTCGAGGCAGGCCAGGACGAACGGCAGGTCCGACTGGGCCTCGTGGTCCCAGATGTACAACCAGCCGTTCCGCTGGTGCCAGCGCACGGTGAGCAGCAGGTCCGCGTCGTAGGCGTCCGGTCACCGGCCGGATCATCGTCACCGGCGCCGCGGACGGCGGCGCCGACCACCTGGAGGAGGGACTGGCCGACCAGGCCCGGGAGGGGAACCGAATGGTCGCCGACCTGGCGCCGGCCTGGACGGCTGCGCCCCCGGCGTCCAACGCGGAGGCCTGGGCGGAGATCATCCGAACCGCCCTGGCGCCCCAGCCGTTCTGACGGCGGGTCAGGCCGGATCCGGCGTCCTGCAGAGACGGACAGCGGCAGGTGCCCGGGCGGATCCCCGACAGGGGAGCTGCCCGGGCATCCGTGCGTGACGGGCCGAACCACGCCGTGGACGTCGCGCCGACCGGGCAACGGTGTCTACCCGGCCTACGCGTTGGCCCTGTGGTGGGCCCCGGCCCGGTCGAGCCGGTAGAAGAGCGCATACTCCTCGGGACCGACCCACGCGAACTCGCCGACCTTGCGTGCCATGGCCGCGGCTGCCCGCGCGGCGACCACCATGGCAACGGGGACGCCGAAGACCACCAGGGCGAAGAACGCAGGACCGCCGGTGAGACCCATCACGACCATGCTCTCCAGGAGAAACACGGCCCCCGTCACCAGGGACGCTCGCACGGACCACCGCCTGGTGGGTGTGCCCTTTCGGCTCGCTGCCAGCGAGGCCCCGGCCACCAGCCCCGGCAAAGCCCCCGTGACCAGCCCGAACGCAACGGCTGCGAGCCCGAGCCCGAACCCGAAGGACTCCGCGATGGCCGTACCGATGCACAGATAGGGCGCGGCCCCCACCACTGCGCCCAGCCAAGTGGCATGCCAGACGACCGTCGACTTGCGAAGCACAACGACCACCCCTCCAACGGCGTACTGCATGCGAAACATTGGGCGGGCCGCGAGGGGGCACCAGACAGCGCCGCAGGGCCCCACTCAGTCGGCAGGGTTGGTTGGCTCCGGCTGCCGGACGAACGGCACGGCTATCGCTGCCGTTGTCGCGCGCCCTACTTGGCGCGGGCGGGACCGCGGCGCTCGACGACACCCCCGCCACGAGCCCGGGGAAGGTGATGGATCATCACCGCCCCGCGGCGGGGCATTCCCGTGCCCGGCCCCAAGACGTCCTCACCGAGCAGGTACCGGTGGAGCCACTCGCTGAATCCCATCCCGAATTCGGTGAACCCACCGTCGAATGCGAACCCGACCACATTCCACCCTCCCCCGGCCTCTGCCCTGACCAAGAAGACGGACTCGCGGCGGTCCGTACCGATCACAGGGATCAGGCCGTCCGGCCCACCGCCAGCCGGGACGGCTCCCCGGAAGGTGATATCGCCCCAGTCCGTCGCCTTCAGGGCCCCGATCCGCGAGGAGACGTGGTCCTTCAGGTTGAACAGCTCGGTCCCCGGGTGGAAGAGCATGAGGTGTTCATTGATCATCGCCGGCCCGTAGGTCTCGACGATCCTCTTGAAGTCCTCCGGGAGACCAGCCCCCAGGAGGTCTTCCACCGGCCCCCAGTCGGCTACTGCGGGCCCGTCCGGGCGCCCCGGCCCGATCGCCTCGAACACTCGGTCGAGGTACTCACTCATGATCCCACCACCCAATCGTTCGCCCTAGCCCGCCCGATCCCCGACCTCGGCAGGAGCCGGGACAGCACCTCACACTCCACATCCGAGAGCTCATGACGACGTATCACGTGTGCCATGATCCCCATTACGTGATCCACTTTGAAGCCCCCTGGCCCCTCCAGGGTGCTGCACCGTGCCCGGCGCCCTACTACGGGAGCGCCTGCCCGCCGCCCGCGTGCTCGCCGCCGCCCACCTCTCCGGCAGCCCCCACACCCGCGTCTCCCGCACCGCCCTCACCCAAGTCACCGCCGCCTGGCGCAGCATCGGCATCACCACCTGACCGCCCCGGGCCCGGGACTGTCTGGTGCCCGCCCGGTGGAACAGCCCGCAGTTGGGCTCCGGCAAGGTGTGACAGCCCCGGCCCCGCCTTGCCCGTTCGATCGATTCTCCGCGCCCGCCGGGCAGCACAGCAGCCGGGCCGCAGAGCGAGGGGGCGTTGCGCGGCCCGGCTGTGGGAGGCCAGCAGCGCCTGGGGCAGACGGCGCGGCTGCACTGCTCGGCCGCCCGGTGGTGCTGTAGCGGGGCTGCCGTAGCGGGAGTGCGAGACCTGCCGGTTCGCGGCGGCCAGGGGTATGACCTGGGATTTTTCGGCCGCGAACATGCCAGTCCGCCGGTCGTCGACAGGTCGGGACGGGCTGTCAGGGGCTGGATGTCTCGGGCGGGTTGATGCTGCCCGTCTCCTCGGCGATTCGGATCTCGCACTGGTCGAGGAGTCGGGCGAGGTAGCTGGAGGCCGCCCGAGGGCGACCAGGAGCCGCTGCTGCTGGGCCTGGGCGTGTGGCTGTCAAACCAGCGCTCCCGCTGGGCGAGGCTCACCGTGGAGCAACTGCGGCTGCTGGGCCGGGCCGGGGTCGAGTGGGCCGCCGAGCTGGCCCCGGTGCGGCGCGAGATGGAGGAGGCGATGCAGGCGTGAGCGGGCGGGGCTGCCACCCGCAGCCCCGCTGCTTCGCTGCGCGGCTCGGGATGTGTTTCGCCCCGACGGCTGCGACGGCCGTCGGGGCGAGGAGGGGGTTGGTGCGGTACCGGTCAGTCGCGGGCGGCCGCGGTGCGGCGGCGGGCGAAGACCACGGCGCCGACGCCGAGCAGGACCAGTGCGGTGCCGCCGATGAGCATCGGGGTGGAGGAGGAGCCGCCGCCGGTGGACGCCAGGTTCGCCGCGACGGGGTCCGCCGACGGGCTCGCGGGGGCGGAGCTCACCACCGCGACCGGGATGGCGGTCGGGGATGCCGAGGCCGCCGGGGCGGTCGGGGCCTTGGTGCTGGGCGAGGGGGCGGGGCTGGTCGGGGCCTCGGTCGCGGACGCAGACGCCGAGGGGGCTGGGCTGGTCGGGGCGGTCGGGTGCACGATCGACAGGACGAAGCTCTTGTTGCCAGTGAACTCGTAGCCCGCGTGGAAGAACACGTTGCCGAGACCTGTGCTGACGTCGACCTGGGTCTGGGCGGGGTTGGCGTGCGCGGTGACGAACAGACGGAACGTGTAGCCGTGCGAGTCACCCGATGCGTAGTCGGCCTTCAGGAACAAGTAGTCGGCATGCAGCACCGGGTCGCAGCCGGTGAACAGGGCCAGGTCCTTCCAGTCCTCCGCGGTCTTCACCTGGAGTGCCAGGTTCTGCTTCAGCAGGGTGCCGGCGGCCGAGTCACCGGCCTTGTTGAAGAAGCTCGGAAACGGCATCACGTCCTTGATCGACCCGGGGCCGCTGATGCTGGCCTTCACCGTGAACTCGACCGGGGCCCCGCCCGCCGTGATGCTCTTCTCCCCTGTGATCGCATCGACCCGTAACTGCGGCTCGGCGACGGGCTGTGCGGCCGGGGTGTTCGCAGCCGCCGCGCCGGCGGCCGGTGCGTCGCCGCACGCCCAGGCACTGGAGGTAGCGGTCAGGACAGGGACGGTGGCGCCGAGGACGACGACGGCGAAGGTAGCGAGACGGGCGCGGCGGTACGGACGGACATCGGAGGTTCCCCCCCCGGAACGGACGGCGGTGAGCGGCGGGTGCGCGTCCTTGCGGTTCGGGCCGGCAGGCCCCGTCGGACGCGGTACGAGAATCATGTCAAGCCGATACTCCGTGCTCGTGCTCGATCCGCCACCGCCGCGTAACAGCCGACCGCACACCGACCAGCCCGCACTGCCATGGCATTTGACGTACCGTTCGAGCACATCCAAAATATCCGAGATCCACCGGAACCGGATATCGCGGTGCGCTGGACATGCGGAGGCCGGACGCGGCCACGACCTGCCGGTCGACACCAGCTTCGAGGGCGGGGCGATCGGGCGGTGGGTGCGGGCGCAGCGCGGCGCCTGGGCGCAGCTCGCCGAGGAGCAGCGGGAGCTGCTGCTGGCGTTGGGCATCGAGGAGGACCAGGAGCTGGCCGCCGAGGCCGCCGCGAAGAAGGAACAGTTGGAGCGGGTCGTGGTCGGTGCCGGCGGCGAGGAGATCGTCGAGCAGGTCGAGGTCGGACTCGGCGCCTGGTTGAACAACGCCAAGTCCCGCCGGACCGGGTTGAGTGCGGATCAGCTCGCGCAGTTGGCCGAGCACGGCGTGGAGTGGGTGTAGAACCTGCGGATGAGCCGAGTGGGGCGGCCACCCCAGGGGTGGCTGCCCCAGCGTTCGCGGTGCTGTAACGGCGTCTGCGGGTTCGGCCCGCTCAGGCCCGCATGAGCCAGTTGCGGACGCCGTCCTCGGTGCCGGCGGGAAGTTCTCCTTCGTCGAGCATTCCCTGGACGTAGCGGCGGATCGGCTCCGCGCGGTAGGGGTGCGGCACACCGAGCGCCGAAGCCGTCCCGTCCTGCCAGGTCGTCCCGGAGATGATCACCTCGCCATCCATGGAGGCCGCCAGCAGGCCGCCGCTGCCGATCGGTCCGGAGATGGTGCCCGGGTTGCGGCCCGAGACGTTCCAGCGCTCCGTGAGCCGCACCGGCGTCCAGAGCGGGTACTCGTTGTCCGGGTCCAGGGTGACGGCGAGCAGGAAGGCGCCGTCCCCGGCGAACAGGCTCATCCGGGTCGCCAGGCGCAGCCACGCCTCGTCGAACCTCTCCAGGCCGTCGGGCTGCGCGAGGTCGACGACCTCGTCGATCCGGCCGTCCGCGGGCGAGCAGGACGACACCCAGGCGCCCTGGGGCGGACACACCTCCGCCGGAACAGGGACCGACAGCAGGAGCAGCCCAGCCCGGGCCAGTGCATCGGAAACCACGGTGTCTCTCACGAACTACTCCTGGGACAGGCATGAGGGATAGAACTCGAACAGTCTCCCGTAGTGGTGACCGGTGAAGTGCCGGTAGACCGTCCGCCAGCAGGCCCCGAAAATCGGGGCGGGGCTGTCCAGGTGCAGCCCGATGTCGCTACGAACACGACCGTAGCGACCACTTCCCCGCTCCCGGCTCGCCCTCGGCCCCGCCCTACGCGGATGCTGGTGATCAGCACGGCTGCTTCACGGAATCACGGCCAGAGCCCCGAAAACGGCCACCCGTGCTACAGGGTTGGCCAGACCTGCTCGCCTTGATTCCCCACGGGGGTTGCCCGGGCCGGACGAACGCCACAACCCTCGTGGAACGCGCCGGCTGTCTACTGCATGACCTCCAGGTGCGGGTGATCGAAGGAGGCGGGGCAGTAGTAGAGCTGCATGTCGTAGCTCCGTCCGATCATGATGCCGATGTCCTCGCCGGAGTCCCGGTCCTCGATCGGATCCCAGCCGCTGCCGTCCAGGGCACCTGAACTGATCGTCAGCAGCGGCCTCATGACGCACTCGCAAGTCGTGCACCGCATGACCGACGGATCGCTGAAACTCCACGGACCCCAGCCGCCCACCTTCCACCCCGGGGCGACGGACAGCTCGTACTGGTAGTAGGCCCGGGCCTCCTGTTCGTGCAGGTACCTCGGGTCGGTGCCGGTGGACTGCTCTTCGCACCAATCCCCGACACGCTGCGCGAGGTCCGGTTCCAGCTCCAGCAGAGCCGGGTACTCGGTCACCACCTCGGGGTGCAGTACGCACGGCTCGGGCAGGTAGTCGCCGTGCGCCGACACGTCCGCGGGCTGCGGCGGCTCCACCAGCAGCGCGCCCGCCGCGGCAGAGTCGCGCCACACCACCCGGGCAGCCGGCATCCAGTTCGGGTCGTGCTCCAGCGGACACCACAACACCTGCAGCAGGTCCGAATCCGCAGGGCACGGCAGCCCGGGGATGTCTCCTGCGTAGAGCTGGGCCACCGGCAGCAGGGCGTTCGGCTCCTGGCTCCACGGATGACCCACGTACGTCGCATCGAGCGCCGCCTGCTCCTGCGCGGCGGGACCCCCGCCCGCCCAGCCCGCCCTGTGGAGCTCGCGACGACGCCGGACGTCCGCCAGTGACACCGGCAGGTCGTCCTCCGGGTGCGGGCCCCCACAGACCGGCCACGGCTCGTCGGCCGGCCACAGGAGCGGGCCCCCGACCGAACTGTCACGAACGGCCGGCACGCCCAGCCGAGGGTGCAGGCGGACTGCCTGCCGCGCCAGCAGCGCCAGTTCCGGGAAGACCGCAGCGATGTCCACGCGGCGCGGCGGGGTGGTACGGGCCATTGAGACCGTCCTTCAACGGAGCAGGAGGCAGACGAGCGGACCATAACCGCTGCCACCGTCAACCACGGCTACCGGATCCGCGCCACAGCAGCAGAGCGCGGACGCGGCCAGGGGCTGGGCCCTGCATGCCCGACGCCCGTCGCTCCTCAGCCTCCTCGGATGCTTGGACGACCAACGATCTGAGAGGGCGTTTCGTCCCGTTGTTTGGTCCCGGATTGTCGGGCTGGTGGTGGTGCATGTGCCACGCCATGTCGGGGTGCTCTCGCCGGTGAGTCTGCGGGTCATGAGGTTGATCATCGCGACGTGGATCATGGCTTCGGAGCGGTGCGCGTGTGCTTCGTAGTCGCGGGCCAGGCGGCGGTGGTTCATGAGCCAGCCGAGCGTTCTCTCGACGGTCCACCGCTGCGGCAGGACAGCGAAGCCCCTGGTGGCGGGGTCGCGGCGGACGATGTGCATGTCGATCCCCAGGGTGGCGGCGTGTTCGACGAGGTGCTGGCGGTAGCCGCCGTCGACCCAGGTCTTTCGGGCCGCGGGATGCTCTGAGGCGATTCG
>NZ_QLLT01000037.1 GCF_003259315.1 Kitasatospora sp. SolWspMP-SS2h | reverse complement strand
GGCGAAGGTGCCGCCGGCGCCGGTGTACGCCATGTCGGCCAGGGCTGGGATGCGGAGTCGGACGCATGTCTTCACGATGCGGTGAGTACGGGCGGCGGTCAGGTCGTGGGTGCGGCCGGGCAGGACGCGGGAGATCCACACGAGTTTGCCTGTCGGACCGGTGATGACCTGGTGGTCCACGCCGTGGCGGCGGTGCTTTCCCAAGTAGTCGGCGCGGCCGTCGCCGACGCAGTGGCACTCGGCGGGGGTGCCATTGACCAGGACGTACTCCACATCGGCGTCGCGCAGGGCCCGGGTCAGGCCGGGCGCCTTCCGGGCCAGCAGGTCAGTGACCTGGTGGACATAGGCGTGGGCGGTGCCGACGCTGGTCCGGAAGCCGGCCGCGATCTGCGCGAGGGTGTCGTGCCTGCGCAGGTACACCAGCGCGACCAAGGCGCGTTGCGAGGGAGGGAGTTTGCAGCGGCGGTCACCCTCGCGGGTGACCATGAGCATGGTGACCCACTCGACGAGCGCGTGCGGCAGGTCCAGTGCGGCAGGATAAGTGACCAACGAGGCTTCCTGGCTGGCTGCTTGAGACGTAAGACATCTCGCTCAACAGCCCGGGAGCCTCGTTCGTTCTGCCCTCATCCCCACCGCTCGACCATCACCCGTTCGGTGGCCGCCCTGAAAAGGCTCAGTGTCCGTTGACGGTGTTCGGCCGGACAGCTCCTAGGGGTTGACCAAGCCAGGGCTGAAACCGCTCGAACAGCTCTTGTCGGCGAGCACGCGCTCGGGTGTCGTGTGCCGACGGCCCCTCGTGGCGCGCGAACCCTGCCGAGGACCAATCTGGACGCGGTGGCGTCGTCGGCGTCGCCCGCGACGAGTACGGCCGCCCGTCCGAGGCGGCAAAGGAACCGCTCCTGCCCCCGCCCAGCCGCCTCGGCCCGGCGCGGAGCCGGCCGTCGGACGGGCGCCCCTGCGGTGCGCCCGTCCTGCCGGGGGTGAGCCCGGGTGGTGCGCCCGCGCGGGAGCGGAGTCGGTGAGCCCCTGCCTACGGTGATCGTCCCATGCCAGCGACCGGCATCGGCCGAGCTGCGTCACCGAACGGAGTCGGCCCCGGTCGGCGTGGCCGGCTCCGGGTGCACCCCGCGTGAGCACCGGCGCCGAGCCGGCGGGCGGCATCCGGTACGCCGACCCGCTCCGAGGACGGGTCCGGTCGGCCGGCCACGGCAGGGTGGACGATCGACGAGGCCTGCGGGTGCCGTGACCGATACGCCGGACGTCCCGCGATCAACAGCTGGGGGCCTTGCTCGTCGGGGCGCCCGGCCCGGCGACCGGGGCGGTGGCCGGCCCGCAGGGGCCCGGTCGGCGAACGGACCTGCCCGGCGGAGGCGTCGAGCCGTCACATCGCCACCTCCCGCCGCACCCACCGGCACACAGCAGGGCCCCGCACCGCTTAGGAGCGGGGCGGCGACGGGCCCGGTGGTGGTCCGTGGTGCTCGCCGTGGGCGCGGTGGGCGCTGCTGGTGGCGGTGCACTGCCGGGCGAACCTGACGAGGCGGCAGTTCGCCTCGCTGTTCGGCATCTCGGCGGCGACGGTGTGCCGCGTCGTCCAGCGCCTCGGCCCGCTGCCGGCGCCGGTGCCCGGCCGGCTGCGGGTGTCGGCTGGTTGTGGATCGTGGACGGCGCGCTGGTTGCAGTGCGGGACTGCGGTGCGGGTGCCTTTGGCTGCAACCGCCGTTTCTCGGCGATCCGCAACGGGTTCCCGCCCTTGACCGGCGCGATTCAGCGCAGCCGCCGCACCGGCCGGCTCGCCACCTGCTCACCGTCCGCCTACGACCGCGGGCCCTTCGCCTCCACCGTCCGGTCGGCGGCGGGGGCGATGTTCTTGTTGTGGCGCAGCAGGTTGCGTGGGTCCCAGACCGCTTTGGCCTCGGCCAGGCGCCGGTACTTGGCTTCGTGTCCGAACGCTTTGCGCCGCCAGGCATCGCCCTGGTCTTCGGTCAGGTTGGTGTACGCGTTCGGGAGCGTGAAGGGGCTCAGGGCTGCCCGGGTTCCCTCCGTCCACCCGTCGAACTCCTTGTCGCGCTCCGATCCCCGCCAGACTGCCGAGCACTCCCACAGCCAGGCGGCCCCTGTGCGGGAGAAGGCGGTGGCGTCCTCGTCGACGTCCTCCGAGATCGCTCCGCCCAGCGACCACGCGTTGACCGCGATCACCGTTCCCGGCACGTCCGGCACTGCGGCGAGGCGCTCCATGAGGGTGTCCACCACTGGTGCGCTCAACCGGGCCAGGTAGCCGCCGCGTTGTGCGGTGCGGTGGCCGTAGGGGACGATCGCGTCCAGCATGCTGTTCGCCTCGACCCAGCTGGTGGGCCCGACCGTGTCGAGGACGGGCTCGCCGAGGGCGCGGAGGCGGCCGATCACCTCGCCGGCCGCGTTCGCCGGGCCGGTGAAACAGGGCAGTAGGAGGAGGACCGGCCTCCCGTGCATGGCGGCGGGCAGGAACGGCAGCGGCGGCGCGAGGGTGAGCACTGTCCCGAGACCCAGCTCCCGGGGTGAGTCGGCCATCAGCGCGTGGAGTCGCGACAGCACCCCGGCCGCCTGTTCCCCGGGGAACATGAGCTGTCCCGAGACGACGTCGGGTCCTACGGGGTGGGCCCGGAACTCGAAGGCGGTGACCACGCCGAAGTTCCCGCCACCGCCGCGCAGCGCCCAGAAGAGGTCTCGGTTCTCGCTCTCGTCCGCGCGGACCTGCCGGCCGTCCACGGTGACCACTTCGCAGGCGAGCAGGTTGTCGACGGTGGCGCCGAAGCGGCGCATGAGGTGGCCGATCCCGCCGCCGAGGGTCAGCCCGGCGATGCCGGTCGTGGTGACCGTGCCGGACGGTACGACCAGTCCGTACTGCTGGGTCGCCGCGTCCAGTTCGCCGAGCAGGACTCCGGCCTGCGCGCGTACGGTGCGGGTGCCGGGGTCGACGGTTATCTCCCTCAGGCCGGTCAGGTCCACAACCAGGGCGCCGCCGGGCGATGCGTGGCCGTCGGCGCCGTGGCCGCCGGAGCGGACGGCGACCGGCAGGTCGCGCGCCGAGGCGTACTGCAGGGCCGCCACCACGTCGGCGGCGTCGGTGCAGCGGGCGATCAGCGCTGGAGGAGTGTCCAGCGCACGTCCGTTGTAGACCGCCCTGGCCTCGTCGAAGCCGGTGTCACCGGGGCGCAGGACCGCGCCCCGGAAGCCTTCGGCGAAATCGGGATGGGTGACGGGCTCGGGAACGGACTGGCTCATGAGTACCCTCTCTGAGGACGGTCGGCCTGTGCGCAGCGGCCCCGTAGATCGTGCGAGACCTCCGTGGACGGCGGATCGGGAGGCTCCGTCCGGCTGATCCGCCTGGCGCGCGCCCACTATAGGAGCCCGGAGCGGCGGTGCCGTCAGCCCCACGGACCATGTCCGGCGGCCCTCTTCAACCCCTGGCGGTACAGCGCTGGTTCCAGGCCGCCGGGCCCGGATCCGGCACAGCTTCCCTCTGGCGGGGGTCGGCGCCAGCCGATGATGAACGCCCGGTCGCCCAGGGAGGCCAACTCGCTGCTGGGGGCGGCGGGGTGGGGGTGGAGCCGGGAGCGGTGGCGCTGAGGTAGGTGGTGAGGGTGTGGCCCTGGAGGGAGACGAAGGCGACCCCGTGCCCGTCGGGGGAGACGGCCCCGGGGTGTTGTCGCGCTCGTTGTCGGGCATGACCGGGGGCCCGGATGTCGCCTGGGGGAGGGGGAGATGCCGGCGGTGGAGAACGAGTCATCGGTGTCCTGGTCGCGCAGGACGGTCTCGTCGTCGTATCCACAACAGGCCGCCCGGGCCGCCGCCCCGTGGAGGCGGTCTGCGTCGATCACGGTGTCGGCGGGCAGCTGACGACGGCCATCGTGGACTGCTCGGTCCCGGACGCAGGAACTGGTGACCTTGGTCGGAGATCCGGTGGTGGTGGGCGGCGACCTCGTCGAGGATTTCATCGGCGGTCTCGGTCCGGGTGAACGGTCTGGGGTGGTCGTTCCAGTCGGCGAGCCAGGTGTGGATGTCGCGCTCCAGGGCTTGGACGGAGCGGTGGACGCCGCGGCGGAGCTCCTTCTGCGTGAGTTCGGCGAACCACCGCTCGACCAGGTTCAGCCAGGACGATCCGATCGGAGTGAAGTGCAGGTGGAAGCGGGGGTGGGCGACCAGCCAGGTCTTGATCGCCGGGACCTCGTGGGTGATGTGGTTGTCCAGGATCAGGCGCACCTCGAGGTCGGCGGGGACCTGGCGGCCGAGCTCGGCCGGGAACTTCTTGAACTCGGCGGTGCGGTGGCGGCGGTGGAGCGAGCCGATGACCTTGCCGGTCGCGGTGTCCAGCGCCGCGAAGAGCGTGGTGGTGCCCGAGCGAACGCAGTCGTGGCTGCGGCGCTCGGGCACCCGGGCACCTCGGGCATCATCGGCAGCACCGGCTGGGAGCGGTCCAGGGCCTGGACCTGGGACTTCTCGTCGACGCGGAGCACGAGTGCACGTTCGGGCAGGTCGAGGTAGAGGCCGACCACGTCGCGGACCTTGTCGATGAACAAGGGGTCGGTGCTGAGCGGAGACGTCTCGGCGCGGTGCGGTGCCAGGGCGAACGCGCGCCAGATCCGGGAGATCGCGGACTGCGACATGCCGGTGGCCGCGGCCATCGACCTCGTCGACCGGCGGGTGGCGTTCTTCGGCTTCTCCTCCAGGGTTTTGACGACGACCCGCTCGACGTCCGCGTCGGTGATCTTCCGCGGGACACCGGGGCGGGGCTCGTCGCCCAGGCCGTCCAAGCCCCGTTCGATGAAGCGCCGACGCCAAGTGCGGACCGTGTCCGGCGCGACGGCGAGCCGGCGCGAGACGTCCATGACGGAGCGGCCCTCGGCGCACTCCACCTCAGGTCACTGGGCGCTGTGCCACACCCAGTGGGCAGCTGCGCGCTGGACGGACCGGACGGCCTGCCGAGGGACCGCAGAACCGGGTGCGTGGACCTGGTGGTCGGCTTCCGCGCACGGCGCCGACGAGCTTCACCCGTACACGGAGCTGGACGTGGCAGGCCTGCCCACGTTCACCCTGCCACCCGCCCCGGACACGGAGCCGACCGCGGAGTTCGCGGGCCGAGAGCTGGCCTTCTGCTACCGCCGCAGGTCCCGATCGCCCGGGCCGACCTCGGCCGCCCCGAGGCCGGCGAGTGGTCGAGTCCGCGCAGCTCCATCGGGCTGGACTTGGCCCGGGCGGGGCCGCGGCGGCCGAACACGTGCACCTCGACAGCGCGGTTGGCGGCCGGCCCCCGGTGCACGTCGGGCGGTATCCCGGTGCTCAGCAGCTCGTCGCCGGTCTTGGCGAGGATCCGCGCGACGTCCAGGGCGACGCCCGGCACCGCGACCCGCTCCGCCTCCAGCGGCCAGTCGCGCGGGACGTCCGGTGGCCGTCGTACCAGGAGGCGAAGTCCGCCGCGCCGTACGAGCTGTCCAGCCCGATGCCCGGGACGTCCAGGTCGCGATCGGCGTTGGCGCCGGTGGAGAAGATCACCGCGTCGTAGAACCGGTGCAGGTCGTCCAGCCCGATGCCACCGGGGTGGTCGACGTCCCCGAACAGCCGGACCTGCGGCTTGTCGAGCACCTGCTGCAGCGCGGTGACGATGTCCTTGGTCCGCGGGTGGTCGGGGGCCGCGCCGTAGCGGATCAGGCCGAACGGCGCGGGCATCCGCTCGAACAGGTCGACCGAGACGCCCGGGTCGCCCGCCAGATCGGACTTGACCGGGGCGTCGGCCGCGCAGATCCCGGCGGGGCCGGCCCCGACGATCGCGACCCGGACGGGACGAGGCATGGCGGGCAGTCCCTCGCTCGGCGCTCGGCCGGGAGACCATCGGCCCGGCCGTCCCCCTCTTCGGTGCCCGGGTGCCGCAGTAGGGCACCCGGACTTATGCGGCCACAGGGCGGTCCTACGGCCGGACGGGGGAGCGAATCCGGCGAACGCGCCGCGCCGCCGGGGCCGGTGGCGTCCGCTACCGCACCATCGCGGCCAGCACCGCACGCCAGTCCTCGCCTGGCTCCGCGCGCACCGCCCCGGCCAGCGCGTCGGCCCGGTAGCGCCAGGGGCGGGCCAGTTCCGGGTCGGCGCCGGCGGCCAGCCGCACCGCGGACGGAGAGCCGAGCAACCGGGCCAGCTCGGCCGCGAACTCGGACCAGGCCAGGTGGCCGGAGACGGCGTTCACCACCCGGCCGGCGTCCGGGCCGCGCTCGTCGAGGGCGGCGACCGCGGCCCGGGCGAGCGCGCCCGAGTGCACCCAGGACGCGCCGTACCAGCTCCGGCCGTCGGCCGCCGGGTCCGGCAGCACCAGCTCCCGCCCTGCCCGCGCGGCCTGGAAGAGGTCGCCGGTCGCGCCCCAGCGCAGCTGCTCGCGCAGCCGCCGGTGCGGACCCCAGACGATCGGCGAGCGGACCACGGCGGCCGGGCCCCGGCCGCCGTCGCCGGCCGCCGCCAGCAGGATCCGCTCGCAGTCGAGCTTGGCCTGCCCGTAGGCGGTCACCGGCAGTTGCTCCGGCACACCCTCCGGCACCTCCTCGTCCACCGGGCGGCCGTAGGCGTCGATGCTGCTGATGAACACGAAGCCGCCGCGCTGCCAGGACTCCACCAGCACCCGCATGGCCGCCACGTCCACCTCGTGCCGGGTGAACGTGCAGGCCGCGTGGATCACGGCGTCCGCGCCACGGGCGGCCGCGCGCAGGCTGTCGAGGTCGGCCAGGTCGCCCTCGGCCACCTCCACGCCGTCCAGCGCCACCAGGTGCGCGGACTCCGGGCGGGCCAGCGCCCGCACCGGGCGGCCCTGCGCCATCAGTTCCTGCAGCACGGCCGCGCCGACGCCGCCGGTGGCACCGGTGACCAGCACCGTGCCCGGGCGGACCGGCCGGCCCCCGCCCGCCGCGCCCGCGGGGCACCGCGCCCGCGCCGCCCGCTGCTCGTCCGCCCGGCCCGCCAGCAGGGCGGCCAGCGCGCGCGGGGTGCGCTGCTCCAGGACGTCCAGCCCGGCCAGCGGCAGCCCGGTGCGCAGCCGGAGCCGCTCGGCGAGCTGGACGGCGACGAGCGAGTGCCCGCCCAGCACGAAGAAGTCGCCGTCCGGCCCCGGCCGGCTGCCGAGCAGCTCGCCGAAGGCCGTCCGGACGGTGTCCTCGTGCGCGCGGTGGGCGGTCGGCGTCTCCTGCGCGGCCGGCCGGGCGCCCGGCAGCCGGTCGGTGTCGACGGCGCCGTCGGCGGTCCGGGGCAGCGCGTCCAGCAGGGTGACCGCGGCCGGCACCCGGTCGGCCGGCAGCAGCGCGCGCAGCGCCGCCCGCAGCTCGGCGGCCGGGACGCCGAACGGGCCCCGGGCGACCGCGTACGCCAGCGGCGGCAGCCCGTCGCGCTCCAGCACGAAGGCCTCGCCGAGCCGGGGATCGGCCAGCAGCGCCGCCACGGCGGGGTGCTCGGACTCCCAGGCGCGGACCGGCAGCCGGTCGAGCCGCAGCCCGTCGTCCCCGGCCACGGCGGTGAGCAGCGCCACGAAGTCGGCCAGCAGGTGCGCGCCGTCCGGCCCGCTCAGCGCGCCCTCGGCGTGCTGCACCAGGCAGCGCGGCTGCGGACCGTCCTCCAGGAACAGGCCCAGGTCGAACTTGGCCAGGCCGAGATCGAGTTCGACGGCCTGCGCCGCCGTCCCCGGCAGCCCGAGCGCGTCCGTGGGCGCGACCAGGTCGCAGGTGACCGAGAGCAGCGGGGAGCCGTCCTGCCCGCGGGCCGCGGCGCCGAGCCGCTCCACCACCAGGTCGAACGGCACCTCGTGCCGGCCCTGCGCCGCCAGCTGGGCCGACCGCACCCGGCCGAGCAGCTCGCCGAAGGTCGGATCGCCGGTCAGGTCGGCGCGGATCGGCAGGGTGTTGACGCACAGGCCGACCAGCCGGCGCAGCTCCGGCCGCGAGCGCTGGCCGCCGGCGCAGCCGAGCGTGAGGTCGCCGGCGCCGGTGGCGCGGGCCAGGGTGGCGAAGGCGGCGGCCAGCACCACGGTGAACAGCGTGGCGCCGTGCCGTCGGCCGAGCGCGCGCAGCCCGTCCACGGTCGCGGCGGGCAGCTCCGCCGTGTGCAGCCGGGCCGTCCGGTCGCGGCCGGCGCCGGCCGCAGGCCGGGGCAGCGGCACCGGGCGGGCGCCGTCGAGGAGCTCGGCCCACTCGGCGACCCGGGCGTCCAGCTCGGCCTCCCGGCCGCGCTCCCAGCGGGCGAAGTCCGCGTACTGGAGCGGGACTTCGGGCAGCTCGGCGGGGCGGCCGGCGAGCGCGGCGGCGTACAGCGCGGCGAGCTCCTCGGTGACCACCGGCAGCGAGCCGCCGTCCACCGCGATGTGGTGCAGGGTGAGCAGGAGGGTGTGGTCCTCGGGTCCGTGCCGCAGCACCAGCGCGCGCAGCGCGGCGCCGGCGGCCAGGTCGAACGGGCGGGCCGCCTCGGTGCGCAGCAGCCCGTCGGCGGCGTCGGCGGCCACCTCCACCACGGGGACGGGCACCGGGGCCGCGGCGACCGGCTCCTGGAACGGCTGCTCGCCGTGCTGCCCGTAGCGGGTGCGCAGGATCGCGTGGCGGGCCGTCAGGGCGGTCAGTGCCTCGGCGAGCGCGCCGGTGTCCAGCGGTCCGCGCAGCCGGGTGGCGAGCGGCACGTGGTACAGCGCGCCGGCCCGGCCGAGCCGCTCCGTCAGCCACATCCGGTGCTGGGCGTGCGAGAGCGGCGCCGGGCTGGGACGCCCGCCGGGGCGCGGTCCGGCGGGGCGGGCGGCGGCGGAGCGCCGCTTGGCCAGCAGGAGCAGTTCGGCCTGCCGGGCCGGGTCGGTGGCGGCGGTCATCGCTGCTCCTCGGTGGGCTCGCCGTGGGCGGCGAGCAGGGCCCGTTCGACCAGTTCGGCCTGGGCGGCGACGGTGGGGTGGGTGAAGAACTGCGCCAGCGAGAGGTCGACGCCCAGGTCCTCGCGCAGGTCGTCGACCACCCACATGGCCATCAGCGAGTGGCCGCCCTCGGCCAGGAAGTCGGCGTCCGCCCGCTCGACCGGGTGGCCGAGCGCTCGGGCCCAGGCCGCCGCCACCTCCTGCTGGAGCGGGGTCAGCGTGTCACCGTCCGCGGGCCGGGCCGGGGTGGTGTCGCCGTCCGCCGGGTCGGTGTCGGCGAGGGCCCGGCGGTCGACCTTGCCGGTGCCGGTCAGCGGGAGGGCGGCCAGCACGGCCCAGCCGGTGGGCACCAGGTGGGCGGGCAGCCGCTCGGCCAGGTGGCCGCGCAAGGCCTCGCCGGTGGGCCGGTGGCCCTCGGCGGGCACCACGAAGGCCGTCAGCGCGGCGTCCTCGGCGCCGGCCCGGCGGACCACCACGGCAACCTCGGAGACCTCCGGGTGCTGCCGCAGGGCGTGCTCGACCTCGCCCGGCTCGATCCGGAAACCGCGGACCTTGACCTGGTCGTCGGCGCGCCCGTGGAAGTCCAGCGCGCCGTCGGGCCGGGCCGAGACCAGGTCGCCGCTGCGGTACATCCGCCCGGCGCCGGGGATCTCCCGGAACCGCTCGGCGGTCAGGCCGGGCTGCCCCAGGTAGCCCGGGGTCAGCCGGGCGCCGCCGATCCACAGTTCGCCGCGGCCGCCCTGCGGCACCGGCTCGAACTGCTCGTCCAGCACCCGCACCCGGGCCCCGCCGAACGGGCGGCCGATCGGCACCGGCCCCGCGCAGTCGGCCTCGCGCACCCGGTGCAGGGTGGTGAAGGTGGTGGCCTCGGTGGGCCCGTAGACGTTCACCAGGTCGAGCCAGGGGAAGGCCCGCAGCACCGTCCCGGCGTGCTCGGGGGAGAGCGCCTCGCCGCCGACCAGCAGGGTGCGCAGCACCCCGAAGATCCGCGAGCGGCGGGCGGCCAGCTGGTGGAACAGCGCCGTGGTCAGGAAGGCGGCGGTGACGCCGAACCGCTCCACGTCGCGGGTCAGGTCCTCGGCGGTCGGGCGCTCGGCGGGCGAGACCACCACGGCCGCGCCGACGGCCAGCGGCGACCAGATCTCGAAGGTGGCCGCGTCGAAGGTGGACGGCGAGTGGAACAGCACCCGGTCGCCCGGCCCGAGCACCACCGCGTCCGGCGCGGTGACCAGGTCGGTGATGGCCCGGTGGGTGACCTGCACGCCCTTGGGGCGGCCGGTGGAGCCGGAGGTGTACATCACCAGGGCGAGCGCATGCTCGCCGTCGGGTGGGAGGTGCGGCGCGGTGGTGGCGGCCTGCGGCAGCCCGTTCGGGTCCAGCGCGAGCGCCTGCGCGGCCGGGATGCCCGCCTCGGCGAGCAGCGCCTTGTCGCCCACGGTCAGCAGGGCCCCGGCGTCGGCGAGCATGTCGGCGGTGCGCGGCCGCGGGTACGCGGGGTCGAGCGGGACGGCGTGGCCGCCGGTCCACCAGACGGCGAGCTGGGCGACCACCAGCCGGGTGGAGCGGGCCGCCAGCAGGCCGACGGCGCTGCCGGGGCCGATGCCCCGGGCGGTCAGCTCGGCGGCCAGGGCGGAGGCGGCGGCGACCAGTTCACGGTAGGTCAGGGTGGTGTCGCCGTCCGAGACGGCGAGCGCCTGCGGCCGCAGCCCGGCCTGGTGGGCGACCAGCGCGGGCACACCGCCCGGCGGGAGAACGGGGGAGGTCATGGATGGTCCCTTCCGGGTGCCCCGACCGGGGCCGGGGCACCCTGTACGGCGGGCGGGTCAGGAGACGGCGACGGCCGGCCGGCCGGCCTCGACCAGCGCGGCCACGGCGCGCAGGTCGGGCTGGCGCAGCAGCTGCGGCGCGCGCAGCCGGACGCCGAAGGCCTGCTCCAGCTCGACCAGCAGGCGGGCCGCGGCGAGCGAGTTGCCGCCCGCGTCGAGGAAGTTGTCCAGCGGGCCGAGGTCGGCGCGGTCCAGCAGCTTGCGGCACAGCCGCAGCACCGTGCGCTCGGTGTCCGAGCCGCCGTCCCCGGCGTCGGGCACGGCCGGCCCGGGGTCGGCCGCGGCCTGCGCGGCCCGGTCGGCCTCCTCCGCAGCCAGCAGGGCGGCTCGGTCGACCTTGCCGTTGGCGTCCAGCGGGTAGTCGTCGACCAGCCGGACGACGGTGGGCACCGCCTGCTGCGGCAGCCAGGCGCGGACCTGCGGCAGCAGGTCGGCGGCGGTCACCGGGCCGGCGGCGGTCACCGGGCCGGTGGGCGCGGCGGCCTGGACGAACGCGAGCAGCCGCGCCCCACCGTCCTCGTCCCGGCGCACCGCGACGACCGCCCGGCGCACCCGCGGGTCGCGCTCGAAGGCGGCCTCGACCTCGGCCGGCTCGATCCGCACCCCGCTGACCTTCACCTGGTCGTCGAGACGGCCCTCGAACTCCAGGACGCCGTCCGCCCGCATCCGCACCCGGTCACCGGTGCGGTAGACCAGCCCGACCCCGGGCACGCCGTCCGGCGCCGGTACGAACCGCCGCCCGGTCAGTACCCGGTCCAGGTAGCCGAGCGCCAACGGGCGTCCGCCGACCCGGAGTTCGCCCGACTCGCCGCGCGGCACCGGCCGCCCGTCCGGGTCGGTGACGACCAGCACGGCGCCGGGCACCGGCAGCCCGATCGGCGGCGCCCCCTCGCCGCCCGCGCCGGGGGCCATCGAGTGCACGGTGGTCACCACGGTCGCCTCGGCCGGCCCGTACGCGTTGTGCAGGTGGGCCGTCACCTCCGGCGCCGGGTGGCGGCGCAGCCGGTCGCCGCCGGCCGTCAGGTGGCGCAGCACCAGGCCCTGCGGCCACGGCCGCTCCAGCACCGGCTCGGCCAGCGGGGTGGGCAGCACCGAGACGGTGACCCCGGCCTCCCGCCACCAGTCGGTGAGCGCGCCCGGGTCCCAGCGCACCGCGTCCGGGGCGACGCACAGCGCGGACCCGGCGGTGAGCGAGGCCCACAGCTCCATCATGTGCGGGTCGAAGGCCACCCCGATCAGCAGGCTGTGCCGGTCGCCGGGGCCGAGCCCGGTCAGCTCCCGGTACCAGTGCAGCAGCGCGCCGAGCGAGGGCTCGCCGACCGCGACCGCCTTCGGCAGGCCGGTGGAGCCCGAGGTCAGCACCGCGTAGTAGCTGCCCTCGGGCGCGCCCACCGCGCCCTCGGCCGGCGGCGCGAACGCCGCCACCACGGTGGCCGCGGCGGTCGCCCCGGCCGTCGGCAGCTCCAGCCGGCGGTGCTCCGCTACCCGGTGGGCCGGCGGCAGCAGGTCGGGGTCGCCGATCAGGCAGGTCAGCCGCAGGTTCTCGGCGACGGCCTGCAGCCGCCGCTCGCCCGGGCGCGGACCGAGCGGCAGGTGGACGGCGCCCAGCCGGGCCACCGCCAGGGTGGCGGCCACCAGCGCCGCCGAATGGTCGAGGCAGACGCCGACCAGGTCGCCGGGGCGCACCCGGTCGGCCAGTCGTCCGGCCAGCGTGTCGGCCAGCAGGTCGAGTTCGGCGTAGCTCCAGCTGTGCTCGCCGTCGATCAGCGCGGGCGCGTCCGGGGCGCGGCGCACCCACGCGCGGAACAGCTCCAGCACGGGGGAGTCCCGGTGGTCCCGGCCGCGCTCGATGGATTCGAGGATCGTCATGTCGTGGTCTCCGAACAGTGGTTGCGGTCAGCCCAGGCCCATGGCCCGTGCGACGATCACCTTCTGGACCTCGGAGGTCCCCTCGATGATCGTCATCATCCGGACGTAGCGGTACAGGAACTCCAGCGGATGCCCGCGCACCCAGCCGGTCGCCCCGTGCACCTGCAGCGAGCGGTCCACCACCCGCACCGCGGTCTCCGAGGAGGTCAGCTTCGCCAGCGCCGCGTTCTCCGGCGCCTCGGTGCCCTCGTCCACCAGCCGGGCGCAGGCCAGGGTGAGCAGCTTGGCCGCCTCCACCTCGGCCCGGCTGCGCACCAGGTGCTCCTGGACGTGCTGGTAGTTGCCGATCCGCTCGCCGAACGCCCGCCGCTCGCGGGCGTGCTCCACGCCCAGGCGCAGCGCGTACTCGGCCACGCCGTTGCACATCGCGGCCACCACCAGCCGGCCCCGCGAGAGGCTGTCCATGGCCAGCGCCGTCGCCGCCCCGACCCCCTCCGCGCCACCGATCACGGCGTCCATCGGCACCCGGACCCGCTCCAGCAGCAGCTCGAACATCGGCTCGCCCGACATGCCCTCGTAACGCTGGCCGATCCGCAGTCCCGGGGTGTCCATCGGGAGGACGAACGCGGTCGCCCCGGCGCTCGGACCCTCGCCCAGGTCGGTGGCGGTGACCACCAGCGCGAGGTCGGCCCGGTCGGCGTTGGAGACGAAGGTCTTGCGGCCGCTGATCAACCAGCCGTCACCGTCCCGGACCGCCGTGGTGGTCAGCCGGAAGGCGTCCGAGCCGGCCTGCGGCTCGGTCAGCGCCAGGCAGCGCGCCGAGGTGCCCCGGACCAGCGGCACCAGGTACTTCTCGATCTGCTCCGGCGTGCCGTGCCGCAGCAGCGGGCTCGGACCGTCGGAGCCGGCCAGCGCGTACGGCGCCAGCGAGCAGCCGCTGCGCCCGGCCGCGTGGTGCAGCAGCACCACCGCGGTGAACGGCATCCCGGAGCCGCCCAGCTCCTCCGGGTAGTCCCCGGCGTAGAAGCCCAGCGCGGCCGAGCGCTTGCGCACGTAGGACCGCAGGTCGGCGGGCGGCAGGTCGGCGGTCTCCGGCAGCTCGGCGGCCAGCGGGACCAGCTCGCGCCGCACGAAGCTCTCGAACGCCTCGACCAGCTCGCGGTGGCCGTCCTCCAGGACGGCGGAAGGGGTGGACATCACGACCGGCCTCCCGTCAGGGCGCGGGCCTGGTCGGCCAGCACCGGGTGCTGGAACAGCACCCGCAGGGACGGCCGGTGGCCGAGGTGCGGCTCCAGCCAGGCCGCCAGCTGGGCGGCCAGCAGGGAGTGCCCGCCGACCTCGAAGAAGTGCGAGTCGGCGGTGAACCGGTCGTGGCCGAGCGCATCCCGCCACGCCTCGGCGACCAGCGCCTCGCCCGGCCCGGTGAAGCCGGCGTCGGCGCCCGCGCCGGCCGGCTCCTCGCCCGGCGCCGACAGCTCGCCGACGGCCCGGGCCAGCGCGGACCGGTCGGGCTTGCCGCCCGGCAGGGTGGGCATCGACTCCAGCGCCACCCACAGGCCGGGCACCAGCCCGCCGGGCAGCCGCTGCGCCAGCGCCGTGTGCAGCGCGGCCTGGTCGGGCTGCTCGGTGCCCTCCAGGAAGCCGACCAGGCGGGGGCCGCCGGGCCCCTCGCGGTCCAGCACCACCGCGCAGGAGCGGCCGGCCAGTTCGGCCGAGGCCGCGGTTTCGATCTCCTCCAGCTCGATCCGGTACCCGCGCAGCTTGACCTGGTTGTCCCGACGGCCCAGGAACCACAGCCTGCCCTGGAGGTCGCGGTAGCCGCGGTCACCCGTCCGGTACACCCGCTCCCCGCCGAGCGCCTGCGGCGTGACGAACCGCTCCGCCGTGACCCGTTCCAGCCCGAGGTATCCCTCGGCCAGCGAGCCGCCGCCGACGGCGAGTTCGCCGATCGCGCCGGCCGGCAGCGGGCGCAGACCCTCGTCCAGCACGTGCACCCGGGTGCCGGGCAGCTCCGCGCCGAGCGGGATCTCGGCCCCGTCGGCCAGGTCGGACGCGGTGATCCCGTGCACCGTCGAGGTGACCGTCGCCTCGGTCACGCCGTACGCGTTCAGCATGGTCGCGGTGGTGTCCTCGGCCAGGCCGCGCAGCGCCGCGGCGGGCAGCCGCTCGCCGCCCAGCACCAGTAGCCGGGGCGCCCAGCGCCCGTCCCGCAGCGCCTCGCGCAGCTCCTCGCGGACGGCCAGGAAGTAGCTGGTCGGTAGGTTGGCGACGCTCACCTGACGGGCGGCCAGCACCGCCACCAGCTCAGGGCCGGTCGGCACCTCGCGCTGCGGCAGCACCAGGCAGGCACCGGCGGCCAGCGAGGGGAGCACCTCCTCCAGCGCCACGTCGAAGGACGGCCGGGCGAACAGCAGCACCCGGTCCTGGACCCCGAGGCCGTACCGCTGCGCCAGCGCGCCCACGTAGCCGGCCAGCGCGGCCCGGCCGACCAGGACGGGCTTGGGCACGCCGGTCGAGCCGGAGGTGTGGATCACGTACGCGGCGCCGGGCAGCTCCGCGGCGGGCTCGGCCTTCGGGAACGCGGGGCCGTTCAGCAGCGCGGGGGCGCGGCCCTCGGCGGGCAGTGCCAGCGCGCTCTGCCGGGTGGCCAGCACCAGGGCCGGGGCGAGCCGGTCCAGCAGCAGGGCGAGCCGGGCCGCCGGGTCCTCCGGGGAGAGCGGTGCGTACACCGCCTCCAGCCGCAGGCAGGCGAGCAGGGCGACCACGCTGTCCACCCCGCGCGGCAGCACCGCGGCCACCGGTCGGCCGGCCGTCACCCCGGCCGCGCGCATCCGTTCGACCAGCTCGGCCACCCGGCGGTCCAGCTCGCCGTAGCTCAGCCGCTCGGCGCCGGCGATCACGGCCGGCTGTGCCGGGTCCCGGCCCGCCAGCGGGTCGAGCACCGCGAGGTCCGGTGCGACCGGCCCGGCCCCGACCGGGGCGGCCGGCGCGGCGGGCACCGCGAGGTCGGCCAGCTCGGCCTGCGGGCGGTCCAGGTAGGCGCCCAGCAGGTCGAGCAGGCGACCGGCGAGCAGCTCGGCGACCTCCCGGCCGAACACGTCCTCGTCGTAGTCCCAGACCATGGTCATCCCGGCGGCGCCGTGCCGCTCGCCGACCACCCGGCGGTCGTCCGGCAGCAGCACCAGGTCCAGGTCGAAGCGGGTGGTGCCGGTGTTGAACCCCTCGTAGAGCGACACCTCCAGGTCGGGTGCCTCGACCACCGGGAGCGTGGCGTCGTGCGCGCTGAACATCACGCTGAACAGCGGGTTGTCGGCGCCGCTGGTGTGCAGGCCCAGCTCGCGGGTCAACTCCTGGACGGGCACGTCCTGGTGGGGCAACGCGCGGAGCAGGGTGTCGGTCACCTCGTCCACGGCGTCGGTGCCGGGCGCGGCCGGGTCCAGCCGCAGCCGCAGCGGCACGGTGTTCACGAACATGCCGACCGTGCCCTCGTACCTCACCGGGCGGTTGCCGACGGCGGTGCCGACCACCAGTTCGCGGTGCCCGCTGTGGCGGCGCAGCAGCTCGGCGAAGAGCGTGAGCAGGGTGGAGAACGGGGTGTGCCCGTCGGTCCGGCTGCGCTCGCGCAGCCGCTCGGCGAGGTCGGCGCCGATCGACTGCCGCAGCTGGCCGCCGCGGTGCGCCCGGGTCGCGCCCGGCCGGGCCAGGCCGGGCAGGGTCAGGGTGAGCGGCGCGTCCCGCAGCTCGTCCTGCCAGAACGCCAGGCTGGCGGACCGGTCGACCCCGGCGGAGGAGCGTGCGTGCTCCTCGTACGAGGGGGCGGCCGGCAGCTCGGCCGTGCTGCCGAGCACCTCGGCGCGGTAGACGGTGAACAGGTCGCGCAGCAGGATCGCGAACGAGTGGCCGTCGTGGATCAGGTGGTGCTCGACGTGGACCAGGCGGTGGTGCCGCTCGCCGATCCGGACCAGGTGCCAGCGCAGCAGCGGCGCCTCCTCGGTGTCCAGCGGCTCCTCGGCCTCGGCCCGCAGCAGGTCCTGGAAGGCGGCCTCCGGGTCGCTCTCGCCGGACAGGTCGCTGCTGCGCAGCCGCGGTACGGCGTCGATCCGGACGCGCTGGCCGGGCAGCCCGCCCTCGCGGGCGACCAGCTCCAGGCGCAGCCCGGGGTGGTGGGCGATGACCGCGGCGAGGCCGGCGCGCAGGGCGTCCCGGTCGAGCGTGCCCCACAGGTCCAGGGCGGCGGTGAAGTTGTAGGCGCGGCTGCCGGGCTGCAACTGCTCGTGCAGCCAGACGATCTCCTGCGAGGAGGAGAGAGCGAACATGGGTGGTTCCCCTTGCTTGTGGCGGGAGTCGTACGGGTTCGGGGCCGCGGCCGGTGGCCCGGGGTCAGGCTCCGGCGGCGGGGGCGGTGGCCCCCAGGTGGTGCCGGAGGGTGGCGAGCAGGGTGTCGAAGGCCTCGGCGGCGGCCGGTTCGGGCCGCAGGCGGCGGTCCCAGGCGAACCTGACCAGCAGGTCCTGGCCGTGCGAGGCGGAGACGGCGAACGGGGCCGCGAGCGGGCGCCCGGACAGGTGGGTCTCGCGGCCGGCGGCCGCGCCGAGCCGCAGCGGCGGGCGCCGGTCCAGGTCCTCGAAGGTGAGCAGGCCGTCCAGCGCGCCGGTCCAGCGCGCGCCGGCGGTGCGGGCCGCGTGCACGACCTCGTCGAACGGCAGGTCGGCGTGGTCCAGGTCGTCCCACCAGGCGCCGCTGAGCTCGTCCAGCGCGGCGGGGCCGGGAGCGGCCGGATGGACCAGGGTGTTCAGGAAGCACCCCAGCACCGGGGCGGCCGCGGGCGGGCGCCCGCCCCACGGGTAGCCGAGTGCCGGGGTGGCGGCGCCGGGGCCGCGCAGGCCGCGGGCGGCGGCCGAGACGGCGTCCAGCAGGGCGGGGAAGACCGCGCCGCGGGCCGCTCCGTTGGCGGCGGGCAGGCGGTGGGTCAGCATACCGGTGGACGGTTCGGCGGCCGGTGGCGCCGGCGGCTCGGAGCGCAGCCCGCCGAGCCGGGCGGCCCAGTGCGCGCGGCCGCGCTCGTCGGAGGCGGCCGCCTCGGCGGCGAGTTGCAGCTCGACGGCCTCGCGGTAGGCCTCGGTGCGTTCCTGCTCGCTCCCGTCGCCCGCCGGCCGCTCGCCCTGGTAGGCCGCGCTCAGGCCTGCGGTGACGATGCCGAGCGACTGCTCGTCGCAGGCCGCGTGGTCCAGGACCACCGCGAGCAGCTCCTCCTCGTCCGCGGGGCCGTCGGCCAGCAGCAGCCGCAGCGCGGGGCCGTCCGCCGGCAGCGCGAGCAGCTCGCGCCGCAGCGCGTCGGCGGCACTCCCGCCCGGCGCGGCGGTGACCCGGCGGACCTCGGCCTGCGCCGGCCCCAGGCGCAGCACCGGCGTGCCGCGCAGCGAGGCGAACCGGCCGCGCAGCGCCGGGTGGTGGGCGGCGAGCCGGAGCGCGGCCGCCCGCAGCACGGCAAGGTCGACGGACCCGTGCGGGAAGGTGAAGAACAGGGGGACCAGATCGGGCCGGCCCAGCGGATCGAGTCGGCGGGCGAGCAGGAAGCGCCGCTGGGCGCCGGTCACCGGCAGCAGCTCGGCCGAGCCGGCCGCCACCGAGCGGTAGCGGGCGAGGTAGGCAGTGGTGATGCTGGAGGACACGGTCGGATCTCCGGTCGGTGGTTCGAACGGTTCGGGTGGTCGGCGGGCCGGTCAGCCCGTGGCGGGGGCGGTCTCGCTCTCCGGCGTGACGTCGGGGCCGGGATCGGCGTCGGCGGTGTCGTGGGCGTGGGGGCCGTCCGCGGGCAGGTCCCGCAGGCCGCGCAGCGGCGACAGCAGCAGGGGCAGCGGCACGGCGAGGAAGCCCGCGGCGCACACCCACAGGGCGGCGCGGGGTCCGGCCGCGGTGGCCAGGGCGCCACCGGCCAGCGCGCCCAGCGGCATGGTCCCCCAGACCAGGAAGCGCATGGTGGCGTTCATCCGGCCCAGCAGCTCGGGCGGGCAGATGACCTGACGGAAGCTCACCTGGGCCACGTTGTACACCACCGCGCCGAACAGCACCACGGCCGAAGCCACCCCGAACAGCAGCACCCCCGCGCCCCGGCCGGAGAGCGGCCAGAGCACCGCGAACGGTGAACTGACCACGGTGGAGAGCCAGATCAGGCGGGCCTGGCCCACCCGCCGGGCCAGCGCCCCCGCGCACAGGGCACCGGCCAGGCCGCCCAGCGCGGACACCGACAGCAGCAGGCCGATGGCGCCGGCGGAGAGCCCGAGCACCCGGACCCAGAAGACCGTCTGGACGGCCGTCAGCAGGGCGCCGAACAGGTTGGAGGCGGCGGTGGCGGTGGCGATCATGCGCAGCAGCGGGTGCTTCAGCACGAAGCCGACGCCCTCGCCGATCTCCGCCCGCAGCGAGCTGCCGGGCGCCGGCTTGGGCTTCGGCTCCTGGGTGCGCAGGCCGAGCAGGAAGAGCGCCGAGGCGAGGTAGCCCAGGGCGTCGGCGACGATCGCCAGCGGTGCGCCGAGCAGCTGGACCAGCCCGCCGCCCAGGCCCGGGCCACCCACCTGCGCCACCGAACGCACGGTCTCCAGCGCGCCGTTGCCCGCGACCAGTTGCTCGCGCGGCAGCAGCTGCGGCAGGAAGGACTGGTGCGCGACGTCGAAGAACACCGTGGCCACACCGGTGATCAGGGCCACCAGGTAGAGCTGGGCCGTGGTCAGCGTGTCGGTGACGGCGGCCAGCGGGACGGAGGCCACCGCCAGGCAGCGCGCCAGGTCGGCGCGGATCAGCACCGGCAGCCGGCGGACCCTATCCAGCCACGCGCCGGCCGGCAGGCCGACCAGCAGGAACGCGGCCGTCTCGGCAGCGGTGAGCAGGCCGACCTGGAACGGCGAGGCGTCCAGTTCCAGGACGGCGACCAGCGGCAGGGCGACCAGGGTGACCTGGCTGCCGAACTGGCTGGTGGCCGCGCCGGACAGCAGCAGGCGGAAGTCCCGATGCCCCAAGAGCGGTGCCCGGCCCAGGCGCTGAATGATGTTCATCTGTTCGACTGTCGATGAAGGAAGCTATTCCGGGCAACCGCAGCAGAGGATTCCGGACTTCTCGCGGGGTCGCGTCCCGACGGCCACCGTCCGGACCCGCTGATCGACATTCGGACGCCCGCACGCCCCCCGGGGCCGCGCATGGCGGTGGCGGCAGGGCCGGTGACAGCCCGGCCGGGCGATATCCGGTTGTCCGCATTTCGGACACAAATCTTCCGCCCACCGGACGAGTACCTTCATATATGGCCGGATCGAGTGGATTGATGTTCCTTCTTCACCTTCTAGTCGAGGCGCTGTGATACATGCTCCCGGCTCGCCCGTTCCGGCCCGGTGCGGGAGGTATCGGGTCGCCCGCCGTACCGTCACGGGCTCGTCACGGCCGCCGGTCCGGCCCGCGCCGGGAGGCGGTCGAGGACCGGCTGTGCCGCCACGCGGTGCGGCGCGCCGAGCAGCAGGCCGCAGCCGACTGGCACGCCGCCCAGCATCACCAGCTGGCGCGGGAGCGCCAGGCATGCAGGCCGAGCAGGCCACCGCGGCCGCCATGGCCCGCCGGGCGCTGCCGTGCGAGGACTGCGGAACGCCGCAGGTAGGCGGGCTGTGCCCGACGTGCGAGAGTGCCCGGGCGGCGAAGGCGACGTTCGTGGAGGCCGTGAACGCAGCCTCGGCCGGAACCTCCCACCTGAACGACCCGGCCGACGTGCGGGCCGTCGTGGCCCGGGTGAACGCCGAGGTGATGGCGGCACGCCCGCCGGGCGCGACCCGGGCCGAAGCGTTCGCCTCCGACCAGACCGTGGCCGCGGCCGCGCTCGCCGACTACCGCGTCGAGGCGCTGCGGCAGTCGGCCCACTCCCCGTAGGCCGAGGCCGAATCCGATCGTGCCTACGCCGCCGAGCAGCGCCGCGCCCACCGCCACCCCACCCCCGCCGCGGCGAAGGAAGCCGCCGAGCCGATCGCCGGCACCGCCCGCCGCCGAGCACCTTCTCCGGCAGCGCCTGCACACCGTCCACCGGCTCCGCCAGCACGCCCGGCAGCCCACCGTCCCGGCCCGAGTGGCAGTGAGCGCTTGACGGACCCCCAGCCACCGCCACCGGTATCAACCTGGCCCGTCGAGCCCTGCAGGCTGCCCGCCAAAGCACCTGCGCCCATGGCAACCGTCCCCCCGGGCGCCCCGTACCCGCGCGTGCGGAGGCCGTTCGGCGCGGCCGCGACGCCCGCGAACCGGCCCCGCTCGCTTAGGTGTTCACCGCTCTGGTCGCCACCCACTGCTGGGCGCTGGGCACCGCCGGCGGAGACCTGCGCGAGCACCGGCCCACCATCGTCGGACCGGCCGCCGCCCGCTGGCACCTGGCCGGATGCAACCCCACCACTCGCCGGTCCGGTGACCGTCGCGCCGCACCCGGCTTGCTCGCAGTCGGCGTCGACGCCGAGCAAGCCGGGTGCGGCTCGGGTTGTGGGGCTGGTTGACGTCCCGGCCTCGACGCACCGGCCGGTTAGGACCGGCCTGAGCCCGCGGAGGGCCGGTGCGGTAGGTACCTCATCCCATTGCGCTCAGTACGGACCACTTAGAAGGCATCTCATTTGGCCAGTCTGCGGTGACCGATGAGGGTGGCGGCGATGGTGGCGAAGGCCGCGAAGTGGTCGGCCTTGCGTTCGTAGCGGCGGTGGAGCCGGCGGAAGCGGCCGAGCCAGGCGACGGTGCGCTCGATCACCCAACGGTGTCGGCCGAGGCGGGTGGAGGACTCGATGCCGCAGCGGGCGATGCGGTGTGCGATCTGTCGTCTCCGCAGGTAGGCGCGGATGAAGCGGTGGTCGTAGGCCTTGTCGCCGTGGAGCTTGCCGGGCCGACACCGCCTCGGGCCGCGCCGGGAGCGGATGGGCGCGATCGCCTCGACGAGCAGGACCAGGGACTGGCTGTCGTGCAGGTTGGCACCGGAGATCGCGAGCGAGATGGGCAGACCGGTACGTTCGGTGAGCAAGTGGATCTTCGACCCGAACGTGCCCCGATCGACAGGATTCGGACTTGTCAGATCCCCTTTTTCAGGGCCCGCATGTTCACCAGGTCGACCGCGCACCGCGACCAGTCCAGCTCGCCCCGCGAACCGAGCTCGTCCAGGACCAGACGGTAGAGCTTCGCCCACACCCGGGCCTTGGTCCACCCGGAAAACCTCAGTGGTACGCGGACAGCAGGTTCAGGTCCGCGGTGATGCGGTGGGCCGGGTGGAGCGGAGTGCAGCGGTCTACTCCACGGTCAACGGGGCCCACCAGTACGCCCCGGGTGTCGGCAAAGAGGGGACGCAGACGGGGGCGGACTGGGCGATCCGGTCTTGCTCGCAGGCGCGCCAGGTCCTCGGCCGGTCCGTAGGGGGCCGACCGCCAGGATCCGCCTCGCTGTCGATGGCAGCGGGCTGCCGTTGTCGGCCGTGCTCACCCGGGGAATGTCGACGACACCACCGCGTTCGCCGACGTTTCCCGACGTGATCCGTGTTCTGCGGGCCGTTGGGCGCCGCCCGCCTACCACGTCGGAGCGGGTGCTGGGCGACAAGGCCTGTTCCAGCAGGGCGATCTGTTGCCTGCTGCGGCGCTGGGACATCGCCGCCACGGTCCCCGAGCGCCGAGACCGGGCGGCCAACCGACGACGTTGGGGCGCCTCGGTTGCCCACCGTCCGTCTCCGGTCACGTCCTCCAGCGCGATCGGAACGTGGTGGAACGGGGCTTCGCCCGCCTGAAACAGTTCCGCACCGGGGCCACCCGATTCGACACACTCGTTGGGCGCTACCGTGCCGGAGTCGTCTTTGCCTCCCTGATCCTCTGGCGCCGCGGAGCGACCAGGTGATCATTTGCCGGGCAGGCTCCGGCCTGCCCGGCATGGCCCTGCCGCTTCCGTCGTCTGTCGCGAGCAGTGGGCGGAGATCGTCACACAGGGCAGGGCCTCGGGAGGTCTACGGGATGCGGCTTCCCGAGTCGGAGCACTGGGGGTTGCGGCATGGCATGGGGGCCCACGTCTCGGTCCTGCCTCCCGCCGGTGTGGTATCGGTGCGCACGTGTCGTGCTTTGACCCCGGCGTTGCAGCGGGGGCAGGCCATGTCCTTGGGGATGCTGTTGCTGGTGCGTTCTGCGGTCATCTCGGGTGTTCCTCGATCCTTGATCGCGAGTGGGTGGGACGGTGTTGCTTTCCGGGCCAATCCGGTGCCGGCGCCTCGCCTTTCGGCGTGCAGCGCGGGCCGTCAGGATCTTCACGGTTCGGTTCCTGCGGTGGTCCGCCCCAAGGTTCCGGTCGGCTGCGGGTGGTGTCCCGGGTACGTGGACGCAGTGGGAGCCGGATCGATCGGTTGGACTGGTTGCGCCGTGCGAGTCGGCGTCGGGGTTGCCCTGATGCGGGCTCGGACCTGGTGCGGGTGGG
The DNA here is from genome assembly GCF_003259315.1 of Kitasatospora sp. SolWspMP-SS2h. GTDB lineage: Bacteria > Actinomycetota > Actinomycetes > Streptomycetales > Streptomycetaceae > Kitasatospora > Kitasatospora fiedleri. The sequence continues at coordinate 38,059 of NZ_QLLT01000037.1, read as the reverse complement.
AGGGCTGCGTGCCGGGACGGAGCGGGCCGGCCTGCCCCGGGTGGGATGGCTGGAGCTCGGCGTCGGTGAGTGGGACGGCGTGTGTTCGGTTGGGTTGCCCGGCCGATTTGCCGCTGTCACGGTGCTCGTCGTGGTGCGCGGGGCGTCAAGGCGGCTTCGACGAGGAAGGGGCACCGGAGCGGCATCCGTCCAGGAGTGGGGCGGTGAGGTCCTGATGGGTGGTGACTTTCCGGGCGGGCACGCCCATGGAGTGGGCCAGGGCGGTGAAGTCGACGGCGGGATCGTCGATGTCCAGGCCGAGGGTCTGCTCGACGGCGGGGTCGCGCAGCTGCCAGTCGGCGCGCAGGACCTGGTAGGTGCGGTCGTTGACGATCAGGAAGCCGACGGGGGCGCGTAGGTGGGCGGCTGTCCGCAGGGCCTGGGGCGAGTAGAGCGCGGATCCGTCGCCGATGACGCACAGGGGTGGCCGGAGGTGGCCGGTGCCGCTCCGACGGCGGCGGGCATGGCCCAGCCCAGGCCGCCGGAGGGCCAGTGGTAGCGGTTGGCGCGGTCCAGTTCGAGGGCCAGGCGCAGGTCGTGGGCATCGGAGGGGGATTCGTCGAAGGTCCAGTGCGCCGTGGGGGAGCGTCTGGGCGACGGCCAGGGCGGGGGAGGCCGTGTCGAGGGTGCTTTCCCGGCCGGGAGCTTGCCCGGGCGCGGGGCGTGCGGGGGTGGTGCCGGGATGCGGGGCGGTGTCGGCGGCGGTCAGGCGCGGCACAGCGCTGGCGGCGGGCGCCGGCGGGCCGGCCTCGTCGAGGAGGTTCATGGGCAGGGCGGGGAAGACCGGGCCGGCGGGGGGAGCCTGGGCGAGGCGGAAGGCGTGGCGCAGCACGGGGCCCAGTCCCTGTCGGCAGGTGACCTGGTGGGCCCACTTGACCGTCGGGCGTGCCAGGGCGGTCAGGTCGCCGGCGAGTACCGGTTCCCGGTGCAGCAGCCGCAGGTCCTGCTGGCCGGCGGTGACGACCATGGGCAGGCGTGCGACAGCGGCGTCGGTCAGCGCGCCGATCGCGTTGCCCTGGCCCGCGGCAGTGTGCAGGTTGACGAACGCGGGGTGCCCGCAGAACCGGGCGTAGCCATCGGCCAGTGCCAGGGCCGTGGCCTCCTGCAGGACCAGGACGTGGGTGATCTCCCGCTGCCCGGCCAGGCACTGCAGCAGCGGCAGTTCGGTGGCACCGGGGTTGCCGAAGACGTGGCGCACCCCTTCGTCGAGCAGGACGTCCATCATCAGCTGGGCGCCGGTGATCTCGCCCGCGTGGCCCGGCAGGCCGTCGCTGTCAGCGGCGGGCCGACGGCCCGGCAGTGGCCGGATGCCGGTGAGCGGTGCCACCGGCCGGGGGGACGGGTCGATCATGGCTCTCCTCGCGTGGAGATCGTGGAGCGGGGCGGCGGGCAGAGTGCCGCGCCCGCGGGATCGGGGCCGCGTCCTTGATGACGCACGGGGTGGCGGGGGTCAGGTTGTCGCGGGCGGTGCCGGTTGCAGGAGCTGTAGCAGGCCGGGTGCGTCGAGGGACGGGCCGTAGGCGCGGGGGCGGGGGACGGCGCTGTCGGTGCGGTGGCGGTCGAAGTCCTGGCGGACGGTGAGGTAGGGGGTGTAGGGGGCGAGCATGGTGTGCAGGATGCGGTCGCGGTCGTCGAGGGCACCTGTGTCTTGGACGCAGGTGGGCGGTGGGGCTGCGGCGTTGGTGAAGCAGGCGTTGAGGAAGTCCTGGACGCTGGGGGGCGTGGGGTCGGTGAGGTGGTAGATGCCTTCGCTGCCGGCGCGCAGGGCGATGTCGGCGGCCTCGGCGGCGACGCGGTCGATGGGTACCAGGTTCAGGGGGGCCGCGGGCTCGGCCAGGACGCGGCGTTGCTGGGTGCGGGCGTGGGCGGGCATGGCGCGGTGGAACGCGTTGATGATGCGTTGGGCGGTGTAGGCACCGGTGGTCCGGCCGGGGTAGCGCCGGGTGATGCTGTGGCCGGTGATGATGGACGGGCGCAGGATCCTGACGGCGAACTTGCCGCGGGCGGCCAGGACGGCGCGCTCGGCGGCGAGTTTGCTGCGCTCGTAGGGGTTGCGGCACAGCGTGCCGTCGGCCGGTTGTTCCAGGACGGTGCCGTGGCTGGTGCCGGCGACGTAGGCGGTGCTGATCATGGTGAAGTCGCCGGCGCCCATGCGTGCGGCGAGGGTGAGGGCGCGGCGGGTGCCGGCGGTGTTGGAGGCGAACTGGGCGCGGCGTTCGCTTTCGCGGAAGTACATGCGCGCGGCGCTGTGCCAGAAGTGGACGGCGCCGGCGCGGGGTGCCGGTACATCCGGGAGCAGCAGGGCGTGGGGGTGGCTGAGGTCGATCCCGGCTTGGACCTGGGTGCGGGCGAGGACGGCGTCCAGCGCACGGGCGGGGAGGTCGTAGGCGTGTGCGCAGGCGCGCAACTGGGCGTGGAGTTGGGCGGTGGCGTCGGGTTCGGGGGAGCGGACCAGGCACAGCAGGCGGGCCTGGTCGTCTCGGGTGGCGAGTTCGAGGGCGAGCGCGGAGCCGACGAGTCCGGTGGCGCCGGTGAGGATGTGCAGCGCGGGGGGCATGGTGGTCCTGGAGGAGGGGTCAGGGCTGGGTGAGGACGAGGACGGCGTTGTGGCCGCCGAATCCGAAGGACTCGCTCACCGCCACGGGCAGGGGGCCTTTGACCGGGTTCACGGCGAGGTTCAGGTCGCTGCCCGGGTCGCCCTGCTGCCAGTTGGCGATGGGCGGGATGAGGCCGTGGTGGATGCTCAGGACGGTGACGGCGGCCTCCAGGGCCCCTGCGGCGGCCAGGAGGTGACCGGTTGCGCCTTTGACGGCGGTGACCGGCGGGGCGTGCGGGAAGACGCGTCCCAGGGTGGCGGCCTCGGCGGCGTCGCCCTGGGGGGTGCTGGTGGCGTGGGCGTTGACGTGGGCGACCTGGTGGGGCTCGATGCGGGCGTCGGCCAGGGCCGTGCGCAGGGCGTGCTCGGCGGCTCGCCCGTGCGGGTCGGGATTGGTGAGGTGGTGGGCGTCCGTGGCGGACGCGTGCCCGGCCAGCAGGGCGTAGGGTCTGCGGCCGCGGCAGCGCGCGTGGGGGAGGGTCTCCATGAGGAGGACAGCGGCGCCCTCGCCCAGGACGAAGCCGTCCCGGTCGCGGTCGAAGGGCCGTGAGGCCCGCTCAGGGTCCTGCCCGCGGGTGGACAGCGCGCCCAGCCGGTGGAAGGCGGCGGCCGTCAGCGCCGTCACGGCCGCCTCGGCTCCGCCGGCCAGGACGACGTCGCAGCGCCCGGAGCGCAGCAGTTCCACGGCGGTGGCGATCGCGGTGGTGCCGGAGGCGCAGGCGGTGGAGACGGTGTGGGAGGGGCCGTGGATGCGCTGGTCGAGGCTGATGTGCGCGGCAGCCATGTTGGCGATGGAGGAGGGCACCGCCAGCGGGCTGACGAACTGGGGGCCGTCGGCGTGCAGGCGCATGCGCTGGCTCTCCCAGGTGGAGATCCCGGCGAAGCCGGTGCCCAGGACGACCCCGACGCGCTGCGGGTCCCACCCCATGGGCACGTCGGTGGTGGCGTCGGCGACCGCCTGGCGGGCGGCGACCACCGCGAGCTGGGTGAAGCGGTCCATCCGGCGTGCCGCGGGACCGAGCAGGGCCAGGGGATCGAAGGCGTCCGCAATGGTGCAGGCGAAGTCGACGGGACCGCCGGCCAGGGCAGGGACGGGGCGCGCGCACGCGGTACCGGCCAGGACCGTCTCCCAGGTGGCGGCGGTGTCCAGTCCGGCCGGGGTGAGCATGCCCAGGCCGGTGACCGCCACCGGCTCGGCGCCCGCCCTCATCGGGGGACCGCCGCGCCCCTGGCCTCCAGCGCCCCGGCCAGAGCGGTGGGGGTGATGTGGGGGGCGAGGTCATCCTCCTGGATCACGATCCCCAGGCTGTCCTGGAGTTCGGCGCCGAACTCGGCGCGGGCCAGGGAGTCCAGGCCCAGGTCCTCGAAGGTGGCGTCGGGATCCACCGGCGGGGCCACCTGGTACTTGCCGGCGAGGAGGTCACAGAGGTAGGTGCGCACGGGGGGTTCCTTTCTCACGGGCCAGGCGCTGCGAGCCTGTGCCCAGCGGGGTGTGAAGCCGCAGGGGCGGCGTCGGGGTGTCAGGGCGCGGCGCGCGGCGGCGGGAGCGGAATGTGGTGATCGAATGCCGCCAGGGCGATCGTGCGGCCGGTTCCCTGGTCGCACACGCTCACGTCGCAGCGCTCACGGTGCGAGTCGGCGGGCGCGAAGGACGTCGCCGCGGTCACCGTCAGCTGTGCGTCGACGTCGGCGTTGCCCAGGTAGCAGATCCGGGCATCTGCCAGCAGCCGCCCGCGGTGGGCGTGCAGATCCAGCCCGCGGCTGCGCCACTGCCGCAGGACGGCGGCCTCGGCCAGGGAGAAGAAGGACGCGAAGTACAGCAGCCCGGCGCCGTTGACGTCGCGTACCGCGTCCACGGGCTGCTCGAAGACCTGCTGCGGAGCCGGGGCCGACCACGGCCCGCCTCCCGGGTGAGGGAAACGCCCCTGTTCACGGGCCTGCGCGCACAGCACGCGCGGGCTGTAGCGCTCGGGCAGCGAGGGCAGGGACCGGTGTTCGAAACCGGTCGGGGCGCTGCGGATCAGGCCCACGTTGCCCGTCCCCTCACCACGCGTCAGCCACACGTTGAGGTTCTCCACGTACAGGCAGCCGGGCCGGGGCGCACCGTAGAGCTCCGCCAGGTCGAAGGGCGGGTGCTCGCCGGCATCCTCGCGGCGCAGGCGGTGCGCGGTCAGCACCGAAAGACGGCCGCTGTCACGCACCAGCGTGTCCACCACGATCTTGTCACCGAACGTCAGATCGCCCGGGTGCAGGCCGTTGGCGGTGATCCGGTAGGAGTAGAACGCCAGGTAGCAGGGCTCGCCCTGCGGATTGCGGGCACTGAAGACGTCCAGGCCGCACACCGCGCTGACCGCCTCCCATGTCCAGTCGCCGACACACGCGACGAAGGACTGCAGCGGCCCGCACATGCCCGGCCGCACCGTCTCGGTGCGCCGCAGGGAAGCCGCGCCGGTGCGGTGGACGCTGCTGAAGACCGGCATGTCCGGCACGGCGGTCACTGGAAGGGAGTTCACGGGCTCTCCTGGCTGCGGGGTGTTCGTCAGGGAAGTGTGCGCGGGCGGCACGGAGTACGGGTCGGGCGAGGCTCCTGTGCCCGGAGAGGGCCTTCGGGAGTGCGGGCGGGCGGCGGACCTGTTCAGCGCGGGTGGCAGCCCGCCGCAGCGGGCGGGGCACCGCGCTTGACCAGCGTGGACACTTGACGGCCTGACCACCCGATTGAGTGGCACTGCCGGTTCCGGCGTTGCCTGCCGGGGTGGCCCCGTCCGATCGGGGAGGGGTGTACAAGCGCCCGAAGCGTGCTGCCGGTGGCTCGGTGGAAATCCGCCTCCGCAGTTTTTCGAAGCCGAGCGCGGCCAGCGGCCCTCACCACTGCCCGCTCCTCCGCATTCGGCGAGAACGAACCGGGCGCCGCCCACGCGCCGCTCAGCTGCGCGCGACCCACGCCGGGACGCAAGGGCCGTCCACGTGCCTGCTCTGCAGGATCGGGGCCGGCTCGCAGCCGACCCTGCCGGTGTCGACCGCGGTCTTGATGCACGTCAGGAGGGGCCGGGGCCGACGATCAATTCGTGGGCGACGAACTGTCAGTCCGCGCCGGGCCGCCGCCGACGCGGGCCGGGGATGAATCGGCTGCCGCCTCACCGCACGTCGCCGGATCCGGAACCGTCCGCCGGGTCGGCCTTGGACGTCGCGAGCCGCCAGGTTCCGGCGGCTGCCGTCAAGTGTTGCAGAACGGCTTCTGCGTGAAGGGATTCAACGCACTGTGCCGCTGTGACGGCGTCCTGTCGGCCTCCCGCCTCCGAACACCGAGGAGGAGACTGGAGCACGGGCAGGAGGAGCGGGTGTTCCGTACCTCCGGGAGCGTGGCCTGTCACATGCGTGTCCACGGCAACGGGTTCCCGTGTTGAGCGGCGCGGGGGAGGGCGGTGACGGAGGGTGCGTTCGCACAATGCCGCGTTGCGGCTGCTGGTTGTCCAGGCGGGCTGGAGCGGAGCCGAGTTGGCGCGGGAGGTCAACCGGTTGGGCGGGGAGAGCGGTCTGCGCCTGGGCTACCAGCGGGCCTCGGTCCATCAGTGGATGGCCGGTGTCCTGCCCAGGGGCCCGGTCGCGGAACTCGTCGCGGAAGCGCTCTCGCGTCGGCTGGGCAGGCGCGTCACCGCGCGCGAGACGGGACTCCTCCCGCCGGTCACGGCCTCGGAGCCCGCTGTGCCGGCCGATGCCGGCGACCCGTACGGCGCCATCGCCCTGTCGGTGCCGTACACCCTGCCGACAGCCGGCCTTCTGCCGCCCGCGGCCACACGCACGCCCCCGGTCCCCAAGGTGCCGAGGGCCACGCAGCAGCACGCCGTGTGCGTCGAGCTGATGGCAGCCCACTTCTCCCGCAGCGACCATCTGTCCGGTTCCGGGCACCTGCTGGAGGCGCTGAACTCCTTCTTCCGCCACGCCGTCCGGCCCTGGCTGGACGCCCCGGCGGCCCCTGCCGCGCGCCGGGATCTCCTGGGCGCCTGCGCGCACCTCGCCTACGTCGGCGGCTACCTCCACCTGGACGCGGGCCGCCACGGCGCCGCGCAGCACTGGTACCGCCTGGCCGCGGGCCTCGCCGAGGAGGGCGGGCACACCACCACGTTCACTGCCGCGCTGCGGGCGCTGTCCGTCCAGGCCCACCAGCTCGGCCACCACGCACACGCCCTGGCCTTGGCCGAACGCTCCCTGGCAGTAGCGGGCACCCACACGCCACCGTCCCCGTTCCTGCAGGGGCAACTCGCCCTGGCCCTGGCCGCGCGCCGCATGCCCGCCCAGGCGCGCGCGGCCCTGTCGGCCGCCGAGCACGGCCTCGACCGCCACAGTGCATCGCCGCCCGGCCCCGTCGCCGTCTACCACTTGGCCGCGTTCACCCACCAGCGTGCCGAAGTGAGGCTTTTGCTCGACGACGCCTCCGGCGCGGCCGCCGACCTCGCGCTCTCCACCCGCCTGCGCCCCGCGGACGAGCCGCGCACGCACGCCCTGGTACTCGCCCAACTGGGGGAGGTACACCTCGCGTGCGGCGACCTCGACCGCGCCTGCGACGCCTGGCAGCGCTTCCTGGACAGCGGTGCCGCCATCAGCTCACGGCGGCTGTCCGACGCCCACCGCACGATGCGCTCGCTCCTCCGTCCCCACAGCGCCGAGCGCCGCGCCGCGGACCTGCTTGCGACTGCCGCCGACTGGAACCGCGTCCCCCGCCCCCGGACCTGACCCCGGTCCGCCCCGAGGGCGTACAAGCCCGTTGCGCGCCCGCCTGCCGGAGCGGAGCGCGGCCCCACACCCGGGCGGGTTTTCGACGACGGGGAAACCCGTTCGAACCGGAGCGCCGCCCCACGTTCGCGGCAGACAGGCGGAAGCATCCCGAAAAGGGACAGAAAGGTCAGCCTGTGAGGCCGTCCGCCCACCCTGGCCGGCGTCGGTCATCCGGTTCCCGCCGCGGTGTCGAACCCGTCCCGCGAACACGTCCGGACCGCAAGGACGTACAGGCGGGAGGAGTAGAGGGATGGTCGGTCGGTCATCTGTCACGGAAGAGTTCACGGCGCCGGAGCTTGGCGGCGATGCGGTGGTGGTGCCATCAGTGTTCCACCATCCAGTGCGGGGAGTCGTTCACTGCCCCGCCGCTCCACTGCTGACGGCCTGGCTGCAGCGGCACGACACCAAGACAGCCGTGACCGCGCTGCACCATCAGCTCACCCCCCGAGACCCGGACGACGGCGGTCAGGCCGTGGTCGCCACCACGTTCCTCGACACCACAGGCCAGGTCTTTGGCCTGGCGGTGGCCGCCGACGCGGAGCGCTTACCCCAGGCCCGCGCCGCGGTCGCCACGTGGTCCGCGGTGCTGCGCACCCGGCGCATGCTCCTGCCGGCCGGTGCGGAGCCGTGTGCGGTTCCCGCGGCGCCCGCCTCGCGCCTGCCACACCCGCGTACCACGGTTGTGCCGCCCGCGCCGGACTGCCCCCACGCCGATGCGGCCCTCCAGTGCCTGCGGCGCTTCGCCGAACGCGGAGAAACGGTCCTGCTCGTCGGCGCCGGGCCCTTGATGCCCTTCGCCCCGTGCCCGCGCGGCAACCGGGTCGTGGCGGTGCCCTCGATCGAGGCCGCCCGGGCGGTGCGGGTAGCGGACCCGGCCGCGCTCTCCTTCGTCCTGCGGCCCTGCACCCTCATCGAGGACGCGGCCGCGATCCTCGCCGTCCTGCGGGCGCGCTTCCCGATGCTGCGCGGCCAGCACCCCGACCAGTGGTGCTACCGCGCCGAGGACCGGCGCGCCGCAGTCAACGGCGCGGCCGCCTGCAGCGACGTGGCCCTCGTCCTGCCCGGACGCGACGGACAGTGGTCCGCACCTGCCCGCCGCACGGTCCGCCTGACCTCGCTGGCCGACCTCTACCCCGGACACCTGCGCAACGCCTCCACCGTGGCCGTCATCGGCGGCGATTCGGACGGCCTGACCCCCGACACACTGACCCGCGTCCTGACCGGCCTCGGCCCCGTCAGCGTCGTCGAGCACCACGTCAACAGTCGCGTCCTGCCTCGCACCGCTACCCGCAGCGCGCCTCCCGCCTGACCGCCCCTCTCCGGGCACCGCACAGGCCCCTGCCCGAGGCCCGGCCGCGAAAGCGAACGGGTGCTTCCCGGCGGCCGATGGGGCCGCACAGCCCATGGCGGGGGATGCGCGCCGCGGGCGGGCGTCAGCGGTAGAAGGAGGTGACGCTGTCGGCGATGCGGGCGACTTCCTCGTCGGTCAGTTCGGGGTAGGCGGGCAGGCACAGGCGTTCGGCGGCGGGGCGCGACTCGGCGGTGGCGTGGTTGCGGTGCGTGATGGAGGCGAAGGCGGGCTGGTCGGGCAGCAGGTAGGGGTAGACCCTCTCGGTCTCCACGCCCCGGTCCTTCAGGTGGGAGGCGAGTGCGGCGGTGTCGGGGCAGACGACGGCGTACTTGTAGAGGGCCTGGACGTGGCAGGGGGCGGTGAACGGGGTGGTCAGCGGCAGGTCGGCGAAGGCGCGTACGTAGCTCGCGGCGATGCGGGCGCGGCGGTCCAGCCACTGGGGCAGGAGGGCCAGTTCGGTGGCGATGACGCCCGCGTTGAACTCGCCCGGGCGGGCTCGGGTGCCGTGGACGTGGTGCAGGTCGCGGTCGGAGTTGTCGCGGCCCACGTCGGTCGGCCGGCGCACGTGTTCGGCGCGTTCGGGGGTGGTGGTGATCAGGGCGCCTGCGTCCTCCAGGCATTCGACGGTCTTGCCGACCCAGAAGGAGAAGCACCCGTAGTCGCCCCAGGTGCCGGCGGCCCGTCCGTACAGGCTGGCGCCCGCGGCTTGCGCGCAGTCCTCGATCACCGCGAGGCCGTGGGCCTGGGCGACGGCGTTGATCGCTGGCATGTCGGCCATGTGGCCGTGCAGGTGCACGGGGATGACCGCGCGGGTCCGTGCGGTGATCGCCTTTTCCACCGCGCGGGCATCGAGCGTGAGGGTGGGCTCGTCGACGTCGACGACGACCGGTACCGCGCCGGCCTCGGCCATCGCGAAGGCGGTGGCCGCGAAGGTGGCGGCGGGGGACGACGACCTCGTCCCCCGCTTGCCCGGCGGCGGTGAGCGCATCAGCGCCCTCATCGCCCTCTAGGACAACACCACATCCTTACCCAAGATGCCCCAGGCACTCCGACCTTTCAGCCCTGTCGCTCCAACTTCTCCCGCTCCCGCCCTCGGCCGCCTGTGGTGGCGCTGCGGCCCTGCAGAGGCGGACACCGCAGCGCCGACGGGGTACGGGTACGGGGCCGTGGCAGTCGTGGGCGAGGGCTTCCTGGCCGGGCAGGGGCGCGGTTGCGGGTTTCTGTGCTGGTAGCACTTACCGGGTGCCGCCTTTTTCGCCGCGCGGCCGTGAGAGGCTTCCCCCACCCCGCCCCCCCCCGCACACAGGAGCGAGACCCGCCATGCCCACCGATACCTGGCCTCCCACCGGCTGGGCGCCGTCCACGTCCTCGAAGTGGCGGGCGAACTCGATGCGGACACCTCCCCCTTCCTGGCTGCGGTCGTAGAGGCGGCCCTCACCCCCGACTGCCGGCTGCTGGTCCTGGACATCGCCCGCATCGACTTCTGCGACTCCAGCGGCCTCAACCGCCTCCTGGACGCCCGCACCAACACCCACCACACCCCCCTGGTCCTGGCCGCCCCCGCACCACGGCTGCTGCGCCTGCTGGACATCACCGGCGCTCGGCAGGTGTTCGAGATCGCCGACAGCGTCCAGACGCCGTCGACCACCACCCCGCCCCCGGCCACAACCGGACCGCCTGACCGGCACCCGGACCGCTTGAGCGGTACCCGGCTGTGAATTTTCTCGCGTCGGCATCGGCGGTGGCACTTCGGGCCGGCCGGCTGTCGTGTGTTTCCCAGCTGGGCGAGTATTCACATGAATCGGAACCGTCCGGGCGGGCATGTGCTGGGTCCGACACCACGGTGGGGGCACCGTGCAGGCCAACAGCGACGAGGAGAATCCGATGAGCGCGGGCGACAAGATCGGCAACATGGCGGACAAGGCCAAGGGCAAGGCCAAGGAGGCCGCCGGCAAGGTGGCCGGCAACGAGCGCCTGGAGGCCGAGGGCAAGGCGGACCAGGCCAAGGGCGACGTCAAGCAGGCCGGCGAGCACGTCAAGGACGCGTTCAAGGGCTGACCGCGGCCGTCCGCCGCACATGTGGGGTCCCACCCGGCTACCGGGTCGGGCCCCACACGCATGCACCACCCCGCCGGCGCCGCTGGGGCCGGTACCCGAGTGGGACCGGATCGTTGGAAAGCCCGACGGTCCCGGTACATGCCGGTCTGAGCGTCAGTGGAGCGTGGGCATGGTGCGGGATCACGGGCGGCGAGTCTCGGGGTCGGGGCTATCGGCTGGCTCCAGCGCCGGTAAGGGATCATGGCCGATCTGCGCCGGATGAGGTGGACACGGCAAATCGGGTGGGGCTACGTTGCCGCGGACCCGGGCACTCCGGAAACACACCCCCGACCCGGGACGGGTACCCGGCCCTGCCCCACCCCCGTCGGCCGAGGCCCGGTCACTGCCCCCACACACCCTGGAGTACGACATGCGCAAGAAGCTCGGCGCGGCCGTTATCGCCGTCGGCGTGGCATCCTCCTTCGTCCTGGCCACCGGCAGCGCCAGCAGCCACGGCTACATCAGTACCCCACCCAGCCGGCAGGCCCTGTGCGCAGCCGGCACGGTCACCAACTGCGGGGCGATCCAGTACGAGCCCCAGAGCGTGGAGGGCCCCAAGGGCTTCCCCTCCGCCGGCCCGGCCGACGGCGCCATCTGCAGCGGCGGCAACTCCCGCTTCTCCCAGCTCGACGCCCCCCGCAGCGGCGGGTGGCCCGCCACCAAGCTCACCGCCGGTCAGAAGTACACGTTCACCTGGAAGCTGACCGCCCAGCACGCCACCACCGACTTCTCCTACTACCTCACCAAGCCCGGCTACGACCCGACCAAGCCTCTCACCCGCGCCCAGATCGACCCCACCCCCTTCCTCAAGATCGCCTACAACGGCGCCCAGCCCCCCGCCACGGTCAGCCACCAGGGCACCGTCCCCACCGGCAGGACCGGCAAGCAGCTCATCATCGGCGTCTGGACCATCGCCGACACCGCCAACGCCTTCTACGCCTGCGCCGACGTCCAGTTCTGACCACCGGTGGCGGGTCGGACCACCGCTACCGGCCCCGATACCGAAGCCCACGAGCCGACAGCGCGATCAGCAGGCTTTTGCGACGGCGATCTTGGCGGGTGGTGAACCGATCGCTTTTGGTGATCGCATCGGGCCAGCCGGGCGCCGCAGGCGGCCGGGACCAGATCGAGACCTGACCGGCCGTCACCGCCACGGCCCAGGGCCCTGCCGGAGCCTTCGGCGGGGCCCTTGCGCGCTCCCGGGCCGATCGGCGGTCAGTTCTCCCGTCCGGTGCGCACTGCTGTCTCCAGCGCGCGGGTGAGGGTCGCCGGTCCGGGCGGGCAGTAGTCGAGGGCGGTGGCGGGCATCGCGGCGGCCAGCGTGCATACCGCCACCGCCGCCACCCGCTCGGCGCCGGCGGGTTCCGGCAGCGTGATCCGCCCCTGGTGATGGGGCTGGCCTGGCGTGACGGGCTCGGATGGACTCGTCCGGTGCGGGTTCCCGGCCGGCTGCCCGCCTGCCCGGTCCGGCTGGCTGCCCGCCTGCCGCCTGCCCGCCAGCCTGCCCGCCGCCGGTCGTCGTCACCCCGCCGGACCGACAGGTCCTCACCCTCGACCACGTGATGCTCCGCCAGGCCGACGGCGTGGTGGAACTCGGCGGCGACGCGGTGCCGGGTGCCTGGGTGCCGCTGGACGGTGCCACCCTGGCACGCGTCCAGGTCGTCGGCCTGCCGGATGTCGCGGTGACCGACGCCCACGCGGGCATCGCCGACCACGGAGGCGGCATCTGCCGCATCACCTTGGTCTGGTCGGAGTACCGGGCCGCGGCCGCCGGGCGGATCAGCGCCGGGGCGGGGACTGCCGCGGCTGCGGGTCGCGGTCCGGGCGTCGGAGCAGGACTTGCGGCAGCACCAGCCAGGTGGCGGCGAAGTACGCCAGGACGAGGCCGGCCAGGACCCATGAGAGCGCCGGATGGTCGGTGGCGGAGCGCAGCAGCAGGAGCAGTGAACTGCCGATGGTGAGGGCGAGCAGCGTCAGGCCGACACTGAGCATCCGCGATGCTATCCGGATCAGCGAGGGCTTGAGGTCGTGGCCGGTCGTGGCGCGGTGGATGGAGACCGGGGCGATCAGGGTGCCGGTGGCTAGGGCCCCTAGCAGCACGGTGACGACGTAGAGGGTCCGGTCGAAGTGCGGCAGGCCATCGAAGTGCGGGGTGAACGCGACGCTGACCAGGAACCCGAACAGCACCTGGGCACCGGTCTGGGCGACCCGTACCTCCTGGAGCATCTCGCTCCAGCGCCGGTCCGCCTGTTCCTGCGCGGACTCGTCGCGACCGGCCCCGCCGGCCGAGCTTCGGTCAGGGCTGTTGCGGACCGGTTCATTGCTCAAGGGGGAGTTCCTTCGAGGCTGGTCGTTTGGGGTGACGGACGGCGCGGGGCGCAGACAATCCGATGCGGGCACGGTCCAGGACCGCAGATGGCCGGCCCCCGGAGTTCACTTCGATGCGTCCTCCTGTTCGATTGCCCACCCCGCCGACAGGTATGCCGTAGCTCCGGAGCCCGGCTCGCCGGTCCGCCGGTCCGTTCACCCGTCGGTCCACCCGTCCGTTCACCGAGCCGCCGTCCCTGCTCGCCCGCCCCGCCCCGCCCCGTCCCGCCCTGCCGGTCCGGCTGGTCCGGGCCCGGGCCGTTCCTGCCCTGTCCCGGCCGCCATCCCGGCTGAGCGTCCCGGCCGGGCGTTCCGGCCAGCAGTACACAGTGGTGGTGCCTGGGCGGGGTGCATGCGGTCGCTCCCAGGGGTCATACGGGCGGTGCGGAACCCCGCGTCCAGTCCTGTGGGCGTACGCGATCCTCCAGGTCCGGGTTCCGCGCTGACGCCGCCCCTGCGGTGACCGGCTGCGCTTCGAGCACGCGGCCGGGACGAATCCCTCAGGGGCGGCGTCCGCACGCGCGCCCCCGGCCTCGCTCCGGTTCCGGCCGGTCCCGGGTCACGCGGCTGTGGTCCCGCTGCCTGCCCGTCAGGGCGCCCCTGACAGCCGGGCACCCGGGTGGTCGGACGGGGTGAGTCGAGGTGGTGCCGGTACTCCTGGCGGACGTAGGCGCGCACTGTGCTGTCCGGGTCGAGGACGCTGTCCCACTGCGGGTGGTCGGGTCCGTGGTGGCAGTTCCAGGAGCGCACCACCCGGTCGAGGGCCATCAGCCGGCGGGCCGAGGCCGAGGCCGCGGCCGCGGCGCCCGGCCCGGCCCCGGCGGTCCGCAGCGCGATCCGGTCGGTCAGCGCGGCCTGGCGCAGCACCGCTTCCCGTCCCTCCCACTGCTCGTTGGCTGTCGAGTTCCGGGCTTGCTCGGGCGGTGCTGGGCCGGGCAGGCGGTCGAGCAACTGCTCGACGGCCCGGGCCTCGTCGGCCTCGTGCGGGGCGTCGATCCTCATCACCGCAGAGTCCTTCCGGTTGGTGCGCCGGGACGGCGCCGCCCCGACCGACGCTGAGCCTGCCGGCCTCCAGGTCTGCCGGGCAGTTGAGGTCCCGTTTGAGGACCGCTTCGCGCAGTTCGTTGCCCTCGTCGTGGAAGTAGCGGGTCAGCACGGTTCCCCTCCTTCTCCTGGCCCGGCCGGGTGCGGTCCCGGCACGAGAGCACCCGTCCTGTTGCCGCGCGGGAGATCCTTCGCCCGCGCGGGAATCAGCCCAGGCGCCGGCGCTCGCCCGTGGCGGCGGAGTCCTTGATCGCGTCCAGCAGGCGGTGGGTACGGACCGCGGTGGCGAAGGAGGGGTCGAAGGGCTCGCCGGTGCGTATGGCGTGGGCGAGGTCGGCGTAGACACGGTGGACGTTGCACGCCGGGGCAGGGGCGGCGGCGAGGGCCGGGAGGTAGCGCGACGGAAGCACTAGCGTCTCGGCGGGAGCACCGTTCGCCTTGGCGAGGGTGAGGACGAACTCCGGGCCCACCAGCGAGTCGTCGGTGGAGTGCAGTACGAGCCGGCCGGCCCGGCCGTGCACCTCGATACGGAAGCCGTCGCCGCGCGGGCCGCCCGTCATCAAGTGGACGGAGGCGGCGGCGCCGGAATCCAGCAGGCCCGACACCACGATCTGGTCCGGCGAGGTGACTGTGAGCGGCTCGCCGGTCTCCTGGAGGGTGATGGCGCCGATCCGGGTGGTCAGGGTCGCGGAGAGTTCGGCGAAGCCGCCCACGATCGAGCCGTACATGTCGAGCGAGTGGCCGCCGACGACCGCGAGGTGGTTGACGCCCTTGGTGGCGTCGAACAGCGCCGCGTACCGCTGCGACCAGACCTCGGGTGAGGCGATCGAGTAGCTGAGCGAGCTGGAGAGAACCTCGCCGACCGTGCCCTCGGCGACCAGGTCGCGCAGGTGGCGGACCATCGGGTGGTGCCGGGACTGCAGGCCGACCGCGGCCTGCACCCCGGCCGCCTCCGCACCGGCCCGGAGCCGCTCGGCGGTCCCTGCGTCCAGGGCCAGCGGCCACTCGCTGTACACGTGCTTGCCGGCCGCGATCGCCGCGTCCACCAGGCCGTCCCGCTGGGGCAGTTGGACAGCGATGGTGACCAGATCGACCTCGGGGTGCTCCATCAGCGTCCGGGCGTCGGCGAAGGCGTGCCGGGCGCCCCAGACGCCGGCTGCCGCGTCGGCCGACTGCCGGCTCGTGCCGGCGACCGCGACGATCTCGTAGTCGTCCTTGGAGGCCGCGAGGGCGGGCAGGTGGATCGCACGTCCCCAGCCGCGTTCGGCGTGCGCCCCGACAACCCCGACCCGAATCCTGTCCGCCATGGTGGAACCCCTTGCTCCGCGTTCGTACGACCCGTCTTGTTGCCGGGATCATGGTCTGCGATCATGCACCGAACGCGGAAGGAGGCACTTTCATGTCCCAGAGGAACACCGGTGTGACCATCGAGGTCAGCGCATCGAGGGAGTGCGAGACTCCTTCCGCCCAGGCAGCCTGCTCGGTGCTCGACGTCCTCGGCAGGGTCAGCGGGAAGTGGAGCATCGCCATCCTGCTGGTGACCACCCAGGGCCCGGCCCGCTTCACCGAGTTGGAGCGCCAGGTCAGGGGCATCAGCCGCCGGATGCTGACTCTCACCCTGCGCAACCTGGAGCGCGACGGCCTGCTGACCCGGACCGTCTACCCGACGGTGCCGCCGAAGGTCGAGTACACGGCGACGCCGATGGCGCGCGAGCTGTACGCCTCCCTGGTCGAACTGGCCGGCTGGGCCGAGCGGCACGTCGAGGCGATCGACCGGGCCCGCCTCGACTACGACGTCGCACTCGCCGCCGCCGGGCGAGACGCGACGTAGGGTCCTGCGCATTGCGGCGACCGCCCGGCGCGATCCGGAAGATCGCCCTGGCTGTCATGCCGGTCGGTGGTGGATCGCGGTTTCGGGTGACAGGTAGCGTCCTGCCCGGGTGGGCAGGACGATGACGTTCGAGAACCAGGGCTCCGACGCGGTCCGGGCCCGGGACATCCACCTCAACCTCAGCAGCGACCGGCTCGGCGCCCTGGTCCGCGCCGAGGATGAGAGCGAGGTACGCGAGGTGATCCGCCCGGCCCTCGCCGAGCACTTCAACCAAGGCACCTACGGCACCATCCGGCCCGAGGACTTCACCTTCGCCACCAGTCCTGCCGTCTGCTTGTCGCCTTGGCTGGTCGGCGCAGGGTGCGTCCGGATGCGGTGCGGCAGGCTCCGGAGGTCGGGGTGCCGGTGCTGATGGTGGAGGTGGACCGTTCCACGATGTCCTCGGCGTGGGTGGCGGCGACCGTGATGCCGATGCCGGCCGCCAGCAGGGTGCCCGCCAGGGTGGCGGCCAGGGCGGGGGAGAGGCGCCGCCCGCTTTGCGGCGCGGCCGCGAGCGGCGGCTCCACCCCCGCATCTGGCGGGCGAGCCGGGCATGAGTCAGCGCACGGTGCAGCGGTGGCTGAAGGGCACCGCCACACCGAAGCCGGACGCCCTCCCAGCGCATCGAGACGAAGGTGCTGGCCGGCCGGCGGCCGAGAGTGCGCCAGCGGGTGCGGCGCCAGGCGGAGGCGGTCGGGTTCATGTTGCACGTGCAGGCCAGGTCTGGCCATGGCGCGGCGGGCGGGTCGACGGATGACCCGCGCGGGCGGCTGATCACCAAGCACATGCCCGGCGAGGTGGCCCGGTGACTGCACGCGGCCCGGGAAACGGGGCGGGCGAGGCCGAGCAGGAGCGTGTCCTCGCGGACGGATCGAGGGAGTTCCGCTTCCAGGACCGCAGGCGCCGGGCTGACGGCCTGGACGTGGCGCTGGAGGACAGCGCGTGGACGGAGCTGCAGGTCTGACCACCCGTCCGGTCCGTCCGGCCTGTCCGGCTTCGCGGCCGAGCACTTCACCCGGCGGGTGAGCAGTCGAGTAGACGGGTTGGGCATGCGGCGTCGTCGGTGATGGTCACGGCGTCAGCCGAGGCCGACCAGTTGGGCGATCGTCCCGCCCAGGACCCGGTCGCGCACCTCACCCGGGCTGGTGACCCGTTCCACCAGCATCCGGGCGAGGACCGGGTCGCCGTAGGGCGCGTCCGAGCCGAACAGGGTCCGGTCCGGGAGTTCCTTGATGGCGATCCGGACTGCGAAGACGACGTTGGCCGTGGACAGCTCCAGGTACATGTTCGGGGTGTCCCGCGCCAGTTCGATGGCCTGCTGCCAGTGCTGTCCGCCCAGCTGGCTGACCACCAGCGGAACCTCCGGGTACCGGCCGGCCAGCTCAGCCAGCGTGGCCAGGTCCTGTGCCGTGGTCGGCGCGGATCCGTGCACGACCACCGGCAGCCGTCCCTGGTCGGCCGCAGCCCGAAGCACCGGTTCCACCAGTCCCGCTCCTCCCGGCGGGGGCGTCAGCTCACCGATCCCGTGCAGTCCACGCCCGACCACCTCCTGCTCCACGATCACGGCGGTCTCCTGCGCTCCCAGACCCACCGGCACCGACAGGAACCCGATGAACCGCTCCGGCCGCGCGGCGAGCGCCGCGTCCAGCTCCTGCCATGCACCCCGATACGCCTCGACCGTACCGATCCCGCCCCCGAGCGCCTTCTCCAGGACCGCCATCTCCCTGTGCAGGGCGGCGAGGTCGCCGGCCCGCTCCGGGTGCGGCCGGGTGGCGAACAGGACGGCGCGGTCGACCCCGGCCTCGTCCAGCAGACCCACGTGGGCCCCGACCGGGTCGTGCACGTGGCTGTGCGCATCGATGATCACTGGTTCGCTTCCCCTCGTCTCGACCGGTCCGGAATTCAGCCGGTCAGGACACTGTTGCTCCCTGACACCGTTGGAAGGTCAAGCAGAAAGGGCGAACCGGTGCTGATCGGGGAACTGTCACGCCGCACAGGCGTCAGCGAGCGGCTACTGCGCTACTACGAGCGGACCGAACTGATCCGCGCCGACCGCCGCACCAACGGCTACCGCGACTACGACGACCAGACGGTGGGGACCGTGCGCCGCATCCGCGCCCTGCTCGCCGCCGGCCTGCCCACCCGGATCATCCGCCAGATCCTGCCCTGCACCTTCGACACAAAGACGCTGCGCCCCTGCCCCGGCGTACTCGCCAGCCTCCGCAGCCAGTTGAACCTCCTCGACCAGCGCGCCGCCGACCTGGAGACCGCCCGCGGCCTGCTGCGACAGACGATCGCCGCCACTGAGAACGCGGCGGACCAGGCCCCAGCGCACGGCGCTCGACCCGCCGACTGAAGCGCTCGGTCACACCGGGAGATCCCCGGCTGGAACGGCCGGACGGCCCGTGCCCGCCCGCCCGGGACGACCGGCCTGTGGGCTGGGCCGAGAACCGCGACGACAAGGCCGGGTGGCCTTCGTCGGCCTCGGTGCCCCGGTGGTGTACCTGGTCGACGCCCACGACGTGCCGATCCGCCACCGTACCGCCCGCCTCGCCGCCCGCAGTATCGCCCCGGCCCTGCGCCAGAAGCCGAACCCGCGGCCGGACCCGGCCCACACCTCACCCGCCCCGGCGGCCGGGCCGGGGCCGGACGCAGCTCGCCGGTCCGGCCGCCAGCCGTCCTGTTCGACGGCGGCGCGCAGCCGGGCCACGGTAGCGGGGGCGGCCTCGCGGGGCACCGCCCCCGGTATGGGCTCGGCCTACTCCACGTCGGTGGCGATGACGGCCCACGAGCCGGTTGACGTGTCGTCCAACTGAAGGGAGAACGCGAGGGTGATCGGACGGCGTCGGTGCGCGTCGCCGCGGAGCACCTGCTCGGTGCGCCGGTCGACCTCGTAGTAGACGCCTTCCAGGTCGGCCGCGACCTGGAAGACGATCGGGGCACGTGAGACCAGCGCACGCACAGTGACCGACCGGACGGCAGCCTCGCGCAGGACGGTCCGGTCGACGGTGTGCACGGACGTGAAGTCCAGGCTTCCGTCGTTCATGGCCCACTCCTCGAGGAACCGCTCGACAGCGACCTCCAGGACTGCCTTGTCGAACCGGCCGTCGAGCACGCTCAGATCGCCGACCGCGGCGTCGGCGTCGGTACTCCACGAGACGTTGGTAAGCGAGAGGACGTCACTCACGCGCCCGACCCCGGTCTTCCCGGCCACTTCGAGGACCGCCTCGCGGGCGACCTCCTTCTGGTCCCAGACGTCCGTCTCGACGGCGTCGGTCAGGTGGTGCGCGCCTTCCGCCGCCTGTTCCACCGACGACACGATCCATTCGCCGGCCCCGTTCTTGCGCAGCGTCCAGTACTCGACCGGGTGCGTCGAGCCGTCCTTGCGCACGCCGGTCGTGCCATCACCGCGGCGGACGTGGTCGTGGAGCGTCGCGGTGATCCGGAAGGTGACGGTGTCGTTCCCCTCACCCGCCCGGTTCGCGACGTTGACCAGCTCGACCGTCGGGCCGGAGACGATCTCCACCAGGTTGGTCTCGCCGCGGGAGGCGTAGTCACGCAGTTCGTCGACCCACTTGCCGTACAGCACCGGGGAGAGAATCTCCCGCAGCCTGGCGTGGTCCTGGCCGGTCCAGGCGCGCTGGGCGGTCGTGTACAGCCAGACGGCCCGGCGCTCGAGTGCGGCGCGGTCGAAGGTCGGGTCCGTGTCGGCGATGGCTTCGACCCGGGCCCCGATCAGGGCAGCGCGCTCGCGCGCTTGCGCGTCCGCGCGGTGCGCCTTGCGGTCCGACACCGTGTTCAGGCCGGCGTCGCGTCCCGCCTTCCGTCTCCGGAACCTCAGCCACAGAAACAGGACGACGGCCACGATGATCAGCAGCAGGACGAACCCGCCGACACCGCCGATGCCACCGCCGCCACCGCCGAATCCGACCCCACCGAACCCGACACCGCTCGACCCGTGCGAGCCGCCACCGTGGCTGCCGCCTCCACCGAACCCGTGGCTGCCGCCTCCACCTCGGGCATGCGCGAGCGCTGGGCCACTCAGCGCGAGGACACCAGCTACCACCGTTATCCACCGACGGGCGCGCACCGGGTTTCCCCCTTCGAGAATCAGAAACGTCCCGCGCGAGCCTACAAGCCGGTTCACCGGGGACGCCCCGAGACCACCGCGACCACCGCGTCGCCGGAGCGCGGATGCGCGGATGCGGCGGACCGATCGGAACGTCTCGGGTTCCGGACAGGCCTCCTACCCCGTTGCCGGGAAGCCAGGCCGCCGGGTGCTCCCGCCGTCGGCCGCCGCACCGGCCTCCTCGTCGGCCCCCTGTTTCCGGTACGGACCTCAGGGTAGCCGCGGGTGAGCGGGCGTCAGGTGAGGGAACGCCTGCGGCGACTTGCGAGGGGGACGGGTGTTCATCGCCGTGGCATGCGTAGTGATCGCGATAGGGCTTCTCCAGGTCCTGCGGCCGCAACTCCTGTGGGGAGTGAACCGGCGGCTCCAGCGAGGATGGGTGAAGGATCCCGACGCCACCGAGCCCACGCGCCGGGGTTACCTGATGCAGCGCGCGGTGGGGGTCGTGGTCCTCGTCGGCGCCATCTGGATACTCGTCTCCCACGTGTGACGAGCGACGAACGAGCGGTCGAAGGAGGAGCTCTTCGCGGTGAACGGGTGATCAGCCGACGAGCCCCGCGGCACTGACAACGGCGCGTTCCCGCACCGGCCTGCCCGGCCCGGCCAAGAGCCGGGCGCGTGGAGCGTCATGGTCAACGCGGCCCGCGGCTCCCGGTGGGA
This sequence comes from Kitasatospora sp. SolWspMP-SS2h, assembly GCF_003259315.1. Taxonomy (GTDB): domain Bacteria; phylum Actinomycetota; class Actinomycetes; order Streptomycetales; family Streptomycetaceae; genus Kitasatospora; species Kitasatospora fiedleri. Next base: position 17,133 of record NZ_QLLT01000037.1, on the reverse strand, counting down.
TCACTTCGGCCTCACCTTCACCTGCGTCCCCGCGCGGCTTCCAGCCCACCCGATGCTTCGTGTGACCAGGGCGGGCCTCGGGTGCGGGTTCGTGACGTGCTGCGGCTGCGGCGGGACCCGGAGCGGGACGGGTCTGGGTTCGGGTCCGGGGCGGGTTTCGTGCCGTTGGTGCGGTGGTGGTCGTTGGGTGGGGGCGGTGTTGGTAGTGCCGGGCCGGTCCACAGGCCGGCCGTGGCACCCCTCCGTCCTGGTCGGGCGGCGGAGAGGGTGGCCGGACCGCATGCCGAGGCGCCCCGCGGCTCGGGACGCCCCGGCCCCACCGGTGTCCCCGCCGCGCATCTTCGGAACGGTCGTGCGGGGCGGGGACCCACGCGCCGGGTGCCGCGGGTCGTACGGGTGGGGCCGGAACCGGCGCCCGGGCCGCGGGCGCAGGTGACCTCGCTGTCGGGTTCCGGCCCGGGCGCCGCCGTGCGCGCGATACCCGTACCGGGCTGCGGTTGTCCGCTGCGGGCGAAGGACCACGCACGGCGGCGCCCGCACAGCCAGTAACCTGGTTGCCGCATCCGGTGACCTGCTGATCGCCCGATAGCAGCGAGCTCAGTTGCCGGGTCCACACGGAAGTTGAGGCAGAGCCTTCCGTTGGACCGGGTGAACGGCAGGAGTCGGCTCCGCCCCCTCGAACGCGCAGTCCGCAGCGAGGGCTTTCCGTGGCGGGGCCGGGGAATTTTCAACCGAATTGCGTGAAAAGAGGCGAAGAGTGCGGCCGGACCGCGTGCTGGGGCGTCCCGCAGCTCGGGGCGCCCCAGCCCCGCCGACGTCCGCGCCACACGCCTCGCGGGGAGCATCGCGTGCGGCGCGGACGCCGCCACCCCCGCGGGAGTTCGCACCGCCCGCATGCGGGGGCCTGAAGGTTCGGGGGTTTGGAAATTGCGGTTCGGCGCAGACGGCTTGCGTCACCGGCCACGCGCGTAGAAGCAGAGAGAGCACATGGGCATCCTGGCCTGGATACTGATCGGTCTGCTGGCGGGCGCGATCGCGAAGGCGCTGATGCCGGGCAAGGACCCGGGCGGCATCATCATCACGATGCTCATCGGCATCGCGGGCGGTCTGCTCGGCGGTTGGCTCGGCAAGGTCATCTTCGGCGTGGACTCGATCGACGGCTTCTTCGACATCTCCACCTGGGTCGCCGCCATCGTCGGCTCGATCATCCTCCTGGTCGTCTACCGCCTCGTCACCGGTAACCGACACAGCCGCGCCTGAACCGGCCGGCATGCACTGTGGCGGCCCCCCACGAAGGGGGGCCGCCACAGTGCATGCCGGCCGCTATTCGGCTGTCCGCCGACGTGGGTTCAGTGGCGGGGCGGGCGGGTGGCGGTGTCGAGGTAGAAGGCGTCGATGCTCCGCACGGCCCGTTCGAATGCTTCGAGGTTGACCGGTTTGGTGACGTAGGCGTTGGCGTGGTTGCTGTAGGCGTCGGAGATGTCGTGCGGTGAGGAGGAGGTGGTGAGGACGACGACGGGGATGGTGCGCAGGCTCTCGTCGCTCTTGAGGATGCGCAGCAGTTCACGGCCGTTCATGCGGGGCATGTTGAGGTCCAGGACGATCAGGTCGGGGCGCGCGCTGGCGGGGTCGCGCAGGTGCTCCAGCGCGGCGATGCCGTCGGTGACCTGGATGAGGTCGCGCGCGCCGCGCTCGTTCAGCGCCTCGCCGATGAGCACGGCGTCGCCCGCGTCGTCCTCGATCAGCAGGACACGGCTGGGGCGGGCGGGGCCGGTGGGCATCGGAATTCTCCCTGGGCGCCGCATCGAGAGGGTCGCATGCCCGGCGGGCGCTTGCGGGCCCCTCACCTTAGGCCCCGGACCGATCCCCAACAACCGCCCCTGATCTTGGCCGGTCCGGCCGGTCGGGGCGTTCGCGTCCGCGGCGGGCCGCGCTGCGCTCCTCGGCGGCCCGGCCGAGCCGCCCGGCGACCGCCGGGCCGCCCACCACCTGATCGATGCGGGTCGGACATGCGCCAGAGCACGCAGGAATGACCAGCCCCCGGACCGGGCCAGGACCCAGGTGCCAGCCCCGTCCCCGGTCTACCAGCCGCGGCGCGCCCAGGTTGTGCGGATCCGTACAGGACGCGCGATCGGCCGAGACGGATGGGGCCAAAATTCTCCGGCGCAGACAGCCCCGCCGTACCGGAGTGGGAAGCTACCGCTGATCATCGCGTAACGCCCAGTCAGAGCCAGCCGCGCTGGGCGGCTTTGATGCCGGCTTCGAAGCGGCTGGTGGCGTTGAGGCGTTCCATGATGGAGGCCATGTGGCGGCCGACGGTGCGGGAGGAGAATCCGAGGCGCTGGCCTGCGGCGTCGTCGGTGAGGCCGGTGCCGAGGAGGCTCAGGAGTTCGCGTTCGGTGGTGGTGAGGCCGGTGGCGGGGTCCTGGGGGGTGGTGGTGCCGAGGGGGACGGCGGTGTTCCAGGCTTGGTCGAACAGGTCGGTCAGAGAGTGGAGGAGGCCGGGTTCGGTGACGTATAGGGCGCCTTTTCGGTTGTCTCCGGGGTCGATGGGGACGAGGGCTTCGCGGCGGTCGACGATGACGATGCGCTGGGGGACGGTGGGGGAGGTGCGCACTTCGCCGCTGTGGCTGTGCAGCCAGTGGGCGTAGGTAACGGTGTGGGGCTGGTGGCGGGTGGAGTCCTGGTAGAGGGTGCGGATGGCGATGCCGCGGGCGAGCGCCGCGGCGTCGTTGGGCTGGGAGGCGTCGAGGTCCTCGGGGCGCTGGTTGCCGGGTTGGATCCTGATGACTTCGCGGGTGGTGTCGCGGCCCATGCGTTCCAGGCGGTGCAAGATGGCGTCCATGCCGAGCAGCCGCTCTCCGTGCCCGGCGCGGTCGGCGACCATGCGGGTGACGGCGGCGCGGGAGGCGGCCAGGGTGGCCTGGCGTTCGGCGAGTTCGGCTTCCTGGCGGGCCAGCAGGTCGGCGAGGCCGATGGCGGGGTCGACGGCGCGCATCCGGCCGGGGTGTTCGGCGGAGGCGCGCACCAGCATGAGGTTGCCGAGTTCGTCCAGGCTATCGTGCACCTCGTTCTCGCCGATTTCGCAGTGGGCGGCGATCTCGGCGATGCCGTCGGCGGGTCGGTCGAGCAAGTGCCCGGTAGACCCGGCCGGCCGTGGCCGTGAGTCCCAGAGCCTCCAGCATGGTCCCCCCTCATGTGGTGGTTCACGGGTGATGTCGTGTGCGGTGGCATACGAAGCGTCACGCATCCTGGCAGACCAGCCCGTTCGATCACAAGATCGATTCTGTGCCCTATGGGGCATCCGCAGGCCTATGCCCGAAGAGTGCCCGCCTCAATTCATGATGTGGACATGGCGTCGTGTCTGGTGTCGGACAGTCCGGTTGGCGACATCCGGAACCCCTTCCGGCGGGGTTCCGGAGCGGCGAAAGTAGAGCTCGCCGCCAGGGAGAACGACAACCGGGCGGCGACCGGGAGAGGGTCGACCGCGGGACTCCTCCACCGGACCGGCCACCCGATCCCCCGTCACGTCCGAAGGAAGACCACCATGACCAGCACCCACATCGCCAAGACCGCCGCGGTCCTCGCCGTCTCGCTCGGCGCCCTGCTCCTGACCCCGGTGGCCGCCTCCGCCACCGACACGGCCGCGGTCCCCACCACCCCCGCCCCGCCCGCCACCGTCACCACCGACAGCCTGGGCTGGGGCGGCTGACCGCGGATGGACGTCGTCTACGCCTCGCTGCACCGCAAGGACACCGCCGGCCGGCCCCGAGACGGGGAAGCGGAAGAGATCCAGGCGGTCCTGTGGGCGCACGCCCAGCCCACCGACGCCGTCCAACACATCACCGTCCGCTGCGAGTCGGAACGGGTCGACCTGCTGCTCTACCTGCTGACCCGCCCCACCACCGACGCCGCACCCGCCACCGGGCACCCCGCAGCCCCGGCTGAAGCCGGAGCGAAGGATCCGCTGGCCGTCGCACACAGCCTGATCACCCGCAGCCACCGGGCATCGCCGATGCTGCAACGGCGCTACCAGCCGCCGACCCCGCCCACTGCGTGCTGACCTCCCGTTCCACACCACCCGCGGCCGCATTCCAGGGGCCCGCACACCGTTCTTCCCGGCGCCGCCGTACCACCGTCCTTCCGACGGACACCCGCTGCCCGCTTGAACCCCGCCCCACCGGCCCGTGCCGACCCCGGCTGCCGACCACGCAGCGCCCGGTGTTCACGCTCCGGCTGTTCCTGCAGGGCAGCCGTCCGCCGACACCCCCGCCCCGCCCGCCACCGTCACCACCGACAGCCTTGGCTGGGGCGGCTGACCGCGGATGGACGTCGTCTACGCCTCACTGCACCGCAAAGACACCACCCCACACACCCCAGCCAGCAAGGCGGACGAGGTGCTGGCGCCCCTGTGGCGCATGCCCGGCCCGCCGACGCCCTCCGGCACATCACCGTCCGCTGCGAGACAGACCGGATCGACCTGCTGATCTACCGCGCCGCCCCGAACTCCCGCGCACCGACCCGCAGGCCGTCCTGCGCCAACTGCTCACCCACGCCCCGCATGCCTCGCCACCGCTGCGCCGGCGCTACCTCCGAGACACCGACAGACACCCGCTCTCGCCCTGAACCGATCTCCCCCGGCGACACGCCGCCCCGGTGCGCAACCGCCGCGGCCCACGTGCTGCGCCGGCCACCGGCATACAGGCGCCCGGGCCCTCGGCCGTCTCGCGGCCCTACAGCCCCCTGCGTCACCTGCCCGCCGCCCACCAGCGTCTGCTGGGCCGCCGCCATCCCACAACGCCCGCCCGGGTGCCCTGACCGCTGTTCCTGCAGGACAGCCGTCCACCAGCACCACCGAGCCTTCTCGCGTGCCCGGCACGCCACATCGCCACCCGAACCTTTCCGAGGAGAACTCCGCCATGCCTTCCTCCCGCAGCTCCAAGCTCGTTGGCGTCGCCCTGGCCGCCGCGATCGCCGCCTCCGGCGCCGTCGCCACCACGGCGCTCACGGTAGCCACCGCGGCCACCGCCCAGGCCGCGTCCTCGGTCGGCGGCCAGATCACCCGCTCCGAGGTCCTGGCCCGCGCCAAGTCCTGGGTGGACCAAACCGTCCCGTACTCCCAGGTCAGCTATCACACCGACGGCAGCGGCACCCTGTACCGGCAGGACTGCTCCGGCTTCGTCTCCATGGCCTGGCACATCAACACCTCCGGCACCAACAGCGGCTTCACCACCAACTCCGCCGTCAACTACTCCACCCGGCTCGCCGGCCTGGACAGCCTCAAGCCCGGCGACACCCTCAACAACATCAACACCCACATGGTGCTGTTCGTCGGCTGGAACGACTCGGGCCACACCTCCGCCACCATCTACGAGGAACCCACCTCCGACTCCACCGCCCGCTCCCGCGTCATGACCCGCTCCGATATGACCAGCGGCGGCTTCCTCCCCTACCGCTACAACAACATCGTCGACGACCCGTCCGCTCGGGTGTACAGCGGTGATGTGCCGGTGTCGGGGAAGTGGGGCGGGTCGGCGTCGACGATCGGCGTGTTCCGGGACGGTGTGTGGGCGCTGCGGAACTCGAACTCGGCGGGCAGCGCGGACGTGGTCGCGGGGTTCGGTAAGGCCGGCGACGTGCCGATCACGGGGGACTGGGACGGGTTGGGGCACGACCAGCTCGGTGTCTACCGGCCCAGCACCCGCGAGTTCGTGCTGCGGCACGACGACGCGAGCTCGGACTCGCTGGTGTTCGGCAACGCCGGGGACGTGCCGGTGCCGGGGATGTGGGACCACAACGGCCATGCCCAGATGGCGGTCTACCGGCCCAGCACCGCGACGTTCACTGTCCGCCACGACGACGGCACTACCACCAGCGCTTCTCTGGGCAACCCGGGCGACACCCCGATCGTCTGCGACTGGGACGGCGTGGGCCACACCCAGATGGGCGTCTTCCGCGCCGGCACCAACCCGGGCGACGCCAACACCTTCGCCCTGCGCCACGACGACGGCACCGTGACCACCGCCACCTACGGCGAGAAGGGCGACCTGCCCGTCGTCGGCGACTGGAGTGCCAAGGGCCGCACCACCTTCGGCGTCTACCGGCCCGGCACCGCGACCTTCGCCCTCTCCAACGCCTACACGTCCACCGCCGACTACGTCTTCAAGTTCGGCAACGGCGGCACCTGGTCCTGACCCCGCCACACCCGGCACCCCAGCACCTGGCCGAGCAGCAGCGCGACCAGGTGCTGGGCCGCCTCACCCACCCCGACACCCCGGAGCTCGCCGCCCGGAGCATCCTCCAGGCCCACGTCCATGACCTCTGACCGGGCGCCGGGGCCGTGATCCCGGTGACGGACAAACCGGGAGGACAAGGCCCTTGACCAGGGCAATTCGGGCGGGACAACCCGCGGGACAACATGCTGGTCAAGGGGTCGGGCCCGTGCGGAGCGGGAGGCGAAGCGGGAGTAGGCGCAGCGGGAGCGGCGCCGTCCGGCCTGCACCCGCTGCAAGACGGCGTTCTCGGACGAGCGGGGGGCCGGGCAGGAGCGGGCCGACACCTGGGGCGACGACGGGCTGTGCGCCGGCTGCCGCGAGGACGTGGCCGAGCAGTGGGCGCGGGAGGCCGCCGAGCGTGAGCGCATCTAGTTCCGCACACCCCGAGCACCGACCGGACGGCAGGCCGATGCCCGAGCCCCGATCACTGCCAGCGCATGCTGAGCTCCGTGAGACGCTTGGCGCGGGCGGTGAGGATGGTGTTTCGGCGGTTGCGGCTGATGGCGATGAACAGGCCGAGGCTGATCTCGATGGTGGTGCCATTGGCAAGCAGCTCGTGCTGGAGCTGTCCGGAATCGCGTTCTGCGACTCGATGGGCCTGCACGCCCTGATCACCGCCTGCCTGACCACCGGCACTGGCAGCATCCCCGCAGAACTCGCCGCACCCCCCGCCATCATCACACCCGTTTCCGACTCCGGAGGCACCGCCCGCGATGACCGACGCCACCCGCTCCGGCCCCGACCCCGCCGCGCCCGTCCCGCTGGCCCTGTCCGACATCCGCACTCGGTTGCAGCCCGCCGATCGGGATCTGGGCCGGGCGATTCTCGACTCGCCGCTGGTGCGCGGGGCGATCTGGCTGCGCTGGTCCGGCCGCGACGGCATCCGCACCCTGTACCACGGCGCCGGCCTCGCCCGCGGCTGGGTCGAGAAGGACGTCGACGGCCTCATCGGTTGGGCCGCCCTGGTCGACGGACGGCTCGTCGCCACCCCGGGCAGCGACGGCCGCACCCAGCCGGTTGTGCACGCCGAGTCCTGGGAGGCCGGAGCCACGCTCCACGCCGCCCTCGCCCAGCACCCCGCCCACCCGGACGACGACCAGAGCACGGACGAGGACGAGAGCGGCGACCCCGAGGACGGCCTGCGCGGCGAGAAGGCGCACCCGGATCCGCCGCCGGGCCGCCGGCCTCACCCTGGCTGCCATCGACCAGGCCCTCAACGATGCCCACGCCGACCTGCGCACCGCCGACCGGTACGCCGACGCCGGAGACGAGAGCGCCTTCGCCCGCGCCGCGGCCGCCTACGAGGAGTGGCAGCGCATCCGCGCCGAGACCGCCGCCCAGGGCGGAGCCTACGACCGGGACCGGGACCTCGGCCTGCAGCGGGCCCAGACCGCGGCCGGGCACCGGCGCGACGTCGCGCAGTGTGCGGCCGAGGCCGCCCACGACGCCCGGCAGCACACCGACACCGCGCACCGCCGCCTTGCGGGCGCTGCCGCCGACCCGCTGTACACCGCCCTCGCCCGCGCCGGGCTGTACACGCTGACCGACGACGACCACCAGGCGGTGCGCGAGCTCACCCGCCACCTCGATGCGGCGACCGTCCGGCAGGTCGTCGGCTGGCTGGAGCGCACCCGTGCAGGCGCCCACGCCCCGGCCCCCGACCGGACGAGGCCCACCCGGCCCGTCGTGCGCCGCAGCGGCCTCTGATCCGCCGCCCGACTGGGCAGAGCAACAACAGGCAGGCCCCGGACACCGCGTCCGAGGCCTGCCTGTTGTTGTCCTCGGCGACTGCCAGGGTTTGGGTGCTAGCAGGCGCCGTCGGCCGGGTCGGTGCTCTGCCCGCGGGCACTGGTGTGCGGGCGGAGCGCTCCGAATCCTGTCACGTCGGGGAGGGCGTCCTGCTGGTGCCATGTCGGCCACCGGTTCGGGTTTGGGTCCGATGTCAGGGTCAGGGCGTGGTCGGGTCCCAGGGGTGGTCGGGATGGTCGAGCCAGACGGTGCGGGTGCCGGCGGTGCTGACGGTGAGTCCGAACCGCTCGTAGCCGGGCCGGCCGGCCTTGTCCCAGGTGTCGTGGGCGGTGCGGATCTCCTCCCACAGTCGGCGGGGCCCGCTCTGCCGGACCTCGAACTCGCCCCGGCCGGGGACGGAGTCGACCGTCGCCCAGGACGTCACCGCGGTGTCGAAGAACCACCACGTGACCGTGTCCCCGTACGGGGCGCGACGGTAGTACACGTCCGGGAGGGCGGCGCCGACGGCGAACTGGGCCAGCCAGGAGCTTCCGATGTCCTCCGGGTCGAGGCCGGTGAGCGACGCCTTCGCGTCGCCGGGCCACTGGCCGGGGAGGTAGGCGTCCACCGGCGGTGCCTGGTAGCGCTGCTGACGCATCCGCATGAAGTCGGCGGCACCGGTGAACCGGCCGTTCGCGCAGCGCCCGTCGGCGGCGACCTGGAGGCGGGCGGTGGCGCCGCCGCCGAACAGCGTGGCGGCGGGGGCGACGATGACGCCGCCCGGCGCGCTCTGTTCGACCCAGCCGAGGGGGACGTCGCTCAGCAGGGTGGAACAGGTGGCGATCAGCCGGTCGGCCGGCCCGCTCGGCCCGAGTGCGGGGTCGGCGCCGTCCCCGGTCACCACCTGCACCCCGTCCAGGCCCGCGGCGGCCAAGTTCTTGCGCGCGAGGCCGGCGACGGCCTCGTCGATCTCGACGCTCACCACTTTCTCCGCGCCCAGGCGGTGCGCCAGCAGCGCGGCGTTGAAGCCCGGCCCGGTACCGACTTCCCGCACCCGGTGTCCGTCCTCGACCGCGAGGTCGGCGAGCATCCGCGCCACCATCGTCGGCATGCTCAGACTCGACGTGAAGTCCTGCTGCCCGCCGGCCTCGTCGCCGTCGTCCCACTGCGTGATGGCCGCCGTGTTCCGGTAGGCGCCGGCCAGCCACTCCTGCGGGTCCGTGCCCCGGTCGCGCCGCACCGCACTGCCGTCGACGAACTCCCAGTACACCGGCGGCAGGAACAGATGCCGGGCAACGGCCTCGAACGCCCCGCGCCACCCGGCCTCCAGCACGCCCGCGCCCGCCAGTCGACCGGCCAGCGCTGCCCGGGCGCCCGCCGCCAAGTCGCCGCTCACTTCTTGTGCTTCGGATCAGGAGCGGGCCCCTGGCCGTCCGGGCTCGGCTTCGGCCCGATCGTCGGACCCCCCCGGCTTCGCATGCGCCCCGCCCCCGCCGTCCTGCGCCCCACCCTGGTTTTGGTCACCCATCGTTAATAACCTCCCACTCAACGGGGTCATCATCGTGGCGTGCGTTCCGTGGCCGCCGCAAGACCCGCATCGCGCGTCTGCTCCCGCGTTCCGCCGCCGCGGTGCGGCACGCCGGAACCCCACGCGGTGTCGCAGCCCGCTGCCGGTCTCCTGGCAGAGCGTGCCCGGGGCCGGACGAGGATCCCGATTCGTCCACGCCGGCGGTGCCGCCTGCCCGAGACTGGCCTGTGCCCCGAGACGCGAAGGAGACGTTGGTGAGTGACTGGCTGGTGTACGAGAGTGGCGAGTGGACCGCCCTGCCCAAGGACCCCGTTCCCGATGACGGCAGCGGTGACTGGTACGCCATGCTGAAGAAGGCCGGGTTCGAACGGTGGACCAGTTCCTGCCTGCGCGCAGGCGAGTGGACCGGAGAGGAGCTGCTGCTCGAGATGACGGTTTATCACCGCTACGGCACAATACCCCACTTCGCGATTGACCTGTACGGCAATGAGGACACCAGTATCCTCACCGCCTACGCCGCCGAGCTGCCCGACGTGATGGACCTGATCGCCCGCTGGGCGCCGGCCGTGCAAGCTCTCGCCGCGGCCGCCCACGGACCCCGCCCTCGGAACGGCCAGGGATGAGCGCTCGCGGGCTTACCGCAGGGGGACTGGTACTCGCGGCCATCGCCGTGTTCTGGTGGGCTGTCAACGTCCCTTACACGGTCGCCGGATTGACCGCGCTCAGCACCCCGTGGCCGATCAGCTGCGCGGCCGCGATTGTCCTGCCGACGGCCGGGCTCTCCTGCGCGCAGCTGTTGCAGCGCCTTGACCTCAGGGGCGTCAACACCGCCGGGAGCCGCTTCTTCACCGTCCTGCTGCTGTTCGTGATGGCCTTCGGGTGCGCGGGAGTGTCCTACCCGGTCGACAACCCGGGCCATCTGTCCTGGTACCTGACCGCCTTCATCGCCGTGGCCGATGTGCTGGTCGCCTACGGGTTCCCCCGCCTGATCATCGCGCTCGCCCACGCGAAGTCCGAGCGGGCCGCGGCGGCCGCGTAGGCCAGCCCGGTCAGGTGCCGACGGTGGGCTGGTTGGCGGGAAGCGGCGGGCGAGGTCACGCCCTCCAGCTCGGGTGTCTCCGGTCCGGTCTGCCTCGCCTCGCCCGTCCCGGCCCGGCCTGGCGGGCTCCGTCCCGTCTCGTCCGGCCCCGGCCGGCCTGGTGTGTGACCTTACGGTGTTTCGGGGGCTGGTTTCGTCGTCTGGTGGACCATTTCGAGTGGGTGGGCGGGTGTTGTTCGGCGACCTGGCGGTGCTCCGGGTCTGGTGGGTTTTGGTGACTTTGGGTGGTCGTTTGTCCCGGCCGGGCGGGGCCCGCCGGGGCGCGGGGCCGTTTTCGGGGTGTTGCGGTGATTTGACGGCCCGTCGGAAATGCTGCTGGGTTCCGTCCTGCTTTTTCCTTGCAGGTTCGGTCTGGATTGCGGCTGGTCGGGGTCGTTTTGGCGGGGCGTGTATTCGCGTGTCGGGTTTGCCGGGGGATTGGCGCGGTGGTGTGCTCGGGCCCTGGGCCGTGCGGGGCGGTGGTGGCCGGGCTGCTTTCCGCCGCGGGGAGCGCGGCCTGGCCGCCGTCGGCCCCGGCCCGACTTGGCCGCCGTTCGCCGGTCCCGGGTGCCTTGGCCGCCGTTCGCGGCCCGCTGCGGCTGTGCCTGGCTGCTGATCCGGCCCGTCGCGGTTTCTCGTCGTGGTGCTGTTTCCCGGGTGCGGGGGCCTGGGCCCGCCGGGAGCAGCGGGTTTGGGCGGGTGGTCGTGTCGGGTGTGGCTGGATCGCTGCTTTCCCGGGGTGGCGGGTTGTTGGTGGGGTGGTGGGTGGCCGGGCGCGTGTTCGTCGTCCCGGCTTCGTACCGGGCCCGCCGGGCCGGTGCGGCCCGCCGTACAGGAAGGCCCCACGTCCATGGCCGCCACGCCGATCGACACCACCGACGCCAGCTTCGCCGACCAGGTCCTGCACGCCGCCGGTCCGGTGCTGGTGCACTTCTGGGCCGAGTGGGCGGGCCCCTGCAAGATGATCAAGCCGGATGTCGACGCCCTAGCGGGCACCTACGAGGGCCGGCTGATCGTCGCCCGGCACAATATCGACCAGCAGCCCGCCACCCCGCCCCAGCAGAACGTCACGGCCGTCCCCACCCTGATCGTCTACAAGAAGGGCGTGGAAGTCGCCCGCAGGGCCGGAGGGCTCAGCAAGGGCCAGCTGACGGAGTTCGTCGACGCCAACCTCTGACCCGCCGCCTCTCCGCCCCGCTCCGGGCCTGTCCGCGCTGCGCCCCCTGTGTCCGAGTCGGTGCGAGCGGGCGAGGCAGGCTTCTGGCCGCGTTCTGGCCGCCGTTGCCGGGCCGGCGTGGCTGCGCCTGGTCGTCGTACTAGCCGTCATGCCGGGCTGGACTGGGGTGGTACTGCGGGGGAACGGGCCGGGGTGGTGGCGTGGTGCGGTTGTTCATCGGCTCTCGCGCCGGGCGGTGTCGTGGGCGGGTGGTGTGTCACTCGATGGGGTGGTGGTCGGGGAAACGCCGGTGCGCAGGTGGTTCGCTGGGACCTCGCAGTGGTTGCCGAGAGAGGGAGAGCACCGTGCAGGAAGAGTGGCCCGAGCTGCTGGGCAAGAGCGTCGTGGAGGCGGAGAGGGTGATCCGGGCTGCGAACTCCGGGATCACGGAGGTCGCCGTGATCGCCGATGGCGACATGGCCTCGGCGGACTACCGGGAGGACCGGGTGCGCGTGTACGTGGACGAGGCCAAGATCGTGAGCCAGGTCCCTCGCGTCGGCTGAGGCTACCGGTGGCCGTCCCCGCCCCCGGCCCGACTGCCCACACCGGCCCGGCCCCCGCGCCCTGGTTCCTCGCCTCCGGCCGGGGCGGGCCCGTCGAAGCGCGAGGTGGGCGCTGGGTGCCGCTGCGCCGGTGGAGTCGCCGTCCGCCCCGCCCCGGCCGAGGCGGGCCCGGCCTGGGGGCGGTGTGGGTGGGGGCTGTCCCAGGCGTGTCCCACGGGTGTCTCGGCATGCCGGGTATGTCCGTTTTGCTGGGACGGTCTCAGGCCGTATCCCCTGGTGGGGGCGTTTCGTGTGCGGTGCTGGGACGGTGCTGGGACTGGGCTCCGCATCCCGCCGCGCGGCCCCTCCTTCGGCTGCTGCCGTCCCGCCCGCCGCCGCCCGGCCCGCCGTCCCGCTCGGCCGCGTCCGGCCGCCTGCCCCGCCTGCCCGCCGCCTGCCCGCCGCCTGGCCCGCCGTCCCGCCGCCCGCCGCCGCTTTCGGCCCAGTGCGGCTGCGCCTGGTCGTGGTGCGGCTTCCCGGAGGGCGGGCGCCTGGGCCCCGTCTGCCGCCAGGGGCGGTTGGCCGATCGCGGGCTGCGGGCCGGGTGCTGGCCGCTGTTCTGGCCAGGTGTGGCTGCGCCTGGTCGTCGTCGTGGTCGTGGTGTTGCTTCCCGGTGCCGTCCGCCGCCGTTCGGTGCCGCCCTCCGCCGTCTGCGCCCTCCGCGCCCCGGCCCGGTCCGCCGTCCCGCCGCTGCCCCGGCCCGGCCGGCTCTGTCAGGTCCCGGCCGGTCCGCCGTCCCGCGGGGAGGCCGTCGGGGCGCCCGGGGTGAGCGTTTCGGCCGGTGGTCATGGGGGTGGTGTCCGGCCGGGGTGCATGCAGCCGCTCCTGTGGGTCATACGGGCGGTGCGGAACCCCGCGTCCAGTCCTGTGGGCGCACGCGATCCTCCGGGTCCGGGTTCCGCGTCGACGCCGTCCCTGCGGTGACCGGGCGCGCTTCGAGCACGCGGCCGGGACGAATCCCTCAGGGGCGGCGTCCGCACGCGCCCCCGGTCCCGGTGCCCGTCGCCCGCCGTCCGGCCCGCCGGCCCGCCCGGCCCGCCGTCCCGCCCCGTCCGGCCCGCCGTCCCGCCCCGTCCGGCCCGCCGTCCCGCCCCGTCCGGCCCGCCGTCCCGCCCCGTCCGGCCCGCCGGCCCGCCGGCCCGCCGGCCCGCCCGTCCCGCCCCGCCCGCCGCCTGCCGCCTGTCGTCGGCCGCCTGTCGTCGGCCGCCTGTCGTCGGCCGCCAGGGCGTCGCTGTGTCGGCGTCCGGGCCGCGCTCCCGGTACCCGGCTCGTGCCCGTCGACCGCCACCCGCCCCGGTGCCCGCCGCCGCCCCGGCGCCCTGCCGCTGCCCCGGCTCCGTCCGGCCCGCTCGGCCGCCGTCCCGCCGCCGCCCCGGTGCCCTGCCGCTGCCCCGGCTCCGTCCGGCCCGCTCGGCCGCCGTCCCGCCGACGTCCCCGGGGCCGCTGCCGCCGGGGGTGGTTGGCCGGCCGCCGGCCCCGGGCCGCGTCCTGGCCGCCGTGCTTCTGTCCAGGCGTCCGGCGGTGCGCCCGGTGCGGTGGTGGACGGCCGTGTCCGCTGGTGGCGGGGTTCGTTGACCGGGTGTCGGTATGTGTGCGATGCGAGGAGGCGCGGTGGTTCCGCAAGAGCTGAAGTACACCGAGGAGCACGAGTGGGTGCGGGTGGTCTCAGGCAGCAGGGTGCGGGTCGGGCTGACCGACTTCGCCCAGAACCAGCTCGGGGACATCGTCTTCGTCACCCTCCCCAAGATCGGGGACGCCCTCGCGGCGGGGGAGAGCCTGGGGGAGGTGGAGTCCACGAAGTCGGTCTCCGACATCTACGCCCCGCTCGCGGGGAAGGTCGCCGCGGTCAACGAGGATCTCGAGGCCGAGCCGGCGCTGGTCAACAGCGGCCCCTACGACGACGGCTGGCTCGTGGAGCTGGACCTGGCCGACGTGGGCGGCCTCGACGGGCTCCTCGACGCCGCGAAGTACAGCGACCTGATCACCATGGGCTGACCCGGCGGTCGGCCGGGGCCCGGTACTCCTGCGGCCCCGGCCGGTTTGCCGGGTCCGGCCGGACGCCGACGGAGCCGGGCTGCGGCTACCCGCCCGGCACCGCCTGCGGCGATTCGGGACACCAGCCCGGCCGCGGGAACCCGTAGAGGAACACGAAGGAGTGGCTGTGGCCATCAAGATCACCGAGGATTGCATCAACTGCGGCGCGTGCGAGCCGGAGTGCCCGAACGACGCGATCACCGGCGGCGGCGAGATCTATGTGATCAACCCCGACTCCTGCTCGGAGTGTGTGGGCTTCTACGACACTATCCCGTGCCAGGCGGTCTGTCCGGTTGAATGCTGCCTGCCTGACCCGGGGCGGGTGGAGAGCGAGGACGTCCTGCTCAAGCGCAGCCTGAGCCTCCACCCTGACGACGACGAACTGCGGCGCAAGGCGGCCGCCGGCCACTACCCCAGCCACTTCCGCAAGTAGATCACCCAGCACGTCCGAAACCCGGCCCGCCCCGGTCCGCCGCCGCTCGGTCGCCGTCCGGCCGCTGCCCGGTCCGGTCCGGCCCGGCCGGTCCGGGTTGTCCCACGGTTGTCCCAGGCGTGTCCCACCGATGTCTCAGCACGCCGGGTATGTCCGTTTTGCTGGGACGGTCTCAGGCCGTTTTCCCTGGTGGGAGTGTTTCGCGTGCGGGGCTGGGACGGGGCTGGGACACGGCCCCGCCCGGCCGCCGGTGACCCGTCTCATCGAAGCTTGACGCGTTTCAACGAAGCTTGACCGCTGCCCGGTACCGCGTTCGACGGACCGCTCTTCGCGGGAAGATGGTGCACGCGACTGCGGCCAGAAGCAGTGCTACCGGAGTCGCCAAGGCGGCGGTCCAGGCCATGAAGCCCTTACTGGGAACTATGTAGGAGCCCCACGGTGTCTTCGCCGCAGCGACTTGCTCGCCCGGACGGCCGTCGTGGCGCAGCGAGACGTGGGAGCCGTCGGCGAGGACGCCCTCGCACTGGGTGTAGTCGTTGCGGCCAGCATGCCTGGTTTCACATGCCGATACCGTCACCAACTCCAGCGGCCCTCGCGGCGCGACCAGGGACAGCCCAATTACGAAGGCGGCGGCGGCCGCGCCCGTACACAACACCGCCAGCACCACCCACAACACGGCCGCCCACCGTCTACCCGCCCCGCCCGAAACCGTCACAACGCGAAAGCTACCTACCGGGAAGCCGGGCTACAGCGACGGGGCGGCCACACGACGCGTTCCTCGCCGCCCAACTAGTCTTCGGTCAAACTTCGCTGAGACTCGTCAAACTTCGTTGAGACGGGTCAGCCGGTGACCTTCGACAGGTGACCTTGATCGTTTGCCAGGTGAGTTTGACCGGTGCTCGTTTCCTGCTATTTGACCTTGATGGGGAGCAGTTGGGGCACGGGTGCCGGGGCCGTCGGGGAGCGACCTGTTGTTGTGTGCGAGTGCCCAGTTGGAGGGGTCCGGGACGGCGTAGAGTGCGCGGTCGTCAGGGTTCTTGCGGGCTTGGGGGTGTGGTGTTCGGCTGGTGGAAGCGGGCGTTGTGGTGGCGTGCTGTCGTCGTGGTGGCGGGCGCGGTGTGGGCGCTGCTGGGAGACGCGCCTCTTTGGCAGCGGTTGGTGCTGGCGGCGCTCGTGGTGGGCGGCGCGGTCGATCTGCTTCTGGCCTTGATCGAACGGTTCGGGCCGCGGCACCGAAATCGCGCTGAGCAGCCGAAGACCGTGCAGCGGTAGACATCGGCCGGACCCCGGCCACGAATCCAGAAGGCTGGGGCGGCGACTTGCCCTGACACCGGTCAAGATCGCTTGTCAATCGGTCAAGGCCGCCTGTCAAAGGTCTGTCTCTCCTGCCCCCTGGCCCGGCGGGCCGCCTGCCATCCCCGCCCCGGGCCGCCGGCCGTTCCCGCCCGGGGCCGCCGCCGCCGAGCTGCCGCCGCGTTGACGGTGTGCCGGGTGCGGTGTCGGGCAGCTGCTCCTGGCCGCCGTCCCCGGGGCCGCTGCCGCCCGCCGCTGCCCGCTGCCACGGCCCCGTCTGCCGTCCCGGGCCGGTACCGCCCACCATTGGCCCGTACCGGCCGGCCACCGTCCCGCTGCCGGGCCGTCAGGCCCCGCGCCCCCCGGCCCCCTCGCCGCCTGCCGTCGACCGCCCCGCCGCCTGCCGTCGACCGCCGCCCGCCGCCACGGCACGCCCGCCGTCCCGCTGCGGGGTCGTCAGGCCCCGGCCCCCCGCACGCCCGCCGGTGCGGCCGTCAGGCCGGCACCCCCGCGCGGCCGTAGGCCGCCCGCTCGACCGGGAGGACCAGGAGCAGGAGCTGGAGGACCAGGTGGTGGAGGAGTTGGAGGAGCTGGGGGACCAGGTGGTGGTGGTGCCCGGCTGCGCCCCGTCCCGCTGGCCGCCCCGTCCCGCTGGCCGCCCTGCCCGGCGTCCCGCCCTGCCCGGCGTCCCGCCCCGCCGGGCCTGCTCCCTCCCGGCCCCGTGCCGTCCCGTGCCGTCCCGTGCCGTCCCGTGCCGTCCCGTGCCGTCCCGCTGGCCGCCCTGCCCGGCCCCGTGCCGTCCCGTGCGGCGTTGTGGGGGGTTTCGGGGACCGGCCCCGGATTCCACTGTCCGCGCCGCTCCTGGATTTCGTTGACTTGCCGCCGGGCCGGGTGGTGCTGCGCCCGTGTGCGGTGTTCTGCGGTGTTCTCCGGCGGTCCTGGATTTCACGGCGTGGGGCGGCGGCGGATGGCGCTTTTTCCGGTGCCGGTCGTTCCGTCCGCCGGG
>NZ_QLLT01000036.1 GCF_003259315.1 Kitasatospora sp. SolWspMP-SS2h | reverse complement strand
CAGGGCAGATTCCCCACGTGTTACTCACCCGTTCGCCACTGATCCACCCCGAAGGGCTTCACCGTTCGACTTGCATGTGTTAAGCACGCCGCCAGCGTTCGTCCTGAGCCAGGATCAAACTCTCCGTGAATGCTTCCACGAAAGAGCGGCACGGCGACCACCGGAATAAGGCGGCCCCGCGCACTGCGTCCTCGCTAGTGTTTTACTTCAAAAGGAATCTCCAACCCCGAACAGAGTCGAGGCCGGGGATGTCAACATATCTGGCGTTGACTTTTGGCACGCTGTTGAGTTCTCAAGGAACGGACGCTTCCTTCGACCGGCCTTCCGACCGCATCTCCGGGCGCTTCGTTCTTTCGTGTTTCGAGCTTACCAGATCGTTTATTCGGCGTTGACCGAAGCTTTACTCGCCTGACTTGCTCTGTTTACCGCCGTTGCGCGGCGACCTGAGCAACCATAGCGGGTCGGTGGCCGAGCGCCTAATCGGAGTGGGGCGAAGTTCACCCGGTTGGGCCCGTGCGGGGCGGGTGGGAGTGGCAGGTGGGGGCTCACTCGGATGCCGTAGAGTGCGGCGGGTTGGCCGAGAGGACTAGACCACTTGCGGGTGGCGGGGTCGACGGGGAGGGTGCGGGGCGGTCGGTTCGTGTGCGGCTCGATTGGGGTGGGAGGGGATCTTCACCCGGGCGGCTCGCGGGCGTTATGTCATGGGATGTCCGAAGTTGACGTAATTTTGGTTCAGTCGATCAATGGGCCGCTGCCTCGCGGCCGCACGCGATGTACTCCGTACCTGGGAGGCTCCACCATGACCACTGTCACGTCGCCGCTCGCCGGTCGCGCTGTCGGCCTCGCCAACGTTCCCGACCCGGTGTTCGCGGGGGCCATGGTCGGGCCGGGGACGGCGATCGATCCGTTGCGGGAGCCGATCGAGGCGGTGGCTCCGGTGGACGGGCAGGTGGTGTCGATGCATCCGCACGCGTTCGTGGTGATGGACGAGAACGGGCACGGGGTGCTGACGCACCTGGGGATCGACACGGTGCAGCTCAACGGGGAGGGGTTCGAGCTGCTGGTGCACAAGGGGGACCGGGTGAAGCGGGGGCAGCCGGTGATCAAGTGGAATCCGGCGGCGGTGGAGGCGGCCGGGAAGTCCCCGATCTCGCCGATCGTGGCGCTGGAGGCGTCGGCGGAGCAGTTGAGCGGGGTGGCGGAGTCGGGCGAGGTCACGGCCGGCGGCGAGCTGTTCATCTGGAACTGACGGAAGTGACGGAACTGACGGCGACGGACGGCGAAGGGGTTTCGGACCATGGAGCGGACGCTGCGGGGCGTGGGGGTCAGCCACGGGGTCGCCATCGGACAGGTGCGGCACATGGGGACGGCGGTGCTGGAGCCGCCGGTGGCCCAGGTGTCGGCCGAGGAGGTGCCGCGGGAGCGGGACCGGGCGCAGGCGGCGGTGGACGCGGTGGCCGCGGACCTGGTGGCGCGCGGGAACCTGGCGGGGGGTGAGGCGCAGGCGGTGCTGGAGGCGCAGGCGCTGATGGCGCAGGACCCGGAGCTGTTGGCGGACGTGAACCGGCGGATCGAGTCGGGGAGCAGCGCGGAGCGCGGGGTGTACGACGCGTTCGCGGCGTACCGGGAGCTGCTGGCGGCGGCGGGTGAGTACCTGGCGGGGCGGGTGGCGGACCTGGACGACGTGCGAAACCGGATCGTGGCGCGGCTGCTGGGGGTGCCGATGCCGGGGGTGCCGGACAGCGACGAGCCGTACGTGCTGCTGGCGCGGGACCTGGCGCCGGCGGACACCGCGTTGCTGGACCCGTCGCTGGTGCTGGGGTTCGTGACGGAGGAGGGCGGGCCGACCTCGCACAGCGCGATCCTGGCGCGGGCGATGGGGGTGCCGGCGGTGGTGGCGCTGGCGGGGGCGACGGGGTTGGCGGAGGGGGTGGTGGTGGCGGTCGACGGGGCGTCGGGCGAGGTGGTGGTGGAGCCGGCGGCGGAGCGGCAGGAGGAGTTGCGTCGGCTGGCGGCGGAGCGGAGGGCGGCGCTGGCGGCGTCGAGCGGGCCGGGGCGGACGTCGGACGGGTTCATGGTGCCGTTGCTGGCGAACGTGGGCGGTCCGGGGGACGTGCCGGCGGCGTTGGAGAACGGGGCGGAGGGCGTCGGGCTGTTCCGGACGGAGTTCCTGTTCCTGGACGATTCGGCGCACGCGCCGAGCGAGGACAAGCAGGTCGAGGCGTACCGGAAGGTGCTGGAGGCGTTTCCGGAGGCCCGGGTGGTGGTGCGGGTGCTGGACGCGGGGGCGGACAAGCCGTTGGAGTTCCTGACGCCGGGGGACGAGCCGAATCCGGCGCTGGGGGTGCGCGGGCTGCGGACGCTGCTGGAGCACCCGGAGGTGCTGCGGTCGCAGTTGCGGGCGCTGGCGCGGGCGGCGGAGGGGTTGACGGTGCGCCTGGAGGTGATGGCGCCGATGGTGGCGGACGGGGTGGACGCGCGGGCATTCGCGGCGGCCTGTCGGGAGGTGGGGTTGGACGCCAAGTACGGGGCGATGGTGGAGATCCCGTCGGCGGCGCTGCGGGCGGGGGCGATCCTGCGGGAGGTGGAGTTCGTGTCGCTGGGGACGAACGACCTGGCGCAGTACGCGTTCGCGGCGGACCGGCAGGTGGGGTCGTTGGCGCGGTTGCAGGACCCGTGGCAGCCGGCGTTGCTGGACCTGATCGCGGCGGCGGCGGAGGCGGCGAAGGCGGCCGGGAAGAGCTGCGGGGTGTGCGGGGAGGCGGCGTCGGACCCGCTGCTGGCGTGTGTGCTGACGGGGCTCGGGGTGACGAGCCTGTCGATGGGTGCGGCGGCGATCCCGTACGTGCGGGCGGGGCTGGCGCGGGCGTCGTTGGCGCAGTGCCAGCGGGCGGCCGAGGCGGCGCGGGCGGCGGACGGTGCGGCGGAGGCGCGGGAGGCGGCGCAGCGGGTGCTGTCCGGGGAGTAGGGGTCGCGGACTCCCGAGGGGTCGCTGCCGCCGTGGGGGCGGTGGCGGCCCCTCGAGGCCTTTCGGGCTGCGGGTCAGGGCTGCTTGCGGGTGGTGGCGAGCCGTTCGAAGAAGCGCAGGTGGTCGAGGTTGTCGACGGAGCCGGGGTTGACGGCCCGGGTGAGGGGGGTGCCGCCGAGCAGGCGTTTGACGGGGACTTCGAGGCGCTTGCCGGTGAGGGTGTGCGGGAGGCCCTGGACGGTGATCACCTCGTCGGGGACGTGGCGGGGGGAGAGTTGGGTGCGCAGTGAGGTGCGGATGCGGGTGGTGAGGTCCTCGTCCAGTTCGGCGCCGGGGGTGAGGACGACGAACAGCGGCATCCAGTAGCCGCCGTCGGGTTCTTCGAGGCCGATGACCAGGGATTCGGCGATCTCGGGGAGGCGTTCGACCACCTCGTAGATGTCGGCGGAGCCCATCCGGACGCCCTGGCGGTTGAGGGTGGAGTCGGAGCGGCCGTGGATGACGACGGTGCCGCGGGAGGTGGCGGTGATCCAGTCGCCGTGGCGCCAGGTGCCGGGGTAGGTGTCGAAGTAGCTGTCGTGGTAGCGGTGGCCGTCGGGGTCGTTCCAGAAGCCGGTGGGCATGGACGGGAGCGGCTTGGTGACGACGAGTTCGCCGACGGTGTCGGTGTGCGGGTGGCCGTCCTGGTCCCAGGACTCGACGGCGGCGCCGAGGCAGGGGGCCTGGATCTCGCCGAGGTGGACGGGGAGGGTGGGGACGCCGCCGACGAAGCAGGAGCAGACGTCGGTGCCGCCGCTGACGGAGGCGAGCCAGAGGTCGGACCCGACCTCGTCGTAGATCCACTGGAAGCCGTCGGGCGGGAGCGGGGAGCCGGTGGTGCCGAGGCAGCGGACGGCGGAGAGGTCGAGGTCGCGGCCGGGGTGGAGGTCGGCCTTGCGGCTGGCGATGACGTAGGCGGCGGAGGTGCCGAGGACGGTGGCGCGGGTGCGGGCGGCGACGGACCAGAGGGCGCCGGTGTCGGGGTGCCCGGGGCTGCCGTCGTAGGTGACGATCGTGGTTCCGGTGAGCAGGCCGGCGAGGAGGAAGTTCCACATCATCCAGCCGGTGGAGGTGTACCAGAGGAAGCGGTCGTCGGGGCCGAGGTCGAGGTGGAGGGCGGCCTGCTTGAGGTGTTCGACCAGGATGCCGCCCTGGCTCTGCACGATGGCCTTGGGGAGGCCGGTGGTGCCGGAGGAGTAGAGCACCCAGAGCGGGTGGTCGAAGGGGACGGGTTCGAAGACGGGTTCGGTGTCGGCGGCGACCAGGTCGTCGTAGCGGAGGGTGCCTTCGGGGGCGGGGGTGTCCAGGAGCGGGACGTGGATGACGGTGTTCAGGGTGGGGAGTTCGCGGCGGAGTTCGGCGACGACCTGGGTGCGGTCGTGGTCCTTGCCGCCGTAGTGGTAGCCGTCGACGGCGAACAGGACGGTGGGTTCGATCTGCTGGAGGCGGTCGAGGACGCTGCGGGCGCCGAAGTCGGGGGCGCAGCTGGTCCAGGTGGCGCCGACGGCGGCGGTGGCGAGGAGGGCGACGGCGGCCTGCGGGACGTTGGGCAGGTAGGCGCCGACCCGGTCGCCGGGGCGGACGCCGTGCGCGCGCAGGGCGGCGGCCAGCGAGCCGACCTGGCGGCGGAGTTCGGACCAGGTGGTGGCGACGGGTTCGGTGGTGCGCTCGTCCAGGTGGAGGATCGCGGGGCGGTCGGCGTTGGCCGGGTCCTCGGCGGCGCGCAGGGCGTGTTCGGCGTAGTTGAGGGTGGCGCCGGGGAACCACGTCGCGCCGGGCATGGTGGCGGGTTCGGCGAGGACGGCGGCGGGCGGGGTGTGGAAGCGGACGTCGAAGTACTCCGTGACGGCCGTCCAGAAGCGGGTGAGGTCCTCGGTGGACCAGCGGTGGAGGTCCGCGTAGCGGGTGGCGGCCTCGGCGTCGGTGGTGACCGGGGCGAGCGGGGCGGCGGGGGCGCCGTGGTGGTCGGCGGCCCAGCGCTGGAAGGCGACCAGGCGGCTGGCGGCGGCGCGGGCGGGGTCGGGGCGCCAGAGCGGCTCGGGGTGGTGCTGGTCCTGGGGGGTCGGAGGGGTGCTCACGTGGTGGTCTCCAGGCCGGGGCGGGGACGGCGGGGCTGGTGGCGGCCGTCCGTGCGGTGCTGACGCTGCCGACCCTGCCACGTGATCGTCCGGTGGTCCAGGGTCGCGCGGTCGGGGTGCTGGTGGGGGCGGGCGGGAGGTGGTAGACCGGCGGGATGACGGTGGCGTACGACGTGGTGATCGTGGGCGGCGGGCACAACGGGCTGGTGGCGGCCGGGTACCTGGGGCGGGCCGGGCTGCGGGTGCTGGTGCTGGAGCGGCTGGGGCACGTCGGCGGGGCGGCGGTGTCGGAGCGGGCGTTCGCGGGGGTGGACGCGCGGCTGTCGCGGTACTCGTACCTGGTGAGCCTGCTGCCGCGGCGGATCCTGGCCGACCTGGGGGTGCGGGTGGAGTTGCGGCGGCGGCGGATCTCCTCGTATACGCCGTGGGAGCGGGACGGGCGGGTCGGGGGGTTGCTGGTGGACGGCGGGGACGAGCGGCGGACGGCCGAGTCTTTCCGTGAACTGACCGGTGGGGAGCGGGAGTTCGCTGCGTGGCGGGAGTTCTACGGGATGACCGGGCGGGTGGCGGAGCGGGTGTTCCCGTCGCTGACGGAGCCGCTGCCGTCGCGGGCGGAGCTGCGGGCGCGGGTGGACGATCCGGTGGCGTGGGCGGAGTTGTTCGAGCGGCCGTTGGGCGAGGCGCTGGAGCGGCGGTTCGCGGACGACGTGGTGCGGGGGGTGGTGCTGACGGACGCGCTGATCGGGACGTTCACGCACGCGCACGACCCCTCGCTGCGGCAGAACCGGTGCTTCCTGTACCACGTGGTGGGGGGCGGGACGGGTGACTGGGACGTGCCGGTGGGCGGGATGGGGGCGGTGACCGGGGCGCTCGCGGGGGCGGCGCTGGCGGGCGGGGCGGAGCTGCGGACGGGGTGCGAGGTGGTGGCGGTGGATCCGGGGGGCGCGGCGGGGCCGGCCGAGGTCGGGTACCTGGACGCGGACGGGGTGGAGCGGCGGGTGGGGGCGCGCTGGGTGCTGTGCAACGCGGCGCCGGCGGAGTTGGCGCGGCTGGTGGGCGAGCGGGCCGGGGAGGCGGCGCCGGAGGGGGCGCAGCTGAAGGTGAACATGCTGCTGAGCCGGCTGCCCCGGCTGCGGGACGGGGCGGTGGACGTGCGGGACGCGTTCGGGGGGACGTTCCACGTCGCGGAGTCGTACCGGGAGCTGGAGGGGGCGTACCGGGAGGCGGCGGCGGGGCGGCTGCCCTCCCCCGCGCCGTCGGAGATCTACTGCCACTCGCTGGCGGACCGGTCGATCCTGGGGCCGGGGGTGCCGGCGGGGGCGCAGACCCTGACGCTGTTCGGGCTGCAGGTGCCGGCGCGGCTGTTCGCCGCGGACCCGGAGGGGGTGCGGGAGGCGGCGCTGGCGGGGGTGCTGGCGGCGTTGGACGGGGTGCTGGCGGAGCCGTTGGCGGACTGCCTGGCGGTGGACGGGGAGGGGCGGCCGTGCCTGGAGGTGCGCGGGCCGCTGGACCTGGCGGCGGACCTGCGGCTGCCGGGCGGGAACATCTTCCACCGGGACCTGGCGTTCCCGTTCCGGGCGGAGGACGGGGACGGGGGCGGGGATGACGGTTCCGGGGGTTCCGGCGGGGACGTGGGCCGGTGGGGGGTGGGGACCGGGCATCCGCGGGTGCTGGTGTGCGGGGCCGGGGCGGTGCGGGGCGGCGGGGTGAGCGGGATTCCGGGGCACAACGCGGCGATGGCGGTGCTGGGGCGCTGACCGCGACCGGTGGCGGGGGCGGGGGCGGGGGCGGGACCGGCCGGGTTCAGCGGGGCGCGTACTCGCCGTCGAACCAGGAGCGGGCCACCCGGGTGTGGAACGGGAAGGCCAGCGGGGTCTCGACGGTGGCGAGCTCCCAGCCCTCGGTCTCGTCGGTGGGGACGGAGGGCGGCAGGTCGGCCAGGTCGCGGGCCGGGAAGAGGGCGAACAGGCAGAGGAAGCCGCCCCGGGCGTCGGAGTCGGTGGCGACCAGCAGGGCCTCGGCCGGGTCGGCCAGGATGCCGGTCTCCTCGCGCAGTTCGCGGGCGGCGGCCTGCTGCCAGCTCTCGCCGTAGTCGACGTAACCGCCGGGCAGGGCGAGCAGGCCGTAGCCGGGTTCGATGGTGCGGCGGATGACGGTCAGCCGGGTCTCGCCGTCGGGGAGGTGCACCGGGAGCAGGGCGACCGTGACCGGGAGCGGGTTGCGGTAGCTGATCTCGCCGCAGCCGGGGCAGGTGCGCGGCCAGGCGGTGGTGCCGGCCGGGTAGGGCGTCCCGCACCAGTGGCAGTGGGTGTTGGGGCCGAAGACGGCGGGGCGGGCGGACGGCTGGGTCGTCATGGGGGCGATGGTAGTCCGGCCGGGTGCCGGGCGGGGCGGAGTCCGCACGGGTCGGCGGCGGGTCGGTGGGCGGTCGGCGGCCGGTCGGTGGGGACGGCTCGGAGCGGTGCGCGCAGGGCGTGGGGCGGGGGCGTGCGGAGGCGCGGTCGGCGCGGGGCGGGCGGGGGTGCGGTCCGGCCGGGCGGGTGAATCCGGTGGGCGCGGTTGGATTCGGAGTGTGTGCGCACGATAGCGATGGGGTGTTCCGTGATGGGCACGGAAGTCGACCGTTCACGAAGGATGATGGTGCGAGCGATTCTGATCTCCCTGCTGGCGGCGGGCTCGGTGGTCGGGCTGGCGGCACCGGCCCCGGCGGCGGTGCGCGCGGCGAGCGGTGACGTGGTGGTGTTCTCGACCGAGGCGCAGCCGCTGGACGTCTACCACGACCCGGCCGGCTGCCGGCAACTCCCGACGGTGGCGCACGTGTTGACGAACCTGACCGACCGCCCGGTGAAGGTGTACGGCAACCCGTTCTGCCTGGGCCCGTCGGTGGCGGTGCAGCCGGGCTACGGGACGCACGTGCCGGGTGGGGCGGGGAGCTTCTCCGCCTGAGCGGAGGGCGCGGGCGGCCCGGGAGCGGCGGGCGGTCCGGGCCGTTCGGGCGGGGGCGGAAATGCGGTCGGACGATCGCACGGGCGGTCGGGGAAATAGCCGATCGCCCGCTTTTTCTCTGATCACAGAAATGCGTCCGAACGGTCGCACTATGTCATGATGGCGACCGCCGACTCCTGGCCCGTCGCGGCGAATTGGCGCGCCGTCGGCGCGCGCACCGTCGGTGCGGTCGGCCCGTTGTCTCCGGCCCCCCGCGGCAGTTCGCGTCCCGGGTCGCGGCCGCCGTCGAGAGGACTGCGTTTCCCGTGGAGCACGTCGCACTTCCCGCTGCCCCCGAGGCGGCCCCGGTCCCCTGGCGGGCGTACGCCCGGCTGGCCAAGCTCGACATCTGGGACTACTACCTGAGCGTCCCGCTGGTGGCCGCGCTGGTGCTGGCCGCCGGGTCCGGGGCGGGGGCCGGGACGACCGTGCCGGTGCTGGCGCTGTTCCTGGCGGGCGAGGTCGCGATGAGCGCGGCCATGTGCACCTTCGACGACGTCACCGGGTACCGGGACGGCAGCGACGCGGTGAACTACGGGCCGGACGCGCCCGCCCGGCGGCTGGCCCGCAAGCCGCTGGTGGCGGGCACCTTGACGGAGCGCCAGGCGATCCGCTTCGGGTGGGCGGCGGTCGCGCTCTGCGTGCTGTGCTGGGCGGCGGCCGTCGCGGCGGCGCCCGCCCGGCCCTGGTGGGCGGTGGCGGGAACGGCGGTGCCGGCGGTGTTCGGCTTCCAGTACACCTGGTGGCTGCGGATCAGCTACAACGGCTTCCAGGAGTTCTTCCTGGCGGCGCTGGGCTGGTTCTTCGTGCTGCCGCTGTACGGGCTGCTGACCGGGCGGTCCGACGGCTTCGCGGTGGTGCAGGCGCTGGTGTTCGGGCTGGGGCCGCTGCTGTTCGGCGTGTACTCCAACACCAACGACATCCCCGGCGACCGGGCGGTGGGGCGCCGGACCGCCGCCGTGCTGCTCCCGCCGCGCGGCAACGCGGCGTTCGTGGCCGGGTGTTCGGCGCTGGAGGCGGTGCTGGTGGTGGGCTCGGCGGCGGCCGGGTTCGCGCCGTGGTGGTTCCCGCTGGTGATGGCGCCGGTGATCGCGCTGCGGGCCCGGCAGTGGGTGCTCGGGTTCGTCCGGGGCGAGATCCTGCTCGCCCGCCGGCTGGGCATCCACCTGCACCGGGTGTGCTGCGCGCTGCTGATCGGCACCGACCTGGCCCTCGCGGTGTTCGGCGGTGGGCTGTGAGCGGCGGAACGGCGAGCGGCGCGGCGGGACCCGGCGGGACGCGGCACGGCGGGACGCGGCACGGCGGGGCGGGGGCGCCGTTCGGGCGGCTGCCGCTCGACCTGGGGCCGCTGTTCGACACGCTGGCCGACCAACGGCCTTCGGTGGACGTCCGGTTGGGCCGTCCGCTGGACCTGGCACCGGAGCGGGGCACCGTCTACGACACCGCCCAGGTGGCCGAGCTGGTGCGGGAGACCGCGGCCTGGCTGGTGGCGGCCGGGGCCGGGCCCGGGTCGTCGGTGGCGGTCGTCAAGCGCAACCACTGGGACTACGTGCTGCTGGCCTGCGCGGCGGCCCGGATCGGGGCGGTGCCCGCGCTGCTGTCGGACCGGGTGCCGCCGGACGCCCTGGGCGCGCTGCTGCGGCGGCTGCGGCCGGACGTGCTGGTCACCCAGCGGGACGTGCTGGGCGGGGCGCGGGCGGCCGGGGTGGAGCCGACCGGCCTGGCCGGGCGGACGGTCTGCCTGGACGGGCCGTCGCCGGGCACGCTGGCGGTGGACGAGCTGCGCGGCGGGCCGGTGCCGGGGGTGCGCACCCGCGGGGAGGACGAGCCGCTGGCGGTGATCCACACCTCGGGCACCACCGGCGTCCCCAAGCTGGTGGTGCACTCGACCCGGACGCTGATCCGGCGGCTGTCGGCGTTCGAGGCGCGGCCCTGGCCGGTGCTGTCGGTGCGCCGCACGGACACCGTGGCCAGCGCCGTCTCGTTCGCCCACGGGCGGGCGCTGACCTGGACGGTCAGCGCGTTCTGGCGGGCGCCGAGGACCGTCGCGCTGCTGCCGGACGCGGACCCGTCGGCAGCTGCCGCGCTGCTGCGCAGCCACCCGCCGACCGTCCTGGAGGCGCTGCCGTCGAGCTACGTGCGCTGGCAGCCGCTGACGGCCGGGGCGGGCAACCCGTTCCGGGACGTGCGGCTGTTCATCTCGACCTTCGACGCGATGCACCCGCCGACGGTGCGGGCGTTCCTGGACGCCAGCCGGCGGCGGCGCCCGGTGTGGATGCAGGGGTGGGGGCAGAGCGAGACCGGGCCGCTGAGCTTCCGGTTCCTGACCCGGGGGGCGCTGGCCGGGCCCGTCGGACGGCACCCGACCACCCGCGACCTGGGGCGGCCGGTGCCCGGCTGGGTGCGGGTGAAGGTCGTCGACCCCGCGCGGCCCGGGCGGGCGGTGCGGCCCGGCGAGACCGGGATGCTGTACGCCCGCACCGGGGCGCTCTGCCTGGGCTACCTGGGCGAGCCGGAGCGCTGGGGGCGCAAGCTCGACGGCCGCTGGTTCAACACCGGGGACCTCGGCACCCGGACCCGCGACGGCCGGGTCTTCGTGCTCGACCGGGAGGTCGACATGGTGCCCGGGCTGAGCTGCGTCGAGATCGAGGACGTGCTGCACGAGCGGCTGCCGGACGTCGAGGAGGCCGTCCTGCTGTCGGTGGCCGACGGCCGCCCGCAGCCGGTGCTGGTCACCGCGGACGGCGGGCTCGACCCGGCGCGCTGGCGGGACGCGGTGCGCGACCTGCCGCCGCTGGCCGAACCGCTGGTGGTCGGCTGGGACGCGGTGCCGCGGACGGCCACCGGGAAGGTGCGGCGGCACGAGCTGCGGGCCCGGGTGCTGGCCGGCAGCGCCGGGATCGGGACCGGGCAGTGGACGTAAACCGTGCTGGCGATAGCGGGAGTTGAGACGGTGAGGGAGCGGAGCGCAGTGGACGGGGACGAGGGCGGGGCCGAGGTGGAGGTCGACGTCGCGGTGGTCGGGGCGGGGATCGCCGGGCTGGCCGCGGCGCACCACCTGGTGGCGGCCGGACGGTCGGTGCGGGTCTTCGAGGGGGCGGACCGGGTGGGCGGGCGGATGGCCTCCGACCGGGTGGACGGGTGGCTGCTGGACGAGGGCGCGGAGACCATCGCGGGGGCCGGGTACGAGGCGACCTGGGAGCTGATCCGGGCGGTCGGCCTGCCGGAGTCCGAAGTGCCGGTGGTCGAACCCGGGTTCGCGCTGTGGCGGCATGGCCGGGCGCACGCCCACCTCGGGCACCCGAAGGGGCTGCTGACCGGCGCCGGGCTGTCCTGGCGGGGACGCTGGGCGTGGCTGCGCTTCACCGCCGAACTCGCCACCGCCTGGCGCGGGTTCGACCCCGACCGGCCGGAGACCGCGCCCAGCCGGGACGCGACGCTCAGCGAGTTCTGCGCCGGTTCGCCCGGGCGGGAGGAACTGCTGGCGGCGATGCTGCAACCGCTCTCCGGCCACTGCTTCGGCTGGCGGCCGGAGAGCTCGGCCGTCGCCCCGATGGTGGCCACCCTGCTCTCGGTGGGCGGCGCCGGGGCCCGCTGGATGACCTACCGGGACGGGATGGACACGCTGGCCCGCCGCCTGGCCGAGCGGCTGCCGGTGGAGCTGGGGCGCCGGGTGGTCGCCGTCCGGGAGCGGGCGGAGGGCGAACCCGGCGGTGTGCTGCTGGAGTTCGCGGACGGGGCCCGGGTCCGGGCCCGGCAGGCGGTGCTGGCGGTGCCCGCGCCGCTGGCCCTGGAACTGCGCGGGGCGGACCTCCCGGACCGGGAGCGGGCCTACCTGGCGGCGAGCACGTACACGCCGATGCTCAAGGTGGCCTGCCTGCTGGACCGGCCGCTGCCGAGCCCGACCGGGGCGCCGAGCTACGCGCTGTCGGTGCCGGAGACGGAGAGCCGGGTCTGCACCGGGCTGATCCTCGACCACCTGAAGGCGGACGGGCGGGCGCCCGCGGGCAAGGGGCTGGTCAGCGTGTTCGCCTCGCCGTGGCTCTCCCCCGCGCTGCTGGACGAGCCGGACGAGCGGGTGGTGGAGACGCTCTGCGCGGAGGCCGAGCGCTTCCTGCCCGGCCTGCGGGCGGCCACCGTCCGGACGCTGGTGCACCGCTTCCCGCTCGGGCTGCCGCAGGGCGCGCCGGCGGCGGTCCGGGAGCGGGCCGCGTTCCTGGACCGGCCGACCCGGGCGGTCGAGTACGCCGGGGACTGGGTGATGCTGCGGCCGAGCAGTGAGGGCGCGGTGCGGTCGGGGCGGCTGGCGGCGCGGCGGGTGCTGGCGCACGCGGGCGCGGGTTCCGGTGCGGGCGTCGTGGTGGGTGCGGGTGGCACGGCGGGCGCGGGTTCCGGTGCGGGCGCGGGTGTCGCCGCGGTGGGGCGGGCGTGATGGGCGGGGCGGTGGCGGCGGCCGGGTCGGTGGCGGAGGTCGGAGCCGGACTCGGGGACGGGGACGGGGATGCGGTCGGGGGGTCGTACCTGTTCGACAACGGGAGCGTGCACGCGGCCGGGCAGCACCGGTGCCTGGCGGCGTGGCTCGATCCGATCAGTGTCGGCGCGCTGCGGGCGGGCGGGGTCGGGCCGGGGATGCGCTGCCTGGACGTGGGCACGGGGGCGGGGAGCGTCGCGGTCTGGCTGGCCGGGCAGGTGGCGCCCGGGGGCTCGGTGTTGGCGACGGACCTGGTGCCGCTGCCGGTGCCCGCCCGGCCCGGGCTGACGGTGCGGCGGCACGACGTGGTGCGGGACCCGCTGCCGGAGGGTGCGTTCGACCTGGTGCACGTCCGGCTGGTGCTCTCCCACCTGCCGGAGCGGGAGGCGGTGCTGGCGAAGCTGTTCGCCGCGCTGCGGCCCGGCGGGGTGCTGCACCTGCTGGAGTTCGACGCCGAGTACGCGCCGGTGCTCACCGTCGCCGACGAGCGGGACCGGGAGCTGTACGAGCGGTACCAGCGGGCGAAGTTGCGGGCCTTCCGGGCGCGCGGTTCGCACCAGGGCTGGGGCCGGGAGTGCGCCGGCGCGCTGGTGCGGGCCGGGTTCACCGGGGTGGAGGCGGAGGCCCGGATCGGCATGCTCGCACCCGGGACGCCGCAGTTGGAGATGCAGCTGCACAACACCTGGCACCTGCGCGGGGCGCTGCTGCGGCAGGGGCTGACGGAGGACGAACTCGCCCGGCTGCGCGGGATGTTCGGCGACCCGCGGTTCCTGGCCTGCTCGAACGTGGTGTACGCGGTGCACGGGCGGCGGCCGTGAGCGGGCCGGTGCTCGGCACCCGGCCGCGGCTGGCCCGGGAGGTGGCGGCGGGGCTGCTGCGCGCCTCCGGGGTGCGGGTCGCGGAGGGCGACCTGCCGGACGGCGAACTGCTGGAGGTCGGAGGCGAGTTGGCCTGCCGGATCTCCTGGGCGGGCCCGCTGGGGCTGGCGGTCGGCAGCGAGGCGGACGTCCAGGCGGCCTGCGGGGTGATGCACGTGCACGGCCGGCGGTACGGGGCGCCCACGCCGCTGCGGGTGGACTTCGCGTCGGTGGCCGCCGGGGTGCTGGCCGCGACCGGCGCGCTGGCGGCGCTGCGCGCGCGGCGGGCGGGCACGGCGTACCGCGAGGTGGGCGTCTCGGTGGCGCAGGCCGCGCTGCTCGGGCTGGCGCAGTACCTGGCGGCGGCCACCGCCCCGGACCGGGAGGGCGCGGAGCCGGCCGGGACGGGCGGGCCGCCGTTCCGCGCGGCGGACGGGGTGTGGTTCGAGCTGGAGGCGCTGGCGGCCGACGGCTGGCTGCGGTTCTGGTCCGAACTGGGCGTCGATCGGCGGGTGGTGGGCCGCGCCTGGCTGCCGTTCCAGGCCCGGTACGGGACGGCGGCCTGCCCGCTGCCGGAGGAGCTGTTCGCGGCGGCACGGGCGGTCGGCCACCGGCGGCTGGCGCGGATCGCCGCCGAGTGCGGGGTGGAGCTGACGGTGGCGGCGGCCCGGCCGGGCGTCCTGGGCGGGATGCCGTGGCGGCTGCGGGCGGGCGGGGCGGCGGGGTCGGGCGGGGCGGCGGGGGCCGCCTCGTCGCCGTCCGCGCCGCCGACCCGTGGGCCGCTGGACGGCGTGACGGTGGTGGAGATCGCCCGGCGGGTCCAGGGGCCGCTGGCCGGACGGGTGTTGGCGCTGCTCGGGGCCACCGTGGTGCGGGTCGAACCGCCGGGCGGGGACCCGCTGCGCGGGGTGCCGCCGATGACGGCCGACGGCGGGGCGGCGGGCGGCGGGGCGTCCGGCGGCGTGGTGCACGGCGCGGCGGCGGTGTCGGCGCGGTTCGCGGCGCTCAACCGTGGCAAGGGGGTGCTGGAGGCGGACCTGCGCGACGCCGAAGGGCGTTCGGCGGTACGGGAGTTGGTGCGGGGCGCTGACGTGCTGCTGCACAGCCTGGCGCCCGCGAAGGTCGCCGGGCTGGGGCTGGACGCCGGGACGGTCGCCGCGCTGCGCCCCGGGCTGGTGTACGCCCAGGCCAGCGGCGGCGGGCCCGGGCTGAGCACCGACTACCCCGTCCAGGCGCACTCCGGCCTGGCCGCACTGCTGGCGCCGGACGGGCTGCCGCCGCGCCCCACCCTGCTGACCGTCTGCGACGTGCTGGGCGGCCTGGTCTGCGCGGCGGGGGCGGTGGCGGCACTGGAGGCCCGCGAACGGACCGGGCGGGCCCAGCACGTCGAGTCCTCGCTGCTGTCGGCGGCCCGGCTGCTGTGCGGCGCGGCGGGCGACCCGGGCGCGCCGGACGGCGGGGCGGAGGTGTGCACGGACCTGGGCGTCCTGGCGCGCGACCCCCGGGTGGCGGCGGCGTTCGAGTTCGGCGCGGACGGGTGCGCGTTCGTCCGCGCGCCCTGGGAGTTCGGGACGTGAGGCAGTGGCGGGCGTGGACCGGGGGGTTCGGTTGTTGGTCGGCGGATCGGTGAACGGGAGTGGTGGCTGTGGCGTGGGTTTCGGTGGCTGGCGTGGAGTTCCCCGACCGGGTGGACCGGGAGTTGCGGGAGCGCTGGGTGGAGCGGGGCTGGTGTCCGGGGCGGGGGCTGTATGAGCTGTTCGCGGAGCGGGTGGCGGCGGACGGGGCGCGGGTGGCGGTGGTGGACCGGGGCGGTGAGCTGTCGTACGCGGAACTCGGCCGCCGGGTGCGGGGGTTGGCGGCGGGGCTGGCCGCGCGGGGGGTGCGGCCGGGGTCGGTGGTGGGGGTGAAGGTGCCCGCGGACCGGCGGGCCCCGGTGGTGGATCTGGCGGTGGCGGCGCTGGGCGCGGTGGTGCTGCCGTGCACGCCCGGGCACGGGCGGCGGGACCTGCTGGCGGTGTGGGGGACGGCGCGGGTGGACGCGGTGGTGACGGCGCCGGAGTGGAAGGCGCTGGTGGACGGGCTGCGGCCGGAACTCCCGGACCTGCACGAGGTGGTGGTGCTGGACGAGGACCCGTGGCCGGAGCGGGACGGCTGGCGGCCGGCGGCGGTGGACCCGGAGGCACCGGCCCGGATCCTGCTCTCCTCGGGTTCGGAGGCCGCACCGAAGCTGGTCGCATACTCGCACAACGCCCTGGCCGGCGGGCGCGGGCGGTACGTGGAGCGGGTGTTGGAGACGGCGGACGGCGCGCCGCCGCGGGTGCTGCTGCTGGTGAGCCCGGCGACGGCGTACGGCTCGCTGGCGGTGGTGGCGCTGGTGCGGTGCGGGGCGACGGTGCTGCTGCCGCCGGGCGGGGAGCGGTTCGATCCGGAGGGGGCGCTGGCGGCGGTGGGGCGGTGGCGGCCCACCCACCTGGCGGCGGTGCCGACCATGCTGCGCCGGATGGCGGAGCTGCCCCCCGCGCCGGGTGAGGACCTGTCCTCCTTGCAGGCGGTGGTGTCGAGCGCGGCGGCGCTCTCCCCCGCGGTGCTGGGTGCGGCGCTGCGGCGGTTCGGCTGCCCGGTGGTGAACGTGTACGGCGCCAGCGACGGCCTGAACTGCCACGCGCGCTGGGACGATCCGGACGGCGACGTGCTGCGGGTGGGGCGGCCGGACCCGCGGGTCGCGGAGTTCCGGGTGTGCGGGCCGGACGGGCGGCCGGTGCCGGCCGGGGTGCCGGGCGAGTTGCAGGCGCGCGGGCCGATGTCGCCGCTGTGCCACGTCGGGGAGCCGGAGTCGGACGCCCGGCTGCGGGTGGACGGGGGCTGGGTGCGCTCCGGCGACCTGGGGGTGCTGGAGGCGGACGGCTCGCTGCGGGTGCTGGCCCGGATCAGGCAGACGGTGAACCGGGGCGGGGTGTCGATCTCCACCGCCGAGGTCGAACAGCTGCTGGAGGGGCACCCGGAGGTCGCGGAGGCGGTGTGCGTGCCGGTGCCGGACCCGGACCTCGGGGAGCGGATGTGCGTCTGCGCGGTGCCGCGCGGCGCGGGGCTGGAGCTCGCCGAACTGACGCTGTTCCTGGCCGAGTTGTGCGGCCTTGAGCGGTACAAGCTGCCGGAGCGGCTGGTGGTGCTGGAGCGGCTGCCGGTGGGCGCGTCCGGGAAGCCGGACCGGCGGGTGATCGCGGAGCTCGCCGCGGCGGCCGTACGCGACGCCGGGGCCGCGACGGACGGGGCCGCGGAGGGCGGGGCCGTGGGGGCGGCGGCGGGCTGAGGGACGCGCCAGTCGGTGGGCGCCGCCGCCGCGCTGTCGGGGCGGCGGCGCCCACCAGGGCCGCGGGGTGCGGGGCGCGGGGTGCGGTGGCGGTGGCGGTGGCGGTGGCGCCGGTCAGGCCGGGAAGGTGAGGACGGCGGTGGTGATCCGTTCGACCTGGGCGTCCGTCAGGTGCGGGTAGACCGGGAGGGACAGGCACTGCCGGGTGGCGCGTTCGGCGTTCGGCCAGTGGCCGTCGGCGGGGGCGGCGTGGGCGAAGGCGGGCTGGTGGGGCAGCGGCTGCGGGTAGTAGACGTGGCTGTCGACGCCGTGCGCGGCCAGGTGCCGCCGGAGGTCGTCGCGGCGTTCGGCGAGCAGCGTGTAGACGTAGTAGCAGCGGCCGTCGGTGCCGGACGGGGGCGGGAGGACGCCGCGGGCGGCGAGCGGGGTGAAGTGCGCGGTGTAGTGGGCGGCGATCTCGGCGCGGCGGGCCAGCCGGGCGGCCAGGCCGGGGTGGCGGCGCAGTTGGAAGGCGGCGAGGACCTCGTCGAAGCGGCTGTTCAGGCCGATCAGGTGGTGCCGGAAGCGGTGCACGCCGTCCTGGCCGTGGTTGCGCAGCATCCGTACGGTGCGGGCGAGTTCGCGGTCCCCGGTGACCACGACGCCGCCTTCGCCGGGGCCGCCGAAGGACTTCACCTGGACGAAGGAGAAGACGCCCGCGTCGCCCCAGGTGCCGGCCGGGCGGCCGTCCAGGACGGCGCCCTGGGCGACCGCGGAGTCCTCGATCAGGCGCAGGCCGTGGCGGGTGGCCAGGGCGCGCAGGCGCGGCATGTCGGCCATCACGGAGAACATGTGGGCGGGCATCAGCGCCCTGGTGCGGGGAGTGATCAGCGCCTCGGCCGCGTCCGGGTCCATGACCAGGGTGTGCGGGTCGATGTCAGCGAACACCGGGGTGGCGCCGACGCCGAGGACGGTGTTGGCGAGCGGGGCGCAGCCGAAGGCGGGGACGACCACCTCGTCGCCGGGGCCGATGCCCAGGGCGCGCAGGATCAGGGTGAGTGCGGTGGTGCCGCTGCCGCAGGCGATGACGTCCTCGGTGCCGAGGTCGGTGCGGAGCAGGTCCTCGAAGCGGGCGGTGCGCTCGCCGAGGATGAAGCGCTGGGCCGGGTCGGTGGCGACCTCGCGGACGGTGTCGAGCAGCAGGCGGCGGTCGTCCTCGAACAGGTCGGGCGGGAAGAACGGAATGGTGGCGGCGGCCTCGGGGGTACCGGCCCGGGCGGTGGCGGCGGTTCCGGTGCCGGTGCCAACGGTTCCGGTGCCGGTGGCGGCGGTGCTGGTGGTCATCGGCGGGTCAGCGCTGCTTTCCGTGCTGGAAGTCGCGGACCAGGTCGCTGACCAGGTCCAGTTCGTGGTCGGCGAGGTCGGGGTAGAGCGGCAGCGCGAGGGCGCGGTCGCAGGCGGCTTCGGCGTACGGGAACTCGCCCGGGCGGTGGCCGAGTCCGGCGAAGCAGGGCTGGAGGTGCAGCGGCGTCGGGTAGTACGTCTCGGTCTGGACGCCGTGCCGGGCGAGGTGGGCGGCGAGTGCGTCGCGCCGGTCGGACTCGATCAGGTAGACGTACCAGACCGGGTCGGTGGCGGCGTCCCGGGCCAGGACGGTGGGCAGGGTGAGGCCGGGGGTGCCGGTCAGGCGTTCGGTGTAGCCGGCGGCGAGGGCGGCGCGGCGGGCGATGTCCTGGTCGGCGCGGCCGAGTTTGGCGAGCAGGACGGCGGCCTGGACGTCGTCCATCTTGCTGTTGGTGCCGAGCAGTTCGGTGGGGCGGTTGATGGTGCGGAAGTCGTCCAGGGTGCGGCCGGTGCGGCCGTGGTGGCGCATCGCGGAGACGGCTTCGGCGAGGGCGGGGTCGTCGGTGAGGACGGCGCCGGCGTCGCCGATCGCGCCGAGCGTCTTGGTGGGGAAGAAGGAGAGCACGCCGCCGGCGCCGTGCAGTCCGGCGTGCACGCCGTCCCAGCGCATGCCGAACGCCTCGGCGCTGTCCTCGACGACGGTCAGGCCGTGCCGGTCGGCGAGGTCCAGCAGGGCGCGCAGGTCGGCGAGTTGGTGGAACAGGTGGACCGGCATGACCATCCGGGTGCGGTCGGTGCGGACGGCCTCGACGCTCGCCGGGTCGAGGCAGTAGCCCAGCGGGTCGATGTCGGCGAAGACCGGGCGCCCGCCGGCCAGCACCACCGAGCTCGCCGAGGCGACGAAGCTGTAGGCGGGGACGATCACCTCGTCGCCGGGGCGCAGTCCGGCCGCGCGCAGCAGCAGGACCAGGGCGTCGGTGCCGCTGTTGACGCCGACCACGTGCCGGGCACCGGTCCAGGCGGCGAGGGCGGCCTCGAACTCCTCGACCTTCGGGCCGTGCGAGTACTTGCCGCGGTCCATCAGTTCGTCGAGGTGGCGCCGGGTGGTGGGCCAGAGGGATTCGAAGGTCTCGACCTGGGTGAAGAAGGAGACACCCGGGGAAGTAGTGGCGCCCATGAAGCTCTCATCGGATGGTGGGGATCGAGCGGGGGGAAAGGTCCGTGCCCGAATCTGCCGGGCATCCGAATCTATGCCGCCCGGACCCCGTCCACCCGGTGTGGAGAGCCGGTTCACTCCTTCGAATGTCCTTTCCGGTAAGCGATTTGACGGCGGAACGGATCGCCGTCGAAGTGCTGGTTGAATACCGGGCGAAGCAGCGCCGAAACGACCCGGAAGGAATGACGCCCCGCCATGCCGAACGGACTCGGGACCTTGCTCGTCGGAATGGGACGGGCCGGACACGGACTCCACCTCCCGGTGCTGCGCCGCCTGCGCGCCGAACCCGGCACCGCCCGGCTGTTCGCGGCCGGCCCGGTCCTCGCCGTCGACCCGTACCGGCACCCCGGGGCCGCCGCCGACCTGCGGCCGACCACCCTCGCCGAGGCGGCCCGGCTGCTCGACCCGGACCGCACCGTCGTCCACCTGTGCACCCCGCCCACCGAGCGGGCCGCCGCGCTGGACGCCCTCGGCCGGCTCGGCTACCGCCGGGTGCTGCTGGAGAAGCCGGTGGCCGCCGACAGCCGCGGTCTGGACGAGTTGCTCGCGCTGCGCGACCGGTACGGGCTGGACCTGGTGGTGGTCGCCCAGTGGCTGGGCAGCCGCCTCACCGATCGGCTGCGCGCGCTGCTCGCCCGGGACGCGTACGGGCCGCTGCGCACCATCCACGTCGTCCAGCGCAAGCCGCGGTTCTCCCGCTCGCTGGCCGGGGACGGGCACCCCACCGCGTTCGACGTCGAACTGCCGCACTCGCTCGGCCTCTGCCTCGCGCTCGCCGGGCCCGGCGAGGTGACCGGCGCGGGCGGCACCGACATGGTGGTCGACGGCCGGGTGCTGCCCCGGCTCGGCACCGCCTGGCTCAACCTCCAGCACCACGGCGGGGCGTGGACCCGGATCCGCTCCGACCTCACCTCGCCGGTGCGCGAGCGCCGGGTCACCCTGGAGCTCGCCCGCTCCACCCTGATCGGCCACTTCCCCGGCAGCGAGGCCGACGCGTACGCCCGGCTCACCGTCATCGACCACGAGGGCGAGCGCACCGAGCTGCTGCACGACGACGCGCTGGGCGGCTTCCTGGCCCGGACGTACGCCCACTACGCGGCCGACCCCGGCGGGGCGGCGGGCCCGGGGCGGCGGCGGGCCCACCCCGACCTGGCGGTCAACACCGAGGTGGTGCGGCTGCTCGACCGCGCCAAGGCGATCGCGGCGGGCGGCGGCGGGTCCGGCGGGTCCGGCGGGGACGGGCCTCGGGGCGGCGGGGGCCGGGCGGTGGCGGTCCGGTGAGCGCCTTCCGCGAGGGCGGCCGGACCGAGCGGCGACGGACGGCGCGACGGACGACGCGGCGGCGGGCGGTGGACCGGCGGGCGGTGGACCGGCGGCCGACCGTCCGGTTCGGCGGCATCGGCGACGAGGCCGCGCCCGACCTGGCCGGGCAGCTCGACGCCCTGGAGCAACTCGGCTGGAGCGAGCTGGAGTTGCGTACGGTGGACGGGATCTGGATCGCCGACCTGCCGCTCGGGCGGGTCACCGCCCTCGCCCGCACCCTGCGGCGGCGGGGCGTCCGGGTCTGCGGCCTCGCCTCCCGGATCGGCAACTGGGCCTCCGACGTCACCGACGGCCACGGGCCCGAGGAGCGGGAGCTCGCCGCCCTCGCCGAGCGCGCCGCCCTGCTCGGGACCGACCGGGTCCGGGTGATGTCCTACCCCAACGGCACCGGCCTGCCGGCGGCCGAGTGGCGTCGGCGGGTGCTGGAGCGGATGCGCCGCGTCGCGGCCGGCGCGGGCCGCGGCGGCCTGGTCGCGCTGCACGAGAACTGCGCGGGCTGGGGCGGGGCCTCGGCCGAGAACGCGCTCGACCTGCTCGCCTCGGTGGACAGCCCCGGGCTGCGGCTGCTGCACGACACCGGCAACGGCGCGGCGTACGGCTACGACGGGTTCGAGCTGCTGCGCCGGACCGTCGGGCACGTCGACCACGTGCACCTCAAGGACGCCGTCGGCCACGGCGCGGACACCCGGTACGTGCTGCCCGGCGCGGGGGACGCCCGACTCGCCGAGTCGCTGCGGCTGTTGACCGCGCGCGGCTGGCGCGGGGTGTGGTCGCTGGAGCCGCACCTGGCCACCCGGCCGCACCAGGGCCTGGCGGCGGACGGCGGCACCGACAGCGGATTCGTCGCCGCCGGACGGGCGTTGACCGACCTGATCGAACGCGAGGTGCTGCCGCACTCCCCCGGCTGGCGGCTCGTCCCGGGCGGCCTGGTCCGGGACGCGTCGGTGCCCCGGGCCACGGACGGGCGGTCCACGGATGAACAGGTCACGGACGAATGGGTCGCGGGCGGGCCGGTCGCGGGTGCGTCGGTCGCGGGCGGGCCGGTCGCGGGCGGGCCGGTCGCGGGTGCGTCGGCGGCCCGGGAAGGCGCGGTGTCCGATGCCCACTGAGCCGGTGCCGTCCGGGGCGGGGGTGGTGGAGCGCGCCCCGGCGGCCGACCAGGTCGTGGCGGAACTCTCGCCGGACGAGCGGGAGTTGCTGCTGGAGCTGCTGCGACTGCCCACCGCCGGGCCGCTGGAGACCGGCCCGGGCGCGCCGCTGCCGCGGCTGCCCGAGGCGCTGGGGGTGTACGCGCGGGCGGCGGCGGGCCTCGGGCTGGTGGAGCTGTACCGCGGTGCGCCCGGCCCGGACGAACTCGACCGTCCCGGCGTGCCGTTGACGGTCGGGCAGGCGGTCGCCGAGGTGCCCGGGTTCCTGGCCTGCCAGCCGAGTCTGGTGCTGCGCCTCGGACCGGAGCTGCCCCGGGCGGCGACGGTGATGTTCAACGTGCACCTGGACACGGTGGCCGGGTCGGAGCCGGTGGGGTTCGACGGGCGGCGGTTCACCGGGCGGGGCGCGATCGACGCCAAGGGCCCGGCGGTGGCGCTGCTGGCCGGCCTCCGGGCGGCGCTGGCGGCGGAGCCCCGGGTCGGGCGCGAGGTCGGGGTGCTGGTGCAGGCGGTGTCCGGCGAGGAGGGCGGCGCGATGGGCGTGTTCGGCACCCGTCCGCTGGTCGGGGCCGGGTACGTGGGCGCGCTGAACGTGTTCTGCGAGCCGACCGGCCTGCGCTACCTGCCGCGCGCCACCGCCGCCGCCACCGCCCGGCTGCGGGTGCGCGGCGAGGACGCGATCGACGACTGCCCGGGCGCGGGCCACAACGCGACGGTGCTGCTCGGCTTCCTCGCCCAGCACCTGGCACGGGAGTTGGGCCGCCTGCCCGGCCCGCGCGACCCGGTGTGCGTGGCGGGTCTGGGCACCGGTCCGCTGCACAACCGGGTCTACGGGAGCGGCGAACTGCTGCTCAACCTCCCCTACCGGGACGCGGGTGCGGGCCGCCGGGCGGAGGCCGCGGTCGAGGCGGCGGTCCGCTCCGGGCTGGACGCGTTCCGCCGCGGGTTCGCCGGGTTGCCGGAGTTCGCCCGGACGGCCGCCGACTGCGCCCGGATCACCCGGCTGGACTGGCCCAAGCGCGGCCTGCCGGTCCTGGACGGTCGGCACCCGGGGTTCGAGGACCTGCTGACCCGGCGGGCCGGCATCCCCCGGGTGCCGGACGGGGAACCGGCCTTCACCTGCGACGCGATCTGGGCGGCCGACCTGCCGGACGACTCGTTCACCGTGGTGCTCGGCCCCGGCGACCTCGGTGGCAACCGGGCGCACGCGGCGGGCGAGTTCGCCGAGGCGGCGCAGCTCGACGCCTTCGCCTCGGCGGTGGCCCGGCTGCTGGTGGCCTTCGCCCGCCACCGCCCCTGAGCCGTCCGCCCGCTCCGGCGCCGACCCGAAGTCCCATCCGTAGTCCCGCCCGTAGTCCCGCGCTACGTCCCACCCGAAGCCCTGTCTGGAGGCTGTTCCCCGTGACCACCGTGGCGTCCGCGCCCAGTGCCGCCGGTACCGTCCGCGTCCCGTACGCCGATCTGATCCGTTTCACCACCGAGGTGTTCACCGCGCACCGGCTGCCGCCCGAGCGGGCCCGGGCGGCGGCGGAGGCGCTGTGCTACGGCGACGCCGCCGGGATGGACTCGCACGGGCTGGCCAATCTGGGGCGGCTCTACCTGCCGCTGCTGGCGGAGGGCCGGGCCGATCCGCTGGCGGAGCCGGAGGTGGTGGCGGACCGGGGCGCGGCGGTGCTGGTGGACGCGGCGGGGGCGCTCGGGCTGTGGCAGGCCGGGGCGGCGATGGAGCTGGCGGCGGAGCGGGCCGAGCGGCACGGGATCGGGCTGGTGTCGGTGCGCCGGGCCACCCACTTCGGCTGTGCGGGCCACCACGCGGCGCGGGTCACCGGGCGCGGGATGATCGGGCTGCTGGCGTCGAACTGCGGGCGGCAGCGGATCGCCCGGCCGCCGGGCGGTGCGGTGGCGCTGCTGGGCACGAACCCGTGGAGCGTGGCCGCGCCGGCGGGTGAACTGCCGCCGTACGTGCTGGACATGAGCACCACGGCGGTGCCGACCGGCCGGGTCCGGGCGGCGGAGCGGGCGGGCCGGCCGATCCCGGAGGGGTGGCTGGCGGGGCCGGACGGGCGGCCGGTGACCGACCCGGGCGCGTTCGACCGGGGCGAGGCGCACCTGCTGTGGCTGGGGTCCGGTGCGGGCGGCGAGTTCAAGGGCTTCGGGCTGGGGCTGATGGTGGAGGTGCTGGCGGCGCTGCTGCCGGGGGCGGGGCTGGGCCCGGAGCCGGCCGCGCTGGCCGGGGACGGGCGGCCGTCCGGGCGGGACGACGACATCGGCGTCTTCGCGCTGGCGATCGCCCCGGCGACGCTCCGGGACGCCGGCCAGGTGGCCCTGGACGCCCGGACCCTGTTCGGGACGGTGCTGGACTGCCCTCCGGTGGAAGGGAGTTGCGGCCCGGTGGTGTACCCGGGCTGGCACGAGGCCCGGCGCACCGCCGAGTCGCACCGCGACGGGGTGCCGCTGGCCGCGCCCCTGCTGGCCGAACTCGCCACCATCGCGGCGGAGTTCGGCGTCCGTCCGGTGGCCGGAACGGTGGCCGGAACGGTCGCGGGGACAGTCGCCGGAACGGACGCGGGAACGGTCGCCGGGACGGAGGGCGGGCGGTGAGCGGGCTGCGGTTCGGGGTGGTCGGGCTCGGGGTGATCTCACGGTTCTACCTGGCCGCGCTGGAGCGGGTGCCGGGAGTGGAGGCGGTGGCGGTGTGCGACCGGGACGCCGCCGTGCTGGAGCCGTTCGGCGGCCGGGCGGCCTGCTTCACGGACCACCGGGAGCTGCTGGCGGCGGGCGGGCTGGACGCCGTCGTGGTGACCGTCCCGAACGACCTGCACCTGGCGATCTGCCGGGACGCGCTGCGGGCGGGCCTGCCGGTGTGCGTGGAGAAGCCGCTGGCGCTGCGGGCCGCGGAGGGCGAGGAGTTGGCGGTGCTGGCGGCCGAACGGCGGGTGCCGCTGTTCACCGCGTTCCACCGGCGGTACAACGCGGCGGTGCGGGAGCTGTGCGCGGCGCTCGCCGAACGGCCGGCGCCGGTGCGCTCGGTGACGGTGCGCTACTTCGAGCGGATCGAGGAGCACGTCGGCCGGGACCGCTGGTACCTGGACCCGGAGCGGTGCGGCGGCGGCTGCGTCGCCGACAACGGCCCGAACGCGTACGACCTGCTGCGGCTGCTGGCGGGCCGGATGGAGCTGTCCGGCGCGCGGGTGGTGCGCGACGGCGGCGGGGTGGACCGGTACGCGGAGCTGGAGCTGGCCGGGGCGGACGGGGTGCGCGGCCGGATCGAGCTGGACTGGTCGTACCCGGGCGAACTCAAGGACGTCACGGTGGAGTCGGCGGACGGCTCGGTGCTGCGGGCGGACCTGCTGGCCGGGCACGCGGGCTTCAAGCAGTCGCTGTGGCACGAGTACGAGGGCGTCGTCGGCGCGTTCGCCGGGCTGCTGCGCGGCGGGACGGACGGTTCGACGGGTGGCGCGGCGGACCGGGGCCCGGACGGGGTGGACGCGCTGCGGGTGGTCGAGGCGGCGTACCGGGCCGGGGCCGGGGCCGGGACGGCGGCGCGGGCGGAGGTGCGCGGATGATCCGGGATCGGGCGGCGCTCTTCCCGCAGCGGCCGCCGGTGCGCGAGAACGGGCCGAAGCGGACGGTGACCGGCACGCTGGTGAAGGTGCTGCTGCACAGCCGGACGGAGCGCGGGATGAGCCTGGAGCCGTTCGCCAGCCGGTGCGTACGGGCGGGCGAGGTGCACGAGTTGGTGACCACCGACCAGCGGGACACCGCGCCGGGGGCCCGGATCGACCGGGTGGGTTTCCTGGGGTTCGCGGAGATCGCGGTGGCCGGGGTGCTGGACCGGGGTGACGAGGTGTTCGTCGGCGA
Organism: Kitasatospora sp. SolWspMP-SS2h; assembly: GCF_003259315.1. GTDB lineage: Bacteria > Actinomycetota > Actinomycetes > Streptomycetales > Streptomycetaceae > Kitasatospora > Kitasatospora fiedleri. The sequence continues at coordinate 36,168 of NZ_QLLT01000036.1, read as the reverse complement.
GCACCGGGTGGGCACGGTGCTGGGCTTCGACGCCTGCCACTTCCCCAACCACTACAACGTGCTGATCGCGGCCGACCGCCTGCTGACCGGGGAGTCGCTGGACCTGTTGCCGGAACTCCCGGTGCGGTTCGTCCCGGCCGGGAGCTGACCGGGCCCGGCCGACGGCCCCTGACCGGTGACGGCGGGACGACCAAGAGAACGGCAGAGAGGACGGCGGCGGGACGACGGCAGGGCCCGGAACGGGGGGCGCCCTCCCCGTTCCGGGCCCTTCGGGCGTCAGCGGCGACCGTCGGCCGTCAGGGGCCGTCGGCCGGGCCGATCAGGCCGACCGGCGCTGTCGTACCGGCTGTTCAGCGGCCCAGCAGCGGGACGTCGAGGTCGCCGAGGTGGTAGGCGCGCACGGCCTGGACCAGCTCGTCCACGGAGAGCTGGCCGTCGCCGTTGGCGTCGATCTGGCGGAAGGCCTCGGCGGGCTGCACGCCATCGACGCCGATCGCGTCCAGCCAGGTCTTGAACTCGGCCGGGTTGACCTGGCCGTCGCCGTCCACGTCGACCAGCTCGACGATGGCCTGGATGGTCGGCTTGACGACGCGGCCGAAGCCGGCGCCGCCGTTCTCCAGGACGTGCTCCTCGGCGATGTGGTTGAACTGCTCGGGGGTGAGCGCGCCGGTCTGCTCGTCGATGCCCGCCTTGTCGGCGAAGAAGCTCCACATGCCGAGGTACGCCTCGGTCAGCTGACGGCCGGCCGGGGAGGTCGGGACCTCGCCGAAGGCCTGCAGGATGCGCTGGGCCTCGGCGTCCCAGTCGGCGCGGTCGATCTGGCCGTCGCCGTTCACGTCCCAGAGGTCGAAGCGCTTCTGGGTGCGGTCGAGCTGCACGGAAGTGGTCATCGCGGAGTTCTCCAGTGTGGGTCCGGTGCGGGCGCCGGCCGACCCAGGGACAGGACCGGCGGGCGCCCGGCAGTGCTTTCGGATGAGCCGTCACATGATCGGGGCGGCAACGGAACGTCACCCTACCGGCACGCTGAGCGATGGATCGCATACGTGCGGCCAACCGGGTGACTTCATCGCTTCGTTGACGTCGCATCACCTCTGCGGCCCTTGAACGGGCGCTCCCCCGCCACGATTTGGGGATGCCGTCAACTGTTTCGACAGTCGCCTCCCGCGTGGGTGATCCGGCCGTTCTCCGCCCGGTCCGGGTGCCGGCCCGCCCCTACGCTCGAAGGATGACCGAAACGCTCCCGCAGCTCCCCGCCGTCCCGCCGCTCCCGATGATCGAGCTGGGCCCGCAGGCGTTCGCCGCCGTGCACGCCCTGCACGGGGCGGTGGAGGAGGCCGCGGCGGCGGCCGGGCTGGAGCCGCCGCTGCTGGAACTGGTGCGGCTGCGCTGCTCGCAGCTGAACGGCTGCGTGTACTGCGTCGACCTGCACACCACGGCCGCCCGGAAGGCGGGCGAGCGGGACGAGCGGCTGGCGCAGCTGGTGGTGTGGCGGGAGTCCGAGCTGTTCACGCCCCGGGAGCGGGCCGCGCTCGCCCTGGCCGAGGCGGTCACCCGGCTGACCGACCGGGCGGAGGGCGTCCGGGCCCGGCGGGCCGCGTCGGCGGTGCTGTCGGAGCCGGAGGCGGCGTTCGTGGCCTGGGCGGCGGCCGTGGTGAACACCTACAACCGGATCGCGGTCACCTCCCGCCCGGTGGCGGCCGGGACGCCCTGACCACCACCGGGCCCGCAGCGCGGGAGGCCCCGCAGACCCCGACCCCGACCCCAACCCCGGCCGGAGCCAGAGCTAGAGCCGATCCGGGCCGGGCCGGGCCGGTTCGCCGGAGACCGGCGGCAGGTGCAGGCTGGAGGGATGGCGACGGACTTCGACGGCTCCCCCTCCGACTTCGACGGCTCCCCGGCCGGTCGGGACCTGGTCTCGGCACTGGCGGCCGGGCCGGTGCTGCTCGACGGCGGGCTGTCGAACCGACTGGCCGACCAGGGCTGCGACTTGTCGGACGCGCTGTGGTCGGCCCGGCTGCTGCTGGACCAGCCGCGGCAGCTGGTGGCGGCGCACCGGGCGTACTTCGAGGCGGGCGCGCAGGTGGCGACCACGGCGAGCTACCAGGCGAGCCGGCCGGGTTTCGCCTCCCGGGGGGTGGACGCGGGGAAGGCGGACCGGCTGCTGGCGCTGAGCGTGGAGGTGGCCCGGCTGGCGGCCGAGGAGGCGTCGGCGGAGCTGGGCGACGGCCGCCCGCGCTGGGTGGCGGCCTCGGTGGGCCCGTACGGGGCGGTCCTGGCGGACGGCTCCGAGTACCGGGGCCACTACGGCCTGTCGGCCGGGGAGTTGGCGGCGTTCCACCGCCCCCGGCTGGAGGTGCTGGCCGCCGCGGGGCCGGACGTGCTGGCGGTGGAGACCGTGCCCGACCTGCTGGAGGCGGCCGTACTCGCGGACTGCGTACGGGGGTTGGGCCTGCCGGTGTGGTTCTCGCTCGGCGCGGCGGGCGGGCTGACCCGGGGCGGGGAGCCGCTCGCGGAGGCGTTCGCGCTGGTGGCGGAGGTGCCGGAGGTGGTGGCGGTGGGCGTCAACTGCTGCGCCCCGGAGGAGGTGCCGGCGGCGGTGGCGCTGGCGGTGGAGGTGACGGGCCGGCCCGCCGTGGCGTACCCCAACAGCGGCGAGGGCTGGGACCCGGCGGCCCGGGACTGGACGGGCGCGGCGGCCTTCGCCCCCGGGGCGGCGGCGGACTGGGTGGCCGCCGGGGCCCGGCTGGTCGGAGGCTGCTGCCGGGTGGGCCCGGACGCGATCGCGGAACTCGCGGCCGTGCTGCGACGCCCCGGGTGCTGACCCGGGTCGGCCCGGCCGGGTGTCCGGCGGTGCCCGGCCGCCCGGTCTGGTACTGCTGGTGGTGGGGGCGGGCCGGGTGGCGCCGCCGCCCCTGCGGCGGGAGCACCGTCGGCGGGGACGGCCGAGGAGGGAACGGGGTTGGTCGTGGCGGGTGCGGTCGAGCGGGTGAACGCCCTGGGGGCCTGCTGGGGACGGGAGTTGGAGCCGGGGTCCGGGGCCGGGCAGGTGTGGACGGCGCTCGGGGTGTGGCCGCTGCTGGCGGTGCTGGCCCCGGGGGCGGACGGTCCGGCCCGGGCCGAGCTGGAGCGGGCGCTGGGCGTTCCGGCCGGGCAGGCCCCGGCCGCCGCGCGGGAGTTGCTGGCGCGGGTGGCGGAGGTGCCGGGCTGTGCGGCGGCGCTCGGGCTGTGGACGGCCCCCGGGGTCGAGGTGGAGCCGGAGTGGGCGGCGGGGCCGGGTGCCGGGCTGTGGCGGCGGTTGACCGGTGACCCCGCCGCGGACCGGGCCGCGCTGGACGCCTGGGCCGCGGACCGGACCGGCGGTCTGGTCCGCCGGATGCCGGTGGAGCCGGCGGACGCGCCGCTGGTGCTGGCCTCGGCGCTGACGGTGCGCACCGGGTGGGCGGAGCCGTTCCGGGAGGATCGCGGCCGGGCCGCCGAAGGGCCGTGGGCCGGGCGGCCGTTCCGGCGGCTCTCGGTGTCGAGCCCCGGGCTGTACGGGCGGATCGCGGTGGCGGAGAGCGCGGCGGCGGGGCGGGTGACGGAGGTCCGGGTCGCGGGCGGCGGCGAGGTCGACGTCCACCTGGTGCTCGGCGCACCGCGGGCCGTGCCGGGCGCGGTGGTGTCCGCCGGGTTCGAGCTGGTGGCGGGGGCGGTGGGGCGGACGCCGGTGGCGGGGCTGGCCGACGGGGAGCCGTGGCCCGGGCTGGCGCTGGAGTCGGTGCGGGCGTCGGTGCCGGGCGACGTCGGCGCGCTGGAGACGGTGGCCTTCGAGGTCCGGGCGGAGCAGGACCTGCTGGCGCACGCCGGGCTGTTCGGCCTGCGCACCGCCGCCGGGGACGGCAGCCACTTCCCGGGCATCAGCCGGAGCGTCCCGCTGCGGGTCGGGCAGGCCCGGCAGGCGGCGGTGGCGGAGTTCGGCGCGGAGGGCTTCGAGGCGGGCGCGGTCACGGCGGTGGCGATGACCCGGAGCGGGATCGGCGCCCCGCCCGGCCTCCGCGTCCGCCGGGCCACCGCCCGCTACGACCGCCCGTTCGCCTTCCTGGCCGTGCACCGCCCGAGCGGCCTGGTCCTGGTCGCGGGCTGGGTGGCGGAGCCCACCGGGGCGGCCGGCTGAGCGGCCCCCGGGCGGGAAGCAGCGACCGGCGGCCGGGTGGCCGGGCGGGTAGTGCGGCGGAGTCGTGCGTCGACGGCGCGCGGCTCGTCGGGCTTGCCCGCGCGGTTCCCCGCGCGCCTGCCGGGATGCGCGAATCCTGGCGGCGGAAGTGGTGGCGGCGCAGACGGCACAGAGGCAAGGCAGTGCGACGACACCGCACCGTGACTGGGCCGTGCGACGGAACCGAGCGTCGGCGACACGTGATCCGTCGTGCCGGCCCGGACGGTTCCCCGCCCCTGCCGGGGCGCGGGAATCCCGGCCGGGGCGGGGGGCCCGCGCCGGGAGAACCGGGCGGGACGGTACGGCGCGGTGGAGGTGCCGGGTAGTACGGTCTTCGGGGGCGGTCCGTCCCGTTCTCGGGTGGTGGTCGGCATCGTCGACCGGTGGTCAGTGGAGGTGGGCGGGTGCCCGGTGCGATCCAGTCGCTGTCGCGGGCGGCCGCGATCCTGCGGCTGCTGGCGGGCGGGGAGCGGCGGCTCGGCCTGTCGGAGGTGGCGACGGGGCTGGGGCTGGCGAAGGGGACCGCGCACGGCATCCTGCGCACGCTCCAGCAGGAGGGCTTCGTCGAGCAGGACCCGGAGAGCGGCAAGTACCAGTTGGGGGCGGAGCTGCTGCGGCTGGGCCAGAGCTACCTGGACGTGCACGAGCTGCGGGCCCGGGCGCTGGTGTGGGCGGACGACCTGGCCCGGGCGGCCGGGGAGACGGTGTACCTGGGGGTGCTGCACCAGCGCGGGGTGCTGGTGGTGCACCACGTGTTCCGGCCGGACGACTCGCGGCAGGTGCTGGAGGTCGGTTCGATGCAGCCGCTGCACGCGACCGCGCTGGGCAAGGTGCTGCTGGCGTACGACCCGGTGGCGCGCGGCGAGTTGGGCGACGGCCCGTGGGAGGCGTTCACGGCCCGGACGGTGACGGAGCCGGCGGAGCTGGACGCGCGGTGCGCGCTGGTGCGCGAGCGCGGCTGGGCGGACGCGGTGGAGGAGACCTGGGAGGGCGTGGCCTCGGTGGCGGCGCTGATCCAGGACCGGCGGCGCAACCCGGTGGGCGCGGTGTGCGTGTCGGGCGCGGTGGAGACGGTGTGCGGCCCGGACGGCGCGGTGCGCCCGGCGCTGGTGGCCTCGGTGCGGACGGCGGCCCGGGCGATCTCCCGGGACCTGGGCGCGCACCGGTTCTGAATCCGGAGGCGTGCGTCCTCTGATCCCGGGGGCGTGCGTCACACCGCCTTGACGGGGGGCGTCCGGCTGCGGTTGGCTTCCGAAGGCCGTTCGACATTGTCGAACGGCGTCCGGAGGGCTCCGGCGGTCCGCCCGCCCGCCTGGTTTGCCGGACCCGCGCGCACGGGGACTGACGAATGGTCACCCCCGCCCCGTTGACGTCCGTGAGCCGAGGAACCGCATGACTGCCAGCCACATCGCCGCGATCGACCAGGGCACCACGTCCAGCCGGTGCATCCTGTTCGACGCGGACGGCCGGATCGTCGCCGTCGAGCAGCAGGAGCACTCGCAGATCTTCCCGCAGCCCGGCTGGGTGGAGCACGACCCGGCCGAGATCTGGACCAGGGTGCGCTCGGTGGTGCGCGGCGCGCTGGGGAAGGCGGGGCTGACCGCGGCGGACGTCCGGGCGGTGGGCATCACCAACCAGCGCGAGACCACGGTGCTGTGGGACCGGCACACCGGCGAGCCGGTGCACAACGCGATCGTCTGGCAGGACACCCGCACCGAGGCGCTCTGCCGCGAGCTGGGGCGCAACGTCGGGCAGGACCGGTTCCGCCGGGAGACCGGCCTGCCGCTGGCCAGCTACTTCGCCGGGCCGAAGATCCGCTGGCTGCTGGACCACGTCGAGGGGCTGCGCGAGCGCGCCGAGGCCGGGGACGTGCTGTTCGGGACGGTGGACAGCTGGCTGATCTGGAACCTGACCGGCGGCGTGGACGGCGGCCGGCACGTCACCGACGTCACCAACGCCTCCCGCACCCTGCTGATGAACCTGCACACCCTGGAGTGGGACGAGCGGATCGCCGAGTCGATGGGCGTCCCGCTGGCGATGCTGCCGGAGATCCGCTCCTCCGCCGAGGTGTACGGCGAGGCGGTCGGCGACCTGGCGGGCGTGCCGGTCGCGGCGGCGCTCGGCGACCAGCAGGCGGCGCTGTTCGGCCAGACCTGCTTCGCCGAGGGCGAGGCCAAGTCGACCTACGGCACCGGCACCTTCCTGCTGCTGAACACCGGCGGACGGATCGTCAACTCGTACCACGGCCTGCTCACCACGGTCGGCTTCCGGATCGGCGACCGGCCCCCGGTGTACGCCCTGGAGGGCTCGATCGCGGTGACCGGCTCGCTGGTGCAGTGGCTGCGCGACCAGCTCGGCATCATCTCCACCGCCGCCGAGGTCGAGACCCTGGCGGGCACCGTCGAGGACAACGGCGGCGCGTACGTGGTGCCCGCGTTCTCCGGCCTGTTCGCCCCGTACTGGCGGGCCGACGCGCGCGGCGTGATCACCGGGCTGACCAGGTACGTCACCAAGGGGCACCTGGCCCGGGCGGTGCTGGAGGCGACGGCCTGGCAGACCCGCGAGGTGGTGGACGCGATGCAGAAGGACTCCGGGGTCACGCTGAGCGCGTTGAAGGTCGACGGCGGCATGACCTCCAACAACCTGCTGATGCAGTACATCGCCGACGTGCTGGACGTCCCGGTGGAGCGCCCCTACGTGGCCGAGACCACGGCGCTGGGCGCGGCCTACGCGGCGGGCCTGGCGGTCGGCTTCTGGGACGGCCTGGAGACCCTGCGGGCCAACTGGCACCGGGCCGCCGAGTGGACGCCCCGGATGGCCGCCGACACGCGCGAGCGCGAGCACCGCAACTGGTTGAAGGCCGTGGAGCGCACCATGGGCTGGATCGACCAGGACGAGCCGGACGGCCCGGCGCGGCTCTGACCCCGCCCGCCGCAGGACCCCACCCGCCGCAGGACCCCACCGACCGGAAGGAGACGCGGACCGGCCGCACACCGGGCCGCCCACCACCCACCATGGCAACCATCCCGACCCTGGGCGCCGAGCGCGCCGCCGGCCGCGTCGTCCCCCGGGCCGCCACCCGCGAACTGCTCGGCCGGGCCCGCTACGACCTGCTGGTGATCGGCGGCGGCATCCTCGGCACCGCCACCGCGTGGACCGCCGCCCAGGCCGGGCTGAAGGTGGCCATGGTGGACGCCGGGGACTTCGCCAACGCCACCTCCTCCGCCTCGTCCAAGCTGGTCCACGGCGGGCTGCGCTACCTGCAGACCGGCGCGGTGCGGCTGGTCGCCGAGAACCACAAGGAGCGCCGGGCGCTGGCCACCCACGTGGCCCCGCACCTGGTCAGCCCGCTGACCTTCTTCGTGCCGGTCTACGAGGGCGGCCCGCACTCGGCGCCCAAGCTCGGCGCGGGCGTGTTCCTGTACTCGGCGCTGTCCGCGTTCCGCGACGGCCTGGGCCGGGTGGCCTCCCCGGCGGCGGCGGCCCGCGCCGTGCCCGGGCTGCGCACCGAGGGGCTGCGGCGGGTCGCGGTGTACGGCGACCACCAGATGAACGACGCCCGGATGGCCGTGATGACGGTGCGGGCGGCGGTGGACGCGGGCGCGGTGGTGCTCAACCACGCCGAGGTGACCGGGCTGCGCTTCACCCGCGGCCGGGTCACCGGCGCCGAGGTGCGCGACGCCCTGGACGGCACCGAGTTCGGCGTGGACGCCCGGCTGGTGCTGAACGCCACCGGCCCGTGGGTGGACCACCTGCGGCGGATGGAGCACGCGGGCGCGGCGCCGTCGATCCGGCTGTCCAAGGGCGCGCACGTGGTGCTGCGCCGGCAGGCGCCGTGGCGGGCCGCGCTGACCATCCCGATCGACCACTACCGGGTGTCGTTCGCCATCCCGTGGGAGGACCACGTCCTGCTCGGCACCACGGACGAGGAGTACACCGGCGACCCGCTGGACGTCCGGGCCACCGACGCGGACGTCGACCAGATCCTCTCCGAGGCCGGGCACGCGGTGCGCGGCGAGCACCTGCGGCGGGAGGACATCACGTACTCCTTCGCGGGCCTGCGGGTGCTGCCGGGCGGGCCGGGGGACACGGCGGCGGCGAAGCGGGAGACGGTGGTGACCGAGGGCCGGGCCGGGATGCTGTCGGTGGCGGGCGGCAAGTGGACCACGTACCGGCACATCGGCCGGGTGATCCTGGAGAAGCTCAAGCACGCCCCGGGCGTGGGCCTGGCCGAGGACGTCTCGGCGATCCCGCCGACCGTCCCGCTGCCGGGCATCGGCGCCCCGCAGGCCGTCGCCCGCCGCCTGCTGACCGACCGCGAGCCGGGCAGCCGGATGGACCCGCTGGTGGCCCGGAACCTGGCCACCCACTACGGCACACTCTCCTTCGAGATCGCCCGCCTGATCGCCGAGCGCCCGGAGCTGGGCGAGCGCGTGCACCCCGACGGGCCGGACGTGTGGGCGCAGGTGGTGTACGCGGCCGAGCAGGAGTGGGCGTACACGGTGGACGACGTGCTGCGGCGGCGCACCACGCTGACGGTGCGCGGGCTGGACGGCGCGGAGGTGCGCAAGCGCACGGCGGAGCTGCTGGAGCGGTAGGGCGGGCGCGGGGAGCGGCGCGCGGAAGCGCGACAAGGGCGACGCCCTCCGGGAGAAGCGGGAGTTCCGGAGGGCGCCGCGGCAGGGGGACCCGCGCTCGTCAGACGATCAGACTGAGCGGCAGGATCAGGGCGATCGCGACCACCGAGATGATCGTCTCCATCACCGACCAGGACTTCAGCGTCTGGCCGACGCTCATCCCGAAGTACTCCTTCACCAGCCAGAACCCGGCGTCGTTGACGTGCGACAGGAACAGCGACCCGGCGCCGATCGCCAGTACCAGCAGCGCGGCGTGGCTGGTGGACATGTCGGCGGCCAGCGGGCCGACGATGCCGGCGGCGGTGATGGTGGCGACCGTCGCGGAGCCGGTGGCCAGCCGGATCAGCACGGCGATCAGCCAGCCCAGCAGCAGCGCGGAGACGTGCCACTTGCCGGACCACGCGCTGACCGCGTCGCCGACGCCGATGTCGATCAGGGTCTGCTTGAAGCCGCCGCCCGCGCCGACGATGAACACGATCCCGGCGATCGGGCCGAGCGCCGAGCCGACCGTGTCGGAGATCCGGCCCTTGTCGAAGCCGGCCGCCCGGCCGAGGGTCAGCATGGCGAGCAGGGTCGCGGCGAGCAGCGCGATCAGCGGGGAGCCGATGAAGTCGAAGATCCGCTGGCCGGTGGCCTTCGGGTCGTCGATCACCACGTCGGCCAGCGCCTTGCCGAGCATCAGCACGACCGGCAGCAGGATGGTGGCCAGCACGGCGCCGAACCGGGGCGTCCGCACCCGCTCGACGCCCTCCGCGGCGTCCGCGGCCCTCGCGCCGTCCGCGGTCTTCGCGTCCGCGGTCCTCGCGTCCGCAGTCTTCGCGTGCTCGGCGGCGGTGTCGGCGGGCAGTTCCAGCGGGCCGACCCAGCGCTGGGCGAGGCGCCCGAACAGCGGCCCGGCCACGATCAGGGTCGGGACCGCGACCAGCAGGCCGAGCGCCAGGGTGACGCCGAGGTCGGCGTGCAGGGCGTCGACGGCGACCAGCGGACCGGGGTGCGGCGGGACGAGGCCGTGCAGCACCGAGAGGCCGGCCAGCGCGGGGATGCCGATGCCGATCAGCGGGGCGTTGCCGCGCCGGGCCACCAGCAGCACGATCGGCACCAGCAGCACCACGCCGACCTCGAAGAACAGCGGCAGGCCGAGCACCGCGGCGATCAGCGCCATCGCCCAGGGCAGCAGCTTGGGGCCGGTGCGGGCCAGCACGGTGTCGGCGATGGTGTTGGCGCCGCCGGAGTCGGCGAGCAGCTTGCCGAGCATCGCGCCCAGGCCGATCAGCAGGCCGACCGAGGCGACGGTCGCGCCGAAGCCGGTGGAGAAGCTGGTCAGCAGCTTGTCGAAGGGCGCCCCGGCGACGGCGGCGAGCAGCCCGGAACCGAGCGTGAGGGCCAGGAACGGGTGCAGCTTGAACCGGGTGATCAGCAGCACGATCGCGCCGATGCTGAGCAGCACCGCGAGCAGCAGCCGGCCGTCGCTCGCCGTGTGCGGCAGCGCCGGTGCGCCGGCCGCCAGCAGGGTGGGGGTCACGGGGGTCTCCATTGACGGGCCGCCGCCGTCCGGTTCTCGGGCGGCCGGTGGCGGGGGTGTGACGTGGTGGTGGTGCGGGTGTGGGGGCGGGGGCGCGGGGGTCAGCGGGCCAGGGCGGCGACGGCGCGGTCGACGAGCGTGTCGGGGTCGGCGTCGACGTCCAGCACGGTGCCGTGCTCGTCCGGCTGGAGCGGTTCGAGGTCGGCGTACTGGGAGTCCAGCAGCGCGGGCGGCATGAAGTGGCCGGTACGGTGCGCCAGCCGGTCGCCGACCAGGTCGTGGCTGCCGCTCAGGTGCAGGAAGAACGCGTCCGGGCAGGCGGCCCGCAGCAGGTCGCGGTAGTCGCGCTTGAGCGCGGAGCAGGTGACCACTCCCCCGCTGCCGGCCGCGGCCCGCTCGCCCAGCCAGCCGCCGAGCGCGCGCAGCCAGGGCTGCCGGTCGCGGTCGTCCAGCGGGGTGCCGGCGCTCATCTTGGCGATGTTGGCGGCGGGGTGGAAGTCGTCGGCCTCCGCGTACGGGAGGTCGAGGCGGTCGGCGAGCAGTCGGGCGACGGTGGTCTTCCCGACTCCGGAGACGCCCATCACCACGATGACGGGCGGCTGCTGGTTCTCGGCGCTGAGAGCCATGGTGGTGCTCCTGTCCTTGCCTGCTTGCGTGGGCAACCTTGGCGCAAAGGTATGACTTATTCAAGCGACCGAAACCTAATCGTCATACTTTTCGGTTTCCGCGCTGGTGGGCCGGGGGCCGCCTTCCCCCCGGCCGCGCCGATAAGCTGGCCGGATGGAGATCCAGGGCCTGCCCGGCCGCCTGCTCGCTGCCCTCGGCCCGGCGATCGCCTCCGGGGAGCTGCCGGCGGGGACGGTGCTGCGCGCGGAGGAGCTGGAGCAGCGGCACGGGGTGTCCCGGACGGTGGTGCGGGAGGCGGTGCGCGTCCTGGAGTCGATGCGGCTGGTCGAGCCGCGCCGGCGGGTCGGGATCACCGTCCGGCCGAAGGCCGACTGGGACGTGTTCGACCCGCTGGTGATCCGCTGGCGGCTGGCCGGCGCGGACCGCTCCGCGCAGCTGCGCTCGCTGGGCTCGCTGCGGGTCGCGGTGGAGCCGGCCGCGGCGGCGCTGGCAGCCCGGTGCGCGGACGACGACGACCGGCGCGAGCTGAGCGCGCTGGCCGTCGAACTGACCGTCACCGCCCGGGCGGCCGACCTGGACGCCTTCCTCGCGCACGACATCGCCTTCCACGCGGCGGTGCTGCGGGCCTCCGGCAACGAGATGTTCGCGCACCTGAAGGACACCGTGGGCGCGGTCCTCACCGGCCGCACCGAGCACCGGCTGATGCCGCACCGGCCGCGCGAGTACGCGGTGCAGCTGCACCGGGACGTCGCGCAGGCGATCTGCGCGGGCGACCCGGAGCTGGCGGAACGGGCGATGCGGACCATCGTGGTCGGCGCGCTGGAGGAGCTGGACGCCGCCCTGCCGGACTGACCGCCCGCCGCCCTGCCGGACTGACCGCCCGCCGACCGCCGCCCCGTCGGACGAGGGGGCGCTCTTGCGGCCCCGGTTACGATCCTGACGGGGAGTCGGGAGGGGCCGGGGGTGCGACACGCCCACGGTCGGCTGGATCGGCCCTCCCGACGGAATAGCCGCCCCCGGACGGGGCAGGGCTGGTCCTGGTGCGCCCGCCGGGGTGCACGACCGACAGGGGGTTGGCGATGGCCGTTCGTCGGCGCGGGCGGCTGCCGGACGAGGTCCGGGCGGCCGCCGTCCGGGCGGGCATGGCCTTCGCCTTCACGGTGTTCACCTTCGTGGTGGCGCTGTTCGCCTCCTGGGCGCACACCGGCCTGCTGACACCGGCGTTGGCGCTGATGGCGCTGGGGGTCTTCCTGCTCGCCTGGTGCCTGATCGACGTGGCGGTCTCCCGGCAGGTCGCCGCCACCCGGCGTCGCGCCCCCAACTCGGCTGCCCCGCTGGAGGGTTCGCGCGAGTACCGGAACGGCGGACGGCACCGCTGACGGCCGGTCGGGCCTGCCGGCGGCCGGTCAGGTCTGCTGGTGGCGGCCCGGGGTGGTGCCGAAGGCGTGCCGGAACGCCTCGATGAACGCGCTCGGCGAGCGGAAGCCGCAGGCGGCGGCGGTGGCGGTGACCGAGCGGCCCTCGGCGAGCAGCACCAGGGCGTGCTGGAGGCGCAGTTGGGTGCGCCACTGCGGGAAGCCCAGGCCGAGTTCGCGGCGGAACAGCCGGCTGAGGGTGCGTTCGGCGGCGCCGACGGCGCGGCCGAGTTCGGCGAGCGAGCGGCCGTCGGCGGGGTCGGCGGTGAGCAGCGCGGCCAGGTCGCGCAGCCGGGGGTCGGTGGGGCGGGGCAGGCCGGCCGGGAGTTCGGGGGCGCGGGCGAGCTGGTCCAGGGCGGCCTGTTCGAGGGTGCGGGCCGGGCGTCCGGCGGGGGCATCGGGGCCGGTCAGGTGGGCGATGATCTCGCGCAGCAGCGGGGTGACGGCGAGCACGGCGGGCGCGGTGAGCCGCAGCAGGTCGGTGCCGGCCGGGTAGACCAGGCAGCGCAACTCGCTGGGCCCGTGCGCCCGGTGGGCGTGCGGCACCCCGGCGGGCAGCCACACCGCGCGGTGCGGCGGGACGACCCACCGCCCGTACGGGGTGCGCACCTCCAGCACCCCGCGGCCGGGGGTGATCAGCTGGTCGACGTCGTGCCAGTGCCAGTCGATCCGCTCCCGGTGGGCCAGCGGGTGGCGGCTGGGGCCGGTCTCCCGCTGGTGCTGCGCGGCGCTCGGCGGGCCGTCCTCGGCGGGTTGGCGGGTTGGCGACACGAATTGGCAGAGTACCGGAAGCCCGCACGGTGGCGCGGCGGCCAGGCTGGACGCATGACGAGCGAACTGCCCGGCGTGTGGCGCCGGATGCGGATGTGGGGCGCGGCGCACGCCGTGGACGACCTGTACCAGGGCCTGGTGCCCGCGGTGGTGCCGTACTTCGTCCTGGAGCGCGGCTACGGGTACGTGGCGGCGGGCGGGTTGACGCTGGCGGCGACGCTGGGCAGCGCGGTCCCGCAGCCGCTGGTCGGCCTGCTGGTGGACCGGCGTCCGCTGCCCTGGCTGTCGGCGGCGGGGCTGGCGCTGGCCGGGCTGGGCGCGGGGCTGAGCGGGCTGGCCGACGGATACGCGCTGGTGTGGCTGCTGGTGCTGCTCTCCGGCCTGGGGGTGGCGGCGTTCCACCCGGCGGCGGGGCGGGCGGCCCGGGAGGCGGCGGGCGACTCGACCGGGGCGATGAGCGTCTTCGCGGCGGGCGGCAGCGTCGGGTTCTTCCTGGCGCCGGTGCTGGCCACGCCGCTGCTCTCCGCGTGGGGGCTGCGGGCGACGGCGGTGTTCGTGCTGCCGGCGCTGCTGATGGCGGCGGTGCTGTTCCGGGCCCGGCACCGGACGTACCCGCACGCCGGGGGCGGGGCGGCGCGCGCCGGGAAGGACCGCTGGCGGCCGTTCCTGGTGCTCACCGGGGTCGAGGTGGTCCGCTCGGTGGTGTTCTTCGGCGTCAGCACCTTCATCGAGCTGTACTGGCTGCGGCAGTTGGGCGCCTCGCACCTGCTGGCCGGCGCGGCGCTGACCTGCTTCCTGCTGGGCGGCGTCGCGGGCACCCTGGGCGGCGGGCGGCTCGCGGACCGGATCGGCATGGTCCGCACCGCGCAGTGGGGCACCGCGCTCACCGTCCCCGCGCTGGTCCTGCTGCGGGTGACGCCCGGCCCGTGGGCCCCGCTGCTGTTCGCCGTCCTGGCGGGCGCGACGCTGAACCTGCCGTTCGCCGTCCTGGTCAAGCTCGGCCAGGATTACCTGCCCACCCGCCCCGGCACCGCCGCCGGGGTCACCCTGGGCCTGGCCGTCAGCGTCGGCGGCCTGATCGCCCCGCTCTTCGGCCTGCTCGCCCAGCACCACGGCCCCCAGGGCGTGCTGACCCTGCTGCCCGCCGTCCCGCTGCTGGGCGTCGCGCTCGGCGCGTTCATGGTCGAACCGGGCCGCTGGAAGGACGAGGACGCCGGGGACGGCGGGGACGCTCCCGGCGGCGCGGCCGGCGCGGACGGCGCGGGGCCGGCCCCGGCGGCCGAACTGGTCCCCTAGCGCGGCGGGTGGCCGGGCGGCGGGCGCACTCCCCCGTGGGTGCGCCCGCCTCCCGCGTCCCGCGTCCCGCGTTCCGCCTGCCGCGTCCCGCCCGGCGGGTGTCAGCCGCGCGGGCCGACCGCGTAGCCGTACTGGACGGGCCAGTCGCGGGGGACGTCGAGGGTGCGGGCGGCGTGCAGCGGCCAGTAGGGGTCGCGGAGCAGTTCGCGGCCGAGCATGACGGCGTCGGCGCGGCCCTCGGCGACGATCGCCTCGGCCTGGGCGGCGTCGGTGATCAGGCCGATGGCGTTGACCGGGAGGCCGGACTCGCGGCGGACGGTCTCGGCGAACGGGACCTGGTAGCCGGGCTCGACGGGGATCTCGGCGCGCGGCACGTTGCCGCCGCTGGAGACGTCGATCAGGTCGACGCCGACGGCCTGGAGCTCCTTGGCGAGCAGCACCGACTCCTCCAGCGTCCAACTGGGCTCCTCCGGGAGCCAGTCGGTGGCGGAGACCCGGAACAGCACCGGGAGCTCGGCGGGCCAGACGGCCCGGACCGCGGTGGCGATCTCGCGGGCCAGCCGGCTGCGTCCGGCGAAGTCGCCGCCGTAGCCGTCGGTGCGGTGGTTGGAGACCGGGGAGAGGAACTGGTGCACCAGGTAGCCGTGCGCGCCGTGCACCTCGACCACCTGGAAGCCGGCGGCCAGGGCGCGGCGGGCGGAGGCGGCGAAGTCCTCGACCAGCTCGGTGATCTGGTCCTCCGTCAGCTCGACGGGCACCGGGTAGGGCGCGTCGAAGGGCACCGGGGAGGGGCCGACGACCTGCCAGCCGCCCCGCTCGACGGGGAGCGGTCCGCCGCCGTCCTGCGGCCTGCCGGTGGACGCCTTGCGGCCGGCGTGGGCCAGCTGGATCGCCGGCACCGCGCCGTGCTGGGTGATCAGCGCGGCGATCCGGGCCAGCCGCTCCTGCTGGCGGTCGTTCCACAGGCCGAGGTCCCACGGGGAGATCCGGCCGTCGGGACGGACGCCGGTGGCCTCGACCATCACGAGCCCGGCGCCGCCGGCGGCGCGGGAGCCGAGGTGGGCGAGGTGGAAGTCGGTGGCGGCACCGGTGTCAGGCCCCTCGGAGGCGGCGGAGTACATGCACATCGGGCTGAGCCAGATCCGGTTGGGGATGGTCAGCGAGCGGAGGGTGAGGGGTTCGAACAGGGCGCTCACGGCTGCCTGTCCTTCCTGTGGGTCGGACACGGGGGTGCTTTCGCTTCGTACGATACTCGCCGTACTACGACGGCTGTCAAACTACGAGAGTTGTCGTACTATGAGCCCGTGACCGTCGACCACGACCGGGACTGCCCCGGCCTGCTGCCCGAGCCCGCCACCGCGGAGCTCCAGCTGGCCTGCGTGCTGCACGCGCTGGCGGACCCGATCCGGCTGCGGATCGTCTCCGAGCTCGCGGGCACGGGCGGCAGCGAGCTGAACTGCCTGGCGTTCGAACTCCCGGTCACCAAGTCGACGATGACGCACCACTTCCGGGTGCTGCGGGAGGCCGGGCTGATCCGCCAGCACCGGCGCGGCACCTCGAAGATGAACAGCCTGCGCGAGACCGACCTGGCCGCCCGCTTCCCCGGCCTGCTGGACGCGGTCCTGGCCGCCGCGCCCGCCGCGCGCTGACCGCCCCCACCCGCCGCACGCAGCGCGCCGCCCGTCGCCCGTCGCCCGTCGCGCCACCGTGCACGCCGTCCGCCCCGGCGGTCCCGCGCGCACCACCGCAGCGATCTTCCCCGGCCCGGTCATGCCTGGTCACGCGCCCTTCACCCGAGTTGCTCCACTGTTCATCCCGCGTGGCCATTTGGTCTATACCAATCGGGTAATCTGACCGGCGACAGGTGTCAATGTCCGGCCGTGGGGGGCCCAATGACTGTCAATCACCTTCCGTCGCCACCTTCCGACCAGGAGCTCTATTGGTACTTCGGGCCGCAGCGCCGCTGGGTCCCGCTGCTCTCCGCGCTCGCCTTCACGGTCAGCGCGGGCACCATGTTCAGCTTCTCGCTGCGCACCCCGGCCCTGTGGCCGTTCCTCGCCGTACTGGGCGTCAACGCCGTCGCACTCGCCCTGACCTGCCTGAACGGCCTGCGCCGCCGCCGCTTCACCCGGGGCGGCCACGAACTGCTGGTCGCCGCCTGGCAGCCGGCCGCGCCGCCGTCCGTCGACCTGTACCTGCCGACCTGCGGCGAACCGCTCGACATCCTGGCCAACGCCTACCGCGCCGTCGCCCGCAGCTCCTACCCGGGGCGGCTCGACGTGTGGGTGCTCGACGATGCAGATCGGCCCGAAGTCGCCCGGCTGGCCGGGGAGTTCGGCTACCACTACGTGGTCCGCCCGAACCGCGGCGAGTTCAAGAAGGCCGGCAACCTCAACCACGCGCTGACCCTGAGCGGCGGCGAGTTCGTCGCCATCCTGGACGCCGACTTCGCGCCGCGCGCCGACCTGCTCCAGCACCTCCTGCCGTACTTCGGCGACCCGGCGGTCGGCATCGTGCAGAGCCCGCAGTGCTTCGACACCGACGCCTCGATGGGCTGGGTGCAGCGCGCCGCCGGGTCCGCCCAGGAGTGGTTCTTCCGCTGGGTGCAGCCCAGCCGGGACGCCTCCGACGCCGCCATCTGCTGCGGCTCCAACGCCGTCTACCGGCGCGCCGCGATCGACGCCGCCGGCGGCTTCGCCCGGCTCGACCACAGCGAGGACATGTACACCGGCCTGGCCCTGCACCAGCGGGGCTACACCACCCGCTACGTGCCGGTGCTGGTCGCCAAGGGCACCTCGCCCGACTCCACCACCAGCTTCGTCAACCAGCAGTACCGCTGGACGATGGGCAACCTGCACCTGATCGGCGACCGGGCCACCCGCCGGGCGATGACCTGGCGGATGCGCCGCTGCTTCGACGAGGGCATCGTCGGCTACCTGGCCGCCGCCGTGAACGTGCTCACCGCGCCGCTGCCGCCGCTGGTGATGCTGTTCGCCTTCCCCGGCGAGGTCCGGGCCCGGTACGTGCTGCCGCTGATCTCGCTGCTGTGGCTGTGGCACGTGCTGCTGCCCCGGGTCAGCCGCACCCGCTGGCGCTCCGAAGTGCTGCGCGCCAACGTGCTGATGGGCTTCGCCGCCGCCACCGCGTACTGGCACACCCTGCGCGGCCGCAGCGCCGCCTGGGTGCCCACCGGCGCCGCCGGTCCCGGCCGTTCCGGCGGGATGGCCCGCAGGGTGCTGCTGGTCTCGCTGCTGTGGACGGCCGGCACGCTGGCCGCCACCGCCGCCGGCGTGGCCGTCGCCACCGCCCTGCACGGCTGGCACACCACCTGGGGGCTGGCCCTGTACCTGGCCGTGCAGCTGCACCTCGGGGTGCCGCTGGTCCGCGACCTGTACGCCGAACTCCGGCCGCGCGCCGCCGGGTCCGCAGGCTCCGCCGCACCCGCCGCGTCCGCCGACCCGACCGAATCCGGGGCCCGCCCGGCGATGCGTCCGCGGCGCTGGCCCGAGGCCCTCGCCGTCACGAGCACGCTCGCCCTGGTCGCCCTGCTCGCCTCCGGCTGGGCGGCTCCGATGCTGCCCTGGCTGGGCTGAAAGGTCCACGCTCCCGTGTCCACCAGCATCGCCCCGAGTACCGCTCCGAGGACCGCCCCGCTCACCGTCGTGCTGCACCGCCCGCCGGTCGAGCGGCCGGCGTTCCGACCCGACATCGAGGGCCTGCGGGCCGTCGCCGTCCTCGCCGTGCTCGCCTTCCACGCCGCCGTACCCGGTCTCGCCGGCGGCTTCGTCGGCGTCGACGTCTTCTTCGTCGTCTCCGGCTACCTGATCACCGGCCTGCTGCGCACCGAGACCGGGCGGCACGGACGCGTCCGGCTGGCCGAGTTCTACTCCCGCCGGGCCCGCCGCCTGCTGCCCTCCGCCGCCGTCGTGCTGGCCGCCACCGCCGTCCTCGGCGCCCTGCTCACCGCGCCGCTGCGCCGGGCCGACCTGGAGCGCGACGTCCTCGCCTCCGCGCTGTCCGTCGCCAACTGGCGCTTCATCGCCGAACAGACCGACTACCTGGCCGCCGGCCGCGACCCGAGCGCGCTGCTGCACTTCTGGTCGCTCGCCGTCGAGGAGCAGTTCTACCTGCTGTGGGCCCCGCTGCTGGCGCTCGCCGCCCGCTGGGCCTGGCGGCGGCGCACCCTGCTCGGCCTGACCCTGCTGCTCGGCGCCGGCTCGTTCTGGCTCTCCCTGCACTGGAGCGCCGGCGCCTACCTCTCCACCCCGACCCGGGCCTGGCAGTTCGCCGCCGGGGCCGCCATCGCCCTGCTACCGGTCCGCGAATTTCCCAGGCTGGTAAGGGAGTTGCTCGGTCTGGGCGGCCTGGCCGGGGTGCTCGTCGCGGTGCTGCTGTTCGACGGGCACACGCGCTACCCCGGGTACGCCGCGCTGCTGCCGACCGCCGCCACCGCCGCGATCGTCCTGGCCGGCCCGGCCGGACCCCACCTGGTGGGACGGGCGCTCTCGCTCGGCGCGCCCCGGGCGGTCGGCCGGCTCTCCTACCACCTGTACCTGTGGCACTGGCCGGTGCTGGTGCTCGCCGAGGCGCACTGGGGCGCCCTGCCCTGGGGCGCCGGGGCCGCGCTCACCGCCGCCGCCGCGCTGCCCGCGTACGCCGCGCTGCGCTGGCTGGAGCAGCCGCTGCGCCGCAGCCCGGTGCTGGGCGAGATCCCGCGCCGCGGGCTGTCACTGGGCCTGGCCGCGGTGGTCCTCCCGGTGCTGCTGGCGCTGGTCGTCGGCTCCGGCACCATCCGCGACCTGGGCCCGGCCACTCCCCCGGACCCGTCCGGCCTGCCGCCCGGCGCCCGCACCGGCAGCAGCCTGCTGGCCGCCGCGCCGCCCCCGCACGCGCCGACCGTGCCCAACCCCGTCCAGGCCCGGCAGGACTTCCCGCCGGACGGCGGCTGCGAGGTCGGCCCGGCCGACACCACCAGCCCGCCCTGCCGCTTCGGCACCGGCGAGGACCGGATCGTGCTGCTCGGCGACTCGCACGCCGGCCAGTGGTTCTCCGCGCTGCTCGGCATCGCCGCCCAGCACCGGCTGTCCGTCGAGGAACTCGTCAAGCAGGGCTGCCCGTTGGCCGAGATCACCGTCACCAACCCGCAGTTGGGCCGCACCTACCACGAGTGCGACACCTGGCGGGCGAACGTGCTCGCCCGGCTGAAGGACGGCCCGAAGCCGAAGCTGGTCGTGGTCTCCGCGCTCAACCGCTACACCGCCGACCGGGCCGCACTGCTGCGCGGCTGGGAGCGGACCCTCGCCCCGCTGCGGGAACTGGGCGTGCCGGTCGTCTACCTCCAGGACACCCCGGTCCCCGGCCGGGACGTCCCGGCCTGCGTCTCCGGCCACCCCGGCACCACCTCCGCCTGCGACTTCCCGCGCGCCGAGGGCCTGTACGCCGACCCGCTGGCCGAGCGGATCGCCGCCGGGGCGTTTCCCGGCGTCCGGACGGTCGAGGTCGACTCGGTGCTCTGCCCGGCCGACGGGCGCAGCTGCCCGGCCGTCCTGGAGCACGTGCTGCTGTACCGCGACGACTCCCACCTGACCAACGCCGCGGCCGTGGTGCTCACCCCGCGGCTGGACCGGCTCCTCACCGACGCGGGCGTGTTCGGCACCGGGTGGACCACCCTGCTGCACGACGGGTTCGACGGCCCGGCCGGGAGCCGGCCGGACCCCGCCACCTGGCAGTACGACCTGGGCACCTGCTACCCCGGCTGCCCGGCCGCCCAGTGGGGCACCGGCGAGGTCGAGACCATGACCGACGCGGCCGAGAACGTCCGCCTGGACGGCGCGGGCGCGCTGGAGATCACCCCGACCCGGGACCCGGCCGGCCGCTGGTCCTCCGGGCGGATCGAGTCCCGGCGGGCCGACCTGGCCGCCCCGGCGGGCGGAGGCCTGCGGGTGGAGGCCGAGTTGGCGCTGCCCGACGTGCACGGCCCGGCCGCCGCCGGGTACTGGCCCGCGTTCTGGGCGCTCGGCGGCGGGCTCCGCGACGGGTCCACCGGCTGGCCCGGCGTCGGCGAGCTGGACGTGCTCGAATCCGTCGGCGGGCGCGGCGTGTTCGGCACCCTGCACTGCGGCACCACGCCGGGCGGCCCCTGCCGGGAGCCGAGCGGCCTGGGCTCCGGCGAACAGCCCTGCGCCGACTGCTGGGGCGCCTTCCACACCTACACCGTCGAGGTCGACCGCTCCACCAGCCCCGAGCTGGTCCGCTGGCTGCGCGACGGCCGGGAGTGCTTCCGGGTCACCGCCGACCGGGTCGACCCGGCCGCCTGGGACCGGGCCGTCCACCACGGGATCTTCCTGGTCCTGGACGTCGCCGTCGGCGGCGACCTCCCCGCCGCGTACGGCAGTCCGCCCGCGGAGGCGACCGAACCGGGCCACCCGATGAAGGTCGCCTCGGTCACCGTCTCCACCCGGCAGTAGGACCGGCGGGGGCGCGGGGAACCGCGCGGGCGACCCGGAACCCGCCGCAGGGTCGCGGAACAGTGCGGGCCATCGGCCCGCGCCGCGGTCCCGCGGTGGGTGCGTGGTCGGCCGCGCCGTTCCCCGCGCCCCCGTCCGCGCCTGCGGCTACTCCGGCTTGCGGAAGACCCGGGTCGCGGTGATCTCGCCGTGGACGGCCGGCCCGTCCGGGTCCTGCGGGGCCGGGAGGCCGGGGCGCAGGTGCTCCTCCACCGAGATGTACTTGAGGCCGGCCCGCAGGTCGGCGTCGTTGCGCAGCCGGATGACCAGCGGGAACTCGGCCAGCGCGGTGGTGTCGAACAGGCCGGTGGTGTAGATGAGCTGGACGCCGAGCGCGTCGGCGACGGCGCGCTGGAGCTCCAGCAGGTAGGTCGCGTTGGCGCGGCCGATCGGGTTGTCCAGGAACAGCGTGCCGGCGTGCCGCAGCTGGGACTGGCCGCGGTCGTTGGCGCGCAGCGCGGCCATCGTGCAGTACAGGGCGATGGCGGCGGTGAGCAGCTGGCCGCCGGAGAAGACGTCCGACATCTGGCCGACCGAGACGCGTTCGGCGCGCAGCACCGCGTCCGGCTTGAGGATCTCGACCGAGACGCCCCTGGGGCCGATCGCGGCGGCGACGCCGCGCAGCAGCAGGGACATGCCGTCGCGCCGCAGGTCGGAGTTCTTCTTGACGGCGGCGCGGGTGGCCTCGTCGATGACCTCGCCGAGCCGTTCGACCAGGACGGCGTGGTCCGGGTCCTCGAAGCGGATGCGCAGGAACTCCTGGCCCGACCACTCGCCCAGGCCCTCGGGGAGCCGGGAGAGCCGCTGGGCGGCGCGCAGGGTGCCGAGCGAGGTCTCGACCAGGCCGCGCAGGCGGTCGACGATGGAGGAGCGGTTGCGTTCCAGTTGGGCGAGTTCGTCGGTGAGCACCCGCAGCCGGGGCGCGAACGCGGCGGCCCAGGCGGCGGCGTGGTCGGGCAGGGCGGCGGCGGGCAGCTCGCGGATCTGCTGGCGCGCCGGGGTGCGGACGGCCTCGTAGCGGGCGGCGTTGGCGTGCCGGACCAGGGCGTCGGCGGCGTCGCGGACGGCGAGTTCGGCGCCGGTGAGCTCGGTGGCGGCGGTGCGCATGGCGCGCCGGGTGTCGGTGACGGCGGCGCGGGCGGCGGCCAGCGAGCCGAGGTAGCCGTCGGCCTCGGCGTCGGGCTCCTCGCCGTTGTCGCGCAGCGCGTCGCGGAGCTGTCCGGCGAGTTCCTCGAAGTCGCTCGCGGCGGCCTGCGCCTGGTCCAGCGTCCGTTGCAGGTCGGCGTGGTCGGTGCGGGCGGAGTCGACCCGCTCGCGGCGGTCGGCGAGCAGCGCGGTGGCGGTGCGCAGCAGGGCCTGGGCGTGCTCGGGGTCGGCGGGGAGCAGGTCCTCGGGCAGTTCGGTGTGGGCTTCGCCGTTCGCCGGGGCGGAGCGTTCGGCGTCGCCGCGCAGTCGGCCGACCTCCTCGGAGGCGGCGTCGGAGCGGGCCTCGATGAGGGCGACGAGTTCCTCGGCGCGGGCGGCGGCGGCCTGCCGGGCGGGGCCGTCGGCGCCGTCGGGGCTGGCGAGCAGTTCCTCGGCGCGGGCCTTGACCTTGTTGCTGAGGCGCTGGAGTTCGGTGGCGGCGGCGGTCTCGTCGCTCTCGGCGCGGGCCTGTTCGGCGCGCAGGTCGGCGCCGACGCCGACCTTCTCGTAGAGCTGGGCGGCGGCCCGGTACGCCTCGCGCAGGGCGGGCAGCGAGGCGGGGGTGGCGGCGGGGTCGGGTTCGGCGTCGGCGCCGACGGCGGCGATCTCGGCGCGTTCGCCGCGCAGGGTGCGGGCGGTGCGGCGGGCGTCGTCGGCGGCGCGCTGGGCGGCGCGGCGGTCCTCGTCGCAGGTGCGGGCGCGTTCGGCGCACTGGGCCTGGCGGCGTTCGCACTCGGCGACGTCCTCGGCGAGTTCGCGCAGCCGGCGGGTCCAGTTGGGGCGTTCGCGCAGCCGGAAGGCGAGTCCTTCGAGGACGTCGGCGCGGCGGCGGGCGCGCTGGGCGGCCTCCCGGCACTCCTCGTGGCGGGCGGCGGCGGCCTGGTGCTCGGTGTCGGCGTCGGCGCGGTCGGCGCGCAGGGTGGCGAGTTCGGCGGCGGTGGTCTCGGCGCGGTGGGCGGCCGCGGCGGCGGTCTCGGCGAGTTCGGCGAGGGTGCCGGGCGGGCAGCTGGCGTGCCAGGAGGCGAGCCGGGCGGCGAGGGCGCGGTCGCCGCCCAGCCGGGCGGCGAGTTCGCGGATGTGCTCCTCGCGGGCGGTGGCGCGGGCGCGCAGTGCGCGGCGCTCGTCGTCGGCGGCGGTCTCGTTGTGCATGGCCGGGTTGGGCGGCACCAGGAAGAACGCGGGCTCGCCCTGGATCGGGGCGATCAGCGCGGCGGCGGTGCCGACGGCGACGGTGGAGCGCGGCAGCAGGGCGGCGGCGGCCAGCACCTCGCGGGCCCGGTCGAGCGAGGCGGGGTCGGTGACGACGACGCCGTCGACGAGTTCGGGGCGGGCGGCCAGGATGGCGTCGTGGTCGGCGGGGTCGACGGACTGGGCGAGGTAGCGCCAGCCGGGCAGGGCGGGGATGCCCTGCTCGCCGAGGTGTTCGACGGTGGCGAGGACGTCGGGGCCGGGCGGCAGCAGTCCGCCGTCGCCGAGCGCGGCGAGGATGCGGGAGTCGTCGGCGGCGGCGGTGCGCAGGTCGAACAGGGTGCGTTCGGCGGTGGCCACCGACTGGTCGAGCAGTTCGCGCAGGTCCTCGGCGGAGGCGTCGAGCAGGCGGGGAGTCAGGAAGCCCTCGGCCGCCTCGGCGCCGTCCTGGTAGGGCGTCAGGGAGAGCAGTTCGGCGAGCCGGGGTTCGGCGGCGAGCAGGGCGGCGGTGCGCTGTTCGGCGGCCAGCGCGCGCTCGGCGGCGGCGCGGGCGTCGTTGGCGCGGGCGGCGGCGAGGTCGGCGCGGGCCTCGGCGGCGGCGGCCTCGCGGGCCCGGGCGGCGCCGTGCTCGGCGGCGGTGCGGGCCCGGTCGAGCGCCTCGGCGGCGGCGGCCCCGGCGTCGGCGGCCTGGAGGGCGGCGCGGGCCGGGTCGGGTTCGGCGCCGGAGCCGTCGATCCAGCCGGCCTCGACGGCGGCGGCGGTCTCCTGCTCGACCTCGGCGAGGCGCTGGCGCAGGTGGTCGGCCTCGGAGCGGGCCTTCTGGGCGGCGGTGGCGGCGGCGGTGGCCTCTGACTGGGCGGTGGCGCCGTCCTGCTGGAGTTCCTCGGCGCGCAGTTCCTCCTGGTCGGCGCGGGTCTCGGCGGAGGCGGCGGCGGCTTCCAGGGCGCGGGCGAGGGCGGCGGCGGCGCGGTCGCGGGCGGCGAGGGCGGGGGCGGCGTCGAGTTCGGCCTCCCGGATGGCGGCGGCGACCCGGCCCGCCCGGTCGGCGGCGGCGCGGTGGCGCAGGACGGCCTCGGCGGCCTGCCAGGCGGCGGACTGGGAGCGGGCGTCGGTGAGTTCGCGGCGCAGCCGGGCGGCTCCGGCGGTGGCCGCCTCCAGGCCCAGCGTGGCGTGCCGGTAGGTGAGTTCGGAGACGATCAGGGAGTGCCGGGTGCGGTCGGTCTCGGCGGCGGTGACGGCGCCCGCGGCGGCGGCGACCTCGACGGCCAGGTCGTGCGCCCGGTCGCGTTCGACGGCGGAGCGGGCGGCGAGCGACAGTGCCAGCTTGCGGGTGCGGCGCTCGGCGGCCCGGTGGCCCTCGCGGACGGTCTCCCGGGCGGCGGTGGCGTCGACGATGCGCTGGAGCAGGTCGACCGAGCCGGCCGTGAAGTCGCGTTCGGCGGTGAGTTCGGCGCGGCGGCCGAGCTTGGCGGCGAAGCCGTGGACGAGGTCGGCGAGGCCGTCGGTGTCGCGGGTGTCGGTGACGGCGCGCAGCAGCAGGTCGGTGAAGTCGGCGTCGTCGCGGACCGCGAACAGGCCGGCCGCCTCGCCCTCGTCGGCGTTCATCTCGCGCTGGTAGCGGAAGAGTTCGGGGTCGAGGCCGAGGGCGCCGAGGTGCTCGATCCAGCGGTCGTGGATCTCCTCGAAGGTGACGTCGAGGTGGGGGTGGGCCTTGGCGGCCTCGGTGAGCGCGTCCCGGAAGCCCTTCATGGTGCGGCGGCGGCCGCGGGCCTGCTGGTCGCCGGTCAGGGCGGGGCGTTCGGCGACCGGCAGGCCGTCCAGGGTGAGGCCGGGGCCGGGCCGGAAGGAGTACCAGAGTTCGGCGAACTTCCGCGGGTCGGAGGAGACCTGGCGGCCGCGCCACTCGCTGACCTTGCCGACCACGATGAGTTCGCCGGTGACGGTGTGCTGCCACTCCAGGGCGACGTGGCCGCAGTCGTCGGCGAGCAGGAACTTGCGCAGCACGCCGGAGGAGGCGCCGCCCAGGGTGTTGCGGTGGCCGGGCAGCATCACCGAGAAGATCAGCTTGAGCAGCACGGACTTGCCGCCGCCGTTCTCCAGGAACAGCACGCCGGCCGGTGCGGGGCGGCGCTGCGGGCCCTCGGGCTCCTCGCCGAACAGGCCGATCTGCCGCGGCTGCGGCTCGGGCACCGGCTCGCCGACTCCGCGCAGGTCGAGCACCGTGTCGGCGTAGCGGGCGCCCGCCGGTCCGATCGAGTACAGGCGGACCCGGTTCAGCTCGTACATGTGCGGTGGTTCTCCTGGAGCGGTGGCAGCGGTTTCAGCGGTGGCGGCGGGGGCGAGGGCGGACGGCGGGAGGGGGGGTCAGAGGGCGTGGAAGGGCAGGCCGGCGTCGGCGACCAGCTCGTCGCCCTCGTCGGGCGGGGCCAGGGTGGGGGTGCCGTCGCCGACCGGGACGACGCCCAGGTCGAGGAGTTCGGCCATCGCGGCGCTGCCGGCCAGGTCGCGGACCTGCAACTGGTAGCGGGCGGTGGTGCGGTAGGTGCCGCCGGAGTCGTCGGAGGTCTTCTGCAGGAAGCCGGAGTCGACCAGGAAGGACACCGCCTTGGAGACGATGCCGGTGGTGGAGCCGGACAGCCGGCGGGCGTCCTTGGTGGCGCCGGTCGCGGAGCGGCGGGCCCAGACCCGCCAGGCGGCCTCCAGGCCGGGGGCGTCGCTGGCCGGGTCGGTGTTGGCGCCCTCGGCCTCGGCGCGCTCCTCCAGCCGGCGGCACGCCTGCCGGACGAAGGCGTCCACGCCGTTGACGGTGACCCGGCCGAGGTAGCCGTCGTCGGCGAGGTCCTCGGGGCGGGGGAAGGCCAGCGCGGCCACCGCGAGGTGCGCGAGGCCGTGCAGGAAGCGGTCGGTGGACTCGGTGGCGGCCCGCCGCGCGTAGTCGCCCATCCGGACGGCGAACACCGAGTCCTCGGCGGCGGCCACCGCCATCCCGGCCCGGGCCGAGACCTCCAGCACCACCAGGCCCATGCCGGTGGCGACGGCATCGGCGAGCCGCCCGAACGGCGGGTCCTCCCGGTAGCGGCGCACCAGTTCGCCGTACTCGGCGTCCCGGGCGGGCAGCAGCTTGGCCTGGAGGCCGAAGGAGACCAGCCGGGCGGCCTCGGTGACGTCCGCCGGGCTGATCGGCGCGGCGGCGGCGGCCGGTTCGGCCTCGGGCGGTGTCCACGCCTCGCTGGTGGTGGTCATCCGAGGGCTCCTTCGATCCGGGCGGTGCGGGTGGTGCGGACAGTGCGGGCGGTACGGGCGGTGCGGGCGTCGCCGGTCACCCGGCGTCCCGGGCGTCCCGGGCGGCCTTGGCGGCCTTCGCGTCCTTGCGGTCGGCGGCCATGCCCACCGCGTCCAGCAGCGCGCTGCCGACGATCAGGTCGGCGCCGCCGAAGCCGGGGTCGTCCAGCCGGGTGCCGTCGTCGACGGCGAACAGCAGCCGCTCCTCGCCCTGCCGGTAGGCGGTGCCGACCGGCGGGCTGGCCGCGTGCACGGCCAGCAGGGCGACCAGGTAGGCGAGTTCGTCGCCGATGCCGTCGCCGTCGAGTCCGGCGCCGCGGCGGCGGGCGTCGGCGAGCAGGCCGGAGAGCCGGCGCGGGGCGTCGGCGGGCAGGTCGAGCAGGTCGAGGGCGGCTTCCAGCTGGGCCTCGGAGAAGCGGCTGTCGTCGGGGGTGGCGACCAGGTCGGGCTCGGGGAGTTCGGCGCCGAGGTGCTCGCGCTCGACGGGCGGGGTGAGCAGCAGGTCGACCAGGTCGGTGACCCGGACCGCGACGGGGGTGCGCAGGCCGACGGCGCGGGCGAAGAACGCGTCGGTGGGGCGGGTGGCGTCGGCGAGCGGCAGGGTGAGGACGGGGGCCAGCAGTTGGCCGTACAGGTCGATGCCGCTGCGGGCGGTGGGCGCGGCGAACGCCTGCCGGTCCTGCTCGGCGCGGAACAGCGGGCCGGCCTCCAGCAGCCGGGTCTGGAGCTGGGTGTGGCGGCGGATGCAGTCCTTGACGATGTCGACCAGCTCGGCGGCGCGGCGCTTGTGCTCGCCGTCGACGCTCTCGTCGCGGGCCTTGCGGATGTTGGTGAGGATCGCGTTCTCGTGCCGGTAGCGGTCGGCGATGTGGTCGAGCGCCTCGTCGATCAGGTCGGGGACGGCCTCCATCCAGTCGACCGCGCGGACGTTGCGCCGGGTGGCCTCCAGGGCGCGGCGCAGCGTCTCGGCGTACTGGACGGTGCGGTAGCGGGCCTGTTCGGCGGCGAGCTGGGCGTCGGCGAGGCGGCCGCGGCGGATCAGCACCTCCAGTTTGACCTCGGCAGCGATCTGGGCCGAGGTCACGTCGGTGTCGAGCGCGCCGACCAGCACGTTGACGGCCTCGTCGGTGGTGCGCAGGTACACCCCGCCGTCCTGGCCGGGGACTTCCTCGATCAGCTTGAAGTCGTAGTCGCGCCGGGTGTACTCGCCGTCCGGGCCGAAGGTGCCGTAGACGGCGCGGAAGCCGCGGTCCACGCTGCCGACGTTGATCAGCGACTCCAGCACCCAGCGGGCGACCCGCTCGTGCTCGGCGGCGGCCCGCTGCGGCTTCTGGGCGGCGATCCGGGGGAGCAGGCGGCTGAGCACTATGTCCCGGTCGGCGCCGGTGTCGAAGTCCATGTTGAGCGTGACCAGGTCGATCGCGGCGAGGCCGACCTCGGCCATCGCGTACGAGGCGTACTCGCCGGCCAGGTTGACCTTCCGGCTGTCCAGGTCGTGCAGCGGGGCGGTGCAGGCCAGCGCCTTGAGGCGGCGGGCGAGCCCCTCGTCGGCGGCCGGGCCGGGGGCGGGCCGGGTGGGTTGGTCGGCGATGGCGGTCACGGTGGACAAGATTAGGGCTTTCCGCGGACAGGTCCGAAAAGTCCCTTTCGGGCGGGCTGTCCCGGCGTGTTGAACGCGTTCAAATTCAGGTCTAGAGTCCAAGGCGCGACACCGTGTGCCGTCTCCGGCACCCGCGCCATGAGGGGGGTCCCCATGTCCGACATCGCCACCGTCCCCGCCGGTTCCACCACGGCGGGACCGGATTCCGCGTCCGCCACCGACACCGCACTCGTCCGCCGCCGCATCCGGCGCTGGCTCTGGCTGTTCATCGCCTGCCTGGTGCTCAGCGGCCTGACCGCCTTCCCGCTCCAGACCGAGACCTCGCTGCTGGCCCGCCTGGTCGACGCCACCGGCCTGGGCTCCGCCCTCCCCGACCTCGGCACCTGGGTCCACCGGGTCAGCGAGGGCGTCGCCGACGGCTACGGCCGCCACCCCTTCCTCGCCTACGGCACCGACTGGCTGGCCTTCGCCCACCTGGTGATCGCCGCCGCCTTCCGGGGCCCGCTGCGCGACCCGGTCCGCAACGTCTGGGTGGTCCGCTGGGCGATGCTCGCCTGCGGCGGCGTCGTCCCGCTCGCCCTGATCTGCGGCCCGCTGCGCGGCGTCCCGCTGTTCTGGCAGTGCGTCGACATGTCATTCGGCCTCGTCGGCCTCGTCCCCCTGCTGGTCGTCCACCGCCTGATCCGCGCCCTGGAGTGGCAGCAGGCCGTCAGCGCCCACCACGACTTCGCCCGGGCCGTCCCCAGCCCCTGAGCGCCCCCGCTCCACCGGGCACGGGGTGCCGGGCCTCCGGGGGGGAGGCCCGGCACCCCGTGCCGCACCCCGGCTCCTCGGCGGCGATGCACCGGTACGCGTTCGCGTCCGCCGCCGCCGCCAGTGGCTCCGCCGCCTCCGCCGCCGTCACGCCCGCCCCGCCCGCCCCGTACCGCTCGGCCTGCTCGGCGGCCTCCCGGCACGGCGCCCGCCGCGACGCCCGGGGGTGGGGCAGCACGTCGGCGCAGGCGGCGGTCGACGCGTCCGGCCCGGTGCGGTCCGTCCGGGGACGTCAGCTCCGGCCGCCGACAGCCCGCGCCCGCGGCCGGGGCGGCACCGCCGTCAGCCGCAGGTCGCCGTCCCGGGACTCGCAGCGGACGGTGCCGGTGGGGAAGTCGAGTTCGAGGGCGGTGCGGCCGGTGCGCGGGGTGAACTCCTGGCGGACGGCGAGGACGGGGTGGCCGAGGTGCGGGGTGAAGGGGGTGCCGGTGGGGGCGTCGCGGACGTCGAGGCGGCCCCACTCGCCCAGGTCGAGGTCGGCGTGCGGCCGTTCGTCGGCGACGATCAGGCACCAGTCGCTGCCGGTGGCGACGAAGGTGCAGCCGCCGCGGTCGTCGCGCAGCCAGACCACCACGGGCTCGGCCGCGCGCTCGCCCCGGTGGGAGTACCAGGACGCGACCACGCCGGTCAGCCGGCGGCCGACCAGGGCGGCGAGGTCGGGGCCGGGGCCGTGCGCGGGGCACATGGCGGGCGCGGTCACCAGCGCATCCGGACGTCCTCGGCCCAGCCCAGCAGCCCGTCCACCGCGACCCGCAGGCCGTCGTCGGTGCGGACGGTGCCCGCGTAGTGGCCGAAGCACTGGTCGGTGCGGTTGGCGATCAGGCCGGCCTCGGTGCGGGTGCGGCGGTCGTGGAAGGGGGTGAAGGTGAGGTCGACCCGGTCGTCGTCGGGGGTGGTGATCCGCCAGGGGGCGAGCGGGTCGGCGGGGTCGTGGTGCCAGGCCAGCTCGGTGCCGATCTTGCTGAGGCGGCCGTCCACGCAGAGCGCGTTCTCGGTGCTGCCGGTGCCGGCCGTCCACTGCCCGCCGAACTGGAGGCCGACGGTGTGCCCGTCGGTGCGGCCGGACGCCGCGCCCCAGTTCCAGCCGAGCGAGCGCGGCCAGCGCCCCCGGCCGTGGTCGAGCACGCCCCAGGAGTCGTCCCCGAAGTCGTACCTGCGGTCGCCGAGCCGGACGGTGCCGGTGGCGGGGCGGGCGGTGTGCTTGGAGGTGTACTGGAAGCGCCTGTCGTCCCAGGGGACGACCACCGACAGGGTCTCGTGGCCGGCGGGCAGCGCGACCAGCAGGTCGGCCTCCAGCGGGCGCAGGTCGGCGGTGAGGGCGCGGGCGCGCAGCCGGGTGCCGCCGGGTTCGCGGGTGATCGAGATCCGGACCCGGCGGCGGCCGGGCCGCTCCGGGCCGACGGTGAGGTCCGTGCCGTGCGGGCCGCCGGAGCCGGCGACGCCCTCGGGGAGGGCGGTGCGGCGGGTCGGCAGGCCGGGGGCGATCGCGGTGCGCTCGTGCTCCTCCAGGACGCCGTGCCCGTCCCAGGCGAGGAAGTACACGGTGTCGAGGGTGAGGAAGTCCAGGTCGCCGACGGTGAGCGCGAGCAGGTGGGTGGGCGTGGTGACGCACCAGTACTCCCAGCGCTTGGTGCGCCCCCAGCCGCGCAGGTTGGCGCGGTGCAGCGGGGTGCGCGACCAGCCGACGGCCCTGCGGTCGAGCCGCCCGTCGGGGCGGCACAGGTCGACGGGGGCGGTGATCTCTCGCTCGTGGGTCGCCATCCGCGCACCCTACTGCCGCGGCCCGCGCCAGAGCCACGGACGGACGCGCGCGGGCCGTCCCTCCGCCGGGGACGAACGGCCCACCGCCACGGCGTCGAGCGTGCTACTTGGTGCGCGCACCCTCGGGGACGTCGGGGACGGCGGACAGCGGCGCGCCGTCCGCCGGCCCGGCCGGGCCGCCGCCCGCCACCGCGCGGCGGACGCCGGGGATGGCGAGGGTGACCAGGGCCGCCGCCACGGCCGCGCCCGCGCCGATCAGGAAGGCGGTGCGGAAGCCGCTCTCCGACGGCAGCACGTGGCCGTGGAAGTCGGTGGTCAGGTGGGCCAGCACCACGCCGATGACGGCGGAGGAGCTGGAGGTGCCGATGGAGCGCATCAGGGTGTTGAGGCCGTTGGCGGCGGCGGTCTCGGAGACCGGGACGGCGCCCATGATCAGGGCGGGCATGGCCGCGTAGGCGAACGCGATGCCGCCGCTGATCAGGCAGGAGAAGACCAGCACGCCCCAGGCGTGGCCCATCAGGGCCAGGGCGGAGAGGTAGCCGCAGGTGATCACGACGGCACCGACCAGCAGCGAGACCTTGGGGCCCTTGGCCTTGGAGAGCTTGGCGGAGACCGGCGAGAGCAGCATCATGACCAGGCCGGCGGGGGCCATCCACAGACCCGCCTGGACCATCGACCGGCCCAGGCCGTAGCCGGTGGCGGTGGGCAGCTGGAGCAGCTGCGGGGAGACCAGGCTCATCGCGTACATCGCGAAGCCGATCACCACGGAGGCGAGGTTGGTCATCAGCACCTGGCGGCGGGCGCTGGTGCGCAGGTCGACCAGCGGCTGTTCGGTGCGCAGCTCCCACCAGCCCCAGACCGGGAGCACCACGACGGTGGCGGCGAGCATGCCCAGGGTGGCGCCGGAGCCCCAGCCCCAGTCGCTGCCCTTGGAGATGGCGAGGAGCAGGGCGACGAGTCCGATGGTGAGCCCGATCGCGCCGACGACGTCGAAGCGTCCGCCGGAGCGCACCGGGGACTCGGGGACGAGGAGGAACACGGCGGCGGCGACCACCGCGCCGAGCGCGGCGGAGATCCAGAACAGCGCGTGCCAGCTGGTGTTCTGGGCGATGACGGCGGACAGCGGCAGGCCGAACGCGCCGCCGATGCCGAGCGAGGAGCTCATCAGCGCCATCGAGGAGCCGAGCTTCTGCGGCGGCAGTTCGTCGCGCATGATGCTGATGCCGAGCGGGATGACGCCGGCGCCGATGCCCTGGAGCGCGCGGCCGACCACCATCGGGGCGAGCGAGTTGCTGGAGCCGCAGACCAGCGAGCCGATGACGAGCATGGTGAGGCTGGCGAGCAGGATGCGGCGCTTGCCGTACATGTCGCCGAGTCGGCCGAGCACCGGGGTGGCCACGGCACCGGCCAGCAGGGTGGCGGTGATCGCCCAGGACGCGTTGGCGGCCGTGGTGTGGAGCAGGTTCGGCAGGTCCGGGATCAGCGGGACGACCAGGGTCTGCATCAGCGAGACCACGATGCCCGCGCCGGCGAGCACTCCGACGACGGGGCCGGTGCGTGCCTGACTCATGGGGTACTTCCATCTCTTCGACTGAATATGCATGATGCACGCAATGTGTACCATACATATTGCCTGCTCGCGGGATATGCTGCCGAAAAGTGACGCACGGGACGGAGGAGCATGCGGCGCGACAAGGAACTCGCCCTGATCGAACGGGAGATGATGCTGCTCGCCCGCCACCAGGTGCTCGCCACCGCCCGGACCGGCGGCGGCCCCGACGCCCTGGAGCGCAGCGCCTACACCCTGCTCAGCCGGATCGAGACCGAGGGCCCGCTGACCATCGGTCAGCTCGCCGAGGCGTTCGGGCTGGACACCTCCACCGTCAACCGGCAGAGCGCCGCGATGCTGCGGGCCGGGCTGGTCGACCGCATCCCCGACCCGGACGGCGGGGTGGCCCGCAAGCTGCGGATCACCGAGGAGGGCCTGCGCCGCCTGCGTCAGGACCGCGACTGGTCGATCGAGGGGCTGTCCCGGGTGGTCACCGGCTGGACGGCCGAGGAGCTGGCCGGCTTCGCCGAGGTGCTGGAGCGCTTCAACCGCGACATCGAACAGCTCCAGGGCCGCCCCTGGCCGCGCCACTGACCCTCCCCCCTCGCCCTCCCCCCTCGCCCGCTCCCCGACGCCGCGCCACTGACCCTCCCCCTCGCCCGCTCCCGACGCCGCGTCAACCCGGAGCGACGGCCGCTCCCCCCGACGGGTGTTGCGCCGAGCGGGTGGCCGTCGCGACGCCCGGCCGCGACCCGGCGGGTAAAACCTGTCACCCGGGTCGCGACCGCCGCCCCGGCCGAAACGATCAGGCCCTACGATCAGGCCCAGGAGCGGAGCCCGGGCCCGGATCGGCCCGCGCGGAAGGGCGGACGGGGAGAGAGTGGCCGACGCGGTGATCGACCTCAATGCGGACCTCGGCGAGGGCTTCGGACGCTGGAGCCTGACCGACGACGACGCCCTGCTCTCGGTGGTCACCAGCGCCAACGTCGCCTGCGGCTTCCACGCCGGCGACCCGTCCACGATGCGCCGGGTCTGCTCGCTGGCCGCCGAGCGCGGGGTGCGGATCGGCGCCCAGGTCTCCTACCGCGACCTGGCCGGGTTCGGCCGCCGCGCCATGGACGTCCCGCCGGACGAACTCGCCGACGAGATCGCCTACCAGATCGGCGCGCTCCAGGTGTTCGCCCGCGCGGCCGGCTCCCGGGTCTCCTACGTCAAACCGCACGGCGCGCTCTACAACCGGGTGGTGCAGGACAACGAGCAGGCGGAGGCGGTGGTCTCCGGCGTCCTGCGGGCCGGCGCGGTCTGCGACGGGCCGCTGCCGCTGCTCGGCCTGCCCGGCTCCCGGCTGCTGGCGGTGGCCGAGGGCGTCGGACTGCCCGTGGTCACCGAGGCGTTCGCCGACCGCGCCTACACCTGGGCCGGCACCCTCGTCCCGCGCCGCGAACCGGACGCCGTCGTGCACGACCCCGAGGCCGTCATCGCGCGCGCCGTCGGCATGGCCCGGGACGGCACCGCCACCGCCGTCGGCGGCGAGCCCATCACCGTCCGGGCCCGCTCGCTCTGCGTCCACGGCGACACCCCCGGCGCGGCCCAACTCGCCTGGCGCATCCGCGGCGCACTCGCCTCCGCGGGCGTCCGCGTCGAAGCCTTCACCTGAGCCATCACCTGACCGGCACCCCGGGAAAATTCCTCGGATCCCCCTCCCCCGCCCTCCCCGAAAAGGCCCCTCCCCGGCCCTCCGCACCGCCCCCCGCACGCCTGCGCCCCCACCCCGCGACCATGGCGGCCGCCCCGGGGCCGGAGCGAGGACGGGACCGGCCTCCCCCACCTCGCCGTCGGCGTCCTCGTGGTCAACGCCCTCTCCGCCCGCCTGGTCGAGCACCCCCGCGCCTTCGGGTGACTCCTCGGAGCGCGGACGTCAGGCCAGGGCGAGCAGGCCGACCGCGAGGGCGGCGGTGCCGAGACCGGCGAGTTGGCCGCGGTGGATGCGTTCGGCGAGGACGGCGCGGGCCAGCAGCACCGTGCCGGCGGGGTAGAGCGCGGTGATCACGGCGACCACCGCGAGGTCACCGCTGCGGGCGGCCAGCAGGAAGAGCACCCCGGCGGCCGAGTCGAGCACTCCGGCCGTGGCCGCCAGGCCGTACGCGGGGCGTTCGGGGCCGAGGCGGCGACGCCACAGGGCAGCGGCCGCGAGGGTGAGGACGGAGGTGACGGCCCGGCCGACGATCAGCGGGGCGATGCCGCTGCCGGACGGGGCCTGGTGCAGGCAGACCAGCTGGACGGCGATCGCGGTGCCCGCGCCGAACGCCAGCAGCAGCGCGGGGCGGGTCACCCGGGCCCGGCCGTCGGCCGTCCCCGCGCTCACCAGCACCACCGCGACCAGCGCCAGCGGCAGGCCCAGCAGCCCGGCGGCGCCCAGGTGTTCGCCCTGCGACAGGCCGACGGCGACCGGCAGCATCGCGGAGATCAGCGCCGTCACGGGCGACAGCACGTTCATCGGACCGATCGCCAGCGTCCGGTACAGCAGCGCGAACGCCGCCGCCGAGGCCGCCCCGGAGGCCGCGCCCCAGCCGACCGCCCCGGCGTCGAACCGGGCGCCGAGCAGCGGCCAGAGCAGCACCTCGACGGCCAGGCTGGCGGGCGCGGCGACCAGCACGGTGCGCAGCACGTGCGCGCGGCGGGCGCCGAGGCCGCCGAGGAAGTCGGCGCAGCCGTAGGCGAGGGAACTGCCGAGGGCGAGCAGCAGGGCGATCATGGCACTTCCCCATCGGTGGGACGGAACGACCGGAACGGTACAGCAGAGTGCACGCCACAGGCCAACAGAGTGACCGCCCGGGGCATTCCCCGCCGATCCCCACACCCCCCCACCCCCACCCCACACCCCCTGACCCGCCACGGCCGCCGAAACCCGCTTGCCGCGCCCCCGCCCCCGGTGCTCTGCTCGGCCCGTGAGCGAACCCCTCCCGCCGCGACACGTCCGCCTGCGCACCGACCGGCTGGTCCTGCGCCGCTTCACCCCCGCCGACCTGCCCGCCGTCACCGCCCTGTGCGGCGACCCGGAGGTGATGCGGTACATCGACGACGGCCGCCCCGTCCCGCCGGACCGGGTCGCGGACGAGCTGCTGCCCAGCCTGCTGCGCGCCTACGCCGACCTGCCGGACGGGCTGGGCTGCTGGGCGCTGGAGGCCGGCGGCCGCTTCCTCGGCTGGGCGGCGCTGCACCCGCCGTCCTCCGTCGGGCTGGAGCCGGAGCGGCGGCCGGACCACCTGGAGCTGGGCTACCGCCTGCGACCCGCCGCCCGGGGCCTCGGGTACGCCACCGAGGCGGCGACGGCCCTGGTCGGGGCCGCGTTCGGGGAACGGCCGGGGACGGAACGGGTGGTGGCCACCACGATGACGGTGAACACGGCCTCCCGCCGGGTGCTGGAGCGGGCCGGGCTGCGCCACGTCCGGACGTTCTCCGTCGACTGGCCGGACCCGATCCCGGGCAGCGAGCACGGCGACGTGGTGTACGCCCTGACCCGCGCCGAGTGGGCGGGCGGCACCCGGCGACCAGCGGCCGACACCCGCTGAGCACCCGCCGACCAGCGGCCGGGGACCCGCCGGCCGCCCGATCCGCCGCAATGGTCCGGAATCGTCCGGACCGTCCCTTTGCGATCTTCGGGACACCCGGACCCCTTATCATCTGGCCACACCGGACAGCCCCCAGCCGCCGGACCACCCCACGAGCGAACAGGAAACCGCCCATGCTGAGCCTCCGAGGGATATCCGCGGCGGGTGTCCGGTGATCGACTGGTTCCACGCGGCCGTGCTCGGCCTGGTGCA
>NZ_QLLT01000035.1 GCF_003259315.1 Kitasatospora sp. SolWspMP-SS2h | reverse complement strand
TCGTTGAGCTCGCCCTCGTCGGTGTCGGCGACGGACAGGTTCTGCAGCTTCAGGACCTCGGACATGGCGGTTCTCCTCTGTTCTCGGTGGTGCGTCGACTCCCGGACGGTCGCCCGGGAGGGCAGGTGGGGCCCGGTGTCGGCACGGGCTCAGGGGCGGCCGACCGCGAGGGCCGGCAGGGTGGCGCCGGGCAGGTCCAGCGGTGCGCCGGCGGCGGCGTGGACGGCCAGCAGGACGCCGGCGGTGCCGGTGGCCAGGTCCATCGACAGGCGGTGCAGCTGGTCGCCGGCGATCGCGGTGCCGCCGCGGTACGGGACGGCGTGCCAGGCCAGCAGGCGGCGCTGGCGGGCGATCCGCTCGGCGGCGCCGGGCCGGTCGGGGTGGGCGGCGAGCAGGGCCAGCAGTCCGGCCCGGCCGTGGAACAGGCCGCCGAAGATCACCAGCCGGGCGCGGGCGGCCAGCAGGACGCCGTCCAGGGCGAGGGCGAACTCCTCCTCGTCGGGCCGGTGCCGCAGGTAGTGGCCCAGGGCCAGGCCGACCCCCGCGCTGCCGTTGCCCAGGTAGGGCAGCAGCCGGGTGCCGTCCAGCAGGTTGACCGCGCCCTCCTCGCTGGTGCGGCACTGCGCCAGGTCGGCGCGCAGCGCCCGGGCGGCCAGGTCGAGGTGGGCCGGGTCGCCGCTGTCCTGGTGCAGGTGCAGGAAGAACGCGGCGATCCCGCTCGGTCCGGTCAGCAGGCCCGCTCCGGCCGGGGGCGGGGCCGCCGGGTCGAGGGCGGCGGCCAGCCGTTCGGCGGTGCGGTCCAGGGCGTCGCGCAGGCCGCCGTCGCCGGTGGCGCGGTGCAGCCGGTGCAGGGCCAGTCCGATGCCGGCCAGGCCGCTGCGCAGCGACAGGTCGCCGGGCGGGGACGGGTCGGGGCTGCGTCCGGCGCGCTGGAGGACGTCCAACGCCTCCTGTTCGCGGCCGAGTTCGTGCAGGACCAGGGCCGCGCCGTGCAGGCCGTCGTACAGCCCGGGGCGCAGGTCGCGGGAGCGGCGGGCGGCCCGCCACAGCCAGTCGGTGTGCTCCTCGTCGACCGGCTGCCCGGTGGCGTGCAGGGCGTGCAGGACGCCGGCCGCGCCGTGGGCCAGGGTGTAGCCGCCGTCGTTGAGGCCGGCCGGGTCGCCCGGGAAGAGGCGGTCGGCGCGCTGCGGGGTGGCGGAGGCGAGGATCGCCCGGGCGAGCGCCTCGGGCAGGCCCGCGGCGTCCGGACGGTCGAAGGGCTCGTCGCCGGAGCGGTCCGCGGGGCGGTCGAGGGTGCCGGGGCGGCGCAGGCCGCGCCGGACGCGTGCGGTGTGGGCGGTCGGCACGGGGAAGAACTCGGCCATGGCGTCCGCGAGTTGGTCGACCTTCGCGGGGCGCAGGTCGAGCAGCATGGTGTACGGCAGGAACAGGGCGAGCCGGATGCAGTCCAGCGCGTACCTGTCCCGTTCGAAGCCGGCCATGGCGTGCGGGGCGACGAAGCCCGGACAGGCCACGGACGGTTCGGGGTCCAGGCCGGGGCGGTGCGCGACCTCGAAGTCGACCAGACAGATCCGGCCGTCCGGGCGCAGCAGCACGTTCGCGGGGTGCAGGTCGCCGAAGGCGTACCCGCGGGCGTGCATCGCGTCGACCGCCCGCTGCAACTGGTCGAGGACGTCGAGGGCCTGCGCGGTGTAGCGGGCGAGGTCCTCGGGGGAGGGCTCGGGTCTGGTCAGCGGGTTGGAGCGGGCCAGGAACTGGCGCAGCGTCTCGCCCTCGACGTACTCCTCCGCCAGGTAGTGGTGCTCCCAGACGGTGAACTCGTCGATCAGCCGGGGCACGAACTCCAGCCCCGCCAGGGCCCGCAGGGCCCGCGCCTCGGTGCGCAGCCGGGCCACGGCGTCGGCCCCGGAGCCGTCCAGCCCCGCCAGCGGCCGGGCCTCGCGCAGCACCACCGGCGCGCCGTCGCCGTCCCGTTCCCGGGCCAGGTAGACGCCGCCGCCGTTGGAGAAGTGCAGCGCCCGCTCGATCTCGTACGGCAGCCCCGGCTGTCCGGCCGCGGCGGCCTCGTCGGCCCGCAGCTGCTCGGCGACGCACTCCGGCGGCTCCAGCCACGGCGGCAGCGCGAAGTACGGGTCGCGGCGGTCCGGGACGAGGGTGCCGTCCGGCGCCGCGAGGGCCAGCACCCGCTCGCCGCTGTCCAGCGTGCACCAGCGCTCCAGGAAGCCGCCGTACCGCAGGTAGAGCGGCCCGTTCTGCCAGCGCAGGTCACCGAGCACGTACGGGGCGCGGCGGCCGGCCAGCAGCGGGCCGAGCGCGTCCAGCACGGTGCGCAGCCGGGTGTCGTCGGCCGGGTACAGCGTCATCAGCTTGCCGCTGCTGCCCCGGCGGGCGTACTTGCTGTTGTTCAGGTGGTGTATGCGGGGGTTGACCAGGAACTTGTGCGGCAGCCCGGTCTCCAGACAGTACGCCGAGACCAGGTCGATCACCTCGGCGGCCTCGGCCGGCACCGCGGAGACGTGGATCTTCCAGCCCTGGTCCGGCAGTTCGGCCCGCTCGGGGGTGAGGAAGAACCAGGACCCGTCCTCGTGGCTCCGCCAGCCCGCCGGGGCGGGGCGGTCGGCGGCGGCGAACCGGCGCTTCTCGGCGCGGTCCACGGGGTGGTCGTAGAAGTGCGGATCATCCCCGGCGAACATGTGGTGATTGCGTTTCACGTCGTCCACCCCTTTCCGTGGTCGTGGATCTCGGTTTCTCCTGGTGGTGCGGATTTCCGTTCCGGAATTTCTGTTCCGGAATTCCCGTTCCGGAGTTCTCCCGGCGTTTCGGGCGCCGGTTCAGGCGACGATCCAGCCCTGGTTCAGATTGCGGCGGGTGTCACCGAGGACGCGGTCGGTGCGCTCCGCGGACTCCGGCGAGTCGGCGAGGAAGTTCGAGGTGGCGTGCATGGCGGACTCCTTGGCGAGATCGGTGGGTCACTGACCCCAGGTCACGTCGTCGGGGTGTGCGGACGGCGTGGCGGTGGGCGACGGGACGGAGGTGGCGGACACCCCCGGGCTGCCGGCCCGGGTGGCGGTGCCGTGCGGGGAGGAGAGCGCCGGGCCGGCCAGTCCGACCAGTGTCGAGAGCCCGGCGACGAGCAGTCCGGCGAGCGCGGTTCGGGCCGTACGGGTGGCGTTCACGGAATTTTCTCTCCCTCGGGAAATCGATTCTGCTGCGGCGTTCTCCGGCATTCTCCGGCTTTTGCGGAGAGCGGTCCGGCGCTGTCGGCATTCGCTCTGTTCGCTCTTTCTCCCCTGCCGACACCTCTACTTTGGCGTGCCCGGCGGGAGCGCGGAAGGCCGGTGGGATGGACGGATGTTGCCCTGGCACAAGTCGTCCACTCGTCCCACCCGTCACTCCTGTCCCACCGGTGCGCGGCGCCCCTCCCGCGCCCCACCGGCACCCGGACGGGGCCGCCCCGGCGACCGGCGGGGACCCGCTTGGAACCGGCTTGGAGCGCAGGTGGGCGGGGGTGGCGCGAGGGCATCGCATAGGCTCGACCCCACGATGGTGCGGATCACTGTGCTCGGGACGCTGACGGCGCAAGTGGCGGGGGCCGCCACCCGGTTGGGGGGCCCGCGCCAGCGCGGCGTGCTCGCCCGACTGCTGGTCGCCCGCGGGACGGCCGTCCCCGCCGACCGGCTGATCGACGGCCTCTGGGACGGCCGCCCGCCCGCCAAGGCCGTGACCTCCCTCCAGGCGTACGTCTCCAACCTGCGCCGCCTGCTGGAACCCCAGCGCGGCCCCCGGCAGGCGGCCCGCCTGCTGGTCAGCGAGGCCGGCGGCTACGCGCTGCGCGGCGTCCGCACCGACGCCCAGGACTTCGAGGACCTGCTCGACGCGGCGGGGGTGGCTGACAGTGCCTCCGGGGTCGAGCGGTTCCGGGCGGCGCTCGGGCTGTGGCAGGGACCGGCCTACCACGAGTTCGCCGACCGGGCCTGGGCCGCCCCCGAGATCGCCCGACTGGAGGAACTGCGCACCACCGCCCGCGAATTCGCGATCGAGGCCGACCTCGCCGCCGGCCGGGCCCGCCCCGCCGCGCAGGAGGCCGCCGCCCTCGTCGAGGACCACCCGCTGCGCGAACAGACCTGGCGCCTGCTCGCCCTCGCCCTCTGGCACAGCGGCCGCCAGGCCGACGCCCTCGCCGCGATCCGCCGCGCCCGCACCTACTTCGCCACCGAGCTCGGCCTCGACCCGGGACCACTGCTCACCACCCTCGAATCCGCGATCCTGCACCAGCGCACCGACCAACTCGCCCCCGGCAAGCGCCCTTTCGCGGCCGAGACGACGACGCAGACCGCCGGCCTGCCGGGCGGAGTCGGCCTGCCTGGCGCGGGCGTCGGGGTCGGCGGGGTGAGCGAGGTTGGCCTGCCCGGCCTGCCCGGCGAGGTCGGCCTGTCCGCCGGCGGTGGCGCGGGTGCGGTGGCCGGTTCCGTCCTCGGGCCGACGCACGCGTCCGCCTCCGGTCCCGCGTCCCTCCCCGCGCCCGCCTCCGCCTCCCTCCCCGCGTTCCCGAGCGCCGGGCCCGATCGGCCCGCCGGCGGTCGGCCGCAGGTGTTCGTCGGGCGGCGGGACGAGTTGGCGGCGTTGCTGGGGGCGGCCGGGCGGGCGCGGGGCGGGGTGGGGTTCGCGCTGGTGAGCGGGGAGGCCGGGGTCGGGAAGTCCACGGTGCTGGGGCGCTTGCGGGAGCGGCTGGCGGCGGACGGCTGGCGGGTGCTGACCGGGCGCTGCCCGGAGAGCGCGGGGGCCCCGGCGGCCTGGGCGTGGACCGAGGTGTTGCGTGAACTCGCCTGGCACGAACCGGACACCGCCGCCGATCCGCTGCTCGCCCCGCTGTTGGCCGGGCCGGAGTTGACGGATCGTCAGGACCCGCTGTCGGGGCGTTTCCGGCTGCACCGCGCGGTCGTCGCCCGGCTGCACGCCGCCGCCCGGACGGTGCCGCTCGCCGTGCTGCTCGACGACCTGCACGCGGCCGATCCGGAGACCCGGGAGCTGCTGGGCGAGCTGGCCGCCGACCAGGCGTCCTTCGGGGCCGGGGGCGGTCTGCTGCTGGTGGCCGCCCTGCGTCCGGGGGAGGGCGAACTCGCCGAGGTGCTGGCCCGGTTGGCCCGTCGTTCTCCGGTCCGGGTGCCGCTCGGCGGGCTCGCCGAGTCCGACGCCGGGCGGCTGATCGAGGCGGTGTGTGCCGCTCCGGTCCGTCCCGAGACCGTCCGGGCGCTGGCCGAGCGCACCGGCGGCAACCCGTTCTACCTCGCCGAGAGCGCCCAACTGCTCGCCCTGGAGGGGGAGTCGACCGCGCTGCGGCAGGTCCCGCAGGGGGTCCGGGACGTGCTGCGCCGCCGGTTCGAGCGGCTGCCCGCCCCCGCCGTCGACCTGCTGCGGCTGGCCGCCGTGGCCGGTCGGGAGAGCGACGTCGACCTGCTGCTGCGGGCCGGTGAGCAGGACGAGGAGGCCGCGACCGAGGCCGTCGAGGCCGCCGTCGCGGGCGGCCTGCTGCTCGAACCCCGGCCCGGCACCGTCCGGTTCGCCCACGTGCTGGTGCGCGACACCCTGTACGCCGATCTCGGCGGCCTGCGCCGGGCCCGCCTGCACGGCCGGATCGGACACGCCCTGCACGACCTGCGGCCCGGCGAACTCACCGCACTGGCCCACCACTTCACCCAGGCCGCGACCGCCGCCACGGCCGCCCTCGCGGTCGACCACTGCGTCCGGGCCGCCGAGGCCGCCGAGCGGCGCTACGCCCACCCCAGCGCCGTCGGCCTGCTCCGGCAGGCCGTCGACAACCTGGACCGCGCCGCCGAACGGCCCGGCGAGGACCGCGCCGCCCGCCGGATCGACCTGCTCGGCGCGCTGCTGCGCGCCCAGGTCCGGGCCGGGCAGGTCACCGCCGCCACCGGGACCAAGGCGCGCGCGCTCCGGCTCGCCCGGGAGAGCGGCCGGGAGGACCTGCTGATCGCCGCCTGGACCGCCTGGACCGAGCCCACCCCGTGGATCACCCACCCGTACGGCACCTTCGACCAGGAGGCCGTCGACCAGCTGACCCGGCTGCTGCGCCGCACCGACCTGCCACCCGCCACCCGCTGCCGCCTGCTCGACGCGCTCACCCAGGAACTCGACTGCACCGGCTCGCCGGAGGCGTTCACCGCCGGGAGCGAGGCCGTCGCGATCGCCCGCGCCGAGGGCGACCCGCTGCTGCTCTGCCTGGCGATCGCCGCCCAGGCCCGTTCCTGTGACCACGAGTTGGCGCCCATCGACCGGGCCCGGCTGGCCGCCGAACTCGCCGAGCTGGCCACCGGGCACGACCTGCCCGCCTACCGCTGGCACGCCGAGCACCTGGCCGCCACCGCCGCCGCCGTGCACGGCGACCTCCCCGCGCTGCGCCGCCACCTGGCGGCCGGCGAGGAGATCG
This sequence comes from Kitasatospora sp. SolWspMP-SS2h, assembly GCF_003259315.1. Lineage (GTDB taxonomy): Bacteria > Actinomycetota > Actinomycetes > Streptomycetales > Streptomycetaceae > Kitasatospora > Kitasatospora fiedleri. Next base: position 62,903 of record NZ_QLLT01000035.1, on the reverse strand, counting down.
CGCACCGCTACGGGCTGCCCGAACTCGCCGACGTGGTGCTGTTCCAGCGCGGCATGCTGGAACTCGCCGCCGGCCGCGTCGACGAGGCGGTCGCCCGCTACGAGCGGGCCCTGGCCGGTCTGCGCGCCCGCGACTCGCTGCACGCCGGCGGCCTGGCCGCGCTGATCCGGGTGGTGATCGCCCACCGGCAGGGCCGGCTGGCCGAGATGCTCCCGTTGATCGAGGAGCACCGCGCGCAGTACGGCCCGCTGGTCGCCGACGTCACCGCGCTCGCCCTGCTCGCGGCCGGGCACGGCCCGGAGGCGGCCCGGCGGGCCCGGGGCGAGCGCCGGGGAGTCCAGGCCGACTACTTCCGCTCGCTGTTCCTGCAACTGCGCGCCGACCTGGTCATCGCCCTGGACGAACGCGCCGAGGCCGCCGAACTCCTGGACGAGATGCGCCCGTTGGGTCATCTGGTGGCCGGCGCGGCGTCCACCTCGATCGCGGTCCGCCCGGTCGCCCTCACGCTCGGCGAACTCGCCCGCCACCTGGGCCGCACCGCCGAGGCCGCCGCGCACTTCCGCCGGGCCGCCGAGGTGGCCCGCCGCTGGGAGGCACCGGGCTGGGAGGCCGAGGCGCGGGCGGCGCTGGAGCGCCTGCCGGCACCGGGGGAGCCGGGGGAGTGACCCGCGGGGCCGCCCCGAGCCGCCCGCGCCCGGGGCGAGACTTGGAGCGGCGGTGCCAAGCGGGCTCCAAGCGCCGCCTTCCACACTGGGGTCCGACACCGCGTCGACCCCTGAACGGAAGGCTCCTGCCATGTCCACACTCCTCGGCCGCCTCGGCGGGGCCGCGGCGGCCCGACCCTGGCGCACCGTCGCGGCCTGGGTGCTGCTGATCGGTGCGATCTTCGGCCTGGCACAGGCGTTCGGCGGTGAGCCGCGGGACGACTACCGGGTGCCGGGGACGCGTTCCACGGCGGGCATGGACCTGCTGAACGCGCGCTTCCCGGAGAGCTCGGGGACCAGTGCCCGGGTGGTGGTGCACGACCGGGACGGGAGGCCGCTGCCCGCGGCGGCGCTGGCGGGCCTGCGGGAGCGGCTCGCCGGGCTGCCGCACGCGCTGTCGGTCGGCGAGCCGATACCGTCGGCGGCCGGCGACACCGCGCTGCTGACGGTCGGTTACGACGTCAAGACGACCGCGTTCAAGGGCGCGGCGGGCCTGGACGCGCTGCGCGCCGCCGCCCGGCCGACCACCGACGCCGGGTACCAGGTGGAGTTCGGCGGGGAGCTGCCGGAGAACTTCACCGCCCCCAATGGTGCGGCCGAGGCGATCGGCATGGCCGCGGCGCTGGTGATCCTGGTGGTCGCGCTCGGGACGGTGACCGCGGCGGGCCTGCCGCTGCTGGTCGCGCTGGCCGGGCTCGGCGCGGGCACCGGGCTGATCACCCTGATGGCGGCTGTCACCCGCATCAGCGACATCGCGCCCACCGTGGCGTCCATGGTCGGCCTCGGCGTCGGCATCGACTACGCGCTGCTGCTGGTCTCCCGGCACGTCGAGGGGCTGCGCCGGGGCCTGGGCGCCCGGGCCGCCGCCGCCGAGGCGAACGCCACCGCCGGCTCCTCGGTGGTGGTCGCCGGGGCGACCGTGCTGGTCTCGCTGTTCGGCCTCAAGCTGGCCGGGCTGGCCACCTACGCCTCGTTCGGCTACGCGACCTTCGCCACCGTCGGCGCGGTGATGGCCGCCGCGCTCACCCTGGTCCCCGCCCTGGCCGCCCTCGCCGGGCCCCGGATGCTGCGCCGCGCCGAACGCCGCACCGAACGCCGGGCCGCCGCCGCACCCGCCGCCGCGTCCGCCGCACCCGCCGCCGCGTCCGTCGAAGCCGGAGGCGCGGAGGCCGAGAGCACCGGCCCGACCCGCACCGAGCGCTGGGCCCGGCTGATCGGCCGCCGCCCGGTCAGCGCCGTCGTCCTCTCGCTGGTGGTGCTGCTCGGCCTGGCCGCGCCGGTGCTCGGCATGCGCACCTGGCCGCAGGACGCGGGCAGCCAGGCGGCCGGCAACACCACCCGCAAGGCGTACGACCTGATCGCCGGGGCGTACGGCCCCGGGGCGAACGGGCCGCTGCTGCTCGCGGTCGACCTGGAGCGGCTGCCGGAGTCCGAACTGCCCGCCCTGGAGCGGAAGCTGGCGTCCGACCCGGCGGTCGCCGCGGTCCAGCCGGCCCGGATCGCCGCGGCCCGGGACGCGGCCGTGGTCAGCGTCCAGCCGACGACCGGCCCGCAGGACCGGGCCACCGAGAAGCTGCTGAAGCGGCTGCGCGGCGGGGAACTGCCGGCCGGGGTCGAGGTCACCGGCCAGGTCGCCGCGTTCTCCGACATCTCCGACCGGCTCGCGCAGCGGCTCTGGGTGGTGATCCCGTTCGTGGTCGCGCTCTCGCTGGTCCTGCTGACCGTGCTGTTCCGGGCGCCGGTGATCGCGCTCAAGGCCGCCGCGATGAACCTGCTGTCGGTGGCCGCCGCGTACGGGGTGATGACGGCGGTCTTCCAGCACGACGCGGGCGCGAAGCTGCTCGGGCTGCCGCACGCGGTGCCGGTCTCCAGCTGGGTGCCGATCCTGATGTTCACCGTGCTGTTCGGCCTGTCGATGGACTACGAGGTGTTCCTGCTCTCCCGGGTCCGCGAGGACTGGCTGGCCACCGGCGACGCCCGCGGCAGCGTGGTGCGCGGGCTGTCCGCCACCGGGCGGGTGATCAGCAGCGCCGCCGCGATCATGGTGGCGGTCTTCACCGGCTTCGCGATCGACCCCGACATCACCGTCAAGATGATCGGCGTCGGCATGGCCGTCGCCGTCCTGGTGGACGCCACCGTGGTCCGGATGGTCCTGGTGCCCGCCACCATGACCCTGCTCGGCCGCCACAACTGGTGGCTGCCCCGCTGGCTGGACCGTCTGCTCCCCGAGCTGCGGATCGAGCCCGGCGAGACCCCGGCCCCCGCCCGGCAGCCGGTCACCGCCTGACCCCGGGAGCCCGGCCGCCCGCCCGCGCCCCCGTACGCCCGCCCGCGCCCCCGTACGGCCGCGCGGGCGGGCGGCCGGATGACACCAGGTGATCATGACGGCGTGTCGAACCGGACATCACGGTACAAATCCCATCTAATACGCTCATGAGTCTCCTGCGTGAGAACGCCGTTCTCGCCCTCTTCTTCTGTCTGGGCCTCGGCTACCTGGTCGGAAAACTGCGCGTCGGACCGATCCAGCTCGGCGGCATCTGCGGAGTCCTGATCGTCTCGATGCTGGTCGGCGCCCAGCACGTCTCGGTGAACGCGGACGTCAAGAACGTGGCGTTCGCGCTGTTCATCTTCTCGCTCGGCTACATCGCCGGCCCGCAGTTCTTCGCCAACCTGAACGCCAAGGGCCTGCGCTTCGGCGTGCTGTCCGTGATGGAGGCGGTCGTCGTCGTCCTGATGGCCCTGGGCATCGCCGAGGCGTTCGACCTGGACGTCGGCACCGCCGCCGGCATCCTGGCCGGCGCCGCCACCGAGTCCGCCGCCGTCGGCACCGGGCAGGACGCGATCGCCAAGCTCCCCGGCATCACCGCGGACCAGACCACCCAGCTCCAGGCGCACGTCGCCACCGCCTACTCGGTCTGCTACCTGTTCGGCCTGATCAGCATCGTCCTGCTGACCAGCCAGCTGTTCCCGATGCTGATGCGGATCAAGCTGCCCGAAGCCTCCCGCCAGGTCTGGGAGAAGATGCGCGGCGGCGGCAACGAACTCGAACCCGGCGAAGCCCCCGCGCTGCCCGCCCTGGTCGGCCGCACCTACCTGGTCTCGCAGGGCGAGGGCACCCGGGTCAGCCAGATCCAGGAGCGCTCCGGCCAGCTGGTCACCGTCGAGGCGGTCAACCGGGGCGGCAAGAAGCTCGGCGTCGACGACGACCCGGTGCTGCGCCGCGGCGACCAGGTGCTGGTGGTCGGCCGCCGGGCCGCCGTGCTGGACGCCGGGCACGAACTCGGCCCCGAGACCAGCGGCGTCCCCGGCCTGGACAGCCCGATGACGGTCCGCCAGGTCGTGGTCACCAACAAGGAGGTCGCCGGGCACACCCTCGACGCCGTCCGCGACCGGGACCACGACATCACCGGCGGCGTGTTCCTCACCGACATCCAGCGCGTCGACCACCACCTGCCCGCCGTCGGCGAAACCGAGGTGCACCGCGGCGACACCCTCACCGTGATCGGCGCCCGCTCCCGGGTCGAGAAGTTCGCCGGCAAGGTCGGCGCCACCGTCCGCTCCGACACCGCCGACTACATCTACATCTCGCTCGGCATCTGCCTGGGCGTCCTGCTCGGCAAGATCGTCGTCCGCTTCGGCGACATCAGCCTGACCCTCGGCACCGGCGGCGGCTGCCTGATCTCCGGCCTGGTCTTCGGCTGGCTGCGCTCGCTGCGCCCCACCTTCGGCGCCTACCCGCCGGCCGCCGCGCAGACCATCAAGGACCTCGGCCTGGCCGTGTTCATCGCCGTCACCGGCATGGCCGCCGGCCCCGACGCCGGACCGCTGCTCAAGCAGTACCCGGTGCTGCTGCCGGTCTCCGGCATCCTGATGGTGGTCGTCCCGGCCTTCCTCGGCCTGTTCATCGGCCGCCGCCTCCTCAAGATCGAACCGCCGATCCTGGTCGGCGCGATCGCCGGACAGCAGTGCTCCACCCCCGCGATCACCGCCGTCAACAACGCCGCGCAGAGCAGCGTCCCGATGCTCGGCTACACCATCACGTACACCATCTCCAACTTCCTGCTCCCGCTGACCGGCCCGCTGCTGGTCGGCCTGGTCGGCCTGAACGGAGGGTGACAGTGGACTGGATCACCGACCACGTCTTCAAACCGTACCCGGAACTGCTGATCTTCCTGACCATCGCGATCGGCTTCCTCGTCGGCCGGCTGCACTGGAAGGCCATCGGCCTGGGCGCGGTCACCGGCTGCCTGGTCGCCGGGCTGTTCACCGGCTGGCTGACCGACGTGCAGGTCAACGGCACCGTCAAGTCGGTGTTCTTCATCATGTTCCTGTTCGCCCTCGGCTACAAGGTCGGCCCGCAGTTCTTCCGCGGCCTGAAGAAGGACGGCCTGCCGCAGGTCGCGGTGACCCTCGCCGTCTGCCTCAGCGGCCTGGCGATCTGCTGGGGCTTCGCCGAGATGCTCGGCTACGGGCCCGGCCTGGGCGCCGGACTGCTCGGCGGCGCGCTCACCCAGTCCGCCGTGATCGGCGTCGCCCAGGACGCCATCGGCGGACTGCCCGGTCTCAGCCAGGACCAGATCACCGCCCAGCAGAACCTCGTCCCGATCGGGTACGCCGTCACCTACCCGCTCGGCACCATCCTGTGCGCGATCCTGCTGGCCAACATCGCCCCGCGCTTCCTGCACAGCGACCTCGCCGCCGACTCCCGCGAACTGGCCGCCGAACTCGACGCCCCCGCCGACGACCCCGACCTCGCCCAGGGCTACTACGAGGTCGTGCTGCGCGCCTACACCGTCGTCAACGGCCCGGCCGGCTCCACCATCGAGCAGTTCGAGCAGCGCGAGCAGGCCGCCGGGCGCCGGATCTACCTCACCCGGGTCCGCCGGGACGGCAGGATCCTCGACCACGACCAGCAGACCGTCATCGAACGCGGCGACGTGCTCGCCGTCAGCGCGATCCGCCACGACCTGGTCGAGTTCGACCCGGTCACCGGCATCGGCCCGGAGACCGACGACGTCGAACTGCTCGGCTACCAGACCGAGCAGCTGCACGTCGTCGTCTCCGAGAAGGCCCAGCTCGGCCGGACCATCGCGGACCTGCGCCGCGAACCCTTCATGGTCGGCGTCTTCGTCGACAAGGTCTACCGCTCCGGCGCCGAGTTCCCGTACCGGCTCACCACCCAGCTCGAACGCGGCGACACCCTGGTGCTGTCCGGCCCGCAGCGGCTGGTCGGGCCGGCCGGGAAGGCGATCGGCAAGCCCGTGCCGACCAGCTTCGCCACCGACATGACCTGGGTCGGCCTGGGCATCTTCCTCGGCGGCTGCATCGGCATCCCCGCGCTCACCCTCGGCGGGGTGCCGATCAGCCTCTCCACCTCCGGCGGCGCGCTGATCATGGGCCTGGTGTTCGGCTGGATCCGCGGCAAGTACCCGACCTTCGGCAACGTCCCGCCCGGCGCCCAGTGGTTCATGGACACCCTCGGCCTGTGCGCGTTCGTCGCCATCGTCGGCATCAACGCCGGACCGAGCTTCACCAGCGGCCTCTCGCAGGCCGGTTGGGGCCTGCTGGTGTGGGGCGCCGTCGCCACCGTCGTCCCGCTGGTGGTCGGCCTGCTGATCGGCCACTTCGTGTTCCGGATGCGCCCGCCGATCCTGATGGGCGTGGTGGCCGGCGCGCAGACCACCACCGCCGCGATCGGCGCCATCAACGAAGCCTCCCGCAGCCAGATCCCCACGCTCGGCTACACCATCCCGTACGCCGCAGGCAACGTCCTGCTGACCATCTGGGGCGCCATCATCGTCGCCCTGCTCGGCTAGCCGCCTCCCCGGAAGGACCCGCACCCATGAGCAAGCCTTCGATCAGCCGTGAGGAGATCCACCGGCTCTCCCAGCTCAGCCCGTTCGAACTCAAGGGCAAGTTCATCGAACTCGCCGAGCACTACCAGGCCGACCAGCCCGGGCAGAAGGAGAAGTCCACCGCCAACATGCTCAACGCCGGACGCGGCAACCCCAACTGGGTCTGCACCGGCCCCCGCGAGGCGATGCTCGCCCTCGGCCACTTCGCGCTCAGCGAGTCCCGCCGGGTCTGGACCGCCGACAACCTCGGCGGCATGCCCGAGCAGACCGGCATCGCCGGACGCTACGACCACTTCGCCCGCTCGCACCCCGAACTGCCCGGCATCGACCTGCTCACCGCCTCCGTCGGCCTCGCCGTCGACCGCTTCGACCTCGACCGCGACGCCCTCCTGCACGAACTCGCGGACGCCGCCATCGGCGACAACTACCCCGTCCCCGACCGGATGCTGACCTGCGCCGAACAGATCGTCACCGGCTACCTGCAGGACGAGCTGATGGACCGCCGACCCCCCGAGGGCGACCTCGACCTGTTCGCCACCGAGGGCGGCACCGCCGCCATGTGCTACATCTTCGACTCCCTGATGAAGAACGGCATCCTGCACAAGGGCGACAAGATCGCCCTGATGGTGCCGGTCTTCACCCCCTACATCGAGATCCCCGAACTCGACACCTACGAGTTCGAGGTGGTCCAGGTCCAGGCGTCCTCCTTCGCCGAGGCCGGCGTGCGCGAATGGCGCTACCCCACCGAGGAGGTAGCCAAGCTCGCCGACCCCGCCGTCAAACTGGTCTGCCTGGTCAACCCCAGCAACCCGCCCTCCCTGGCGCTCTCCCAGCGGGTCACCGACCAGATCAAGTCCATCGTCGCCACCGACAACCCGGGCCTGATCATCGTCACCGACGACGTCTACGGCACCTTCGTCGACCACTTCCGCACCATCGCCGCCGACCTGCCCCGCAACACCCTGCTCGTCTACTCCTACTCCAAGCACTACGGCTGCACCGGCCACCGCCTCGGCGTCATCGGCCTCCAGCGCGACAACGTCATCGACGACGCGCTCGCCGCCCTCCCGCAGGCCGAGAAGGACCGGCTCGCCAAGCGCTACGGCAGCCTCAGCCTCGACCCGGCGGGCATCCGCTTCATCGACCGGCTGGTCGCCGACTCCCGGCAGGTCGCCCTCAACCACACCGCCGGGCTCTCCCTCCCGCAGCAGGCCCAGCTCACCCTGTTCTCGCTCTTCGCGATGCTCCCCGAGGGCAAGGCGTACAAGGCCAAGGTGCAGTCCATCGTCAAGCAGCGCCTCGACCTGCTGCTCGAAGGGTCCGGGATGAAGATCTCCGAGGACCCGAAGCGGGCCGGCTACTACATCGAACTCGACCTGCTCGCCGAGGCCGAACGCACCTCCGGGCCCGAGTTCGCCACCTACCTGCGGCAGAACTACGAACCCACCGAACCCCTCTTCCGCCTCGCCGAACAGACCGGCGTCGTCCTGCTCAACGGCGGCGGCTTCGACGGCCCCGAGTGGTCCGTCCGGGTCTCCCTGGCCAACCTCGACGACCTCGACTACCTCAAGATCGGCCACCACCTGAAGACCATCTTCGACGACTACCGCGCGGAGTGGCAGGCCGCCGAGGGCCGTTGACGCCCCGCCCCGCCCGGGGTCCGTCCGATTTTCTTCGTTTTTATCAGGGTTTGTCCCGGGCGGGGCGGGCGGCGCATGCTGGAAGGGCGACCGGGGCGAGCCGGCCCCGGGGAGTGCGCCACGGAGACCACCGAGACCAGGGCGGCGAACGGGGTGGTGGCGGGGGTCGACGGGTCGGTGCCCGCCGCCGGCCATCCCGACGGGCCGGTGCTGGTCGCCCTCCACGACGAGCGCGACGCCGCCGCGCTGCGCTTCGGCTGCGAGACCGCCGCCCGCCGGGGCCTGCCGGTGCGGGCCGTGCACACCTGGTCGCCGGTGGTCGCCGACATCGGGTGGACGGCGCCCGGGGCCGACGAGTCGGGGGAGGAGGCCCGGCTGCACGAGCAGCTGCTGCGCCGCACCTGCGACCCGGTCCGTGAGGAGTACCCGGGCGTCGAGGTGGAGAGCCACCGGGTGACGGTTTCCGCCGCCGCCACCGTGATCGAGGAGTCCCGGACCGCCGCCCTGGTGGTGCTCTCCCGGCACGAGCCCGCGCCGCGCTTCGGCCTGCGGCCGGCGACCCCCGTGCACGCCGTCCTGCACCACGCGCACTGCCCGGTGGCGATCGTCCCGGGGTGACGGGGAGGACGGGGGACGGGGCGGGCCGGGTGACGGTGCGTCAGGCGGGTCCGCCGGGCGGGACGGTGGGACTCGGACAACCTGTCTTCCCCGGTGCGCGGTCGTGCCGTCGGACGGCTGCGCGGGCGGGGCGCCCGCCTGGCCGGGAGGCGGCACGGGGTGCGGAGTCGGCGCAGCGGGCCGGCCGGTCGTGCCGTGCGCTCCGGCGGCCCCGCTCCTGGCGCCGGTCCTCCGCCCCGGGGCGCGGAACCGCGGGGCCGGGTTCGGGCGTCACCCCGGCGGTGGGCATACTGCTCGCCGTGCGCGGGTATCCGCGCGTGCACGCACCGTCACGCCCGCGCCGGGCGGCGGGCACCGCGAGCGGAAGACACGGGGACCACGGGGCATGGGGCTGACCAGCACGACGCTGCTGCTGTTCACGATCGAGGTCGCGGTGGCGGCGCTGGGGGCGACCGTCTGGTGGTGGCCCGCCCTCGCCCGGCGGCACTGGCGGGCGGTGCTCGGGCGGGTCGGGATGCTGCTGGGCAGCCAGCTCGCGCTGCTCGCCGTGATCGGCCTGCTGGCGAACAACTACTTCTCGTTCTACAGCAGTTGGAACGACCTGCTGGGCACCGGCCAGGACGCCCCGGTCTCCGTGCGGGCCGCCGCCGCGCCCGCCGCCCAGGCCGCCCCGACCCCGTCCGCCGCCCCGTCGACCGAGCCGGACCCGCCGAACCTCCCCGTCCTGCCCGCCCAGGAGACCGGCCGCGAGCCGGTCAACACCGGCGGCCCGCTCGACCCCGGGCGGGTCGGCGAGATCCGCGCGGTGCGGATCCCCGGCGCCCGCACCGGCCTGAGCACCGACGGGTACGTCTACCTGCCGCCGCAGTACTTCCAGCCCGGCAACGAGCAGCGGAAGTTCCCCGCGGTCATCGCCATGACCGGCTTCCCGGGGGACGCCAAGGCGCTGATCACCCGCTTCAACTATCCGGGCGTCGCGCTCGACGAGATCCGGGCCGGACGGATGCAGCCCACCGTCCTGGTGCTGATGCGCCCCTCGCCCGCGATGCCCGCCGACCCCGAGTGCGAGAACGTCCCCGGCGGGACGCAGGCCGAGACGTATTTCGCCAAGGACGTCCCGCGCGCGATCGGCGCGACCTACCGCACCGCCGACGGCCCCGGCGGCTGGGGCGTGATGGGCAACTCCACCGGCGGCTACTGCGCCGCCAAGCTCGCCATGCGCCACCCCGAGGTGTTCGCGGGCGGCGTCTCCGTCTCCGGCTACCTGAAGGCCGCCGAGGACGTCACCACCGGCGACCTGTTCCAGGGCAGCGGGAGGCGCCGCGACGAGGCCGACCTGCTCTGGCGGCTGCGGAACCTGCCGATGCCCGCCACCGGAGTCATGCTCAGCGGCGCGGAGAAGGGCGACGGTGACTTCCGCGCCGAGGCCGACGCGTTCACCGCCGCCGCCCGGCCGCCGCTGACCACCGCGGTGGCCTCCGTCCCCGAGGGCGGGCACAACTACACGACGTGGATCAAGCTGCTGCCGGCCGGCTTCCGGTTCCTGTCGCAGCGCCTGAAAGCCTGAGAGCCCGAGGGGCTGAAGCCGGGACCGGGACCAGGACCGGGAGGGGGCGGTCCGGGGCCGGTCCGGGTCCGTGAAGGGCCGGGCCGGTCCTGGGTCAGGCCGGGGTGAGGGTGCCGGTGTGCAGTTCGCCGACCCGGCCGGTCTCGCCCTCCCAGGTCCAGAAGACCTTGACGGTCAGGGCGGTGAGGTCCATGACGTGGCTGACGGTGATGCCGCTGTGCTCCGTCCAGGAGACGAACCAGACGCCGGGGGCGACGGCCGCGACGTGCAGCGGGACGTCCTCGTACTGGCCGGCCGACTCGCCGAGGCCCTCCCAGCGCAGCCGGGTGCCGTCCGCGGAGTACGCGTTGCGGAAGGAGGCGCCGTTGTCGACCTCGAAGAGGTAGGTGCGGCCGGCGAAGCCCGGCAGGGGGGCGTTCATGGAGGTCCTTCGGGCGGTCGGAGCGGCGGGCGGGCGCGGCCGGACCGGCCGCACCCGCCCAACCTATCGGACCGGGGGTCGGGTCAGCAGCCGAAGTCGACGCGGCGGAACGTCACGTAGTGGTCGGCCGTGTAGTAGTCCTCGTGGTAGACCTTGCCGGTGATGATCCGCCGGGTGCCGCGGGTCGAGCTGCCCGGGGTGATCACGGTGTACTCGTGGTAGTAGCCGGAGGACTGCGCGGGCAGCACGCCCTCGCGGTTCTGGAACACCACGCCGTCCTGCGAGTACGGGAACGGCCCGCCCGCGTCGATCAGGCGGATGGTGTCGCGGCCCTGGCTGGGCAGCGCCGAGTAGCAGATGTTCCCGCTGACGGCGGCGTGGGCCTGGCCGGTGGCCACGGCGGCGGGGGCGAGGGTCAGCAGGCCGAGGGCGGCGACCGAGACGGCACGGATCTTCAACGCGCGTAGAGTCATTCGCATGCCAGCAGTGTGACGCCGGCCGGACCCCGGCGGAACCCTTGGCGCGAACACTTCACTTTCGGGTAACTGGCCCGGAACCCGGCCGACTTGTGCCGTACCGCCGCCAGCGGCGTCCCCGCCGAGCGGTCCTGACACCCGGGTGCCGACCGGGCCGCCGCCCGGCCGGGGTGACGGAGCGCGGTGTGAGAGTGCTCTCAGCCGGGCGGTGACTCTTGGAGACAAAGCGACAATCTGCCTAGCCTGCGGGGGCGCCCCCGACCGGGCGCACCCGCCGTCGGGACGCCGAGTCCCGCCCGACCGACGGCGTCTTCCCACAGCACACGCGGGCGGGAGCGGGGGACCCACGGCAGTACGCCCTGCCCTGCCCCCGCCCCGTTCGGCGGCGGGACGGGCGCGGCTCGGGGTGAAGCCGCGCACCCGCGCGCGGCCGGGCGGCCTCAGCGCCCGAACCCGACAGCTCACCTCGCAGGCGTCGCGGAGGACCCCACCCCATGCGACCCACCACCCTCGCCACCCCCGCCCGCCTCGGCGTGCTGGCCGGCGCCGCCGCGCTGGTCGGCGTACCGCTGGCCGCCGCCGGACCGGCCGGTGCCGCCACCGCCACCACCGTCGTCCAGGACCGGCTCGCCCCGGCCGGGATGACCGCCGGCACCCCGAGCACCGCCTCGCTCACCCTGCACGCGAACCGCTGCTTCACCGCGAAGACCGTCGGCGTCGGCATCCGCGACGCGGCCGGCGCGAACCTGGACTTCCCGGGCAGCGCGAGCAACGTCCGGGTCTGCCCCGGCGGCACCACCGTCACCACCGCCGCCCGCACGCTCCCGGCCGGCAGCTACACCCAGTTCGGGTTCTGGCAGGACACGGCGGGCGGCTGGCACAACCTGCCCGCGCGGACGCTGACCGTGGCGGGCGCCGGGGCCACGCCGACGCCCAAGCCCACTCCGAGCCCGACGCCGAACCCCGGCACGCCGACCCCGACTCCCGCGCCGACCCCGACGCCCGCGCCCAGCGCGGTGCCCGTCCCCGGCAAGGCGCTGACCTGGTCGGAGGAGTTCTCCGGGCCGATCGCCTGGGGCGGCAAGTGGACCGGCGACCGCAGCAGCGCCTACCGCTACGGCAGCCACAACCCCGACGACAACAAGCTGGACTGGCTCGCCCCGTCCGCCGTCACCGTCTCCGGCGGCGTCGCGACCTTCACCGCCACCCCCTCCGCGCACACCCTGGAGAACGGCAGGCAGGCGTGGGACACCGGCCTGCTCACCACCGAGTACAGCAAGGACGGCTTCCAGGTCCGCACCGGCGACTACATAGAGGCCCGGGTGAAGCTGCCCGCCGGCGGCGGCGCCTGGCCCGCGCTGTGGACCTGGAAGGACGGCAACAACGAGATCGACAGCTTCGAGTACCACCCCGACAACCCGAACCTGCTGGAGCTCTCCAACCGGATCCGCTCCGGCCTGAACTACCACACCGACGCGAACGCCGTCGCCCCCGACCGCTGGGTCACCATCGGCACCTACTACGGCGCCGACTCGGTCGACTGGTACGTCAACGGGACGAAGGTGTTCTCCGACGGCACCGGCGTCGGCGCGAACTGGTCGGCCTACCCCATCCTCAACCTGTCGCTCAGCGCCGGGCAGTACCACCCGGCGGCGAGCGGCAGCGCGCCGGTCTCGTTCAGCGCCGACTACCTGCGGGTCTACCGCTGACGGTCGCCGGCCCAGGCCGGTGACCGCTCACGAGACGGTCAGCGTGAACGGCGTCCGGTCGTCCGCCGGGTCGCGGTCGTCCGCGCTCACCACCCGCACCTGCCCCACGGCCCGCAGGCCGTGGGGCAGGCGCGCGTCCGCCCGCACCGGCACCAGTGCCGTCGCCGACCGCAGCGGCGGCAGCCCCGCCGGGAAGACGCAGCTGACGGTCCGCCCGGCGGCCGTGCACGAGGACGGGAAGTACGGGCCCTCCGGAGCGAACCCCGGCGGCAGGTCGACCACCACCGTGAACGGCGAACCCGTCGCCTCCGGGCCGCCGTTGCCGACGAGCCCGTGCACCGTCGTCACCCCGCCCGGCGCCACCGGCTCCGGGTCCAGCCGCACCACCCGCAGGTCCGAGTCGGACGCCGGCCCGGCGGCGGCCCCCAACGCCCCCAGGGCGAGCACGGGCGCGGCGAGCAGGGCGAGGAGACGGGGCACGGCTGTCCTCCTGCGGAGCGTGAGTACCTGGACGCCCAGCGTAGTGAGGCGCCCGCCCCGGCCGGGTCCGGCCACGCCGCTGCGGTGCGCGGCGCCGGCGGTCCGTCAGAGGACTTCGCCGAGGCGGGCGGCGATGGACTGCATGAGGGGGACGAGGCCGGCGGCGCCGGACTGGGCTTCGAGGGCCTGGATGCGGGCCTCGGGGCCGGAGACGGAGAGGGCGGTGGGGGTGGGGGCGCCGGGGACGGCGACGGCGATGCAGCGGACGCCGATCTCCTGCTCCTGGTCGTCGACGACGTAGCCGAGGTCGCGGGCGGTGGCGAGCTGGGCGAGCAGCGCGGCGGGGGCGGTGACGGTGTGGGGGGTGTGGGCCTGGAGCGGGCCGGGGCCGAGCAGGGCGCGGGCCTCGTCCTCGGGGAGCTGGGCGAGCAGCGCCTTGCCGACGCCGGTGCAGTGGGGCTGGACGCGGCGGCCGACCTCGGTGAACATGCGCATGGAGCGGCGGGACTGGACCTGTCCGACGTAGACCACCTCGCCGCCCTCCAGGACGGCGAGGTTCGCGGTCTCGCCGGTGGCCTCCATGAGTTCGGCGAGGTAGGGGCGGGCCCAGGAGCCGAGCAGGCGGCCGGCGGTCTCGCCGAGGCGGATCAGGCGCGGGCCGAGGGTGTAGCGGCGGGCGGTGTCCTGCCGGACGTAGCCCTGGGCGACCAGGGTGCGGACCAGGCGGTGGATGGTCGGCATCGGCAGGCCGGAGGTGGCGGACAGTTCGCTGAGGGTGGCGACGCCGCCGGAGTCGGCGAGCGCCTCCAGGAGCTGGAAGGCGCGCTCGACGGACTGCACCGAGCCGGTGGTGCGTTCGGTGGAGGTGCTGGCCACGAGCGTTCCCTTCGATGTCCGGGGAGTCCGGGAGCCCGGGGAGTCCCGGGAGGAGTAGAGTCCACGCGATTCATCAACAAACCGTTGAAATTCTGTATCGCGGAAACTAGTCTCCACTGTACAGAACGGAACAGTCCAAGGAGAGTCCTGCCCATGGCCGCCGCAGATCAGGGTTCGTCCCCCTCCGTCCCCGGTGTCACGGTCTCCGGTCCGCCGGTGCCGCGCGCCGGGGAGGTGCTGACCGCGGAAGCGCTGGAGTTCGTCGCCGGCCTGCACCGGGCCTTCGAGGGCCGCCGCCGGGAGCTGCTGGCCGCCCGCCGCGAGCGCCGCGCCGAGATCGCCCGCACCGGAACGCTGGACTTCCTGCCGCAGACCGCCGACGTCCGCTCCGGCGACTGGCGGGTCGCCCCCGCCCCGCGCGCGCTGACCGACCGCCGGGTGGAGATCACCGGCCCCACCGACCGCAAGATGGTCGTCAACGCGCTCAACTCCGGCGCCCGGGTCTGGCTCGCCGACTTCGAGGACGCCACCGCCCCGACCTGGGAGAACGTCGTCTCCGGCCAGGTCAACCTGATCGACGCCTTCGAGGGCCGGATCGACTTCACCGGCGAGCAGGGCAAGGCGTACGCCCTCAGGCCCGCCGCCGAACTCGCCACCGTCGTGGTCCGCCCGCGCGGCTGGCACCTGGACGAGCGGCACCTCACCGTCGACGGCGCCCCGGTGGCCGGCGCCTTCGTCGACTTCGGCCTGTACTTCTTCCACAACGCCGCCCGGCTGCTCGCCAAGGGCGAGCAGGACCCGAACTCCGGCCCGTACTTCTACCTCCCGAAGACCGAGAGCCACCTGGAGGCCCGGCTCTGGAACGAGGTCTTCACCCACGCCCAGGCCGCCCTCGGCATCCCGCACGGCACGATCCGCGCCACCGTGCTGATCGAGACCATCACCGCCGCCTTCGAGATGGACGAGATCCTCTACGAACTGCGCGACCACGCAGCCGGGTTGAACGCCGGCCGGTGGGACTACCTGTTCTCGATCGTGAAGAACTTCCGGGACGCCGGCGAGCGCTTCGTCCTGCCCGACCGCAACACCGTCACCATGGCCTCCCCCTTCATGGCCGCCTACACCCGCCTGCTGGTGCGCACCTGCCACCGGCGCGGCGCGCACGCCATCGGCGGGATGGCCGCGTTCATCCCCTCCCGCAAGGACCCGGAGGTCAACGCCGCCGCGCTGGTCAAGGTCCGGGCCGACAAGGAGCGGGAGGCCGCGGGCGGCTTCGACGGCTCCTGGGTCGCCCACCCGGACCTGGTGCCCGTCGCCCGGGAGTGCTTCGACGCGGTGCTCGGCGAGCGCCCGCACCAGAAGGAGAACCCGGGCTCGGCCGAGCCGGTCACCCCCGCCCAACTGCTCGACGTCGCCGCGGCCGGCGGCAGCTGCACCCGCGCCGGGCTGCACAACGCCGTCCAGGTCGGCATCCGCTACCTCGCGGCCTGGCTGCGCGGGCTCGGCGCCGTCGCCATCTTCCACATGATGGAGGACGCCGCCACCGCCGAGATCTCCCGCTCGCAGGTCTGGCAGTGGATCCACAACGGCGTGGTGCTCGCCGACACCGGCGAGAAGACCACCGCCGACCTGGTCCGCCGCCTGGTCGCCGAGGAACTCGACGCGCTGCGCGCCGAGTCGGGCGAGGACGCCTACGCCGCCGGGCGCTGGACGGAGGCCGCCGCCCTGTTCGAGCAGGTCGCCCTCGC
Source organism: Kitasatospora sp. SolWspMP-SS2h (assembly GCF_003259315.1). Classification (GTDB taxonomy): domain Bacteria; phylum Actinomycetota; class Actinomycetes; order Streptomycetales; family Streptomycetaceae; genus Kitasatospora; species Kitasatospora fiedleri. Next base: position 46,809 of record NZ_QLLT01000035.1, on the reverse strand, counting down.
CGAGGACTTCCCGGACTTCCTCACCCTCCCCGCGCTCGCCCTCATCGACTGAGCGCCCCGCCCCGCCCCGCGCACTCCACCCCGCGCACCCCGCCCCGCCCACTCCGCCCCGTACCGCCGCACCCCCACACCGGCCGCGGTACGGGGCGGTCCCACGAAAGGAGCACCATGGCACGCGTCTTCTTCAACGGCCAGGCGATGACCGGCGGCCCGTTCCACGCCAAGGTCCACGGCCACCTGGTCGGCCCGGCCCGCACCGCCCCCGGCTACCGCTTCTTCTCCGTCCGCGACGAGTGCCCCGCCCTGCTCGCCGACCCGGACGCCGACACCGCCGTCGAGGGCGAGCTGTACGAACTGCCGCTGGAGCGCCTGCGGGACGCCGTCCTGCCCGGCGAACCGCGCGAACTGGAGCTCGGCGTCATCGAGTTGGCCGACGGCACCCCCGCGCTGTCGATGGTGCTGGCCCGCGGCCAGCTGGAACGCGGCGTGCACCGCGAGATCACCGCGCACGGCGGCTGGCGCGCCTACCTGGCCACCCTCGGCCGCGAAGCCTGAACGAGGCGCCCGGGCCGCCCCGGCACCGGGGAAAAACGGGTGCGGCCGCGGGAGCGCGCTGGCTAGGGTGATCCACGTCCGGGTGCGCAGGCAGGGGTTACTTCTCTGGATGGGTCCGTCGGCTCCGGCCGGTGCGGCCCAGGTGAAGGAACCGTTCCACGTCACCCCCGCCGCCTCGACCTCCGGACACCCAGCTGTACGCAGACTGCCACCTCCCGGTGCGCAGGCACCGGTTACTTCCTGCAAAGAACCCACCGGCGCCGCTCTCGATCTCGGGAGGCAGCCGCGCCGGGGCGTCCGGTGCGCAGGCGGGGGTTACTTCCGGCTTCGGCGGTTCCGGGTTCGAGTCCCGGTCGCCCGTGCCCCGCACGGGCGGTAGCTCAAGGGCAGAGCACCGAACTGTCACCTCCACCGCGGCGGGCCGACCCGGCCCGCACGATCTCGGACGCCCCGGCCCGGCACGCCTCCCCGCAGGACGCAGGAGGAGTTCCCCCATGGCCCGCTTCAACACCCGCCCCGCCACCGCCGCGAGCGGCCCGACCTCGCCCGTCACCACCACCGGGCGGACCATCCCCAACCACCAGGGCGGGACGGGCCACCTGCGGGACGAGAAGTCCGAGCTCTTCCTGCTCGCCGTCGCCAACCTGGTCGGCCAGGACACCTACTACGAACGCGGCGGCGACCGCGACGACCGCTACACCGCCCTGGTGCGCGAACTCGCCGTCCGCGACCCCGAGTGGACGCTCGGCCTGCTGCGCTGGCTGCGCCACGGCGCCGCGATGCGCACCGCCCCGCTGGTCGGCGCCGCCGAGTTCACCCGCGCCCGGCTCGACGCGAAGCTCCCCGGCTACTCCCGGCAGGTGGTCGACGCGGTGCTGCGCCGCCCCGACGAGCCCGGCGAACTGCTCGCCTACTGGACCTCCCGCTACGGCCGCGCCCTGCCCAAGCCGCTCAAGCGCGGCGTCGCCGACGCCGCCGCCCGGCTGTACGACGCGCGGGCCCTGCTCAAGTACGACACCGCGGGCAAGGGCTACCGCTTCGGCGACGTCCTGGAGCTGACCCACCCCAGCCCCCACCGCGACAAGCCGTGGCAGGGCGAGCTGTTCCGCTACGCGCTGGACCGGCGCCACCGCCCCGACGAGGCCCTCCCGCCCGCCGGGAGCGCCGTGCTGACCGCCCACCGGGAGCTGACGGCCCTGCCCGTGGCCGAACGCCGCGCGGTGGTCGAGCGCCCCGGCGGGGCCGAGCTGCTGGCCGCCGCCGGGATGACCTGGGAGGCGCTGGCCGGTTGGCTCCAAGGCCCGCTGGACGCCGCCGCCTGGGAGGCCGTCATCCCGTCCATGGGCGCGATGGCGCTGGTGCGCAACCTGCGCAACTTCGACCGGGCCGGCGTCTCGGACGAGGCGGCCGAGGCGGTCGCCCGCCGGATCGCCGACCGCGGCGAAGTGCGCCGCTCGCGCCAGTTCCCGTTCCGCTACCTCGCCGCGCACCGGCACGCGCCCTCGCTGCGCTGGGGCCACGCGCTGGAGCGGGCGCTGCGGCACTCGCTGGAGAACGTGCCGGAACTGCCCGGGCGCACCCTCGTCCTGGTCGACCGCTCCGGCTCGATGTTCGACCGGCCCAGCGCGCAGACCGAGCTCAACCGGGCCGACACCGCCGCGGTCTTCGGCACCGCGATCGCCCTGCGGGCCGCCGCCGCCGACCTGGTCGAATTCGGCACCACCAGCCGGGAGATCGACCTGCGGCCGGGCGACTCGCTGCTCAAGGCGGTCGACCGCTTCGGCAACCGCGGCGGCACCGACACCGCCGCCGCCGTCCGCGCCCACTACCGGGGCCACGACCGGGTGGTGATCGTCACCGACGAGCAGGCCTACGGCGGCTTCTCGCGCGACCCGCTGGAGCCCGTCCCGGCGCACGTCCCCTGCTACACCTGGAACCTGGCCGGCTACCGCACCGGCCACGCCCCCTCCGGCACCGGCAACCGCCACACCTTCGGCGGCCTGACCGACGCCGCGTTCCGCCTGATCCCCCTGCTGGAGGCCGGGCAGGACGCGGCCTGGCCGTGGGAGCGGGACCAGCCGGGCTCGGAGAAGCACCCGGAGGCGCTCACGTAGCGGCCGCTGCGGCCGGTGCGGGTACGGGGGAGCGGGCCGGCGGCGGTGAGCGCGGTCAGGTGGCGGCTGACCGCGCCCGGGGCGTCGTGCCCGCGGTGGCGCTGGTGCCGACGGGGGAGGCGGTGACGGTCCGTCAGCCGCCGGAGAAGCCGAACACGCCCCAGTGCGTGGGATCGCCGCCGGTGTGGAGCAGCACGCACCGGCCGGTCCAGCGGCGGGTCGCCTCCATGAGCAGCTCGTCGCCCTCCATGGCCCGGACGTACGAGGAGACGGTCGGCCGGTCGGTGCCGAAGTGGTGCAGCAGCCGCTCGTGCGGCAGCGGCCGGACGGCGCCCAGCCCGCCGTAGCCCGGAGGGCCGGTCCGGACGGCGGCGTGGGTCGGCCCCGGACCCTTCGCCGTGGGTCCGGGGCCGTGGTCCGGGGGCCCGCCGTCGTCCCTGGCGGCCGGCCCCCGGGGCTCGGTGGGGCGTCAGCCGCGGGCGGCCAGGTCGCGGGCGGCGCGGGCGGCGGCGAGGGCGATCCGGTCCTCGTCGGCGGTGGTCAGGCGGCCGTTCTCGACCACCGGGTTGCCGTTGACGAACAGGGCGGTCAGCGGCGGCAGGGCGCCGAGGACGAGCGCGGCGACCGGGTCGGCGATCGAGGAGTGCAGCACCCCGTCGACCTTCCAGAGCGCGAGGTCGGCGAGCTTGCCGGCCTCGATCGAGCCGATCTCGGCCTGCCGTCCCAGCACCCGGGCGCCGCCCATGGTGCCCAGGCGCAGCGCCTGGCGCACCGTCAGCGCGTCGGGGCGGCCGTGCAGCCGGTTGATCAGCAGCGCGTTGCGCAGTTCGGTGCCCAGTTCGCCGGACTCGTTGGAGGCGGTGCCGTCCACGCCCAGGCCGACCGGCACGCCCGCCCTCAGCATGTCGGGGACGCGGGCGATCCCGGCGGCCAGCCGGGCGTTGGAGGACGGGCAGTGCGCGACGCCGGTGCCGGTCTCGGCGAACTTGGCGATGTCGGAGTCGTTCATGTGGACGCAGTGCGCCATCCACACGTCCTCGCCCAGCCAGCCCGTCGACTCGAAGTAGTCGGTCGGGCCCATCCCGAACAGCTGCCGGCAGAACTCCTCCTCCTCGGCGGTCTCCGAGCCGTGAGTGTGCAGCCGCACGCCCTTGCGGCGGGCCAACTCGGCGGACTGCCGCATCAGTTCGGTGGAGACCGAGAACGGCGAGCAGGGCGCGATCGCGACGTGCAGCATCGAGCCGAACGAGGCGTCGTGCCACTTGTCGACGGCGGACTCGGAGGCGGCGAGGATCTCGTCGGTGTCCTCCACCGCGTGGTCCGGCGGCAGCCCGCCGTCCTTCCGGCTGCGGTCCATCGAGCCGCGCAGCGCGGTGAACCGCAGGCCCAGCTCCTGCACGCCCGCCACCGAGGCGCCCAGCACGTCGCCGCCGCCGCGCGGGAAGACGTAGTGGTGGTCGGAGGCGGTGGTGCAGCCCGACTTGAGCAGCGCGGCGGCCGAGCCCTGGGTGGCGGCGTGCACCAGGTCCTCGTCGATCCGGGCCCAGGTCGGGTACAGCGCCACCAGCCAGTCGAACAGGATGCTGTCCTGGGCCAGTCCGCGGGTGATCCACTGGTAGAAGTGGTGGTGCGTGTTGACCAGCCCGGGGGTGAGCAGGTGCCCCTCGCCGTCGATCCGCCGCGCCACGTTGTCCAGCCAGGCGGGCGCGGGCCCGTCCCCGACCGACTCGATGGTGTTGCCGAGCAGGACCACGTGGCCGCGGGCGTACTCGGTGTCGTGCGCGTCGACGGTGGCGATCGCGACGTTCTCGATCACGATCCGCCGGTCGGCGGCGGGGGGCTGGACTGCCATGGGGGGACTCCTTGGAGGGAACGGCCGGCGGAGCCGACGTGGTGGAACAGCAGGTTGAGCAGCACCGCGGCCAGGCAGCCGGCCGAGATGCCCGAGTGCATCAGGGTGCGGACGGCCTCCGGGAACCCGTCGTAGAAGGTCGGCACGGCGATCGGGACGATCCCCACCCCGAGCGAGACCGACACCAGGATGGTGTGCGAGGTCGACTCCATCCCGGCCTCCGCGAGGGTGCGGATGCCGGACGCCGCGACCGTGCCGAACAGCACGATCCCCGCGCCGCCGAGCACCGGCTGCGGCACCAGCGACACCAGCGCGCCGAGCACCGGGAACAGCCCGAGCAGCACCAGGATGCCGCCGCCGGCCGCGACCACGTACCGGCTGCGCACCTTGGTGAGCGCCACCAGGCCGATGTTCTGGGCGAACGCGCTGCACGCGAAGCCGTTGAACACCGGGCTGACCGCGGTGGCCAGGCCGTCGGCGCGCAGCCCGGCCGCCAGGGTCGGCTCGTCGGCCTCGCGGTCGACGATCCGGCCCAGCGCCAGCATGTCGGCGGTGGACTCGGTCATCGAGACCACTATGACGATGCACATCGACACGATCGCCGCGGCGTCGAACCGCGGCCCGCCGAAGTGGAACGGCGAGGGCAGCGCGAACACCCGGGCGTCGCCGACGGCCGAGAAGTCGGCCAGGCCGAGCGGGAAGGCCGCGGCGGTGCCGACCGCCAGGCCGATCAGCAGCGACATCTGCTGCCAGAAGCCGCGCAGCAGCCGGTTGCCCAGCACCACCGCGGCCAGCGTGAACGCGGCCAGGCCGACCGCCTTCGCCGAGCCGTAGCCGGGCGCGCCCGGCGAGCCGCCGCGCGCCCAGTTGACCGCCACCGGCAGCAGCGACACCCCGATCAGGGTGATCACGGTGCCCTGCACGACCGCCGGGAAGAACCTGACGAGCCGGCAGAAGTACGGCGCCGCGAGGAAGCACAGGACCCCCGCGACGATCACCGCCCCGAAGACCACCGGGAGGGCGTCCTGCGGGCCGTGCTCCTTGGCGATCGCCAGCATCGGGGCGACGCCGGCGAACGAGACGCCGTTGACGAACGGGAGCCGGGCCCCGATCCGCCAGACGCCCAGGGTCTGGAGCAGGGTGGCCAGTCCGGCGGTGAACAGGCTGGCCGATATCAGCAGGGCGAGTTCGCCGGGGCTCAGCCCGACGCCCGCGCCCACGATCAGGGGTGGAGCGACCACGCCGGCGTACATCGCGGCGACGTGCTGGAGCCCGGTGCCGAGCAGTTTCGGCGGGGAGAGCACCTCGTCGACCGGGTGGGTGGGGGTGGAACCGTCGTCGGTGGTGGGGGTGGTGCGGAGTGCCATGGAAGAGCCCCTTTGCTGTCCCTGGCTCTCGGCGCAACCCGGGCGCTGGAGAGGGCGGGTGGATCGGCCGGAGGGCGGGACGACGGTGCAGGGTCCCTCCGGGGCGCTCTCCGGCCCCCGGGACTGCCGCCGTGAGGGCGGGCACGGTCTCCGAACGGTGTGGGGGAGGGAGCGGAAGCGCGGTGCCGCGTGCGGCGGGTGGCGGTGCGTCAGGCGACCGGGATCACCGGGGTGACGCCCTCGCGGTGCACGGTGCCCTCGATCAGGCCGTACATCCGGTCGGCGGCGAAGTAGACCTCGTTCTCGTTCTTCAGTCCGAACGGTTCCAGGTCGACCAGGAAGTGGTGCTTGTTCGGCAGCTCCAGGCGGACCTCGTCCACCTCGGCGCGGTTGTTCAGCACCCGGGTGCCCATCGCGTGCAGGGTCTGCTGCAGCGAGTAGGAGTAGGTCTCGGCGAAGGCCTCCAGCAGGTGGCGGCGCACCTGCTGGTACGAGCGGTTCCAGTTCGGCTCCGGCTGGCCGTCGCGGCCGTGGAAGCCGAACGCCCAGCGGGCCGTCACCTGGGTGGCCAGGATGCGGTCGTACGCCTCCTGGAGGGTGGTGTACCGGTCCTTGATGTAGCCCCAGAACTCGGAGTTGGTGGTGTTCATCACCACCAGGTCCTTGAGTCCGGAGACCACCCGGAACCGGTCGCCGTCGTACACCACCTCGGTGGTGCGGACCTCCTGGCCCTTGCGGACGAAGGAGTGGCCGACCTCCTCGGAGCCGATGAACCGGGAGGAGGAGTCGGGGGTCCTGATCCGCTCCCAGCCGTACTCCTCGACCCGGATGCGGGCGCTGTGGACCACACCGCGCTCGGTGTCGTCCACGAAGTGCCGGGCCAGCAGGACGGCGAAGCCCTCGGCGGACTCGATGCCGTGCTCCTTGGCGTAGGCGTACACGGTGTTCTTGGTGGTGTCGGTGGGCAGGCAGTTGGCGTTCGAGCCGGTGAGGTGCACGTCGTCGAACTCGCCGCGCAGCGAGACCGAGACGTTCAGGTCCTTGATCTCGTGGCGGTTGGAATCGCGGGAGACCCGGACGATGCGGTTCTCCGCCTTGCCGTACTGGTTCTGGCCGAGCACGTGGGCCATGACGTGGCTCCTAGGGTTCCGGACGGCCTACCTAGCTTCCGCGGTAGACCGAGTAGCCGAACGGGTTGAGCAGCAACGGCACGTGGTAGTGGTGCTGCGCGGGCGCGACCGTGAAGACGATCGAGACCTCGGGGAAGAACGGCCGCTCCGCCGACCCCGCGTAGTACGCGGCGGTGTCGAACAGCAGCCGGACGACCGAGCCCGCCTCCGCGGCCGGCAGGTCCCTGACCCGGCCGTCGGAGTCCGTGGCGGAGGTGCCGAGCACCTGCCAGCCACCCTCGGTGTGCAGTGCCAGCTCGACCGGTACGCCCGCGGCCGGGCGGCCGAGGCTGGTGTCGAGCACGTGCGTGGAGATGCCGGTCATGATGGGGAAGACCTCACTGGATGGCAGGGAGTGACTGTCCGTCAGGTCACTGGGGCGCGTCAAGCAGGCGGTCGAGACGGATCTCGTTGATCTTCCGCAGCTCCTCCCGGACGGTCTCCGCCTCGGTGGCGGGGTCGTTCGGGTGGCGCGCGCGCAGCGCGGCGAGCATGCCGTCCGCGGTGCGCCCGGTCGCGCAGACCAGGAACACGTGGCCGAACTTCGCCTCGTAGGCGGTGTTGGCCGCGCGCAGTTCGGCCAGGACGGACGGGTCGGCGTCCCGGACGCCGGCCTGCTCGCGCTCGGAGACGGCGTCCCCCGGCTTCGGGGTGCCGATCCGGGCGTGGCCGGCCATCGCGTCGCGCAGGTCGGCCGCGGAGAGCCCCGCCGTCGCCGCCGCGTTGGCGGCGGACAGCTCCGCGCGGTCGTGCCAGGGGCGGGTCGCCGCGACGGCGGCGGCCCAGGCGGGGCTGGAGCAGACCTCCAGCAGGAGCTCCCGCAGTCCGGCCGCGTCGGTGGCGGCCAGGGCGGCGAGGGCAGGGGGTGGCTGGGTCACGGTGGACCTCCTGAGGGTTGGTGCCACCCGCACAAGCTAGATCGGCCGCAACAGGCCGTCAACACTTTGTTGAACTGTTTGTGGGGACGGCGCACGGCGCCGGGTCCGCGACCCGACGCCGTGTGCGATCCGCCAAATCCCCGGGGCCGGGCCCCGGCGGGGTCAGGACTTCTCCTGCCGGTTCAGGTAGTTGTACACCGTGAACCGGCTGACGCCGAGCGCCGACGCGACCGTCTCCACCCCGTGGCGGACGGTGAACGCGCCGCGCTCCTCCAGCAGCGCGACCACCCGCTGCTTCTCGGCGCGGTCCAGCTCGGCCAGCGGCCGGCCGTCGAACTGCCGGGCCATCTCCGCCAGCAGCCGGTCCAGCGCGCTGCTCAGGTGCGGCAGCCGCACGGCGACGGCCGGGGCGCCGTCCCACTCCAGGACGACGTCCTCCGCGCGGGCCGCGGACGGCTCGACCGCGGTCGCGCCGACCGCGGCCAGCAGGGGTTCCAGGGCGGCGGCGAGCGGGTGGTTCAGGGCGTCGCTCACTGCTTATCCCCTCCTTCGCGTCCTTCCGGGCCGGCCGCCCCCGGGGCGCCGGGCTCCTCGTCCAGCACGCTGACCTGGACCGAGATCCGGCTCGCCCCGGCCGCCAGGGTCTCCCGCAGCAGGCGGGTGACGGCGGCCAGGGCCGGTTCGGCGTCGCCCTCGGCGCTGGTGCCGAACGGCCCGACCGAGACGGCGAGCCCCGCCTCGTCCACCACCCGGCGCGCGGCCCTGGCGTGCTCGGGGAACCCGTCCAGGTCGAACGGCTCTGTCGTGAACTCCACCATCAATCGCACCCGCCCACCTTAGCGATCCGGCCGGTCCGGACGATCGGACAGGTGGGCGCGGGCGGACGGCGGGCGGTCCGGGTGGCTTCAACAAAATGTTGCGACGTCCTTGACAGCCTCGGGCGGCGACGGAGAAGCTTCCGTCAAGCAGAATCCAGCTTCCGGATCGTGGAAGTTGCACGGCGAGAGAGCGAGAGGTGAACGACGTGACCGCTGCCGCCCAGCACCGCTTCACGGTCAACCTGTCCATCCTGTTCGGCGAACTGCCCCTGCTGGAGCGGCCCACGGCCGCCGCGGCGGCCGGCTTCACCGCCGCCGAACTCTGGTGGCCCTTCGGTGAGGACCCCGCCCCCGGGGCGGACCAAACCGACGCGCTGGTCGCCGCGTTCGAGGACGCCGGGGTCGAACTGACCGGCCTCAACCTCCTCGACGACCTGGTCCGCGGCGCCCGCGGCACGCTCTCCCTCCCCGCCGAGAGCGCGCGCTTCCGGACGAACCTCCCGGTCGCCACCGCCCTCGCCGCCCGCCTGGGCACCGGCGCGCTGAACGCCCTCTACGGCAACCGCGTCCCCGGCACCGACCCCGCCGAGCAGGACGCCCTCGCCCTGGAGAACCTCGCCCTCGCCGCCCGGGCCGCCCACTCGATCGGCGCGGTCCTGCTGGTCGAGACGCTCAACCGGGCCGAGTCCCCCGACTACCCGCTGGTCACCGCCGCCGCCGCGGTCGACGTGGTCGACAAGGTCAACGCCGCCACCGGGCTCGGCAACGCGAAGTTCCTCTGCGACCTCTACCACCTCGCCCGCAACGGCGAGGACCCGGGCGCCGTCATCGAGGCGCACGCCGACCGGATCGGCCACGTGCAGATCGCCGACACCCCCGGCCGCAACGAACCCGGCACCGGCGACCTCGACTTCGAGGACCTGTTCGCCCGCCTCACCGCCGCCGGCTACCGCGGCCGCGTCGGCCTGGAGTACCGCCCGGCCGGAGGCGTCAGCGCCGAGAGCTTCGACTGGCTGCCGCGCGAACTGCGCGCCGCGCGCTGAACCCCCCTCACGCCACTCACCTAAGGACCCGCACGCGATGAGCCGCAAGATCGCCTTCATCGGCCTCGGCATCATGGGCAAGCCCATGGCCGTCAACCTGGTCGGGGCCGGCCACCACGTCACCGGCTACAACCTCACCCGGGAGCCCATCGACGCCCTGGTCGCGGCCGGCGGCCACGGCGCCGCCTCGATCGCCGAGGCCGTCGCCGACGCCGAGGTCGTCATCACCATGGTGCCCGCCGACCCGCAGGTCGAGCAGGTGATCCTGGGCGAGGACGGCGTCCTGGAGCACGCCCGGGCCGGCGCCCTGGTCATCGACATGTCCAGCATCACCCCGCAGACCTCGATCAAGGTCGAGGCCGCCGCCAAGGCCCGCGGCATCCGCACCCTGGACGCCCCCGTCTCCGGCGGCGAGGCCGGCGCCGTCGAGGCGGTGCTCTCCATCATGGTCGGCGGCGCGGCGGCCGACTTCGCCGAGGCGAAGCCGCTGTTCGACGCGCTCGGCACCACCGTCGTGCACGTCGGCCCGGCCGGCGCCGGACAGACCGTCAAGGCCGCCAACCAGCTGATCGTCGCCGTCAACATCCAGGTGCTGGCCGAGGCCGTGGTCTTCCTGGAGAACGCCGGCGTCGACCTCGCCGCCGCCCTCGACGTGCTCGGCGGCGGACTGGCCGGCTCCACCGTGCTGAACCGCAAGAAGGGCAACATGCTCGCCCGCGAGTTCGCCCCCGGCTTCCGGATCGACCTGCACCACAAGGACATGGGCATCGTCACCGACGCCGCCCGCGCCGTCGGCGCCGCGCTCCCGCTCGGCGCGGTCGCCGCCCAACTGGTCGCCTCCGCCCGCGCCAACGGCGACGGCTCGCTCGACCACTCCGCGCTGCTGCGCGGCGTCGAGCGGCTCTCCGGCCGCGAGGTCAAGCAGGTGCAGTGACCGGACTCCCCCCGGCGGCGCGCACCTGTCCGCCCGCGCCCGCGCCGCCGGGGGGGCACGAACCCCTCCCCGCCGAGGGGAGCCTCCCGCACGGGAGGTCGGCGGGGAGGGAGACTCTCGGGCATCCGGGTGGCGCGCGTCCGGGGGCCCGGACCCCCGCCGCCCCCGGCCCCGTTCCGCCCGCTCGTTTCTGCAGAAAGGCCCGGTGCCGTGCGAGGTCATGTGGTCGTCGCCCCCGACAAGTTCAAGGGGTCGCTGGAGGGCGCCGAGGTCGCCGCGCGGATCGCGGCCGGCATCCGGCGGGCGGCGCCCGGGGTGGAGGTGCGCGAGCTGCCGGTGGCCGACGGCGGGGAGGGGACGCTGGCGGCGGCGCTCGCGGCCGGGTTCTCCCGGGCGGAGGTGAAGGTCGCCGGGCCGACCGGCCTGCCGGTGGTCGCGGGGCTGGCGGTGAAGGGGGAGACCGCGGTGGTCGAGCTGGCGCAGGCGTCCGGGCTGGCCCGGCTGCCCGGCGGCCGGACGGCGCCGCTGGCCGCCGGCTCGTACGGGGTCGGGCAGCTGGTCGCGAAGGCGGTCGCGCTCGGGGCGACCCGGGTGGTGCTGGGCCTCGGGGGGAGCGCCTGCACCGACGGCGGTGCGGGCCTGGCGCAGGCGCTGGGCGTCGAGCTGTACGACGCGGAGGGCGCGCCGCTGCCGCCCGGCGGGGCCGCCCTGCGGCGGCTGGCGCGGGTGGAGCCGGGCCCGCTCGCGGACGGGCTGCGCGGGGTGGAGGTGGTCGTCGCGTGCGACGTGGACAACCCGCTGCTGGGCCCGCGCGGGGCGGCGGCCGTCTACGGCCCGCAGAAGGGCGCGGACGCCGCCGACCTGGTGGTGCTGGAGGAGGGGCTGACCCGCTGGGCGGACGCGGTCGCCGGGCTGACCGGCCGTGAGGTCCGGGACGCGCCGGGCGCGGGCGCGGCCGGCGGGGTGGGTTTCGCCGCGCTGGCGCTGCTGGGGGCGACGATGCGCCCGGGCATCGAGCTGCTGCTGGAGCTGCTGGGCTTCGAGCGGGCGGTGCGCGGGGCCCGCCTGGTGGTGACCGGCGAGGGCTGCCTGGACGCGCAGACCCTGCACGGCAAGGCCCCGGCGGGGGTGGCCGCGGCGGCGGCCCGGGCCGGGGTGCCGGTGGCGGCGGTGGCCGGGCGGCTGGAGCTCGCCGAGCGGGAGTGGCGGGCGGCGGGCTTCGTCGAGGCGCTGGCGCTGGCCGAGCTGGCGGGCGGTCCGGCGGAGTCGATGGCCCGGGCGGGCGAGCTCGCGGAGCTCGCGGGGGAGCGGCTGGCCGCCGCGCTGCTGCGCTGACGGACCGTCGCCCTCTCGTACGTTCCCACATTGACGTTTTGTTGAAGGCGAGCCTAGGCTCCCAGCACTCCTTCGACCCACCCTCGCTCCCACGACGCTCGGAGGTCCCCTCATGCCCATCGACGCCGCGGTGATCCGCTCCCGGCGGGTGGTCCTGCCGGACGGCGAACGCCCTGCCGACGTGCTGGTCCGGGCCGGCCGGATCGAGCGGATCGCCCCGCACGGCACCCCGCCCGCCGACGGCCGGCCGCTCACCGACCTGGGCACCACCGCCCTGCTGCCCGGCCTGGTCGACACCCACGTGCACGTCAACGAACCCGGCCGCACCGACTGGGAGGGCTTCGCCTCCGCGACCAGGGCCGCCGCGGCCGGCGGCGTCACCACGATCGTCGACATGCCGCTCAACTCGATCCCGCCGACCACCACCGTCCGGGGCCTGGCCGCCAAGCGGAAGACCGCCGAGGGCCAGGCCTGGGTCGACCTGGGCTTCTGGGGCGGGGCCGTACCCGGCAACACCGCAGACCTCGAACTCCTGCACCGGGAAGGGGTGTTCGGCTTCAAGTCCTTCCTCGCCCCGTCCGGGGTGGACGAGTTCCCGCACCTGGCCACCCCCGCCGACCTGGAGTCCGCGCTGGCCGAACAGGCCCGGCTCGGCGCGCTGGCGATCATCCACGCCGAGGACCCGGCCGTGCTGGACGCCGCCCCCCAGGTGCCCGGCGCCCACTACCGCGACTTCCTGGCCTCCCGCCCGGACGGCGCCGAGGCCGCCGCGGTCGCCGCCCTGCTGGCCGCCGCCCGCCGCACCGGAGCCCGGGTGCACGTCCTGCACGTCTCCTCCGCCGCCGTCCTGCCGCTGCTGCGGCAGGCCCGCGCGGACGGCGTCCGGGTCACCGCCGAGACCTGCCCGCACTACCTGACCCTGGCCGCCGAGGAGGTCCCCGACGGGGACACCGCCTTCAAGTGCTGCCCGCCGATCCGCGACGAGTCCAACCGCGACCTGCTCTGGCAGGCCCTCGCCGACGGCGAGTTCGCCGCCGTGGTCTCCGACCACTCGCCCTCCACCCCCGACCTCAAACTCCTCCGGCGGCACGGCGGCAGCGGCGACTTCGCCGCCGCCTGGGGCGGCATCGCCTCCCTGCAACTGGGCCTGCCCGCCGTCTGGACCGAGGCCCGCCGGCGCGGCCACACCCTGGCGGACGTGGTCCGCTGGATGTCCGCCGGACCCGCCGACCTGGTCGGCCTGACCGGCACCAAGGGCGCCATCGCGCCCGGGTACGACGCCGACCTGGTGGCCTTCGACCCGGACGGCGAACTGACCGTCCGCGCCGAGCGCCTCCACCACAAGAACCCGGTCACCCCGTACGCGGGCCGCACCCTCACCGGGCTGGTCCGGCACACCTGGCTGCGCGGACGGCCCGTCGACCCCGACGGCGCCCCGTACGGCCGACAGCTCACCCGACCCCGAACGCCGAACGAAGGAGCACCAGTTGAGTACTGACCTGACCCCGGACGCGCCCTTCACCGAGCTGGTCGACCTGGCCTCCCGGCTGCTCGGCGCGGGCGTGGTCGCCACCAACGAGGACACCTTCGCGGACGCCGAGAACCTGCTGGTCGCCAAGCCCGCCGAGTTCCGCCCGCACACCTTCGGCCACAAGGGCCAGATCATGGACGGCTGGGAGTCCCGCCGCCGCCGCGGCACCAGCGCCGAACAGCCGCACCCCGCCGACGACGACCACGACTGGGCGATCGTCCGGCTCGGCGCCGCGGGCCGCATCCGCGGCGTGGTCGTCGACACCGCCCACTTCACCGGCAACTACCCCGAGACCGCCTCCGTGCAGGCCGCGTCCGTCCCCGGCCACCCCTCGCCCGAGGAACTGGCCGCCGCCGAGTGGACCGACCTCGTCCCGCGCACCGCGCTCAAGGGCGACACCGCGCACCGGTTCCCGGTCGACGACCCGACCCGCTGGACCCACGTCCGCCTGAACATCTGGCCGGACGGCGGCGTCGCCCGGCTGCGGGTGCACGGCGAGGTGCTGCCCGACCCGCGCGAGCTGGCCGGCCTCACCTTCGACCTCGCCGCCCAGGAGCACGGCGGCGTCGCCGAGGCCGCCTCCGACCGCTACTTCTCCTCCCCGCACCACCTGAACGCTCCCGGCCGCGCCACCGTCATGGGCGACGGCTGGGAGACCCGGCGTCGGCGCGACAAGGCCAACGACTGGGTGCGAGTGGCCCTGGCCGGGGGCGGCGAGGTCCTGGCGGCCGAGGTGGACACCTCCCACTTCGTCGCCAACGCCCCCGGCTGGGCCGAACTCGTCGGCACCGACGGCGAGACCGAGACCGTCCTGCTGCCGCGCACCCGCCTGCAGCCCGACACCCGCCACCGCTACCGGCTCCCGGCGGGCACCCCCGTCACCCACGTCCGGATCAACGTCTACCCCGACGGCGGCCTCGCCCGCCTGCGCCTCACCGGCCGCCTCACCCCCGCCGGCCAGGACGCGCTGGCCCTGCGCTGGTTCAACGCGCTCCCGCTCCGCGAGGCCCGCGAAGCCCTCGCCGCGGCAGGCCTCCCCGCGGACCTCGCCGAGGCCCGGCCCCTCACCGACGCGACGGCCATCCGCCCGCTCCACGAGAGCTGAGCCGGGGGGCGCGCCCACCGGGGTCCGGGCCCGCCCGCCGCAGAGTCCCTCACTCCACACGCCCGAAGGATCACCATGCCCAGAACCCTCACCACCGAGTCCGGCGCGCCCGTCGCCGACAACCAGAACAGCGCTTCGGCGGGCGCGTACGGCCCGCTGCTGCTCCAGGACCAGCACCTGCTGGAGAAGCTGGCCCGGTTCAACCGGGAGCGCGTCCCGGAGCGGGTGGTGCACGCCCGCGGGTCGGGCGCGTACGGGTACTTCGAGGTGACCGACGACGTCTCGCGGTACACCAGGGCCGCGTTCCTCTCGGCGGTCGGCAAGCGCACCGAGCTGTTCCTGCGCTTCTCGACCGTCGCGGGCGCGCTGGGCTCCACCGACGCGGTCCGCGACCCGCGCGGCTTCGCCGTCAAGTTCTACACCGAGCAGGGCAACTACGACCTGGTCGGCAACAACACCCCGGTGTTCTTCATCAAGGACCCGCTCAAGTTCCCGGACTTCATTCACTCGCAGAAGCGCGACCCGTACACCGGCGTCCAGGAGCCCGACAACGTCTGGGACTTCTGGGCGCACTCCCCGGCCTCCACCCACCAGATCACCTGGCTGTTCGGCGACCGCGGCATCCCGGCCTCCTACCGGCACATGAACGGCTTCGGCTCGCACACCTACCAGTGGGTCGACGCCGAGGGCCGGGCGCACTGGGTGAAGTACCACTTCAAGACCAACCAGGGCATCCGCTCGCTGGACGCCGAGCAGGCCGCGCAGACCGCCGGCGGGGACGCCGACAGCCACCAGCGGGACCTGCGCCAGGCGATCGAGCGCGGGGTGTTCCCGTCCTGGACGCTGTACGTGCAGCTGATGCCGGTGGAGGACGCCGCCGACTACCGGTTCAACCCGTTCGACGTCACCAAGGTGTGGCCGCACGCCGACTACCCGCTGGTCCGGGTCGGCCGGCTGGTGCTGAACCGGAACCCGGAGAACGTGTTCGCCGAGGTCGAGCAGGCCGCGTTCTCGCCGAACAACTTCGTGCCCGGCATCGGCCCGTCGCCCGACCGGATGCTCCAGGGGCGGCTGTTCGCCTACGCCGACGCCCAGCGCTACCGGCTCGGCGTCAACCACACCCAGCTGCCGGTCAACGCCCCGCGGGCGGCCGGGGCGGCCAACTACGGGCAGGACGGGTACGCCGCGCTGAACCCGAACGGCCGGAACCGGAACTACGAGCCCAACTCGTACGGCGGCCCCGCCCAGACCGACGAGTCGCTGCACGCCCCGCAGCCGCTCTCCGGCCACACCGGCACCCACGCCACCCCCGCCCACAGCAAGGACGACGACTTCTTCCAGGCCGGCGAGCTCTACCGGCTGATGACGGCGGACGAGAAGTCCCGCCTGATCGCCAACCTGGCCGGCTCGCTCGCCCAGGTCGGCCGGGACGACGTGGTCGAGAAGAACCTCGCCCACTTCCACGCCGCCGACCCGGACTACGGCAGCCGCCTCGCCGCGGCCGTCGCCGCCCTCCGCGCGGCCCAGCAGGACTGACCCTCCCCGCCCGCCCGGCCGGACCGGCTCCGGCGTGCGCCCGAACGGACCGGCTCCGGCGGGTGCGCGCCGGGGCCGGTCCGGCATATGCGTGTCAAGGGGGCGGCCCTCCGCGGGGGCGAATATCCGGTGAGGGGACGGTGCGCGGGCGGTGCGCTGGCTACGCTGGGCGGAAGGCCGGACCGGCGGGGAGGGGCGGAGCCATGTCGACGGTGCGCAGGGGCCGGCGTGACGGGTTGCTCGGGCCGGGCGGGGGCGGGCCGTTCGGGGTGCTGCGGCGGGCGCTGCGACTGCTGGAGGCGGTCGACCGCCACCCGGCCGGGGCGACGCTGGCCGAGCTGTCCCGGGAGCTGTCCGTCCCGGAGGAGCAACTGCGGCCGCTGGCAGAGGAGTTGGAGACCGAGGGGTACCTGCTCGGACTGGACGGCGGCTGGGCGCTGGGCGGGGCGTTCACCCTGCTGGGCACCCAGCACCGGGAACCGGTGGTGCGGGCCCGGCTGCACCACCGGCTGGAGGAACTGCGCGAAGAGCTGGGCGCGGCCGTCTACTTCAGCCGCTACCACGACGGCGAACTCTCGGTGGAGGCGGTGAGCGCCGCCGAGGACGCCCCGGCGGTGCACGAGTGGGCGGACTTCCGGGCCACCGCGCACGCCTCCGCGATCGGCAAGTGCCTGCTCGCGCAACTCGACCACGACGCCCGGCTCGACCACCTGGCCCGGCACCCGGCCGCCCGGCTGACTGCGCGCACCATCACCGAGACCGACCGGCTGCTGCACCGGCTTGACCGGCAGCCCGCCACCGTCCCGGTGCTGGACCTCCAGGAGTACTCGATGGACACGGTCTGCGCGGCCGTCCCGATCGTCGCCGGGAGCACCGTCGGCTGCCTGGCCACCTCGCTGCCGGTCGCCCAGGCGCACCGGCTGCGCGAGGCCGCCGAGCTGCTGGCCGTCCGGGCGACCCCGCTGATGCTGGCGATGGCGGTCTGACCCCCCGTCGAACCGCTGTACGAACCGGGGGCGGGCGGCGAGGATGACCCGATGAACGCTCACCCGCCCCGGGCCGTCGTCCGGCCCTACCGGCCCACCGACCGGGCCGCCCTGTTCGACGTCTGCGTGCGCACCGGCGAGCTCGGCGGCGACTCCCGGCAGACCTACCCCGACCTCGACCTGCTGCCGAACATCTTCGCCGCCCCGTACGCCGAGCTCGAACCGGACCTGTCCTTCGTGCTGGACGACGGCGAGCGCGCGGTCGGGTACGTGGTGGCGACCGCGGACACCCCCGCCTTCGTCCGCCGCTTCCGGGACGAGTGGCTGCCCACCCTCGCCGACCGCTACCCGCGGCCGACCGGCGCCCCGGCCACCCCCAGCGAGACGATGATCGACCTGATGCACACCCCCGAGCGGATGGTGCTGCCCGAACTCGCCGACTACCCCGCCCACCTGCACATCGACCTGCTCCCCAGCCACCAGCGGGCCGGCTACGGACGGGAGCTGATCCACACCCTGCTGGCCGCGCTGGCCGCCAAGGGCGTCCCGCGGGTCCACCTCGGCATGGTCACCGCCAACACCGCCGCCCGCCCCTTCTACGACCGCCTCGGCTTCCACCCCGTCCCCGTCCCCGACCCGGGCCCGATCACCTACCTGGGCCGCCGCACCACCGACTGAGCCGCTCCGCCGGTTCCGGCACGCCGCCGACCCGTACGGCCGGGGAGGCCCGGCGGCCGGACCGGGGGCGATCCGGTCCGGCCGCCGGGACCGGGCCGGCCGACGCGTCCCCTCCAGCGCCGGTCGGGTCCCCCGTGGGCGGCTGTCACGTCGACCGCGAGGAGCCCCGAGCGGCCGGGGCCCCCTCACGTCGACCACGGTAGCCAGCCGGGTCCGCGCCGGGTTGGCAGCGCGTCGCCGGTGGGTTGGCGCCGCGTCTACTGTCCGCCGTCCAGGGACCGGTGGCGGTGGTCGCGCGGGGAGAGCCCGTACGCGGCGCGGAAGGCGCGGCTGAAGGCGTCGGGGCGCGGGATGCCGCAGCGGACCGCCAGGACGTGGACGGGGGTGCCGCGCAGCGCGGGGTCGGCGAGGTCGCGGTGGGCCCGCTCCAGGCGCCGGCGGCGGATCCAGGCGGCGACGGTCTCGCCGTCGTTCTCCTCGGTGAAGACCCGGTGCAGGTAGCTGACCGAGACGTGGTGCGCCCCGGCGATCAGCGCGGGCGTCAGCGCCGGGTCGTGCAGGTTGCGCCGGACGAAGGCCCGGACGTTCTCGACCAGGGCGCGCCGCCGGGCGGTCGGTGGCAGTTCGCCCGTCGCCTCGATCTCCTCCGCCAGCCAGGCGGCCACCAGGTCGAGGACGACCGGGCCCAGCCGCTCCGCGGCGGCGGGGCCCAGGTGGGCGGCCTGCCGGTCCAGGCTGAGCAGGAAGTCCGGCACCAGCCCGGCGGTGCCGGTCCGCGCGCGGAAGCCCCGGTTCAGCACCGACCGCAGCCGCTCCGGCGGCACCGGCAGCAGCTCGCTCGGGAAGTCGATGCCCACGGCGTCGACCCGGGGCCGGTCCGCCCCGGGCGGCCGGACCCCGAACGCCCGCATGTCGTACGGGCGGGAGCTGGTGACCAGGCTGAGGTCGCCGCGGTGGAACTCCCGGGCGGGCTCGTCGGGGAGGGACAGGCTCAGCACGCCGTCGAGCACCAGGGTCAGGTGCATGAGGGTGGGGTCGGAGCGCCGGACCCGGGTGGCGGAGCGCCGGAACCGCGCGTGCGGGAAGGACGTGCCGAGGAAGGTCACCGGCCCGAGCTGCAGGTGGCGCAGCTCGGCCTCGAACCGGTCGGCGTACGGGCTGCTGGTCTCGGCGTCCCGGGTCCGCGCGATCAGGTCCCGCCACCGCTCGAAGTACTCGCCCGGCTCCCCGTCCCGGGCGGGGACGCCGGGCCCCGCGGTCGTGGTCATGCTCGACCCCCTCCTGTCGGCAACGCCGTGCGGCCCCCCGACGGCGGGGCCAGCATGCCAGGCGCACCGGCCCGCCGGACCACCGGTCCCCGCCCGCCCCGCACCGCCGGGCCACTCACCACTGGCGGGGCATCGGCAGCGCTCGCGGTGAAAGGAGCCGACGGGACGCGAGTCCCTCCCCGCGGAATCTCCGTTTTGTGCATATCGTCACCCCAGTGCCCCGCCGGGGTACGAGGCCGGACCCCGACGGCGGGCCCCGGCCGTGGCAGACGACCGCGCGGAGCACCATGGCGAGCACCGGTACACCTCCCGGCCCCCCCGACCGTTCGGCCGACGCCGGACGGGTGCTGGGCCGCTGGAGGAACTGGCTGACCCCGGTGGTGCTCAGCGCCCTGGTCGCGCTGGGCCTGTCCCTGCTCTACATGGGCAACATCCTGACGCCGCAGAAGCACCTGCACCACATGCCGATCGCGCTGGTCGACTCCGACACCGGCCCGCCGCTGCCGGGACAGTCCCGCCCGCTCGGCGCGCAGATCGCCGACCAGGTGGCGGCCGGCACCCCGGCCGGCGAGATCGACTGGCGCCGGGTCAGCCGGGCGGAGGCCCAGCGTCAGCTCTCCTCCGGCAAGGTGTACGGCGCCCTGGTGGTCCCCGAGGACTTCTCCCGCGCGGTGGCCGCGCTGGCCACCTCCGACGCCCCGGCCCGCCCGAGGATCCAGGTGCTCACCAACCCCGGGACGGGCAGCCTCGGCTCTGGCATCGCGAGCCAGGTCAACCAGGAGGCCGTGCACCGGGTCTCGCTGGCGATCGGCGGGCAACTGGCCGCCACCGCCACCACGGAGACCGCCAAGGTGTTCCTGGCCGACCCGGTCGAGGCGGTCACCGAGGTGGGCCACCCGATCGGCGAGCACAGCGGCTCCGGCCTCGGCGCGTTCTACTTCACCCTGCTGCTGCTCCTGGCGGGCTTCATGACCGCCAACATCGTGCACGCCGGACTCGACGTCTCGATGGGCTTCGCGGACGCCGAGATCGGCCCCTTCCACCTGCGCGAACCCACCCTGCGGATCAGCCGCACCCAGGTCCTGCTGGCCAAGATGGGCATGACGGCGGCCGTCGCGCTGGTCTCCGCCAGCCTGGTGATGCTCGCCGCGATCACCGTCCTGGGCATGGAGGCCCCGCACGCCTGGCAGCTGTGGCTGTACTCCTACTGCGCCGTCACCACCGTCGGCCTGGGCGTGCTGGCGATCATCGCCGCGTTCGGCAACGTCGGGCAACTGATCGCGATGTTCGTCTTCATCGCCTTCGACCTGCCCGCCTCCGGCGCGACCGTGCCGCTCAGCGCCTCGCCCGGCTTCTACCGCTTCCTCGGGGTGTTCGAGCCGATGCGGCAGATGGTCGACGCCGTCCGGTCGATCCTGTACTTCGACGCGCAGGCCGGCGCCGGGCTGGTCCGCGGCTGGCTGATGCTGCTGCTGGGCGTCGTGGTGGCCCTGGCCTTCGGCTTCGGCATGACCCGCTACTACGACCGCCGGGGCATGCGCTTCGAGCCCGGCCACCGCTCCTGAGCCCCCGGCCCGGACCGCCGTCACCGCCGCCGGCCCGGGGCGTGCTCGGAGCGGGCGTGGCCCGGGGGCAGGGCCGGAGGGCCCGGTCGGTCCTTCAGGTCGAGGTACGGTTGGTCATCGGGCTCCTCCGGGGGACGCCGGGGGCCGATCGGGTGAAAAGCGCGAACACGTGGATGACCCGTCCGACCGGTCGGACGGAACGGGATAAGAAGTGGCAGGCGGTCATATTCGGTACGAATCACCGTATTTGACGCAGCCCGCCGGTCCGCGGACATTCGGGAGCGAGACGTGACGCACGGAGTCGAGGGGCGTTCCCGCAGCGCCCTGAAGCGCCCGTTGCCGGCCTACCTGGCCGCCTCGCTGCGCGGCGTCGGGCAGGTCGACCTGCAACCGCAGCTGCTCACCGGGGCGTTCATCCTCGCCGGGCTGTGGGCGGCCGGCTGGAAGGTCGGCCTGTTCGCCACCCTCGGCACGCTGGTCTCCACCGCCGCCGCCCACGCGTTCGGCGTCGACCGCGGCTCCATCGCGCTCGGCCTCCAGGGCTACTCGGGCTGCCTCACCGGCATCGCCCTGATCACCTCGCTCGGCAACCACCCCGCCACGTACGTCCTCGCCGCGGTCGGCTGCGTGCTGTGCACCGTCCTGACCGCCGCGCTCACCACCCTGCTGCGGCCCTACGGACTGACCGCGCTGACCGCCCCGTTCTGCGTCGTCTCCGGGGTGATGGTGCTCGGGGCGCCCTCCTTCGCCCGGATCTGGCACGGCGCGCCCGCCCCCGTCGCCGACCCCACCAGCGGCGACACCGGCATCACCTTCTCCGACCTGTGGCACGCCTTCTTCGCCAACGTCTCGCAGGTCTTCCTGGTGGACAGCTGGTACGTCGGCCTGATCATGCTGGTCGGCCTGGCCTGCGCGGGCGTCCGGGTGCTGCTGGCCGCCGCGCTCGGCTCGGTCGCCGGCATCGTCACGGCCTGGGCGCTCGGTGCGCCCACCGCGCAGGTCTCCGCCGGCATCTACGGCTACAACGCCGTCCTGGTCGGCATCGCGCTCGGCGCGGTCTTCCTGGCCGCCACCCCGTGGA
Organism: Kitasatospora sp. SolWspMP-SS2h; assembly: GCF_003259315.1. Taxonomy (GTDB): domain Bacteria; phylum Actinomycetota; class Actinomycetes; order Streptomycetales; family Streptomycetaceae; genus Kitasatospora; species Kitasatospora fiedleri. The sequence continues at coordinate 24,994 of NZ_QLLT01000035.1, read as the reverse complement.
ACGCGGGCTACGCGCTGTTCGGCGCGGCCCTCTCCACCGGTCTGACCGCCGCCGTCACCTCGCTCTTCAAACCCTTCAACGGCCACACCTTCACCTGGCCGTTCATCCTCACCACCTGGGTGCTGCTGGCCGCCGTCCCGCAGCTGCCCAGGCTGCGGGCCGCCGCCGGCGGCTGAGCACCCCGCCGCACCCCGTCCCCGTCCCGTCCCCGTCCCCGTCCCCGTCCCGTCCCCGCCCCCGTCCCGTCCGAGGAAGGCATCCACCGATGAACCTCGCGCCCCGCGAGATCGACAAGCTGGTCGTCTACGTGGTCGCGGACCTGGCCCGCAAGCGCCAGGGCCGCGGCCTCAAGCTGAACTACAGCGAAGCCGTCGCGCTGATCACCGAAGCCATCCTGGAAGCCGCCCGGGACGGCAGGTCCGTCGCCGACTGCATGGAACTCGGCCGGCACGTGATCGGCATCGACGCCTGCATGGACGGGGTGCGGCAGATGCTGCCGCTGCTCCAGGTCGAAGCCTCCTTCGTGGACGGCACCAAGCTGGTCTCCGTGCACGACCCCATCGGCGGCTGAGGGTGTCCGGCACCCGGGTCCACGTCCTCGCGGTCTGCGGGCACGAAGCCGGGCACGGCACCGCCCTGCGGCAGCTCGCCGGGCCGGACACCACCGTGGTCACCAGCGGCCGGGAGCTCTACCGGGCGCTCGCCGCCCGCCCCGCCCGGCAGGACACCGCGGTCGTCCCGATGACGCTCGGCCGCGACCCCGGGCTGATCGCCGACGCCGCCCGCACCGTCCGCGCCCTGCCGTCCGACCTGCGCCGCACCACCGCCGTCGCCGATCCGTTCGGCGGCCCCGAGCACCTGGTCGGCTGGCTGCGCGCCGCCGCCTCCGCCGTCCCCGCCGAGGCCGCGCTGCTGCTCACCGCCCCCGGCGGCGACCCCCACCAGGACGCCGAGCTGGACCGGGTCGCCCACCTGGTGCGGCGGTACGGGCGGCACCGGCTGGTGCAGACCGCGCTCCTGGGCGGCGACCCGGACCCGGCCGAGGGCGTGCGCCGCTGCGCGCTGCTCGGAGCCCGGCAGGTCGCGGTGCTGCCCGCGTCCTTCCTGCCCGCCGCCCCGCCGCCGGCCCCCGCCGAGGTGACCGTCCTCGACGCCGGACCGCTGCTCGGGCCCGCCGCGCTGGCCGCGGTGCTCTCCGCCCGGGCCACCGCCGCCGTCCGCCGTCTGCACGACAGCGGCGAGGACGGCCTCGCGGCCGCCCTGGCCGCCGCCGACCGGCACGGTCCCGCCCACAGCCACGGGCCGGACGGCGGCCACGGCCACGACCACCACCCGCACCACGGGCCCGGGGCGGGCCACTCCCACGGCCACGCCCCGCCGCCCCCGGAGGCGCAGCAGCACCTCCACTCGTCCCCGCTGACGGCTGCAAGGAGTCACCAGTGAGTTTCGGCACGTACCTGTACGGCGACGGCGACATCGAGATCAACGCGGGCCGGCGCACCGCCAAGGTCGAGGTGGTCAACACCGGCGACCGGGCGATCCAGATCGGTTCGCACTACCACTTCTTCGAGGTCAACTCGGCACTGCGGTTCGACCGCGACCGGACGCTCGGCATGCACCTGAACATCCCGGCCGGCACCTCGGTGCGGATCGAGCCCGGCGGCACCCGCGAGGTCGAGCTGTGCGAGTACGGGGGCACCGGTCGGCTGGTCGGGTTCAGCGGCCTGCTCAACGGCAGCACGGTCTCCTCCCGGGCTCGCTTCGAGGCCTTCCACCGGGCCCTGGAACTCGGCTTCGAGGGCGCCGCGGAGACGCCTTCCGAGCAGCCGGGGGACGAGCCGGAGCCCGGGGGCAGGCCTGCCGACAAGCCCGCCGACAAGCCCGCCGGGAAGTCCGCCGACAAGGGCACGGGCAAGGGCTCCGCCAAGAAGAAGGGCGCCAACTGATGCCGATCATGACCCGTCGGCAGTACACCGACATGTTCGGTCCCACGGTCGGTGACCGCTTCCAACTCGCCGACACCAACCTGGTCGTGGAGGTGGAGAAGGACTACAGCGAGGGCCTGTACGGCGACGAGATCGTCTACGGCGGCGGCAAGAGCATGCGCGACGGCATGGGCGCCGACCCGCAGGCCACCGCCGCACAGGGCGCGCTGGACACCGTGATCACCAACGTGGTGGTGATCGACCCGGTGATCGGCATCGTCAAGTGCGACATCGGGATCAAGGACGGGCTCATCGCGGGGATCGGCAAGTCCGGCAACCCGCAGACCCAGAACGACGTCCACCCGCGTCTGGTGATCGGCCCCGGCACCGAGGCGATCTCCGGCGAGCATCTGATCGCCACCGCCGGCGCGATCGACACCCACGTCCACCTGATCTCCCCGCAGCAGGCCCAGCAGGCGCTGACCAACGGCATCACCACCCTGATCGGCGGCGGCACCGGCCCCTCCGACGGCTCCAACGGCACCACCTGCACCCCCGGCCCGTTCAACATCGCCCGCCTGCTGGAGGCGTGCGAGGACGTGCCGGTCAACATCGGCCTGATGGGCAAGGGCAACGGCAGCCTGCCCGGCGCGCTGGACGAGCAGATCGAGGCCGGCGTCTGCGCGCTGAAGGTGCACGAGGACTGGGGCGCCACCCCGGCGGTGATCGACGCCGCGCTGTCCGCCGCCGACCGGCACGACGTGCAGGTGGCGATCCACACCGACAGCCTGAACGAGTCCGGCTACTTCGAGAGCACCCGCTCGGCGTTCGACGGCCGCACCATCCACACCTTCCACTCCGAGGGCGCGGGCGGCGGCCACGCCCCCGACATCCTGCGGGTCACCGGCGAGCCCAACGTGCTGCCCTCCTCCACCAACCCGACGCTGCCCTACACCAAGAACTCGGTGGACGAGCTGCTCGACATGGTGATGGTCTGCCACCACCTCAACCACGACATCCCCGAGGACGTCTCCTTCGCCGACTCCCGGGTCCGGGCCGAGACCATCGCCGCCGAGTCGGTGCTGCACGACCTCGGCGTGATCAGCATGGTCTCCTCCGACTCGCAGGCGATGGGCCGGGTCGGCGAGTCCGTCACCCGCACCTTCCAGATCGCGCACCACTGCAAGGACCGGCGCGGCCCGCTGGAGGGCGACAGCGCCCGCAACGACAACCAGCGGGTGCTGCGCTACCTGGCCAAGGTCACCATCAACCCTGCCATCGCCACCGGCATCGCCGACCACGTCGGCTCGCTGGAGGCCGGCAAGCTCGCCGACATCGTGCTCTGGCCGATCCACTCCTTCGCCGCCAAGCCCAAGATGATCATCAAGGGCGGGATCATCTCCTGGGCCCAGATGGGCGACCCGAACGCCTCGCTGCCCACCCCCCAACCGGTGCTCTACCGGCCGATGTTCGGCCAGTTCGGCCGGGCCCAGCAGTCCACCCACGTCACCTTCATGTCGCAGGCGGGCATCGCCGCGGGCGTCCCCGAGCGGCTCGGCCTGCGGCGCAAGGTGCTGCCGGTGCGCGGCACCCGGGTGATCGGCAAGCACAACATGGTGCGCAACAACGCGCTGCCGAAGGTCGAGGTCGACCCGGAGACCTTCAAGGTCACCCTGGACGGCGAGGTCGCCACCATCGAGCCCGCCCAGTCCCTGCCGCTCAACCAGCTGTACTTCGTGGTGTAGCGGATGTTCCTCAGCCCGGACGACCGCCCGGAGCACCCGTCCCCCGAGCAGCCGCAGCCGCAACCGCCGCTGCTCGGGGGGCTGTCCGCGCTGCTGGTCAGCCTCCAGCTCGCCGACTCCGCGTTCCCCAGCGGCTTCTACACCCTCTCGCACAGCCTGGAGGGCTACGCCCAGGCCGGGGCCGTCACCCCCGACACGCTGCCCGCGCTGCTCGCCGACCTGCTGCGGCACGCCGTCGGCCCGGGCGACGCCACCGCCCTCGCGCTGGCCCACCGGGCCACCACCGCGGGGGAGCCGGACACCGTCGCCCGGGTCGACCGGCGGCTGTACGCGGGCAAGCTGAGCCGCGAGATGCGGCAGGCCGCCACCCGCACCGGGCGGCAGCTGCTCGACCTGGCCGCGGAGGTCTTCGACCGCCCCCCGATCGCCGCCTACCTGCGGCTGGTCGAGGAGCGCCGGGCCCCCGGATGCCAGGCCGTCGCGGCCGGCGTGGTGCAGGCCGCCGCCGGGGTGCCGGTCGGACAGGCCGTGGCGAGCGACCTATTCGCGTTCAGCGCCAGCTTCGCCGGGGCGGCGCTGCGGCTGCGGCTGACCGACCACCGCAGGGCCCAGGTGCTGCTGCGCGACGCGGCCCCCGTCATCGCGGAGACCGTCCGCGCGGCCCTCGCCCGTCCGGAGGCCGACCTCGGGTCGACCGCCTTCGCCTCCGACATCATGTCCGGCCGCCACGAGCGCGCCGAGGCACGCCTGTTCGCCAGCTGAACCGTCGGCAGCGGCCGCCCGTGGCGGCCGCCGGCAGCAACCACCAGTAGCAACCACCAGTAGCAACCACCAGTAGCAACCACCAGTAGCGACCACCAGAGAAGGAGTGCCCGTGGACGACAACGTCCTGCGGATCGGGATCGGCGGGCCGGTCGGCTCCGGCAAGACCGCGCTGATCGAGGCGCTGGTACCGGTGCTGATCGCCCGCGGCCACCGCCCCGCCGTGATCACCAACGACATCTACACCCAGGAGGACGCCCAGCACGTGCGCCGCACCCTGGCCGGGGTCCTGGACCCCGAGCTGGTGGTCGGCGTGGAGACCGGCGCCTGCCCGCACACCGCCGTCCGCGACGACCCGACCATGAACCTGGCCGCGGGCGCCGAACTCCTGGAGCGCTTCCCGGAGGTGGACACCCTGCTCTACGAGTCCGGCGGCGACAACCTGACGCTGACCTTCAGCCCGGTGCTGGCCGACGTGTTCGTGTTCGTGCTGGACACCGCCGAGGGCGAGAAGATGCCACGCAAGCGCGGCCCGGGCATCACCGAGTCCGACCTGCTGGTCATCAACAAGATCGACATCGCCCGGTACGTGCGCACCGACATCGAGGTGATGGAGGCCGACGCGCACCAGGTCCGCGACGGCAAGCCGGTCATCCTCACCAACTCGCTCGACGGCACCGGCGTGCAGGAGCTCGCCGACTTCCTCGGCAGCCGCCGCAAGGCGCTGATCTGACCGTGGCCACCGCCCCGCCCCGGCCGACGGCGGCGACCGCCGCCGACCGGCTCGACGCGGCGTACTGGTCCGCCGGCCGCCTCCCCGCGGAGGTGGCCGGCTGGGCCGCGCGCCCCGACACCCTCGCCCCCGGCTCGCCCGCCAAGGTCGGCATCCTCGACCTGGCCTTCGCCGTCCGCGCTGGCCGCACCGAACTCGTCGAGCGGTACCAGAAGACCCCGCTGCAGATCATGCGCCCGCTGTGGATCGACCCCGCCCGGCCCGACGCCGCCCACGTCTACCTGATGGCCACCGGCGGCGGCGTCACCCAGGCCGACCGCTACCGGATCGACGTCCGCTGCGGCCCCGGCACCCGGGTCCACCTCACCACCCAGGCCGCCACCAAGGTGTTCCGGATGGAGCAGGACTACGCCAGCCAGCTGGTCCACCTCGAAGCGGCCCCGGGCGCCTACCTGGAGTACCTGCCCGACCCGCTGATCCCGTTCCGCGACTCCCGGTTCTACCAGCGCACCACCGTCACCGCCGCCCCCGGCTCCACCGTGGTGCTCGGCGAGACGATCACCGCCGGACGGCTCGCCCGCGACGAGCGGCACGACTACCGGGTGCTCGCCACCGACCTGGAGATCGTCCGCCCCGACGGCACCCCGCTCGCCGTCGACACCCTGCGGCTCACCCCCGGCGGCGACCGGCGCACCGTCACCGGCCCCGCCGTGTTCGCCGGGCACGACCACCTCGCCACCCTGTTCGTGGTCAGCGACCTGCGGCCCGCCGCCGAGATCGCCGACACCCTGCACCGCGCCCTCGACGGCCGCGGCCTGCGGTACGGCGTCTCCACCCTGCCCGAGGACGCCGGCGCCTGGCTGCGCCTGCTGGAGGACAGCCCCGTCCGCACCGCCGCCGCGCTCGCCGACGCCTGGCGCGCCGTCCGGCTGCTGCTCACCGGCATCCCCGCCCCCGCCCTGCGCAAGACCTGACCCGCCCGCCCGTTCCAGGAGGTAGAACCCGTGCTCTCCGCGCCCCCGCCGATGCCGCCGGCCTACAACGCCGGCGACACGGCCTGGCTGCTGGCCTCCACCGCCATGGTCCTGCTGATGACGCCCGGCCTGGCTTTCTTCTACGGCGGCATGGTCCGGCTCAAGCACGTCCTGATGATGCTGAAGATGAGCTTCGCCGCGCTCGCCTTCGGCACCCTGGTCTGGTGGGCGCTCGGCTACACCCTGGCCTTCGGGCCGGACGCCGGCGGGGCCGGGGTGATCGGCACCCTGGACCTGGCCTTCTTCCGCGGCATCGGGATCAACACGCTCAGCGGCGCCATCCCCACCTACATCTTCGCCACCTTCCAGATGGGCTTCGCGGTGGTCACCGTCGCCCTGATCAGCGGCTCGGTCGCCGACCGGGCCCGGATGCGCGGCTGGCTGGTGTTCGTTCCGCTGTGGCTGCTGGTCGTCTACGCGCCCGCCGCGCACTGGGTGTTCGACTCCCAGGGCTGGATCCACGACCGGCTCGGCGCGCTCGACTTCGCCGGCGGCCTGCCCGTCGAACTCAACTCCGGCGCCGCCGGGCTCGCCGTCGCCGTCGCCCTGCGCGGCCCGCGCGACTGGGCCCGGCGCGAGGAGCGGCCCAACAACATCCCGCTGGTGGTGATCGGCGTCGGGCTGCTCTGGTTCGGCTGGTTCGGCTTCAACTCCGGCTCCGCGCTCAACGACCAGGGCACCGCCGCCGCGGCCTTCCTCAACACCCAGCTCGGCGGCGCCGCCGCGATGGTCACCTGGCCGCTGGTCGAGAAGTGGCGCACCGGGCGGGTCAGCACCACCGGCGTGGTCTCCGCGGGCGTGGCCGGCATGGTCGCCATCACGCCCGCCTGCGGCGAGATCGACCCGCTCGGCGCGGTGGTCACCGGCCTGGTCGCCGGGCTGGTCTGCGCCTGGGCGGTCACCCTCAAGTACCGCTTCGGCGTGGACGACACGCTCGACGTGGTCGGCGTGCACGGCGTCGGCGGCACCACCGGCCTGGTCATGGTCGGCCTGTTCGCCACCGCCCGGATCAGCGGCACCGAGGGCCTGTTCTACGGCGGCGGCTGGAGCCTGCTGGGCAAGCAGGTGCTCGCCGTGCTGGCGGTGGCCGCGTTCTCCTTCACCCTGACCTGGCTGCTGGCCAGACTCGTCGACGCCGTGGTCGGCTTCCGGGCCACCGCCGCGTACCAGCACGTCCCCGGCGAGGCCGCCGAGACCGCCTACGACACCCTCACCGCCGAGCACCTCGGCACCCTGGTGGACTCCGGAGCCGCCCACAGCGACAGCGAACTCGTCCGGAAGATCGCCGAGTTGATCAGGACCCGGCGCGAGGACGGGAGCTGACGGGAGGCTGGTCGACAGGGCCGTCGAGGGGGCGGGCCGGACAGCCGCCCGGACGCACGAAAGGCAGGGAGCGCGCGCTCTCCTGCCGATATCAAACTTATACCGCAAGGGGGGCCTTGCCGCAAGGCCCCCCCGATGCCGCACAATCGCTGGTCTGAACCGGGGAACCCGCGCAAACAGCACGAACGGGGCAGACCGCGAGCAGCACGCGGACGGAGCGCGGCCGACCCGGCAGCGGATCGGAGTCACCACCCATGAACCAGCCGACGACCAGCGCCTTCGACCTGCCCGCGCGGCTCGCCGCCAAGGCGGACCCGGCCCTGATCGCCGCCGACGACCGGCACTTCGCCGAGGTCGCCGCCACCCTGCGGCGGGACGTCGCGGAGCTGACCGCGCGCCTGGAGGAGGTGCGCCGCAGCCCCGGCGGGGCCGGACAGGCCGCGATGGACCGGGACAACGAGGTGCACCGGCTCTCCGCCCGGCTGCGCACCCTGGGCCGCTTCGGCCACGACCTGTGCCTGGGCCGGATCGTCCGCGCCGACGACCCCGAGCCGATCTACATCGGCCGCCTCGGCCTCGCCGACGCCGACGGCCGCCGCCTGCTGGTCGACTGGCGCTCGCCCGCCGCCGAACCCTTCTTCGCCGCCACCCACGCCCACCCGATGGGCCTGGCCAGCCGCCGCCGCTACCGCTGGCAGCGCGGCCGGGTCGGCGACTACTGGGACGAGGTGTTCACCGCCGACGGCCTCGACGGCCACGCCGCGCTGGACGACCAGTCCGCGTTCATCGCCAGCCTCGGCAGCTCCCGCTCCGCGCGGATGCGCGACGTGCTGGCCACCATCCAGGCCGACCAGGACGCCATCATCCGGGCCGGCTCGCGCGGCTCCCTGGTGGTCGACGGCGGCCCCGGCACCGGCAAGACCGTGGTCGCCCTGCACCGCACCGCCCACCTGCTGTACTCCGACCCGCGGCTGGGCCACCGCAAGGGCCGGGTGCTGTTCGTCGGCCCGCACCAGCCCTACCTGGCGTACGTCGCCGACGTGCTGCCCAGCCTCGGCGAGGAGGGCGTGCTGACCTGCACCCTGCGCGACCTGCTGCCCGAGGGCGCCGCCGTCGCGCCCGAACCCGACCCCGGGGTGGCCCGGCTCAAGGCCGCCGCCGGGATGGTGCACGCGGTCGAGAAGGCCGTCGCCGTCTACGAGGAGCCGCCCGCCGAGGGCCGCAAGCTCTCCACCGAGTGGTACGAGCTGTGGATCGACCCCCAGGACTGGACCGAGGCGTTCGCCGCCCCCGACCCCGGCACCCCGCACAACGAGGCCCGCCAGCAGGTCCTGGACGAGCTGATCACCATCCTGCTGGACAAGAACGCCGACTCCTTCGACGACGAGGACGGCATCTCGCCCGAGGTGCTCCGCCGCGAACTGCGCCGCGACCCCGAACTGCTCGGCGCGCTGCGCCGCGCCTGGCCGATCCTGGAACCCACCGACCTGGTCGGCGACCTGTGGACCGTCCCCGCCTACCTGCGGCTGTGCGCGCCCTGGCTGAGCCGCGAGGAGATCCGCGCCCTCCAGCGCCCCGACCCGGCCGCCTGGACGCTCGCCGACCTGCCGCTGCTGGACGCCGCCCGCCGCCGCCTCGGCGACACCGACGCCGACCGCCGCCAGCGCGCCCGGCGGGCCCGGCTGGCCACCGAGCGCGAGCTGATGGACGGCGTGGTCGACCACCTGCTGACCTCCGACGACGACGGCGAGGGCGCGGTCGCCATGCTGCGCGGCGCCGACCTGCGCGACGCGCTGATCGACCACGACGACCCCGAGCCCGTCGACCCCGACCTGCTGGCCGGGCCGTTCGCCCACATCGTGGTGGACGAGGCGCAGGAACTCACCGACGCCGAGTGGCAGATGCTGATCGCCCGCTGCCCCTCCCGCTCCTTCACCGTCGTCGGCGACCGGGCCCAGGCCCGGCACGGCTTCACCGAGTCCTGGACCGAACGCCTGGAGCGGGCCGGCCTGGAGCGGATCACCCTCACCTCGCTGACCGTCAACTACCGCACGCCGGAAGAGGTGATGGCCGAGGCCGAACCGGTGATCCGGGCCGCGCTCCCCGACGCCAACGTCCCCACCTCGATCCGGCGCAGCGGCCGGCCCGTGCACCACGGCGCCCGCGCCGAACGCGACGGGCTGCTGGACGCCTGGCTGGCCGAGCACCCCGAGGGCACCGCCTGCGTGATCGGCGACCCGACCTTCCTCGGCGGCGGCCGGGTCCGCTCGCTCAGCCCCGAACTGGTCAAGGGCCTGGAGTTCGACCTGGTGGTGCTGGTCGACCCGGACGCGTTCGGCGACGGCGTCGAGGGCGCCGTGGACCGCTACGTCGCGATGACCCGGGCCACCGGGCAGCTCGCCGTGCTGCGCTGAGCCCGGACGCCGGGCAGCTCGCCGTGCTGCGCTGGGCCCGGACGCCGGACGCCGGACGCCGGACGCCGGGGGCCGGGCGCCGGACGCCGGGGGCCGGGGCTCAGTCCACCGCCTCGGGGTGGGTGAGCCGCAGCTCCTCGATGTCCAGCCGGGTCTCCAGCGTGACCAGCACGGTGTCGTCGATCCGGTGCTCGGCGCGCAGCCGCACCAGTGCGGCCCGCTTGCGGGCCAGCAGGGCCAGGTGCAGCGCGGTGTCCCGGGGGTCGCGCGCGAAGGCGTCCGGGGCGTCGGAGGAGGTCAGGTCGGCCAGCGCGGCCTCCAGTTCGCGCCGGTAGCGCTCGACCAGCTCCCCGTCCGCGCCGACCTCGGCCGCCGCCTCCGGCAGCGCCGCCAGGGCGGTCCGCAGCACCGTCTCGTGGGCGAGCCGCTCCTCCGCGCCGTCCGCCGAGGGGTCCGGCAGCCGGGCCCAGCGCACCACGCCCGGCAGCACCAGGCCGGGCAGCAGGGTCAGCACGATCACGCCGAAGGTGACGAAGACGATCAGGTCCCGGTCCGGGAACGGCTCCCCGGAGTCCAGCGCGGCCGGGACGGCCAGCGCCGCCGCCAGCGACACCGCGCCGCGGAACCCGGCCAGTCCGCTGACGATCCGGGCCCGGCCGCTGACCCGCCGGGCCCGCTGCTGCGGCCGCCGGTCCACCGCCCGGATCAGGTACGCGGAGGCGAACAGGAACGCGATCCGGGTGCCGGTGAGCACCGCCGCCACCACGACCACCAGGGCCAGCGCCCGCGCCAGCGTGGTGGCGGTCAGCCCGCGCACCGCGCTCTGCGCCTCGATGCCGACCAGCACGAACAGCGCGCCGTTCAGCAGGAACGTCCCCAGCGACCAGGAGGCGACGATCTGCCGGCGGGCCGCGGCGCTGCCGGTGGTCGGCGAGGTCTGACTGATGATCAGCCCGGCGGTGACCACCGCCAGCACGCCCGAGGACCCGATCGACTCCGCCAGCAGGTAGCTCCCGAACGGGACCAGCAGGAAGACCAGGTTCGCGCTCAGCGGGTCCGAGACCCGGCGCCGCACCAGCACCCCCAGCCAGGCCACCAGCCCGCCCGCCGCCGCCCCGCCCACGTACGAGAGCGCGAACAGCCAGGACACGTGCAGCACCCCGAGCCGCTCCTCGCCCACCGTGACGCCCACCGCCAGGCCGTAGACCACCAGCGCCGTACCGTCGTTCACCAGGCTCTCGGCCTTCAGCACCATCAGGTTGCGGCGCGGCAGCAGCCGGGCCACCACCCCCACCGCCGTCGCGTCCGTCGGCGCCACCGCCCCGCCCAGCACCCAGGCCGGGCCCCACGGCACCCCCGTCGCGTGCGCCGCCGCGGCCACCGCGCCCGCCGTCAGCACCACCAGCGCGGTGCTCGCCAGCACGATGCCGCGCAGGTTGCGCCGGATCTCCTGCAACGAGGAGGTCATCGCCTCCCAGTACAGCAGCGCCGGCAGGAACAGCAGCAGCACCGCCTCCGGCGGCAGCTCCACCTCGCGCAGCGCGGGCAGGAACCCCAGCAGCACGCCCGCGCCCAACTGCAGCACCGGCGCGGCGATCCCCAGCCGCACCGAGGCCGCCCGGCACGCCAGCAGCGCGACGCCCAGCAGCACGACCAGTTCCAGCCCGACCATCAGGGACCGCCGCCTCCCGCGCCGCCCGCACGGCCCTCCCGGATGGGGCCGCGCGCCCTCGGACGCTACTGCGGCCCGGCCGCGCCCGCCCGCATTGACCGAGCGGCCGATCGGGTGCTCCCGGCGGGCCGGTGGCGGCCCGGCCCGGAGGCGGGCCGGTGGTGGGCCGGTGGTGGGGCGGGGAAAACCAGGGGACCGGACGGGCGCGCGCTGCTACGGTCGGGCCCCATGAGCTGGCTCCCCGACGACTTCGTCCACCCCGTCCTGGTACCGCTGCCGGGCGGCGGTCACCACCTGCGGCCGATCCGGGAGGCGGACACCCCGCTCGACTACCCGGCCGTGATGGGTTCGCGCGAGCGGCTGTGGACCATCTACGGCCCGGCCTGGGGCTGGCCCGCGGCCACCATGACCTACGAGGCCGACCGGGCCGACCTGCTGCGGCACGAGCAGGAGATCGCCGCGCACCAATCCTTCAACTACGCGCTGTTCGACACGGCGGAGACGGCCCTGCTCGGCTGCGTCTACATCGACCCGCCGGAGAAGGCCGGTGCGGACGCCGACATCTCCTGGTGGGTGGTGGACGAGCTGGCGGGCGGCGAGGTCGAGCAGGCCCTCGACGCGCTGGTCCCGCAGTGGATCGCCGCCGACTGGCCGTTCGAGCAGCCGCGCTTCCCCGGCCGCGGGATCTCCTGGGCGGACTGGCTCGCCCTGCCGTAGGGCCGGTCCCCGCACCCCCGGCACCCGACCGGCCGTCCGACCCGGCAGGACCGCGGGGACGCCCCTCCCGCACCGAGCCGCACCACGTCCGAGCGGCGGAGACCGACGGATCGCGCCCGGTGGGGTACAACTCCGGAAGCATGACGCAGAAGCCTTACCTGGACCGGGAGACGGCCGCCGCCCTGGCCGCCCGCGGCGGGGTGCCCGCGCCGCTGACGCCCGAGGCGCTGGGGGAGTGGCAGCGACGGGACGCGCAGCGCCGGCCCCGGCCGACGCTGCGGCAACTCGCCGACGGCGGGCGGTTCGAGACCGCCGAGCACGACGCGGACGGCGTCCCCGTGGTCGCCGCCCGCCCGGCCGGGGCGGCCGGGCCGCTGCCCGCACTGCTCTACCTGCACGGGGGCGGACTGATCGGCGGCAACGCGTACGCCGTCCTGCCGCGCGTGCTGCGGGAGTTGGCCGAACCACTCGGGCTGGCCGTGCTCTCCGTCGAGTACCCGCTCGCGCCCGCCGCCCGCTACCCGGCCCCGCTGCACGCCTGCCGGACGGCACTGCGCTGGACGGCCGCGCACGCCGGGCGGCTGCGGATCGACCCCGGGCGGATCGTCTTCGCCGGCAAGAGCGCCGGGGGCGGGCTGGCCGCCGCGCTCGCCCTGCTGCTGCGCGACGAACGCGACGGACGCGGTGAACTCGGTGAAATCCCCTCCCCGGCCGGGCAGTTGCTGCTCAGCCCGATGCTGGACGACCGCGGCGGCACTGCCTCCGCCCGGCAGGCCGCCGGGCACGACACCTGGGACGCCGTCTCCAACGCCACCGCCTGGCAGGCCGCGCTCGGCCCGCTGCACGGCACCCCCGACCTCCCCCCGTACGCCGCCCCCGCCCGGGCCCGCGACCTGTCCGGCCTGCCGCCCGCCTACCTGGAGGTCGGCTCCGCCGAGACCTTCCGCGACGAGGTCACCGCCTACGCCGATGCCCTGTGGCGCGCCGGCGGCCACGCCGAACTGCACGTCTGGCCCGGCGCCCCGCACGGCTTCGACACCCTCGCCCCGCAGGCCGCGATCAGCCGGGCGGCGGTCGCGGCCCGGGCGGGCTGGCTGCGGCGGCTGCTGCTCAGTTAGCGGGCAGCCGGGTGTCGGTCCAGCCGGTGTCGGTCCAGCCGTCGGCGGTGCGGGTGTGGCGGCGGCGCAGGTGGCGCTGTTCCGGGCCCGCCTGCCAGAACTCGGCCTCCGCCGCGTGCAGGGCGTAGCAGTGCAGGGCGGGTGAGGGGGTGGAGCAGCCGGGGGAGGGGCGGACCGGGCCGCGGAGGCGGACCTGGCGGCCCTGGACCGGCCAGTAGACGGTGAGCGCCGCGTCCGGGCGGGCGGTGAGCTGGCGGGCCTTGGGGGAGTCGGGCTCGGTCCAGAAGTGCCAGGCGGCGGCGGACGCGTCGACGTCCCGCAGCACCAGCACCCGGGCGTCCGGCCGTCCCGCGGCGTCCACGGTGGAGAGCGTCACCACCTGGGCGTCCGGGCCGCCCGCCGCGAGGGCGTCCAGCAGCCAGGCGATGAACAGCGCGGCGGGGTCGGTGGCCGTCCGGTCCGGCGGCGGGTAGGCGGGCGCGGCCAGCACCGGGTGGGCGATCAGCGCGCGGACGAGGGGGGTGCGGTCGTCGGTCACGGGGCTTCCTGGTCGGGGGGCGGGAAGGGGGGCGGGGCGCCGGGCGGCATCAGCGCGCTGACCCGGCACGGGGCACACACTGGCGGTTCGCGGCGGTGGGGGCAAGCGGGTCGGCGGCGGGGGTCACTCGATCGGGGCTTATTAGACTCGATGTTGATAAGAGTGGTCGAACCCCTTGTCCGGCCCGCTACCCGCGAGTAGTTTGCCGGTGTGCCCACCCGGGGCCGCTCCCCCCGTCCGCCGCGCGTCAGGAGGCACCCCCATGCCCCGCCCCACCCCGCCCGTCAGCGTGCACGACAGCCTGGTGCTCGAACCGCGTGACGTGCGCTTCGACTGGTCCGGGCTGCCGCTGCACTGGATCCCCGACGAGCCGATGGCCACCCACACCATCAACGTGCTGCACCTGCTGCTGCCCGAGGGCGAGCGGTGGTTCGTCAAGGTGTTCAAGGAGGCGCTGCCGCTGATCCGGGACGAACAGCTGCGCGAGGAGGTGCTCGGCTTCATCGGGCAGGAGGCCATCCACGCCGAGGCCCACCAGGAAGTCCTCGACCACCTGCTCGGCCAGGGCCTCGACCCGCGCCCCTACGTCCGGCAGATCAGCTGGCTGTTCCGCCGCGTCCTGGGCGACAAGCCCGGCCTGACCGCCCGCCAGCGCCGCGAGAACGTCATCGAACGCGTCGCCTTCGTCGCCGCCATCGAGCACTTCACCGCCTTCCTCGGCAACTGGGCCCTCAACTCGCCCGGCCTCGACCGCGCCAAGGCCGACCCCACCATGCTCGACCTGCTGCGCTGGCACGGCGCCGAGGAGGTCGAACACCGCAGCGTCGCCTACGACCTGATGCGCCACCTCGACCCCGGCTACCTGCGGCGCGTCCGCGGCATGTTCGTCTCCGGCCCGCTGCTGATCCACCTGTGGATCCGCGGCGCCCGCTTCATGCTCGCCGCCGACCCCACCCTGGAGGGCCGGCTCGCCCCCACCTGGCGCGAGGCCCGGCGCGCCGCCCGGCGCGGCCTGCTGCCCGAACCCGCCCGCTTCCTGCGCTCCGCCGCGCGCTACTTCGGCCCCGGCTACCACCCCACCCGCGAGGGCAGCTCCTCGCAGGCCCTCGCCTACCTGGCGAAGTCGCCGGCGGCCAAGGCCGCCGCCACCCACTGAACAGGGCGCGCCCGAACGGGGAACCCGCCCGAACGGGAAACCTGGCGGAACCGGACGCCCGGCGGAACCGGGCGCGCGCCCGAACCGGACGCGCGACCAGGGACGCGAACACCGATGGCCCCCGGCGGGGCGTGAACACCTCTTGGAGCCGTACCCCCATGGATCTCGAAACGCCACCCCCCGACCTGTACGGACGTCCCCGGGCCGACCGCTTCTTCGCCCGGCTGACCGCCTTCGGCGACCGGTACAGCCCCGCGCTGGGCCGCCCCGGGCTGCGCCGCAGCCCGCGCCGACCGGAGGCCCGGCCGGTGCCGCCGCTGCACCTGGTGGTGGTCTCGCACCGGGTGGTCGCCGAGGACGTGGCGGAACTGCGGCTGGCCGACCCGTCCGGCGGGATGCTGCCGCCCTGGCAGCCCGGCGCGCGGATCGTGCTGACCCTGCCGTCCGGCCGCGCACGCCACTACTCGCTCTGCGGCGACCCGGCCGACCGGCACGCCTACCGGATCGCGGTGCGCCGGATCGCGGACGGCGGCGGCGGCTCCGTCGAGGTCCACGACGACCTGCACGTCGGGGTCCGCCTGCGGGTGCGCCGCCCGCGCAACGGCTTCGCGTTCTGCGGCGAGGAGAAGGTGCTGTTCCTGGCCGGCGGCATCGGCGTCACCCCGCTGCTCCCGATGGCCCGGGCCGCCCGGCAGGCCGGCCTCGACTGGCGGCTCGTCCACACCGGCCGCACCGCCGCCGCCCTCCCGTTCACCGACGAGCTGCGCGCCCTCGACCCGGCCCGGGTGACCGTCCGCACCGACGACGAGCACGGCCTGCCCGACGCCGCCGAGCTGCTCGCGCACGCCCCCCGCGGCGCCGCCGTCTACGTCTGCGGCCCCGCGCCGATGCTGCTCGCCGTCCAGCGCGCCCTGCCCGGATCGCCCGCCGCCGCACTGCACTTCGAACGGTTCGGGGCGGCGCCGATCCGCGACGGGCACCCGTTCGGCATCCGGATCGACGGCCGGACGCTCACCGTCCCCGCCGACCGCTCCGCGCTGGACGTCGCCCGCGAGGTCAGGCCCGACCTGCCCTACTCCTGCCGGCAGGGCTTCTGCGGCACCTGCGTGCTCAAGGCCACCGGCGGCACCCCCGAGCACCGCGACCGCCGGCTCACCGCCGAACAGCGGGCCGCCGGCCTGATCCTGCCCTGCGTCACCCGGGCCGCCGCGGGCGAGACCCTCGTCCTGGAGGTGTGAGCGATGAAGCAACCGCCCCGATTCCCGTACGGCGAACGGGACCTGGCGAAGTTCCGGGAGGTCCAGCAGCTCTCCTACCACTGCGCCGAACAGGTCGCCGCCTGGATCGAACCCGGCGTCACCGAACGCCAGGTCACCGCCGAACTGCGCCGCTGCCTGGTCCGGGCCGGCGTGCAGGACTTCTTCCACGTCCCGTTCGCCTGGTTCGGCGACCGCACCGCCTTCCGGCACTTCCACACCCCGCTCCAGTTCTTCGCCGGCTCCCGGGTGCTCACCGAGGGCATGCCGTACGTCCTGGACTGCGCGCCCGTGGTGGACGGCTACACCGCCGACATCGGCTACGGCGGCAAGGTCGGCGACAACCCCGTCTGGGACCTGCTCGCCAAGGACCTGAAGGTCTACCGCGAACTGATCCTGCGCGAGGTCAGGGCCCGCCGCACCCTCGCCGAGGTGTACGCCGCCGTCGACGCCCAACTCGCCGCCCACGGCTACGACAACCGCCACCAGGTCTACCCCGGCCGGGTCATCGGCCACCAGGTCACCCGGACCACCGCCCGCGGCCCGGCCGGCGTCAACCTGTTCGGCTTCGGCGTCCGCACCCTCCAGACCCTCGGCCGCGAACTCGTCAAGGAACGCCTGGAGGGCCGCTCCCCGCTCTGGGCCGGCGGACGCGCCTCCCACCACGCCCCCACCCCCGGCCTCTGGGCGGTCGAACCGCACATCGGCTTCCGCGACGTGGGCATCAAGTTCGAAGAACTCCTCGTCGTCACCGAGGACGACGCGTACTGGCTCGACGACGACCTGCCGCACGTGCGGCGCTGGACACTCCAGGAGGCACGCGCATGACCGGCCGCAGCAACGGGATCCGCCGGCGCACCGTCGACTCCGGCGGGCTCGCCCTCGCCGTGTACGAGCAGGGCGACCCGGCCGACCCGACGGTGATCCTGGTGCACGGCTACCCCGACGACCACTCGGTCTGGGACGACGTCGCCGCGGACCTCGCCGTCGACCACCACGTGGTGCGCTACGACACCCGCGGCTCCGGGGCCTCCGGGGTGCCCGCCGCCCGGGAGGACTACCGGCTGGAGCTGCTCGGCGCGGACCTGTTCAACGTCGCCGACGCCGTCAGCCCCGACCGGCCGGTGCACGTCGTCGCGCACGACTGGGGGAGCGTGCAGTCCTGGGAGGCCGTCACCGCGCCCGGCGCGTACCGGCGGATCGCCGGCTACACCACGATGTCCGGCCCGTGCCTGGACCACATGGGCCACTGGATCCGGCACCGGCTGCGCCGCCCCACCCCGCGCCACCTGTCCCAACTGCTGCGGCAGGGCGCGCACTCCTGGTACATCGCGCTGTTCCACCTGCCCGTGCTCGCCCCCGCCGCCTGGAAGCTCGGCCTGGCCCGGCTGTGGCCCCGGGTGCTGCGCGACCTGGAGGCCGTCCGCCCCCGGCCCGGCCACCCGCAGGCCACCCTCGCGCGGGACGCCGTGCACGGCATCGAGCTGTACCGGGCCAACATGCGCCCCGCCGTGCGCCGGCCGCGCGAACGGCACACCGAGGTGCCGGTGCAGCTGATCACCCTGCAACGCGACCACTACGTCTCCGACTTCCTCTCCGAGGGCCTGGAACGCTGGGCACCCCGGCTCACCCGGCGCACCCTGAACGCCACCCACTGGTCCGCGCTGCTGGAGAAGGGCCCCGCGGTGGCCGCCCTGGTCCGCGAGTTCACCGCCCGCGACCACGGCGCCGCCCGCCAGGAACCCTCCGCGGCGGGCGAGTTGGTCGTCGTCACCGGCGGCGGCAGCGGCATCGGCCGGGCCACCGCGCTGGCCTTCGCCGAGCAGGGCGCCCGGATCGTGGTCTGCGACCGCGACCTGCCCGCCGCGCAGCGCACCGCCGAACTCTGCACCCTCTCCGGCGTCAAGGCCGCCGCCTACGGGGTCGACGTGAGCGACGGCCCGGCCGTCGACGCGTTCGCCCGGCAGGTCGCCGCCGAGCACGGGGTGCCCGACGTGGTGGTCAACAACGCGGGGATCGGCCACTCCGGCACCTTCCTCCAGACCACCGAGGAGGAGTGGCGGCGCGTCCTGGACGTCAACCTGTGGGGCGTCATCCACGGCTGCCGCGCCTTCGGGCAGCTGATGGTCGACCGCGGCGAGGGCGGCCACCTCGTCAACCTCGCCTCCGCCGCCGCCTACCTGCCCTCCAAGGTGCTCGCCGCGTACGCCACCTCCAAGTCCGCGGTCTTCATGCTCTCCGACTGCCTGCGCGCCGAACTCGCCCCGCACCGGATCGGCGTCTCCACCATCTGCCCCGGCATCGTCAACACCAACATCACCCGCACCAGCACCTTCTCCGGCCTCGGCGACGGCGAACTCGCCGCCAAGCAGGCCAGGGTCGCCAAGATGTACGCCCGCCGGGGCTTCCCGCCGGAGAAGGTCGCCGCCGAGATCGTCCGCGCCGTCCGCACCCGCAAGGCCGTCGTCCCCGTCACGGTCGAGGCCAAGGCCGCCCGCCTGCTCGGCCGGCTCAGCCCCGCACTGCTGCGCCGGGCGGCCCGGATCAACGCGGGCTGAAACGCCCCGGCCGGGGGCGCGCGCACCGCCCCGCGCCCCCGGCTGCGCGGTCCGTCGCACCGCCCGGAGTGCCGTCCGTCGCACCGCCCGGAGTGCCACCCGGCGTGCGGCGCGGAGTGCCACCCGGAGTGCCACCCGGAGTGCCACCCGGCGTGCGGCGCGGAAAACCGGCTGCGCCCGCGACCCGGCCCGGGCAGACTGCGCGCCATGGAACAGACGCCCGAAGCCCGCGCCGCCCTCCGGCACATCGCGGCCCGGACCAGCGGCGACCCGCTGCCCGCCGGGCTCGACGTCACGCTCCACTTCCACCCGGACCGGACCGGCCCCGACGGCCTGCCCGTCCTGGCGGCGATGGCCCGCGACGGCGTCTACCGCTCCCAGTTCAGCACCGGAACCAGCAACGGCGGCCTCACCGCCCACCCCGGCGGCGACCGCTGGAAGTGGGAGAGCCGGATCTTCGGCGGTGCCTACGACCAGGCCCCGGCCGAGCGCCGCCCCGTCTACGGTGCGCTCAACCGCCACCGCAGCCCCTACGGCGGCGCGCCCCGGTTCGGCTCCGCGCACGTCCGGCTGGTGCCCGCCGCCCTGCACCGGGCCACCTTCTGCTACCCCGACAGCTTCCTCGAACCCGAGGACTTCGGCACCGTCGACGCCATGCCGCTGCTCGCGCTCGCCGAGGCCGACGGACAGGACGCCCTGGACGACTACGTCGAGGCCCACCTGCACGGCCCCGTCCGGTTCGACACCCACGTCGCCGCGCTCGTCTTCGACCCCAGCCACCGCGGCACCGAGGTCGAGGCCGCCGCCCGCGCCCTGCCCTGCCCCGTCGAGTGGCACCCGGGCTACCGCCTCCCCGCCGCCGAACTGCCCCGCCACGCCGACTACCGGGGCCCGCACATCACCGCCCTCGGCGCGGCGATCGCCCGCGACGGCCTGCTCGACCCCGCCGCGATCGGCGCCGCGGCGCGCGGCGGACGGCACGACCCGCAGGACCTGAAGAAGGTCTGGCACTGCCTCGCCCGCTTCGGCCGCCCCGCCGCCCCGTGGACCGGCCGTCCGTGGACCTGACGACGATGGCCGGACCGCTCGCCTCCTTCGCCCTGGTGGTGGGCCTGCTCACGCTCACCCCCGGGCTCGACACCGCGCTGATCCTGCGCACCGCCGTCCTCGGGCGCCGGCGCCAGGCCTGGGGCGTGGTCCTCGGCATCCAGACCGGCACCCTGGTCTGGGGCACCGCCTCCGCGGCCGGGATCAGCGTGCTGCTCACCGCCTCCCGCCTCGCCTACGAGACGCTGCACTGGGCCGGCGTCTGCTACCTGCTGTGGACGGGCGTGCGGATGCTGCGCGAACGGCACCCGCGGCGGGACGGGGCGGGCGACGGCAGCGGTAGCGACAGCGGCGGTGACAGCGGCAGCGACGACGGGGCCGACGGGCCCGGCGGGTGGTGGGCCGGGTGGCGGCGCGGGACGCTCACCAACCTGCTCAACCCCAAGGTCGGCGTCTTCTACGTCGCCGTCCTCCCCCCGTTCATCCCCGCCGGTGCCCCGCACCTCGCGGCCGGCATCCTGCTCACCTCGGTCCACGTGGCCGAGGGCCTGCTCTGGTCCGCCGCCCTGATCGCCTTCGCCCACACCCTGCGCACCCGCCTGCGCCGCCCCGCCGTCCGCCGCCTGCTCGACCGGGCCACGGGCGTCGCCGTGCTCGGCTTCGGCGCGAAACTCGCCCTCGGCGACTGACCGCACCGGGCGGCCGACCCCGCCGGAGCGCCCGTCCGGGGGCGGGGCACCGGGCCGGTCAGTCCGCGGCCGGGTGGGTCAGGGCGTGCAGGTGGCGTTCGCGGGGGCGGGGGAGGAGGGCTTCGAGGGGGTAGCCGGCCTTCCGGGCGACCCGGCAGGAGGCGGGGTTGTCCGCGTGGTGGATCAGTTCCAGGCGGGTCAGGGCGGGGCCGTCGGCGGGGGAGAGGGCCCAGGCGGAGAGGAGGGCCACCGCTCGGGGGGCGAGGCCGGTGCCGCCGGGGCGTTTGAGCACAACGTGGCCCACGGCCCGCCCGTCCGTGACCGTGGCGAAGGCGAGGCGCTCGTCGGCGGCGAGGCCCGCGCGTTCGGCGGCGATCCAGCGCGCCCCCGGATTCGACCGCCGGGCCCTGCTGGCCGCGGGCGCCGCCCTCGCCGCCGGGGCGGGCGCCGCCACCGCGACCGCGCTGGTCCGCGAACCGGCCGCGGCACCAGCCGCCCCGCCGCCCGCGGCCGTCCCGTTCCACGGCACCCGCCAGGCCGGGGTGACGCACCGTCCGCTCGCCGCCACCCGGCTGCTCGCCTTCCACCTGCCCGCCGACGCCGACCGGGCCGCGCTGCGCGCCCTGCTCGCCGCCGTCGGCGAGGTGCTGGCCCGGGCCGCGGACGGCGGCCTCGACGACCCGCGACTGCCCGGCACCCCGCCGGTCACCTCGCTCGCCGCGGTCGGCCCCGCCCTCGCCGCCCGCCTGCGCCTGCCCGCCCCCGGGACGCTCGCCGAGCTCCCCGCCCTCCCCGGCGACCGCCTCGACCCGGCCCGCGGCGGCGGCGACCTACTGCTCCAGGTCGGCGCCGAACAGCCCTGGACCACCGGCCTGCTGACCGAGCACCTCCTCGCGGCGGCCCCCCACGGCGCGGCCGTCCGCTGGCACCAGTCCGGCTTCCTGCCCCCACCCCGGACGGGCGGACCCCGCGCAACCTGTTCGGCTTCAAGGACGGCACCGCCAACCCCGACCCCGCCGACCTCGCCCTGTGGCACCGGGACGGCACCGTCCTGGTCTACCGCCGCATCCGGATGGACACCGTCGCCTTCGCCGCCCTCCCCGCCGACCGCCGGGAACTCGCCACCGGCCGCCGCGCCGCCACCGGCGCCCCGCTCACCGGCACCGCCGAGCACGACGACCCCGACATCTACGCCAAGCACCCCGACGGCTCCTACGTCATCCCCGCCACCGCCCACGTCCGCCTCAGCAGCCCCCGCCTCGACGGCGGCGCCCGGATGCTCCGCCGCGGCTGGTCCTACGACGACGGCCCCACCGACCGCGGCCTCCTCTTCTGCGCCTTCATGCCCGACCCCGCCCTCTTCACCCGGGTCCAGACCCGCCTCGCCCAACGCGACGCGCTCACCCCGTTCCTGACGCACACCGCCTCGGCGGTGGGCTGGGTCCTCCCGGGCGCACGGGAGGGCGGCACGCTGGGGGACGGGCTGTGAGCGCCGTCCCCCACGAGGGGGGCTCAGCTCGGGGCGACGGGCTGTTCGAGGAGTTCGGCCGAGGGGGCGAAGCCGTGCCGCCGGTACAGCGGGGCGCTGCGTTCGGAGGGCCAGACGACCAGGGTGTCCAGCGGCCGGGCGCGGGTGTGGCGGTTCAGCTCCTGCAGCAGGGCCCGGCCCAGGCCGTGGCCGCGCCGTTCGGGGGTGACGTAGAAGTTCGTCACGTAGCCGAGGGCGTCGGCGGACGGGTAGGGGCTGGGCACCTTCTCCACCAGGCAGAGGAACACGTGCCCGCAGACCCGCCCGTCCGCCTCCGCCACCCAGGCGAGCCACGGCCCGGCCAGCCGGGTGCGCAGCCACCGCTCGCACTCGGCGAGGAACTCCGCCGCCGACCCCGGCGGTTCGCCGTCCTCGTCCTCCCGCTTGAACCGCAGGCGCAGCGCGGCCAGCGCGGACGCGTCGTCAACTCCGGCCCGGCGGACGGTCACTCCGTTCATGGGGCCCACTCTAGGCGGCGTGCGAGCTGCCGTTCGGGGTTGGTGCCGGTGGGTCTCCGGCAGGCGGGAACACCCCGGCCCCGTTCGGTCACCGAACGGGGCCGGGGTGTTCTCATTCGAGTGTTCGTCGTCCGGGTCAGACGATGCCGAGGACCTGACCCCAGTCGGTCCAGCCGGGGGTGGCGAAGTCGTCACCGCCGTTGGAGAGCCATGCGTGGGTGGTGCCGTCGATGACCAGGTAGTCGCTGCGGCCGTCACCGTCGAGGTCGGTGAAGTCAACCTTGCTCTGGGTGGTGGTGTGTCCGGTGGAGACGGTGCTCCGGATGACCCAGCCGTTGCCGGTGTCGCCGCCGTGGTTGATGTACGAGGTGACGCTCCCGTCGGGGTTGACGACGGTGTAGTCGGCCTTGCCGTCGCCGTCCAGGTCGGCCCAGCGGATGCGGCTACGGTCGCTGGTCAGGCCGACGGCGACCTGACCGGTGTCCGCCCAGCCGCCGTGGCCGTCTCCGCCCCGGTTCAGGAAGACGCCCACCGCGCCACTGGCCTGGGTGATGATGTAGTCGGTCTTGCCGTCACCGTCGAAGTCGGCGAAGCGGACCTGGTCGGGGTTGCTGATGGCTCCGGTGGCGACCTGACCGTAGTAGATCCAGCCGCCGTGGCCGTCACCGCCGGCGTTCAGCCAGACGTTGACCGCGGCACCGTTGAAGACGATGTAGTCGGCCTTGCGGTCGCCGTCGAAGTCGGCGAAGCGGACCTTGGTGCGGTCGGTGGTGACGCCGCCGGTGACCTGGCCCAAGTCCGTCCAGCCGCCGTGGCCGTCACCGCCGGTGTTCAGCTTGACGCTGATGGCGCCGTTGTCGGCGATGGTGATCGCGTCGGCTCGGCCGTCACCGTTGAAGTCGGCGTAGCGGAGCTTGCCGGTGCCGCCGGACTCGTTGGTGGCGGCGCTGTTGTTCGGACCGCGGCTGAAGGTGTTGGAGCTCCAGATCGGGGCCCCGTCGGTCTTGTAGAGGACCAGGTTCCCGTCTGGCTGGAAGAACAGTGCGGCACCGCCGTTGTTGTACGTCGCGGAGGCCCATAGGGGAGTGCCGGTGTGCGCGGCCTGCGGGTAGATCACCAGGTTGCCGTCGGCCTGCAGGGTCAGGACCGAGGAGGAGGTGCCGCCGCCGCCGATGGTCCAGGTGCCGTAGCCGGGGTTGCTGATGGTCAGCGTGCCGTTGCGGAAGGACATGGTGGCGCGTCCGGCGGTCCAGGTGGTGCCGCTGGAGTGGTTGGTGTCGTCACCGGGGAACAGTACGTAGCCGGGCGTGCCGGAGAGCAGCGCCACCTGGTCGGGACTCAGCGCGGTGCCCGCCCAGGTGCGGACGTCCGAGACGGAACCCGGGTAGTACACCTGGTGGGTGCCGGTGTTCAGGTAGTCACCGACCCGGAAGCTGCCGTCGGTCCCGGCGACCGGGTTGTGGCTGGTGGCTGCGATGTCGATGCCGTTGACGTACAGCGCCATCTCCTTGGTGGTGGCGTTGTACGTCGCTCCGAGGTGCGTCCAGACACCGAGCTGGACGGTGTTGCCGCTCACGCAGTCGTAGGACCAGCCGCTGTCGACCCGGGCGAGGCAGAACTTCCACTGCTTTGTTCCCGGGCCGTCGCCGAACAGCATGAACCGGGACGTGTTGGCACCGTCCTGGGACAGCACGACACCGCCGAAGTCTTCCGGCTTGACCCATACCGAGACGCTGAAGCTGGCCGACGCGTTGACCGCCGGACCGGAGGTGCTGAGCACACCATTGGCGTTCGCGTTGAGGTGGACGTTCGGATTGAAGATGCCCTGGTTGTTCCAGGTCGCGCCGGTGCTGCCGCTCAGCGTCAGACCACCGGCCGGATCGGCGGTGGAGGCCACCCGGCTGCCCTCGGCGCCGCCCTCGGCCAGCGGCCACTGGTGGGTCGGCGGGACGAGCGTCTGCGCGGTCTGGGCGGTCAGCGTGGTGCCGTTCAGCAGGTACGCGACCGCCTGGCCGGTGCCGTCGAGGGCCCAGAGGTCGATGGTGCCGTCGCGGTTGATGTCGGCGGCTTGGAGGACGGGTTTGGTGGTGGTGGTCCAGCCGTTGGCGGCGATTTTGGTGGGGGTGGTGGGTTGGTTGTCGGTGCTGCCGAGGGCGGCGTTGGAGGCGAGGTTGGTGAGGGTGGTGGGGTTGTAGTACCAGAGTTCGCCGGTGGTGGTGTTGCGGGCGTAGAGGGCGGGGAGGTTGCCGGTCAGGGCGGTGGTGATGGTCCAGCCGGTCCAGTCGCCGGTGCCGGTGGGGTTGACGTCGGTCAGTGGGGTG
>NZ_QLLT01000034.1 GCF_003259315.1 Kitasatospora sp. SolWspMP-SS2h | reverse complement strand
GTGACGCCTTCCTGGATGCGGGCGCCGGCGCCGTCGTTGAGCGAGACCAGGGGGGCGCCGGCCGCGATGGCCATGTCCATGATCTTGTGGATCTTCTGGGCGTGGGCTTCGCCGAGGGCGCCGCCGAAGATCCGGAAGTCGTGGGCGTAGGTGAAGACGGTGCGGCCGTGGACGGTGCCCCAGCCGACGATCACGCCGTCGGTGTGCGGTTTGCGGGCTTCCAGGCCGAAGCCCTGGGCGCGGTGCCGGCGCAGTGGCTCCACCTCGTGGAAGGAGCCCTCGTCCAGCAGCAGCTCGATCCGCTCGCGGGCGGTCAGCTTGCCCTTGGCGTGCTGGGCCTCGGTGGCCTTCTCGCTCGGGCCGCGGCGGACCTGCTCGCGCAGCTCGTGCAGTTCGGCGACCCGACTACGGGCATCGGCGACGGCGGTCACGGCAGTAGCCTCGCGGTGAGACGGCCGAGGTCGCGCCACAGAGCGCGTTCCTCGGCGGTGGGCGGGTCGTCGGGGGAGAGCCGTTCGGGGTGGCCGGTCGGCGGCTCGTCGAGGACCGGATCGAGAAGGTCCTGGGCGTAGGCGTGGAGCGGATAGGCCGCCCATATCCAGCCGACGGCGATCAGACCGGTCTTGAGGAAGGCCCCCACGGGGGCCAGCAGGCGCCGGCACGCAGCGCGCCGCTCCCGCCCGGTCGTCCGGGGCCGGCCGGCGGGCGGGTGCTCAGGCACGCTGCCAGTCCATCACCACGTGGGCGTGCGGGCCGCCCAGGCGGCGCTGCAAGCGCAGGCCGCCGTCCCGGAGGACGATCTCGCGGACCTGCTCGGTGTCGACGACCCGGGCGTGCGAGCCGATGGAGACCCGGTGGACCACGGTATCGCCGCGCACCTGCCAGCGTCCGGAGTAGCTCAGGAAATCGTCGGTGCTGCCGAGGTAGGCCTCGTCGCTGTCGGCGGGGCGGGTGCGCATCAGGCTGGCCGCCATGTAGCCGTCCTGGTGGTAGATCAGCAGTCCGGCGGCGTCGTCGCCGAGTGGGCCCTCGCTGATGCTGCCGTCCTCCTCCAGGTAGTAGTGGGCGATCAGCTGCCAGACTCCGACCAGGTCCTGCTCGCTCGCCATCAGCGCTCCCCGCTCTCGATCCCGGCGGTGGCACGTACCGTCCGCCCGTGCTCAGCACCATGCCGCTGCGGGCTAGAAGGCCGCTCAAGCCGCGCCGCACGGACGGGTGGCGTCGAGGTTGCCTCCAGACGGGCTCCAGCCGGTCGTGCGACGGTTTTCGACCACCGGCGCCGCGGCCCGCGGCGCCGTCCGGCCCGAGCCGTCGAGGAGAGTCCCGTGATCGTCGTCACCGCCCCCACCGGAGCCGTGGGGAGCTTGGTCCTGTCCGGTTTGCTGGCGGCCGAGCGGCCGGTGCGGGTGGTGGCCCGCGATCCGGGGCGGCTGCCCGCGGGGATGCGCGGGCAGGTGGAGGTGGTGCGGGGCTCGCACGGCGATCCGGAGGTGGTGGACCGGGCGTTCGCCGGGGCGCGGGCGGTGTTCTGGCTGGTACCGCCGGACGCCCGGGCGGCCGACCCGCAGGCGGCGTTCTCCGGATTCACCCGACCGGCCTGCGCGGCACTGGTCCGGCACGGGGTGGAACGGGTCGTGGGGGTCTCGGCGCTGGGTGCCCACTTCGCGGGGCCGGCGGGCCTGGTGACGGCCTCGCTGGCAGCGGACCGGCTGATCGCCTCGACCGGGGTGGCGTACCGGGCGCTGGCGATGCCCGCGTTCATGGAGAACCTGCTCCAGCAGGTGGAAGCGATCCGGGCGCACGGCGAGTTCTGCTCGGTGATCGAGACGGACCTGAGGCTGCCCACGGTGGCGGCGCAGGACGTCGCGCAGGCGGCGGTGCGGCTGCTGCTGGACGAGGGGTGGCGGGGCTCGGGAAACCTGCCGGTGCTGGGCCCGGAGGACCTGTCGTTCCGGGAGATCGCGGCGATCGCCACCGAGGTGCTGGGCCGTCCGGTGCGCTACCGACAGGTGTCCGGGGCGCGGTTCCGGGCGGTGCTGACCGGGGCGGGCATGTCGGAGCGGATGGCGGCGGCCACCGTGGAGATGCTGGAGGCGAAGAACGCGGGCCTGGACGGTGCCGAGCCGCGCACCGCGCTGACCGCCTCGCCCACCACCTTCCGGTCCTGGTGCGCGCAGGTGCTGCGGCCCGCGGTCGAGGGTGTGCCCGGCGGGGCTGGTCGAGCGGTCGTTGAGGGTTCCTAGAGGCGGGGTTCCTAGCGTCGGTGGAACCCGGACGGCAGTCCGCCGGTCCCACCTCTCGGAGGCAGTCATGATCGTGCACACGCTGGTCTACCGGTTCCCGGAACAGGCGGACGAGGAGGAGGTCCGGACGTTCTTCGGCGGGCTGCGCGACCTGGCACTGGACTCCGGACTGGTGTCCGGCTTCGGCTGGCGCCCGCACGTGCTGCTGCCGGTCGACGAACACGCCAAGGGCATGACCGCCACCCACGTCGCCCAGTTCTCCTGCGCCGACGTGGCGACCCTGCAGGCGTTCTCCGAGCGCCCCGGGGTGCACGAGTTCATCGCGAAGTGGCGCGGCAGGCTCGACTACGAGGCCGCGTACGCCAACCACGAGGAGATGCTGCCGTCCGGCAGCGGAGGGAGCACGATGTACCACACCGAGCACACCGTCACCGTCGAGGCGAGCGCGGACGTCGTCTACGAGGTCCTGGCCGACATCGGCGGCTACGCGAAGCTGTTCCCGCCGACCGAGGCCTCGGTCCTGCTGGAGGAGTCGGAGACCCACCAGATCGCCCGCCTGGTGGTCGACGTCAGCGGCCAGCGGCAGAGCTGGGTGACCCGGCGCGACCTGGACCGGGCCCGCCGCACCATCTCCTACCGGCAGTTGGACAACGCGCCGATGGTGGAGTTCATGGGCGGCGACTGGCGCGCCCTGCCGCTGGACGAGCACCGCACCCAGCTGGTCATCACGCACGACTTCGCGGCCCGGCCTACCGAGCAGGTGCCGAGCCGGGAGAAGGCCACCGAACTGCTGCGGGCCGCGGTGGAGCGCAACAGCCACGCCGACCTGGACGCGGTGCGCCAGGAGTCCGAGCGGCGTGCCAAGGAAGCGGGGTCCGCTGCGTGAGGCGGCGGCTGATCGACCTCAGCGTCCCGGTGCTGGACGGCCCGAGCGAGGCCACCCCGGTGGAGGTGAGCCTGCTCGACCACGCCGCCGCGCCGGCCGCGCTGGGGCTGCGCCCGGAGGACTTCCCGGAGGGTGAGGCGATCTCCAACGAGACGGTCACCCTGACCACCCACACCGGCACCCACATGGACGCGCCGCTGCACTACGGCCTGGTCAGCGGGGGCCGGCCGGCCGACGCGATCGACCAGGTCCCGCTGGAGTGGTGTTTCGCGCCGGGCGTCCGGATCGACGTGCGCCACGTGCCGCCGGGGGTCGGGATCACCGCCGCCGACCTGGAGGACGCTCTCGCCAAGGAGTCCTACGAGCTGCGGCCCGGTGACATCCCGCTGATCTGGACCGGCGCCGACCGGCTCTGGGGCACCGAGGCGTACCGCACCGACCACCCCGGGATGACCCGGGAGTCCACCGCCTGGCTGGTGGAGCGCGGCGCCCGGGTGATCGGTATCGACGCCTGGGGCTTCGACCGGCCCTTCGCCTCGATGCTGGGCGACTACCGGGCGAGCGGCGACAACGGCGTGCTGTGGCCGGCCCACCTGTACGGGCGGGAGCGGGCGTACTGCCAGCTGGAGAAGCTCGCCCGGCTGGACGAGCTGCCCGCCGCGCACGGCTTCGCGGTGGCCTGCTTCCCCGTCCGGCTGGCCGGGCTGGGGGCGGCCTGGAGCCGGGTGGTGGCGATCGTCGAGGAACCCGACGCGGCCTGACGAACCGGGCGGGAACACGGTGAACCTCGGCCCGAGGGGCTCGAAGGGCTCCGGGGAGCCGGGAACGGGGCTGGTCAGCCGGCCGCGGCCCGGACCTCCGGGGCCCACAGCTGTTCGGCCTCGCCGGCGGCCAGCCGGCCGCGGTAGACGTCGATCTTGTGGTCGATGAGCTTCAGGTTCTGCCGCAGCTCGTCGAGCCGGGCGGCGACCTCGGTGCGGTGCTCCTCCATGAGGGCCAGCCGCTCCTCCTCGTTGCCGTGCCCGGCGGCGACCAACCGGGCGTAGCGGCAGATGGACTTGATGGGCATGCCCGTGGCGCGCAGCTTGGTGCACATCAGGATCCAGTCGAGATCCTGCTGGTGGTAGCGGCGCCGGCCCCCGGGGGTGCGGTCCACGACAGTGACCACCAGGCCGGCCCGCTCGTAGTAGCGCAGCGTGTGGACGCTGACGCCGGTGCGGCGGGAGGCTTCGGCGATGGTCAGGCCCGCGGGGGGCACCGCCGGGCGGAGGGGCTCGGTCTGCTGCTTCGGCTTCTGCCGCGAGGGCTTGATTTCGAGCACGCTCTAAATTGTACCGTCGTATCCGTGAACGCCTCAACGGCTTCTCCCCAAGGATTCTGACGCCGCGTCAGCGCTCGTCCCCGTCCCGGCCGTGCCCCCCGGCCGGCAGGCACCCCTGCCGTCGGCGGCCGCCGCCGTTCCCGGCCGCCGCCCGTTCGTCCCGAACGATTGGACTCCTCCCCATGCCCGAACTCGATCAACGCCGACGCCGGTTGGTGCTGGCCATCTGCTGCGCCAGCATGATCGTCGTCGTGATGGACATCTCCATCGTCAATGTGGCCCTGCCGACCATCCGCCGCGACCTGGGCGCCTCGGTGTCGAGCCTGCAGTGGACGGTCGACGCCTACACCCTGGTGCTGGCCAGCTTCCTGCTGCTGGCCGGTTCGACCGCCGACCGGATCGGCCGGCGAAAGGTCTTCCTGATCGGCCTGGCCGCCTTCGGCCTCGGCTCGCTGCTGTGCGGCGTGGCC
This sequence comes from Kitasatospora sp. SolWspMP-SS2h, assembly GCF_003259315.1. Lineage (GTDB taxonomy): Bacteria > Actinomycetota > Actinomycetes > Streptomycetales > Streptomycetaceae > Kitasatospora > Kitasatospora fiedleri. The sequence continues at coordinate 65,740 of NZ_QLLT01000034.1, read as the reverse complement.
CCCGGCATCGGCTGGCTGATCGGCGCGCGGGCGCTGCAGGCGGTCGGCGGGACCATGCTCAACCCGGTGGCCATGGCGATCATCGCCACCACCTTCACCGACCCCGCCGAGCGGGCCCGGGCGATCGGTGTGTTCGGCTCCATGTCCGGCCTGTCCCTGGCGCTCGGACCGATCCTCGGCGGTGCGCTGGTGGACGGCCTGGGCTGGCGCTCGATCTTCTGGATCAACGTGCCGATCGTCATCGGCGCGATCGTGATGACCGCGCTGTTCGTACCGGAGTCCCGGGCCCCGCGGGCCCGCCGGGTCGACCCGGTCGGCCAGCTGCTGGTCATCCTGGTGCTGGCCAGCGTGGTGTACGCGATCATCCAGTCGACCAAGTCCGGCTGGGGCTCGCCGCTGATCGTCACGCTGCTGGTGGTCGCGGTGCTCGCGCTGATCGGCCTGCTCGTGTACGAGCCGCGCCGGACGGACCCGCTGCTGGAGCTGCGGCTGTTCCGCAGCGCTCCGTTCAGCTCGGCGATCCTGATGGCGTTCGGCGCCCTGTGCGCCTTCGGCGCCTTCCTGTTCGTCACCACGCTGTACCTGCAGGACCTGCGCGGGATGTCGGCGCTGAAGGCGGGCCTGTGCATGCTGCCGGTCGGCGTGCTGATCGTGGTGCTGTCGCCGCGCACCGGCAAGCTGGTGGGCCGGCGCGGCCCGCGCCTTCCGCTGGTGGTCTCGGGCAGTGCGCTGGCGCTGGCCGGCCTGCTGTCCCTGCTGATCGGGCCCGGGACGCCGATCCTGGCACTGCTGGGCGTCTTCCTGCTGATCGGTGTCTTCCAGGGCACCATCAACCCGCCGATCACCAACAGCGCCGTCTCCGGCATGCCGCGCTCGATGGCGGGCGTGGCGACCTCGCTGGCATCGGCGGGCCGGCAGACCGGCACCACGCTGGGCGTGGCGATCGCCGGTACGATCGTCGGCTCCGCCGTCGCGACCGGCGGAACGGCCTACACCGACGCCGAACGGGGCGTGTGGTGGATGCTGTTCGGCATCGGGGCGGTGATCCTCACCCTGGGCTTCGTCAGCACCGGCGCCTGGGCGCGCGGCACGGCCGAGCGGGCCGCCGCGCTGTTCGAGGAGATGGACCAGGGCGCCACCGTGAAGCCCGCTACCCCCGTACGGGGCTGATCGCGGCGCCCGGAACACCGCTGCCCCGGACTCGGTACCGAGTCCGGGGCAGCGGTGCGTTCGCCCGCGGGCGGTCAGTCCTGCGGGCGCTCCAGCGAGTCGGCGCCGCCGGGCTTGCCGATGGAGTGGGTGAGCACGTCGGCGCGGTAGCTCTCGATGATGGCCAGGTACTCCTTGGCCTCCTTGGGGGCCACCCCGCAGAAGCTCAGCGTGGCGGCGATCTCCAGCGCCACCACGTCGAAGTCGAAGTGGCTGGAGACCATGTCCGCGTGCGCGTCGACCATGTTGCGGCCGGGATAGACCTTCGGGCCGCCGGTCTCTTCGATCGACCAGGCGGTGACCATCCACTTGAAGCCGGGCCGCGAGTTGACCTCGTGCATCTTGGCGACGTACGGGTTCAGGTTCGCCGAGGCGTTCTCGTAGAGCCGGTCGGTGAGCACGTCCATGATCGCGGCGATGCCCATGGCGCCGCCGAGCCGCTCGTACAGGGACGGGGTCTGGTCCTGCTCGGTCATTGCCGTTGCTCCTTCGGTGGGTGTGCGGGACGGGGTGGCCTACGGGACGAGGACGGTGCGCCGACCGGACGGGGCGAGGTCCCAGACCTCGGCGACCTCGGCCAGCGGGACGGGGTGGGTGGCGATCCGGAGCTGCCCCGCGCCGACCAGGTCGAGGACCCGGACCAGGGAACCCGACAGCACCTCGGGCGGCGGGGCGTTGCCGGTGCCGTTGCCGAGGATCTCGAGGCCGCTGCTGCGCAGCACCTCGGCGGGCAGGGTCAGGCTGGGGCCGGCCATCTGGCCGATCTGGACCAGCCGGGTGCGGGAGTGCCGCAGCACCATGTCGTTGACCACGAGGGTGTTGAGGTAGACCTCGGTGGGTCGGCCCCACAGGTAGTCCAGCACCACGTCGAAGCCGTCGGGGCCGGCCGCTTCGCGCAGTGCCAGGTCGAGGTCGCGGTCGGGGACGTCGAGCCGGACGGTCGCGTCGGCGCCGAGACCGCGCAGTTCGGCCAGGCCCCGCGGGTCGCGGCCGGCCGCGACCACCCGGCCGGCGCCGAAGTGCTTGGCCAGTTGCACGGCGAGCCGGCCGGTGACGCCGGTGGCGCCGAGCACCAGGACGCTCTCGTTGGGATGCAGGGCGGCCCGCCAGGTCAGCGAGATCCAAGCCGACACGCCGGGGTTCTGTACGGCGGCGGCCGTGACGTCGTCCACCGTGTCGGGGATCGGGACGCACCAGTCGTGCCGGGTGGTGGCCCGGTCGGCCATCACGCCGCGGGTGGAGCGGAACAGCACCCGGCTGCCGTCCGGGAGGCGCCCGGCGGCCAGTGAGCCGAGGACGGCGGGCAGTTCGGTGGGCGCCGCGAAGTGCGTGCCGGCCGCGCGGGCCCGGTCGAGGTTGGTCAGCGGGCAGGCGGTGATCCGCACCGACTCCTCGCCCGGGCCGGGCCGCGGGTCGGGCAGTTCCTGGTAGCGGGGCCGCTGGCCCAGGGCGTGCAGCACCGCGGCCCTCATGACGGTCCCGGTTCGCGCAGTGTGGTTGTCGGCATGATGACTCCCTCCGAGCCGGGGTGTTCCGGGTACCCGGGCATTGGTACGGGGCGCTGCTGCACCATCGCTGTACCGACGCTGAAGCCCTGCTGGAGGGGGCGGGCTGGATCGGGCGTTGAGTGTACTTAGAGCGTGCCCGACTAACTTCCCGATCACGATCAGGGCAACGGATCCGAGTGGGAGGCCGAGCAGGTGAAAGGCATGGACGCGTCCGGTGATGCCGAATGAGTCGGCGAGTCGTGATCACCGGAATGGGAGTGCGGGCACCCGGTTCCCCGGGCAAGGACGCCTTCTGGGAGCTGCTGTCGGCGGGCCGGACGGCGACCCGGCGGATCACCTTCTTCGACCCGTCGCCGTACCGTTCGCAGGTGGCGGGCGAGGTGGACTTCGATCCGGCGGCCGAGGGGCTGACGCCCCGCCAGGTGCGCCGGATGGATCGGGCCACCCAGTTCGCCGTGGTGGCCGCCCGGGAGGCGGTGGCCGACAGCGGCATCGACCTGTCCGCGCACGCTCCGCACCGGATCGGGGTGAGTCTGGGCAGCGCGGTGGCGGCCGCCACCAGCCTGGAGCAGGAGTACCTGGTGCTCTCCGACTCCGGCCGCAACTGGGTGATGGGGACGGACCACCTCTCCCCGCACATGTACGACCACATGGTGCCGAGCATCATGCCCGCCGAGGTGGCCTGGACGGTCGGTGCGGAGGGCCCGGTCGCGATGGTGTCCGACGGCTGCACCTCGGGTCTGGACTCGGTCGGGCACGCCGTGGCGCTGATCCGCGAGGGCAGCGCGGACGTGATGGTGGCCGGTGCCACCGACACCCCGATCACTCCGATCGTGGTCGCCTGCTTCGACGCCATCAAGGCCACCACCACGTACAACGACGACCCGGAGCACGCCTCCCGGCCGTTCGACGGCACCCGCAACGGCTTCGTGCTGGCGGAGGGCGCCGCGGTGTTCGTGCTGGAGGAGCTGGAGGCGGCCCGTCGGCGCGGGGCCCGGATCTACGCCGAGGTCGGCGGGTTCGCCACCCGCTGCAACGCCTACCACATGACCGGGCTGAAGCCCGACGGGCGGGAGATGGCGGAGGCGATCCGCTCCGCGCTCGGCCAGGCCCGGGTGGACGCCTCGCAGGTGGACTACATCAACGCGCACGGTTCGGGCACCAAGCAGAACGACCGGCACGAGACCGCGGCGTTCAAGGTCAGCCTGGGCGACTGGGCCCACCGGACGCCGGTCAGCTCGATCAAGTCGATGGTGGGCCACTCGCTGGGCGCGGTCGGCTCGGTGGAGATCGCCGCCTCGCTGCTGGCGATGGCCCACCACGTCGTCCCGCCGACCGCGAACCTGCGGGTCGAGGACCCGGACTGCGACCTGGACTACGTGCCGAACACGGCGCGTGAGCACCGCACCGACACGGTGTTGACGGTGGGCAGCGGCTTCGGCGGCTTCCAGAGCGCGATGGTGCTGGTGCGGCCCGAGCGGAGGACGGCATGAGCGTGATCACCGGACTGGGCGTCGTCGCCCCGAACGGCTTCGGCGTCAAGGAGTTCTGGGCCGCCGCGCTGGCCGGCCGCAGCGGCATCGGCGTGCTGGACCGTTTCGACGCCTCCGCCGGCCCGGCCCGGCTGGCCGGCCTGGTCCGGCTGGAGACCGAACGCCTGCTGCCCGGCCGACTGCTCACCCAGACCGACCTGTCCACCCGACTGGCGCTGATCGCCGGCGAGTGCGCGCTGGAGGACGCGGACGTCGACCCCGCCGACTTCACCGACTACGACCTGGGCGTGGTCACCGCCAACGCCTCCGGCGGTTTCGACTTCACCCACCGCGAGTTCAGGAAGCTGTGGAGCCGGGGCCCCGAGCACGTCAGCGTCTACGAGTCGTTCGCCTGGTTCTACGCGGTGAACACCGGACAGCTATCCATCCGGCACGGCATGCGCGGCCCCTCGCTCGCCCTGGTCGCCGAGCAGGCCGGTGGCCTGGACGCGCTCGGCCAGGCCCGCCGCACGGTGCGCGGCGGGGTGCCGCTGGTGGTGTGCGGCGGGGTGGACTCGGCCTTCGATCCGTGGGGCTGGGCCTCGCACCTGGCCGGCGGGCGGGTCAGCCTCGACCCCGACCCGGCCACCGCCTACCGGCCGTTCGACGTCCGGGCCTGCGGCTACCTGCCGGGCGAGGGCGGCGCCCTGATGGTCCTGGAGGACCCGGCCGCGGCGGCCGCCCGCGGCGCCCGGGTGTACGGAGAAGTGGCCGGCTACGCCTGCGGGTTCGACCCCGCCCCGGACAGCGGCAGACCGCCCGCGCTGCGGCGCACCATCGAACTCGCCCTCGCCGACGCGAAGGTGGAGCCCGGGCAGGTGGACGTGGTGTTCGCCGACGCGCTCGGTCTGCCGGACGCCGACCTGGCCGAGGCGCAGGCGCTGTGCGCCGTGTTCGGGGAGCGCGGTGTGCCGGTGACCGCGCCCAAGACGCTCACCGGGCGACTGCTGTCCGGCGGCGGCCCGCTGGACACCGTCGCCGCCCTGATGAGCATTCAGGAGGACGTCGTTCCGCCGACCTTCGGCACCGCGGTGGTGCCCGGGGAGTACGGCCTGGACCTGGTCCTCGGGGAGCCCCGACGGGCCCGGGTGGACACCGCCCTGGTGCTCGCCCGCGGCCGTTGGGGCTTCAACTCCGCCGTCGTCGTCCGTGCCGTCCAGAACGGGAGCTGATCCATGACCGCCACCATGACCGTCCACGAGCTGCACGAGATCCTGATCGCCTGCGCCGGTGGCGATCGGCCCGAGGTGTCGGACGACGACCTCGCCGACCTCACCCTGGACGAACTGGGGTACGACTCGCTGGCCCTGATCGAAACCGTCGCCCGGCTCAAGGTGCAGTGGGGCGTGGAGATCCCGGAGGGCGAGATCCTGGAGGTCTCCACCCTGGGCGACCTGCTCGACCTGGTGCACCGGACCGCCGCGGTCTGACCTCGCTGCCCGCTTCCGACCACGCGGTGCACCCGGGCCGTCCGCCCTGCCGGCGGGCGGCCCGGGTGCACCGCATCCGGCTGCTGTGCGACGCCCGGACGGCCGGCGAACGGGTGGTGCACGTGTGACCCATGGGGCGTACGAGCACAGAAAGGGCAGTTGAGAGTTCTTCCCAAAATCGCCCCGGAATGTCGGCAACGATTTTCTTGATGCATCCTGGGATCGCACCTATGTCGTATCTGAATGAGTCGTTGACATGTTCGGAATTCCAGCCTAGACTCGCGGATCGCAAGCGAATGCTTAACTTTGTATCTCCGCAGGTCCCTGGTGCAGAAAATTTCGAGGAAATATCCCGCAGCATGCCGATCGAAGTATCTCACAAAAAACCACAGGGAGGGTTTTTGTGTCTGGAGAGCTGGTACGGATAGATCTGCTCGGCCCCCTCGAAATAGGTCACTCGATGAAGTCGGTGCAATCTCACGACACGGCCCGCGTGACCGCCAGCAAGCCCCGCAGGGTGCTCGCCCTGTTCGCCGTGAACGCCGAATCCACGGTCGGCGTGGACCGCATCATCGACGAGCTCTGGCCGGACGGGCCGCCCAACACGGTGAAGACCATCGTCCAGACCTATGTGCACCAACTGCGCAAGATGTTCGCCGCGGTCCTGGAGTGTCCGCACACCTCGGACCCGATCGCCACCAGGCCGGACGGGTACGTGCTCACGGTGCCCCGCGCCAACGTCGACACCTTCCGCTTCCAGCACCTGGTCGACCGCGGCCGTGCCGAGCTGCGGGGTGGCAACCCGGTCGGTGCCGCCGACCTGCTGCGCGAGGCACTGGCCCTCTGGCGTGGGCCGATCCCCGCCGATCTGACCTCCGGGCCGGCCCTGCGCGGGCTCGCGGTGTATCTGGAGGAGGCTCGCCTGGAGGCCGTCCAGTTACGCATCGAGGCGGATCTCACCAACAACCGCCACGAGGAGATCGTGGCCGAACTCAGGGCGCTGATCGAGACCCACCGGCTGCACGAATCCTTCTATCTCAAGCTGATGGAGGCGCTGCGCAGATCGGGCCGCCGCGGCGAGGCGCTCACCGTGTTCGGACAGCTCCGCCAGACCCTCGACCGGGAGCTCGGACTGCAGCCTTCCCCGGAGGCCCGGAGGCTGCAGCACGAAATACTGGTCAGTCGGTAAAAGGGGAGTCAAATTCCCCTATAAGACAACCCAAGGCCGGCCGCGAGTGCCGACTTCGGCGGTGCCTCCCCGGCGGATTTTGCGAACTCCCCGCCCTCCCGGGCGGACGGGCCGGACCCGGCCCGCCCCGTCGCCCGGATCATTGCCATGGCCGCACGTCCCCATGCCACCGCCCAGCCATTGTCCCGTACGGAGGAATCCCGTGGAATACCGCCAGCTCGGCAATTGCGGCCTGCGCGTCTCGGTGTTGTCGCTCGGTACCATGACCTTCGGCGGTCGTGGAGTTTTTGCGAAGGTCGGCGGGAGCGACGTCCTCGGCGCCACCCGACTGGTGGACCGGGCGCTGGACGCCGGGGTCAACCTGGTCGACACGGCGGACTCGTACTCCGGCGGCCTGTCCGAGGAGATCGTCGGCCGGGCCATGAAGGGCCGCTGGAACCGCGCCCTGGTCGCCACCAAGGCCCGGATGCCGACCGGTACGGGGCCGAACGACGCCGGCCTGTCCCGCCACCACCTGATCGAGGCCTGCGAGGGATCGCTGCGGCGCCTGGGCACCGACCACATCGACCTCTACCAGGTGCACGCCTGGGACGGCTGCACCCCGCTGGAGGAGACCCTGCGGGCCCTCGACGACCTGGTGCGAGCCGGCAAGGTCCGCTACGTCGGCTGCTCCAACTACTCCGGCTGGCACCTGATGAAGGCGCTCGCCACCGCCGACCGGCTCGGCACGGCCCGGTTCGTCTCCCAGCAGATCCACTACTCGCTGCAGGCCCGGGACGCCGAGAACGAGCTGCTGCCGATCGCCGTCGACCAGGGCGTCGGGGTGCTTGCCTGGAGCCCGCTGGCCGGCGGGCTGCTGACCGGCAAGTACCGGCGCGGCACCGAGGCCCCCGCCGGGTCCCGGCACCTGTCCGACTGGAACGAGCCGCCGGTGCACGACCGGGAACAGCTCTACGACATCGTGGAGACCCTGGTGCAGATCGCCGGGGAGCGCGGGGCCACGCCCGCCCAGGTGGCGCTGGCCTGGCTGCTGGGCCGTCCGGCGGTGTCCTCGCTGGTGGTCGGCGCCCGCACCGAGGAACAGCTGGCCGGGAACCTGGCGGCGGCGGAACTGGTGCTCTCCGAGGGCGAGCGGGAGCGGCTGGCGCAAGTGAGCGCGCCGCCGCTGCCGTACCCGTACTGGCACCAGGCGAAGATCGCCCGGGACCGGCTCGGGGCGGCCGACCTGGCGCTGCTGGGCCCGCGGATCGCCCCCCGCTGAACCGGAGGCCGCGGTGTGCCCCGTCCCGGCCGGGACGGGGCACACCGCGGCCTCCGGTTCAGCGGGCCGTGTCGCGCCAGGCGAGCAGGTCCCGCAGGCCGGTGAAGTCGTAGCCGGCGGGGCTGGGTTTGAGCTCAGTGACGAACAGCGTGGCGCCGTCGGCCCTCAGCTCGTCGGCCTGGGCCGGGCCGGTCCAGTTCGCGGCCCGTTCGATCAACGCCTCGTCCCGACCGGCCTCGTCGGCGTACTCGCGCAGCAGGTCGTCCTTGCGGCGTCGGACGGCCGGTTCGAGGCCGCAGTGCCAGATGTCGGCGTACCGGGCGGCCAGCGGCAGGGTGCGGCGCTCGCCCTGGCCGCCGACCAGCAGCGGGACGGGGCGCAGCGGCGGCGGGACGAGCCGGTCGAGGCGGTCCTCGATCCGGCGGACGCCATCGGCGAACAGGTCCATCCGCTCGCGCAGCGGACCGAACGGGTAGCCGTAGCTGTCGTAGTCCTTGCGGTACCAGCCGGCGCCGACGCCGAGGATGAGCCGGCCGCCGCTAATGTGGTCGACGGTGCGGGCCATGTCGGCAAGCAGGTCGGGGTTGCGGTAGGCGACACCGGTGACCAGCAGGCCGATCTCGACCCGGGTGGTGATCTCGGCCCAGGAAGCGAGGGCCGTCCAGCCCTCGAAGTGGTTGAGGTCGGGCTGCTCGGGGGCGAGTTCGACGCCGGCGGCGGTGCGGTGGACGGCCGGGGCGTGGAAGTGGTCGTAGCCGAAGACCACGTCCGCGCCGAGCTCCTCGGCGTGCAGGACGGCGGCCCGCCACGTGGCGTAGTCGGGGGTGCCGCCGGGCCAGATGTGGGCGGCGGCGCGCAGCGGCCGGGTCACGCGGGCTTGCGGGCGCACAGGATGCCGTGCACCACGAAGGTGCCGGGAGGCATCGCGGTGCGGTCCTGGGTGCGGGTCATGGTGACCTCGAAGCCGCACTCCTCCAGCCAGCGTCGGTAGGTGGAGATCTTCTGCGGGCCGCCCTGGCCCATGGTGCAGCCGAGGAAGAAGGCCGGGAAGAAGTCGATGTCGACGTTGCCCGGGTCGGTGGTGTCCTCGGGGTAGACCGGGACCAGGACGGCGACTTGGCCACCGGGCTCCAGAGCGCCGTGCACGCCGGTGAGGATCTTGAACACCTCGTCCTTGTCGAACATGTCGAGGAAGTGCTTGATCAGCACGGTGCCGTAGCCGGAGGGCACGGCCCTGAAGACGTCTCCGCCGATGAAGGAGCAGTGTTCGGCGACGCCGTGCACGCGGAAGTTCTCCAGGGTGGCGGCCTCCTTCTCCGGGAGGTCGAAGTTGGTGACGTGCAGGCCCAGGTCCTCCTTGGCGCGGTAGGCGAGGACGGCGCCGAGGCCGGTGTTGCCGGCCAGGTCGAGGACGCGAGAACCGGCCGGGATGTCGATGGTGTCGAAGAACCACGGGTCGATGTGGGCGGTGACGTTGTCCATCAGGGTGGAGAACGCCCCGCGCAGGTCCTCGTGCTCGGCGACGGCGCTGTACAGGTTGCCGTCGTGGCCGTAGAGCTCCCGCAGGGCGACCACCTCGCCGGTGCGGACGCTGTCGGTGAGGTGGAAGACCTGGCGGAGCACGATGGTCTTGACGAAGTGCATCAGCGTGAGGACCCGGGCCAGGTCCGCGGGGGCGGCGTCGCCGAGGGCGGCCAACGCGTAACCACCGGTGGCCTCGTCCTGGGCGACGAAGCCCTCCTTGATCGGCAGCAGCAGGAGTTGCTCGACGGCGTCGGGGGAGGCCCCGACGGCGGCGGCGAGCTGGGTGGCGTCCGCGCCGGGGGTGTCCCGAACCGCGTCGATCAGGCCGAGTTCGAAGCAGCTCAGCAGGTTCATGAACCTCGTGGGTCCCACCAGGTAGTCACGGAGGCGATCGAAAGTGGCTTCCACGGTCATTGCGGTGATCCCTTCAACGGCACGGACGGGGCACGGGGACTGCGAGGGGCCCGGCCGACGGGCGACCGGGCGGGTCGGTCACGGCATCGGCACCGCCCGGGGGGCGATGCCGATGGGTGCGCCGGGGGTCGGGCTACTCGGGCGCTCCGGCGGAGCGGAACGGCGGGCCGATGTGCTCGACCTCGAACCGGAAGCCGGTGGGCGACTCGACGGAGGTGTGGTCAGGGGTGGCGAAGATGTTCTCCAGGCCGCCCGGGGTGGAGACGGTGAGGCCGGAGGCGGGCCCGGGGCCCGCGTTGGAGAAGCTGTGCGGGGTGTGGCGGGGCATCCAGGCGACCTGGCGCGGTCCCAGGACGTGGCGCTGGTCGCCGACCTGGAACTCGACCTCACCGACCAGGACGTAGAACGCCTCGTCGAAGTTGTGGGCGTGCACGCCCGGGCCGGACTGCCAGGGGTCGAGGTTCCACTCCAGCAGGCTGAACTGGCCGGCGGTGTCCTCGGCGACGAGCCGGAAGGCGGCGTTGAAGGCCTTGCCGCCCTCGTCCTCCGGGCTGGGGGCGTCCGGCCGGATCTGCCGGGGACCGAGCACGAACGGTTTCGATGGTTCCACGGTGTCCTCTTCACGGCTGGCGGATCGGGTGCCGACAGGCCTTTCCCGTCGGCACCGGCCGGGCCGGCGGCCCGGCCGCTCGGGCAGGTTGCCACGGAGCGCTGAAGAAACGCTCAATCTCCTTGGCACGCCTGTGGGTTGACGACTCGACGGCCCCGGTGGGCGGGCCTGCGGGAGCTCAGTTCTCCAGCAGGACCAGAACGAGGGCCAGGACGCAGCCGAGCAGGATGGCGGCGGACAGCCCGGCCCGTTCGGGGTGGCCGACCCTCAGGTGGGAGCCGACCGCGCCGAGGAAGTACAGCACCAGGCAGCCGGCGGCGGCGACGGCCAGCGGCTTCCAGAGCAGGCCGGCCAGCAGGCCGGCCGCGCCGGCCGCCTGGGCGAGGCCGAGCAGCCACAGCAGCGAAGGCGGGAACCCGACCTCGACCACTCCGCGGCGCACCACCTCCTGGCCGGTGAAGGTGGCGTGGGCGGTGCGGGCGAGCACCACGGCGAGGGCGATCGAGACGATCGCGGCGGCGACGTGCACGAGGGCTCCAGGGGTCAGGAGAGGCCGGTGCCCGGCTCGTCGCCGAGCAGGGTGCGCGGGTCGAGCGGGGCGCCGTAGGTGTACCGGCGTTCCTCGCCCCAGGGTTCGGTGTGGCTGCGGCCGCGGGAGTCGACCACGGTGTGCCGGGAGTCGAGCGGACGGTCGGCGGCCCGGTCGGCGAGCCAGTCGGCGACGGTGAGGAAGACCTGCGGACCGAGCCGACCGGCGGTGCGGGTGACCGGGGCGTGGTGCTCGCCGATGTAGAACAGCAGTTCCTTGGGCCCGGAGAGGGAGTTGAGGTGCCGGTAGGTGTCGGCGGGGTCGCACAGCGGGTCGTCCTCACCCATCGCGGCGAGGTACGGCATCCGGATCTGCTTGCCGAGGCCGTCGACGTTCATCCCGGCGGCGACGGCCTCCAGCTCGGCGACGGTCTCGGTGCCGGTCATGTACATGAAGCGCTGGCGGAAGGTCGGTGAGTGGCTGGTGAACATCGCCGTGTTGCCCGGGTCGAAGCAGGTGAACATCACCGCGCAGGCGGCGTACCGGGGTTCGGCCGCGGCCATCTGGGTCACCCAGAGCGAGCCCTGGCTGACGCCGCAGAGCATCACCCGGTCCGGGTCGACCTCCGGGCGGCCGGCCACCGCCTCGTACGCGGCGGTGCCGACCTCGCCGTACAGCTCGGGCCGGTACCGGATCCCGCGCACCAGTGAGGTGCCCTGCCCGGGGCCGTCCAGGGTGAGCACGGCCAACCCGCGACGCAGGTAGCGGTCGGCGCCGGCGAAGACGTTGATCTCCTTGAAGCCGTCCATCCCGGAGAGCACCACCACGCACGGCAGCGGACCCTGCCCGGGGAGGTGACCGGGCGGCAGGTGGTACCAGCCGGCGAGGGTGCGGCCCTGGTACGGGACCTCGACCGCCTCCACGTGGTGGTCGGCGCCGCGGACGTAAGCGGCGAAGCAGTCGGTCTTCTTCTGCTCCAGGACGGTGTTCAGCTCGGTGGTGGCGAAGATCGGCCACTGCGCGCCGCCGTACAGGATCGCGGCGGCGAAGTGGTCGTCGGCGGCCGAGGCCGGGTGCCCGGCGCGCTCCTGTGCCTTGCCGCGGAGCTCGAAGTGACGGGCCAGGTTGGCCATTTCGCGGGTGAAATCGTCGAGTTTGCGGATCGAGCGGGCCAGTCCGAGGATCGCGCCCCTGTGGTCGGCGCTCACCGGGGCGGACAGGTAGTGCAGTCGGTCCTGGTCCCATTCCGGGCCGAACTGCTCGATCATCAGGTCCAGCAGCCAGCGCTGGTCGGCGAACCGCGGGTCGCGGCGGCCCAGGGCGTGCGGGTTGACCGGCATGGTCTGTCACTCCGGTTGCGCGGGACCGGTGTTCACCGAGACCGCCTGGTAGGGGAACCTGGACTGCCACCGGCCGACGAACGCGGCCAGCGACGGGTGGGCGAACAGCCGCCGCATCGCGGCGAAGTCCCGGCACTCGACCTGCGCCATCGCCGAGGGCGTGAACACCGGGGCGAGCACCTGCCCGACGGCGTCCGTCAGCGGCACGTGCGGCCAGTGCCGGTACGTCTCGGCGAAGCCGGTGCCGAGCACCAGCGCGGAGCCCTCCCGGAAGAACTCGGCGCGGTCCTCGTCGGTCATGTCGGCCGGAAAGGCGAACACCAGCGTGTGGGTCACCATGTGGTCCGCTCCCACAGCTCGGCGACGTACTGGTGGTACGTGCCGGACTGCAGCACCATCATCAGCTCCAGCAGCTTGGCCCGGTCGCCGGAGACCGCGAACCGGCCGCTGACGAAGGCCTCGGTGGCGTCCAGCCGGGTCGACTGGAAGTCCAGCAGGTCCCGGTAGCGGGCGGTGATCTCCAGGTCGGCGTCGACCAGGGGGCCGCGGCCCGCCCCGACGACCGCGCCCTTCTCGATCAGCAGGTGGTAGTCCACCTCGCCCTCGGGCGCCTCGGTGGCGCGGAACTGCACCTTCACGTTGACGTGCGGGATCGCCGGCTGCTCGGAGGGGGCCAGCGACTCCATCGCCGCCAGGTACTCCGGGGACAGGAAGCGCACCGTCCCCGGAGCCGTCGGGCGCTGTTCCGAGCGCCGCCGGAAGCGGATCCGCAGCGCTTCGATCTGCGGGAACGCCACCCGGGCGCGGTGCCGCAGCGGCTCGGTCAGCTCGATGTCGGTGAACCGGTCGAACAGCGCCGAGAACACCACCTCGGCCTGCAGGTTGGCCAGCCGCCAGCCCAGGCAGTAGTGGGTCCCCAGGCCGTAGGACATCGGGGCGGCGTCCTTGCGGGTGACGTCGAACCGGTCCGGGTCGGGGAAGCGCAGCGGATCGCGGTTGGCGGCGGCGATCCACACCATCACCCGGGCCCCGGCCGGGATCTCCACGCCACCCACGGTGACCGGCCCGGCGGTGGTCCGCGGGATCATGTGCGCGGACGGCATGTAGCGCAGGATCTCCTCGGTGGCGCTGCGCAGCAGCGACCGGTCCTCGCTCACCAGCCGGGCCTGGTCCGGGTGCTCGGCGAACAGCCGGACGCCGTTGGTGAGGAAGAAGGTGGTGGTCTCACTGCCCGCGGCGATCACCATGTGGCACATCTGCACCAGGTCGTCGAAGTCCAGCCGGGAGCCGCCGTCGTCCTCGATGTCCAGCAGCGCGGACACCAGGTCGTCGCCGCGCCGGCGCTGCTTGGAGCGGACCAGTTCGGCGAAGTAGTCGTCGAGGAACTTCGCCGCCTGGTCGGCCTTGAGCAGCTCGGAGGCGGTCATGCCGGGCTCGAAGGTGCGCTGGAAGTCGCGGATCTTGTCGCGCAGCAACGGCGCCTCGTCCTGCGGCACGCCGATCAGGTCGGCCACCACGCTGAGCGCCAGCGGGAAGAACACCTGGTTGCAGACGTCGCCCTCGCCCGCCTCGGCGACAGGGGCGATCAGCTCCTCGAACCGGCGCTCGATGAAGGCCCGGTGCTCCAGCACCCGCTTCTCCGAGAAGGCCCGGTTGACGAGCCGGCGCATCCGGGTGTGCTCGGGCGGGTTGGTCCACAGCAGGTTGGCGGCGAGCTTGCGCAGCGCCTGGTGGTGCTCCCACTCGCCGCTGAAGCGGTTGGCCATCCAGATGTGGATGTCCTTCTCGACCTGCTTGCTGCGCAGGAACTCGTCGACGTCGTCGTAGCCGGTGAGCACCCAGGTGCCCAGGGTGCTGCGGTGCACGGGCGCGGCCTCGCGCAGGCGGCGGTACCGGGAGTAGGGGTCGGCGAGGCCCTCCGGGGAGAACAGGAGTTCCGCGAAGGCCTCGTTGGCGGCGTGCTCGGCGGCGGTGTCCGGCCGGGTGCGTGGGGTGGTCATCGTGGCGTCCTAGATCGTCGTGGGTCGCGGAGAGGGGTTCGTCGGGCCTGTGCCCCGTCCGGCCGGGCCAGTGCCGCGGCAGGCACTAGCCGGGGATGGTCGCCTCGACCACGTGCAGCAGCGGCTTGACCGCGGTGACGCCGTCCAGCCGCAGGCCGGCGCGCTCGACCAAGGCGGTGACGCCGTCCAGGGTGTGCCGGCGACCGTTGGTGTTGAGCAGGAACAGCAGGTCGATGCCGGTGGCGTAGCGGATCTCCGGACTGCCGTCGACGATGTTGGTGATCACCAGTACCTTGGCGCCCGGCCGTCCGGCCCGGCGGGCGTTCTCCAGGGCCAGCACGGTCTTCTCGTCGTCCCATTCGAGGATGCTCTTGAACTGGTACACGTCGGCATCGACCTCGATCGCCTCCAGGCAGCTGCCCGCCAGCACCTGGGAGCGGTCGGCGAGCGAGCCGCCGGGGCGCAGCCGCGGGTCGGGCTCGGCGACCGCGGCGGGCAGGTCGACCAGGGTGCCGTGCAGGTGCGGATTGGCCTCCAGCAGCGTCGCCAGGGTGTAACCGCGGCCGCCGCCGATGTCCGCGATGCTTTTCACGCCGCTCAGGTCGAAAGCCTCGGCGATGGCCGTCGAGGTGATCCGGCTCAATTCGGTCTGGGACCGGTTGAAGACCTCGGTGGATTCCTTCCAGTTCCGGTGCAGGTAGGCAAAGAATTCCTCGCCGAAACGCTCGTCGAAATGCCCGCGCCCGTCCCGGACGGCCTCCTCCAGATCCGGCCACAACTGCCAGGTCCACGGCTCGGTGACCCAGAGCACCCAATTCTTCAGCCGCTGCGGGTGGTCCTCGCGCAGCAGGCGCGAGGTGTCGGTGTGGACGATGCCGGCGGCGGTCCGGTCGAATACCCCGTAGCACCGGAGGTTGCCCAGCAGACGATCCAGGACCTCCTCGTTCACGCCCAGCCTGCGGGCCAGGTCGACCGCCGGGACGGCCTGCTCGCCGATCGCCTCGGCCAGCCCGATCCGGATCGCCGCGCGCAGCGAGGCCGGTGCGGCGGCGGCCAGCGCCAGCTCCCGGAGGGAGGTCACCGGGGAGATCCCGCGCTCCGCCCCGGGATGTGAAAACGCACTCCGGACAATGCTCATCTGAATTCCCTCCGGTGAACGGACGTCGCGCTGCGCGTCAAATGGTGGTGCACCGTACTGGAGCGCCGCTAAAGCCTCACTAACCCCGTTCCCGGCCTTGCCTCCCGGGGGAATTCGAGTGTTAGATTCGGGGAAAGTTTTCGACGATTGCTCGGAGGCGTCACCGTGGAATCCTTGCTGCTGCGAAACGGGCTGGTCATCGACACCGAACCGGAGCCGGTCGCGCATCCCGGGTGGGACGTGCTGGTGGAGGACGGCCGGATCGCCGCGGTCGGCCCGAACCTGTCCGCCCCGGCCGGCGCGACCGTGATCGACGCCACCGACCGGATCGTGCTGCCCGGCTTCGTGGACACTCACCGCCACGTCTGGCAGGCCGTGCTCCGCTCGATCGCCGTCGACGTGGACCTGCCCGAGTACTTCCAACTGGTGCGCCAGGAGCTGGGCCCGCGTTTCCGCCCGGAGGACGTGCGGATCGCCAATCTGCTGGGCGCCCTGGAGTGCCTGGACTCCGGCGTCACCACCGTCCAGGACTTCGCCTACGCGCGGGCCGACCGGGTCCGCAGCGACGGCTTCGTGCCCGGCTTCGACCTCGACTACGCCGCGGCCGCCCTGGACGGCCTGCGCTCGGTCGGCATCCGCGCGGTGTTCGCCTACCTGCTGACCCCGGAGCACCAGGGCGAGGTCCGGCAGGCGCACGAGCTGTTCCGGCCCGGTGAGGGCCTGCTGACCATGGCGGCGGCTTCCCTCGGCCCGTCCAACCAGAAACCGGACGCGGTGATCGCGGACTGGCGACTGGCGGACGAACTGGGCCTGCCGATCGTCACCCACGTGGCGGCCGGCCCGGTCAACGAGCGCCCGATCGAACTGCTGCGAGACCACGGCCTGCTGCGCCCGAACACCGTGTACGTGCACGGCAACTCGCTGGCCGACGACGAGCTGTCGATGGTCGCGGACTCGGGCGGCGCGTTCGCCATCACTCCGGCGGTGGAGGCCCGATTGGGCCACGGCGGCCCGCTGATCGGCCGGCTGCGCGAGGCCGGCGTGACCACCGGCCTGGGCGTGGACGTGGTGACCACGGTCGGCGGCGACTTCTTCTCGGTGGTACGGGCGGGCCTGCTGACCGGCTACCTCTCCCCCGGCCCGCACCTGTCGCCGGCCGACCTGCTGCGGATGGCCACCCTGGACGGCGCCCGCACGCTGGGTCTGGAGGACCAGGTCGGTTCGCTGCGGGTCGGCAAGCAGGCCGACCTGATGCTACTGCGCGCCGATGACGTGAACCTGGCGGGTGCCCACGATCCGATCGGCGCGGTGGTTTCCTCCGCGCACCCGGGCAACGTGGACACCGTGCTGGTCGCGGGCCGGATCGTGAAGCAGCACGGTCGGCTGCTGCACCACGACCTGGCAGCGGTGCGCGCCCAGGCCCGTTCCGCCTCGGAGTTCATCACCGCGAAGTCGGTCGGCTGAGCCGCGCCGCACACGCCGGGGTCGGCGGCCACCTCGAAGGGGCCGCCGACCCCGGCGTGTGCGGGGTGGGCGTGGTCGCCCAGGTGCGGGCTGAGTACGGCAGCGAGTGGTCCGCGATGCGGACCGTCGCCGAGAAGCTGGGCACCGGTTCGACCGAGCCGAGGGGCGGCGGCCGTTCGGGGGCGGCCGTTCGGGGGTGGGGGTGTCGGGGGCGGGTGGGAGCATGGGGGGATGCGTGGTGGTGGGGTGTTCGCCGGGGAGTTGTTCGGGCGCGGGCGGGAGGAGCCGGCGGACGGGGTGGTGCTGGTGCCGGGGTGGTTGGGGGCGGGGGAGCAGCGGGAGCTGGTGGCGGCGTGCCGGGAGTGGGCGCGGCCGCCGGCGGGGATGCGGTCGGTGGTGCTGCCCGGGGGCGGGGCGATGTCGGTGCGGACGGTGTCGCTGGGATGGCACTGGTACCCGTACGGCTACGCGCGGACGGTGGTGGACGGGGACGGGGGGCCGGTGAAGCCGTTCCCGGCGGTGCTGGGCGGGCTGGCCCGGCTGGCGGTGGCGGAGGCGTACGGGGAGCGGGCCGGGGAGGTGGCGGGGGCGGCGGGCTTCGCGCCGGACATCGCGGTGGTGAACCACTACCCGCACGGGGCGCGGATGGGGCTGCACCAGGACCGGGAGGAGCGGGTGAACGCGCCGGTGGTGTCGCTGTCGCTGGGGGACGAGTGCGTGTTCCGGCTGGGGAAC
Source organism: Kitasatospora sp. SolWspMP-SS2h (assembly GCF_003259315.1). Classification (GTDB taxonomy): domain Bacteria; phylum Actinomycetota; class Actinomycetes; order Streptomycetales; family Streptomycetaceae; genus Kitasatospora; species Kitasatospora fiedleri. The sequence goes on along the minus strand of NZ_QLLT01000034.1, from coordinate 47,857 downwards.
ACCGAGACCAGGACCAGGCCGTGGACGGACCTGCGGCTGTGCGGCGGCGACCTGCTGGTGTTCGGCGGGGAGAGCCGTTTCGCGTACCACGGCGTGGTGCGGACGCTGCCGGGCACGGCCGACCCGGAGCTGGGCCTGACCGGGCGGCTGAACATCACGGTGCGGCAGTCCGGCCTGGCGTGACGGGGAGGTGACCGCGCCGAGAGGCGGGAATTCCCGGTCGGCGCGGAGACTTGTGCTGGACGGACGAGGCGTTCGGCGGCACACCCCTGCCCGCCGGGCGTCCGGAGAGGGAGCGATACATGGGAAACCCCGTCGACCAGCTCGTCGACCTGCTGGACCTGGAGCGGATCGAGCTGAACATCTTCCGCGGCCGCAGCCCGGAGGAGTCGCTGCAACGCACCTTCGGCGGGCAGGTGGCCGGGCAGGCGCTGGTCGCGGCGGGCCGGACGGTGGACGAGGACCGGCCGGTGCACTCGCTGCACGCGTACTTCCTGCGCCCCGGCATCCCCGGCGTGCCGATCGTCTACCAGGTCGACCGGATTCGCGACGGGCGCTCGTTCACCACCCGGCGGGTGCTCGGCATCCAGGGCGGGCGGTCGATCTTCGCGCTCACCGCGGACTTCCACAAGCCCGAGCCCGGCGGCATCGAGCACCAGTTCCCGATGCCGGACGTCCCCGCGCCGGAGACGCTGCCGAGCGCGCTGGACGAGGTCGGCGCCCGGCTCGGCGAGCTGCCGCCGTTCATCAGCCGCCGCCAGCCCTTCGACATCCGGTACGTGGACCGGCTGAAGTGGACGCGCGAGGAGCTGGACGGCGTGGAGGCCCGCAGCGGCGTGTGGCTGCGCACCAACGGCGCGCTGCCGGACGACCCGCTGATCCACGTCTGCGCCCTCACCTACGCCAGCGACATGACGCTGCTGGACGCCGTCCGCGCCCCGGTCGAACCGCTGTGGGGCGAACGGAACTTCGACATGGCCTCGCTGGACCACGCGATGTGGTTCCACCGCCCGTTCCGGGCCGACGACTGGCTGCTGTACCGGCAGGAGTCGCCGATCGCGCACGGCGCGCGCGGACTGGCCCGCGGCGACATCTACGACCGCGAGGGGCGGCTGGTGGTCTCGGTGATGCAGGAGGGGCTGTTCCGCCCGCTGACCCGGACCTGACCGCGAAGTGACCTGAGAGACGAAGTGGCCTGAGAACAGAGCGACTTGGGAGGCAGTCCGATGACCGACACCGCAGCCGAAGCCTGGCAGCGCTGGACGGAGGCCCGGAGCGCCGCGGCGGGCGCGCCGCACGGCCCGCTGGCCCTGACCGGTACCCACTGGCTGGAGCCCGTACCCGCGGAGGTCCCCGGCCTGCCCGGCCGCTGGTGGGCCGAGGGCGGCGCGGTCTGCGCCGAGCTGCGCGCCGGGGACGGCGTCCGGGTCGAGGGTGAGGAGCGCGAGTCGACCGGCCGGGTCGCGCTGCGGCCGGACACCGACCGGCGCCCGCAGACCGCCGTCCTGGACGAGCTGCGGCTGGTCCCGATCGAGCGGGAGGGCGAACTCGCCCTGCGGGTCTTCGACCCCGCCGCCCCCGCCCGGGCCGGGTTCGCCGGCATCGCGGTCTACCCGTACGCCCCCGACTGGGCGGTGCCCGCCGTGTTCACGCCGTTCGAGGACGGCGCGCAGGCCCTGCTGGTGGAGAACGCGGACGGCCGGGCCCGGCCGCTCACCGTCACCGGGCGGGTCGCGTTCACGCTGGCCGGGCGGCCGCACACGCTGACCGTCAGCGGCTCCGAGGGCGCGGGCGGGCGGCTCAGCGGGGTCATCGCGGACCGGACCAGCGGGCGCGAGACCTACCGGTTCCGGTTCGTCTCGCTGCCCGCGCCCGACGCGCAGGGGCGCACCGTGCTGGACTTCAACCGGGCGTTCCTGCCGCCGTGCGCGTTCGCCGACCACTTCATCTGCCCGTTCCCGCCGCCCGGCAACCGGCTGGCCGTCGCCGTCGAGGCGGGCGAGCGGCAGGTGGTCACGGTCTGAGGCGGGACGGCCGCCCGGCCGGTCGCCGCGGGCCCCGCCCCGGTTTCTGAGAGCGCTCTCGGGCCGGGGTGGCGGGCGCTAGGCTGCTCGCAGCAAGAACGCGATCACGTGCGTGCGGAGGTCCGCGAGGGTGGCGGACGTGGCGGACGCTGGAGAGGAGCCCACGGTGGCGGAAGCCGACACGGGAGCGGGCGGGCGCCCCACCCTGGAATCGGTGGCCGAGCGGGCCGGCGTGTCCCGGGCCACCGCCTCCCGGGTGGTCAACGGCGGCGCGGGGGTGCGCGCCGCGCTGCGCGAGAAGGTCGAACGGGCGGTCGCCGAACTCGGCTACGTCCCCAACCTGGCCGCCCGCACCCTGGTCACCCGGCGCAACCGGGCGATCGGCGTGGTCGTCGCCGAACCCGAGGCCCGGTTCTTCTCCGACCCGTTCTTCGCCCAGCACCTGCGCGGCATCAGCCGCGAACTGGCCGCCGCCGACAACCAGATGGTGCTGCTGCTCGCCGAGGACGAACGGGACCACGAGCGGATCGGCCGCTACCTGGCCGGCGGCCACGTCGACGGCGTCCTGCTGTTCTCCCTGCACCGCACCGACCCCACCCCGGTGATCGCCCAGCGCCTCGGCCTGCCCTTCGTGATCGGCGGACGCCCCGGCTGGCCCGGTGCCGAGTCCGACCGGGACCTGGTCTACGTCGACAACGACAACCGCGGCGGCGCCCGGCTCGCCGTCCAGCACCTGCGCTCCATCGGGCGGCGGCGGATCGCCACCATCACCGGCCCGCTCGACCAGACCTCCTCCGTCGACCGCCTCGACGGCTACCGCGACCTGTTCCCCGACGGCGACGAGGAACTGATCGCGGTCGGCGACTTCACCGTGGACGGCGGCATCCGGGCGATGACCGAACTCCTCGCCCGGCGGCCGGACCTGGACGCGGTCTTCGCGGCCTCCGACGCGATGGCCTCCGGCGCGATCCGGGTCCTGCGGGCGGCCGGGCGGCGCGTCCCGGAGGACGTCGCGGTGGTCGGCTTCGACGACGTCGAGTCGATCGCGGCCTGGACCGAGCCGACGCTCACCACCGTCCGCCAGGAGATCGAGGAGATGGGGCGGCTGATGACCCGGCTGCTGCTGCGGCGGCTCAACGACCCGGCCTCGTCGGCGCCGACGTCGGTGATCATCCCGACCGCGCTGGTGGTGCGGGGGTCGGCCTGAGGCCGCGGGCGTGCGGGGCGGGCGTCAGGGGGTGAGGGCGGTGGCGAGCAGGGCGGCCGTCCTGGCGATCAGCGGCTCGTCCGGGGCGGCGTCCGGGGCGGTGGGCTTGGTGGTGAGGACGGTCAGGACGATCGGGGCGCGGTGCGGGGGCCGGGCGAGGCCGGCGTCGTTGGCGGTGCCGTAGGAGCCGGTGCCGGTCTTGTCGGCCAGCGTCCAGCTGGCCGGGAGGCCGGCCCGCAGGCGGTTCGCGCCGGTGGTGTTGGCCAGCAGCCAGGCGGTGAGACGGGCGCGGTGGGCCGGGGCGAGGGTGTCGCCCAGGGTGAGGCGGGCGTAGCTGCGGGCCAGGGCGCGGGGGCTGGTGGTGTCGGTGACCCGGCCGGGTTCGGCGGAGTTGAGGGCGGGCTCCCAGCGGTCGAGGCGGGTGACGCGGTCGCCGATCGAGCGGCAGAACCGGGTGACGGCGGTCGGGCCGCCGAGTCGGCGCAGCAGCAGGTTGGCGGCCGTGTTGTCGCTGAACTCGATGGCGGCGGCGCAGAGTTCGGCGACGGTCAGGACGCGGGTGCGGCCGGTGACCGGGGCGTAGCCGGAGTCGGCGACGTCCTGGTCGGTGTAGTGGACGCGGGCGGAGAGGTCGTCACCGGCGTGCAGCAGGGCGGCGACGGCGAGCGGCTTGAACGTCGAGCAGAGCGGGAACGGCTCGTCCGCGCGGTGGCGGACCGTCGCGCCGCTGCCGGTGTCGTGGGCGAACACGCCGAGCCTGGCGCCGTGTTCGCGTTCCAGGGCGGCCAGCGCGTCGCGGAGGTCGGGGCCGGTGGTGGTCGCGGTGGCGGTGGTGGCTGGGCCGGTGGTGGCGGGGCCGGTGGCGGCGGCCGGGGCCGTGGTGGGCAGGACGAGGGCCAGGGCGGCTGCGGCGGAGCCGCCGAGCAGGCGGCGGCGGCCGGGGAGCTGCCGGTCGGGAGAGTGCGGGTCGGGGGAGTGCGGGTCGGGCGAGTGCGGGTCGGGGAGGTGGCGGCGGTCGGGGTGGCCGGGGCGCGGTTCCATCCGGGCGTCCTCTCGTCGGGGTGCTCTTCCGGCCAGCCTCCCCCCGGTCGGGGCGCGGGTCGGGGCGGCGCGCGAGGACGCGTGCGGGGCTTCCCCGGAGTCCACACGCCGGTGCCACATCAGCGGCCGCCCGCCCCGTCCGTGCCCCCGTCCGCCCCGTCCGCGCCCCCACCCTCGCCCGCGCCGTCCGCCACGTCCGCGTCCTCCAGTGCCCGCAGGCTCCGCTCCCAGCGGCGTCGGCGCTCCGGGAGGGACTGCTCCCACCAGGGGGTGCCCCGCTCGCCCAGGCCGACCTTGGCGAGCTGGACCCGGGCCCGGGCGGCCCGTTCCGCCTCCCGGTCCGCGCCGGTACGGACGAGGGCCCGGCGGGCCGCCATCAGGTGGTGCGTCAGCCGGGACTCGGCCTCGGCCGGGAGCTCCGGGTCGGTCGCCCGCCAGCGCCGGCCGCGGATCACGACGAAGTGCCCGTCGGGGGTGTGTTCGACCTGCTCGTCCGCCGTCATCCCGCCATGGTCGCGCACCCGGCGGCCGACCACGCGTCACCTCGCCCTTCCGGGGTATCCGCACGCCGTTCCCGGGCGGCCCAGCGTGCCGTCCGGAACCCGACATGAGGAGAAGCATGGCCACTTCGGCGGCGCGGCGGCTGCGGCAGAGCGCGCGTGAGGTCTTCGGCTGGGAGCGGTTGCGGCCGGAGCAACTGCTGGCGATGGAGGCGGTGATGGAGCGCCGCGACACCCTGGTGGTGATGCCCACCGGGGCCGGGAAGTCGGCGGTGTACCAGGTGCCCGGCCTGCTGATCCCGGGCCCGACCGTGGTGGTCTCCCCGCTGATCGCCCTCCAGCGCGACCAGGTGCAGGCCCTGCTGCGCCGGGAGGGGACGGACGCCGCGGCGGTCAACTCGACGCAGAGCGGCCGGGAGAACGCGGCGGTGTGGGACCGGATCAGCGAGGGCGACGTCGACTTCCTCTTCCTGGCCCCGGAACAGCTGGCCAAGGACGAGGTGGTCGAGCAGCTCGCCGCCGCGAAACCGGCGCTGTTCGTCGTCGACGAGGCCCAGTGCGTCTCCTCCTGGGGGCACGACTTCCGGCCCGACTACCTGCGGCTCGGCCAGGTCGTCGACCGGATCGGCCGGCCGCCGGTGCTGGCCCTGACGGCGAGCGCCGCCGCGCCGGTGCGGGCCGACATCGTCGCCCAACTGGGCATGCGGGACGTGCACGAGGTGGTCACCGGCTTCGACCGGCCCAACATCCACCTGGAGGTGCTGCCGTTCCGGGACGCGGCGGCGAAGCGGCGCGCCGTGGTCGAGCGGGCCGCCGGCGAGCCCAAGCCGGGCCTGGTGTACGCGGCCACCCGGCGGGAGGCGGAGGAGTACGCGGCGGAGCTCGGCCTGCTGGGCTTCGACGCGGCGGCCTACCACGCGGGGCTGCCCGCGGCGGCCCGCGGTGACGTCCACGACCGTTTCCTGAGCGGCGAGTTGGACGTGGTGGTGGCGACGTCCGCGTTCGGGATGGGCATCGACAAGCCGGACGTGCGCTTCGTGCTGCACGCCTCCGTCCCCGGCTCGCTGGACGCCTACTACCAGGAGATCGGCCGGGCCGGCCGGGACGGGGAGCCCTCCCGGGCGATCCTCGCCTACCGGCCGCAGGACCTCGGCCTGCAGCGGTTCTTCGCGGCGGGCCGCCCCGACCCGGACACCGTCACGCAGGTGGCGGACGCGCTGGCCGAGCACGACGGACCGGTCCGCCCCAGCGAGCTGCGGGCCGGGACCGGGCTGACGGCGAGCCGGCTGACCGCCGTCGTCAACCTGCTGGAGCAGGTCGGCGCGGTGGCCACGGACGGGGGCGGCGACCTGCTGCCGACCGGTGCCGCCGATCCGGCGGAGGCCGCCCGGCAGGCGGTGGAACTCGCGGACGCGCACCAGCAGTTGGAGCGCTCCCGGGTGGACATGATGCGCGGCTACGCGGAGACCGGCGGCTGCCGGCGGCGCTTCCTGCTCGGCTACTTCGGCCAGCCCCAGGAGGCGGCCGGGGAGGGCGGCTGCGGCTCCTGCGACCGCTGCGAGGCGGCCGCGCTCGCCGAGCGGGGTCCGGTGGGCGGTCCGGCCGTGCTGGCCGGCACCGGCGGCCTGATCCCCGGCCCCGCGGCCCCGGCCGACCCGGAGGGGGAGCCGCACCCGTTCGGGCCGGGGGCGCTGGTCCGGCACCCGCAGTGGGGCGAGGGCTCGGTGATGAGCGAGGAGGAGCGCCACCTGACGGTGCTCTTCGAGTCCGTCGGCTACCGCACCCTGTCGCTGGACGTGGTGCGGGAGAACGGCCTGCTCACCGTCTGCTGACCGGCCCGCCGCCGGGCCCGGGTGCGGGCCCGGCGACGGGTGCGGGGCGGCGGGCGTCAGCCGGCGACGCGGTAGCTGAGGGCCGGGTACGGGAAGTCGGCCCAGTGCAGGCTGCCGAGGCCGTAGGCCAGGTCGCCGGGCTCGCCGGGCCGGCCGGGGGTGCAGCCCGGGTTGAAGTAGACCGTGAGGGCGGCGGCGGTGAAGTCGACGCCGGAGTGCGCGGCGGCCGGGAGGTCGTGGCAGCCGGTGTCGGTGGGGTCGACGGCGAACCGCGCGCCCGTCAGGCCGCTGCCGGTGGCGAAGTAGGCGACGGCGGCGTGCGGGAGTTCGACGGCGGCCGCGGGCTGGGCGAGGGCGGTGCCGAGCAGCAGGGCCGCTCCGGTGGCGGCGGCCGCGGTGAGGCGCTTCGGGCGGAGGACGGCCATGCTGGTCTCCTTGCGAGGGCAGGCGGGACCGGCGCGGGCGGTGGTGCGCACCGCGGCGCGCGATCATGTCGGTTACATGTTCAACAATCTCCGGTGCTCTGCCAAGACCCGGGTGGGAACCGGTTCGGGGCGGGGACGGGGCTCTCCGGGGACGGGCCCTCCGGGGACGGGCGGGCGGTGCCCGCAGACCGGGCCCGCGGCCGGTCGGGGGCACCGCCGGTCGGAGGCGGGGTGCGCCGGAAACGCGGCCTCCCGAGGCCGGGGCGGACCTGTCGGACTCCGCTCCGGCCCCGGGAGGTGTCGGGGTGGGGCCGGTCAGTCGAAGGGCAGGCGCAGCACGGATGCGCTGCCCTGGGACTGGGTGGCGCCGGTGCGCAGTTGGGCGGGGGCGTTGCCGAGGGCGGGCCAGACCTCGACCTTGACGGTGCCGTTGCTCAGGTTGGCGAGCGGGGCGCCGGTGGTGGCCTGGACGCCCGAGGTGGCGCCGTAGCGCTCCCAGCCGGGGACGGGGTCGGTGGCGAAGTACCGGTAGGTCTCGGTCCGGTCGACGGTGCCGTTGCCGTCGAAGTCGTAGGAGACGCGGGCCTGTTGGGCGAGCGCGACGGAGGAGCCGGCGTCGACGTACAGGTCGAAGTCGGTGCTGCCGCCGGGGCGCAGGGTGCCGGTGAGGTGGGTGAGGGTGTACGTCAGCGGCTGGTAGGGCGTGCCGTCGTGGTTGGCGCCGCCGCCGGAGGCGATGGTGCTGCCGGTCGCGCCGGTGCCGTAGGCGGTGGTGAGGGTGCCGTTCGGCTGGAGGTACAGCGTGCCCGGGCGGGTCTGCGGGCTGCTGGGGGACGTCGAGGGCGAGGGCGACGTCGAGGGCGAGGACGACGGGGACGGCGACGGACTGGCCGACGGGGAGGGGGAGTTGGTGGCGCCGCCGGTGCCGCCGTCGGGCTTGGTGCCGCGTTCGGAGGCGGTGGAGCGGGCCGGGACGGTCAGGGTGTAGCCGTCGGAGAAGCGGACGGTGCGGGCGGCGGTGGTGTAGTTGTGCGCCACGTGGGTGCGGGTGGTGCCGTTGACGAAGACCGCGGCGGTGGGGGTGTCGGCGGTGGTCGCCGGGTCCAGGGTGCCGAGGGTCGCCAGGTCGTAGATCCAGTGGTAGGTGTGGGCCCTGGACTCGCCCTCCTCCGGGGTGTAGCCGGCCTTCCCGGCGTCCCAGTCGGCCTTCGCGGCGGCGGGGTCGGTGAGCGCCTCGGCCTCCCAGAGCAGGTCGCGCCAGTCGGTGAACGCGCCGCCGTTGCCGGCCTTCAGCTCGGCCAGGTTGGCGGCCAGGTCGTCCTTGCGGCGCGCCAGGTAGAGCGAACCGGAGGTGACGGGGAGGAAGTTGATGCCGTGGATCATGCCGGGCGCGGCCGTCCACCAGGTGGAGTAGGCGGCGCCGGAGCCCCAGACCATGCCGACGGTGGAGTGCTGGAAGCCGGCCGGGAAGACCTGGTGGTCGGCGTCGAACCAGTACTGCTGCACGGCGTTGGCCTCGGTGGTGTACAGGTAGACGCCGAGGTCGCGCAGCGCGGTGTCGCCGGTGGCGGCGCCGAACAGCAGCAGGCCGGCGCTGAAGTTCAGCGACTCGGAGGAGGACTCCTCGTTGTTGCCGGCCGCGAACCCGGCGTGGCCGGAGGCCCAGCCGTGGCCCTCGTACGGGTCGAAGTTGCGCAGCCAGGGGAAGCGGGCGTCGGTGCGGTCGGTGTTGGCGGCGTCCTTGGTCAGCAGCTTGACCATGCCGCCCCACTGCGCGTCGGCGGCCCAGGCGCTGTCGTAGCGGGCGACGGTGGCGGCGGCCTGCACGAAGTAGCCGTAGTGGAAGTGGTGGTCGTTGAGTTCGGCGTCGGTGCCGTAGGAGGCCGGGTAGCCGATCAGGGTCTTCCAGGTGGAGTCGTAGGCGAAGCCGGGCGAGCCGGTGCCGGCGAACCAGGTCTGGAGCTTGCCCTTCATCAGGCCGAGCAGCTTGTCACGGGCCGCAGTGTCGCCCAACTGGTCGGCGATCGGCACCAGTTGGGCCATCTGGCCGAGCGCCTTGCCGACCCAGTAGGTGTCGGTGGCGCCGTTGAACGGGTCGCTCGCGTCGGAGACCTGGTGCAGGTAGCCGTCCAGCGCGGTGCGATCGTAGGCGCCGACGTCGGGCAGCGAGGGCAGCACGCCGGTGACGCTCTGCACGGTGGAGAAGGACGAGCCCTGGCGGACCTTCATGGTGCCGCGCGGGGAGGTGTACGTCAGCGCGGTGAGCGCGTCCGGGGTGGCCTGCCACTGCTGCGGGTAGAGCGCGAGCAGGGTGCCGGTGCCGGAGCCCTCCTGGGCGGCGGTGGTGGCGGTGAAGGTGGTGGTGAGCTTGCCCGCGGCCTGGTCGTAGGTCCAGCCGACCCTGGTGTCGGTGACGAAGTTGTAGGCGTACGTGCGGAACTGCGCGAGGTCGGCGGTGGAGGGCAGCAGCGCGACCGAGTAGTAGTCCTTGCCGCCGAGGTTCGCCGTCAGGGTGGTGCCGTTGACGCTCCAGCTGCTGCCGGTGGGCGCGAACAGGCCGTAGTGGTGGCCGCCGACGGTGATGCCGAGCACGCTGCCCTGGTTGCTGAAGACGGTGGGCGCCGAGGCGGTGGTGACCTGCGCGGCGCCGCCGGTGGCGTGCGCGTACACGTACGGCAGGCCGTGGCCGATCGTCGCGCTGAAGGTGTGCGCGGAGTCCGCCCAGTACGGGGTGACCGTCCAGTCGGACCAGCCGTCGACCTTGGTGTCGGGGGAGTTCAGCCCGGCCACGCCCAGGGTGAGGTCCCGGGTGTGGGTGTAGTCGTACTGGCGGCCGTCGGAGGTGATGGTCGGCGTGGTCGGGTAGCCGACCTCCAGGCCCGCGGCCTGCGCCTTGAAGGTCATCGGGTGGGCGTACAGGTTCTCCGAGTACGGGTTGCCCGCGTAGCGCTGGTAGATCAGCGAGGACCACCAGTCGTTGGTGGGGGCGGCCTGTCCGGCCATCCGCGCGGTGACCTTGGGGGTGACGGGCGCGCCGTCGGAGTTGCTCGGGCCGACGGTGCCGGCCGGGCGGGCGTCGGAGTAGCCGCCGAGGCCGACCCGGACGGTGGTGGCGGCGGAGGCGCTGCCGGCGCCCAGGGCCGCCGCGAGGGTGGCCGCCGCGGCCAGGGCCAGCGTGGTCAGGGCGGCCGTGGGGCCGCGCAGGGAGCGGAGCTTCATGATGGTGTCCACCTTGAGTGGGGGCGGGCGGTGCAGTATGAGAGCGCTCTCAGCCAGCGGACCGTAGAGGTGGTGCTGAAGGGGTGTCAACCGGCGTGACGCAGACTGTTGCGTTCAGAACCCGAAAGTCCTGATCGGGGCCGCTCGGAGATTACGGTCAGGTTTCGGGGTCTTGACGAGCGAACTTCCGCCCCGGCAGGCTCTCGGCATCGGTTGAGAGCGCTCTCAGAGGGTCGGGCGCCTTCCGATCGGCACCAGCTTCCTCTTTCCGCACTCCACCCACGCTCCCGCCCCGCCTGGAGGCACTCGCATGGCTACCCCGAGAGTCCGCCGCTCCACCGCTGCCCTGGGCAGCACCGTCCTCGCCACCGCGCTGCTGCTCACCGCGTGCAGCTCCGGCGGCTCCGGGTCCACGGACGCCGCCGACGGCAAGGTGACCATCACGGTGGACCTGTTCGGCACCTTCGGGTTCAAGGAGGCCGGCCTGTACGACGAGTACACCAAGCTCCACCCGAACGTCACCATCAAGCAGACCGACACCCAGGACGAGGGCCAGTACTGGCAGGCGCTGCAGACCAAGCTCGCGGGCGGCGGCGGCCTCGCCGACATCCAGGGCCTGGAGGTCGGCCGGGTGGCCAGCGTCGTGCAGAAGCAGGCCGACAAGTTCACCGACCTCAAGACGCTCGGCATCGGCGACGTCAACGACGGCCTGGTGGAGTGGAAGGGCGCCGCGATCAAGACCGCGGACGGCAAGGTCCTCGGCGCGGGCACCGACGTCGGCCCCGAGGCGATCTGCTACCGCACCGACCTGTTCCAGGCCGCCGGACTGCCCACCGACCGCACCGAGCTGGCCGCCAAGTGGTCCACCTGGCAGGGCTACCTCGACCTCGGCAAGCAGTACGCGGCCAAGGCCGAGGCGGGCAACGCCTGGACCGACAGCGCCGCGGGCATGTTCACCGCCGAGGTCGGCCAGCAGAAGGTCCGCTACTCCGACGAGTCCGGCAAGGCCGTCTACGACAGCAGCCCGGCCGTGAAGACCGCCTGGAACGACGCCACCGCGCTGGTCGCCGACGGCCTGTCCGCCAAGCTCGCCCAGTGGACGCCCGAGTGGAACAAGGCGTTCACCACCGGCAAGTTCGCCACCCTCTCCTGCCCCGCCTGGATGATCGGCTACATCAAGGGCCAGGCCGGCGACGCGGGCTCCGGCAAGTGGGACATCGCCCCCGGCCCCGGCAAGACCGGCAACTGGGGCGGCTCCTACCTGACCGTCCCGCGCACCGCCAAGCACCCCAAGGAGGCGGCCGAGCTGATCAAGTGGCTGACCGCCAAGGAGCAGCAGGCCACCCTCTTCACCAAGCAGGGCTCCTTCCCGTCCTCGACCGGCGCCCAGGACGCCATCAAGGACGTCACCGACCCGTACTTCAACAACGCCCCGATCGGCCAGATCTTCAGCGAGTCGGCCAAGGCGATGCCCGCCCAGGTGCTCGGCACCGACGACGGCGTGATCGGCAAGGCGTTCACCGACGCCCTCGGCGAGGTCGAGCGGACCGGCACCGCGCCGGACGCCGCCTGGAAGCACGCCCTGGACAACGTCAAGAAGGCCAACGGCAACTGACGGACCGTCACCTCCGGTAGCCAACCCCGCCGCCCCGTCCCGCCGCTCCCGCCAGCGGCGGGCCGGGCGGCCCCCGTCGAAGGACCCCGCCCATGGCCCTCAGCTCCACCACCCGGCTGCCCGCCGCGCAGCCCGCCGCGCCCGCGCGGCGGATCGGCCGCAGACTCGCCCCGTACGGCTTCCTGGCCCCGTTCTTCGGGCTGTTCGCCGCGTTCGGCCTGTTCCCGCTGCTGTACACCGCCTACGTCTCGCTGCACCGGGTCGAGCTCCAGACCTCGGACCGGATGGACTGGCTCGGCTTCCAGAACTACACCCGGCTGCTGTCCGACCCGTTCTTCTGGAACGCGCTGCGCAACACCTTCACCATCGGCGTGCTCTCCACCGTGCCGCAGCTGCTGATGGCCCTGGGCCTGGCCCACCTGCTCAACTACCGGCTCCGCGGCCGCACCTTCTTCCGGGTCGCGATGCTGATGCCGTACGCCACCTCGGTGGCCGCCGCCACCCTGGTGTTCGCCCAACTCTTCGGCCGCGACTACGGGTTGATCAACTGGGTGCTGAGCAGCGTCGGCCTCCACCCGGTCGACTGGCAGGCCGACACCTGGGCCTCCCAGTTCGGCGTCTCGGCCATCGTCACCTGGCGCTGGACCGGCTACAACGCGCTGATCTACCTGGCCGGCATGCAGTCCATCCCCGGCGAGCTGTACGAGTCCGCGGCCGTCGACGGCGCCTCGCGCTGGCAGCAGTTCCGGCACGTCACGATCCCCGGACTGCGCCCCACCATCGTCTTCACCGTGGTCGTCTCCACCATCGGCGCGACCCAGCTGTTCGGCGAACCCCTGCTGTACGAGGGCAACTCCGGCGGCGGCATCTCGCACCAGTACCAGACCCTCGGCCTGTACCTGTACGAGCAGGGCTGGACGTTCTTCCACCTCGGCCGGGCCGCGGCCGTCGCCTGGGTGATGTTCCTGCTGATCGTGCTGCTCGCCCTGCTCAACGCGGCGATCGCCGCCCGCCGCAACCGCACGGACCGGTGACCCGATGACCCACGTACTCGACCAGCCCGCCGCCCCCGCCCCGGCGCGCCCGCTCGTCCGCAAGGCGCGCTCGCCGCTCAAGGGCGGACCGCTCGCCTACGCGGTGCTGATCGGCGCCACCCTGCTCGCGGTCTTCCCGTTCTACTGGACGCTGGTCGCCGCCAGCCGCTCCAACTCCGAACTCGGCTCCACCACACCCGCGTTGACGCCCGGGCCGAACCTGTTCCACAACATCGGCGAGGCGCTCCAGCAGGCCGAGATCGGCAAGGCGCTGCTCAACTCGCTGATCGTCTCCGGCGTCGTCACCGCCGGCGTGGTGCTCTCCTCCACGCTCGCCGGGTTCGCCTTCGCCAAGCTGCGCTTCCGCGGCCGGGGCGCGCTGCTCGCGCTGACCGTCGGCACCATGATGATCCCGCCGCAGCTCGGCGTGATCCCGCTGTTCATGGTGATCGTCAAGCTCGACCTGCAGAACAAGCTGCCCTCGGTGATCCTGCCCTCGCTGGTCTCCGCGTTCGGGGTGTTCTTCATGCGCCAGTACCTGGTGCAGGCCCTGCCGGACGAACTGGTCGAGGCCGGCCGGATGGACGGCGCCTCGCTGCTGCGGATCTTCCGCTCCATCGTGCTGCCGGTCGCCCGCCCCGGCATGGCCGTGCTCGGCATGCTCACCTTCATGGCCACCTGGAACGACTTCTTCTGGCCGATCGTCGCGCTCAGCTCCCAGAACCCCACCGTGCAGGTCGCGTTGAAGTCGCTCGGCCAGGGCTACGTCCCCGACCAGTCCGTGGTGATGGCCGGCACCCTGATCGGCACCCTGCCCGTCCTGGTGGTGTTCGCCCTGCTCGGCCGGCAGATCGTCGGCGGCATCATGCAGGGCGCCGTCAAGGGCTGACCCCGCCCGGCGCCCGATGAGCTGGCACACCCTCAACTCGTTTGGATGGAACGCGACATGACCGTCGAGACTCTTCCCATGACCACTGCCACCCCCGCCCCCGCGCCCGCCCGCTTCCCGACCGGATTCGTCTGGGGCGCCGCCACCGCCGCTTACCAGATCGAGGGCGCCGCCGGCCAGGACGGCCGCACCCCGTCGATCTGGGACACCTTCGCCCGCCGCCCCGGCGCCGTCCGCAACGGCGACACCGGCGACATCGCCGCCGACCACTACCACCGCTACCGCGACGACGTCGCCCTGATGTCCGAACTCGGCCTGGGCGCCTACCGGTTCTCGCTCGCCTGGCCGCGCGTGCAGCCCGGCGGCCGGGGCCCCGCCAACGAGGCCGGACTCGACTTCTACGACCGCCTGGTCGACGAACTCCTCACCGCCGGCATCACCCCCGTCGCCACCCTCTACCACTGGGACCTGCCCCAGGAACTGGAGGACGAGGGCGGCTGGACCCACCGCGAGACCGCGTACCGGTTCGCCGAGTACGCGGGCATCGCCGCGCGCCGCCTCGGCGACCGCATCCCCACCTGGACCACCCTCAACGAGCCCTGGTGCAGCGCCTTCCTCGGCTACGGCAACGGCGTCCACGCCCCCGGCCGCACCGACCACACCGCCGCCCTCACCGCCCACCACCACCTGCTGCTCGCCCACGGCCTCGGCACCGCCGCGCTGCGCGCCGAACTCCCCGCCACCGCGCAGGTCTCGCTCACCCTCAACCTGGCCGCCGTCCGCCCGCTCTCCACCGACCCCGCCGACCTCGACGCCGCCCGCCGGATCGACGGCCTCGCCAACCGGATCTTCCTCGACCCGGTCTTCCGCGGCAGCTACCCCGAGGACGTCCTCGCCGACACCGCGCACGTCACCGACTGGTCCTTCGTCCGCGACGGCGACCTCGCCGAGATCTCCCACCCGATCGACTCGCTGGGCATCAACTACTACACGCCCACCGTCGTGGCCGCCGAGGACCCCGCCGAGACCGCCGCGGACGCCCCGCGCGGCGACGGCCACCAGGGCGGCAGCCCCTGGCCCGCCGACCAGGGCATCCGCTTCCTGCCCGCCCCCGGCACCCGCACCGCCATGGACTGGCCGGTCGACGCCGACGGCCTGTACGAACTCCTCACCCGGCTGCGCGACGACCTGCCCGGCGTCCCGCTGCTGGTCACCGAGAACGGCGCCGCCTACGAGGATTACAGCGACCCCAGCGGCGCCGTCCACGACCCCGAGCGGATCGACTACCTGCACGCCCACCTCGCCGCCGTCCACCGCGCGATCGCCGACGGCGCGCCCGTCCGGGGATACTTCCTCTGGTCGCTGCTCGACAACTACGAATGGGCGTACGGCTACAGCAAGCGCTTCGGCATCGTGCACGTCGACTTCGCCAGCCAGCGGCGCACGCCCAAGGACAGCGCGCACTGGTACGCCCGGGTGATCCGGGACGGCGCCCTGCCGGAGTGAGCGCGGGCGCGCCCGCCGCACGCCGGGCCGGGACGCTGGAGGAGGCGGCCCGGTCCGGCGCGCGGCGGCGGCGCGGTGCTGACGGCGACCGTCCCGCTGGCCGAACTCTTCGGCTACGCGGGCGCGTTGCGCGGACGCACGCAGGGCCGGGGCACCTTCACCACCCGGCCGGCCGGGTACGCCCGGGCACCGCGGGCGCAGCAGCGGTAGCGGTCGTGCCTCGTCCTGTCCCGCCCTGTCCCGTCCCGCCGTTGCGGCGGGGTGGGGTGGGGTGGGGCGGTGCCGAGGCGCGGTGCCGTTTCGCCGCTCTCAGCGCAGCCAGCCGCGTTCGGCGGCGCGGGCCCCGGCCTGGAAGCGGCTGCGGGCACCGAGCACCTCCAGCGCCTCGGCGGCCAGCCGCCGGACGGTCCGCTCGGAGACGCCGAGCTTCCGGGCCGCCACCAGGTCGGTGTCGCCCTGCTGGAGGATCCGCAGCAGCGTGTAGTGCTGCGCGGTCAGGCCGTCGCGGTCGCGGCCCCGGGGGTGGCACAGCGGCGCGGCGCCGGGCCACAGCCCGTCGAACAGCGCGACCGGCGCGGCGACCGGCCCCCGGCCGTGCAGCACGGCGGCGGTGTCCGCCCGCCCCGGATCGAGCGGCAGCACCGCGGTCTCCCGGTCCAGCACCACCATCCGCAGCGGCAGCGCGGACACCGTCCGCACCTGCCCGCCGAGCCCGACCAGCCGCCGCGCGTACGCCACGGCGGACGGATCGCCGCGCACCGCGTCCACCACCAGCACGCGCAACTCGACGCCCCGGCCCAGCAGTTCCTCGTCCCAGCGCTGCTCCGCCACCCCGGCCGGCCGCCCGCTGCCCGGACGGAACGCCAGCACCTGGGAGACCGCCCCCGCGCCGAGTTCGGCCAGCCGGCCGCGGACGGCGTCCGCCCCGACCAGCTCCTCGGCCAGCTCCCCGGCTGGGGCCCGGTGGTGGCCGGCCGCCTCGACCGCGGCGGACATCTCAGGACGCGCCGGGGCTGCGACGGACGCGTCCGGGACGGGTCACCGTGTGCATCGCGCTCCTCCGCTCCTCCGCCCGCCGACCGTTCGGGGTAGGTCTAGACCACTGGGGCGTCCGGTGTCAAAGGTCGCGGGCTGCGGCCGGTGGCTCCGGCCGCAGCCCGCGGCGCAGGGTTCGGACACCGTCCGATCCGGGCCGGGCGGGCCGGTCAGTAGGTGAGCAGGCCCGGGTCGGAGAGGGACGGGGCGCCGGTCTCGACGTGGCCGGCGAGGCGGCGGACGAAGTCGGCGGTGAGGTTGGAGGTGATGGTGACGTCGTACCAGCGGCGGCAGGCGGAGAGGTCGAGGGTGAGGGTGGCGGTGGTGCCGCGGCGGACGGTGACGGTCCGCGGGGAGCCGGCGTAGGCGTTGGTGACGGTGAGGACGGCGTCGGCGCCGGCGGGGTTGGTGAAGCTCAGGTCGAGGGTGCCGGTGGCCGCGTTGTGGCGGGCGGTGACCTCGGGCCCGGCGGTCTTGCCGGGGTTGCGGAAGCGGCGCAGGAAGCCGTTCGGGCCGAACACGGTCAGGTCGGTGACGCCGCCGGAGTAGGCGGTGTTCCAGGCGTCGGAGATCGACTTGCCGGCCTCGGTGGTGTACGTCCACGGGCCGTCGGTGCGGTTCGCCGAGGTGATCAGGAACTGGGCGCCGGCGGCCGGGCCGCCGCTGAACGCGAGGGCGTACTTGCCGGTCGAGGTGTCGGCCGAACCGTCCACGTACGGCGCGTACTTGAGCGGGCGGGTCGGCTTGGACCCGGCCTCCTGCCGGGGCATGGTGCCGGTCGCGGGCGGGGTGGGCACGTAGTCGGGGTGCCGGTTGTGGTCGGCGGGCAGGTAGGCGGCGGTGGACGGCAGCGCGGGCCGGGCGGCGGTGCTCGCGGTGAAGTCGAAGGCGGAGGTCAGGTCGCCGCAGACGGCGCGCCGCCAGGGGGAGATGTGCGGCTCGGTGACGCCGAAGCGCTTCTCGATGAAGCGGATGACCGAGGTGTGGTCGAAGGTCTCCGAGCAGGTGTAGCCGCCGGTGCTCCACGGCGAGACCACCAGCATCGGCACCCGCTGCCCGAGGCCGTACGGGCCGGCCTGGTAACTCGCGTTCCCCGCGAACCAGTCGGCGCCGGTGGCGACCGTGGAGAGCCCCTGGTCGGCGGAGGCGGGCGGGAACGGCGGCACCACGTGGTCGAAGAAGCCGTCGTTCTCGTCGTAGGTGATGAACAGCGCGGTCCTCGCCCACACGTCCGGGTTCGAGGTGAGCGCGTCCAGCACCTGCGAGACGTACCAGGCGCCGTAGTTCGCGGGCCAGTTGGGGTGCTCGGTGTACGCCTCGGGCGCGACGATCCAGGAGACCTGCGGCAGCGTCCCGGCCCCGACGTCGTGGCGCAGCCGGTCGAACAGGCCGTCGCCGGCCTTGGCGTTCGTCCCGGTGCGGGCCTTCTCGTACAGCGCGTCGCCGGGCTTGGCGTTGCGGTAACTGTTGAAGTAGAGCAGCGAGTTGTCGCCGTAGGTGCCGCGATGGGCGTCGTTGATCCAGCCCCAGGAGCCGGCCGCGTTCAGGCCGTCGCCGATGTCCTGGTAGATCCGCCAGGAGACGCCGGCCGCCTCCAGCCGCTCCGGGTAGGTGGTCCAGGAGTAGCCCGCCTCCTGGTTGCCCAGCACCGGACCGCCGCCGGTCCCGTCGTTGCCGGTGTAACCCGTCCACAGGTAGTAGCGGTTCGGGTCGGTGGATCCGATGAACGAGCAGTGGTACGCGTCGCACAGCGTGAACGCGTCGGCGAGCGCGTAGTGGAACGGGATGTCCTGCCGGGTCAGGTACGCCATGGTGGTGGCGGTCTTCGCGGGCACCCACTGGTCGTACTTGCCGCCGTTGAACGCCTTGTGGCCGCCGGCCCAGTCGTGGTTGAGGTCCTGGACGAACTGCATCCCGAGGTCGTTCACCTGCGGCCGGAACGGCAGGATCTCCTTCTTCGCGCTGTTCGTCTGGTACCAGACCGGCTTCCCGCTCGGCAGGGTCACCGGCCGCGGGTCGCCGAAGCCGCGCACGCCCTTCATCGCGCCGAAGTAGTGGTCGAAGGACCGGTTCTCCTGCATCAGCACCACGATGTGCTGCACGTCCTGGATGGTGCCCGTGCTGCCCTGCGGGGCGATCGCGGCGGCCCGCGCGATGCTGGGTGCCAGCGCCGGCAACGCCAGGCTCGCGCCGACCAGTTGGAGGAAACGACGCCGATTCGGTTCAGTCATGGGGGACACGACCTCTGCGGGTGAGGGGCGGGTGGAGGGCGCCCGTCACGGTAGCGCGCCCGGGGTACCGCCCGCAGTACCGCCTGTGGCCGGTCGGCGTACGCCCGGCGAACGCCGCCAGTTGTTCGGACAAGTGCACGCGGTTCGGTCCCAAGTTGTGCAGACAAGGTCAATCCGCCGACGGGAGAGGCGCGTCGGCGGCGGGAAACCACTGGTCCGGTCCGGTGCGGTCCCGGATCGGCCCCGGATCGGTCCGGCCTCATCACCAGTGGCGGGCGGCGGCCAGCAGGTGCTCCCGGACGGCGGCCAGGTGCGGGTTCGCGGCGGCCTCCGGGCGGTGCACCAGGTACGCGGTGTTGATCGGCGGGTCGGCCGGCCGGAGCAGCGGGACGAGCGCGCCGGACGCCAGCGCGTCCCGGCACAGGTACTCGGGCAGCACGCTCCACCCCGCCCCGGCCGCCACCGCGGCCCGCACCGCCCGCAGGTCGGGCACCGTGACGGCGGCCGGTGCGTGCAGTCGGCGGCCGAAGACGTGCCGCCAGTAGCGGCGGACGATCGGCAGGTCCTCGGCGTAGCTGACCAGCGGCAGCCGGGGGAGCGCGTCGGCGAGACCGGTGGGGTCGGTGGGGTCCGCGGGGTCGGTGGGTTCCGCGGGGTTAGCCGGGCCGACCGGGGCCTTTGCGCGCGCTCGGTGCGCCGGGTGCGCGAGGGCCCGGCAGGCCGCCCAGCCGGGGGCGGCGACCAGGACGAACTCCTCGTCGGCGAGCGGTACGGCGGTCAGCGCCCGGCCGGTCGGGCGGCGGGTGGAGACCACCAGGTCGTGCCGCCCGGAACGGAGTTCGGCCAGCAGCGGGTCGGTCAGCCCGGTGGACACCCGCAGCCGCACCCCGTCCGCGACCAGCGGGGCGAGCGCGGGCAGCAGCAGCGTGCCGAGCAGTTCCGCCGGACCGGCCAGGTGCACCGGCTCCGCCGACGGCCGCCGCTCCGTCGCACCGGCCAGCCGGTCCAGCGGCTCGGCGACCCGGGCGGCCAGCTCGTCCGCCGCGGGCAGCGCCGCCGCGTCCCGGGCCCGCCGCTCGAACAGCTCCCGGCCGTGACGCCGCTCCAGCGCGCGGACCTGCGCGGTCACCGTCGACTGCGACAGACCCAGCCGGCGGGCGGCGGCGGTGAACGAACCCAGGCGGTACACCGCGAGGAAGGTGCGCAACTGGTTGAGGTCCGGCGGCCCGGCCTTGGCCGTGGTGGCCGTGGTGGCGGTGGCGGTGGTGTGCGGCGCGGATCCGGCGGCGGCACGCGACCGGGGCCCGGCACCGGCGGCGCGCGGCAGGTGGTCGTCCATCGGGTGAGCGTACTGCCGGGCGGTGGCCGACGACGGCCGACGGCGGCCGGCCGAGCCATCGGAGAACCGATGGCTGCCATCGGCGCGCTCATTGGATACCGATCGTCCGGCCGGTCTACGGTCGGAGCACAACCGCGAAGCAGCCCGCCCCTCGGAGGAACGCGACATGTCGAAGATCCTGTTCGTGATGACCGGCGCCGACCACTGGACCCTCAACGACGGCACCGAACACCCCACCGGCTACTGGGCCGAGGAGGCCGCCACCCCCTACCGCGCCCTGCGCGAGGCCGGCCACGAGATCACCGTCGCGACCCCCGGCGGAGTCGTCCCGCCCGTCGACCGGGCCAGCCTCGGGCCGGACGCCAACGGCGGCGCCGAGCAGGCCCGCGAACTCGCCGACGCCCTGGCCGCGATGACCGAACTCGACCACCCGCTGGCCGTCGCCGACGTCGACCTCGACGACTACGACGCCGTCTTCTACCCCGGCGGCCACGGTCCGATGGAGGACCTCGCCCGGGACGCCGACTCCGGCCGCCTGCTCGTCCGGGCCCTCGCCTCCGGCAAGCCCCTCGCCGTGGTCTGCCACGGTCCCGCCGCGCTGCTCGCCGCCACCGACCCCGCCACCGGCCGCAACGCCTTCGCCGGCCGTCGGGTCGCCGCCTTCACCGACGCCGAGGAGACCCAGGCCGGCCTCGCCGACCGCGCCCCCTGGCTCCTCCAGACCCGCCTCACCGAGGCCGGCCTCACCGTCGACCCCGCCGCCCCCTGGACCCCGCACGTCGTCGTCGACGGCAACCTGATCACCGGCCAGAACCCGTCCTCCTCGGCCCCGCTGGCGGAGGAACTCCTGAAGCGGCTGGGCTGAGCGGCCGGGCTCAGCGACCGGGCTCAGCTGCCGGGCTGGACGGCCGGGCCCGGGCCCGGTTCTGCGCGGCGGGCACGGGCCGTCCGGCCGGTTCAGGCGGCGGTGATCGGGCGGACGGTGGTGCCCGCGGCGTTGGTGGCGGCGGTGCGGGTGGTGTGGGTGGTGACGAGGTGGCGGAGGGCGCGGTCGGTGGCGGGGTCGGCGGGGGTGAGGGTGAAGAGGCGGTGGTGGCCGGTGGTGAGGATGTCGTAGTGGAGGCGGAGGTCGCCGACTTCGGCGTGGCGGACGCGTTTGGTGCCGGTGGCGCGGTCGAGGACGGTGTGGTCGTCCCACCAGAGGGTGAACTCGGCGCTGTGGGAGCGGAGCTCGGCGAGGAGGGCGGCGAGGCGCGGGTCGTCGGGGCGGCGGGCGGTGGCGGTGCGGAGGTGGCCGACCGTCTCGCGGGCGACCCGGGCCCAGTCGAGCTGGGTGGTGCGGGCGGCCGGGTCGAGGAAGAGCATGCGGGCGGTGTTGTCGCTCGCTCCGGTGCCGAACGCGGGGCCGAACAGGGCCCGGGCGGCCGCGTTGTGGGCCAGGACGTCGAGCCGGTGGTCGGTCACGTAGGCGGGGAACAGCGGTATCCCGTCCAGGAGTTGGCGCAGCGAGTCGCGGACGGGGCCCTGCGGGGCGCGGGGCGCGGGCGGGACGGGGGTCTCCCGGCGGGCGATCAGGTGCAGGTGGCGGTGCTCGTCCGGGGTGAGGCGCAGGGCCTCGGCGAGGGCGTCCAGGACGGCGCCGCCCGGGGTGCCGACCCGGCCCTGCTCCAGGCGGACGTACCACTCGACGCTGACGGCGGCGAGTTGGGCGACCTCCTGGCGGCGCAGCCCCGGGGTGCGGCGGCGCGGCCCGCGCGGCAGGCCGACGTCCTCGGGCTGCCGGCGGGCGCGCTTGGCCCGGAGGAAGGCGGCCAGTTCGGCCTGTGGGGACGGGGCGTGCTCGGTCATGTCCCCGATCATCGGCGTGGGCCGGGCGGGCCGTCCAGTGTCGAGGCTGGTACGCCGGATGCCACCATCCGGCGGGCCTCCTCAAGATCCGTCCGGTGGGGGAGGGTCGGGGCATCCGATGCCAGATCCGACGATCGACGGGGAGCCTCGCGCCATGTCACGTCCGTTCCGTACCCGGGTGGCCGCCACTGCCGCCGCTGGTGCCGCCACTGCCACTGCCACCACTGCCACCGCTGGTGCCGCCGCCGCCGCCACCACCGCCGCCGTTCGGCGTTCGCGTCCGTACCGCGCCGCCGCCGTCACGCTGTCCGCCGCCGCGGTGCTGACGCTGCTGGGGGTCGGCGACTCGAGCGCCCAGGTGGGGAAGGGGGTGAAGGAGTTCGGCCGGGTGTCGGTCCGTTCCGGGGTCCCGGCCGGGGCGCAGCGGTTCGCCGTCAGCAGCCCCGACCTGGTCGACGGCCGCTTCCCGCAGTCGCACTGGGCGAATGCGTTCGGCTGCGACGGTGGCAACCAGCCGCTGCGGCTGGAGTGGCGCGGTGCCCCGGCCGGCACCCGGAGCTTCGCCGTCACCATGTTCGACCCGGACGCGCCGACCGGCTCCGGTTTCTGGCACTGGCTGGTCTGGGACGTCCCGGCCACCGCCACCGGGCTGGGGGCGACTCCGCCGGCCGGCGCGGTGACGGGCGCCGACGATGCGGGCGTGCAGGGCTACCTGGGCCCCTGCCCGCCGGTCGGCGACCGCCCGCACCGCTACCAGATCAACGTCTACGCCCTGGACACCCCGAGCCTCGCGCTGCCGGCCGCCACGCCCGCCGCCGTCACCGCGTTCAGCATGAGCGGCCACGTGATCGGCCACGCGCGGACCACGGTGTCGGCCGCGAGGTGAACACCCTTTCGGTGGAAGGTCGTTGAGGGTCGGTCGACCAACCAAGCTGCCGGGGGCGGCAGCTGAGGCAGACGGGGCCGAACCGGATTGCTTCGAAAGTCAGTTGAGGGGTGCGAGGTGGAGGCCGCCGTCGCTCTCCAGGACGGTGCCGGTGAGGTTGCGGTTGGTCGCGGCCAGCACGACCGCCTCGGCGACGTCCGCCGGGGAGGCGATCCGGCGGGTCGGCAACTGGGCGGCGGCCTGGGCGAAGTAGGCGTCGCGCGCCTCCGGCGGCAGGCCGTTCCACCACGGGGTGTCGACCAGTCCGGGGGAGACGGCGTTGATCCGGCGCGGGGCCAACTCCCGGGCCAGCGGCCGGATCATCGCCTCCAGTGCCCCGTTCACCGCGGCCAGTCCGGCGGTGCCCGGCATGCCGGTGCGGGCCGAGATCGCGGTGACCAGGGTGATCGAGCCGTCCTCGGACAGGTGCGGCAGCGCGGCCTGCACGGTGGTCAACTGCCCCCAGAACTTGGCCTCGAAGGCGCCGCGCAGGGCGTCCAGGTCGAGTTCGGCGAACGGACCCGCGCCCTCGGCGCCGCTCAGCGAGACCACCAGCCAGTCCAACCTGCCGATGGTGGACAGGACTTCGGCGATCTGCCCGCGGTCGCCGCCGTCCGCCCGATGCCCGACCAGCTCCGGGTCGCTGACCGCCAGCGCCTCCAGCCGCTCCTCGGCGCGGCCCACCACGTGCACCGCGGCGCCCCGGTCGCGCAGTTGGCGGGCGGTCTCCAGCCCGATGCCCGAAGTGCCGCCGACCACCAGTGCGGTGCGCTCGCTCATGTGTGCCCTCCCCAGTGCGTGCCCCGGTCCGCAATTTCGAACCGCGACGTCTCGTCTCGAATTAAGGTAGCGTGACCGCCGTGATCGAGCAAGCGCACCAGGACCCGCAGGAACCCGCCGACGGGGCACCGCCCCCCGCCCGCCCCGGCCGCCGCCGCAGCGAGGAGAGCCGCCGCGCGATCCTCGCCGCCGCGTACGAACTGCTCGGCGAGGCCGGGTACGCGCGCCTCACCGTCGAGGGCATCGCCGCCCGGGCCGGCACCGGCAAGCAGACCCTCTACCGCTGGTGGCCCGGCCGGGCGGACGTCCTGCTCGAAGCCGTCACCGCCCACGCCCGGCAGCACATCCCACTGCCCGACACCGGCGACCACGCCGCCGACCTGCACGCCTTCCTCGCCGCCACGTTCGCCGCCGCCACCCCGCCCACCACCGACGCCCTGCGCGCCCTGATGGCCGAGGCCCAGATCGACCCGGCCTTCGGCACCCGCTTCCACGACACCCTGCTGCGCCCCCGCCGCGAAGCCCTCGGCACCCTGCTCACCCGCGCCCACGCGGCCGGCGCGCTCGCCCCCCAGCTCACCCCCGCCACCGCCGCCGAACTCGCCTTCGGCCTGCTCTGGTACCGGCTGCTCGCCACCCGCGAACCGCTCGACGAACGGCTCGCCGCGCTGCTCACCCGTACCCTGCTGCGCTGACCGACTGGGGCCGACCGGGGCCGATCGGGGCCGACCGGCTGACTAGCTGACCGGCGAGTGGCTGGCGGGCTGCGGTCGCCGAGAGTCCGGGGAGCACGGGGAGCCCGGGGGAGTCCGTTTGTTTCCCGCGGATGTCCAGCCGCACCCCGCCCGCACGGCCGCCGAACGGCTGAACGAGCATGGCGGGGTGCCCACCGAAACGCCCTCCCGACCGTCCCCGCCGCCCGGCCCCGCCCGGACCGGACTGCACCGCCTCACCCGCGGCGCCTTCGCCGACCTCACCCCGCTGCGCCACAGCCCTGACTACCGGCGGCTCTGGTTCGGGCAGACGGTCTCCTCGATCGGCCAGCAGATGACCACCCTCGCGGTCGGCATCCAGGTCTACGCCCGCACCGGCTCCACCTTCCTCACCGGCCTGGTCGGCATCTGCTCCCTCGTCCCGCTGGTCGTCTTCGGCCTGTACGGCGGCGCCATCGCCGACCGCGTCGACCGCCGCCGGCTCGGCCTGATCGGCTCCGGCGGCCTCGCCGCGGTCTCCGCGCTGCTCGCCGCCCAGGCCCTGCTGGACCTGCGCTCCATCGTCCCGCTCTACGCCGCCGTCGCGCTCCAGGGCGGATTCTTCGCCGTCAGCTCGCCCGCCCGGTCCTCGATGATCCCGCGCCTCGTCCCGCGCGAACAGCTGCCCGCCGCCAACGCCCTCAACACCATCGGCATGAACCTCGGCCAGACCGTCGGCCCGCTGCTCGGCGGCGTCGCCGTCGCCACGTACGGGGCGCAGAGCGCGTACCTGGCCGACACCCTCGCCTTCACCGCCACCCTCTACGCGATGTGGCGCCTGCCCGCGATGCGCCCGCAGTCCACCACCGGCAAGCGCGCCACCGTCCTGGACGGCCTGCGCTTCCTGCGCACCCAGCCCAACCTGCGGACCTCCTTCGCCGCCGACCTCGCCGCGATGATCTTCGGCCTCCCGCGCGCCCTCTTCCCCGCGATCGTCCTCCCCTTCTACGGCGGCGACGCCGGCACCGTCGGCCTGCTCGCCGCCGCCCCCGCCGTCGGCGCCCTGGCCGGCGGCCTCTTCTCCGGCTGGATCGGCCGCATCCACCGCCACGGCGTCGCCGTCCTCGCCTCCGTCGCCGCCTGGGGCCTGGCCATCGCCGCCTTCGGACTCGTCCGCAACCTCCCGCTCGCCCTGCTCCTGCTCGCCGCGGCCGGCTGCGCCGACACCGTCTCGATGATCTTCCGCAACACGATGATGCAGGTCGCCGCCCCCGACGAGATGCGCGGCCGCCTCCAGGGCGTCTTCATCGTCGTGGTCGCCGGCGGCCCCCGCCTCGGCGACTTCGAATCCGGCACCGTCTCCTCCCTCACCACCCCCACCCTCTCCATCCTCACCGGCGGCCTCGCCTGCGTCGCCATCGTCCTCTACCTCGCCCTCCGCCGCCCCGCCTTCCTCCGCTACGACTCCCGCCACCCCACCCCCTGACCCCTCCCCGACCACCCACCCGCCACACCCCCGAAACCTGGCAGCGAGCACCCCCCGACGTGCTGTATTGTTTTCCACGTCGCCGGGAGACCGGGGGCACGGTCAGAAAGCCGAGAGACCCGCGAGGGCCACTGGGCGGACGACCACGGGACGTGGCGCAGCTTGGTAGCGCACTTGACTGGGGGTCAAGGGGTCGCAGGTTCAAATCCTGTCGTCCCGACCGGCATTTTCGCAGGTCGGAGGCCGTTCCTATCGGAATGATAGGGGCGGCCTTTTCCGTTGGTGGTCGCAATGTGGTCGTGAACGCTCGTTCACATCGCCCTCTTGAGGCCATCTGTGCAGGCTGAGGGCCTTCTTGTCGGTCGTGGCGGGGTGTTTGCTTACCCGGCCGGGCATTCGGTCGTCGTCGATCGAGGGCCTGTCGACTCTTCGGTGCGGATATGGGCGCGGTTTCGCGGGAAAACGGCATGCCGAAAGTACCTGCGGCGCCAGGTGTTTTGACGGACCGCATGTTTATCGGGTGCAGCTGTGGGCGGGGTGCTGGTTGTCCGGTCCTGTCGGTTGTGACGGTTCGGCCTGCCGGGCCGGCTGCGGCGCTGTGGTTGTCAGGCCGCGTGGCTGAAGAGCGGGTTCGGCAGGGGCCTGCTGTTCGCGAGAGCGTCGGCGCCGTACCGGGCGCGGGCTTCGACGAGGTGCAGCCTTGCCTCGATGGTGTTCACCGCGGCCATGGCGACTTCCCAGGTGAGGTGGCTGTAGATGTTCGCGGTGGTGGAGAGGGTGGAGTGCCGCAGGGTCTTGGAGATGACGGCCATGGAGACGTTTCCCTCCAGCGCGATGGTGGCAGCCAGGTGGCGCAGGTCGTGGATGGTGACGTGGGGGAGTCCGGCCTGCTTGCGCAGTTCGTGGAAGCGTCGACGGACCGCGGCCGGGTGGAGGGGCTTGCCGTGGGCGTCCTGGAAGACGTGGCCGTTGGCGGTGGCGGTGCCTCGGTCCATAGCGCGCTGGAGGGCTGCGGCGACACGCTCCGACAGGGGCACCCAGTTGCGGCTCTTCTTGGTCTTCGGCGCGGTCAGGACGAGTTCGTGGTTGTCGATCGCGGAGAGGGTGTGGCGGATGTACATGACGCGGTCGTTGATGCGGACGCACTGGCGTTGGAGCCCGAGGGCTTCTCCCTTGCGCAGGCCGGTGCCGACGATGACCTCGAACAGGTCGGCGAAGGCGGGGTCGACGTCGCGGCAGTGGGTGAGGAAGGCGACGGCCTGCTCGGCACTCCAGGGCACTCGCTCGTCTGCGAGAGGTCGGCGCATGGGCAGGGGCTGGGCCGCGTTGAAGGGGAGGAGGTGGGTGCGCACGGCGCTGCCCAGGGCGCTGGAGAGCGTGGCCAGGCAGTGGTAGACGGCCTGGCGTCCGCGGCCTGCTTCGAGCTGCTCGTGCGCGTAGGCGGCGATGTGGTCGTGGGCGAGTTCCTCCAGGCGCAGCTTGCCGAACACAGGGATCAACTCGCCGAGCACGTAGGTGCGGTAGCGGGCGTAGGTGGTGGGCTTGAGCAAGAACTCCATGCCCTTGAGCCACTTGGTGAGGTAGGCGGCCACCGTCTCGTGCGGGTCGGCGTCGAACCCCAGCCGGCGGCCTTCGAGGAAGCGCCGCAGCGCCGTCTCGGCGGCGAAGGCGTCCTCGAAACCGCCGCGGCGCACGGTACGCCGGCGGCTGTTGAAGGACGGGATGTCGACGGCGAAGGTCCACGTGCCGTGCCTGTCGTCGGCAAGACGCGGGCACCCGGCGCCGAGCTGGCGGCGATCCGCGTCACGGCATCCGCACCGACGGTAGACCCGGCCCGGCCGCCGACCTGAACTGCGCATTCTCGTCTGTCTCCTGCGGTTCCGACTTCCTGATCAGCCCGCGAGGCTACAGATCCCGCGTCCGGACGGCCGACTGCGACCACCATGCGATCACCAACGCGAAATTACGGCTCTGACCTGGGACTTTCCGTGAGGGCCCGCAGTGGGCTGGCGTGTTTGGTGCAAGATTTGGAGCGGGCTGTTGGCCAGGCAAAGCGGTCACCGTGGGCAGCGGCAGAGGAGGTCGCGGGCGGGGCGCCAGGGGTCGAGCGGGGTCAGGCGGACGGCGACGTTGTCGCGGTCGGGGTCGTCTTCGCCGGATTGTGCGGCGACGGTCTTCTCGAGGTCCCAGTTGGTCGCGCAGTGTGAGGGGGCGAGCAGGAGGCCGTCGGCGATGCGCATGACGTAGCGGATGAGGGTAACGACGGCTTTGTGCGGGGCGTCCTGGATGGGGCCTAGAGCGTGTCTCTTTGATGGGTTGAGCAGTTGATCGGATATGCCTGTCCGGCTGGTGATCACTGATGTGATGTGGGACCGGATCGAGCCGCTGATGCCTGTCGATCCGGTCCGTGGACGACGGTGGGCCGACCATCGCCGGACTCTGGAAGCCATCGCGTGGAAGTACCGCACCTGCTCACCCTGGCGCGACCTGCCAGAAGAGCTCGGACCATTTCAGACCGCGCACAAACGCCTGATCAGGTGGGCCATGGACGGCACCTGGGCACGGGTTCTGGCGGCGTTACTTGCAGTGGCGGATGCCGATGACGAGGTGGGCTGTACGGTCGCGGTGGACTCCACCGTCTGCCGGGCTCACCAGCATTCCGCCGGAGCCAGGAAAAGGGGGCGCCCGGCCGGTCCGAGCCCGAGGATCACGCCCTCGGACGCTCCCGTGGTGGCTTGAGCACGAAGGTCCACCTGGCCAGCGACAGCCGGGCACGACCTCGTCCATCCATGTCACCGCGGGCCAGGCCGGTGACGCGCCGGCCTTCGAGGCGGTCATGGCCGGAATCCGGATTCCACGAAGCGGGGTCGGCAGACCAAGAACCCGGCCCGCGGTTGTCCTCACTGATCGCGCCTATTCTTCCTGCGCGATCCGTGGGCATCTCCGTCGCCGAGGTATCCGGGCCATCACTCCACAGCCCGCAGACCAGGTCGGCCACCGCTTACGCCGAGGCCGCGCCGGAGGCCGCCCGCCCGGATTCGACGCCGAGGCGTACAAGGAGCGCAACACCGTTGAACGGTGCATCGCCCGGCTCAAGCAGTGGCGCGGCCTGGCCATGCGAACCGACAAGCTTGCCATCGCGTATCAGGCTGCATTCCATCTGGCTGCCATCCTTATCTGGGCTCGTCGCTGACCAGGCATGACGACGTGCCACCGAGCAGAGAAACGCGGTGGTCCCGGCCTGCAAACACCCATAACATCCGCCTATGGCCGAGAACATCAGGATTGCAGGCGACGAACATGATGCAGAGGCTGAAAGGGAGCTTTCCTGGCGGGCCAAGTCCGTCGGCCTCGCAGCGCTTGACATAGACGACGCCGAGCTCATGCACAGCTGGAGATCCGACCCCGTAGCCGCCCACCAAATAGGCATCTGGCCACGCTCACTCACCGCCGTGCGCGAGCGCATCGAGCGCGACATCGAAGACGACGATCGCGACGACTTCCTCATCCTCCCTCCCGGCAGCACCCCTGTCGGCTACGTCGCACTGACCAGCCAGAACATCGTCAACGGCACAGCCCAGGTCGAGCTGATGCTCGCTGCTCGACATCGCGGGCACGGCCACGGCACCGCCGCCCTCGACGCCGTGGTGGATCTAGCCTTCGGCGAGCTCCCGATGTATCGGCTCACGGCGGAAACACACACCGACAACGCCCCCGCGCTCGCCGTCCTTGCCAAGTCCGGTTTCACCCAGGAAGGGATCAGCCGCGCCGCCTGCCTCCACCGCGGCCGCCGCCACGACCTCGCCGTGTTCTCGCTACTCCGCCCCGAGTGGGAAGAGCTAGCCCGGCCTCGTGCCTGGGACGCCTGACCGGCAGAGCACTATCCAACACTCAGTCCGGCCAGACGCCACCATCCTCAGGGCATCAAAGAGACAGGCTCTAGGGGCAGCAGGCCGCCGGCCTGCCGAAGCGGACTCGCAGGTCGCACTCCGCCCCCTCGCCGTCGCACCCGCCCGGCATGTGCCCGCCTGGTGACCGAGGAGCGTGGAAAGGGCCGCCAGGGCCCGGTCGCGGTGGCAACCGCGATTTCGTGATCGGCGTGGTGAGGCCGGCCGACGGCCCTGCCGACAGGGCCAAACCGACCCCGGCCCGGGCAACGGTGGCGGCCCGGATCAGCAGTCCGTCGGGGGCTGTCACCAACCCTTGTCACGCCCTGTGACCGGTACCAACACACCCCCGACCCCCCACCCGCTGCCCATCGCGACAGCCGCCCCGGCTGCCACGCCCGTGATGTCCGTGGGACGGGGAACACTGGAGTGGTGCCCGCCTCGTTTTCGTCTTCGTCCTGGTCCTGGTCTTCGCCGTCCCCGTTCTATGCGCCGGTCGTGCTCGCTGAGGAGGAGGGGGGTGCGTGGTGATGGTGGAGAAGGACCTCGAAGAGCCGCAGGACCTGGACCTGCTGGAGATGGCGCTGTGCGCGGCGGCCCGGACGGGCAAGCGGGTGGTGGTGGACCTGTCGATGGTCGACTTCTTCTCCTCCGGCGTGCTGGATGCGCTGCTGGGGGCCGGGCGCCGCGGGCGGGCCCCGCTGTGGCTGGCCGGGCCGCTGAGCCCGACCGCCCTGCGGCGCCTGGAGCTGACCGCGGCGGCCGGCCTATTCCACCTGACCGGCTCCCTCCGAGAAGCCCTCACCCTAGCCACAGGGCAGTCCGGCCCCGCCCCCGCCCCCAACGCCCGGTAGAGCCCGCGCCTTTACCAAGGCGTGAAAGACTGCTTACCCGGCCAGGCCCTGGGGAAGGCGGGTGAGCGTGCCCCCCACTGCCCCGTCCGATCCAGACCCCGCCGACGCGCTGCGCATCACACCCCTCGACCCGTCGGGGCCCGTGCGGGTGGTGCGCCTGGAGGGCGACCTCGACTTCCACACCGCCCCCCGGCTGCAATACGCGCTGGCCGCCGCCACCGGCGCGGGTGTCCATGCCCTCGTGCTGGAGCTGTCCGAACTCGCGTTCTGCGACTCCGTGGGCCTGCAGGCCCTGATCACCGCCTGCCTGACCACGGGCACCGGCAGCATCCCCGCGGAACTCGCCGCACCTCCCACCCACCTGCGCCACCTCATCGAGCTCAGCGGCCTGGAACGGCTGTTCACCATCCACGACACCGCTCCGGGCACGACCGCCTGACACCCCGCCCCGCTCGACACGCCCACAGCAGCTCCCGGCCCGGCCGACGCAGGGGGCAAGAGGGCGGCGGACGGGCGGAGGCGCCCCGAGCTTGTTGTGGCCGTGGGGCTGGTAGCCGGTGGCGTCCTTGAGGACGCCGGTGACGATCCGCAGGGCGATCCCGGCGGAGAAGCCGACCATCACCGCGTTGGAGACGAACGCCGGCACCACGCCCGGACGCAGCGCGCCGAGCCGAGGTTGTTATAGCGGCGCTGGTCGGCCACCCGCACCCCGCGCCGGTGCCTGGAGGGCGCCCGGTGGGCGTAGGGGGCTTTCGTTTCGCCGAAGGCCTTGCCGCACGCGGTCAGCCCTTCCAGGCCCCGGCGGAACTCTTCGCGCTCGGGCTCCAGCACCCGAGTGAAGATTCGCCCGGAGCCTCCGTAGGCTCTGCCGGCAGCTTCGGTGGCTTCGGTGGCTGGGCACTCCTCCAGGGTGCCCTGAGCGCGTCGGCGGAGGCAGTCGTCCGACCATCACGCTGGCGAATCCCGTTACCACGCAATCCCCTTGATGCATCCTTGACCGGCGCACGGGTGAGTCGACTAGGCTGAATTTGGCATGTCCACTCGAAGGGTGGGGTTCGTCGTGGCGATAGAACCGCCGGGTCCAGTGGCCGCGCTGTTCTCTTTACGCCGGCACGACCTGCCCGGAGACGGGAGAGGGCGGCATCCTCGAACTCGCTACCCGTGTCGAAGACTTCGCGGAAGGCCGGACACCTCGCACCAGGACGCCACCGCTGACCCGAAGAACCTTTCCGAGGGCTGTCGGGGCATCTCCGCAAGACGGTGGCCGCCATCCGGGCGGAGGGCGTCGAACACTCACATGTCCGAACTCCTGGCCGTCCCCCAGGTCGTGGCTATCGTTCCTCCCACGGCATGCGGAACGTGTGCACAGTCATCGTCATCGACGGCGGACGTGACGTCCAGGATCCCCGGTGTGGCCACAACTCCTTTGGAGAAGTGCTCCCTTGGTGCTAACGCCCTGTCACGGCGCACCCGGGCGCTGGGCCTGAGCGGGACCGGTTCCTTCCCCTGCTCCGGCGACGTGCCGTCAAGACAGACGTCCGCTGCTGACCTTCCGGCCGACGGCGACCGCCGCGTGGCACAGGGGCTGCGAACCGCTGTCATCGAGCGCCGGCCGCTTCACCGAGGCCGAACGCCTCCTGGGCTACAAGCTGACCCTGGACCAGGGCTCCTACAACCCCGGCGGCGACCCCACCTCGGCCGGCACTCACGACGGCGGCGGTGTCGTGGACGTCAACGTCGACGGCATGACCAGCGCCACCCGCACCGCCGTCGCCAAGGCCCTGCGCCAGGTCGGGTTCGCCGCCTGGGTCCGCAACCCCAGCCAGGGCGACTGGCCGTGGCACATCCACGCCGCCGCGATCAACGACACCGACCTGTCCACGCAGGCCCAGAACCAGACCGGTGACTACTACCTCGGCCTCAACGGCCTGGCCAACCACGCCGCCGACGACGGCCCCCACGTCCCGATCCAGACCTGGGAGGAGTACCAGCGTACGCACTGACCGCGCGCCACCTCCCGAGCACGAACAAAGCACACGTCCACAACACGTCACGAAAAGAGAGAGCCATGAAGAGCATACGCGCCACGCTCACCGTCGCCGGTACCGCCCTGGCCCTGGCTGTTCCCCTCGTCGGCGCCACCTCCGCGCCCGCCTTCGCCGCGTCCCGCGACGGCGTCTGCAACAGCGGCGAGTTCTGCTACTACTACAACAGCAACGAGGCCGGCTCGGTCTCCGACTTCACCGGCTCCCTCGGCGACTACGGGACCACCCAGCCGACCTGCTACGAGTTCAAGGGCTCCGGCGCCGGCCAGGGCGTCTGCATCAAGAACAACGCCGCCTCGGTGTGGAACCGCACCGGCAAGACCGTCCGCGTCTACTTCAACAGCGGCTACGCCGGTGCCAGCCAGGACTTCGCCCCCGGCGCCAAGGGCAACCTCAACGCCACCCTGAAGAACAACAACGCCTCGCACCAGTTCCTCGGCAGCAGCGGCGGCGGCAGCCAGAGCCCCACCAACGACTTCGACCACCGCAGCCGCGGCTTCGCCGCCAACAACTGCACCGCCTTCGCGGCGTACCGCATCGCCAGCCGCCTCGGCGTCCCGAGCTTCAGCAACTCCTGGGGCGGTACCACCTGGGGCAACGCCGGCACCTGGGACGACGCCGCCCGCCGCGTCGGCGTCACCGTCAACACCACCCCCACCGTCGGCGCTATCGCCGTCAACGACGTCCACAAGGTCGGCCACGTCGCCTACGTCAACGCCGTCCACTCCGACGGCTCCTTCGACGTCGAGGAGTACAACTGGAACAACCCCCTCGCCTACGGCACCCGCACCCACGTCCACGTCAGCAACGCACAGGCCGACTTCCAGTGGATGCTCCACTTCTGAACGACCACCAGCAGGACACCGGCCCACCCCGGCCGATGACGGCCCCGCACCAGGGGTGACCCGGTGAGCGTGCAGGTCGCGGCGGTGTGACCAGGCCCGCCCGGGCCGCAGCAGTACATATCGAAGCCCCGCCGAGCGGGTGGCCTTTGCCGGCAGCCCCCGCCCGACGGGGCTTCGACATGCCGCCGATCAGCTTGTTCCCCAACCTCTGCGATCTTGGTGTTCGGTCATGGTGAGGTCGCGCTCAACGGTTTTGCCCACATCGTGGGGCGGTGACGGCTGGTTCCTCCGGGTGAACGCCCGGCCCGGGCACCAAGCCGCCGATCACCTCACCGCGAACAACGGGTGTGCGTGGAGGCCTTCGGACGGCCGTTCACGCACGGCGGGGATAGGAACCGTCCGGCTGGTGCACACGACCCGTCCCCGCCCAGGCCGTGGTCCGGACGAATCCGGGTCGACGTGCGCCCCGGCCCGCCGCACCGCACGTTGGAGAAGAAGGAGTTCGGATCGTGGTTCCTCCCGTCGGGGCCTGCCGCAGCGTTTCCCCCGAGCAGTGCGTCGCGGCCCTGCGCGCGTCGTTCGCCGAGGCCACCGGATGGACGGCCGACTCGGCGCTGCTGTCCGTGGGAGCCGAAGCCGCCCAGCTCGGCCGGGTCCTCGTCGCCGAACGCGCACCGCTGCTGTCCTTCGACGGCACCCAGGACGGGCCCGAGTACGGCGAGCCGTCCCTCGCCCGCATCGCCGCGAGCCCATGGCTGCTACCGACCCTCGGCCTGCCCCCGCTCCCGTTCGCCCTCGTGAGCGGCCATCCGCCGGAGCGCACCGGGCAGTTGCTCCGGGACCTCGACGCCGTCCTGGAGCAGAACGCCGTCGTCGTGTTCGTCGAGAGCCGACCGGTGCCCGACCTGCTGAGCTACGCCCCCGCGATCAGCGCATCCGCCTTCCGGCGGAAACGGGCCGTCGCCCTCGCCCACACCGCCTGCACCACGGGCTCCTTCACGGCGCTCTCCTTCCACCACAGCGCCGCCCTGACGGCCGCACGCCCCTGACCCACGGCAGGCGGCGGGCCCCGTCCGCGCCGCGCCTCCCGCTCCGTGTGCGCCGTTCACCTCCGCCGTACGCCTGTTCATCCGTGCGGTGGCGCGGGATGGTGTCGCTGTCCGGGTGCTGTGGAGAGGTCGCGGCTGAGAGAGGGGCGATGCATCAACCTGCCTTGATCAGTTGGCTGTTGGTGCTCCTGAGTGGTGCGGTCTGCGTGTCGTGCCTGCTGCGGAGCCCGGCCCCGGCCGGTGGCCGTCCGGGCTGTGCCGCGCAGGGTCCGACGGTCCGTGCGGGGGGCGGGCTCGTCGCGTTGGGGATGGCGCTGTGCTCCCTGCCTACGGGGGCGGTCCCGCTCCTGTCGGCACCGGTACGGGTAGCGGGGTGGGCGGGACTCGGCGCCGCGTTCCTCATCGCTGTGGCCCGGTCCACTGTCCGAATGCCGCGCGGCCCCCGGGCCGCGCCCCATCTGCACCACGCCGTCGAAACTGCGGCGATGCTCGCGATGGTGGCACCGGCCGCCCGTGCCGGACACCCCATGGCAGGCATGTCCGCGCCGATGCCCCCCGCGGCACTCACCGTGCTGTTCCTGTTCTACTTCCTCGCCGACACGCTGTGGACCGCCGCCCGGGTAATGCGCCACGGACCGGTCCTCCACGCTTCCGCACAGCCAACCGGTTCGTCCGCCGGACGATCGTCACGGCTGGTGATGGACCTGTCCATGTTCACCATGCTGCTGGCGGGCTGAGCAGCCGGCTCCGCGCTCCTGCCCCGAGATTCCGAAAATCCGAAGCCGCGTGCCCGGACCTCCGGGCACGGCCGACCGGAAAGGCCCGCTCATGGCACACGTCCCGCCCCGTCCCGACCTCGACGACCGCCGGGCCGCACAGCCCGCCACCGAACGACCCCTGCTCGCGCTCGCGGGCGGCTGCGGCTGTGGTCCAGGCTGCGGCTGCGGCTGCCAGTCCGGGTCTCCCTGCCAGTGCGGAGGCTGACCCGGTCCACATCCCGCTGTCCTGTCCTGTCCGCCCCGGCTCCGGCGGGGGCGGACCCGGCCCGGTGTGCCCCGTCCGCGCCCGCCCGCGGCCTCGCGCCGCGCTCTGCGGCCCGCGGGGTCAGCCGTCGCCGCCGTCGGCGGTGAGG
Source organism: Kitasatospora sp. SolWspMP-SS2h (assembly GCF_003259315.1). Classification (GTDB taxonomy): domain Bacteria; phylum Actinomycetota; class Actinomycetes; order Streptomycetales; family Streptomycetaceae; genus Kitasatospora; species Kitasatospora fiedleri. Next base: position 12,417 of record NZ_QLLT01000034.1, on the reverse strand, counting down.
GTGGCGAAGGCGATGGTGTTGGCGCGGTAGGCGTGGGCCTGGTCGTCCCAGTCTCCGCAGGTGATCAGGCGCAGTTGGGGGGTGCTGGTGGGGCCGTAGACCTGTTGGGTGGGGAAGTCGTCCTTGGCGTAGGAGCGGACGGCGTCGACGGTGTAGGTGCGGTTGTGGTGGTCGGTGGTGGTGAGGGTGACGCGCTGGCCGGGGCGCAGGTCGCCGAGGTGGTAGAAGACGGCGGGGCCGGTGTGCGGGTAGTCGACGTGGCCGGTGAGCACGAGGGGGCTCTGCCAGGTGGCCGCGGTGGTGTACCAGCCGGCCCGGTCGGGGCGGTCGGGTGGTTGCAGGACACCGTTGCCGTCGGTGGTCAGGGGATCGAGGTCGGCGTGGAGGCCGATGTCGGGGATGTCCAGTGCGGTGGGGGTGGGCGGTGGCCCGGCCGGCTGGGAGGGCGGGGCGTCGGCCGGGGTGATCGTGCCGGCGGCCGAGGGCGCGGGTGCGGTCGGCGGGGTGTTCTGGTGGGTGGCCGCGAAGGAGAGGGCGAGGCTGCCGGCGAGCGCGCAGGCGGGGGGGAGCGCCACGGCACGGGTGCCGTGGCGCTCGCCGCCGGGTGGGGGCGGGGTGTTCACGTCCGGACGGCTCAGTTCTCCGCAGTGGCCGTGGCTGCCGCACGGGAGGCGGCGGAGGTGCTCCTGCGGCGGCGCGACCACACGAGGGTGCCGGCCGCGGCGGCCAGGGCGCTGGCCCCGCCGGCGATCAGCCCGGCGTGCTGGACGCCCTGGGTGGAGCCCGCGCCGGCGGCGATCGGGCCGATGGGCATCACCGGGTGGCTGGCGTCGGTCCCGGCGAGGGTCTGGAACCAGAGGAAGACGTTGGTGGGGATGGGCGCGGTGACACCGGAGTTAGGGTCGGCGGCCAGCCGCTTGAGGGTGGCGAGGTCCTTGCCCTTCTCGATCTCCTTGAAGGACTCGGGGTTGGTGACGCCGACGACGTAGACGGGCCACCACTCGGGACGGTCCATGTTGCGGTCGGCGATGATGTGGTCGTGCCCGGGCAGCGGGACGTCCTTGAGCTGGTCGGCGGGCTTGCCCAGGGCCCCGGCCAGGCGGGAGAGGTCGATGTTGTCCGGGTGGTCGATGCAGGGGCCGGTGGGGCACTGCACCGGCGGCGCCGGGCTGAAGAGCGGGACCGGGATGAACAGCGGGTCGACGAACTGCTCGGAGGCGGTGCCGGGCGGGAGGTTCTTGAACTTCTCGCCGACCTCGCAGCCGTTGGAGGCGCCGGAGGTGACGGCGGTGTCGCAGAAGAAGTTCTGGGTGTAGAGGAACTTGACGTCCTTGCCCTCGTACCAGCCGTCGGTGACGCCGATGTTGCGGCACAGGTCCTGCGGCTCGCCGGTCGCGCACTGGTTCTTCAGCGGCTGGATCGTGCGCTCGCCCACCGGGCCCGGCCCGAAGCCGGTGTTCTTGCCGCCCTTGTCGCCCATGCCGTCGGCGAAGGCGAGCCCGCTGCCGGCGGCGGCGGTCAGCAGGACGGTGGCGGTGCACGCGGCAAGACGCGCCACACGGCTCTGTACGAGACGGTTCATCAACGTTCCTCTCAGGTCTGCTGTGTCCCGGAGGGTCTGGGCGCGGAGCCGCACGGCCGTCCGGGATCCCGGAAACCGTTCGGCGGAGATCCGCGTCCACGGCTCACTAACAACTACCTGGCGTGTGCGCATACTGCCTCACGGTGATGGGCGTTCCGGGTGGTCCGCGGATTTCCCGGTGGACGGCACCCCTTGAGGGCGGGCGGGCGGTCGGACTTCTCCGGGATCACGATCCGGTTGTCGTGTGAGGAAATGCCGACGGTGGTGGCCGCCCAGGATCCGCGCTGCACCACTGCCGGAGCCGCAACCTTCTTGAGGACGGATGGGGCTGTCCCGAGGGCCGGGCGATACCGACTGTCGTAGGGGCGAACTTCAAGGTGCGGGCGGCACATTCGGCCGAACCCGGCGGGCGACCGCCCCGCCGGGTTCCTAGCGTCGCAGGTAGCGGGCGGCACCGGCCGTCCGACCGAACGAAGAGGTCGACGATGAACAAGCGTACCGCCCGGATCACCGCCGTCTCCCTGCTCGCCGCCGCTCTGGTGGCGGTTCCTGCCACCGGGTCCGCCTTCGCGGCCGGGAGTCACGTGGAGGGCTCCTACAGCCACGAGACCTCCGCCATGACCGAGCACGTCTCGTACACGGACAGCGAGCACTACCAGTACAGCGAGACCACCTGGGGCCCGTCCCGCTACGGCTACAGCCAGGGCTACGGTTACGGGCACGGCCTGCTCGGCCTGGGGCTGATCATTCTCTGACGTCGCCCGGCCTCGGTGGGCCGGGGACGGGACCCGCGGTGCCAGCCGGCCGGTCCCGTCCCCGAGGTGCGTGAGAAGACCGGACCCGGTTCCACGCACACCCGCTCTTCGGGGCGGCGGACCCACAGGTTTGGTCCCGTCCCGCAGGGTTCACCCTTGCGGCCGACTGCTGCCGCTGCCGCCGGGGCTCGACGAGCCGCCCCGCACCGGCAGCAGCCCCCCTGGCGCGGTTCCGGACAGCCCGCAGTGTGGTGGCGGCCCGCTCCGGTGAGCCGTTCGGTGGAACCCGCCCATGACGCAGGGTGCTGACGGCGTGTGCAGCCCGCCTGTTGTCGAGACCGTGCGTACATGAACGCACCCGCCCGTACGACGGCGGATGCCCGACCGCAGGTCCGGAACCCCGGTATCCGGCGGGCCCCACCCAGGAGTTGGACACCCGCCATGCGACTTCCCGCCCCGACCCGCGCGCGCCTGACGCGCCTGGCCGCCTGCACCGCGAGCGTCACGCTCGCGGCCGTCTCGACCGTCGGCCTCGCCTCCGCCGACACCCTCACCCGCGCCGTCGGCGACGGCTTCGGCCCCTCCCCGATGGGCGAGCGCACCGTCCAGCCGCTCGTCAACCCCTGTCCGACCGGCGAGCCCGAGGACGTGTGCCGCAACATCGGCGTCACCGACGGCTGGTGGAACGGGCACGACGTCAAGTTCCTCTACACGCAGAACTTCTTCTGCGACCCCGGCGTCGACTCCGGCGCCGACAGCGGCTGCGAGGTCGGCGAGAAGTTCAAGAACGTCCCGCCCGGCACCACGTCCGAGGAGTTCACCGACCCGCTGTTCATCCCCGTCCCGCTGTTCAACCCCGCCCCCACCAACCTCCAGTGCCCGGCCGGGCCGTGCGTGGACCACCCGATGACCATCGACCTCTCCCGCATCGCCGGTGCCCTCGGCGCTTCCCCCGATGCGCTGAAGAACGTCCCCGTCCCCGGCCACGACCACATCATCACCCACCGCAACAAGGACCGCCCCGAGTGGTGGCCCGTCTACGTCGTCGGCGTCACCAACCCCGACTCCTTCGCGAAGATCCAGCAGGGCAAGGACCTCGCCACCGCCACCCGCCTCGCCCAGGACCCGAACGCCGGCGTCACCGCCCCCATCCCCACCAACCTGTTCCTCTGGTTCCAGACCCTCGCCGGCACCAGCGACGACTGCCCGCCCGACACCGACCAGCCCTACACCGCCCCCCGCAGCTGACCCACCCCACCCCTACGGTCCCCCGGTACACCCGGAACCGGACCGATCGGGGGCGGGACGCCACTTCCAGGCGCCGTCCCACCCCCGGCCCGTGCCGTCGGCCTCCCCGCACACCGGCACGGACACTCCTCCTTCGCAGCCCCGACGCAAACGGCCTGCCCCCCAGCTTCGGCACCACCCGAACGGCCCCGTCCCGGTGCCATACCCCAGCAGGCCATATCCGGTCGCCGGTGCCGTTGTCCGCTCCCTTCGAGAGGAACCGTCCGGCATCGAACCGGATCGTCGGCGGCCGGTGCCCGAGCACGTGGACCCCAGATAGGCCGCGCCGGGAGCGGTACCCGCCGCTCCCGGCGCGGGCGCGTCAGCCGGTGGCGGACCGGCGCCGTAGGACCAGGCCGTACGCGAGGTCGCCGACCAGGAACGCGGCCAGCGTCACGCCCAGGACAGGCAGGACCCAGCCGAGGGCGATCACCAGCGGGACGCCGACGAGGAGGGCCGGGAGTGGCAGTTGGCGCCAGGTGCCGCGGGCCGGGGCCTTGCCGACGCGGGCGGTGCGGTCGGCGCGGGTGGGGCGGCGCTGCCACCACATCCGGTAGCCGAGGACGGTGATGACGCTCAGGCCGATGGCGAGCGCGGCGAGGACGAGTTCGTTGACGAGGCCGAACAGGCGGCCCATGTGGCCCTGGACGCCGAGCTTGGAGAGCTTGGCGAGCAGCGGGTAGTCCGCCCAGCGGGTGCGGTCGGTGACGGTGTTGGTGGAGGTGTCGACGGCGACCTGGTCGTAGTGGACGGGCCAGGTGTTGTCGGACTGGGCGACCGTCCAGGCGGTGCCGGGTCCGTCGGGCGCGGTGATGGTGACGGTGCCGCCGAGCCCGGCAGCGCGGGCGGTGGTGAGGGCGGCCTGGAAGGCGGCCGGGTTCGGATCGGCCGGGTTGCCGGTCGTCCCGGTGTGGCCCTCGTGCCCGGCGTGCTCGCCGCCGGTCGCCGCGGGGGCAGTGGTGCCGGGCAGTGTCGCGTCGAGTTCGGGGGCGTGGCCCTTGGCCGCGTCCAGGAGGCGGCCGAAGCGGCCGCCCGCGTAGTGCGACCAGGTCAGGCCGGTGGCGGAGAGGAACAGCAGCCCGAGTGCCAGCCAGACGCCGGTGACGGCGTGCCAGCTGCGGGTGCGGCGCACTCCGCGTGCCGAGCGATCCGGCAGCAGCACGCCGCGCGCGGTGGCGGCGCGCTGCCCGCGGGCCCGGGACAGCCACAGCGCGAGGCCGCCGAGGACCACCACCCACAGCCAGCTCGCGGCGGTCTCCGAGTACAGGCGGCCGACCTCGCCCAGGTGCAGGTTGCGGTGCAGGTCGTCCAGCCAGGTGGACAGCGGGGTGGAGCCGAACCAGGTGGTCAGGTCGCCCTTGACCTGCGCGGTGTACGGGTCGACGAACACGGTGCGCTGCTTGTCGCCGAGTTCGGGCAGCGACAGCACGACCCGGGTGGTGTCGTCCGGCCCGGGCGGGGTGATGACGGATGCCAGCGTGCCGTCCGGGTAGACCGAGCGGGCCGCGGCGACCTGCTCCGCGAGCGGCTTCACGTCACCGCCGGGGTGGTCGACCGTCAGGTAGCTCGCGTAGACGAACCGCTCCAGCTGGGGCGTGAAGGTGTACAGCAGGCCGGTCACCGCCGCGACCAGCAGGAACGGGGCGACGAGGATGCCGGCGTAGAAGTGCAGCCGGGCCAGCAGGGGGCGCAGCGCACCCCAGGAGCGGGTGGGCGCGGCTTCTCCCGCCCCCGGGGCGGGGGCGTCGGAGGGGCGTTGTTCGGTTGTCGAAGACATGCGGGGTTCTTCCCTACGGGTCGCGCGCCCGCGTCGGGCGCGGTCAGGCGTCGGACGGTCGCTCGGGCCGCACGGGGCGGCCGGGCCGGAAGCCGCGGGTGCGGCGTCAGGCCGGGGCGACCGGCGGACCCCTCCGGGGCAGGGAGCGGGCCAGCAGCACGCCGAGCGCGCAGCCGGTGGGCGTGGGGAGTACCGGCCGCCGCCACGCGGGCAGGGCCGGGGGTGCGAACAACCGGGCGAGCAGCGGGAAGCGCGGGCTCGGCAGCAGCGCGGCCAGCCCGAGGGAGCGTCAGGAGGCGTCCGGAACGGTGGTCACACGAGGGTGCGCCAGTAGTACCAGAACCTGTTGAGGACCAACAAGACCACCAGCAGGTAACCCAGTGCGGGGGCCACCCAGTGCCAGCGGGCGAGGGCCGCGACGCCCGGGCGCCAGCGGGTCGGCAGCGGGATCGCGCCGGTGCGCAGGTTGTGCAGGGTGGTGTACCAGAACAGGGCGATCACCGAGGCCCACACCACCGTGCAGTAGGGGCAGACCGCGCCGATCCGGTACAGCGTCTGGTCGATCAGCCAGGACACGAAGCCGAGGCCGAGTATCGTCCCCGCCTGCAGGCCGAGCCAGAACCAGCGCGGCAGCCGGGCTCCGGTCAGCAGGACGACGCCGACGGTGACCACCACGGCGAACGCGGCGACCCCGATCAGCGGATTGGGGAAGCCGAACGCGGACGCCTGGGCGGTGCGCATCACCGAGCCGCAGCTGAGGACCGGGTTGATGTTGCAGCTGGGTACGTAACGGGGGTTCTCCAGCAGCCGGATCTTCTCCAGCGTCAACGTGATCGAGGCGGCCAGGCCGAGCGCGCCGGCGATGAGCAGCAGCCAGCCCGTCGGCCGGGCGGAGCGGGCCGGGGCGGGGGCTGTGGTGTGCGGGGTGTGTTCGGCCAGGTCGGCGGTCACTTGGCGCCGCCCACAGCCTGCTGGACGAGGGCCTTGTACTGGTCGGCGGTGACGGGGGCTCCGGTGCCGCCGAAGACGTTGAGCTGCTTGCCGTCGAGTTTGAGGGTGGGGGTGCCGCTGACGCCGCTGGAGGCGAACTGCGCGGAGACCTTGGCGGCCCAGGGGGCGTAGGTGCGCTGGTCGACGGCGTCGGTGAAGACGGGCGTCACCAGGCCGGGGACGTTCTTGACGAGGTCGAGCAGTTCGTCGCGGCTGCCGAAACCGTCGCTCTGCTCGTCGGGCTGGTGGGCGTAGAGGTAGTCGTGGAACGCCTTGAACTTCTCCGGGCCCTGGTCGAGGGCAGCGCCGGCGACCTCCAGGGCGGTCTTGGAGCCGCTGCCGCCGAGGCGGTCGTCCAGGAAGGTCGCCAGGTGGTACTGGATCTTGTAGGTGCCGTCGTCGGCGAACTGCTGGATCGGCGGCCCCGGCGGAGGTCTCCAGCTCCTTGCAGATCGGGCAGCGGAAGTCCTCCCACACGTCCAGGGTGTGCTTCGCGTCGGCGTTGCCGTAGACGATGACGGTGCCGTCCTGGCCGGTGGTGTGCGCCGGGACGGTCAGCGGGCCGGCCACCGCGGCGTCCCCGCCGCCGTCCGCGGTGCCGATGGCGACGGCTATTGCGGCGAGCACGGCGACGGCGGCGCCGATCGAGACGCCGATGCGGATCCTGCGGCGGCGCTGCTCGGCCTGCTTCTGGCGGGCGCGTCGGGGTAGGGCAGGCCCAGCAGGCGGGCGGTCTTGTCGAAGCACTCGCCGGCCGCGTCGTCCAGGGTGTCGCCGAGGTGGAGGATCGGGTCGCGGGCCAGGTCGCGTACCAGGAGCAGCGAGGTGTGGCCGCCGGAGACGATCAGCACCACGCAGGGGCCGGGCAGCGGCCCGCCGTCCAGGGTGGCGGCGGCGACGTGTCCGGCGAGGTGGTGCACGCCGTACAGCGGCACGCCGAGCGAGAACGCGTAGCCCTTGGCCGCGGCCAGTCCGACCTGGAGCGCGCCGGACAGGCCGGGGCCGGTCGTCACGGCGACCGCGCCGACGTCGGCCAGGGTCAGCCCGGCCCGGTCGAGGGCCTCGCGCACCACCGGGGCCATGGCGTGGACGTGGGCGCGGGCGGCGATCTCCGGCACCACGCCGCCGAACCGGGCGTGCTCGTCCATGCTGGACGCCACCGCCGCGCCGAGCAGCCTGCCGCCCCGGACCAGCCCCGCCCCCGTCTCGTCGCACGACGACTCGATCCCCAGCACCACCGGCGACCCCGACATCCCCACGCCCACTTCCTGCCATTGATATGCACTTGCACATATTTTGCAATAAGAACGGTGAGGATGTGGCCGGGTGCGCGCCCGCCGGACGGATCGCACGGTCTATTGCATAGAGTGCGCAAGTGCATACTTTGTGCAATAGTCTGGCGGTGTGGCCAACTCGGTGATCGCCGGTCATCCGGTCCAAGCGCGGGAGTCGGGTGCGGGTGCGGTCCTGCCCCCCGCCGAGCGCCCGGACTTCGGCGTGCTCGTGCGCGACGAGGGCGCCGACCGGGTGGTGTGCCACGTGTGCGGTCGCGGCTTTCGTGCGCTGGGCTCCCATCTGCGGGCGCACGGCCTCAGCGCGGCCGAGTACCGCACCCGGTACGGACTGCGCAGGCGGCGCTCCCTCAGTTCACGGGAACTGAACCGAAGCCGCTCGACGCGCCAGACGGCGGCGTACCGGACCTCCGCCGAGATGCGGGAGAACTTCGCGGCCGGCCAAGCCATGGCCCGCTCCGGAGAACTGGCCCGAGCGGCAGTACGACAAACCTCCCGGTCCGTTCCGGAAGAACTGACACGCGCGCGGGCGGAGCAACTGCTCGCCGGGCGCCGCACCCGCTCCGCCCAGGCCGGCGCGCGGGCGCGGGAGGCTGCTGCGCGCCTCGGATTCGCCACCCTGCCCGATGCCCTGGCCGAGCTCTACACCGGTCGACAACTGAGCATCGAACAGGCCGCACGGCAGCTGGGAATCGGTCGCGTCACCTTGCGCGACCTGCTCGCCGACCACGGCATCCCGCTCCGGCCCACCGGCGTCAACTCCCCGGCCGGGCGCCGGGCCAGGGTGACCATCAACGACGAGCGGACGGCACGGCTCGTCGGCACCACGGACATCGCCGGATGGCTGCGGGAGCGCCGGTCCGCCGGTGCCACCCTGCGGGAGCTGGCCGAACAGACCGGGCGCAGCATCCCGTGGATCGTCGACCGCCTCGGGAAGTGACGCCACCGAGTCACTGCCCGGCGAGGAACCGCCGAGACGGGGCGCCAGCTGATTACCCATCCCCGAGGCAGGGGAGGGTAGCCGCCCCAGCGGCTTCCGGGCCTGTCCCGCGGCCCGGCCACGTTGCGCCCGGTTGCGGCCCCATTGTCTGCCGAGCCCGTCGATCTCGACGGCCACGAGGAGCAAGAGCCGGACGACGCGCGACGTTGAATGGGTTCCTCTTCGGAGCCAACGTGCTGGGGTACCACGGACGCGCTCCCGCTGTGGTGCAGTTCGCCCGGGACAGGCGCTGTCGGGGCCGTTGTCCGAGCTGCCGGATAGGCTCACCGGTCGAGACTGATAGGGGAGTTGGGTGCGCGACTCTGTGCTGACCGCTGATGTTCCGCTCGGCCCGTTCGACGGCCATCTCGTGCCCGTCTTCGCGGCGAAGGGCAAAGCCGCCAAGCTGCACGCACACCTGCGGTGCTCCCGGCTCCGCGCGGACGGGGCGGTGGCGTCCGAGGCGCCGCTGAATGCCGCGACGATCGCCCGGATGTGCTCCGTCTGCGCCCATCAAGGGGATTGGGATCGTCCGGACAGCGGTGTCGGCCTCTTCCTGCGTGCGCTCGGCGGCTACCGCGGGCTGCTCTCCCAGCTGCAGGAGTACACGGAGGCGGATCCGGACGACGAAGTCACTCAAGAGGAAGCCGAAGGCGCCGCGCAGGTCCTGCGCGCCGACCCGGTTTCCGAGGAGGACGAGACCTACGACCAGGATCAGGACGCCCGCGACGACGCGGAGCAACTCCGGGACGTGGCGCTGTCCAGGTGGCGTGACGCCGCGGACAGCCTCCACTTCGCCGAGAGCGTCGTCGCGAAGTTCCCCTGGCTCACCGACTGGGCACGACCGAAGGCAGCGCTGAAGGAGGAGCGCCTCCAGACGCTGCGCGAACGAGCGGGACTGTTCGTCGATGCGACGGGCCTGCTGGAAGCAGCGGCGGCCGCGAGCCTGGAAAGGCCCGAACTCCCCACGGAAGACGAAGCATTCAGCGCCATCGGCGACCCCAAGGAGATCGCCGGGCGGCTGCGGTCGATGTGGTCCCGCTGGCAGAGGGCAGCGGCGGACGCATGGGCACTGCCGGGCGACCACCTGGTCACCTATCAGGCCGTCGGGGGAATCAACTCACGACGCAAAGGCCATGACGAAGCCCACCGTGCGGCCGCCCGGCTGCTGGCTTCCTGGGAGGAGGAGGCACGCCGGGTCGCCCGCATGTCGGACCCGGACGTGACGGTGACGCTGACCGCACACCTCCAGGAACCCCCGGATGAGGACCCCTACGCGCAGCAGCGTGAGCGGGGGCTGCTGGGCGGCCTCGACCACTGGACGATCGGCGTCCTGATCGCCTACCTGACCGGCGCCGACTGGGGCCGGCGCAGGCTCACTGTCCGCGCACCCCGGCTGATCGCCGACCAACTCCTGGCCCGCACCGCGTTCGTGCGGTGCGAGCCCGAACCTCCCGGCACCCCGATGGCTGCCGACGACGCGAGTCCTCTGGGGCCGGGGGTCTTCGACGACACCCCGGTGCACCAGCGCCGCCCCCTCACCGCCGAGCACGTGCGGCTGCTCAGCACCGCGCCCGGTGCCGAGGACCAGCTGTACACCGTGTTCTCCACCGACGCCGGAACGGAGGTCGTGCCCTTCAAGGAATTGGAGCGGCGTGCGGCTGGCGGCTGGCGAGGCGTCCTGCTCGCCGGCTCCGCCGACCTGCCCGCGGCACTGATCGAGCCCTGGTCCGAGGCGATCGGCCAGCGCCCCGAGGAGCCCTCCCCCGTGTGGCGGGAGCGGACGCGTGAACCTGACGATCCGCTGTTCGGTGAGCGGCTGGGCCTGGTCGCCGGTGCCGAGCGTGCCGCCTGGCTGGTCTCCAGGGACAGGCCCTGGCTACGGGAGTTCAACCTGCGGCTGCTCGCGACGGCCCGCGGCGTGCCCGACCTGCGCACCCTGGATTCCGGCTACGACCGGGCCGGCCGCTCGCGCAGCCTTCCCCGCGCGGTGTGGCAGGGACTCCTCGCCCACGGCCAGGACCTGGACCTGGAACCGTTCGAAGCACCCGACGACAGCACCTGGAAGCGCAGCGGGAGCGGCATCCCGCTGGGAGTCCTCGCCCAGGTCCAGGTCTACGCGGTCAACGCAGACCCCCGCTACCAGGGCAAGGGACACTCGCCGTTCTGCTCCCACGTCCGCGAACGCGGTGTCACCGCGGACGACGACCTCCTCACCGTCGCGGACCTGCTCGGCGACACGAAGTTCGACTGGTGCAGCAAATGCGGAGGCTACGCGATCCGCCGCCTGACGGACACCCAGCTCGCCCACTACCGCGCCGCCCACCGCCTCCACGACATCGCACAGCAGCTGGACCCCGACCGTGGCGGATACGACCCCGACCGCCTCGGACAACTGGTGGAGCAGCTCCTGGAACTCGAGAAGTGGGACCCCGACGCCGACGACCACTCCTACGGCGAGGACTCCCGTCGGTGGCACCGGATCGTCCGCGAGCTGCTGCTCCGGGCCCGCTCCGCCCAAGCCGGCCAGCCCTGAACCCTCCCTCGACCAACTGCCTGACGAGGCCCCCAACGGACAGCCCCCTGTCACCGCACGCCCTCGGGCCGCAACTGCTCGCCCGGCTCACCGCACCGCTGCGGCAAGCCGGATGGACGCAGGACGAGACCTGGTACGAGGACGAAGAGGAGGGCGAAGGGCCCGGCACGGGCCCCACCTGCCTGGAGTTCTCCCGCTCGAACTTCCACATCGCCCTCACCGTCGCCCAGATCCTTGTCCTCGTCAGGTTCGGCGGAGTCGCTGTGGAGGAGCCAGCAGCCGTGGATGTCGGCGAGGAGGTCTTCGAGGAGGTCGCGGGCAGGGCGTTTGGGGTCGAGGGGGGTGAGGCGGACGGCGACGTCGTCGAGGTCGGGGTCGTCGTCGCCGGTGTGTTCTGCGACGGTCTCCTCGAAGTCTTCGAGTTGGTCGTGCAGGGCGACGGGGTCGAGGAGGAGGCTGTCGGTGATGTGCATGGCGTGGCGGACGAGGGCGATGACGGCTTCGTGCGGGCTGGCGGCGTCCTGGATGAGGCCGAGGACGATGGTGGGGGTCTCGTGGGGGAGTGCTTCGATAGTGTCTGCTTCGAGGACGACCTGGGTGGGGTGTTCGCCGGAGGATTCGGCGGCGGAGAACAGTTCGGTGGGGCCGAAGGGGTCCTGCTGGAGGAGCCGGTCGGCGGCACTGTCCTCTTGCAGTCCGGAGCGGCAACGAATCCGAGCACATCGGCGTCGCCGGAATCCGTAGAGCTCCGGCCGGTGAGGACGCCCTGCTGGACCTTTCAGCTCCGTTGAGACGGCCCTCGCTCGGCAGCCGGCTCCGCCGGGGCAGTGGAGGGTGGACGGGTGCGGTAGAAGGCGGTCACACCGGTGGGGTCGTCGAGGTGGGGTTGGATGGCGCGGCGGAGTGGTTCCATGCGGCGGGGGAGGGGGTGCCAGCCGGGTTGGCCGGCCATGTCGGTGTTGAGGTCGTGGACGGCGCGGGCGTAGGCGCGGGCGAGGCCGCGGAAGTGGAGGGGGAGGCCGGGGCGGGGGTGGCCGCTGGGGGCGATGCTGACCCACAGGGCGTCGGTGGTCTCGTTGCCGGGGCCGGGGGGTCGGGTGGCGTCGCGGACGGTGAGGCGGGCGCGGGCGGTGAGCCACTGGCGCAGCGCGGCGCGGGTGGTGGCGGAGAGGGGGAGGGTCTCGGTGACGGGTGGGGTGCGGGGGTCGCGGTGCTGGGG
>NZ_QLLT01000033.1 GCF_003259315.1 Kitasatospora sp. SolWspMP-SS2h | reverse complement strand
GCCACGGGTGGGCGGTGCACAGTTTCACCGTGTTTCGGTGGTCATAGCGTGAGGGAAACGCCCGGTTACATTCCGAACCCGGAAGCTAAGCCTCACAGCGCCGATGGTACTGCAGGGGGGACCCTGTGGGAGAGTAGGACGCCGCCGAACAATCTTTGTGGGAAAGCCCCCTGACGGGATGTCAGGGGGCTTTCTCGCGTTTCGGGGCGGAACGGCCAGTGGAAGCCAGTAGGAGGGGTGGTGCTAGGTCCACCCCAAAGACGGGTGGCACGGCCAATGCGCTGACCGGCGGACTGCGGAGAGACTGGGGAACGTTCCGGAACGGGGTGCGACTTTCTCGGGGAGTGGTCTTGGCGACGACAGCGTGGTTCGGTCGGGTGGACTTCGGGCCGGAGTGGGGAGAGCGGGCTCGGACGGCGGTGCGGGCCGGCGGGCAGGCCGTGGTGATGACGGCGGCGGCCGCAGCGGGGCTGGTGGTGCCGGTGCTGGCGGCGGTGTTCGCGGAGGTGGTGGCGATCCACCTCTTCAGTGGGGGGACGTTGGTGCCGTACTGCGTGGCGGCGGTGAGCATGGCGCTGGTCTGGGCGGTGTCGACGTACTGGTTCGTGCGGCGCGGCGCGGCGTGGACGCGGCGGCGGGTGGAACGGAGGGCGGGGCAGCCGTGGGCGGTGGTGTATTCGCCGAGGGAGGAGTTGGAGCAGGATCCTCGCGGGTTCTGGTGGACGGGGCACTCGTACCACCGGGGGCACGGGGTGGCGCGGGCGGTGCAGTTCGCGCAGTGGGCCGTGCGCGATCCGCAGACCAGGCGGGAGGCGCTCTGGCTGGTGGCGAATCCGGCGGGGTTGCTGGTGCTGGTGCTGCCGTTCCTGGGATTGGTGGCCGCGGGGGTCGGGAGTCTGTCGGCGGCGGGGTGGCTGCTGTACGACACGTTCGGGCAGCTCGGCGGCTACATGAAGGCCGTGGGCACGGGCCTATTCGGGGTGGGGCTCGTGGTGGCCGGGCTGTCGGGGCTGCCGGCGGGGGTGCAGCGGCACGGCGTGTGGGCGTGCCGGGTGCTGGGGGACGGGCCGCGGCAGAGCCGGGCGCAGCTGACCGAGCGGGTGGCGCACCTGACGGAGACCCGGGCGGACGCGGTGGACGCACAGGCGGCGGAGTTGCGGCGGATCGAGCGGGATCTGCACGACGGGGCGCAGGCGCGGCTGGTGACGATCGGATTGACGCTGGGGACGATCGAGCACCTGATGGGGACGGATCGGGAGGCGGCCATGGAGCTGCTGGCGGAGGCGCGGGAGGCGTCGGCGAAGGCCCTGCAGGAGTTGCGTGACCTGGTGCGGGGGATCCATCCGCCGGTGCTGGCGGAGCGCGGGCTGCCGGACGCGGTGCGGGAGTTGGCGTTGACGTCGGTGGTGCCGACGGAGGTGACGGTGAGTCTGCCGGGGCGTCCGGAGGCGGCGTTGGAGACGGCGGTGTACTTCAGCGTGAGCGAGCTGCTGGCGAACGCGGCGAAGCACGCCCGGGCCCGGCACGCCTGGGTGGACGTGCTGTACCGGGCGGGTCGGCTGCGGGTGGTGGTGACGGACGACGGACACGGAGGTGCGCGGATGGAGGCGGACGGCGGGCTGCGGGGGATCGAGAAGCGATTGGGTACGTTCGACGGGACGATCTCGCTCGACAGTCCGGTGGGCGGGCCGACCACGATCATGATGGAGCTGCCGTGCGCGTTGTCCTCGCCGAGGACCTCTACCTCCTCCGCCAAGGCCTGACACGGCTGTTGGAGATCCACGGGTTCACCATCGCGGCGGCGGTGGAGACCGGGCCGGATCTGCTGGCCGCACTGCTGTCCGAGCGGCCGGACGTGGCGGTGGTGGACGTCCGGCTGCCGCCGACGCTGACGGACGAGGGGCTACAGGCTGCATTGGCGGCGCGGCGGGAGATCCCGGGGCTACCGGTGCTGGTGCTGTCGCAGCACGTGCAGCAGTTGTACGCGCGGGAGCTGCTGGCGGACGGGACGGGCGGGGTGGGGTACCTGCTCAAGGACCGGGTCTTCAACGCCGACCAGTTCGTGGACGCGGTGCGGCGGGTGGCGGCCGGAGGGACGGCGATGGATCCGGACGTGATCGGCCGGCTGTTGCAGTCCAACGCGGGGTCGGGGCCGCTGCAGCGGCTGTCGCCACGGGAGCGGGAGGTGCTGGGGCTGATGGCGGAGGGCTGTTCGAACTCGGCGATCGCGGCGCGGCTGACGGTCAGTGACGGCGCGGTGGCCAAGCACATCGCCAACATCTTTGGGAAGTTGGAGCTGGCGCCGACGGAGGACGGCAACCGGCGGGTGCTGGCGGTGCTGGCGTACTTGAACGGTTCGGCGGCGCGGCTGGTGGACGGCTGAGCGCGGTCGTGGAGGGCCCGGCGCGCGGCTCGCAGGAGCAGACGCAGAGGGAGAGGAGAAGGGAGGGGACGGGAGGAAGCGGGCGGGTGTCGGCTCGGAACGGGGGCGGCGGTGGTGCGTGCGGTGGTGTGGACCAGTGGAGGTGCGGTGGTGGTCCGGGCTGGCGACAAGGGGGAACGCCCGTACGAGTAGTATCCGGTGGGCCGAGTCTGTCGACGGCGTACCGGCATCGCGTCCTGACGCGATGACCTGATGCGTGCGCCCCGGGGCGGGGACGTGTACTCGGCGGCTACAGGTCGTATACGGCAGCTGCCGAGTCCCAGGGGTTGATCAACGAATGGCACGTCCTTCCCTTACCCGCGCGCACCGGGCACTGCTGGGTGTGGTGGCCATCGGCGCGTGCGTGATCTCGGGCATCGGTTTCGCGGGGTCGTACAACTCGGTGCGGGACCTGGCGATGGAGAAGGGCTTCGGCGCCTTCTCCTACGCCTTCCCGATAGGCGTCGACGCGGGCATCGTGGTGCTGCTCTCGCTGGACCTGGTGCTGACCTGGCTGCGGATCCCGTTCCCGCTGCTGCGGCAGACGGCCTGGCTGCTGACCGCGGCGACGATCGCGTTCAACGCGGCGGCGTCCTGGGGCGACGCGCTGGGCATGGCGATGCACGCGGTGATCCCGGTGCTGTTCGTGGTGGTGGTCGAGGCGTCCCGGCACGCGGTGGGGCGGATCGCGGCGATCACCGCGGACCGGCACATGGAGTCGGTGCGGCTGATGCGCTGGGTGCTGTCGCCGGTGCCGACGTTCCGGCTGTGGCGGCGGATGAAGCTGTGGGAGCTGCGCTCGTACGACGAGACGGTGCGGCTGGAGCAGAACCGGCTGGTGTACCGGGCGCAGCTGCGGTTCCGGTACGGGCGGGGCTGGCGGCGGTCGGCGCCGTTCCAGGCGTTGCTGCCGCTGAAGCTGGCGAAGTACGGCGTCCCGCTGGACCCGACGGTGCTGGACCGGATCGACGGTCCGCTGGTGGTGCCGGGCAGCGCGGCGGCGGTCGAGCAGTCGACCCAGGCCGTTCCGGCCGTCCAGGCGGGGCCGTCGGCGCAGGTGGTGGCGGCGGGTCAGCCCGTCCAGGCGGCGCGGGGCGGCGTGGTGACGCAGGCTCAGCAGCCGGTCCAGGCCCAGGCCCAGGCGCTGGCCCAGGCACAGGCCGCGGCGTCGGGTGCGCCGGAATCCCAGCCGCAGCCGCAGCCCCAGCCGGTGCCGCCGGTCTCGGCGGCGGTGGCGGTGCCGACGTTGGCGAAGCTGGCCGCGGTGCGGCTGCGCGACCAGCAGGACCCGGAGGCGGCGCAGGCCGCGCCGGTGATCGACTCGTCCGCGGAGCTGAACGTGTGGACGGCCCGCCCGGTGCGCTCGCACGTGGCGGAGCCCGACCAGGTGCACACGGCGCGGGTGCCGGGGCAGGCGTCGCCGTGGTTCAAGGCGCCGCGGCCGAGCGGTCCGGAGGAGGCGGTGGCGGTCCGGCCGCAGCCGGGCTACCAGGCGTCGCGGGCCGAGGCGTACCCGGAGCAGGGCGGTGGCCCGGAGGAGTACCGGGCGGAGGAGTACCGCCCGGCGGCGAACGGGCACGGTCCGGCGTGGCGTCCGCAGGCGGTCCGGCAGCAGGTGCCGGTGGTGGAGGGCGCGGAGCCGATCCTGGTGCCCGGCCGGCCGATGCGGCTGGAGTCGATGATGGCCTCCGAGCCGGAGCCGCTGCCGTTCGACGAGGGGGGCGCCCCGGCGCGCCGTCCGATCGCGGGCGCGGGCCAGGTGCTGGACGCCGACGAGTGCTTCGACGCGCTGGTCAGCTACATGGAGGAGAACCAGCGGCACCCCGACGAGCGCCGCTTCGCGGAGTACCTGAGCCAGCGCGGCGTCCCGGGTTCGCGGCCGGACGGCGGCGTCACGGTGAAGGACGTCGAGAAGGTCTGGCAGGACCTCCAGGAGCGGTACATGGAGTCCGGCCGGGGCGAGTGACCCGGCGGCCTCCCTCGGGGCCCGTTCGGAGAGACGTACAGCAGGTGCGATGGCCGTCCGCCGGTTCTTCCGGCCGGGCGGCCATTGACGGTTCCGCGGACCCGCCGTTACCTTCGCCTCAACAAATTGTTGAAGTCGTGCGGTGAGTGGAGGAGCCCCGGATGTCGCAGCCCGCCCAGGTCGATGCCGTCCAGCCCGTCTCGTTCTCGGACGCCGCCCTGGCGGCCGTCGAGACGCTGCTCGCGCCGGTGGACGCCGAGTTGACGCGCCGTTACCCGGGCGAGAGCGGTTCCCGGCAGCCGGTGCACACCGTGTACGTGCCGGCCGACGCGTTCGGGGCGCACACCGTCCGGGAGTGGGGCGCGCAGGCGCTCGCCGCGTTCGACGAGCACGCCGGTACGCCCGGGCGGCTCGCCGCGGCGCTCGGGGTCGCGGACGACGCGCTGCTGGCCGACGTGCACGCCCGGGTGCGGGCCAAGCTGGAGCGCGAGCCGATCGAGGACCTGCGGATCGACTTCGAGGACGGCTACGGCCCGCGCCCCGACGCCGAGGAGGACGCGGAGGCCGTCCGGGCCGCCCGCCTGGTGGCCGCGGCGGTCGCCGACGGCAGCGCCCCGCCGTACGTCGGCATCCGGATCAAGTGCCTGGAGGCCCCCGTCCGGGCCCGCGGCATCCGCACCCTGGAACTGTTCCTGGCCACCCTGGTGGCCGCGGGCGGGCTGCCGGACGGGCTGGTGCTGACCCTGCCGAAGGTCACCCACGCCGCCCAGGTCACCGCGCTGGTGCGGCTGCTGGAGGACTTCGAGCGGCAGGCCGGGCTGCCCGCCGGACGGATCGGGTTCGAGATTCAGATCGAGACCACCCAGGCGATCCTCGGCCCGGACGGCCGGGCCACCGTCGCGCTGCTGATCGGAGCCGCCGAGGGCCGCGCCACCGCGCTGCACTACGGCACCTTCGACTACAGCGCCGCCTGCGGGGTCAGCGCCGCGCACCAGAGCATGGACCACCCGGCCGCCGACCACGCCAAGGCCGTCATGCAGGCCGCCGCGGCCGGCACCGGCGTCCGGCTCTCCGACGGCTCCACCAACGTCGTCCCGGCCGGCACCGCCGAGCAGGTGCACGCCGCCTGGCGGCTGCACCACGGCCTGGTCCGCCGCTCGCTGGCCCGCGCCTACTACCAGGGCTGGGACATGCACCCCGCCCACCTGCCCACCCGGTACGCCGCCGTCTACGCCTTCTACCGCGAGGGCCTGGCCGCGGCCTGCGCCCGGCTCGCCGCGTACGTCGCCAAGACTGGCGGCGACGTGCTGGACGAGCCCGCCACCGCCCGCGCGCTCAGCGGCTACGTGCTGCGCGGCCTGGACTGCGGGGCCGTCGACCTCGCCGAGGTCACCGAGCGCACCGGCCTGGACCGCGCCCGGCTGGACGCCCTGGCCGGACGCTGAGTCCGCCGCCGGGCGGAGGCTCCCGGCGCACGGCATAGGCTGGGCGGGCGGACCGGCGCGGGACCGGGCGCCGGGACGAGACCGACAGCGGAGGGCACCAGCGCCATGGCGGAGCCGAGCCCCAAGCCGTACCTGACCGTCCGGGGCTCCGGCAGCCGCGAACTGGAGATCAGGAAGTCCCGGTTCATCTGCCACCTGGCGCGGGTCGCCGACGAGGACGAGGCGCAGGCGTTCGTCGCGGGCGTCCGCAAGCGCTACTGGGACGCCCGGCACAACTGCACGGCGTTCGTGGTCGGCGGCGAGCAGCCGCGCGAGCGCTCCAGCGACGACGGGGAGCCCGCCGGGACGGCCGGGGTGCCGATGCTGGAGGTGCTGCGGCGGCGCGGGGTGACCGACACCGCCGCCGTGGTGACCCGCTACTTCGGCGGGATCAAGCTGGGTGCGGGCGGCCTGGTGCGGGCGTACGGCGCGGCGGTGTCCGAGGCGCTGGACGGGGTCGGGCTGCTGGAGCGCCGGCCGGTCGCGCTGCTGTCGGTGGCCGTCGACCACACCCGGGCCGGGCGGTTGGAGAACGAGCTGCGGGCGGCCGGGTACGCGGTGGCCGGGCTGGAGTACCTGGCCGACGGGGTGCGGATCGAGGTCGGCGTGCCCGAACCGGCGACGGCGCGGTTCCAAGCCTGGCTGGCCGAGGCCACCGGCGGCTCGGCCGCGGCCCGCCCGGCCGGGCGGACCTTCGTCGAGGTCGAGGTCTGACCGCCGACCGGGGGACGCCCGGCATTGATCGCGGACGGGCGGGTAGCAGAGGCGGCACGGACGGCGTTCCCGTTGCCGTCCGATGACACCCGATCGAAGGAAGCGGGGCCCGATCCGGAACTTCCGCTCCTGATCGCTTCGTCTCCTAGAGACACGACCGACGATCCGCCGACGACTCCGGGGAGGAGGACTCGCAGCCCCAGCACCGCACCACGGGAGGTTCCGCGCATGCCCACCGACCACGCCCAGCCACCGTACCGGCTGACGGCAGCGACACCCCGCCCGCACCACGACACCACCGCCCTCGTCGACCAACTCCTCGCCGAACAGCTGAAGTCCGAGGGCCACGAGGAGCCCGCGCCCCGCGAGCGGCAGGCGCCGCCCGAGCGACTACGCCTCGGCGACCGGGTCCTGCTGGACCGCGACGACGGCACACTGCCCGGTCGCGGCCCCGGAGCCCGCTACAGCCGCCGCCGACTGCGCACGCCCGCCGTGCACGGCACCGACCAACTGACCCTCACCCTCGCCTCCGACACCGCCGACGGACCGACCCGGCTGCGGATCGAGGCCGAGCACCTCCCGGCCGGTCCGACCGTCACCCCACCCGGGCGGGTGCCCGTCCCCGACCTGGTCCGCAGCCTGCTGCCCCTGCTCGACGCCGCCGAGGGCCCGGTGCCACTGGCCGTCGCGCCCCGGCTGCTGGCGCCCGCCGACCTGGACGGCCTGATCGACGAACTCTGCGACCCGGAACGGCGGTTGCCCACCGTGGTGGCCAGCGTCCCGCCCGCCGTGCCGGTCGACCGCTGGCAGCAGCAGGTGCTCGACCCGCTGGTGCGCCAACTCCCCGGCCTGGCCTCGCTGTACGTGCTCGGGCACGGCGCGCTGCCCCGGTTCAACCTGGCCCTGGAGTACCACAAGGTGTACGGCGGCGCGGTCCGCACCTTCCTGCCCGAGGTCGACCCGGCCTCCCGGACCGACGCCGCCCGCCACCCCGTCCTGCCACGCGGCCGGATCGACGAGAACCCGCGCCGCGCCGCCGCCCTGCTGGCCCGCGAGCCGCGCCGGATCGCCGCCGAACTGCCGCTGCCCGCGCCGCTGGCCGCCGTCCCCGAACTCTGGCTGCCGCCCGAGGCGCGCAAGGCGCCCGCCCCGCCCCGGGCCGCGGTCGAACGCCCGCCGGTGCGGCTGGAGCGCTGCCGGCTGCGGGTCGAGACCCCGCGCGAACCGCGCCGCGCCCGGTGCGGCACCGGCCCCGCCAGCTTCGGTGAACTCGTGGACCGCTTCACCGAGTTCGCGCTGCTGGAGTTCACCGGCGACAGCAAGGAGACGCTCGCCCTGGACGGCCAGAGCGAGGCCGACGGCTGGGCCAGGCTCACCTGGGACGGCCTGACCGCGCTCCAGGAGTACGCGGACGCCGCCGTGCGCGGCGAGGCCGGCGGCGACTTCAAGCAGTGGTGCGAGCACACCCCGCCCGGCTGCCACCGCTTCCCGCCGCGCAAGGCGGTCCGCGGCGAGTCCCGCACCGTCGCCAGCCACGGCAAGTGGAAGCGCCAGCGGATGCTGCCCGTCCCGCCCGCCGTCGACTCCTCCTGCCGCGCGTTCATGGGCGCCCACCTGCGGATCGGCGGCGGCGGCACCGCCCCCCGGGTGCACTACCTGGACGACTGCTCCGGCAGCGGCCGGATCTACGTCGGCTACATCGGGCTGCACCTGACCAACACCCGCACCAACTGACCGCCCCGCGCGGGGGCCGCTGCCGCCCCGGCCCCCGCGCGGAGCGGTCCCCGCACCGCACCCGCGCCACATCCGCGCGGCGGACGGGCCCCGGCCCGGCCTGAGCGGACGTCAAGGGTCGGCCAAACCAACCGGGTTGGCTGACCCCGGAGCCCGAACGGGGGACAATGCTGCTCGGGCCCCGTCGCGGCGGCCCGCCGACGTGCGCCGGACGAGCAGGGGGAACCACCGCCGATGCAGCATCCAGCCGAGGGCAGCGCCGACGGCACCACCACGGTGCTCCAGCCCGGATTCCTCGCCTCGCTGTTCCACGAACTCGGCGCCGACGAGGACGAGGAGCCCACCGGGGCCCACCCCGAGCCCCCGGCCGGACCGCAGCCCTCCGCCGGACCGCAGCCCCCCGAGCCTCCGGCCCAGCCCCCGGCTCAGCCCCCCGGGCCCCCGGCCGGGCCGTCGGCCGCGGTGCCGCCGCAGCCCGGCCCGGCGGACGCGCCCGCCGACCCGGACGACCCGGTGGCCGCGCACGGCCGGGCCGCCGCGCTCACCCACCACCGCACCCTCGCCGTCCAGGCCGACCACCAGCGCCTGGCCGACCTGCTGCGCCGGGCCGCCCGGCCGGTCTCCGCGATGGACTTCGAGAGTCAGCTGCGCAGCTACCAGCCCAGGCCGTTCCCGGACGCCGGGCCCGGAACGGGCGAACCCGAGCCCGCCTGGGCCGACTTCGCGCCGCCCGAGCCCGCCGGCGCCGACCCCGAGCAGCCGCGCTCGCGCCGCCTGCTCGACTCCGGCTACCAGCGCGAACTCGCCCAGGCCCGGCTGCGCCACCAGCGCGCGCTGCGCGAGTGGCGCACCCGGCAGGCCGAACTCGCCGACAGCGGCGCGGTCGTCGCCCGGCAGGCCCACGAGGAGGCCGAACGGGCCCGGGCCCGGGCCGTCCAGGAGTACAACGACAGCCTGGAGGAGTGCCGCCGCGCCTACCGGCAGGCCGAGCCCGCCGCCGTCGAGTCGCTGCTGGAACGGGCCCTGGCCGCCGCCGAGGGCGCCACCCAGGACCTGCCCGCCCCCTGCCACGCCGTCTTCCGCGCCCTCACCCGCACCGCCGTCCTCGACCTCGACCTGCCGCCGCTGGACACCGTCCCCGCGCTCTCCGGCTACCGGCTCACCGGGACCGGCGCGGTCGAACCCGTGCCCCGCCCCGCCGCCGACGTCCGCACCGACTACCTGCGGCTGGCCGCCCGGCTCGCGCTGCGCGCCCTCCAGGCCGCCGACGCCGTCGACACCGAGCAGGTGCTGTCCGGCGTCGTCCTGAACGGCTGGCTGCGCCTCCCCGGCCGGCCCGCGCGCTGCCTGCTCAGCGTCGACGCCGACCGGGACGCGCTGGCCCGCACCCGGCTGGTCCCCGACGCCGGGCACCTGGGCGACGGCGGCGCGGACGGCGGCGTCTACGCGGAGGCCGAGCACGACGAGTCGCTGCTGCGGCTGCGCGCCCTGGCCGCCGTGATCACCCCCGACCCGTACGCGGACGAGGCGGTGCCGCCCTGGGGCAGCGCGTCCTCCGCGGTGCCCGCGCTGGGCGAGCTGTCGCCCGGCGAGTTCGCCCGGCTGGTGCGCGCCGTCCTCACCGCGGGCGGCCTGCGGGACTGGAGCGTCCGGCTGCGCGGCCCGGCCGGCCTGGTCGCCACCGCCGAGGGCGAACCCGGCAGCCGGCTGCCCGGCCGCTGGGTGGTGTGGGCCTCCCGCGGCCCCGGCCCCGTCACCGCCGAGGAGGTCGCCACCCTCGCCGAGGCGGTCCGCGAGGAGGGCGCCGACCGCGGCCTGCGGATGACCTGCGGCCGGTTCGCCGACGAGGCGCTCGACCTCACCGGCGAGGAGCGCTACCAGCGCATCCACCTGATGGACGGCCCCGGCATCCGCGAACTCGCCCGCACCCACCTGGAGCTGCCGCTCACCCTGTGAGGCCGGCGCTCACGCTGTGAGGCCGGTGGGGACCCGCCGGAGAGCGGCGGGAACCCGCCGGTTCGCCCGGCGGACGGCCGGACGGGCTGCCAGGCTGGGGGAGTGGAGAACCGATTCCCCGGCCACCGGCCCGACCGGAGCCCGACCGCACCGACGACTGCACCGACGACCGGGCGGGTGGCCGAGCACGACCGCGAACGGGCGATGGCCGAGATGTACGGCGAGTGCGGGCTGCTGCGCGAACTCGCCGAGTCCGCCGACGTCCGCCTCGACGACACCGTCGAGTCGCTGACCGCCCTCGACCAGCTGCTGCCCCGCTGGCGCGACGACCGGCAGGTCTCCCAGTGGCTCGGCACCGACGCCGGGCTCTACCTCGGCACGGTGATCCGCCGCCGGGTCCCCGGCGCCCGCTGGCGGCTCGCCGCCGACGGGCGGCCCCTGATGGTGCTCGGCACCGGCTTCGAACTCGACGCCACCGCGATCGGCCGCGACTGGGCCGAGCAGGGCGCGCCGCAGCTCGCCGCGGTCTACCGGGCCGCGAGCGACGACTGACGGCGGCCGGGCCGGTGAGGACGCCTCGGCCGCCCGGGGGGCGATCCGACAGGTGATCCGGCGTCACCCCGACGGGCCGTCCGGGCGGCGCGCCGCCGCCCGGACCGGCAGGCTGGTCGCAGGGCCCGGCACCGTCCGGCCCGGGCCGGACGGACTGGATGCCCGTGGGCAGCGGTCAGCACAGCCGTCCGGCCCCCGGCAGCGTGACGGGGGAGGCCGAAACTGACCGCCGTGCTGGTCGCCGCGGGCGCGTTCCTGATGACCCTGATCGGCGGGTTCGCCGCCCAGCGCACCGGGGACCGCCGCCACCTCGTGCTCGGCCTCGCCGCCGGACTGATGCTCGGCGTGGTCGCCTTCGACCTGCTGCCCGAGGCGCTGGAACAGGCCCCGCAGGAGGTCCACGGCGTCCCCGCGGCCCTGCTGATGTTCGCCGCCGGGTTCCTCGCCATCCACGTGGTCGAACGCTCCGTCGCCATCCACCGCGGCCACGAGGGCGAGTACGCCGCGCACAGCCACGGGCACGCACACGGCCACGGGCCGGGGGAGCGGCAGCGCGAGCAGGGCGTCGGGATCGCGGCGGCCTCCGCGCTGGTCCTGCACAGCGTGATGGACGGCTTCGCGATCGGCGCCGCGTTCCAGGCCGGGACGACGGTCGGCACGGTCGTCGCCATCGCCGTCGTCGCGCACGACTTCGCGGACGGCTTCAACACGTACACCCTCACCCGGCTGTACGGGAACAACCGGCGGCGGGCCCTCGCGCTGCTGTTCGCCGACGCGCTCGCGCCCGTCACCGGGGCCGGGATCACGCTGCTGTTCACCATCCCGGAACAGCTGCTCGGGCTCTACCTCGGCTTCTTCGGCGGCTTCCTGATGTACCTGGCGACCTCCGACATCCTGCCCGAGGCCCACAGCCCGCACCCGTCGAAGGGCACGCTGGTGTGCACGCTGCTGGGGGTGGGGTTCATGTGGTTGGTGGTGGGGTTGGCGTAGCCGCGGGCGGGGTTCCGGTGGTCCGTGGCGTGTCGGCGGCGGCTCAGCTCTCGGCCAGGGCGTTCCAGTGGTGGCGCAGGGCGGTGAGGGTGGCGGTGACGGCGGGGCGGCGGGAGGTCTGGGTGCGCCAGAGGGCGTAGACGCGGCGGACGGGTTCGGGGGTGACCGGGCGGGCGGTGGTGCCGGGCGGGAGGGGGCCGCGGCCCAGGCGGGGGATCAGGCCGAGGCCCAGGCCGGCGGCGATCAGGGCGAGCTGGGTCTGGAACTCGCCGACCCGGTGGGCGACGTCCGGTTCCTCGCCGGTCTCCCGCATGGTGCGCAGCAGCCAGTCGTGGCAGATGTTGCCGGGCGGCACGCTGATCCAGCGCTGACCGCGCAGCGCCGGCACCGGGACGGCGTCCAGCGCGGCCAGCGGGTGCCCGGCGGGCAGCAGCAGGTCGACCGGGTCCTCCCCGAGGTCGAGCCGGTCGAGGCCGTCCTGCACCGGCAGCGGGACGGTCTCCCAGTCCTGCACGACCGCCAGGTCGACCTCGCCGCGGGCCACCAGCTCGGCCGCCGGGTACGGGTCGCTCTCCAGCAGTCGGACGTCCAACTCGGGGCAGGTGGTGTGCAGTTCGGCGAGGACGGCGGGCAGCAGGCCGCGGGCCGCGGTGGGGAAGGCGGCCACCAGCAGCCGTCCGGCGGCCCGGCCGCGCTGTTCCTCCAGCGTCACCTCGGCCTGTTCGACCAGGGCCAGGACGCGCTGCGCGGTGTCCGCGAGCCGCCGGGCGGCGTCGGTCAACTGGACGCCCCGGCCCTGGCGTTCGAGCAGGACGGTGCGGGTCTCGCGTTCGAGTTTGGCGATCTGCTGGGAGATCGCGGACGGGGTGAAGCCGAGAGCCGCGGCGGCCCCGCCGACCGAGCCGTGCACGGCGACCGCGTGCAGGGCGCGCAGGCGTCCCAGATCCATCATGCAGTGATGCTAAACGATGGGGTTGAGGAATCGTCGCTGGTGCTGAACGGTCGGTGCGGGGATGCTCGGGGCATGCCGCCCTCCTCCGCCATGCCACCCCGTCACATCGCCCTGGCCGTGCTGGTCGCCGCCGTCTGGGGCCTGAACTTCGTGCTGATCGAGGTCGGTCTGCACGACTTCCCGCCGCTGCTGTTCTGCGCGCTGCGGTTCGCCGTGGTGGCGCTGCCTGCGGTGTTCCTGGTCGGCCCGCCGCGGGTGGCGTGGCGGTGGGTGCTGGGGGTCGGACTGGCGCTCGGGGTGGTGAAGTTCGGGCTGCTGTTCCTCGGCATGCACGCCGGGATGCCGGCCGGGCTGTCCTCGCTGGTGCTGCAGGGGCAGGCCGGGTTCACCGCGCTGTTCGCCGCCGGGCTGCTGGGCGAGCGGCCGGCCCGGCTGCGGGTGGTCGGGCTGGTGGTGGCGTTCGCCGGGATCGCGCTGGCCGCCGTCGACCGGGGCGCGGGCGGCCCGGTCGGGGCGTTCGCGCTGGTGATCGGCGCGGCGGTGGCCTGGGGCCTGGCCAACGTGCTGACCCGCCGGGCCGCCCCGCCGGACGCGCTGCGCTGGATGGTGTGGGTCTCCGCGGTGCCGCCGCTGCCGCTGCTGGGGTTGTCACTGCTGGTCGAGGGCCCGGACGCGGACCTGGCCGCGCTGCGCGGGATCAGCTGGTCGGGCGTCGGGGTGGTGCTGTACGTCGGGCTGGTGTCCACGCTGTTCGCGTTCGTCGCCTGGAGCCACCTGCTGCGCCGCTACGACGCCTCGGTGGTGGCCCCGTACTCGCTGCTGGTGCCGGTGTTCGGGATGTCCTCGGCGGCGCTGCTGCTCGGCGAGCGGTTCGGTCTGTCGGCCGGGGCGGCGGCGGTGCTGGTGATCGTCGGGATCGGGCTGGGGGCGGTGCCCGCTACGGGGTGGGACCGGCTTCGTAGGCTTCCTCGGCGTGCCGCAGCGCCCGCAGCAGGGCGTCCTGCTCGGCAGGGCTGACCGGGCCGAAGTACTCCTGGGCGACCTCGTGCCGGACCCGGGAGATCCGCTCCAGCGCGCCGTGCCCGTCCTCGGTGAGCACCAGCCGCACCGCGCGGCGGTCGGCCGGGTCGGGGGTGCGGGCGACCAGGCCGGCCTCCTCCAGGGCGTCGACCACGGTGGTGGCGGAGCGCGGGGCGATGTGCAGCCGCTCGGCGAGTTCGCTCAGCCGCATGGTCTCGGTGCTCTCGCAGCCGGGGGCGTGGGCGAGGGTGCGCAGGGCCCGGCCCTGGGCGGGGGTGATGCCGTACGGCTCCAGCCGCTGCATGGTCCGCCGGCGGATCCGCTTCATCGCCCGGGTGAGCGCGTCGGCGAGTTCCGCTGCGGTGTCGGCGGGGCCGGGGGAGGTCATGGGCACAGGGTAGCGGGCGGGTCGGGGCCGGTACGGAGGGTGACCGATCTCGCCTCGATAACATGTTGAGCTTGGCTCAGCAATCGAGTAGCTTAGGGCAGCCTAAGTCGTCCGACCGGTCCAACCGGTCCGACCGGTCCGACCCGTCCGTGTCCGCAGTTCGCAAGGAGTCCGTCATGGCCCGCTCCACCGCCCGCGTCAGCACCGACCGCCCCGCCCGCTACGCCAAGCAGCTCGCTGCCCACATGGGCCGCAAGGTCCCCGCCGAGTGGTCGGAGGAGACCGGCCGCGGCTCGCTCGCCTTCGGCGCCGGTCGGGCCGAGCTCACCGCCGAGGACGGCGCGCTGCTGCTCGCCGTCGAGGGCGCCGAGGAGAGCCTCGACCAGCTGGAGGACGTGGTCGGCCGCCACCTGGTCCGCTTCGGCACCCGCGACGAGCTGGTCGTCGCCTGGCAGCGCGAGAGCGGCGCGGCCGGCACCGTCCAGCGCCTCACCGCCGAGGAGGGCTGACCGGCCCCGCCCGGTGGGAGTCCTGACGGGAAGTCCCGGTGGGGCGTCGGGTGCGGAGACGTCGGGTGCGAGGACGTCAGCTGCGGGGACGTCCGGGCAGCAGGCGCGGCAGCAGCAGGTGCAGCCCGAGCAGCAGCAGACCGGCCAGGCACCAGCTGGCCAGCACGTCCAGCAGCCAGTGGAAGTCGCTCCACACCAGGCCCGCCCCCACGCCCAGGCAGACCAGCGAGGCCAGCGCCCCCACCCGCCGCCCGGCCGCCACCGACAGCACCCGGGCCAGCAGCAGCGCCGCCGTCCCGTACGCGATCGACGAGGTCGCGGTGTGCCCCGACGGGTACCAGCCCCACTGGGACCCGGCCAGCGGCACCCCGTACGGGCCCGGGCGGGCGAACCAGACCTTCGCGGGCACCACCAGCAGCGGGATCAGCACCGCGGCCGCCACCGCCACCGGCACCGGCACCCACCAGCGCGGACGCCCGCCGCGCCGGGCCAGCCAGGCCGCCAGGCCCGCGCACCCCAGCAGCACCGGGACCGCGACCGCCCCGCCGCCCAGGTCGGACAGCGCCACGCCCAGGTGGTTCAGCAGCGGCCAGCCGATCGCCCGGCGGACGTGCCGCACCCCGTCGCGCACCGCCGTGTCGACCCCCAGCAGCGGCCCGTCCACCGCGACCTGCCAGGAGATCGCGGCCAGCAGCACCGCCAGCGCCGCCGCCAGGACGGCGAAAATCGGCCGCCCCGGAGCAGGGGGGAGAGCTCCGGGGCGGCCAAGGTGATCGCCGCGCCGTGCGGCCCGGGGGGTGTGGGCGGGACGGCCGGTCGATCGTTCATGTGCGTCCGCCTCGGCGGCGGACGGGGTTGTGGGCAGTGCGTGCGGTTCGCTGTCCATCTGTGATGACAGTACGTCAAAGCCGGGTCCCGGAAGGGCGGACCGGCCAGCATCCACAGCATCTTCACCACCGGTGGAGCAACCTCCACCCGTGCGGCGGAACCCGCCGGGGCCGGCCCCGGCAGGTTCCGCGACCGGCCGGGATCAGGCGTCGGCGAAGGCCGACTCCAGGATGTCCAGGCCCTCGGCCAGCAGGTGCTCCGGGATCACCAGCGGCGGCAGGAAGCGCAGCACGTTGCCGTAGGTGCCGGCGGTCAGCACCACCAGGCCCTCCGCGTGGCACGCCTTCGCGATCGCCGCGGTCACCTCCGGGTTCGGCTCCTTGCCGCCCGGCTTCACCAGCTCCACCGCGACCATCGCGCCGCGGCCGCGGACCTCGCCGATCACGTCGTACTTCTCCTGCATGGCCCGCAGCCGGCCCAGCATGACCTCGCCGATCCGGCGCGCCTTGCCGTTCAGGTCCTCGGACTTCATGGTCTCGATCGCGCCCAGCGCGGCCGCGCAGGCCACCGGGTTGCCGCCGTAGGTGCCGCCCAGGCCGCCCGAGTGCGCCGCGTCCATGATCTCGGCCCGGCCGGTCACCGCCGCCAGCGGCAGGCCGCCGGCGATGCCCTTCGCGGTGGTGATCAGGTCCGGGACGATGCCCTCGTCCTCGCACGCGAACCACTCGCCGGTGCGGCAGAAACCGGTCTGGATCTCGTCCGCCACGAACACGATCCCGTTCGCCTTCGCGAACTCCACGATCGCCGGCAGGAAGCCCTTGGCCGGCTCGATGAAGCCGCCCTCGCCCTGGATCGGCTCGATGATGATCGCCGCGACGTTCTCCGCGCCGATCTGCTTGGTGATGACCTCGATCGCCTGCGCGGCGGCCTCGGCGGCGCAGTTCTCCGCGCCGGTCAGCCAGCGGTACGGGTACGCCACCGGGACGCGGTGGATCTCCGGCGCGAACGGGCCGAAGCCCTGCTTGTACGGCATGTTCTTCGCGGTCAGGCCCATGGTCAGGTTGGTCCGGCCGTGGTAGCCGTGGTCGAACACCACCACGGCGGTCCGCTTGGTGTAGGCGCGGGCGATCTTCACCGCGTTCTCCACCGCCTCGGCACCCGAGTTGAACAGCGCGGTGCGCTTGTCGTGGTCGCCCGGGGTCAGCTCGTTCAGCTGCTCCGCCACCGCCACGTAGCCCTCGTACGGGGTCACCATGAAACAGGTGTGCGTGAACGCGGCCAGCTGCTCGGTCGCCCGCGCCACCACCGCGGCGGCGCTGTTGCCCACGTTCGTCACGGCGATGCCCGAACCGAAGTCGATCAGGCGGTTGCCGTCCACGTCCTCCAGCACGCCGCCGCCGGCCCGCGACACGTACACCGGCAGCGTGGTGCCCACGCCCGCCGGCACCGCGCCGAGCTTGCGCGACTGCAGCTCCTGCGACTTCGGGCCGGGGATCGCGGTGACCAGGCGGCGCTCCTGCGGGAGCGGAGTTGCAGCGCTCATCTGTCTTCTCCAAGTTCTTGACGCGGTACCCGCAGGCTACGACCGGCCCCGCGGCCCGGGCATGCGCCACTCGGTACTGCTGGGCCGCCCGAATTGTCCGACGCGGCCAGTGGCCGAAGATCGGCTGCGCGCCCGCGCACTCCACTACATTGGCCCCCGGGTGTGTCGGTGGGACGGCGATGCGGGTATGGCACCGCCGGCAACGTAGGAGGGGCCCGAAGTGGAACTGAACGACGCGAGAACCCAACACACCCACCCCCATCTCCCCCCGCCCCGCGCCCCCTTCCACCTCCCCACCTGGGCCACCGCCCCCCGCCCCGAGGCCGCCCCCGGCATCTACCGGCAGCACCACACCCCGCACGACCCGAAGGCCGCCGAACAGGCGGGCACCCCGGCGGGGCCGCTGCTGCTGCGGGCGGCGCTGAACCTGGCGGTCGGGGCCTTCGTCTACCTCGAAGGCGTCTCCCTGCTGCAGGGACTGCTGACCACCCTCGGGCTCACCGCCCCCAACTCCTTCGTGATCTCCCTGCTGATCGCCGCCGCCGTCAACGCCGCGCTGATCATCCTGGTGCTGATGGTCTTCGGCCGGATGGGCCGCTGGGGCGAGGTGTGGCGCCGCTGGATCGCCCCGGTGCTCTCCCGCACCGTCACCGAGGTCCCCACCGAGCCCGAGCAGGCCCCCGCCGTCGACGTCTGGGCCGAGCTGCGGCCGGCCGGGGACGCGGTGCGCCGGCTGGAGGGGGAGCCGGTCGGGGACGTGGACTACGTGCGGCTGCACCAGGCGTGGCGGACGGTGGGCGGCGACCCGGTCGCGTGGCGGGAGTTCGCCGCGCAGGTGGCGGCCCGGGGCGCGGCGGCGTGCGCGCACCCGTCCGAGCAGCGGGACCTGCCGGGCGGGCGGACGGCGCGGCACGACCTGCTGGTGCGCCAGGTGCGGCTGGGCACGGCGCAGGACGTGCCGAAGAACCCGGTGACGCACCGGAACGCCGGCTTCGCGCTGGACCCGCGGGTGCTGGGCACCTCGCTGCTGGCGGTCGGCCCGGCCGGCACCGGCAAGACCGCCTCGCTGGCCCGCCCGGTCGCCGAGGCGCTGTGCCTGCAGGCGCTGGCGGGCGCGGCCTGCGCGGTGGTGGTCGGCGCTGCCGACGCGGACCTCGGGCCGGACGACTGGTACGACGTGGTGATCGCCCCCGGCGACCCGGACGCCCCGTACGGCCTGGACCTGTACGGTGCGGCGCCGCACTCGGACGAGGCGGCGGCCCGGCTGGCCGACGCGCTGCTGCCGGATGAGCTGGCGCCGCGCGCGGAGAGCGCCCGGGCCGCGATGCAGCAGGTGGTCGGGCCGTATCGGGCGGCGTACGGCGGCTACCCGGGGGTGCGGGCGCTGCGGGCGCTGCTGGCGGGGGACGCGGAGGGCTGGGCGGAGTTGGGCGAGCGGCTGCGGAAGTCGGGGCGGTGGCCGGAGTTCGAGGCGGACCTGCAGCAGCGCGAGCGGATGCACGGCCGGGCCGACGACCCGGGCGCGCTGCTCGCCGACCGGCTCGCGCTGCTGGACCGGCCTGCGCTGGCGGCCGGGTTCTCCGGCGGCCCGGACGCCAAGCCGGCGTTCGCGATGCGCGCCCTGGAGCACCCGCTGCGGGTGCGGGTGAAGCTGCCCGAGCGCAGCCACCCGGAGGCCGCCCGGATCCTGTCGCGGCTGCTGCTGGGCCAGTTCACCCAGGCCGCCGCCGACCGCCGGGACCGCGAGCTGTTCGCCGGGATGGTGCTGGACGACGCCACCGCCGCCGTGGACGCGCAGGCGATCCGCGGTGTCCAGCGGCTGCGCGGGGCCAACGCGGGGGTGCTGCTGCTGCTGCGCACGCTGTCCGACCTGCCAGAGGCGCTGCGCGCGCCGCTGTTCGGCGCGGTCGGCAACCGGATGGCGTTCCCCGGCATCGCGCCCTGGGACGGCCGGCTGTTCTCCGAGGCGTGGGGCACCCACCTGGTCCGGGAGACCGCCGTCACGCACGTCCCGGACACCTCGGGAGGAACGGTTCGCCGGGCCGGCCGGCTGCTGCGCAAGGCGCTGTCCGGCACCACCGCGCAGACCGAGTCGGTCACCACCCGGGACGTCGAGCGGCACCGCTGGTCGCCGTCCGACCTGGCGCACGCGCTGCCGTCCGGGCACGCGGTGATCTCGCTGACCTCGGTGACGGGGGAGCAGGTGCCGCCGCTGCTGGTCGACCTGCGGCACTGAGCCCGGCCGGGCGGGGGCCGACCGATCGGCCCCCGCCCGGCCGACCGGCCTCGCGAGCATTTGGGTCACGAAAGCTACGGACCGGCGGATTCCGGCACCCCGGCTTGTCCGGAGCGTCCATAATGGGAGGAGAACCCTCACTCGCCCGGCCGCAACGGCGCGGCCAGGTCGAACCACCGAAGGTGCCATGCCCCCCACTCTCGCCTCCGTCGTCCGGACCTCCGCGCTCCACCTGACGGTGCTGGCCGGCGCGGACCACCTGGAGCGACCCGTCCGCTGGGTCCACACCAGCGAACTGGACGACCCCACCCCCTTCCTGGAGGGCGGCGAGCTGCTCCTCACCACCGGCATCAAGCTGGGCAGGAGCGCCGCCAAGCTGCAGGCGTACGTGCACCGGCTGGCCGACGCGGGCGTGGTCGGCCTCGGGCTGGGCGTGGGCCTCTCGCACAGCGAGGTGCCGCAGGCCCTGGTGGAGGCCGCCGCCCAGCGCGGGCTGCCGCTGCTGCGGGTGCCCGAGGCGACGCCGTTCATCGCGATCTCCAAGACCGTCTCGGCCGCGCTGGCCGCCGAGCAGTACGAGGCCGTCACCACCAGCTTCGAGGCGCAGGAGGAGCTGACCCGGGCCGCGCTCGGCAAGGACGGCACCACCGCGATCGTGCGCCGGCTGGCGGCCCGGCTGGGCGGCTGGGCGGCGCTGTACGACGGCTCCGGCGCGCTGTCCGCGGTCGCCCCGGACTGGGCCGCCCGCCGGGCCGGGCGGCTGGCCGCCGAGGTGGACCGGCTGCGCCGCCGCCCCGCCCCGTCCAGCGCCGCCCTCCAGGGCCGGGCCGGGACGATCGACACCGCCGACGAGGACTACGTGGTGGTCCAGTCGCTGGGCGCCGACCGCCGCCCGCGCGGCTTCCTCGCGGTCGGCACCGAGGACCGGATCACCCCGACCGAGCGGTACGTGCTGAACGCCGCCGTCGCGCTGCTCACCCTCACCCTGGAGCGCTCGCGCGAGCTGCGGCAGGCCGAGGAGAAGATGGGCGCCGCGCTGCTGCGGATGGTGCTGGCCGGGGAGGTCGGCACCGCCCGGCAGGTCGCCGCCGGGCTGTTCGGCGGCCTGCCCGAGGGCACCGTCCGGGTGCTGGTGGCCGCCGCCGGGCCCGGCCCGGAGGCGGCGGAGGCGCTCGGCGAGCTGGGCGACCGGGCCGAGAACGCCGGCGGCAAGGTCGGCGAGAAACTGCTGGTGGCCCGCGAGGACGGTGCGCACGGGCCGCGGCTGACGGTGCTCGCGCTGGACAACGGCTCGGCGCACCGGGCCTGCCTGGGCGCCGTCGAGGAGCACGAGGGCCTGGCGCTGGGCGTCTCCGCGCCCGCCGCGCTGGAGGACGCCGGCACCGCGCACGCCCAGGCCGAACGGGCCCTGGCGGTCGCCCAGCGCGGCGGCCGCCGCACCGTCGACCACGAGGAGGTCGGCGCCGGCTCGCTGCTGCCGCTGCTCGGCGAGGAGGCCGTCACCGCCTTCGCCGAGGGCCTGCTGCGCCCGCTGCGCGAGCACGACCGCACCGCCCGCGGGGACCTGGTCGCCTCGCTGCGCGCCTGGCTCTCCCGGCACGGCCAGTGGGACGCCGCCGCGGCCGACCTGGGCGTGCACCGGCACACGCTGCGCTACCGGATGCGGCGGGTCGAGGAGCTGCTCGGGCGCTCGCTGGACGACACCGACGTCCGGATGGAGCTGTGGCTGGCGCTGCGCTCCGGCGAGGACTGACCGGGGGCGGGCGAGGGTCGGGCGGAGCGCGGGCGGGGTGCGGGCGCGGACCCGGACGGCCGTGTCCGCGGCGTACTAATCGGACCGGACTTTTCGTCCCGTCCGTCCAATCGGAAACCCGCTTCCCTCCCCCTACCGTGAAGGCGACAAGTCTTCGAGGGAAGGGGCCGGTGCGACCGTGACCACCACTCATGAGTTCTGGCTGGCCGGGCGGCGGGCGAGCGGCGAGGCGGCGTTCGAGGTCCGCCACCCGCACGACGACAGCCTGGTGGCGAAGGTCAGCGTGCCGACCGACGCGCAGGTGGAGGAGGCCGTCGCGGCCGCCGCCGCCGCGGTGCCGGTGTTCGCCGCGACCCCGGCGCACCAGCGGGCGGGCGCGCTGGACCACGTCGCCAGGCGGCTGGCCGAGCGCACCGAGGAGATCGCCCGGCTGATCACCGCCGAGAACGGCAAGCCGATCAAGTGGGCGCGCGGCGAGGTCGGCCGCGCGGTGTCGGTGTTCCGCTGGGCCGCCGAGGAGGCCCGCCGGACCAACGGCGAGACCCTGCGGCTGGACACCGACCCGGGCGGCACCGGCCGGTACGCGATCGTGCGGCGCTTCCCGCGCGGCGCGGTGCTCGGCATCGCCCCGTTCAACTTCCCGCTGAACCTGGTGGCGCACAAGGTCGCCCCGGCGATCGCGGTGGGCGCCCCGATCATCCTCAAGCCCGCGCCGGCCACCCCGCTCTCCGCCCTGGTGCTGGGCGAGATCCTGGCCGAGACCGACCTGCCGGCCGGCTCCTGGAGCGTGCTGCCGGTGGAGAACGCCAAGATGCCGGCCCTGGTGCAGGACACCCGCCTGCCGGTGATCTCGTTCACCGGCTCGGACAAGGTCGGCTACCAGATCATGGACTCGGTGCCGCGCAAGCACGTCACCCTGGAGCTCGGCGGCAACGCCGCGGCCGTGGTGCTGGCCGACTGGAACTCCGAGGCGGACCTCGACTGGGCGGCCGGCCGGATCGCGCTGTTCGCCAACTACCAGGGCGGCCAGTCCTGCATCTCGGTGCAGCGGGTGATCGCCGACGCGAGCGTCTACGACCGCCTGGTGGAGAAGGTCGTCGCCAAGGTGGGCGCCCAGGTCACCGGCGACCCGTCCGACGAGGCCACCGACGTCGGCCCGCTGGTGGACCGCAAGGCCGCCGAGCGCGTCGAGTCCTGGGTGGAGGACGCGGTCGCCAAGGGCGCCAAGGTGCTCACCGGCGGCAGCCGGGACGGCGCGGCGTACGCGCCGACCGTGCTGGCGGAGCTGCCCGCGGACGCGATCCTGGCCACCGCCGAGGTGTTCGGCCCGGTCCTGTCGCTGCACCGGGTGGAGGGCACCGAGGAGGCGTTCGCCGCGGTCAACGACTCGGCGTTCGGCCTCCAGGCGGGCGTGTTCACGCACGACGTGCAGACCGCGTTCCGGGCCCACCGGGAGCTGGAGGTCGGCGGCGTGGTCATCGGCGACGCGCCGTCCTACCGGGCCGACCAGATGCCGTACGGCGGCGTGAAGGACTCCGGCGTGGGCCGCGAGGGCGTGCGCTACGCGATGGACGACTTCACCTTCGAGAAGGTGCTGGTCCTCACCGGCCTCGACCTCTGAGCGGCCCCCGCGAGCCCGCCGAGCGCTCCCGCGCCCTCCCCGGGCGTCCCGACGCCCCGCCCCGCCGCTTCCCCGCGGCCCGGCGGGGCGTCCGGCCGTCCGGCCCCCGTCCCGCCCCCGTCCGTCCGGCTGCCGACCCGTCCCGACCACGACCCGTCCCGGCCCCGTCCCTGGCCGGGGCAGGGCCGGCGGCAGGACACAATGGGGGGCATGAACTCGCTCGCCCATCCGCAGTCGCGCTTCACTCCGGCCGTGCAGGACCCGGACGGCCCCCGGGAGTTGGTCATCCTGGGCTCGACCGGTTCGATCGGCACCCAGGCCATCGACGTGGTGCTCCGCAACCCCGACCGGTTCCGGGTGGTGGCCCTGTCGGCGGCCGGCGGCCGGGTCGAGCTGCTCGCCGAGCAGGCCGTCGCGCTGGGCGTGCGCACCGTGGCGGTGGCCGACCCG
This sequence comes from Kitasatospora sp. SolWspMP-SS2h, assembly GCF_003259315.1. Lineage (GTDB taxonomy): Bacteria > Actinomycetota > Actinomycetes > Streptomycetales > Streptomycetaceae > Kitasatospora > Kitasatospora fiedleri. The sequence continues at coordinate 47,954 of NZ_QLLT01000033.1, read as the reverse complement.
GCCGCCGCCGGGCCGCTGCGCGCCGCGCTGGCCGCGCGGGCCGGCGGGGCCTCGCTGCCCGAGGTGCTGGCGGGCCCGGACGCGGCGACCGAACTGGCCGCGACGGAGTGCCACTCGGTGCTGAACGGCATCACCGGCTCGATCGGCCTGGCGCCGACGCTGGCCGCGCTGCGGGCCGGCCGGGTGCTGGTGCTGGCCAACAAGGAGTCGCTGATCGTCGGCGGCCCGCTGGTGAAGGCGGTCGCCAGGCCCGGCCAGATCGTGCCGGTGGACTCCGAGCACGCCGCGCTGTTCCAGGCGCTGGCCGGCGGCACCCGCGCCGAGGTCCGCAAGCTGGTGGTGACCGCCAGCGGCGGCCCGTTCCGCGACCGCACCCGCGAGCAGCTGGCCGGCGTCACCCCGGCCGAGGCGCTGGCCCACCCGACCTGGGCGATGGGCCCGGTGGTGACGATCAACTCGGCGACCCTGGTGAACAAGGGCCTGGAGGTGATCGAGGCCCACCTGCTGTACGACGTGCCCTTCGACCGGATCGAGGTGGTGGTCCATCCGCAGTCGGTCGTTCATTCGATGGTGGAGTTCACCGACGGCTCCACGCTCGCCCAGGCCAGCCCGCCGGACATGCGGATGCCGATCGCGCTGGGCCTCGGCTGGCCCGACCGGGTGCCCGACGCCGCGCCCGGCTGCGACTGGACCAAGGCCGCGACCTGGGAGTTCTTCCCGCTGGACGACGCGGCCTTCCCCGCGGTCGAGCTGGCCCGCGAGGTGGGTACGCTCGGCGGGACGGCCCCCGCGGTCTTCAACGCCGCGAACGAGGAATGTGTGGACGCTTTTCTGAACGGCGCGCTGCCCTTCACCGGAATCGTGGACACTGTGGCGAAGGTGGTCGCCGAACACGGCACCCCGGCGGCGGGAACTTCGCTCACGGTGGAGGACGTACTCCAGGCTGAGCACTGGGCCCGCGCCCGGGCCCGGGAACTGGCGGCAGGTTAGGTACGACGGAGGCGACGCGGTGGACAAGCTGATGTGGGTGCTGGGCGTCCTGATCTTCGTGGTCGGGCTGCTCTTCTCGATCGCCTGGCACGAGCTCGGCCACCTGTCCACCGCGAAGCTGTTCGGCATCCGGGTGCCGCAGTACATGGTCGGCTTCGGCCGGACCATCTGGTCGACCAGGCGCGGTGAGACGGAGTACGGCCTCAAGGCGATCCCGTTCGGCGGCTACATCCGGATGATCGGCATGTTCCCGCCCGGCGCGGACGGCCGGATAGCGAAACGCTCCTCCTCGCCCTGGCGGAGCATGATCGAGGACGCCCGGGAGGCCTCCTACGAGGAGCTCCAGCCCGGCGACGAGACCCGGCTGTTCTACACCCGCGCGCCGTGGAAGCGCGTCATCGTGATGTTCGCCGGCCCGGGCATGAACCTGATCCTGTCGCTCGGCCTGTTCCTCGCGCTCTTCATGGGCATCGGCGTGCAGCAGGCCGTGCCGACCGTGCAGGAGGTCAGCGAGTGCGTCGTCCCGGTCAGCGCCAAGACCGACGACTGCGGGCAGGGCGCCGAGAAGTCCCCGGCCAACCTGGCGGGCCTGCGGGCCGGTGACACCGTGCTCGGCTTCGGCGGCGTCCCGATCCACGACTACCCGCAGCTGCAGAACCTGATCCGGGACTCCGCGGGCCGGCAGGTCGACATCCTGGTCCGGCACCGCGACGGCACCGAGCAGACGCTCTCCGCCGCGATCAAGACCAACACCCTGCAGGCGTACGACGCGGACAACAACCCGGTCAAGGGCCAGACCGTCACCGCCGGCTTCCTCGGCATCACCCCCGCCACCGGCGTGCACCACATGTCGCTCGGCGAGAGCACCGAGCAGATGACGACGATGGCCCGGCACAGCGTCGAGTCGCTCACCCAGCTGCCCGGCAAGATCCCCGGCCTGTGGCACGCCGTGGTCGACGGCACCCCGCGCGACGCCGACTCGCCGATCGGCATGGTCGGCGCCGCCCGGCTCGGCGGCGACGTGTTCTCGATGGACCTGCCCGCCACCCAGCGGCTCGCCTTCTCGGTGCAGCTGCTGGCCGGCATCAACCTGATGCTGTTCCTGTTCAACATGCTCCCGCTGCTGCCGCTGGACGGCGGCCACATCGCCGGCGCGCTCTGGGAGTCGCTGCGCCGCAACCTCGCCAAGCTGCTGCGCCGCCCCGACCCCGGCCCGTTCGACGTGGCCCGGCTGATGCCGCTGGCCTACGTGGTCGCCGGCGTCTTCATCTGCTTCACCGGCCTCGTGATGGCCGCCGACATCGTCAACCCGGTGCGCATCAACTAGCGCCGCGCGCCACCCACGGCCGGGTGTGCCCCGCCACCCGGCCGTGCCGTACCGTTGGACGCCGGGCGCCCCCGCCACCGCGGTGCGCCCCGGCTCACCGACCTCTCCAGAGGAAAAACTGCGCACATGACCGCGATCTCGCTCGGTATCCCCTCCCTGCCGCTCAAGCCGCTGGCCCAGCGCCGCCACTCGCGTCAGATCATGGTCGGCAACGTGCCGGTCGGCGGCGACGCGCCGGTCTCGGTGCAGTCGATGACCACCACGCTCACCTCCGACGTCAACGCGACCCTCCAGCAGATCGCCCAGCTGACCGCCTCGGGCTGCCAGATCGTCCGGGTCGCCGTCCCCTCGCAGGACGACGCCGACGCGCTGCCGATCATCGCGCGGAAGTCGCAGATCCCGGTGATCGCCGACATCCACTTCCAGCCGAAGTACGTGTTCGCCGCGATCGACGCCGGCTGCGCCGCCGTCCGCGTCAACCCCGGCAACATCAAGGCGTTCGACGACAAGGTCGGCGAGATCGCCAAGGCCGCCAAGGACGCCGGCGTGCCGATCCGGATCGGCGTCAACGCCGGTTCGCTCGACAAGCGCCTGCTGGAGAAGTACGGCCGGGCCACCCCCGAGGCGCTGGTGGAGTCCGCGCTCTGGGAGTGCTCGCTGTTCGAGGAGCACGACTTCCGCGACATCAAGATCTCGGTCAAGCACAACGACCCGGTCGTGATGATCAACGCCTACCGGCAGCTCGCCGCCGCCTGCGACTACCCGCTGCACCTGGGCGTCACCGAGGCCGGCCCCGCCTTCCAGGGCACCATCAAGTCCGCGGTGGCGTTCGGCGCGCTGCTGGCCGAGGGCATCGGCGACACCATCCGGGTCTCGCTCTCCGCCCCGCCGGCCGAGGAGATCAAGGTCGGCATCCAGATCCTGGAGTCGCTGAACCTCCGTCAGCGCGGCCTGGAGATCGTCTCCTGCCCGTCCTGCGGCCGGGCCCAGGTCGACGTCTACAAGCTCGCCGAGGAGGTCACCGCCGGCCTGGAGGGCATGGAGGTGCCGCTGCGGGTCGCCGTCATGGGCTGCGTCGTCAACGGCCCCGGCGAGGCCCGCGAGGCCGACCTCGGCGTCGCCTCCGGCAACGGCAAGGGCCAGATCTTCGTCAAGGGCGAGGTGATCAAGACCGTCCCCGAGTCGAAGATCGTCGAGACCCTGATCGAGGAGGCCATGAAGCTGGCCGAGCAGATGCAGGAGGAGGGCGTGGAATCCGGCGCCCCCGTCGTCGTGGCCGCCGAGTGACGGTCTGAAGCCCCCCGGCGGGGCCGCCCGGCAGGGGCGGTCCCGCCCGTTCGAGAGGTGCCACCCGTGCTCGACCGAGGTGTGATGCTGCCCGGCCCGTTCCAGGCCGCCCGGGCGCTCGCCGCCACCCGCGTGCTGGAGGCCCCCGACCTCGACGAGGCGCTGGAGATCCTGCACCGCGACCCCGTCGCCAACGCCTTCGTCGCCACCCGGGTGGAGGCCGTCGGCCTCGACCCCTGGCGGCTCGGCGGCGAGATGTGGGGCTGGCACGACGCCGACGGCCGGCTCGACGCGCTCTGCTACGCGGGCGCCAACCTCGTCCCGGTCGGCGCCGGGCCCGAGGCCGTCCGGGCCTTCGCCGAGCGCGCCCGCCGGCAGGGCCGCCGCTGCTCCTCCATCGTCGGCCCCGCCGAGGCCACCGCGACCCTCTGGGCGCTGCTGGAGCGCTCCTGGGGCCCGGCCCGCGACGTCCGCGCCCACCAGCCGCTGATGGCCACCTCCACGCCCGTCACCGAGGTCGAACCCGACCCGCTGGTGCGCCGGGTCGAGCGCGCCGAGATCGAGGCGCTGATGCCCGCCTGCGTGGCCATGTTCACCGAGGAGGTCGGCATCTCCCCGCTGGCCGGCGACGGCGGGCTGCTCTACCAGGCCCGGGTCGCCGAACTGGTCTCCACCGGACGCTCGTTCGCCCGGTTCGACCAGGACGGCAGGGTGGTCTTCAAGGCCGAGATCGGCGCCGTCACCCTCGGCGCCTGCCAGATCCAGGGCGTCTGGGTGGCCCCCGAGCACCGCGGCAGACGGCTCTCCGAGACCGGCATGGCCGCCGTCGTCAACACCGCCCTCGCCGAGGTCGCCCCCGTCGTCTCGCTGTACGTCAACGACTTCAACATCCGCGCCCGCGCCGCCTACCGCCGGGTCGGCTTCCGCGAGGTCGGCGCCTTCATGAGCGTGCTGTTCTGACCCGGCCGGGCCGGCCGGCCCGCGGTCAGGGGCGCGCCGGGTCGCGCAGCGGCAGGTGCGCGCCCATCACCGCGTACGGGCGGACGGTGTTCGGGAAGCGCACCGCCGGCGCCAGGTCCCGGTAGCCCAGCGAGCGGTAGAGCCGGCGCGCCGGGGTCTCCGCGTCGATCGCCGACAGGATCGACCGGTCCAGCCCCGAGCGCCCGCACAGCGCGCGGATCAGCCGGGTGCCCAGGCCCAGCCCCTGGAACTCCGGCAGCACGTGCAGCTCCGTCACCGCGAACACCCCGTCCAGCCAGTCCTCGTGGCCGCGCGCCGCCAGGTACGGCTCGATCACCGTCGACCACCAGTGCTCGCGCCGGTTCGGCATCCCGTACCCGAACCCGACCAGCCGCCCCCGCGCCATCGCCCCCAGCGCCACCACCCCCGGCTGCAGCGCGTGCCGCCCCACGATCGGCAGCCGGACCGCGACCTCGTACGGCCCGAGCCCGAACGCGACCGCCTGGACCTCCAGCACGGCAGGCGCCCACGCCGCCAGGTCGATGGCCTCGATCGTCACCCCGGTGAGCTGCTCCATGGAGCGGGACGTTACTACCTGCCGTCCCGGGCGGCGCCCCGCCCCGGCCTCAGAGCCAGGACGCGAACTCCAGATGGAGTTCGGCCGCCGCGGTGTCGTCCGCGGCCAGCGCCGCCAGGGCGGTGTCCGCCGCCCGCAGCAGGGTCCAGGCCCGGACCCGGTCGGCGGGGAGCTCCACCGCCTCCGCGAGCCGGGCCAGCCGGCGGCGGGCCGCGCCGCGCGGCCCCGGGGAGGCGGCCAGGGTGTCCAGCCGCTCCAGCACCAGGGCCGCCAGGTCGTAGGCCCGGTCGCCGACCAGGGGGCGCGGGGCCACCGCCAGCCACGGGGCGCGGTCCGCGGCCAGCACCCGGCCGTGCTGGAACTCCCCGTGCAGCAGCCACCCTTCGGCGTCCGCCGCCAGCGCGACCGCCTCCAGGGCCTCGTCCAGCAGCGGTCCGGCGTCCGCCGCGAGCGGCAGCGCGCGCCGGACGGTGACGCGCTCGGCGAGCCCTCGCGCGTGCTCCGCCAGGGTCGGGAAGCCGTGGCCGGCCGGGGCCGGCACCCACAGGCGGCGCAGCAGGCTGGTGGCCTCCAGCATCGCCTGGGCCTCGGCGAGCGAGCGCAGCGGGATCTCCCCGTGCAGCCGCTCCAGCAGCAGGGCGCCGTCCGCCTCGGCCAGCAGCAGCGCCGCGCCCCGCCCGGCCCACGCCCGCAGCGCGGCGGCCTCGCCGGGCGACCGGGAGACCTTCACCGCCACCGGCGCCAGGTCGCCGGCCCGGTGCGCGTACAGCACCACGCTGCCCCGGCCGCCGGGCTCCACCACCCGCTCGGGCACCAGGTCCCAGTCCGCCAGCCGCCGTGCGACCAGCGCGGGCAGCTCCGCCAGCCACGCCAGCGCCGCGGGGCTCCCCTCCGCCCGCACCGACTCGACCAGACGCTCGGGGACGCTGAACCGCGCAGCTCGTGCCATGGGAGCGATTATCCGGGGCGGGGCCGGTGTCCGGGGTCAGGCCGTCTCCGCCAGGCCCGGGAGGGCGGGGAGGTCGGCGCCCCAGTGGGCGGCGCGCAGGGCGGACTCGCGCAGGGCGGCGGCGGCCCGCTCGCGCAGCGCGGCGGCGGCGGCGAGGTCGGCGTAGGCGGCGGTCAGCTGGGTCTCCAGGTAGGCGGCCAACCGGGCGGCGGTGGCGGCGTCCTTGACCTGGAAGGGCAGGCGGTAGCCGGGGGCGGCGGCGGTGGGGGAGGCGCCGCCGGCGGTGAGGACGCGCTGCCAGGCGTCGCGGCGGGCCTGGTGCGCGCCGTACGTGGCGCGGGCGTCCTCGCGCTGGGGCCCGGCCGGGAGGAACGCGCCGACCACGCCGTAGCCGTAGACGGCGGCGTGCTCGGCGGCCAGGGCCGCCTGCAGGGCGGCGGTGTCGGCGGCCGGGAGCGCGGCGGGGGAAGCGGAGGCGGAGGCGGCCGGGGAGTCGGAGGGCGCGGGGGCGGCGGCGGGGGCGGGGGCGGTGGGGCCGCCGAGGGCGGCCGCGTGGGCCGCGTCGGAGGCGGCGACCGAGGCGAGGGTCCGGGCCAGCTCCGGGGAGGCGGCGGCCAGGTCGGCCAGGCGCAGCGCGGCGGTCCGCTGCTCGGCGGCGGCCAGGTCGGCGGAGGTCCGGGCGGTCGCGGTCGCGCTCGCGCTCGCGGCGGCGGAACCGGCGGACGGGGCGGCGGGGGAGACCGGGCCGGAGGGCGAAGGCGAAGGCGAAGGCGCAGGGGAGGCGGAGGCCGAGGGCAGCGGTCCGGCCAGCGCCTCGCGGTGCCGGGTGAGGTCCTCGCGCAGGTCGGCGAGCCGGTCGGCGTCGGCCGGGCCGGTGGCGAGGACGGCGTCGTAGCCGGCCAGCAGGGCGTCGGTGGCGGCGAGTTGGCGCAGCCGCAGCGGCCGGTCCGGGTCGGCGGCGGTGGGCTTCGGCGGGGCCGGGCGGTCGCCGGTGCACCCGCAGAGCAACTGGAGCCCGCCGAGCGCCCCGAGGGCCAGCAGGGTCCGCCGTGTGGGTGCGGGCATCGGTGCTCCAGCCGGGTCGGTGGGGGCCCTGTGCCCCCCGTCGGGAGAATCTTTACCGGAGCCGCACCGGCCCCGTACGGAGCTTGGACGGTATCCGACCGCTGTGAGCTTGCTCGCAGGGGGTGCGGGCCATCCGGGTCGGAATCGGCGGTTCGGGGGTTGACCCGATAGGCTTCGCGGTGAGTTAGCACCTTCGACAACAGCAGACGCGGCCGAGGAGTCACCCGGATGAGCACCACCCCCACTGACCGGCTGCGCGCGTTGTTGGAGCCGCTGGCGGCCGAGGCCGGGTTGGACCTGGAAGAGGTCAGGGTGACCCAGGCCGGCAGCCGCCGCCAGGTGCAGGTCGACGTGGACGCCGACGGCGGCGTCGACCTCGACGCGATCGCCGAGTTCTCCCGCCTGGTGAGCCAGGCGCTGGACGCCTCCGACCTGATGGGCGAGGCCCCGTACCTGCTGGAGGTCGGTTCGCCGGGCGCCGAGCGCCCGCTGGACGCGCCGCGGCACTGGCGCCGGGCGACCGGCCGGCTGGCCGCGGTCAAGCTGGTGGACGGCGCGGAGCTGACCGCGCGGGTGCTGGAGAGCGACGAGGACGGCGTGCTGGTCGAGGTGCAGCCGGTCAAGGGGCGCGGCCGCCCCAAGGAGCGCCGACTGGAGTTCGCGGAGATCGCGCGGGCCCGGGTGCAGGTCGAGTTCAACCGCAAGGACGAGGAACTGCTCGACGCCGCCGCCGACATCGCGGACGTGGACGAAGAGGAAGAGGAGGCGTAGTCGTGGACATCGACATGAGTGCCCTGCGCGGGCTGGTCACCGAGAAGGGCGTGCCGTTCGACCTGCTGGTCGAGTCGATCGAGTCGGCCCTCCTCATCGCGTACCACCGCACCGAGGGCTCGCGCCGCCGGGCGCGGGTGGAGCTGAACCGCAAGACCGGCCATGTGACGGTCTGGGCGCTGGAGGACGCGTCCGAGCTGGAGGAGGGCGTCGAGCCGAAGGAGTTCGACGACACCCCGTCGGGCTTCGGCCGGATCGCCGCGTCCACCGCCAAGCAGGTCATCCTGCAGCGGCTGCGGGACGCCGCCGACGACCAGACCTTCGGCGAGTACGCGGGCAAGGAGGGCGACATCGTCACCGGTGTCGTCCAGCAGGGCAACGACCCGAAGAGCGTGCTGGTCGACATCGGCAAGCTGGAGGCCATCCTGCCGCCGCAGGAGCAGGTCCCGGGCGAGGACTACCGGCACGGGACCCGGCTGAAGTGCTACGTGGTGGGCGTGCGGCGCGGTGTCCGCGGCCCGTCGGTGACGCTCTCGCGCACCCACCCGAACCTGGTGAAGCGGCTGTTCGCGCTGGAGGTCCCGGAGATCGCGGACGGCTCGGTGGAGATCGCCGCGATCGCCCGCGAGGCCGGCCACCGCACCAAGATCGCGGTCTGGTCGCGCCGGCAGGGCCTGAACGCCAAGGGCGCCTGCATCGGCCCGAACGGCATGCGGGTGCGCACCGTGATGTCCGAGCTGCACGGCGAGAAGATCGACATCGTCGACTGGTCGGAGGACCCGGCGGAGATGGTCGCCGCCGCGCTGTCGCCCGCGCGGGTGACGAAGGTGGAGATCGTCGACCTGGCCCAGCGCTCCGCCCGGGTGATCGTGCCGGACTACCAGCTGTCGCTGGCGATCGGCAAGGAGGGGCAGAACGCCCGGCTGGCCGCCCGTCTCACCGGCTGGCGGATCGACATCCGCCCGGACACCGAGGCCCCCGCCGGGGAATCGGCAGCCCGCTAACAACGTTGTCAGGTGCCTCCGGAGATCTACTCGGCGGCGGTGAGTCCCTTCGGAGGGGTAGACTTGAACGTGTCTGGCCGGACGCATGTCCGGGCATGCCCTGAGCGCACCTGCGTGGGCTGCCGCAAGCGCGCGGCCAAGCACGAGCTGCTGCGTGTCGTGGCGGGCGAGGGCGACTGCGTCCCCGATCCCCGCGGCACACTGCCGGGCCGGGGTGCGTATCTGCACCCCGACCCGGACTGCCTCGACCTCGCGGTCCGCCGCCGGGCGTTCCCCAGGGCCCTCCGGGTCCAGGGCGCGCTCGACCCCGGCGCCCTGCGGGAGCACGTCGGGGCGGGAGCCAGTCCGGCCGATCGGCAGTCGGCCCACTGACGGGCCCCGCGCCCGGCAACACGCACCAGCGCACGGCACGTGGCACGTCGCCGTGCACCCCAGTCAGGTACCTCGCGAGATGGAAGTAGGTCGAGATTGCGATGAGCACTCGATGAGTACGCGATGAGTACGCCCATGAAGTAACAGCAGTCCGGCGGACGAATACCCCGGACGCATAGACAGGAGCGAAGTGGCTAAGGTCCGGGTATACGAACTCGCCAAGGAGCTTGGCTTGGAGAGCAAGGCCGTCATGGCCAAGCTCACCGAGCTGGGCGAGTTCGTGCGTTCGGCGTCCTCGACGATCGAGGCGCCGGTCGTGCGCAAGCTGACTGACGCTTTGGGAGCGACCCCGCCGTCCGGCGGCGCGTCCTCCGCGAAGCCTGGCCCGCGGAAGCCCGCGGCGCCCCAACCGACCGGCGGCGCCGGTTCCGCGGCACCCAAGCCGGGTGGCGCCCCCACCCCCGGCCCGCGTCCCACCGTGACGCCGGGCCCCCGTCCCACCCCCGCGACCCCCGCGCCCGCGGCGGGTCCGTCCGCGCCGAAGCCGGCCGGGGCCCCCGCCCCGGGTCCGCGCCCGGCGACGCCCGCCCCGGCCGCTCCGGCGCCGGCGGCGGAGTTCTCCTCCCCGGCCCCGGCCGGCGAGGCTCCGGCGCGTCCGGCCGCCCCGCGGCCGGCCCCGGCGAACCCCGCGGCCCGTCCGGGTCCGCGGCCGTCCGGCCCGCGGCCGGGCAACAACCCCTTCACCTCGGGCGGCGCGTCGGGCATGGCCCGTCCGGCCGCTCCGCGTCCGGGCGGTGCGCCGTCCGGTGAGCGCGGTCCCCGTCCCGGTGGCGAGCGCGGTCCCCGTCCGGCCGGTGCGCCGGGTGGCGAGCGCGGTCCCCGTCCCGGTGGCGAGCGCGGTCCCCGTCCGGGCGGTGCCCCGGGTGCCGGCGCTCCGCGTCCGGGCGGTGCGCCGTCCGGTGAGCGCGGTCCCCGTCCCGGTGGCGCTCCGCGCCCCGGCGGCCCGGGTGCCGGTGCCCCCCGTCCCGACGGCATGCCGCGTCCGGCCGCTCCGCGTCCGGGCGGTGCGCCCAGCCCGTCCGGGATGCCCCGTCCGAACCCCGGCATGATGCCGCAGCGTCCGGGCCCGCGCCCGGGTCCGGGTGCCGGTGCGCGTCCGGGTGGCCCCGGTGCGCGTCCGGGTGCTCCGGGCGGTGCCCGTCCCGGCTTCCAGGGCCGTCCGGCCGGTCCGGGCTCGCGTCCGGCCGGTGGCGGCTTCGGCGGCCCCCGCCCGGGTGGCGGCGCCGGTGGCGGTGGCGGCTTCGGTGGCGGCGGTGCCCGTCCCGGCGGCTTCGGCGGTCGTCCCGGCGGCCCGGGTGCCCGCGGTGGCACGCAGGGCGCGTTCGGTCGCGGCCCCGGTGGCCGTCCGGCCCGCGGCCGGAAGTCGAAGCGCGCGAAGCGCCAGGAGTACGAGGCCATGCAGGCCCCGTCCGTCGGCGGCGTGATGCTGCCGCGCGGCAACGGCTCGACCGTCCGCCTCTCGCGCGGCGCCTCGCTGACGGACTTCGCGGAGAAGATCAACGCCAACCCGGCGGCGCTCGTCTCGGTGATGTTCAACCTCGGTGAGATGGTCACCGCTACCCAGTCGGTCTCCGACGCCACGCTGCAGCTGCTGGCCGACGAGATGGGCTTCGTGCTGGAGATCGTCAGCCGGGACGACGAGGACCGCGAGCTGCTGGAGTCGTTCGACATCGACTTCGGCGTCGACGAGGGCGACGAGGAGCAGCTGGCTCCGCGTCCGCCGGTGGTCACCGTCATGGGTCACGTCGACCACGGCAAGACCCGCCTGCTCGACGCGATCCGCAAGACCAACGTGGTCGCGGGCGAGGCCGGCGGCATCACCCAGCACATCGGTGCCTACCAGGTGGCGACCGAGGTGAACGGCGAGGAGCGCCGGATCACCTTCCTCGACACCCCGGGTCACGAGGCGTTCTCCGCCATGCGTGCCCGTGGTGCCAAGTCCACCGACATCGCGATCCTGGTGGTCGCGGCCAACGACGGCGTCATGCCGCAGACGGTCGAGGCGTTGAACCACGCCAAGGCCGCCGGCGTGCCGATCGTGGTCGCGGTCAACAAGATCGACGTCGAGGGCGCGGACCCGACCAAGGTCCGCGGCCAGCTCACCGAGTTCGGCCTGGTGGCTGAGGAGTACGGCGGCGACACCATGTTCGTCGACATCTCCGCCCGCCAGGGCCTCAACATCGAGGAGCTGCTGGAGGCCGTGGTCCTGACCGCGGACGCCTCCCTCGACCTGCGCGCCAACCCGGAGCAGGACGCCCAGGGCATCGCGATCGAGGCCCACCTGGACAAGGGCCGCGGCGCCATGGCGACGCTGCTCATCCAGCGCGGCACCCTGCGGGTCGGCGACTCGATCGTGGTCGGCGACTCCTACGGCCGCGTCCGCGCGATGCTGGACGAGAACGGCAACAGCCTCTCCGAGGCCGGCCCGTCCCGTCCGGTCATGCTGCTCGGTCTGACCTCGGTGCCCCGCGCCGGCGACAGCTTCATCGTCGTCGACGAGGACCGCACCGCCCGCCAGATCGCCGAGAAGCGCTCCGCCCGCGACCGCAACGCCTCGATGGCCCAGCGCCGCGTCCGCGTCTCGCTGGAGGGCTTCGAGGCCGCGCTGGCCGCCGGCAACATCGAGAAGCTCAACCTCATCATCAAGGGTGACGTCTCCGGTTCCGTCGAAGCCCTCGAGGACGCCCTCGTCAAGCTGGACGTGGGCGAGGAGGTCGAGCTGCGCATCCTGCACCGCGGTGTGGGTGCCATCACCGAGTCCGACGTGGACCTGGCGATGGGCTCGGACGCCATCATCATCGGCTTCAACGTGCGCGCCGAGGGGCGTGCCCGTACCGCGGCCGAGCGCGAGGGCGTCGACATCCGGTACTACTCGGTCATCTACCAGGCGATCGAGGAGATCGAGGCCGCGCTCAAGGGCCTGCTCAAGCCCGAGTACGAGGAGGTGCGCCTCGGCTCCGCGGAGATCCGCGAGGTGTTCCGCTCCTCCAAGTTCGGCAACATCGCCGGTGTCCTCGTCCGCGAGGGCATCATCCGCCGCAACACCAAGGCGCGCCTGCTGCGCGACGGCAAGGTCGTGGCGGAGAACCTCAACATCGAGGGCCTGCGCCGCTTCAAGGACGACGCGACCGAGGTCCGCGAGGGCTTCGAGGCCGGTGTCACCCTGGGCTCGTTCAACGACATCAAGATCGAGGATGTCATCGAGACCTACGAGATGCGGGAGAAGCCGCGCTCGTAACGGGTACCGGGCCGGGGTCGGCCGGCGGGTGCGTTAACCCGTCGACCGGCCCCGGCCGTGCTTGTTAGGGTCGGGCTGTCGGAACTCCTTCGAGGCTCCCAGGCCGGCCCAGGCCTGTCCCCCATGTTCGTAGGAACACTCACCTTCGACCTGCTCCTCGGCGACGTGCACTCGCTCAAGGAGAAGCGGTCGATCGTGCGGCCCATCGTGGCCGAACTGCAGCGCAAGTACGGCGTGTGCGCCGCGGAGGTAGGGAACCAGGACCTGCACCGCAGGGCCGAGATCGGCTGTGCGGTGGTGTCCGGCGACGCCGGGTACGTCAGCGAGGTCCTGGACAGCTGTGAGCGGCTCGTCGCCGGCCGCCCCGAGGTGGTGCTGCTCTCCGCGCGGAGGCGCCACCACCACGACGACGACGAATGACCTGCGGGCGTCACCACCGTCACACCCGCACAGGACCGAGAGCGCCCACAAGGCTGGGCGCGGGCGGGTACGTTGGGGAGAGGGCCCCACCGGGTGAGGTCATGACCCGGGGTACGCGCCTACTGCACGAGGAGGCAACGTGACCGACACCGCTAGGGCGCGCAAGCTCGCCGACCGCATCCAGGTGGTCGTGGCGGAGACCCTGCAGCGCCGGATCAAGGACCCCCGCCTGGGGTACGTCACCATCACCGACGCCCGGGTCACCGGGGACCTGCGCGAGGCCACCGTCTTCTACACCGTCTACGGTGACGAGGCCGAGCGGGAGTCCAGCGCGGCCGCGCTGGAGAGCGCCAAGGGCATCCTGCGCTCCGAGGTCGGCAAGCAGACCGGGGTGCGGTTCACCCCGACCCTGACCTTCGTCGCCGACGCCCTGCCCGACAACGCGCGCAACATCGACGACCTGCTGGACAAGGCCCGGCTCTCCGACGCCGCCGTCCGCACCGCCGCCGCCGGAGCCGTGTACGCGGGCGAGGCCGACCCCTACAAGTCGGCCCGCGACGACGACGAGGACGAGTGACCATGGCCGGGAAGCCGGCCGAGTCCGGCACCGCGAGGGCGGTCTCCACCACACAGGTGGAGACCGCCCTCGCGGTGCTTCCGGGCCCTCGCAGCGAGTCGTCGTCCGAATCCGCGGCGGAGACGGCCCCGGCGGCCGCCGACGGCCGGTTCGAGGCGCAGTGGCAGCGGGTCCTGGAACTGATCGCGGACAGCGACGAGATCGACCTGGTCTGCCACATCTGCCCGGACGGCGACGCGCTGGGCTCGGCGCTGGCCGCCGCGCTGGCGCTGCGCGGCCTGGGCAAGCGGGTGCGGGTGTCGTTCGGCGACGACCCGCAGGTCATCCCGGAGTCGCTGTCCTTCCTGCCCGGGCAGGAGCTGATCGTCCCCGCCGCCGCGGTGCCCGCCGCGCCCGCGCTGGTGCTGGCCTTCGACGCCGCCTCCGAGGAGCGGCTCGGCCTGCTGCGCGGGAAGGCGTTCGCGGCGGGCGCGCTGGTGGTGTTCGACCACCACGCCTCCAACCCCGGCTTCGGCACCGTCCGGCTGATCGACCCGGCCGCGGCCGCCACCGCCGTCCTGGTGGACGAGCTGCTGCGGCGGCTGCGGGTGCCGCTCGACCAGTCCATCGCGACCTGCCTGTACACCGGCATCGCCACCGACACCGGCTCGTTCAAGTACCGGGCCACCACGCCCGCCACCCACGAGATGGCCGGGCGGATGCTGGCCACCGGCATCCGGCAGGACCTGATCTCCCGCCAGCTGTGGGACACCACCTCCTTCGGGTACCTCAAGGTGCTCGCCGGGGCGCTGGAGCGGGCCGCGTTCGAGCCCGGGGAGGCCGGCGGGCACGGGCTGGTGTGGACCTGGGTGCCGTACCAGGACCTGGCGCTGTTCGGCGTCACCGTGGAGGAGATCGAGGGCCTGATCGACGTGCTGCGCAAGCCCGCCGAGGCGGACGTCGCGCTGGTGCTCAAGCAGGACCCGGACGGCACGCTGCGCGGCTCCTGCCGCTCCCGGGGCGCGGTCGACGTGGCGGCGGTCTGCGCCCGGCTGGGCGGCGGCGGGCACGTGTACGCGGCCGGGTTCAGCGCGCGGGAGGCCGTGGAGGCCGTCGTGGAGCGGTTCCGGGCGGCGCTGGCCGAGGTGGCGGCGGAGCCGGGGCCGGCCGCGGCGCCGTAGCCGGGACGCTCTCCTCCGGGCGTCCTGACCCGGGTGCCCCGCCCGGGTGTCCGGACCCGGATGCTCGGCCCGTGGGCGGCGTCCGGGGGCGGCGTCCGGGGGCTCCGGCGCGCGCTAGGCTCGTGCGGTTCGGTGCTCGGGCCGGGCGGGCCGCGGGAGCGGTCGCGCCGGAACGCGCGCAGGGATGCGGGCCGGATTTCGAAATGATGATGGAGCGATGAAGCGTAAAGGCACGGGCCCCGACGGGCTGGTGATCGTCGACAAGCCGGAGGGCATCACCTCGCACGGCGTGGTCGCCAAGCTGCGGTGGCTGGCCGGGACCCGCAAGGTCGGGCACGCCGGCACCCTCGACCCGATGGCCACCGGTGTGCTGGTGATCGGCGTGGAGCGGGCCACCCGGCTGCTGGGGCACCTGATGCTCACCGCCAAGACCTACGAGGCGACGGTCCGGCTCGGGCAGACCACGATCACCGACGACCGGGAGGGCGAGGTCACCGCCTCCGTCGCGGCGGACGGCGTCACCCGCGCGGCGGTCGACGCCGAGGTCGCGAAGCTCACCGGCGAGATCATGCAGGTGCCGTCCAAGGTCAGCGCGATCAAGATCGACGGGAAGCGCTCGTACGCCCGGGTCCGCGAGGGCGAGGACTTCGAGCTCGCCGCCCGCCCCACCACGGTGCACGCCTTCACGGTGCACGGGACGCGCGCCGACGTCGCCGAGGACGGCACGCCGGTGCTCGACCTCGACGTCACGGTCGAGTGCTCCTCCGGGACGTACATCCGGGCGCTGGCCCGGGACCTGGGCGCGGCGCTCGGCGTCGGCGGGCACCTGACCGCGCTGCGACGCACCAGGGTCGGGCCGTACGCGGTCGAGTCGGCGCGCACCCTGGAGCAGCTGGAGGAGAAGCTGGAGGTGCTGCCGATCGCCGAGGCCGCGGCCGCCGCCTTCCCGCGCTGGGACGTGGACGCCGAGCAGGCCCGGCTGCTCGCCAACGGCGTGCGGCTGGACGCCCCCGGCCTGGGCGCGGCCGGGCCGGTCGCGGTCTTCGACCCGGACGGGCGGTTCCTGGCGCTGATCGAGGAGAGCGGCGGCAAGGCCAAGCCGGTGGCGGTGTTCGTCGGCTGAGGAGGCCGCTCGGGGGTTCCGGCGCAGGGGTTTCAGCGCAGGGCCAGGTGCCAGTCGGTGCTGCGCAGGAAGCGGCCCGAGCGCTGCGGGTACTCGAAGTCGCACGGGCCGCCGTCGGTGAAGCCCAGGCGGGCGCAGAGCGCGTTCGAGGGCGCGTTGTCGACGGCCGGGAAGGCGTGCAGCACGCCGGGGGCGGCCGGGTCGGCGGCCACCAGGGCGCGCAGGGCGGTGAGCATCGCCCGGCCCGCCGCGAGCGCGACGCCGCGGCCCTGGAAGGCGGGCAGCACGTTCCAGCCGCTCTCGTGCACCTCGGCGCCCCGCCACTCGCGCCGGTGGCGGGCGATCGACCCGGCCTCCTCGCCGTCCACCAGCACCGCGTACACCACACCGCCCAGGGAGGGCAGTCCGAGGTAGCGGCGGTGGCGCAGGAGCAGCTGCCCGGGGGTCTCCGGGCCGCCGACGTGGCGGCGCATCAACGGGGTGTTGATGCGCTCCAGCAGGCCGAGGCGGGAGTCGGACCAGGGTTCCAGGCGGACGTCCATGACCGGCAGGGTGGCCCGGCGGGCGGGCGGGGCGCCAGCGGTTTTCCGGCGGGGGCGGGCGGGCGCGCGGGAGTGCGGGCGTGCGGGCGGGCCCGCCGACGGGCGGGCGCGCG
Source organism: Kitasatospora sp. SolWspMP-SS2h (assembly GCF_003259315.1). Taxonomy (GTDB): domain Bacteria; phylum Actinomycetota; class Actinomycetes; order Streptomycetales; family Streptomycetaceae; genus Kitasatospora; species Kitasatospora fiedleri. Next base: position 31,419 of record NZ_QLLT01000033.1, on the reverse strand, counting down.
GGGCGGGTGTGCGCCGGACGGGCCCGGGCGGCCAAGTGCGTCAGTCCGGGCGGCAGTTGGGGCGGACAGGGGCGGCCCGGGTGGTTCGGCGCGGGGTGCGCGCCGGGCGGGGCGGTGGGGGGCGCGCGGAGTGAAGCGGTGTGGTGAGAGGGGCGTACGGGGTGCCGTGGGGCTGGTGGGGGGCAGGCTCACCCGCGGTGTGCACGGCGGCCGGGCCCCGGCTCCGTGCGGGGCCGGGCGCGGCCCGGCACGGAGGACCGGCGGGAGGACTGGCGGGATGGGCGAGGGTGCGGGCGCCGGCTTCGCGGGGGATCCGGCACGGGCGCTGCTGCGGATCAGGGACCAGCAGGGCCGGCTGTGCGGCCTCGGCTTCGTCGCCGACCGGCACGGCACCGTGGTCACCGCGCACGAGGCGGTGGCCGGAGTGCCCCGGCTGGTGCTGCACACCCCCGGCGGGCAGTCCCGGGTGCTCGGCCCGGAGAGCGTCGACCTGCTGCCCGGCCACGGCCTGGCCCTGCTGCGCACCGCCGCGGTCGGCGGCCTGCCCGGCCCCGCGCTGCCGATCGGCCGCACCGCCGTCACCGGCCCCGTCGCGGTGCCGCACCAGCGCTGGGAGGACGGCGCGCCCGCGCTGGCCCGCGGCGGCCCGATCGGCCGGGAGCGCGGACGCTGCGGCGACGGCGCGCTGGTGCGCACCGTCCCCGGCGTGCTGGTGCTCGACCTCCCGGTCACCCCGCCCGCCGGGTCGCCGGTGCTCGACCCGGAGACCGGCGCGGTGCTCGCCGTGGTCGCCCCCCGGGTGCGCGCCGTCGCCGGGCCCGGCGTGGCGGCCGTCCCGCTGGCGGCCGTCCCCGGCCCCGAGGACTCCCCGCTCGGCCGGCTGCTGGCCCGCAACGGAGCCGACGCCCCCGCCTTCGGCCGGGCGCTCAACCTGGGCGGGGCGCTGCGCCTGACCGGGGCCCAGCTGGAGGCCGCCGCCGCCGGGCCCGGCCGGATCGCCGCACTCGCCGCCGACCGGGTCGACCGCCCCGACGGCCTCAGCGGCGAGGAGCCGCAGGACGTCCTCACCGTGCTGCTCGGCGAGAGCGGCAGCGGCCGGAGCACCGAACTGGCGGCCCTGGCGGTGCGCCGGGCCGGCGCCGCGCAGCCGCTCCCCACGCTCTGGCTGCGCGGCGCCGACCTGGCCGCCGGGGACCGCACCCTCGGCGACCCGCTGCGCCGCCGACTCGCCCTGGCCGCAAGGGAGTTCGGCGTACCGGAGGTCGACCCGGGGGAGCTGGCCGCGCTGTGCGCCAACGCCGGACGGCCGCTGCTGGTGGTGCTCGACGGCCTTGAGGAGGCACCGCTCGCCCTCTCCGCGCGCTGGCTGACGGCCGGGCTGGAGTGGCTGCGCGCGCACCGCGCCCGGGCCCTGGTCGCCTGCCGGCCCGACGGCTGGGAGCAGCTCGGCCCCTGGCGCTCCACCGCCCGGGCGCTGTGGCTCGGCCCGCTCACCGACGACGCCGCGGCCCGGGCCGGCCGCCGCTACGGCCTGCCCGGGACGTTCCTCGCCCCGGCCGAGCGCGGCCACCCGCTGGCCCTGCGGCTGGCCGGCGAACTGCGCGGCGCGGGCGTCCACGGCCCGGTCGGCAGCCGGGCCGAACTCTTCGACGGCTGGCTCGACCTGGCCTGCCTCACCGTCGCCCGCCGGGTCGCCCGCACCCCCGGCGGCCCGCGCCGCCACCGGCGCGGCGGCCCGGCCGCAGCAGGCGAGGACGCCCGGCAGGTCCGGCGGCTCGCGGCCGTCGCGGCCGGACGGCTGCACGAGGCCGCCCGCCTGATGCTCGGCGCGGGGGACGGGGCGCTGCCCGCCGCGGACTTCGCCCGGCTGTTCCCGGACGCTGGCGGATGGGCCCGGGCCGTCCGCGAGGAGCGGCTGCTGGTGCCCGCCGGCGCGGGCTACCGGGCGGGCCACGAGGAGTGGGGGGAGTGGCTCCAGAGCCTGCACCTGGACCTGGACGCGGCGCTGCGGCTGCTGCTGGAGGAGCCGGGCATGCCGGAGGTGCCGGAGGTGCCGGACGGGCCGGAGGAAGGGGGCGCGGCCGGGGTCGGGGCGGACGGTGCCGACCCCGACGGCGCGGGTGCTGTCGGGGGCGCTGTCGGCGCCGGGGGCGGCGCGGGGCGGGCGCCGGGGAGCGGCGGGACGCTTCGCACGCCCGCCGCCGGGGCCTCCGGCGGCGCCGAGCGGTGGACCCGGGCGGACGCCGTGCCCACGGCCGCCGCCCCTGCCTCGGCCGCTCCTGCCTCCGCCGACCCTGCCTCGGCCGTCCTCGCGTCCGCCGTCCCCCGGGCCGTCGGTGAGGTCCGGGGCGGGGTGGGCCGGGGCCGGGTCGGGGTGGTGGCGGGGGCGCTGCGGCGGGTGGGGCGGGTGCGGGGCGCGGCGGTGCTGGACGGGTGGCTGCGGCGGGTGCGGGCGGCGCTGGAGCGGGCGGAGCGGGGCGGGGAGGCGGACTGGTGGGCGGCCCGGCTGCTGGTGGCGGGGATCGCGGCGAGCCCGGAGCCGTCCGCGCACCGGGAGTTGCTGGAGCTGCTGGCCGAACGGGCCGGCCGGGACGAGCGGTTCGGCCCCGCGTTCTGGACCGGGCTGCCGCTGCCGGTGGCCGAACGGGTCGCGCTGCTGGGCCGGCTGGCCGGGGACCCGGGCCGGGCGGAGGTGGCCCGGACGGCCGCCGCCGAGCTGCTGACGGCCGATCCGCGCGGCGTGCTGCCGCTGCTGTGCGCCTGGTACGGGCGGACCTCCGGGGGCGCCGAGCGCGCCGGGAACGCCGAGGAGACCGGCAACGCCGAGGAGACCGGGAACGCCGAGCGCACCGGGAACGCCGGGGAGACCGGGAACGCCAAGGAGGCCGAGCGCGCCGAGCGCGCCGCGGCGCTGGCCGACGAGCTGCTGTACGAGCACCGCGCGCTGGCGCTGGACGAGTTGACCGAGGCCCTGGTGGCCACCGCGCACCCGCGGGCAGACGCGCTGCTGGGCCGGCTGGCCGAGCGGGAGCCGTCCGCGCTGTGCCGGGCGGTCGACCGCTGGAGCCACGACCCGCGCCCCGAGCGGCACGTCGCGGCGGCCGTGCACGCGCTGCGCACCGCCCCGCACGCGGGCGGCTCGGGCGCGCAGCTGCTGCGGCTGGCGGCCCGGACGCTGCTCGCCCGGGAGGACGAACCCGCCCTGCACGGCGCGGCGTTGGCGCTGCTGGTGCGCGACCCGGCGGGCCGGGCCGAGCACCTGCCGGCCGTGCTGGCCGGGTACCGGGCGGGCGATCCGTTCCTGACCGCGGAGGTGCTGGCCGGGCTGCTGGCGGAGCACCCGGCGCCGGTGCTGGCGGCGGTGCGCGAGCGGCTGCGGGTGCCGGGCGCCCGGGCGGGGGAGGGCCTGCGGGTGCTGGCCGGGGCGGCCGACCCGGCGGTGGCGCGCTCCGGCCTGCTGCTGGCCGCCGAGCTGCTGCGGGAGGACCCGGAGCGGGCCGAGGAGGTCGCCCGGCACCTGGACGCGGCCCTGGACGCCGGGTGGGACGGCCGTCCGCTGCTGGACGCGGTGCTGGCGGCCGGTCCGGCGGTGCGGGCCCGGTTCGCGCCGGTGCTGGCGGCGCCCGGCGGCGGGCGGGAGGAGCTGCTGGACGCCCTGCTGGCCGCCGAGCGGGACGGACGGGTGCTGGCGGCGGTGGTGGAGGCGCTGGCGGCCCGGCACGCCGGGCACCCGGAGCGGCGGGTGCGCGAGCTGCTGCTGCTGGTCGCCGAGCGGTGGCCGGGCGCGGACGCCGCCCTGGTGCGCTGTGCGGGCCGCTGGGCGGGTTTCGCGCGGCTGCTGGCGTCCTGGCCCGAGGACGCCCCGCCGCCGCCCCTGGGGCCCCGGCTGGCCCGGCTGCGGGCCCTCGCCGCGTCCGGCCGGGACCCGCAGTACGCCGCCGCCGAGGCCGAGCGGCAGGTCGACCGCCCCGGCGGTCGTCTGACCGGTCACACCAAGGGCGTTCCGGTACCTGGGCAGGGCCGGGCGCATGGCACGCTATAGGGGTTCGGTTTCGGTCTTTCGCGTGCACGGCCCGTGCACCCCGTAGGAACAAGGAGCGGTCAGGTGCAGCGCTGGCACGGCCTGGAGGAGATCCCCGGGGACTGGGGGCGCAGCGTCGTCACCATCGGATCGTTCGACGGGGTCCACCGCGGACACCAGTTGATCATCAACCGGGTGGTGGAGCTGGCCGGCGAGCTGGGCGCGCGGTCGGTCGTGGTCACCTTCGATCCGCACCCCAGCGAGGTGGTCCGCCCCGGGACCCACCCGCCGCTGCTGGCGCCGCAGCCGCGCCGGGCCGAGCTGGTCGAGCAGTTGGGCGTGGACGCCGTCCTGGTGCTGCCGTTCACCGCCGAGTTCTCCCAGGAGTCCCCGGAGTACTTCGTGCGGTCGGTGCTGGTCGAGGCGCTGCACGCGAAGGCGGTCGTCGAGGGCCCCAACTTCCGCTTCGGGCACCGCGCGGCGGGGAACGTCGAGCTGCTGGCCGAGCTCGGCCGGGCCGACGACTTCACCGTCGAGGTGGTCGACCTCCAGGTGCGCGGCGCGGCGGGCGACGGCGAGCCGTTCTCGTCCAGCCTCTGCCGCCGGCTGGTCGCGGCCGGCGACATGACCGGCGTCGCCGAGATCCTCGGCCGCCCGCACCGGGTCGAGGGCGAGGTGGTCCGCGGCGCCCAGCGCGGGCGCGAACTCGGCTACCCCACCGCCAACGTGGACACCGTCCCGCACTCGGCGATCCCCGCCGACGGCGTGTACGCGGGCTGGCTGACCGCCGACGGCGAGACCATGCCCGCCGCGATCTCGGTCGGCACCAACCCGACCTTCGACGGCACCGCCCGCACCGTCGAGGCGTACGCCATCGACCGGGTCGGCCTCGACCTGTACGGGCAGCACGTGGCCGTCGACTTCCTGGCCTGGCTGCGCGGCATGGAGAAGTTCGACTCCGTCGACGCCCTGCTGGAGCGCATGGCCGAGGACGTCAAGCGGGCCCGCGAGCTCACCGAGCGCCCCTGAGCGGACGTCGGGAGCCCCCGCGGACGGGTCGTCCGCGGGGGCTCCGGCGCGTGCGGGCCCGGCCGGGCGGCCGGGTGCGGGCTCAGCCCTGGTGGGGCGGCGGGTAGCCGTACCCGTGCGGCGGCGGGTAGCCGTAGCCGGGCTGCGGGGGCTGCTGCTGCGGCTGGCCCTGCTGCGGGTAGCCGCCCTGCTGCGGGTAGGGCTGGCCGGGCGGCTGCTGCCACGGCTGGCCCTGCTGCGGGTAGCCCCCCTGCTGCGGGTACGGCTGGGGGTAGGGCTGCTGCTGCGGGTAGCCGCCCTGCGGCGGGTACTGCTGCTGCCCCTGCCAGCCCGCCTGCTGCTGGGAGCGGGCGATGTCCTCGCCGACCAGCGCCGCCAGCTCGAAGTAGGCGTCCCGGACCTTGGGCCGCATCATCTGCAGGTTGACCTCGGCGCCGGCCGCCAGGCTCTCGTCGAACGGCACCACCACGACGCCGCGGCAACGGGTCTGGAAGTGCGCCACGATGTCCTCGACCTTGATCATCTTGCTGGTCTCGCGCACCCCGGAGACCACCGTGATCGAGCGCTGCACCAGGTCCGCGTAGCCGTGCGCGGACAGCCAGTCCAGCGTGGTCGAGGCGCTGGAGGCGCCGTCCACGCTGGGCGTGGCCACCACGATCAGCTGGTCCGCCAGGTCCAGCACGCCGCGCATCGCCGAGTACAGCAGGCCGGTGCCGGAGTCGGTCAGGATGATCGGGTAGTGCTGCCCGAGCACCTGGATCACCTGGCGGTAGTCCGAGTCGTCGAAGGTGGTGGAGACCGCCGGGTCCACGTCGTTGGCGACGATCTCCAGGCCCGAGTTCGGGTCCTGCGAGGTGTACTGGCGGATGTCCATGTAGCTGCGGATATTCGGGATCGCCGTCACCAGGTCGCGGATGGTCGCCCCGGTCTGCCGCTTGATGCGGCGGCCCAGGGTGCCCGCGTCCGGGTTGGCGTCGATCGCGATGACCTTGTCCTGCCGCTCGCTGGCCAGGGTCGCGCCCAGCGAGGTGGTGGTCGTGGTCTTGCCGACACCGCCCTTGAGGCTGATCACCGCGATCCGGTAGCAGGTCATCACCGGGTGCCGGATCAGCTCCAGCTTCTGCTGCTTGCCGGCCTGCGCCGACTTGCCGCCGAACTGGAACCGGGACTGCTTCTGCACCTTCGGCTGGCCGCGCAGCAGCCGGTCCGAGGACAGCTCCACCGCCGCCGTGTACCCGAGCGCCGCACCGTGCGCCGCGGCCTGCCCGCCCCCCTGCTGGAACTGCGCCGGAGCCGACGGCGCGACCCCCGGACCCTGCTGCGGGTACGGCTGCGGCCCGCCCTGCCCGGCCTGCGGCCAGCCGCCCGCCCGCGGGTCGACCGGCGGCTGCTGCTGCCACGGCTGGCCCTGCTGCGGGTACGGAGGCTGCTGCGCCTGCGGAGGCTGCTGCGCCTGCGGCTGGGGCCACGGCTGGCCCTGCTGGGGGTAGGGCTGCGGCGGCTGCTGCACCTGCGGCGGGTACGGCTGCTGCTGGACGGGCGGCTGCTGGACGGGCGGCGGCTGCGGCGCCGGCTGCTGCTGCACCGGCGGCTGCTGGGCCGGCTGCACCGCCACCGGCGGAGCCGCGTCCGGCACCGGCGCCGGCGCGGCCTGGGCGTGCGGGCCGGCCTCCGGCTGCGCCGCGACCTGCACCTGCGGGTCCGGCTGCGGGGCCGGCTGGGCGGCCTGCTCCTGGACGGGCGGCTGCGGCTGCTCCGGCTGCACCGCCACCGGCGGCTGGACGGCCTGCTGCTGCTGGACGGGCGGCTGCTGGGCCGGCTGCGGCTGCACCGGCGCCGGGCCGGGCACCTGCGGCGGCGGGTCCTGCTGCTGCACCGGTGGTGGCTGGACCAGCGGCGGCTGGGCCACCGGCGGCACCTGCTGCTGGACGGGTGGCTGCTGGGCGGGCTGCGGCTGCGGCGCCGCGGTCGGAGCACCCGGCGCGGCGCTCTGGGTGTACCAGGACGGAGCGGTGTAGTCCGGGGCGTCGGACCAGTCATCGTCGTCCTCGGCCGCGTTGTCGCCGACGTAGACGCCGTCCCGATCGCTGCTCACTGGGGCTCCCTCGTTCTCGCCGAAGCTGCTTCGGCGGTTGCCGTCGGGCAACAAGACTAGGCCGTGCACGGGGCCGCTTTGAAGGCGGTGCCCGACCTGACGGCGGATCCGCCCGGCCCGGCCGGCCGGCCCGCTCCGGGGCCGCGGGAGCCGCCCCGGAGCGCGCCGACCGGCCGGCGGGCGGTCAGTCCATGCGGCGGGGACCGCCCAGCACCTGGGTCTCGGCCTCGCCCTGGTTGGTCATCACGTACTGGCGCCGCATCCGGGTCGCCCACAGCGTCACGTTGTCCGGCAGCGTCGGCAGCGCGCTGACGTCACCGGGGGCCAGCGACAGCAGCCGGCCGAGCAGGTCGGCCTCCTGCGGCGAGACCCGCTGCAGGCCGACCAGGTCGGCGGCGTTCAGCACCCGGCTCGCGTTCGGGCCCAGGTACGGCAGCACGGTCAGCGTGGTCTGCCAGGGCGTCGCCGACAGCCGGCTGCGGTTGGGCCGCGCACCCAGGTCGCGGACCACCAGAACGGGGGACGCCACCGACGCGCCCTGCGCGCCCAGCCGGCCCACCTGGTGGATCGTCACGCACGGCTGCCCGCCGCCCGCCGCCTGCGCCATCGGCGCCCACGCCTGCGGCCGGCCGGTCTCCACCGCGATCCGGGCCCCGGTCGCGGCCGCGCGCAGCGCGATCAGCTGCGCCGTCCACATGCCGCCGACCAGCACCACGTCGAACGCGGACGGGCGGAACAGCCCGATCACCGCGGGCTGCTGCTGGTGGTCCAGGCCGATCACCACGCCGTCGTCACCGACCGGGAAGGACACCGCCGCCAGGTCCTCGACCGTCAGCACGTGCTTCTCCCGGCGCGGGCCGCGCAGGCCGTAACCGGGGCGCACCCGCACCGGCCGCTGCTCGACCGGCTGCGGGGCCTGGCCGGAGTAGGTCTGGTAGGCCATCAGGACGTCCCTCCCAGGGGCAGCGTGGCGAGCAGGCCGGGGGCGTGCTCCAGGTCGAGGCGGGTCAGCGAGGCGCCGTTGTGCTGCGCCCGGGACTCCGCCTGGCGGCCCATCTGGTCGAGCCTGGCCTCGTTGTGCTCGGTCAGCCGCAGGTGGCCGCTGAGCGCCACCGCACCGCCCATCGCGCGGGTCGCGGTGACCGAGAAGGTCGAGGCGAACGCGGGGGTGCCGGTCAGCTGGTTGATCAGGTCGGGGGCGGTGACCCGGCCGCCGCCGATGCCCGGGCGGGACAGCACCGGCCACTTGGAGATCCAGTACGTGGCGTGCCAGCGGTCGTCGATCCGGCAGTACTTCGACGACTCCTGGGCCCGGCGCACGCCGACCCCGCCGCCGCCGGAGCCCTGCCGGCCCGCCACCGCCACCGGGTTGGCGCACACCGAGATGGCCAGCGCGGCGATCAGCTCCCGCTCGTCCAGCACGGTCGCGGTGAACCCGGCGCTGTTCAGCCGTCCGGCCAGCTGGTCGGTGACGCGCTGCAGCGTCTTGCGGGCGCCCTCCTCGCCGCCGCCGCGGGCCAGCACGGCGGTGGCCGCGCGCTCCGGGTCGAGCTTGAGCGCGACCCAGGTCAGGCGCAGCGCCGGGGTGCTGACCCCGCCGGGGGTCTGCTGGTAGGCGCGGGCGGCCAGCGAGTGCTCGGGTAGGTGCGGCGCGGGGGCGGGCTGGGTGTGCTGGACCAGCTGCACCGACTCCAGGCCGATGTCGTCGACCTGGAGGATCGAGCAGATCAGGTCCAGCGGCACCGAGGAGGTGGCCCGGCCCGGGCGCAGCGGCTGGTCCTTGGACTGCACCAGCAGCACCGAGGTGAAGAACGTGCCGTCGCCGACCATGCCGGTCTCGCGGCGCAGCGGACGGCCGTCGCCGAGGTCGGTCTCGATCGCGTGGGTGCAGGTCTTGAGCGCCGGGTCGAGCTCCATCACCGGGGCGATCGCCGGGTCGGTGCCGGGCGGCGGGACGTTGTACTTCGCCTCCTTGCGGCGGGCGTTGTACGCCGAGCGGACGCTCACCGCCTCGCCGGTGGTCCGGCCGCGCAGCCGCAGCAGGGCGATCGCGACCAGGACCAGCGCGGGCACCGCGAAGACCCCGGCCATCATCGTGCTGATCGACCAGCCGACCGCCACCAGGGCGGCGGCGACCTCCAGTTGGACGATCTGCTTGAGTTCCAGCCGGCGGCCCAGCAGCCCGGGCCTGGGCAGCAGCCGCAGGCCCACCGGGCCGACCGCGGCCGGGGCGGGCGGTGCGTTGCGGGCCCGGCGTCCGCCCGGGGCGTCCGGCCGCCGGTCCTGCGGAGTGGAGCGTCGTCGTGCTGGAGCGGACTGGCTTGGCATCCCCCGAATTGCCCTCTCTGCTTCAGATGTCCCGTCAGATCCCCCTGCGGGCCCGGACGAGTCTCGGGCGGGGGCCGGGTCGGCGGCCCGGATGGCGGACCGTCGGAGCCTACCCGTTACCGTACTCACCGTCTGCTGCCGCATCGTAGAGGAGTGGCCCCGGGGGCCGCCCGCCGGGTGGCAGACTCACTGGCAGCACAAGCGCGTTGACACCCGCGCGGCGGGTCACACAGGGGAGACGGGGACGAGCATGGCATCACGCCGGGACGAGCTGAACGCCTACACCTTCGCCCGGAAGCGGATGGTGGGGGCCTTCCTGCAGCCGGGCGGTGGCGGCAACGACGAGGACGCGCCGCGCCCGCTCCGGGCGGTGCTGCCGAGCTTCGTGGTCGCCGCGGTGGTCGTCGCCGGCTTCGGCATGTGGGGCGTGCTCAAGCCCGCCGCGCCGCCGAACTGGGACAACGGGAAGTACATCCTCCAGGGCAAGTCCTCCACCACCCGCTACGTGATCCTGAACGACGGGAAGGACAAGAAGCCCACCCTGCACCAGGTGCTGAACATGTCCTCGGCCCGCCTGGTGCTGCCCGCGGGCGCCACCGTGCTGTCCGTCGCCGACGACGTGCTGGACAAGTACCCGAGCCGCGGTGCCACCATCGGCATCCCCTACGCGCCCGACAAGCTGCCCAGCAAGGACGACGCGGGCAGGCAGAAGCTCTGGTCGGTCTGCGACACCCAGGGCAAGGACAAGACCCAGTCGAGCGTCGGCCAGTCGGTGTTCGTCGCCGCCGGCGACGAGGAGAAGAAGCTCAAGGAGCCGGCCCTGGTGCTCAACGAGGAGCAGGTGCTGTTCGTCCAGCAGCCGCCGGTGGACGCCAAGACCGACGGCTCGCTCTACCTGGTGGACTCCACCGGGATGAAGCACGCGATCGGCACGTACAACCAGACGTCGGAACAGGTCAAGTCCCTGAAGCTGGCCCTGTTCGGCCAGATCCCCCTGCCGCAGCAGGTCACCCAGGCCTGGCTGGACACCCTGGGCAACGGCTCCCCGGTGCAGTTCCCGGTCATCCCCGGGATGGGCGACAAGGGCGCGGCCGGCTCCTCCCGCCTCGACATGTCCGACCCGAAGCAGAAGCGGATCGGCCACCTGCTGTCCTTCCAGGACGCCTTCTACGTGGTCGGCGCCGACCAGCTCTACCAGATCACCCCGTTCCAGTACCAGCTGATGCGGAGCGACCCCGCCGTGGCGATGGCGTACGGCGACGGGACCGAAGAGGTCAAGGCCGAGCCGATCAACGCGAGCGACATCAACAAGCTCCAGCCCAAGATCGACAGCCACCTGATGACCGAGCGCCCGGACATGCCCACCCACGAGGTGAAGGCCGTCAACGCCGGGGAGAAGCCCCGCACGGTGGTCTGCTCGACCTACGCCGGGGCCGAGGCGGACGGCCGGATCAAGCGCACGGTCTGGGCGGACGTCCAGTACCCGGGGAACGTCACCGCGGACTTGCTCAGCGCCCACGTGACGGCCGGGCACGGCCTGCTGTACCGCGCGGTGGACGGCGACACGCTCGACACGAGCGGCCAGGCCAGCTCCGGCAGCTACTTCCTGATCACCGACGCGGGCCTGCGCTACTCGCTGCCCGCCAGCACCGCCGCCCCCGCGGCCGACGGCTCCTCCGCCGCGCCGGCCGCCCCGGCCGCCAAGTCGGACACCAACGAGGCCCAGGCCCGGCTCGACTACAAGGACGTCGTGCCGCCCCAGGTCCCGGCCGCCTGGTCCAAGCTCGTCCCGGCCGGTCCGGTGCTCGACACCATGGCCGCGGTTCAGCCGCAGAACGCCTGACGGGGCGTCAACGCGGGTAGCGCGATCCAGTGTCATGGTCTGGTAACTACCCGCTACCCGGTGTTGGGCGGAGGGCAGTTGGCCGTTACAGTGCTTCAGAGCACCACACAAGTGGTGCCCGTACGGGCGTTCGCCACAGGGGCGTCCGGACGTAGTCTGTCTCATGGGGGACGGTGGATCATGGCAGGTCAGTTCACGACGACCGCGGAGGAAATGACCGCCTTCGCGAACCGCATCGGTGAGGTCAACCAGCAGGTCCAGGGCGAGATCGGTCGCCTCAACAACCTGGTCTCCGAGATCGCCTCGGGCTGGAAGGGCGCGGCCGCGTCCGCCTACCAGCAGATGCAGTCGCAGTTCAACGAGGACGCCAACGCGCTCAACCGGATCCTCGACGAGATCCGTCAGGCCATCGAGGCGACCACCAAGGCCTACTCGATGACCGAAGAGGAGCAGCGCGCTGCGGTCGGTGGCATCGGCTGACGCCGGTAGCTCAGTAACCACCACCACACCGCGTCTCCGCGGAGGCGCGCCGTGAATCCATCGAAGGGGAGAGATCAATGTCCGGCATTCTCGTCAATTTCCAGACCATTCAGAACGCCAGCTCCGAGGTCCGGCAGACCGCTTCGCGCATCCAGAACCAGCTGGACGACCTGAAGTCGGGCGTCCAGCGCATCGCCTCCAGCTGGGAAGGCGCCGCCCAGCAGGGCTACCAGGCCCGCCAGGCCGAGTGGGACGCCAAGGCCGCCGACCTGCAGGAGGTCCTCGGTCGGATCGCCGCCGCGCTGGACAACGCCGCGCAGAGCTACCAGCAGACCGAGAACGCGAACGCGGGCATCTGGGGCTGACCGTCTGCCGACGGCACGGGGGAACCGGCACGGCGAGTGCTTGACACGGGCGGGCGTCCTCAGGGGCGCCCGCCCTTCGTGCGCCGCACGGGGCGGGGCACGACCGGAACGGGTGGAACGCAGTGAGGGGTGGAGCAGAGGTGTCGTCAGGATCGTTGCGCCGGACGGGTGCGGTGCTGCTGGTGCTGGGCGCGATCGGCCCGATGGCGATCGGCCCCGCCTGGGCCGGACCGGCTCCGGCGGGCGGTGGCACCCGCGGACAGCTGCGGCCCGCCGGGTCCGGCGACTGCGACTTCCCGATCAACGACGACGTCGCGGCCAAGCCGTGGTCGCTGCAGCGGGTGTTCCTCGACGAGCTGTGGGGCACGGACAAGGCGCGGGCGAGCGCGTCGCCGTCCGGCCAGGACGTCTTCCCGAACCAGACCGGCAACGGCATCAAGGTCGCCGTCATCGACACCGGGGTGGACGACAGGAACCCGCAGCTGAAGGGCAAGGTCGACGCGGGGCCCGACCTGCTCACCGACACGCTGCGGAGCAAGGGCAAGCAGCTCCCCGCCACCAACTCCAGCACCGAGGACAACGTCGGCCACGGCACCAAGGTGGCCGGCATCATCGCGGCCGCCCCGGTGCCGGGCATCGGCTTCGTCGGCCTGGCCAAGGACGCCCGGATCTACGCGATCCGGCAGAACGACGCCGAGGGCAACGGCGACGTCCTCAGCCTGATCTCCGCGGTCGACAAGGCGATCGCGGCGAAGGTCGACGTCATCAACATCTCCCAGGACGTCCGGGTGCAGATCGACCCGAACAAGTCCGAGAACCAGGACCGGTTCGACAACGACCAGGCGCTCAGGGCCGCCATGGAGCGGGCCGACAAGGCCGGCATCGTGGTGGTCGCCTCCTCGGGCAACGACGGCGTCGAGGGCCCGACCTTCCCGGCCGCCTACCCGACGGTGCTGTCCGTGGGCGCCTCCGACCGGAACAACGAGCGGGCCCCGTTCTCCCAGTACGGCGACTTCGTCAAGGTGGCCGCACCCGGCGTCGACATGCTCTCCACGGTGCCCGGCCACGGCCAGTGCACCGACAACGGCACCAGCTTCTCCGCCCCGTACGTCTCCGGTCTGGCCGCCATCCTCAAGAGCCTGCACCACGACTGGAACCCGATGCAGATCCGCACCGTGATCGAGCAGACCGCGCAGCGCACCGAGCGGGGCCCCAACAAGTACATCGGCTGGGGCGTGGTCGACCCGGTGAAGGCCGTCGAGTACGCCAAGGTGCCCGGCCCGAGCGCGTCGCCCAGCATGGACCCGAAGGTCAAGCTCGACAACATCGCGCTCCAGCCGCAGCCGCTCGGGCTGGAGGAGACCCAGGCCGACCGGGACCGCCGCACCGGCACCTTCGTGCTGGGCATCGGCGCCCTGGTAGTGGCGGGCCTGGCCGGCGGCGCGATCGTCACCCGGGACCTCAACCGGCGCCGCGGGCGGCACGGCTGATCCACCGGAGCCGGTCCACCGGGACGTGCGAGGCGGTGGGACGCACCGGGGGCCGGTCCCGGAGAAGGGGCCGGCCCCGTCCGGTCTCGGGGGACCGGGCGGGGCCGACGGGAGCGGGTCCGCGGGGGTCAGACGCGCTCGTCCTCGGGGAGGGTGATCACCCAGCGGGTCTCCGGGCGGGGGCGGAGGTAGAGCGCCCAGTAGAGGCCGGCCGCGGCGGTGATGCCGAGCGTCCACCACAGCGCGGTGTGGTCGAGCTGGGTCAGGACGTACGCCAGGGCGACGATCACCAGGACCGGCAGCGCGGGCCACAGCGGCTGGCGCCAGGCCGCGGCGTCCTTGTGGTGGGCGCGGCGGGAGAACAGCGCGCCGACGGCGACCAGCAGGTAGAGCGCGGCGACCGCGACGCCGGTGATGTTGGTCAGCAGGTCCTGGCCGACGAAGCAGAGCGCGGCGCCGGGAACGCCGACCGCCAGGGTGGAGATCCACGGGGCGCTGAACTTGTTGAGGCTGCCGAAGGCCCGGTTCACCGGCTCCGGCCAGGCCTTGTCGCGGCCGGAGGCGAACAGCACCCGGGAGTTCTGGATGACCATCACGATACCGGCGTTGATGATCGCCAGCGCGATGCACAGGCTGATGAAGGTGCCGACGCCGCTGTTGCTCCAGCCGATCACCAGGGACGAGACGTCGCCCTCGCTGAGCGCCTTCAGGTCGGGAGCGCCCATGGTGATTGCGGCGACCGGGATCACGATGACGGCGGTCGACAGGCCCAGCGTCCACAGCACGGTGCGGGCGACGTTCTTGCGCGGGTTCTCCAACTCCTCGGAGAGGTAGATCGCGGTGGAGAAGCCCTGGGTGACGAAGAGCGCGGTGCCCATCGCGGCCAGGATCGCGGCGAAGCCCACCCCGCTGGTGGCGCCGGTGGTGGCGTCGGCGACGGAGCCGTGCAGCAGGCTGCCCACGCCGCGCTCGGAGTGGCCGAAGCCGAGGAAGGCGACCACGGCGCAGGCGATGACCTCCAGCACCAGGAAGACGCCGGTGATCCAGGCGTTGGCCCGCAGGTCCACCAGACCGGCCACGGTGGCGGCCAGCATCACCGCGGCGCCGGCCCACTTGGGGTCGAGGTGGATGATCGGTTCCAGGTAGTCGGCGGTGCCCATGGCGATGATCGAGGGCACGATCATCACCACGATCAGTGACTGGACGAACACCAGCCAGCCGGTGAACTTGCCGGCCAGGGTGCCGACCATGGCGTACTCACCGCCCGCGGAGGGCACCAGGGTGCCGAGCTCGGAGTAGCAGAACGCCACCGCGACGCAGATGACCGTGCCGATCACGATCGACATCAGGGTGAAGGTGCCCAGCGACGCGAAGAGGTCCGGGACGATCACGAAGAGTGAGGATGCCGGTGTCACGCAGGAGAGCGTGAGCAGGGTGCCGCCCACGACGCCGAGCGATCGGGCGAGCTTCTTGGGGCTGCCCGCGGTCTCCTCCGCGACGGGGGGGACGACCTGCGGGGGAAGCGTGTCGGTCATGGGGCATCCGATCCACTGAGCGGCGGTGTGGGGGTCGGGAGCGCTATCGCCTCCGAAGCACGGTCTCGCGGTCTGGTTCTGCTTCGCTCCCGGTTCGCCAGGTTGCCTGGGCGCGTTGGCCCAGTCAACGCGGGATCGGCTGCGGATTCCGTTGTCGTAAGGCCGTTCTGCCTGCGGAACGCAGCTCCGGAGCGCGTGGGACACATGTTTCCGTAGTGTCAACTCCGGTGAACCACGCTTGAATCGAAGGTGAAGTGAGCTGGGTAACGCCCGATTCCAAGGCGCTCCACCGTGCCGCGCTGCTGGGCCGAAAACCGCCCCCGACCGGCCCGGAGGGGTACGGGAACCGAAGGAAAACCGCGAAAAACGGAAGATAACGTTATGACACCGTTCCGGGGCGGGAGTGCCGGAAGGGCCGGACCCCTTCCGAGGTCCGGCCCTTCCGGTCACCGTGCGTGAACGGCGTCCCGGCTAGATCTGCGTCGGCAGCCAGCCGGTCTGCACCGTCTGGCCCGCCTGGATCCGGCGGGAGACGAACACACCGCGGCCCGGCGGCTGCGGCTGCGGCTTGACCGTGCCCAGCAGCGCGCCCTCGCCCTTGTCGCCGGAGAGCAGCAGGCCCTGGCCGCCCAGCTCGCGCATCCGCTGCATCACCGGCTCGAACAGCGAGCGGCCGGCGCCGCCCGCGTTGCGGGCGATGATCAGGCGCAGGCCGATGTCGCGCGCGAACGGCAGGAACTCCGCCAGCGGCGCCATCGGGTTGCCCGACTGGGTGGCGACCAGCTCGTAGTCGTCCACGATCACGAACATGTCCTTGCCGCTGTACCAGCTGCGGTTGCGCAGCTGCTCCGGCGTGACGTCCGGGCCGGGCAGCCGGCGCCCGCAGGCCCCGCGCAGCATCTCCACGATCGCCGACATGGCGGGCGCGGCGGCCGCGTACTCCACCAGGTACTCCGGCGGCACCACGCCGAGCAGCGAGCGGCGGAAGTCGCCGACCACGATGCCCGCCTGGTCCGGGGTGTACCGCTCGGTGATCTGCTTGATCAGCATCCGCAGCATCGCCGACTTGCCGGACTCGCTCTCGCCGAAGACGACGAACAGCGGGTCGGTCTCGAAGTTGACGAACACCGGCGCCAGCTCGACCTCGTCGACGCCGAACGCGACGCCCAGCTCCGGGTGCTCGAAGCCCTTGGGCAGCGAGTGCCCGTCCAGCACCGGCGGCAGCATGCGCACCTGCGGGGCCCGCGGGCCGGTCCAGGCCGCGTTGACCTGGGCGACCAGGTCGGCCACGCCGTCCACCAGGTTCGCGACCTCGCTGGAGCCGTCGATCCGCGGCAGGCCGGAGAGGAAGTGCAGCTGGTCGGCGGTCAGGCCGCGGCCGGGGATGGCCGGGACGTTCGCGGCGACCTTGCGGCCGATCTCGGACTCCATCGAGTCGCCGAGCTTGAGCTCGACCCGGTTCTGCAGCTGGTCCTTCAGCGCCGGGCGGACCTCGGCGTAGCGGGCCGCGGTGATCACCACGTGCACGCCGTAGCCGAGACCGCGCTGCACGATGTCGGCGATGACCGGCTCCAGGACCTCGAACTCCTGCTTGAAGGTCAGCCAGCCGTCGATGAACAGGAACACGTCGCCGAACTGCTCGTCGGGCAGCTGCCCGGCGGCCCGGCGGGACCGGTAGGTGGCGATGGTGTCGATGCCGGTCGAGCGGAACAGCTCCTCCCGGCGGTTGAGCACGCCGTGCACCTCGCTGATCATGCGGCGGACCTTCTCGACGTCCAGCCGGCCCGCGACGCCGCCGACGTGCGGCAGGTCGGCCAGCGAGCCGAAGCCGCCGCCGCCGAAGTCGAGCAGGTAGAACTGCGCCTCGACCGGCGTGTGGGTGACCGAGAAGCCGGCCACGATGGTGCGCACCATGGTGGACTTGCCCGAGCGCGGACCGCCCACGACCATGCCGTGGCCGGCGGCGCCGGAGTAGTCCAGGTACATCACGTCGCGGCGCTGGTCGCGCGGCTTGTCGACGATGCCGACCGGGACGACCAGGTTGCCCTGGCGGACGGCCGCCGGGGTCAGGCCGCGGTCCGGGCTGACCTGGAGCGGCTCCAGCAGGCTGTCCACCGACGGCGACTCGTCCAGCGGCGGCAGCCACACCTGGTGGGCCGGCGGGCCCTGGCCGATCATCCGCTGCACGAACACGTCGAGCATGGTGTCCAGCAGCGCCTCGTCGGTCTCCTCCTCGGGGAGCTCGGGCAGCACCTCCACCTCGGGCTCGACCACCTCGACCTCGGCGGCGGTGAACAGCACCGGCTGGGCGGTGACCACCTGCCCGCCGACCGCGCGCTGGGTGCCCGGCGCCCGGTACTTGCCGGAGACGTACGCGGCGCGGAAGCGCTCCATCACGTCGGAGCCGAACTTGAGGTAGCCCACGCCGGGGATCGGCGGCAGGTGGTAGGCGTCCGGCACGCCGATCGCGGCCCGCGACTCGGCGGCCGAGAAGGTGCGCAGGCCCAGCCGGTAGGAGAGGAAGGTGTCCAGGCCGCGGAGCTTGCCCTCCTCCAGCCGCTGCGAGGCCAGCAGCATGTGCATGCCGAGCGAGCGGCCGATCCGGCCGATCTGGATGAACAGCTCGATGAAGTCCGGCTTGGCGGTGAGGAGTTCGGAGAACTCGTCGATGATCATCAGCAGCGAGGGCAGCGGGTCGAGCGGCGCGCCCGCCGCGCGGGCCCGCTCGTACTCGTTGATGTTCGCGTAGTTGCCCGCCGCGCGCAGCAGCTCCTGGCGGCGGTTCATCTCGCCCTCGATCGCGTCGCGCATGCGGTCGATCAGGGTCGCTTCGCCCTCCAGGTTGGTGATCACGGCCGCGGTGTGCGGCATCTCCGCCATGCCGGCGAAGGTCGCACCGCCCTTGAAGTCCGCGAGGACCAGGTTCAGCACCTCGGAGGAGTGGGTGACCGCCAGCGCCAGCACGATGGTGCGCAGCACCTCGGACTTGCCGGAACCGGTCGCGCCGACGCACATGCCGTGCGGGCCCATGCCCTCCAGCGAGGCCTCCTTGATGTCCAGCCAGACGTACTCGCCGTTGCTGCCGACGCCCAGCGGGACGCGCAGCTTCTCGCGCATCGGCTTGGGGCGCCAGTGCCGGGTCGGGTCGAAGGAGCCCGGGTCGCCGGTGTGCATCATCTCGGTGAAGTCCATCGACACCAGCGACGGGTCGCTGTCGTCGCCGCCCGCCGAGGCCCGGAACGGCGCCAACTGCCGCGCCAGCGCCTCCGACTGCCAGGCCGACAGGGTGTCCGGCGTGCCCGGGTAGCTCGCCCCGGAGGCCGCCTCCAGCAGCAGCTCGTCCTTGCCGACGGTGATCACCAGGTGGCCGTTCGGCTCGTCCAGGTCGCCCGGGACGACCTCGATCACGGTGACGCCCTGGACGCCCTCCGGACCGGCGATCACCGAGTCGACCGGCACCGAGGCGCCGTCCATGATGACCACCAGGTGCGGCTGGTCCGCGGACGGCGTGCTGTCCCGGGAGAAGCCCTTGCGGCCGGCCAGCTCGTTGGCCAGCAGCTCCTCCAGCTCGCCCAGCCCGGAGGCGATCAGGCGGCGCGAGCCGGCCCCGTCGCTCTCCTTGCGGTGCTGGGTGTGCGGCAGCCACTTCGCCCACTCCCACTCCTCCACCGCGCCGGGCGCGGCGGCCACCCCGATCATCAGGTCCTCGGGGGAGTGCAGGGTCGCCAGCTGGGCCACCATCGCCCGCACGTTGCCGTACACCGAGTCCGGGTCGCCGCACACCGTGATGTGGTAGAACGCCCGCAGCGAGACCGCCAGCGGCAGGTCCTGCAGGGTGCCGTGGGTCTTGATGAAGGTGCCCATCGCCTCCGCGGCGAGCGGCTCCAGCTCGTCCATCGGCGCGGTCTGCGGCGCCACCAGCGGCGTCGACAGCTGGAGCGGACCCAGGCCGACCCGGATCTGCGCGAAGTCGGTGTCCGTCGGCCGGCGCTCCCACAGCCGGCGGCCCTCGGCCACCACCGACCACAGCTGGTCCGGCTCCGGGTGGGTGAACAGCAGCGCGCCGCGCTGACGCTCGGCCGTGCGGCGCACCTCGCGCCGCTTCTGCTGCAGGTACTTCAGGTAGTCGCGGCGCTCGTCCGAGGTGGCCGCGCTGCCGCCCTTGCGGGCCCGGACGATCTGCGCCACCGCCATCGCGGCGGTGGAGGCGATCATCAGGACGCCCATCATCTTCATCGGACCCTGGCCGCCCTGGAACAGGAAGGCCGCGCTGCCGCCCATGCCGAGCATCGGCATCAGCGTCATCAACCAGTCCTCGCCGCCGCCGCGCGGCAGCTCGGGCGGCGGAACCAGCTCGACCGGCTCCTCCGACACCGCGGGCGGGAACGCCCGCGGCGGGCGCTTCACCGTCACCGTACTCATGCGCCCACCCCGCAAGCGCCCGGCGCGCGCTTCGCCCGCGCGCCCCGCCCGGCGAGGAACTCGCTCCGCTCGTTCATACCGTCACCCCGTCCCGGGCGGCAGCCGCAGCGCGCGACCCGCCGTTCTCAACGGCGCGCCCTCCCAGGGCACTTGACAGGGGGCACCCCCATCGCTCGCTCACAATCCGCCCTCACGCATCTGGATACGTACGGTGAGGGCGCCCCGTGTGATGACGCCGCCCCCGCTCCGCCGAACCGCAGGCGCGCGGGGCTGCCGCGTCTTCGACCGCCGCCCCCGTACGCCGTGCGCAGGGGCCGATCCTACTGCGCACGCCAAGCGGTTCGTCCACGGGGTCGCACCGGCTCCCGCACGGCCCTGACCGCCCGTCAGCCGCGCCGCCCGGCCCGACCGGCGCGGAACCGCGCCGCACCCGGCGCACACCGCCCTTCCCGCGGAGGGTAAGGTGTCGCCGCGCCAACTCTCGTTCGGACCGTGACAGTTCCGGAACCGTTGCGACGAGTGGTCAGCAGCCTTGCCGACACAGCCAACGAGGGGGAGAGGGCCGGTGAGCAACAACGCAACGACCGGTTTCTGCCGGGTCACCGTAGTGGCGCCCGACAGCCGGATCGACGTCGCCCTGCCGGAGGACGTCCCGCTCGCGGACATCTATCCGGAAGTGCTCAGGCTCTCCGGACAGACCCAGGTGGACGGAACGCCGACCGGCTTCCACCTGGTCCGGCGGGACGGCACCGTGCTGGACAGCGGACTGCCGCTCGCGGCCCAGCAGGTCCGCGACGGCGACCTGCTGAGCCTGCGGCCGTTCGCCGAATCACTGCCGCCGGCCGTCTACGACGACGTCGCGGACGCCATCGCCTCCGCGGTCGAGGCCGACCGCCGGTTCTGGAGCCCCGACCTGATGCGGGCCTTCGGCCTGATCGCGGGCACCGTGCTGCTGGCGCTGCTGGCCTTCGCGCTCTGGTTCTCCGACCTGCGGCACAACATGTTCGGCCTGCCCGGCATCCTGTCCGGCGTCACCGCGATCGCCCTGGTGACCTTCGCCGGCGTGCGCGCCCGGGTCTACGCCGACCACACCGCCGCGCTGGCCCTCGGCCTCGGCGCGCTGCCGCACGCCATGCTGGCCGGCTCCGGCGTCATCGACGTCCCCGGCGCCGGCGACGGCCCCGGCCGGCTCCAGTTCCTGGTCGGCTGCGTCACCGTGCTGGTGGTCTCCGTCCTGCTGGTCGGCCTGCTCCCGGAGAAGGACTCGGTGTTCGTCGCCGCCGCCTTCCTGGCCACCGCCGGCACCCTGTCCACCTTCGCCGCGGTCCTGATGTCCGGCACCGCGGTCACCGACATCGCCGCCGTCACCGGCGTCGCCGCGGTCGCCGTGATCGGCTTCCTGCCCGCGCTCTCCGCCCGCTTCGCCCGCCTGCCCGTCGGCTTCAGCGCCCCCGGCCAGACCCGCACCCGCGGCACCGCGTACGGCGAGGAGGCCAACAGCGCCGAGACCGTCCAGTACGAGCGGATCGCCGCCCAGGCCCGCCGCGGCCACGAGGTGCTGGTCGGCCTGGTCGGCGGCGCCTCCGCCACCATCGTCGGCGCCTGCACCGTGCTCGGCTTCAGCGACCGCACCTGGGCCGAGCTGCTGGCCCTGGCCATCGGCGTCTCCACCATGCTGCGGGCCCGGCTGTTCCGCTACACCGCGCAGGTCTTCGCGCTCACCGTCTCCGGCCTGGCCGCGCTCTCCCTGCTGATCCTCGGCCTCGCCCTGCACACCCCGGTGCACCTGCTGCTCACCCAGCTGACCACCGGCTCCACCGGCGGCACCGACCTGCGCACCGTCTGGCTGGCCGCGTCCATCGCGGCGGGCGCGGCGGTGATGACCGCCATCGCGCTGATCGTCCCGCGCTCGGGGGTGTCCCCGTTCTGGGGCCGCATCCTGGACATGGTCGACAGCCTGATGCTGCTCTCGCTCGTCCCGCTCGCCCTCGCCGTGCTCGACGTCTACAACGTGGTGCGCGGCGCGACCAGCTGAGCCGGACTGCTAGGGTTGAGTGGACCGGGTCTTGTCAGGTCCTGTGCTTCCTACCAGGACCGCTCGGACACACCGAAGGAGATGCCCGTGGCCCTCGCCGCTGACGTCAAGAAGCAGATCATCGCCGAGTTCGGCCAGAAGGAGGGCGACACCGGCTCCCCCGAGGTCCAGGTGGCCATGCTCTCCCGCCGGATCTCGGACCTGACCGAGCACCTCAAGTTCCACAAGCACGACCACCACTCGCGCCGCGGCCTGCTGATCCTGGTCGGCCAGCGTCGCCGCCTGCTGCAGTACCTGGCCAAGAAGGACATCGAGCGCTTCCGTACCCTGGTGGACCGCCTCGGCATCCGCCGCGGTGCCGCCGGCGGCGCCCGCTGACACCGCTCGCAGGGGCGGCTCCCCTCTCCGGGGGAGCCGCCCCTCGGCGCATTCCGCGCCACCCCGCGACCACGCCCCGCGACGAACCCGTCCGCGTAAAGCCGCGCTCGGTAGGGTGTGAATTTGTAAGGTAAAGGGCATGCCCGCCCTTGCGGGCCGGAACAAGGCTTCAAACGGAAGCCGCCCGCACCCCGCAGGAGCGTCCACACGCCGACCGCCGCACGCCGAGAGGCGCCGGTCCTCGGTAGTGGCCGCCGGGAACCCCGCGAGAGGGTCCGACCCGGTGGCTTCGATCGAAGACCGGCCCAGTTGCCCGGGCCGCGGCAGGCAAGCGCAGGGGCGCTCCTGGGGAGACGTACGAAAGAGGAGATCTTCCAGGTGGAAGAGAACGTTTTCTACGCCGAAGCCGTCATCGACAACGGCAGCTTCGGTACCCGCACCATCCGCTTCGAGACCGGCCGCCTGGCCCGCCAGGCCGCCGGCTCCGCCGTGGCCTACCTGGACGACGACACCATGGTGCTGTCGGCCACCAGCGCCTCGAAGCAGCCCAAGGAGCACTTCGACTTCTTCCCGCTGACGGTCGACGTCGAGGAGCGGATGTACGCCGCCGGGCGCATCCCCGGCTCGTTCTTCCGTCGCGAGGGCCGCCCCTCCGAGGACGCGATCCTCACCTGCCGCCTGATCGACCGCCCGCTGCGCCCGTCCTTCGCCAAGGGCCTGCGCAACGAGATCCAGGTCGTCGTGACGGTCATGGCGCTCAACCCCGACCACCTGTACGACGTGGTGGCCATCAACGCGGCCTCCGCCTCCACCCAGCTGGCCGGCCTGCCGTTCTCCGGCCCGATCGGCGGCGTCCGCGTCGCGCTGATCAACGGCCAGTGGGTGGCCTTCCCGACCCATTCCGAGCTGGAGTCGGCCGTCTTCGACATGGTCGTCGCCGGCCGCGCCCTGCCCGACGGCGACGTCGCGATCATGATGGTCGAGGCCGAGGCCACCGACAAGACCATCAAGCTGGTCGAGGGCGGTGCCGAGGCCCCCACCGAGGAGGTCGTCGCCGCCGGCCTGGAGGCCGCCAAGCCGTTCATCAAGGTGCTGTGCGCCGCGCAGTCCCAGCTCGCCAAGCAGGCCGCCAAGCCGACCGGAGAGTTCCCGCGCTTCCTGGAGTACCAGGACGACGTGCTGGCCGCGCTGACCTCCGCCGTCAAGGACGAGCTCGCCAAGGCGCTCACCATCGCCGGCAAGCAGGAGCGCCAGAACGAGCTGGACCGGATCAAGGGCGTCGCCGCCGACAAGCTGCTCCCGGAGTTCGAGGGCCGCGAGAAGGAGATCGGCGCCGCCTACAACGCGCTGACCAAGAAGATCGTCCGCGAGCGCGTCATCAAGGACAAGGTCCGCATCGACGGCCGCGGCGTCACCGACATCCGCACCCTGGCCGCCGAGGTCGAGGCCATCCCGCGGGTGCACGGCTCGGCCCTGTTCGAGCGCGGCGAGACCCAGATCCTGGGCGTCACCACGCTGAACATGCTGCGCATGGAGCAGCAGCTCGACACGCTCTCCCCGGAGACCCGTCGCCGCTACATGCACAACTACAACTTCCCGCCGTACTCGGTCGGCGAGACCGGCCGGGTGGGCTCGCCCAAGCGCCGCGAGATCGGCCACGGCGCCCTCGCCGAGCGCGCGATCCTCCCGGTCCTGCCGTCCCGCGAGGAGTTCCCCTACGCGATCCGCCAGGTCTCCGAGGCGCTGGGCTCCAACGGCTCCACCTCGATGGGCTCGGTCTGCGCCTCCACCATGTCGCTGCTGAACGCCGGTGTGCCGCTCAAGGCCCCGGTCGCCGGCATCGCGATGGGCCTGATCTCCCAGGAGATCGAGGGCGAGACCCACTACGTGACCCTCACCGACATCCTCGGCGCCGAGGACGCGTACGGCGACATGGACTTCAAGGTCGCCGGCACCCGCAACTTCATCACCGCCCTCCAGCTCGACACCAAGCTCGACGGCATCCCGGCCTCCGTGCTGGCCGCCGCGCTGAAGCAGGCCAAGGACGCCCGCCTGCACATCCTCGACGTCATGAACGAGGCCATCGACGCGCCCGACGAGATGTCCCCGAACGCGCCGCGGATCATCACCATCAAGATCCCGGTGGACAAGATCGGCGAGGTCATCGGCCCCAAGGGCAAGATGATCAACCAGATCCAGGAGGACACCGGCGCGGACATCACCATCGAGGACGACGGCACCATCTACATCGGTGCGGTCGACGGCCCCTCGGCGGAGGCGGCCCGCTCGACGATCAACCAGATCGCCAACCCGACCATGCCGGAGGTCGGCGAGCGCTACCTGGGCACCGTGGTGAAGACCACCACCTTCGGCGCCTTCGTCTCGCTCATGCCGGGCAAGGACGGCCTGCTGCACATCTCGCAGATCCGCAAGCTGGCCGGCGGCAAGCGCGTCGAGAACGTCGAGGACGTGCTCGCCGTCGGTGCCAAGGTGCAGGTCGAGATCGCCGAGATCGACCCGCGCGGCAAGCTCTCGCTGATCCCGGTCATCGAGGGCGAGGAGGGCGGCGAGGCCGCCGCCTCCGAGTGACCTCCCGGTAGCACCCCGCGGCCCGCACGCCCCCACCGGCGCGTGCGGGCCGCACCCTGTTCGTGAAGTCCTGTTCGTGCAGCAGCAGTTGGAAGGAACACCCGTGGCCCAGGCCTCGGCGGCGAAGCAGCGCCCCGGAACCACCCGGACCCTGCTCAAGGGCACCGACGGCGCGGGCACCGTCCGCCGTACGGTGCTCCCCGGCGGCCTGCGGGTCGTCACCGAGACCCTCCCGACGGTGCGCAGCGCCACCTTCGGCATCTGGGTCGGCGTCGGCTCCCGCGACGAGACCCCGGTCCTCAACGGCGCCACCCACTACCTCGAACACCTGCTCTTCAAGGGCACCGCCCGGCGCGACGCGCTGGAGATCTCCGCCGCGCTCGACGCGGTCGGCGGCGAGATGAACGCCTTCACCGCCAAGGAGAACACCTGCTACTACGCGCGGGTCCTGGACACCGACCTGCCGCTCGCCATCGACGTGGTCTGCGACATGCTGACCGGCTCGCTGATCCGCCCCGAGGACGTGGAGTCCGAGCGCGGCGTCATCCTCGAGGAGATGGCGATGGCCGAGGACGACCCGGGCGACGTGGTGCACGACCTGTTCGCCAAGGTGATCTTCGGCGAGTCCCCGCTCGGCCGCCCCATCCTGGGCACCCAGGACACCGTCACCGGACTCACCCGCGACCAGATCGCCGGCTTCTACCGGCGCCGCTACAAGCCGGAGAACCTGGTGGTCGCCGCGGCCGGCCACCTCGACCACGCCGAGGTGGTCAAGCTGGTCGAGCGGGCCTTCGCGCCCGTCCTGGCCAAGTCCAAGGGCCACCCCGCCGAGGTCCGCCGCGGCATCAAGGCCGTCCGCACCGCGGGCCGGGCCGCCGTCCTCAACCGCCCCACCGAGCAGGCCCACCTGGTCCTCGGCGTCCCCGGCGTGCCGCGCCACGACGAGCGCCGCTGGGCGATCGGCGTGCTCAACGCGGCCCTCGGCGGCGGCATGAGCTCCCGGCTGTTCCAGGAGGTCCGGGAGAAGCGCGGCCTGGCCTACTCCGTCTACTCCTACTCCTCCTCGTACGCCGACACCGGCCTGTTCGGCATCTACGCCGGCTGCCAGCCCAAGCGGGTCGAGGAGGTGCTGAGGATCTGCCGCGCCGAACTCGCCCGGGTGGTCGACGAGGGCATCACCGAGGAGGAGCTGCGCCGCGCCGTCGGCCAGATCTCCGGCTCCACCGTGCTCGGCATGGAGGACACCGGCTCGCTGATGAACCGGATCGGCAAGGCCGAACTCTCCTACGGCCACCACCTGTCGGTGGACGAGATGCTGGCGAAGATCGCCGCGGTGACCCTGGACGACGTGCACGCCGCCGCCCGTGATGTGCTGGGGGCGCACCGCCCCTCGCTCGCCCTGATCGGCCCGATCAACGACCGGCGGGCGGCCAAGCTCGCCGACCTGCTGGTCTGACCGACCGGCCTGAGAGGATGACTGACATGACGCTGCGCGTCGCCGTGATCGGCGCCGGGGGCCGGATCGGCTCCGAGGCCGTCAAGGCCGTCGAGGCCGCCGAGGACATGGAGCTGGTGGCCGCGCTGGGCCGCGGCTCCGACCTGACCGAACTCACCGGGGCCCGGGCCGACGTCGCCGTCGAACTCACCCACCCCGACGCGGTGATGGGCAACCTCGACTACTGCCTGCACCACGGCATCCACGTGGTCACCGGCACCACCGGCTGGAACGACGCCAGGCTCGCCGAGGTCGAGGGCTGGCTCGCCGCGAACCCGGCCGTCGGCCTGCTGATCGCCCCCAACTTCTCCATCGGCGCGATCCTCGGGATGAAGTTCGCGCAGACCGCCGCCCGGTACTTCGACTCCGTCGAGGTGCTCGAACTGCACCACGACCACAAGGCCGACGCCCCCTCCGGCACCGCCACCCGCACCGCTCAGCTGATCGCCGCCGCCCGCGCCGAGGCCGGCCTGCCCCCGCAGCACGACCCCACCACCCACGGCCTGCCCGGCGCCCGCGGCGCCGACGTGGACGGCGTCCCGGTGCACGCGGTGCGGCTGCGCGGCCTGCTGGCCCACCAGCAGGTGATGCTCGGCGGCGAGGGCGAGACCCTGACCGTCCGGCACGACTCGACGCACCACAGCAGCTTCATGCCCGGCATCCTGCTCGGTGCCCGGAAGATCGCCGACCACCCGGGCCTCACCTTCGGCCTGGAACACTTCCTGGACCTGTGACATGACCTCCCGCACCGGCTTCTTCGTCCTCTCCGGCGTCCTGCTGCTGGTCAGCCTGGTCTGCATCGGCGAGGGCGTCCAACTGGTCGCCACCGGAAAGCCGCTGGGCATCGGCATCGGCCTCTGCGCCTTCGTCATCCCGGTGATCGGCATCTGGTTCCTCGCCCAGACCGTCCGCTTCGGCCGGGCCAGCGAGCGGCTCGCCCGCGCGCTGGAGGCCGAGGGCGGCCTGCCGGTCGACGAACTCCGGCGCACCGGCGGCGGCCGGATCGACCGGGCCTCCGCCGACGCGGTGTTCACCCGCCGCAAGGCCGAGGCCGAGGCCGACCCGGCGGACTGGCGCAACTTCTTCCGCCTCGCCGTCGCCTACGCGGACGCGGGCGACGTGCCGCGCGCCCGCAAGGCGATGCAGCACGCCATCAAGCTGTACGACCGGGACGCCTCGCCCGCCGCCGTAGACTGACCCGGACGCCACCCCAGACCCCTCAGGACGTTCTCCCATGCGCGCAGTCGAACCCCAGGTCCACCTCATCGCCCGCCCCGAACTCGACTACGACGAGGTCGCCGCCTACCTCCAGGACGTCGGCGGCGAGAGCTGGCTGGAGCGGGTCGACCGCGGCGACCTGGACGACGCCCAGAACCTGGCCGAGTTCGCCGGCCGGATCTGCTACCGCTCGTGGAAGCCGGGCCTCAACCCGAACGTCACCAAGGTCCGCACCGACCAGGACGTCTACCTCAAGAACATCCTGGCCAGCGCGCACGGCTCGGTGCTGGAGCACGTCTCCTTCACCTTCGTCCTGCACAACGTCAGCCGGGTGGTCACCCACGAACTGGTCCGCCACCGGGCCGGCGTCGCGGTCTCCCAGGAGTCGCTGCGCTTCGTCCGCCTCGACGACATCCCGTTCTGGTTCCCCGAGTGGGCGCAGAAGGACCAGGAGCTGATGGACCGGGCCACCGGCCTGATGCAGCAGATCGAGGAGTTCCAGCACTGGATGGCCGACCACTTCGGGCTGGACGAGGAGGGCGTCCCCTTCCACGAGAAGAAGGAGAAGACCTCCTTCATGCGCCGCTTCGCCCCCGAGGGCCTGGCCACCGGCCTGGTCTGGACGGCCAACGTCCGCACCCTGCGGCACGTGATCGAGAACCGCACCGCGCCGGGCGCCGAGGAGGAGATCCGGCTGCTGTTCGGCAAGATCGGCGAGCTGATGGTCAAGGAGGCCCCGTCGCTGTTCGGCGACTACACCGTCGAGGACGGCGCCTGGGTGCCGGGCTGGCGCAAGGTCTGACGGGCCGTCGGCGCACCGGCCCGGCCGCCCTCACCCGTGCGGCCTGCGGCCGGCGGCGGCCCCCCGCCCGCTGACCTGCGCCGACGGGCAGATGGGCGGACTGTCCGGCATGTCTGGATTGCGGCTTTCTCGGCCGCTCCATACGCTCAGGACACGGATTCCGGTGCTGCGTGAACCCCCGAGCGCGCAGCACCGGAATCCCATGTCCGGCCCGGGTCCCGCCGCCCCGACCACCGCCCCGACCACCGCCCCGCACTGTCCGAACCCTGGACCTGCGTGGCTACCGACCACCGCCCTACGAGTAGCTTTGGACCCATGGCTCCGACCTCCACACCGCAGACGCCCTTCGGCCGGGTCCTGACCGCGATGGTCACCCCGTTCACCCCCGAAGGGGACCTCGACCTCGACGGCGCCCAGCGCCTCGCCGCCCACCTGGTGGACTCCGGGAACGACGGCCTGGTCCTCAACGGCACCACCGGCGAGTCGCCCACCACGACCGACGCGGAGAAGTCCCGCCTGGTGCGGGCCGTGGTCGAGGCGGTCGGGGACCGCGCCCACGTCATCACCGGCGTCGGCACCAACGACACCCGGCACAGCGTGGAGCTCGCCCGCCAGGCCCTGGAGGCCGGCGCGCACGGCCTGCTCGCCGTCACCCCGTACTACAGCAAGCCCCCGCAGGAGGGCCTGTACCGGCACACCGTCGCCGTCGCCGACGCCACCGACCTGCCGGTCATGCTGTACGACATCCCCGGCCGCTCCGGCGTCCCGCTCGACCTCGACACCCTGGTTCGGCTCGGCGAGCACCCCCGGATCGTCGCCAACAAGGACGCCAAGGGCGACGTCGCCGCGGCCTCCTGGGCCGTCGCCCGCGCCGACCTCGCCTGGTACTCCGGCGACGACAACCTGACCCTGCCGCTGCTCTCGGTCGGAGCCGTCGGCGTGGTCAGCGTGGTCGGCCACGTCGTCGCCGCCGAGATGCGTGCCATGATCGAGGCGTTCACGGCCGGCGACACCGCCAAGGCGCTCGCCGTCCACCAGTCCCTGCTCCCGGTCTTCAGCGGAATGTTCCGCACCCAGGGAGTGATCCTCGCCAAGGCGGCGTTGAACCTGCAGGGACACCCGGCCGGCCCGCTCCGGCTGCCCCTGGTCCCCGCCACGGACGCGGAGACCGCCCGGTTGAAGGAGGATCTCGCCGCCGGCGGGGTACACCTGTAACCAACAACAGACGTGCGCGCCCCCGGCTCGCCGGACCCACCCGGGTCCGCCGCTGGACCGGGACCGAAGGCGCGCGGCACTCGGCAGTCAGGTAACCACGATGGACGCACGCCATATGCCACCGGGGGAGGAACCCCCCGGGCATGTGGCGTGCGTCGTGAGGAGAGTCTTTTGAGCCACCCGCACCCCGAACTCGGCGCGCCGCCCGCCCTCAAGGAAGGCGCCCTCCGCATCACCCCGCTCGGCGGTCTCGGCGAGATCGGCCGCAACATGACCGTGCTGGAGTACGGCGACCGCATCCTGATCGTCGACTGCGGCGTCCTCTTCCCCGAGGACGAGCAGCCCGGCGTCGACCTGATCCTCCCCGACTTCAGCTACATCCGGGACCGCCTCGACAAGGTCGACGGCATCATCCTGACCCACGGCCACGAGGACCACATCGGCGCCGTGCCCTACCTGCTCCGGGAGAACCCGGACATCCCGCTGATCGGCTCGAAGCTCACCCTCGCCCTGATCGAGGCCAAGCTCGCCGAACACCGCATCCACCCCTACGTCCTGGAGGTCGTGGAGGGCGACCGCGAGCGGATCGGCCCCTTCGACTGCCAGTTCATCGCGGTCAACCACTCCATCCCGGACGCCCTCGCCGTCGCCGTCCGCACCCCCGCGGGCATGGTGGTCGCCACCGGCGACTTCAAGATGGACCAGCTCCCGCTGGACGGCCGGCTGACCGACCTCCCGGCCTTCGCCAAGCTGGCCGAGGAGGGCATGGACCTGCTGCTGGTGGACTCCACCAACGCCGAGGTCCCCGGCTTCATCCCGCACGAGCGCGACATCTCCGCGGCCCTGCGCAACGTCTTCGCCAACGCGGACAAGCGCATCATCGTCGCCTCCTTCGCCAGCCACGTGCACCGCATCCAGCAGGTGCTGGACGCCGCGCACGAGTACAAGCGCAAGGTCGCCTTCGTCGGCCGCTCGATGGTCCGCAACATGGGCATCGCCCGCGAGCTCGGCTACCTGAAGGTCCCCGGCAACCTGCTCGTCGACGTCAAGACACTCGACGACCTCCCCGACAAGGAGGTGGTGCTGATCTGCACCGGCTCCCAGGGCGAGCCGATGGCCGCACTCTCCCGGATGGCCAACCGCGACCACCAGATCCGCATCGTCGAGGGCGACACCGTCGTCCTCGCCTCCTCGCTGATCCCCGGCAACGAGAACGCCGTCTACCGCGTCATCAACGGCCTCACCCGCTGGGGCGCCAAGGTCGTCCACAAGGGCAACGCCAAGGTGCACGTCTCCGGCCACGCCTCGGCCGGCGAGCTCCTGTACTTCTTCAACATCTGCAAGCCCAAGAACCTGATGCCCGTCCACGGCGAATGGCGCCACCTGCGCGCCGCCGCCGACCTGGGCATCGCCACCGGCATCCCGCGCAACCGCGTGGTCATCGCCGAGGACGGCGTCTGCGTCGACCTGGAGAAGGGCGTCGCCCGGATCGTCGGCAAGGTCCGGGCCGGCTACGTCTACGTGGACGGCTCCTCGGTCGGCGACATCACCGAAGCCTCGCTCAAGGACCGCCGCATCCTCGGCGAGGAGGGCTTCATCTCGGTCTTCGTGGTGGTCGACTCCACCAACGGCAAGATCGTCAGCGGCCCGACCATCCAGGCCCGCGGCTCCGGCATCGAGGACAACGCGTTCACCTCGATCGCCTCCAAGCTGGAGGAGGCCCTGACCCGCTCCGCCGGCGAGGGCGTCCTGGAGGTCCGCCAGATCCAGCAGCTGGTCCGCCGGACCGTCGGCAAGTGGGTCGCGGACAACTACCGCCGCCGCCCGATGATCCTCCCGGTCGTCGTCGAGGTCTGAGCCACGACCTGATTTGACCTGGGGCAGCCCGGTGCGTAATGTTCTCCGGGTTGCCCCACGGCCGTGCGGCTTCGCTCCGGATTCGAATTCGTTCGAATCGGGGCGGGGAAAACGGGTCGAGAAACTCTGATAGAGTTCGGGAGCGCCGAAAGGCGAAAGCGAATCGGATCAAATGAAACTCCGGAAAACGGAGCGGAAAACCTCTGATAAGCTGGGAACACG
>NZ_QLLT01000032.1 GCF_003259315.1 Kitasatospora sp. SolWspMP-SS2h | reverse complement strand
CTACCGCCTGCGCAACGTCGTCGAACGCTGCTTCAACCGGCTCAAGCAGTGGCGCGGCCTGGCCACCCGCTACGACAAGACCATCGAGTCCTACCAGGCCACCGTCACCATCGCCTCAATCCTGCTCTGGATTTGATCTTTGAAGACGACTCCTAGGAGTTGTTGAAGGTTCGGATCATGTGGCTGGAGTCAGGAGTTTCAGCCACATGATCGAGCCGCGAAGGTGTAGACCGGCGGTGTAGCTTTCGGGGCTCTTGTCGTACCGGGTGGCCAGGCCGCGCCAGGTCTTGATCTTCTGGAAGCACCGCTCGACGGTGTTGCGTCGCTTGTAGCGGTCGGGATCGAACGTGACAGGTCGGCCGCCGTCTGAGCCCTTCCGCTTTCGGTTCGCCGCCTGGTCCGCCCTTTCCGGGATCACTGCGGTGATCCTGCGTCCGCGCAGGTAGGCACGGTTGGCCTTCGAGGAGTAGGCCTTGTCGGCGGCCACCGCGTCCGGCCGGGTGCGCGGCCCGGCCGGCCGGGCCGCGCACCCGGATCTTCTTCAACACGGGCTGGAACTGACGGCAGTCGGCAGCCTGGCCCGGGGTCAGGACGAACGCC
The DNA here is from genome assembly GCF_003259315.1 of Kitasatospora sp. SolWspMP-SS2h. Taxonomy (GTDB): domain Bacteria; phylum Actinomycetota; class Actinomycetes; order Streptomycetales; family Streptomycetaceae; genus Kitasatospora; species Kitasatospora fiedleri. Next base: position 71,392 of record NZ_QLLT01000032.1, on the reverse strand, counting down.
AGCGGCAGGCCGACGGAGTCGACGGCGGCATGGATCTTGCTGCTCAGGCCGCCCCGGGACCGGCCGATTTCGGCTTGCGCGGCCCGGGCCCTGCGCCGACGGCGTGCCTGGGCACGAACCTGCGCGGGGTCGGCGACGGTGTCCGGCGCAGGCTCCGCATCACCCGCAGCACGGCCTGCTGTCGCGGCAACGGAACCCCCTTTTCCTCGGTGAGGGCCTGTTCGAGCGCATCGAGGGTCTCCCCGGCGACCGCGAGTCCGGACGACTCCTGGTGGGCCCGAACGATCGTGGAGTCGACGCTGACCAGTGTCAGCCCGACCTTCCCGCGCGAGGCGGCCTCCGCGATCAGCGCTTCCATCAGGTCTTCGAAGAAACCGGAGGCCACCCAGCCACGAAACCGGGAGTAGACCGTCGTCCAGGATCCGTAGCGCTCGGGGACGTCCCGCCAGCCGCTACCGGTGCGAAACCGCCACAACACCCCGTTGAACTGGTCTCGCACCCGTCGCGGCAACGGCCCGGTGGCAGCCACCGGGACATGCGGTTCGATCAAGGCCCACTCGGCATCCGTCACGTCAAAACGCGCCACGGCCCCGAGTTCTACCAGACACACCGGCCCGCCATCAGCCCAGACCAAGATCCGAACCCTGAACAGCTCCTAGGGCGGGGCGTGCCGGTGACGGAGCGGGAGTCGAGCAGGTCATCGGGAGAGCAGAGGGCATGATGTGCCATCAGAAGTATTCAGCTGGCGTCGGTTTACGCCGAGGGTCCGCACCGGCGGATGGGTATGGAATATCCTGGGCGGCGGCGCGTGGGCCCTCAGCTGGCGTGCCATGGCGCCGCCTGAGGACTTCGACATTGCTCCGGCGGCGCCGCACGCGGATGCGCGGGTGTTCGGTCCCAGCAGGCCGGCTCGCCGCACATCCTTCTTCGGACTTCGTGTCGAGTATGCGCTTCCGCTGAACCCTGCCGCGAAGGCGGCGGCCATCCGCCCCGGCCTTCTCCGAAGGAGCCCGCGTGGACCTCCCCCACATTCCTACCCTTTACCCCGAAATAGCTTGGGAAATGAGGAAGTTGGGAGAATTAATTGGCGTGCTTGAGGCTCTGGACGGCGAGACGGTATGGATCAACAAGATCCACATCGACCCGCGCCATCGCGGCCGCGGCCACGCCAGCGCCCTGCTGACCGCCGTCCTGGCCGCCTGCGACAGCGTGCCGGTCGAACTCGCCGCCCTCCCGCCGACGGACGGGCCCGGACTCGGCCGCACCCAGCTGCGCGACTGGTACGCACGGCACGGTTTCCAGCACGCCCCGCGCCCGGGTGACCCGGACCGCATGCTCCGACCGGCCCGCCGGGTGTCAGCCACAGGCTGATGCCGGGAGACGAAGGGCCGGCCGCCTCCTCGCGTGGCGGGGATGCGGGCGGGCACGTTCCACAGCGGCGTCCAGCTTCTCAGGCGAGGGCTATCGGGGCGACGCCTCCAGCCGTGCCACCAGCGTAGGGGGCTGCGGCAGGGGACACTGTCAGGGGATTGTTCGGATCATGGAGTTGTAGCGCGGGGAGTCGGGGTAGGGCTGCATGGTGCCCATGTACTGGTAGCCCCAGCGCTCGTAGAGCGCACGTACCTTTGGGTGGTCCTCCTCGACCAGGAGGTGTGACCGCTCCTCGATGCGGTGGGACAGCAGTTCCTCGTGCAGGGTGCGGGCGATGCCGGTGCCGCGCCACTGGGCTTGAACCATGACCTCGCACAGGGCGAACGTGCGGGTGTCGGTCTCCTCCAGGTCGGCGGCCGGCACGGGGGTCAGCAGGCCGTTCCACCGGTACTCGGCGGTCCGGGCGAATCCGTAGGCGTAGCCCACCGGGATGCCGCAGACCTCTCCGAGTGCGCAGCCCCAGCGCGGTTGGCGGGCGTGGGCGTGCAGGCGCTCGGTGAACTTCGCGACGGAGAAGAACGGGTCGGCGGCGGCCTCGGTGGCGTAGACCTCGGCGTAGACGTCGATCAGCACTGGTTCTATGGCGGGCAGATCGCCGGCGGTGTAGTAGCCGACGGTCAGGGTCGCGGCGGTGGGCCCGTTCACGTTGCTGCTCCTGCTCGTTACGAGGCGATCGTGGCGTCGTAGCGTTCCATGAAGGCGGTGGTGACCGGAAGGTCGACGCTGGCCACCTTTTCCCGGAACTGGCTGAGGTGTACGGCCCAGCGCGGGCAGTTCACCGACGGGTAGAGGTCCAGGGCCGTGTCCGCCATGCTGACGGCCTGCTCGACCTGGTCGGCGGCGAGGTAGCACTCGGCGAGGTGGATGCTCTTGGCGAACCTGTTGCGGCGGAACTCCGGGGCCAAGAGCTGCATGCCCTGTTCCTCCTGGTGTGCGGCACGGTCGGGCTGGCCCAGGTTCATGTGCGCCATCGCGGCGGTCCCGAGGACCTCGCCGGGCCCGACGAAGGCGAGCCAGGCGTCGGCCGGCTCGCCACCGATGCGATCGAGCGAGGTTTCCGCCCGGGCAAGGGCGGTGCCGCACTGGGCTCCCTGGCCGGATGCGGCGTGCCCGAGGGCTAGGCGGCCGTGCAGAAGGGCGCTGAGGCGGTGGTCGCGTGCGTTGCGGGTCGCGTCGAGCGCGGCTCGGGCGATGGTCACGGTCTCGGTCGCTCGTCCGAGCTCCCAGCTCTGGCGGGACATGTACGCCCAGACGCGGGCCTGGAGCAGCCGGTCGTTGGCGAGCAGGCTGGCGCGCAGGGCGCTGTCGAAGTTGCGGCTGGCGCGGGCCTGGTCGCCGCTGTCGAAGCTGAACCAGCCGGCTGAGGCGTGGAGCTGGCCGATCACCTGGTACAGGGCCTTTTCGACCCGGGGGCCGTACAGGCAGCGGCCCATCGCGGCCTCGATCTGGGCGACGAACTGTTCCGCAATGTCCGCCAGCTGCTCTCCGCCGTAGGCGTCGTCCACCGCGTGCAGCCGGTCGATGGACTCGCGGATCCGGTCCACGTCGCTGGCCCCTATCCGTCCGGATGCGGGCAGCGGGGCGAAGGCGACGGACAACAGGTTGCCGGTGGCGGCGATCATGAACGAACGGCGGAGCACGTGGTCCTCCTCGGCAGGGGTCTCCACCAGCAGGGTAGAGCCCGGCCGAAAACCGGCAAGTTCGCGTGATCTTCTACCTGAGAGGGTGAACCCGAGTTCGTCGCCTTGCAGGTGGAAGACGTCCATGAGGCCGACCAACTGGTGCAGGTGCGGCTGTGCGGTCTGGCCGGAGAGCCACCGGCGCACGTGCCGGCCGGTGATGCTCGCCTCGTGCTTGAACCGCCTCTCCTCTGCCTCGTTGACGGCCGTCGCCAGGTCCTGCGCGGACAGGCCGGCACGCTGCATCAGGGCCCTGAGTACCTGATTCGGGCGGACGTCTGCCATGGGCGCTCCTCGGTCCGGTAGAAGGCGACTCCGATCACCTCCGCACACCGCTGGCACCGCGGAAATGTCCGGGGTGCGTGAAGACGGCCGTCCCAGAATGACCTATTCCAGCCCGAGTCACTGCCGGTTCACTGAATGTCAGCAGCCGGTATGGCGAGCGGAGTTCGAGAGACGGACCAGGCCGCGCTGCTGCTCGCGCCGTACAACGGCGCACGGCACGAACTGGCGTCCCGCACTGCGGGACGCCCTCGGATGTCCGACACCGCCGGCTTCGGCGGTCTCCCAGGAAGGCCACGCCCATGAGCAGCGACGGCAACAACGTCCACGGCGACAGCGACGACAGCGGCAACCAGCACGAGAACAACGGCGGCGACGAGTAGTCGAGCCGGACGCACAAGGCTCCCGGGCACATCGCCGTACCGCCTGCGCCCGGGAGCCGCGACGCCACCGAACCTCGGAGGGGAACCCTCGTGTCCGAAACCGCCCTACGCGCAGTCGTCTACGCCTCGTCCAGCGTGCCCCGGCCGCCCGCGTTGACGTTCACGCTGCTGCGCACCCTGGCCGAGCAGCGGGGCTGGGCCGTGACCGGGGAGTTCTGGGACCTGGTCCTGACCGGGCACCGGTTCGACCCGCTGGACGGCTGGGGCAAGGCCCGCACCATGGCATTGCGGGGGCACGCCGATGTCCTTGTCGTGGCGCGGGTGGAGGACGTGGCATCCACCCTGGGCGAGGTGGAGGTGCTGGCCGCGTGGGCCGCGGACCACCAGGTTCCGATCCTGTGCGCCGACCCCCAGTGGCGGGGGCAACCCTACCGGCTGGGCCCGGATCCGAACCGGCTGTCCGAGCTGCGCCACCCTCCACTGGCCGCCAGCGCCGCCTGTCCCGGGCTGCCTGTCCGTCCCGCCGCCTCCTGATCCAGATGATGAGAGAAACCATGTCTGACCTGCGCTCAGTGGAGTTCCCGCCGCTGCGGGTGGCGCTGCCGGCTGGGAACTCGGCCGGGCTGCAGTGGCTGGCCCGGCTGGCGCCCGATCCGACGGCGTGCCGGGAGGCGTGGATGCGGGGCGAGTGCGCGCCGATCCCGCTGGAAGGCGTCGCGGTGCTGCGGGTCGCGCCGGAGCTGGGTCGGCGGCTGCTGCGGGCGGACGGCCGCCCGCCGCGGGAGCAGGCGCCGGTGCTCTACGACCCGGCGCTGGGGACGCTGTTCCTCGTCCCGGCGCCGCCGGTCGCCGCTCTGCGTCTGCCGGATCGGCCGGGGGAGTGCGGGTCGGTGGACCTGGTGGACCTGGTGGGCCTGACGGGCCCTCGGGAATCCGACCGGGAACCGGCCGGGCCGGGCACCGCCGGGGGCCGGGTGACGGCGGCCGACCAGTTGGCCGGGCTGGTCGAGCTGGTGGTCGACGGCACGCTGATGTGCCCGGCGCCGGGCCGGGCGCTTCCGCGCCGGGGCGGGGCGGGGTGGCTGGTGGAGCCGTTCGGCAACGGGAACCTGTGGGATCCCGCGGCTGTCGTGGCCGCTGTGGGCGCTGACTTGCACTACCTGTGGTCCCTGCCCGACCAGGCGACACCGGCTGCGGCGGGCCGCGGTCCGAACCTGTCGGCCCTCGCCCGGTTCGTCAGCGCCCGGCAGGAGATCCGCGCGGCGTCATGATCTCCCCCCGGCACGGCCGGAAAGGTCGTGCCGGGGGATTCCAGCCCCCGCCATGCCGGGCGGGGTGTGCAGCAGGGCAACGCGCTTCCTCCCCCCAGCGCGCCGAGCTCGCTGCACCGCGGCCGCCCCGCGCCGTCCCCCGGGTGTCGGCGGCCGCGCACCGCCGCAGGCCGCTGCCGAGCAGTGGAGCGGCCCGCGGCGCCGACGGGTGGCCCGGGACTTGCCGAAAGGGCCCGGGCCACCCGCAGGGGGAGTAGCGCCATCTACGCCACGATCACGAGGGAGACGACGGGGATGTACACGCAGTCAGGTGGGAGCGCCGGCGTGCTCGGCCAGCGGCCGCCGCAGGATCCGGCGGGCGGGTGGGCGGGGACGGTGACCCTGAGCGCCGAGCGATCGGTGTTGGTGATGCCGGCCGGGACCGGCGCGGAGGTGCTGCGCAGGCTGCGGAATTTCGCCGCCGCCGACCGGCCGGTGCTGCTGCTACCGCCGCTGCACGCCACGGGCATCGGGCGTCTGGCGCTGCCCACCCGCGACTCGGCACGCCTGGCCGAACTGGCCTGTGGTGTCGGCGAACTGCGGGTCGACGGCAAGCTGGTGTGCCCGCAGGAGCCGGAGGCCGTGCCGATCGGCGTGCTGGCCGGGCGGCCGGTGGCCGATGCGGTGTGGCTGGTGGCGCCCGGCGCCGCGGCGGCGCCGTGGATGCCGGAGCTGCTGGCCGGGGTGCTGGGCGCGGTCACCGCTCCCGAGCAACAGCAGTGGCGGGCGGCGCGCGAGCGGGAACGGGACGTGCTGCCGGAACAGGAGCGGCTGGCGGTGGAGTGGGAGCAACTCGCCATCGCGCTGGCGGGTACGCGGTGGTAGCGGCCCGGAGCGCCGCGGCGCAGATCGCCGGTCAGCGTGAGGCCAACCGGCGCCTGGTGGAGCGCTTCGCCCGCCTGGCCGAGGACCCGGCCCAGGCGCAGGAGGTCTGGCGCAGGCACGGGCTCGCGCCGCTTCCCATCGGCCAATCCTTCGCGGTGGTCGAGCTGCCGGGCCGGATATGGGGGCAGGCCGCGCTGACCCGGCTGGAGCAGCTGGCCCGGGGGCGGGCGGTGCCCATCGGACCGGTCCTGCAGCACAAGGCGGTGGGCCGGGGCCGGGCGGCGCGAACGCAGTTCCTGACCGCAGTCCCGGCCCGCGGCACCCCGCCCTGGGGCCTGCCGGTGCCGCAGGCGCGGATGCGCACCAGCGGGGTACTCGACATGCCCTCCCCGACCGGCGACGCCCGGACCGTCGAATGGCTCGTGCCCCCGCACCCCGACCACTACCAGTGGACGGACCCCTGGCTGCTGGCCGTGGTGCTGGAGCGCGTCCACCGCGAGCTGCGCCGCAGCGGAGCGCCCCTCTGAGGTCCGGCCGGTGTCTGCGCCACCCGTACCACCCTCTCGACCCGAACCCTTCCGCGACAGCGTGCCGTACCCCTACGAGGAGCTGAGCTGACGATGAGTGACCCGCGTGAGCAGCACGACGAACCGGTGGCCGCAGTGTCGGTCGCCGAACTGGCGGCGCTCGCCGGCGACCGGGTGCACACCGAGCATCCCGAGTCCCTGGCGCGCCCGGCGGCCGCACAGGCCGCGGTGACCGGCTTCGCGGGCTTCCTCGCCGCCCGGGACCTGCTGCCCGCCGCCAGGAAGGACGTCGACAAGAGCGTCGAAGCCGTCGACTACGAGTGCTTCCGTGACCTGCTCGGCCGCCTGGCCTACGCGGACCCCGCCGGCCCGGGCCGCCTGCACCGCCTGCACCTGCCCGACGGCGGCCTGCTGCTGGACGACACCAACAGCTGCTCGCTGGCCGACATGCTGGCCGCCACCGAAGGGCTGCCGCTGCACGCCGACCGCCACCGGGAGCTGTGCGCCATCGTCACCGAACTTGAGGTCGGCGCCGACCAGCACCCCATCGACGTCCACGCCCGCGTGGGCACCGCGCTCGCCACCGCCGGCATCCGGCACCTGGCCGTCATCGCCCCGGACCCGGGTGAGAGCCACTACGGGCCTCCCGTCGGCCGCCGCGACGCCCGGGTCCTGCTCACCGCCGCCCGCCAAGGCGGCGTTGAGCACACCGAACTGCTCTGCGACACCGGACCCGCCCTGGACCGCTTCGCCGCCGCCCTGCCGGCCGGCTGCGCCGTCCTGGTCAAGGGATTCGGCCTGGCCCCTCTCCTGCCCTACCTGGCGGCGCACTTCGCCGCCCGCACCGCCGGGACCTGACCGACACGACCACCAGCGGCCCCCGGGGGAGGGCGGCCGCCCGACACCCGAGGGGGACACCTCCACGCCGACCGCCGGCCCCGCCCCGCCCTGCCGCACCCCGCGCGCCGTCCTGGACGACCCGCCGCCTTCCGGCGAACGCCCCGCGATCGTCTTCGCCTCCGCCCCGGCACCGGAACGAAGCGACATGCCCGACGCCGCCGCGCAGCTCACGGCTCTCGCGGTCCGCCGCCAGGCCGCGCGGTGGCGGACTGGGCCGCCCGGCGGCCCTCGCCCCGCCTGACCACCCCTCAGCACCAAGGCGCGGCCAGCCCCGCCCACGCGCCTTCGACCCCCGGAGTACCCCTGTGCCCACTGCATTCTTGGCACCCACCACCACGTCCACGTCGGTCTTCGGCCGCTCCTGCCGCCTCGACACCGTGGGGCGGGCACGATGAGCACCGTTGAGCAACTGCCGCAGCGGCTCTCGCCCGCGTACGTCGCCCTCGCACTGGCCGACGACCCCCACCCCCAGCGCCGACGCGCGCGCAACGTCCCCCGCCTCGCCTACGCCGCCGCCGACCTCCTGCTCGATCGGCACCCGCAGCTGCCCGGCGCAGTGCGCGGCGCCGACCAGGCGGAGGAAGCCGCCTACCGGTGGACCCAGCGCGAGCACCGGCAGGTGCTCCACCTCGGCTTCGGCGTAGGCCTGCCCCAGCACGGGCCCCACGACTGGTGGACCTACCAGCGCAGCCCCCGGGTGGTGGCCGTCACGACCTGCGAGCAGAGCCGCACCTGGGCCGGACTGCTCTACGAGGGCCCGGCCATCCTGCTGCACCGCGACGCCGACGACCTGCCCGGCCTGCTGGACGACGCGGCCCTGCGCGAGCACCTCGACCTCGCCCGGCCGCTGGGCATCGTGCTGGCCGGAGCGCACCGCACCCGACGGGAGCCCCTTCAGGAGCTGCTGGAGCAGTTGCTGGCGCATCTCGCCGCGGGCAGCACCCTCGCCGTGACGGGCATCAGGGTCGAGGACGCCACCGAGCGCCGGTGGCTGCGCGAGGGCTGGCGGCGGCACACCGGCCAGCGCCCTGCCTTGTTCTACTCCAGCCACCACAGCGGCCTGCTGCCCCTGCTGGCCCGCCTGGAGGAGATCCCCGGCGCCCTCGCCGCCGACCTTCCCCGTCCGCACCTGCCCGCCGAGCCTGAGCACGGCATCCGCTCCGTCGGCGCGGTCTACCGGATCGGGGGGCCGGCGTGACGCACCCGCTCCCGGCCGACTGCACGCCGGTCCCCCGGGCCAGGCCGTGCCGCCCGACTGGATGAGGGGACCGCTGACCCAGTACCCCTGCCCAGCTGGGTCGACCTCGCCCTCGCCTCCCCCAACCTGTGGTCGCCGCGCGCCAACGTCCCCGCCCGGCGCGCGGCCACCACCCTCGAAGACGCATCCGTGCGCCGCGCCGCGGCCGAGGTCGACCAGGTGCTGCACGTTGGCTTCGGCCCCGACCGGGCGGGGGGCGCGCTGTACCGGCTGTGGGAGGACGTGCACGCCGCCCGGTCCGGGCAGCGGACGGTGGCGGTGACGACCTGCCGCTACGCCTACGGCTACGTGCTCAGCCGCTGCGAGGGCGTCCCGCTGCTGCTGTACTCCTACCCGCAGCACCTCGGCCAGCTCCTGGACAACCCCCACCTGCGCCTGGCCCTGGACCGGAAAAAGCGGAGGGTGGCTCCGCCCCGGGGGGCGTGCCACCCTCGCGGGCGCCGCGCGGGAAGTCGCGGTGATGCCCGGATCCCTCGTTCGTGGTGCAGCCACTGCGCCAGGGAAGTTCCGGCCGTGGCCGAAAGGTGCGCTGTTTTCCAGGGTGTCATTCCCGCGCCAGGGTCGGCAACGCATCTCGTCCGAAAATGAATCAATCCCGGGCCGTGTCTGCCTGCGAGCTGCGGTGACAGGGGGGCGTATTCGACGCCCTCGCCGCGACCTGGCAGCAGGCCCTGGCCACCTCCAGCCCCTCCGCCTGCGCCTGGCAGGCGGTCCGCCACCACGTCCACGCCGCCGCCGACCCTGCCCGGCTGCGCTCCACCGCCCATCTCGAACCGCCGCAGCAGGACGCCCTGCTCCTGCACACGGTCCTCCACCTGCCCCTGGCCGTGGTCGCGGACCTCACCGGCACGGAGCCTGCCACCGTCCACGTCCACCTGCGCGCCCTCACCTCCCGGGCCGCGCCCCCGCGACCCGGACGCCCCGACCACACGGCACCGCCCGGCGAGATCCCGCTGCCGATCCGCCCGCCGGCCCGCCGCACCCGCTGAACGTCCCGGGCCGGGGCCCTCAGCCACGCTGGCCGGACCGCCGACCGGCACGCCGGTGCGGTCCGGGCGGGCACGCGGGTTCCCGGTCCGCGCGCCCTTCCCCGCAAGATCCCCAATCGTCCGGATCCACCGCGCCGGCGGGGAAGGCGCCCGGGGTCAGCCCGCTGCGGTGCGCGCAGACGGCCGTCCGAACGTTCCCGCCCCGCCCCGCCCCGCCCCGGCTCGGTCGGCCGGGCCGGGACACCGGGTTCAGCCGGCCGGGCGGTCGGCGCGGTCGGCGAGGTAGCCGTCGATCCGTTTCTCCTCGAACGCCAGGGTGTGGGCGAGGTCGTGTCCGGCCCACATGCCGAGGGTGAGCAGGAGCTCGCGGGCGTCCTCGGTGCGGTGGCCGGGGCGCAGGTGGGTGAGCAGGTGGAGGCCGATCGCGGTCAGGGCGGGGGTGTCGAGGGGCTGGTCGGGCGCGGTGGCGGTGTGGGTGGCGACGGTGTCGAGGATGGCGATGGCGGTCGGTCCGGCGGGGTGGTCATGGAGTTGGGCGTGGGCGACCTGGTCGCCGAACTCGACCAGCCACCGGCGGACCTTCTCGTCGCCGTCGTCGCTGTCGCCGTCGCCGTCGTCGCCGTGGCGTAGGGCGATGAGGTCGACGGCGAGGTGGGCGGCGGCGGTGGTGGTGTCGACGGGGAGGGTGCCGCGCCGCTGCCAGGTCTCGACGACGGCGGTCAGGCCCTCGAACATCGGCCAGTCGGGCGCGGTCTCGCCGAGCCGGCGGGCGGCCGCGTCGCGGGTGGCGGCGCCCAGCAGCCACAGCGCCAGGGCCTCGGCTTGCTCGGGCGGGCCCTGGCGGCCGGTGCGGGCCAGGGCCTCGTACTGCGAGCGCACGTAGCCGCGCAGCGCCTGCCCGTCGGTGCTGTCCGTTCCGGGGCCGGCGGCGTGGTGGAGGTCCCATTGGGCCAGGGCCCGGGCGGCGTCCTCGGCGTCGCCGGCGCGTTCGGGCTCCAGCAGCGCGTCCCGGTCGGCCAGCGCCGCGCCGCGCACCAGCACCTCGCGGCCCAGGATCCGGTCCACCTCGCTCCAGGCGTCGGCGCGGGCGGCGGGGCTCGTGCGGCCCTGGTCGGGCAGGTGGCCGCGCAGGCGGTGCAGGGTCCGGGCTTCGACGTCCTCGTGGGGCGCGTCGGCGTAGGCCGGGACGGTGGTGGTCATCGTGGTGTCCTTCGTCGTCGGTTCGGTGCGCGCGGTCCGAAGGCCCTGGACGGCCCAGTCCTCCCAGGAGCTGGGCTCGGTGTGCCGCAGGGTGTCGCGCTTGTACTGGGCGGTGCTGCGGGAGACGCCCAGGGCCTGGGCGACATCCCCGGTCGACCCGCCGGCGGCGCGGTGCGCGCGGATCGCGGCGTCCCGGATCCCCTCCAGCCGGGGGATCAGCCGCCGGTCGAGGGCGGCGGCAACATCGGCGTGCGCGGCCGGATCGGTGCCGCCGGCGCGCAGCAGGGCCAGGCCGTGCAGCACGGTGGCGACGTCCTGCGCCAGGTCCAGCACGGCGGCGAGGCCGTCGACAGTGCCGATCTGCTGCGTATCGAGGCGTAGGACCAGGTCGAGGCCGCCGTCCCGCTCGCGCACTTCGACGCGGAAAGCGCCGTGGACGAGTTCCATCACGCTCCTCAGGTTGGGTGTACGGAGATTTATACAGATCGATGGCTGAGTGTATGGGTTTCCGTACACCTGTGATGGGCCTTGTATGGAAACGGGCCGAGCGGCACGGCCTCGGCCTGCGAGGCGTGCCGGACCCGCCCGGCAACCGGTGCCGAGTGGGGCGGCAGCCGTCGGCCCGGCCACCCGCCAGGTGGTGACTGGGGCCGGTGTCGGCAGCAGACCCGTTCGGGAGCGCGCGCCCCGAGTGAGGCCATATTGCGGTGTATATACGATTAATAATGTGCGCTATATGCGGCGAATTATGCTATCTTTCTCGTGTGGAGGTATGTGATGAGTGAGATTTTCGCGGCGGTGGACGCGCTACTGGCCAAGGCCAGGGACGGCGGGGACCTGCCGGAGCCCGGCGAGCGGGAACGGCTGCGCAAGGCCGCCGGTCTGACCCAGGTCGAGGTGGCCGCCGCGCTGGATACCCGGCGGGAGACCTTCGCGAAGTGGGAGAACGGCACCGCCCAGCCGCGGGCCCCCAAGCGCGGCGCGTACGCGTTCCTGCTCGCCGGGCTGGCCGACATCCACGGCACCCAGGGCCCCGACGGCTGGCTAACCCTGGCCCGCCAGGCCCGCCCCCTGACCGCCGACGCCACCACCACCGAGACCACGGAAGGGGAGTGAGATCCTGATGGACCGTCAGGCGTACACCGCCGCCCTCGCCTCGCTGCGCGAGCTGCGAGGCGAGATCGGACAGGCCAAGAAGACCGTGGCCGCGGCGCAGAAGGAGCTGGACAAGCTCAACCAGCAGCGCGCCCGCAAGGTGGCCGGGCTCGCGGGGTACGAGGCCGCCAAGGCCGACGCGGTGGCGAAGGCGTCCGGACTGACGCTGGCTGACGTGGTGCGGATCGCGCCGCTGCTGGACCCGACCCCCGCCGCGGTCCGCACCGCCAAGGCCGACGACCAGGCCGCCGCCGCACCCGTGCAGGCGCCGGCCCCGGCGGCCGGGCCCGCGGAGCAGCCGGTCGCGGCGCTCGCCCCGGCGCTGAACCGCCCGGCTCCCGTCGTCGAGCAGCCGGCCCCGGCCGCCCCGGCGACCGGGGCGCCGACCGTGGTCGAGGACCAGGCCGCCGTCGTCGAGCAGCCCGCTTCGGTCGCTGCCGGGCCGCGCGAGCTGCCCACCCTCCCGGAGGGCGCGGAGGGCGCGCGGTTCGAGGCCGTGACCACCGGCCTGGTCTCCAAACGCCCGAACTTCGTCCAGCAGGCCCGCGCGACGGTGTTCCTGGACGCCGCGACCGGCGACCTGGCGGTCCGCGACCAGGTTGTGCGCCTGACGCTCGGTGCCCGCACGCCGGGGGAGATCCTGGACGCGGTCCTGTACTCCGCGCCCGGTACCGAGCGCATCTACATCACCGCCGGCGCGCCGTGGCACGACGGCGCCGAGCGGTACTCCACGCTCAAGGACGCGGTCGCGGCGTGGCTCAACACCCCGTCCGAGCGGTGGACCACCGCCGTCGGGTCGGGCCGGGACAAGCTCGCCGGGCACTTCGTCCACCAGCGCCAGCCGGTTGGCCGCTACGCCCCCGCGAGCGCGCCGGACAGCGGCAGCACCGAGATCCGCAGCATGGGGGAGTGGTTCGACGCGGACGGCGCCGACGTCGCCACCTGCCGCCAGGCGTTCACCCTGCTGTGGCAGGCGCTGCGGCGGCACTGGGACGACGCGGTGCTGATGGGCTCGCCCAGCCAGACGGGCCGGGACCTGTGGTCGCGCACCATCCCGACCACCGGGAAGTGGGCCGGGGGCTATCCGGTGCTGTCGGAGGAACTGCGCGGGCTGCTGCACGCGACCGGCGGGCAGGGCCGCACCGAGCTGATCCTGCCGCCGCGCGTTCCGGAGCAGCTCCCGGCGCTGGTGGAGTACGACCGCACCTTCGCCTACGCCAAGCACCTGTGGAAGAGCCCGGTGGGCACCCCGCGCCGGATCACCGCGGCCGCGTTCGCCGTGATGAGCGAGGCCGAGCAGACGAAGGCGCTGATGTCCTGCTCGCACTGGAACGTGCGGGTGACCGTCCCGGCCGGGTGGAACCACGTCGGCCTGCTCCCGGCCCCGGTGACCGGGGAGCGCGCCTGGGTCTACCCCTCGACGCCGGGGGAGACCTTCGTGACGTGGGCGGGCGGCGCGGAGATCCACCTCGCGCTGTCGAACCACCTCGCCCCGTGGAAGGTGGAGATCCTGGGCGGCCTGCTGTTCGAGGACGGCAAGCCGCTGGACGAGTGGGGCAAGCGGCTCAAGGCGGCCTGGGCGGACCTGACCAACCTGTCGAAGCTGCACGGCGACGAGCGCCAGCGGCAGGCGGCCTACCTCGCCTCCCGCGCGGTGCGCTCCGTGCTGCTGTTCGGCCTGGGCGGCTTCGCGCAGCGCCCGCGCCTGGTCTCCGGCACCACCCCGCTCGGCGAGGCGCTTCCGGCGGGGGTGGAGATCCTCGGCCAGGACGAGAGCGTGGTGACCTGGCAGCGGCAGGCCGGCTTCTCCCGCGACCCGTACGCGCACCCGGAGTGGGCGGCGTACGTGTGGTCGGGGGCGCGGGCGGCGCTGCTGGACATGAAGTACCGCCAGGGCAAGGAGGTCATCGGCCACGCCGGTGCCCTGCACGCCAGGCCCGGCACGGTCGTGTACTTCGGCACCGACGGCATCGCCCTGACCGAGCGCCAGATGTGGCCCTACCGGGGCGAGCCCGGTGACTACCTGCTCAAGGGCCACCTCACCGGGCCCGTCCCGCACCCGGCCTCCCAGGAGCAGTACCTCAAGCTGCGCGGCCAGGGCCGCGCCGAACTCGTGGCCACCGAGAAGGGAGCTGAGCAGAGTTGAGCCCCGCCGACCCGAACCAGCCCAACGAGGCCGCCCGCCTCACCCAGCAGCTCATCGACCAGGGCTACACCAAGCGCCAGGTCGCGAAGATGCTCGGCCGCGACGCCTCGCTGGTCTCGCAGTTCTTCACCAAGGGCAAGGGCGCCTCCATGGTGGGCGCGCTGCGCCAGCTGGTCCGCGCGGTGCGTGGCGGCCAGCGGGACGAGGAGGCCCTGTCGGGGATCGCCGGGGCGAACACGAAGCGGCGCACCACCAAGGGCGGCCAGAAGGCGCGGGTGCGGGGCAAGGACACCATCGGCACCCCGGGCGGCAGCATGGCCGGCCGGGCCGGGAAGCAGGCCATCAAGTCCGGTGCCGCGCACCTCGCCCCGGTCGTCCACGAGACCGGCCAGGCTGGCGGCCGTCTCGCGTTCACCGTCCGGATGAAGGCCGACCAGTACGTCTACTCGGCCGGTTCCGAGCAGGACTCCGGCGGGGTGCGCCGAGGGTTCATCCCCCGCTCCGACGGCACCGAGGAGCGCACCTACGGCTCCAGCTCGTCCGGCGGGTTCGACGCCGCCGAGTGGTCCCAGCGCGTCGCCGACCACCACGGCGACGTCACCGAGGCCATGAAGGCCTGGCTGGTGGAGACCGGCCGCGCCGTCGAGGACGCCGACATCGCCTACCTGGAAGTCCGCGGCTGGGTCCCCGAGCAGTAGCGGAGAACCCGGTGCGGTGTGACTGAGCGCTCCAGTTGGCCGGTGAGTGCTTGAACTGGCCAGTTGAGCAAATGATCCGCAGAAAGGACGGCGTGTGAAGACGCTGGTGGAACAGAACGTCGTGGAAGAACTCCAGACCGGGGGAGACGAGCCGGTCCGCCTCTATGTCGCGGCTTGCGCCGAGCGGATGGCCCCGCTGTTCATTGCTCTACGGACAGGTGAGACGGGCCGGGAAACAGACGTAGAGCTCTACACGGACTCCGTGGCCGGCCTCTGGCAGACCGACCGACTGCTGTCCGACGCCGCCGAGCGGGCACACCTGCTGGACCGGTTTCCCGAGCTGCAGTCCACCGAGGACGGCATCACCGACGTCGTCGGCACCTACACGTTCTTCGCGTGCCTGGTCCTGCGCTACGTCCTGTTGGCCAACGGCTCCGGCAGCGCTGACCACGCAGTGTCGTGCGGCCACGCGGCGCTCACCGCGATGGGCATGCTGGACCAGAACATCGCGGGTGCCGCGTTCCAAGCGGACGAACAGCGGCTCCAGACCCTATCGGCGTCCGGCAACGCCGCAGGCATATGGGACGCCAGCATGGCAGCTGGGCGGGAGCGCCTTCGCGCGGTCCTGAGCCGCGTCGCGAAAGGGACCCGCTGAAGAGGCAGCTCAACTGGCCAACTGAAGCGCTCAGTCACATGCGGCCTCTCCCCCACCATGACCTGGCCCCGGGGAGAGGCCGCCCGCCCCGGACCCTGCCACACCACCCACCCGCCCCGCCCAGCCGTCTCAGCATCCGAAGGAGAACCCCGCGCCGTGGACACCACGACCACCACCGCCGTCACCGCCGCCGTCGAGGACGTCCCGGCCGCTCTGCGCGGCCCGGCTTCGCTGCCCGCCCAGGCCGAGCCGGCCGCCGCGGTGGTGAACCCGCTGCCGCTGCACTGGTTCCAGAAGGACGCCGTCGCGGCCGCGGTGAAGGCCGTGAAGATGGGCGGCCGCGCCACCGTCGTGGCCGCGACCGGCTCCGGCAAGACCCTGATCGCCGCCGGGTGCGCGCGGCGCCTGGCGGCGAGGGGCCGGGTGCTGGTGTTGGTGCCGACGATCGAGTTGCTGGAGCAGACCGCGACCGCGTGGTCGTTGAAGGGCGGGCGCCGGGGCCTGGCGGTGGCGGCGTGTTCGCGGGCGGAGGCGCTGGAGAGTGCGGAGGCGGGCGGGCGCGTCGAGGCGCAGGTGACCACGCAGGCCGCCCGGATCGCGCACCTGGTCGCCAGCGCGAAGGCCGGGGAGCCGGTCACTGTCTACGCGACCTACGCCTCGCTGGAGCGGATCGTGAAGGCGCACAAGGAGTTCGGCCTCCCGGTCTGGGACGTCGTGGTCGTCGACGAGGCCCACCGGACGGCAGGCTCCGAGGGGAAGGCGTGGGCGGCGATCCACAAGGACACCGACGTGCCCGCGCTGCGTCGGCTGTACTTCACCGCGACCCCGAAGATCGCCGACGACACCCGCGCGAAGCCGGGCCTGGCCGACCTCACCGCCGACGCCGACGGCCAGGGTGGCGAGCAGCTGCCCGCACTGTGCTCCATGGACGACCCAGCCGTCTACGGCCCCACAGTCTTCACCTGGACGCTGGGGCAGGGCATCGAGCACGGCTACCTCGCCGACTACCGCGTCCTGGTCCCCGTCGTCACCGACGAGGACCTGCGCGAACTCCTCAACCTGCCCGCCGTCGCCGACCTGCGCTCCCAGCGCTCCAACGAGGAACTCCTGCGCCTCGCGTTGCAGATCGCGGTGCTGCGCGCCGTCGCCGACCTCCAGCTGCGCCGGGTCATCACCTTCCACTCCCGCGTGCAGGCCGCCCGCGAGTTCGCCACGACCATGAACGCCACCGCCGAGCTGCTCCCCACTGCGGACCGGCCGGAACGGGTGACCGCCCTTGCGGTGGCCGGCTCCGACCGGCTCAAGGACCGCCGGGCGGCGTTCGCGACGTTCTCGGCCTCCACCGGGGAGCGGCTCGGGGAGGAGGGCGAGGAGTGCTGCATCATCTGCAACTCCCGGCTTCTGAACGAGGGCATCGACGTGAGAAGTGTGGATGCGATCGTCTTCGCGGACCCGAAGTCGAGCGTCATCGACGTCGTCCAGGCCGTCGGCCGGGCCCTGCGCCAGGCCTACCGGCAGGGCAAGGTGTCCTGGGTCATCATCCCCGTCTACCTGCCCACCCCCGAGGTCGGCGACGACACCGCCGCCGCCGACCCGGCCGAGATCCAGGACGCGGGCGAGGCCGTGAAGGCCGGGGCCGACGACGAGATCGAGGCCAGCTCGTTCCGCACCATCTGGCGCGTCCTGCGCGCCCTGGCCGCCCACGACGCCCGCGTGGTCGGCCGGATCACCGAACTGCGCACCCGCCGGGCCGGGGACAAGGACCAGGGCCTCACCACCTCCGAGGAGGGCGAGGAGTCCGGCGAGGCCGCCGATGCCGACCAGCCGACCCCGGAGGAGTCGCCGGTGGACTGGATACGGATCAACGCCCGCCGCCACGCCGCCCGGATCCTCCAGACGGTGAAGCTGCGCGCCTTCAACCCCCGCGCCACCGAGTGGCAGCGCATGTTCGAGACGGCCGCCGCCTTCCGCACCGGGCACCGCCACCTCGACCCCACCGACAAGACCCGCGACGGCGCGCTGATCTCCTGGCTCGACCGGCAGCGCTACCTGCGCGGCGCGGGCCTGCTCGCCCCGGTGCGCATCCACGAGCTCGACCGGCTCGGCATGGTCTGGGACAAGCACGCCCGCTCCTGGGAGCGCGGCTACGCCCACGCCCGCGCCTGGGCCCAGACGCACGGGCACCTCGCCGTCCCGGCCGCCGAGAAGCTCGACGGCCACGCCGTCGGGGCCTGGATGGGCCGCCAGCGCAAGAACACGAAGCTGACGGCCGCCCAGGACGCCAGGCTGACCGCGCTGGACGCGATGTGGCGCATCGACCCGGACTGGAACCGCTCCTACCGGCGCTTGCTCGCCTACCTCGCCGCCGGCGGAACCCTGGACGGCCCCGCCAACCGCACCGGCGGCGAGACGGACCCGACGTTCCGGCCCGGCGCCTGGCTGCGCAAGCAGGACAAGGCCCGCGCCGGCGGGAAGCTGACGGCCCAGCAGACCGCGCTGCTGGACGCCCTGGTGGCGGTCCGGGCCGAACGGCAGGACCACGGCCCGGACCAGGGCACGGTCACCTGGAGCGCCGAGTGGACGTGCCGCGCGTGCGGCGACGGAGGCGACCCCCACTTCGAGGACGGTACCGGCGTCGACGCCGACCACGACTGCGACCAGGACGAAGGGCCCGAGATCGGCTGGGACGGCCGGGCCGACTGCACCTGCGGCTGGTCGCTGGAGACCCAGCTCGCCGACGGCGACTACGTCGAGGCCGACCACCACTGCACCGACGACCGCTAGCCCACCAAGGGGGCGGTCCACCGGACCGTCCCCACCGTCATCCCGCCGGCCTTGGGCGGCGGTTGCTTCGGCGGTGCGTGCCCCGGCCGCTGCCGGGGCCGTGCGGGTGCCCGGCGCCCCGGCCCTTGGCCGCATCCGGTGCCGTCCGGGGCTGCTTTCCGCGGCCGGGGGCGGCCCGCCATGCCGGCCTCGGGCCGCCTTGGCCGCCGTTCCCGGCCGGGTCACTCGTCCTGGCCAGCCCACGGCATCCGGCCGGACGAGCCCACCAAGGTGATGCGGTGGCCGGCGAAGCGAGCCACCGCCCGCTCCAGCCGCCGGGGGTGGACGTCGATGTACTCTCCGTATCCGGTGAAGCGGCACAGGTTGAAGCCGCCGCCGAGGCCCGCCATCCGCTGGAACGCGCTGCTGAGCGCGCCTTCCCTCGAGGGCCACAGGACGACACGGTCCTTGCCTACCTGGACGCTGCGCACGAGGGACCAGCCGATGGCAGGCCTTCGTCGGCCGCGGCCGGTGACCGTGATACCGTCGGTGTCCATCCGCAGGGTGAACCGGTCCAGGCACGGCCCCTGCAGGAGGAGGAAGCCGATCGTCGCCTCGGCCTGTAGCACGCACAGCGTGAGGAAAACGGCAGCTGCCCCGTGCGCGAGGCCGCCGAGCCACCGGCCGGCGGTGAGGACGAGCAGGTCGATGCCGGCCAGAATGGCGATGGTCCGGGTGCCGTTGTGCCTCCCTTGCAGCACCAGCGCCTCGGCGTCGTCCTGCAGTACGCCGTCGTCGCAGTGGAGGTCCGGGCTCCAGCGGTGCCCGGCGAAGCGCTCGAGGGCTTCGTCGATCCGGTCGGCCGGGCCCCAGAGGCGGCGCAGTGGCAGTCGGAGCGCAGGCGGGTTGTCGGACGACTCCGTGGTGCGGATCACCAGGTGGCCGGGGCGGTTCTCCCAGTCGTGGGATCGCTCGCACCCGACGGATTGGACACAGCTCCAGGGCCAGAACCGTGCGTCGGCCCTGCGGCCGTCGCCCACGCGCACGCCGGTCGCGTCGATGCGCAGGTCGGCGGGGACGGCCTTCTTGACGAGGCTGGTCACCGGGAGGGCACTGCCGAGGGACAGCAGCAGTGCCGGGGGCAGCGCGCCCCACGTCCCGGCCGCCACCAGGCAGCCCACGAGCCCGAGGGGCAGCACGAGCAGTCCCGCGATCCCGAGGACGGCGATGGGTGCGGCGGGGCGGGTGTAGTGGGCGGGCCGTCTGCCGGCCACCGGTCGGCCCGCAGGCGGGAGCCAGCGGTTGCCCGCCGCCGTGCGCAGCGCGGCGTCGAGCTGGGCGATCATCGGCCCGCTGAATCCGAACAGCGGGGTGAGCCGTACCTGGTGGCCGTCTCCGGCCCGCCGGTTGTAGCGGCGGAGCGGATTGCGTCCCGGGCCGTGCGCGCCGGGTTCGAGGGTCAGCCACAGATCGCGCCTGCGGCCGCCGGGCCGGCGGGTGCGGATCTGGACGTGCGCCACCGATGTCCACGCGTACGCGGCGACGGTGCGCGTCGCGCTGCCGATCCGCACGCCGTCGGGGCCGACGTACACCTCGATCTTGTGGCGCAGCACGGCCATCAATGCCAGGAGGCCGTATGCAAAGGTGACTTGGAACGTGAGCAGCGGGGACGGGTGCGCGACCCGGGCGGCCTGCACGTAGGCGGGGACGCCGAAGGCGAAGCCGGTGCAGAGCAGCGTCCAGGTCCGCCACAGGGCCAGTACGGACCCGCGCTGGACGAATTTGTCCTCGCCGGCTCCGGTCTCTTTGTCGCCGTCCCACGGTGTTGGCGTCGGGGAGGGTGATGCCGAGGACGGCGGGGCCGCGCGGTTGACGGTCAGGGCGATGGCGTTGCCCATCTCGGTATTGAGCTGGCGCGGTAGCGGCCGTCTGGCCGCGGCCAGCCGTCTCCTGACCTCGGGGAACACCTCGCCCAGGGTCAGCGGGTCGCCGGCGCCCGGGATCCCTTCGCCGAGGACGGACAGCAGCGTTCCGGTGAAGGCGGTATAGGTGGCTCCCGGCGGTGCCAGGGCGGCCTGGTTCGGGTGGGCCGAGGCCATCACGTACGTGCCCTCGATGCCCAGGTCCGGTGACGGCGCGCCCATCCGGGTCCGCACGGCCAGTCCGCTGAAGCAGCAGTCCAGGATCAGGACGCGCTTGCGCGCGCGGCTGTTGTACAACGCCTGCCGCAGGAGCTCAAACGGCAGCGCTGTGACCTCGGGGTAGTCCTCCTGCGAGCTGGGCACTGTGAGGTAGAGATCGTCCAGTCTCCCGTCCGACGGTCGCAGTCCATGCCCTGCGTAGTACACCAGGAGCAGGTCCTCGGCGGTGCCAGCGCCCTCCTCAATGGACCTCAGCATCGAGAGCGAGTCGGCCGGGTCCTCGACCACGACGACTTCTTCGGCGCGCAGCGCGGCGCCGTGGCCACCGGTCAGCATCGCGTGCAGGGCTCGTACGTTCGCCCGCACCGAGGGCAGGTCGGCGAGGTCGGCCTGCTGGTAGGAGGCGGTCCCGATGATGACGGCCGCGCTGCGCGGCCGACCTCCCGCGGTCATCGCGGCCCGGTTTCCTCGAGCAGCGCACTGAGCTGGCGCCTCGCCTCGTCGGGATTGTCGGAGCTGACCGTCACCCGCCGGTGGTCGGCCGTGGTGACTTCGATGGTCGTGCGGCTACGCCGGCGCCCCGCCAGCCAGCCCCAGATCCCGGTCACCAGCGCCGGTCCGGTGCCGTCGAGCAAGATGTGCAGGGCCTCCACGCCCGCTCCCATCTCACCCGGGCCGGGACGGCCGCGGACCACCTCGCACCGCCCGCGGAACTCCGGCTGCTCGGTCAGCCAGCCCAGCAGCGACGCCAGGTCCTCTATGCTCTTCGAGCGGACGAACACTCCCACCGTTCCCCCTCCGAGATCCGGACTCCCCTTCCGTGTTCGAAATAATGCCGCAGGGCTGACCCGGTCCGCCAGAGCGGGAATGCGCACTCTGCCTGACCACCAGGCCGCGGCCGCGCCCCAGTTGGCCGCCTTGCACGAGCCGCGCACCGGCCTGATCCGGTGCGGCCGGCCCGGTGACCGGGAGTCTTTCGAGCACGCGCTGGCGGTGCTGTGCCGCCGCGACGGCTGCAAGAAAATCACCGTCGTCGGCGGCGCCGGCCTTACCGCCGACACCGACAGCCAAGGCGCGGAGCAGTTGCCCGCGCTGTGCTCCATGACGGACACCAGCATCTATGGCGAGACCGTCTTCACCTAGACTCTCGGCCAGGACATCGAGCACGGCTACCTCGCCGACTACCGGGTCCTGATCCCGGTCGTCACGGACGAGGACCTGCGCGAACTCCTCAACCTGCCCGTCGTCGCCGACCTACGCTCCCAGCGCTCGAACGAGGAGCTCCTGCGCCTGGCGCTGCAGATCGCGGTGCTGCGCGCCGTCGCCGACCTCCAGCTGCGCCGGGTCATCACCTTCCACTCCCGGGCAGCGCTACCTGCGAGGCCCGCCCCTCGCTCTCCCCACCTAGGCCGGTGGCGGCACCTGCCCTCCCGGCCGGGTACGGGCGGCAACCAGGCCGCCGCCGCGGCCCGTCGGTCCACCCGGGTCGGGCGCGGCGTGCTCCGCCCCCGCACCCGTGGCCAGCGCCCGGATGCGCTGGACCATCCTGCTGCCGCCTGGACTGCGCCATCGACGCTGCGCGCCGACAGCGCACCGGCCGGGCCGCGAGGCGGCCCAGGCCTGTCCAGTTGCCCTCGACCTGGTGGCTGATGTCCGTGTCGGGCCGGGGTGCCTGCCGGACCCGACCTGCCTCGGGTTCGCCGACCTGCCAACCACCGAGCACCGGCCCAGATCACCACCCACCTGGACGAGATCGCGAGCAGCACCAGGACGACGGGCAACTGCGCCTCGGCCTCCTCAATCGGACCTGCGGATCGAACTCCAAGCCGTCACCACCGCGCCTGCCCGGCACGGGTGCCCGCCTGGTGGCCGGTGAGCGCGGAAAGGGCCCCCAGGGCCCGGTCGCGGCGGCAGCCGCGATTTCGTGATCGGTGCGGTGAGGCCAGCCGACGGCCTTGCCGGCAGGGTCAAACCGAGCCCGGCCCGGGCAGCGGCAGCGGCCCGGATCAGCAGCCCGCCGGAGGCCATAACCGCAGAAAAGCAGCAGGTCAGCGGCCTGGCGGCCGCCTGCCAGGGGAGACCCCGGTCGGAGGTGCACCCTCCGAGCGCCGGTTCTCCCGCTGCGGCGGGAGTATGAGAGATCGACTTCCGCTGCAGCGGCCGAAATACCGGGTCTGACCTGCGAAAACGTGTGGTCTGTATCAACCATTGTTTGGCCCTGGCCAGCAGGGCCAAAAGCCCGCCGGTTTGGCCCTGCTGGCCAGGGCCAAACCGGCGAACGTTATCCACAGGCCGTCGGATCTAGCGTCAGCTGCAGCCGGGCGACTCGCCGAGGCGGTTTGGCCCTGAGGGTAGGGCCAAAGCACTATCACCCGTGATAGTGCCCGAATGACATTGGATCAAGGAACCTGGAGAGCGCCGATGGCTGACAAGCCCAAGCTGGGCCACAGGGAGCAACTGGTCACCCGGCTCGACGGCCAGGGGAACGTCGTCTACTCGGTGCAGAAGATCTCGGGCCGCACCTTCGCGGAGTCCGACACCACCAAGGGCTACACGACCGACGCCCCGCTGATGATGCTCACCCTCGCCCAGATGGACATTCCGCAGACCTGGATGCGGACCTGGTGCACCCTGGTGGGCTTCCAGCAGATGAGCGGGAAGGCCCCGCGCCGGGCGCCGCTGGGCATGGTGAAGACCACCCACCGCGACATCAGCGCGGCCTCGGGCGTCTTGCGGACCTACGTCGGCGAGTCGCTGCTGTACTTCAACGAGATCGGCTGGCTGCGGACCGCGCGCCGCTCGGTCTACCAGCTCAACCCGTTCCTGACCTTCGCCGGGTCCAGCGCCGACCAGGAGCTGGCTCAGGACATCTGGGTGGCGGAGGTGCCCGAGTTCCTGATGCCGGGGCCGGAGTACGGGGCGGCGTGGCGCAAGGAGCGCCGTGAGGACCAGCGGGCGGTGGCCAAGGCGGCGAATGTCGTCGCGCTGGGCTCGAAGGCGGGGAAGAACGAGATGCCGGCGGCCGAGAAGAAGGTCCGGGCCGTCCGGAGCGCCTGAGACGGGGTAGGCCCGCTCCGTTGCACCGGAGCGGGCCTACCCTGACATTGGATGCTCAACGTATCAGCAGCTGGTGGGCGTTGCGCGCCCCTGACCGAGGACTCCAGATGACGACCACTCGGTACGTCCCGCCGATTCCGACCGCGGAGTATGTGGCCATCAGCCGTGAGGCGCTGGCCGTTCTCAGCCTGGTCGAGTTGACCGCGAATAGCTTCCGGCTTATGTATACGCTGCTCGCCTACCAGGACCCGGAGACCGGGTGCGCCGGCCTATCCCAGGCCGAGATGGGCACCCTGCTCGGCCTGAGCGCACCAAGCGTCAACCGCTCGGTGAAGCAGCTCGCCGACAAGGGCCTGGCCTGGCTCTTGGAGCCCGGCGTCTACCAGATCCACCCGCTGCTGACCGGCGGCAAGATGCGGGCCGGCCTGGCCGCGGTGCCCCGGATCGAGTCACTCGACCCCGAGCGGTTCGGCGAGCGACTGCGGCAGCGCTATGAAGGTCAGCTCGCCAACCTCGGTATCGGTGCGTAGCCGGCGACGAGCAGGAGCGGCTCGGGCCCTGGTCCGGGCCGTTTGCTTTAGCTCTGACTGCAGGGCCAAAGCACTACCACCCGTGATAGCAGTTTGGCCCCGCTGGTGGGGCCAAGCCCGTGCTTCACCACGGGATCGTCGGTCCTCCAGTTACGGCCCTGCTGGCCAGGACCAAAGCGCTACCACCCGTGATAGCGGTCTGGCCCTACTGGTAGTGCCAACCCACGTTGGGCCGGCGCGACGTCGAGCGCGACGATGCCCGGCCGGAGGTAGTGCTCACCAGGGGTGGCGGGTGCGGGGGTCGGGAGCGGGGCCGCGGTGGTGGTGGAGGGCGATGGCCTCCAGCAGTGTCTGGCGGGCGCGGCGGCGCCGGGCTTCTTCGGTGCGGGCGGCGGTGGCGGCCCAGTCGGGCAGCGGCCGGGCCCGGGCGGCGGCGGTGAGTGTCTTGCCGAGCCGGTCGAGCGCGCGGTCCCAGTCGGCGAGTTGCCCGACCAGGTCCGCCACCAGCTGGTGGACGGCGGCGCCCGAGTCGCGCCGGAAGACGCGGGCCTCGGCGGCGGCCTCGGCCAGGACGTCCTCGTCGAAGTCCTCGAAGGCCTCGCACCAGTCGACGGTTTGCTGCTCGAAGGCGTCCAGGGCGGCGCGCAGGTCGGCGTCGACGGCGGCGGGCGACCAAGGCGGCGGCGTGCGGGGCTGCCGAACGCCGGCTGCCAGCGCCCGGCCGGCACCCGGGCCGAGTCCGCGCCGCAGGGCGCCGCTCACCCGGCCGGGGGACGGGGAGGAGACGGTCGTGGCGGAGGTCATGCCCGGTGAACCGCGGTGCGGCCGTCCGGGTTACGCGCCAGGGTGCGGGCGGCCGGGTGCTGCACTTCGGCCGGGAGGGCACCGGGTGCTGCACCCGAACCGAACGAACGGTCGTTGCTGCACCCGGTACTGCGACTGCGACGGCCCACGCAGTCGGTGCACCGCGGACTGCGACGGCCTGCGCAGTCCGCACCTGCACAGCCGGCTGTCCGACTGCGTGACTGCGTGACTGCGTTGCGTGGCGCAGTGGCACACGCAAGGCGAGGGGATCCGCCGTGCGGGAAGTGCGACACGCATCCGTCACCGCAGGTGGGGGGCGGTGCGATCGGGATCGCAGTATGGGCGCCGCAGGCCTTGGTCGGGCCCCGGCCGGCAGCGGCGGGCGCGCAGCCGGGTCGGGCCGGGCGTTGCGCATGCGCAAGATGGCGGGCGGGGCGTTGCGCATGCGCGGTGCCGCCTACGCAGAGGATTGCTCATGCCCGCTCGGGACGCTGCACTTCGCGGTGGCGCGGGTTCCGTTGCTGCAACGGAACTCTGGCGCGCGGCGCGGGCCATCTTGGGCTGTGTTTTCGTCGCTGCAACGAAACCCGGTGGCACGCTGTGAGGGGCACTGCCCGACTTCGGGGTGTCCTGATGGGATCGGGCCCGGGAGGGGACGCGGTGCAACGAAACCCGTAGGGTCAGCGGTTATGAGCGTGGACCAGCCGACCCTTGTCGATGTGCCGCTGCGGCCTGCGGGGATCTGCGAGGCGTGCGGCAGGCCGCTGCGGCCGGCGGCTACCGGGCGGCCGGGCCGCTTCTGCAGCTCGACGTGCCGTTCCGCCGCGCACCGCCGCCGCGCCAAGGCCGAGCCGCGAACACCTCAGGCCGCCGCCCCCGCCGTCCTGGCCGGGGTGCGGCCGGGCCGCCGGGCGGAGCTGCTGGAGGGCGCCGAGGCGGTCACCGCCGCCACCGTGGCGCTCGCCGACGTCCTCGACCAGGGCGAGGACCCCGACCGGACGGCGGCCGCGCTGCAAGCGCTCCTCGCCGCGGCGGCGGAGCTCACCCACCGGGCCACCCGGGCAGCCGGTGCAACGAAACCCGGACCCGCCGACGGGGGACAACCTGCCCTCCCCGAGCCGCGCGGCGACGCGTTCCGTGGCGGCAACGAAACCCCGCCGAACCCGGACGGGCCCGCGGCGCCCGCGTTTCGTGGCGGCAACGAAACCCCGCCCGCCGCCGAGCCGGTGACCGCCCCGGCCCGCCCCGCCCCGGCCCGCCCGGCTCGCGCCGTCGTCGTTGCGCACCCCGACGACACCGGCCTGCAGCCCGATGCGGTGCTGCGCGCCGCCTCCGATCCGGTGCGCCGCTTCGGTGCGCCCGACCGGACCGACGACCTCGCGCTGACCTTCGGCCCGGGCTGGAGCACCACGTCCTGGTCGGCCCGGGAGGCCGCCGGTGTTCACCAGTTCCACCACCACGGCGTCCGGGTCGGCTGGGCGGCGCTGCTCGGCGACGGGCCGTGGGGCCCGGGCGGCTGGATCGCGGTGCTGCACCTCGCCGACGGCCGCACGGAGCCGCTGATCGGCGACCGCGGCCGGCCCCGCGTCCATCCCGGGTGGAGCGAGGCCCTGGACGCGCTCCGCAGTACCCGACGGGTGCCGCCGGCCACCGCCGCCCGCACCCCGGATGCGGATCGGCCGCGGCCGAGCACCGGCGGGTGGCTCGGCCCGCGCGCGGCCGAGCCCGCCGCCGGGACGGTGCGGGTGCCGCGCGATCCGCTGCGGCGCGGCCTGCCCCGCAGCATGGACCTGCATATCCCCCTCGACCCCGCGGTCTTCGGCTACGCCTGGGAGCTGGCCGGGTGGACGGTGCAGCCGGACGTGCTGGTGGTGCTCGGCGAGGGCTACCCGGTGGGCTGGGTCGAGCGTGGCCTGGACGGTGGCGACGGCCGGGTCGCCGTCTACGAGAACCACTTCCTCGGTGATCCGAAGACCCAGCAGGCCGCCCTGCACGACACCCCGGAGCTCGCCGCCCACAGCATCCTCCGGGCCCACGTCCACGACCTCTGACCGGGCCCCTGGGCCGTGATCCGGGCCACGGACAAACCGGGAGGATAAGGCCCCTGACCGGGACGAATCGGGCGGGACAATGTGCTGGTCAAGGGGTGGGACAACCCGCGGGGCCAGACGGAGGACAAGGGGTCGGGGTGCAGGGTCGGCCGCGTCCGGGCACCCGCTCGGGCCCGGGGCCGGCCACCGTGCCCGCCCCGGCCGCGCTCCTCACCGGAAGGTGGCGTCGTGCCCACGACCTCCTCCCACGCCGCCTTGTCCCGCTCCGACGGCGACGGCCAGGCCGCCGCCGAGCCGCCGTCCGGCGCCCTACCCGGCCGCGTGGAGGCACCCGCGGCCGCCTCCACCGGCACCTCCGCCGGCACCTCTGCGCCCCGCCCGCCCCAAGCTGGCGTTTCCCCAGGTCAGGCCGGGCGGACAAGGGGTCGGAGCCGTGGCGACAACCCCTCTGCCTTTGCTGTCGAAGACAGCGAAGGCACGCCCTGGAGAAAAGGATCGACCGCCCCGGTGCGCGGCGGTGTGCTGATGGCGCTCGCCCGCCCTGTTCGAGGCGGCCTTCGCCGAGCCTCGGCTGCGTTGCTTGATGCCGGTCACCAGCCACTACGCGCTCTGGTTCTCGGCCACTGCCCGATGGCCCTACCGGCGGGTGGGCGGATCGGTAAAGCCGCGCCACGACGGCTCCTTCCTGTTCCGCACCCGGGACCCGTACACCGAGACGTCCGTCGACACCGCCGCTGAAGCGGTTGCCCTGCTCGTGCGCAGCCTGCCGTCGCAGGCGTGAGCCCGCGTTCCGGCCTGCCTGCACGGGGCGGCGACCACCACGGCCAGCGTGGGCACCGCATTGCGGACGGTCGCCGGCGCATGCGGAGTTGGGCGGCCGACGTCCTGCAGGTACTCGCGTCCGTACCGGACGGCGAGCTGCCCGGTGCCTGGAGGGGGCGGTCGGGCACCGGGCCTCGGGGGAGGTGGCGGCGACGCCGGAATCCGCCGCGGTGAGGTGCCAAGCCTTCGCGCAGCCTGCCTGCGGCAGGGGATGAACTCCACCAGGTATCCCTTCTCCAAGCGTGTCAGGCGGGGGCGAAGTCC
Organism: Kitasatospora sp. SolWspMP-SS2h; assembly: GCF_003259315.1. Taxonomy (GTDB): domain Bacteria; phylum Actinomycetota; class Actinomycetes; order Streptomycetales; family Streptomycetaceae; genus Kitasatospora; species Kitasatospora fiedleri. Next base: position 43,522 of record NZ_QLLT01000032.1, on the reverse strand, counting down.
ACGGGCTTGCGGGCCGGCGGGCGGTTGCCGCCTGGTCATTCAGTGGGCCCGAGCGTGCCGGTAGCGGCGCGCGGGTGCCCCAGAAAGTGCCGTTCCTCTCGGCGCTTCTGGAGCCATGGAAACTTTCGCTGGCGCTGTGCCCGTGTTGTCGAAGGTGGTGCACATCACTTGCCAGGTTTCCAGCCCGTCGTTGCAGTGCGTTCACCCCGGATGCAGGGAAGGGCTGTTGAGGTCCCTTGGAAAACCAGCCCCCCCTGGGAGGTATGCCGGAAAAGTCAAATAGGCAAGTATTGGCGGAGATTGGACACAATGTCGAAGATGTGGGCGAACGGGTTTTAATCGGGCACCTACAGTGAGTGATTAAATGGTTGCGCAAAGGTTCGATATGTGAATGTGATGCAACCGGTCAAGTTTGGGTGAAAATCGCGTGAGAACATTTACTCCGCGCACATACCAGTACAGCCGTGCGTCACGACCAGGAGGACGCACAGGTATGGCGAAGACCGATGAGATGTCGACCGGCAGGACGCCGTCCGCAGCCCTGGACACCCCGGCGAAGCCCCGGCGGCGGGCCCGCCGGATCCTGCTGATCACCGGTGGCACGGTGCTGGCGCTCGCGCTGGCCGCGGGCGGGGCCGCGTACCTGGGCTACCGTCACCTGGAGGGCAACCTCGACACGGTCGACATCGACAAGGCGCTGGGTGGGGACCGGCCGGCCGTGCTGCCGACCGGCGCGCAGGACATCCTGGTGCTCGGCTCGGACTCCCGCAGCGGCGACAACGGCGACTTGGCGGGCGGCGACGTCGGCGGCACCGCGCGCTCCGACACCGCGATGGTGGTCCACATACCCGAGGGCCGCGCCAACGCCACCGTGGTGAGCATCCCCCGCGACACCATGGTCGCCCGTCCGGCGTGCACCGCCACCGATGGCAAGCAGGTGGCCGGCGCGCCCCGCGTGATGTTCAACTCGATCTACACCACGGCGGGCCCGTCCTGCGTGGTGAAGACCGTCGAGTCCATGACGGGCCTGCGGATGAACCACTACGTGGAGATCGACTTCGCCGGGTTCAAGGACCTGGTGGACGCGATGGGCGGGGTGGAGGTCACCACCGACGCCCCGATCGACGACGAGTACAGCGGCCTGCACCTGCCCGCCGGCACCCACGTGCTGGACGGCACGCAGGCGCTCGCCTTCGTCCGCACCCGGCACGGCATCGGCGACGGCAGCGACCTCGGCCGGATCGGCCTGCAGCAGAAGTTCCTGCTCTCCGTCCTGTCCCAGCTCCAGCGCAAGGGCACCCTCTCCAGCCCGACCAAGGCCTACGGCGTGGCGGACGCGGCCACCAAGGCGCTCACCACCGACACCTCGCTGGGGTCGCTCAACGGCCTGCTCGACTTCGCGCAGAGCATGAAGGGCCTCCAGCCCGAGCGGATGAAGACCGTGATGCTCCCGGTCGTCGCCGACCGGATCGACCACAACCGGGTGGCCGCCGACGAGCCCCGCGCCCGCCTGCTCTGGCAGGCCCTGCGCGCGGACGAGCCCGTCCCGGCCTCCTCCGCCGGCTGAACAGAAAGACAGATCCACGTGCTTGCCCACCGCCCGAGGCTGAGCGTCGTCGTGCCCTTCCAGGACGTCGAGGCGTACCTCGCCGAATGTCTGGAGTCCATCGCCCGGCAGTCGTTCCGCGACTTCGAGGTGATCCTGGTCGACGACGGCTCGACCGACGCCTCCACCGACATCGCCCGGGCGGTGTGCGCCCGGGACCCGCGCTTCCGGCTGATCCGGCAGGACGCGCACGGCCCGGGCCACGCCCGCAACACCGGCCTGCGCGCGCTCCACCCGGACGGCGAGTTCCTCGTCTTCGCCGACGGCGACGACGTGGTGCCCGAGCACGCCTACGAGACGCTGCTGCGCACCCTGGAGGAGTCCGGCTCGGACTTCGTCTCCGGCAACGTGGAGATGATGAACTCCACGAAGAAGTGGCAGTCCCCGCTGCACAAGGCCCCGATGGCCGCCAACCGGCGGGGCACCCACATCACGAAGTTCGACAAGCTGATCTACGACCGCACGGTATGGAACAAGCTGTTCCGCCGCAGCTTCTGGGACTACTACTTCATCGAGTTCCCCGAGGGCGTCCTGTACGAGGACTCCTGGGTCAACATGTTCGCCCACTTCCGGGCCGTCAAGGTCGACACCATCACCGACGTCGTCTACTACTGGCGCCGCCGCGACGGGGCCGCCGCCCCCTCCATCACCCAGCGGTACCACGAGGTCGGCAACCTGCGCGACCGGGTCGACGCCGTCCTCAGCGTCAGCCGCTTCCTGGGCGGCCACCGGTCCCGGACGTTCGCCGAGTCCAAGCGCAAGTACGACCTCGCCTGCCTCACCTCCGACCTGATGCTCCACCTGAAGGCGCTCCCGGACGGCGACGAGGAGTACCGGGAGTCCTTCGTCACCTGGGCCAACGAGTTCCTGGACGAGGCCGGCGAGGACCTGATCGGGGAACTGCCCGCCGAGGCCCGGGTGAAGTGGCTGCTGGTGCGCCGGCGCAAGCTCCAGGAGCTGCTGGACGTCGTCGAGTTCGAGCGCCGGGGCGGGCCGATACCCGTCCAGCGCCGCCTCCACCGGTACCTGCAGTACCCGACCCTGGGCGACCGCAGCCTCGGCATCGACCGCAAGGCCTACCGCCTCGGCAAGGAACTCTCCCTGCACGGCTCCATCGAGGCGGTCCGCTGGGAGGGCGAGCGGCTGGAGTTCTCCGGCAGCGCCTACATCCGCTTCCTGAACGTCCACAAGCGCCACATGTCGATCAAGGCCCTGGCCCTGCGCAACAAGAAGCAGGACCGGATGCTGCTGGTGCCGGCCCGCACCGTCTACGCGCCGCAAGCCACCGAGCACTCCGGGCAGAGCCGGTACTGCTACGACTGGTCCGGCTTCACCGCGGGCTTCGACACCAACCGGCTCCAGCACAAGGGCCAGTGGGTCGAGGGCACCTGGGACGTGGCCGCGGGCGTGCTGAGTCGCGGCCTGCTGCGCTACCGCGGCCTGGACCGGGGCTCCGTCGGCAGCGCCGCCAACCCGCCCTACCGGTACGTCGACAAGAACACCCGGGTGCTGCCGCTGTTCGTGAACAACCGGCTCAAGCTGCGGGTGGAGATCGTCCGCTGCCGGATCACCGGACACCGCATCACCGGCGAGCACCTGGAACTGCGCGGCGTCCACCTGGGCCCCACCGTCCCCGCGAGCGGCCAGCTGCGGCTGGTCAGCCTGGGCGGCGCCGGCCGCGTCCAGGCCCCCGTCCGCTTCACCCCCGGCGGCGAGGGCTGGTGCACCTTCACCGCCCGCGTCCCGCTGCGCTCCCTGATGCCCTCGCACCGCGGCGAGGGCACCGACGGGCAGGCACCGAAGTCCTGGGACCTCGGAGCCAACGGCTGGAAGACCACCTTCCACGTCGCCGGGCGCAAGATGACGATGTACCCGGTGATGGCCGAGGACACCCCTGACGGCCACCACCGCCTCCCCGAAAGCCTGCAGACCCCGGAGGGCGACCGCGAGCTCGTCGTGCACCGCAACGGCGCCGGCTACCTCGTCCTGTTCGAACGCGCCGCCCTCCCGCTGGTCACCCGCTACGAGTGGCTGGACGACGGCGCGCTGGAGGTCGTCGGTCGGCACGCCGCCCTGAACGTGATGCCGCTCGACCAGCGCCGCACCGCCCACCTGGTCCTGCGCTCGCGCGCCCAGGGCGCCGAGCGGGCCGTGGCGCTGGAGTGGCGCGGTGAGCACTTCCGGGCCCGCTTCGACCCCGCGGGGCTGCGCACCCTGGCGGGCACCGTTCCGCTCGCGGCCGGCCGCTGGGACCTGTTCCTGCGCCGCCAGGACCCCTCCCGCACCGCGCCCGGCGAACTGCTGCCCGACCTGATGCTGAAGATCGAGCAGGACGCGATCGCCGGCCTGCCGCTGGCCCGGGAGGCCGAGCAGCGCCGCTACGAGCTGCAGTCCGAGGCCTACGACCGGCTGTCGCTGCTGGTCCACTCGGCGATGCCCGACCACGCCCGCGGCCCCTACCGGCAGAAACTGCTGCGCACCAAGGCCTACCCCGCCGCCCGCCAGCAGCCCGTCCGCCCCGCCGTGCTGTTCGACGCCTTCAAGGGCACCCAGTACTCCGACAGCCCGCGCGCCGTCCACGAGGAACTGGTGCGCCGGGGCGTGCCGTTGGAGCACCTGTGGGTGGTCAAGGACGACCAGGTCGACGTCCCCGACACCGCCCGCGCGGTGCGCATGTGGTCGCCCGAGTGGTACGAGGCCCTCGCCACCAGCCGCTACGTCGTGGCCAACAACCACCTGCCCGACTGGTTCCGCAAGCGCCCCGGCCAGACCGTCGTCCAGACCTGGCACGGCACCCCGCTGAAGAAGATCGGCCACGACATCGAGGCCGTGCACTTCGCCGACAAGCGCTACCTGGAGCGCCTGGCCGTCGAGGTGGAGAACTGGGACCTGCTGGTCTCCCCCAACAGCTTCTCCACCCCGATCCTGCGCCGCGCCTTCGGCTTCCCCGGTGAGATCGTCGAGTCCGGCTACCCGCGCAACGACGTGCTGCGCCGCCCGGACACCGGACAATTCGCCGCCGATGTCCGCCGCCGGATCGGCGTCCCCGACGGCAAGCGGGTCGTGCTGTACGCCCCGACCTGGCGCGACGACCAGTACTACGCCCCCGGCCGGTACAAGTTCGACTTCCGGATCGACCTGGACGACGCCCGGGCCCGGCTCGGCCACGACCACGTCCTGCTGGTGCGCCGCCACCCCAACGTGGTGGACCCGGTGCCGGGCGCCGGCGACGGCTTCGTCTTCGACGTCTCCGACTACCCGGACATGGCCGACCTGTCGCTGATCACCGACGTGATGATCACCGACTACTCCTCCCTGATGTTCGACTTCGCCAACACCGGCCGCCCGCTGCTGTTCTTCACCTACGACCTGGAGCACTACCGCGACACCCTGCGCGGCTTCTACTTCGACTTCCAGGACAGCGCCCCCGGGCCGCTGGTCTTCGACTCCCCGGAGCTGATCTCCTCGATCCGGGACGCCGACCGGATCCGGCAGCGCTACGCGGAGCGCTACCGCCGCTTCCAGCAGGCATTCTGCGATCTCGACGACGGCCACGCCTCCGCCCGGCTTGCCGACCGGATGCTCACCGTCGGAGGCGACCTCGACCCGTCCCCCCTCTCCACCCTCCCAACCCAGCGTCGGGCGGCACCAGCCCCGCGCGCGGACACCTTCGAGGGCCTCCCCTGGCCGCTGCCCGCCCACCTGACCGCACCGGCCGGCCCCGAAGAGGCCGACGGCCGGCTCCGCGACCTGCAGACCATGCGCCGAGGAACGGAACCCCACCGTGTCTGACCAGCCCCGCCCCAGCCGCCCCTTCGCCGAGGGCCGGGACGACAGCGGACCGTTCCCCGTCGAGTACCGCTTCAGCCACGCCCGCAACGGCACCCGCCACCTGGTCGTGGTGTTCGCCAACTTCTCCGCCCCGGACGAGTACGGCTTCGCCAACGGCGTCCTCGACCAGGTCCGCGCCAACATCCTGTGGATCCGCGACCTGTTCGACGGCGGCAACACCTACTACCTGTGCAAGGGCATGGACTTCGGCGTCGAACGGTCGGTGGCCGCGCTGATCGCCCGCTTCGTCCACGCCCTCGACCTCGCGCCCGGGCAGGTCACCATGTTCGGCGGGTCCAAGGGCGGCACCGCCGCCCTCCAGTTCGCGCTGCGGCACGGGTACGGCAACGCGCTCTGCCTCGTCCCGCAGTTCCGGATCGGCACCGTCCTGCACGAACGGACCAGCGCGGCCACCCCGATGATGGGGCAGCCGACGCCCGAGAAGGTCGCCGTACTCGACGCGCTGATGCCCGACCTGATCACCACCACCCCCCACCGCCACACCAACGTCTACCTGCTCACCTCGCCCCAGGACGAGCAGCACGAGCAGCAGGTCGCGCCCTTCCTCGGGCTGTTCCGCGACTACCCCAACTTCAACCTGCTGGTCAACGACTCCCCGCTGATCACCGGCCACGCCGCCGTCACCGCCCGCACCCTGCCGGCCGTCATGGGCCTGCTCAACCTGCTCGTCGCGGGCGTCGCCCCGCGCTTCGGCCACGTCCGCACCGGCGGCGAGCAGCCCGACCGCGACAGCTCCGCGATCGACGCACTGCTCGCCGCCACCGAGCGCTTCCCCCGACCGCGCGTCCACTTCCCAGCGCCTGGCGTCCCCGTCCCGGGCCACGCCGTCGCGCTCGGCGGCAGCGCCCCCGGCGCCGCCCGGGTCAGCATCTGGCTGAACGGCGCGTACATGGGCTCCGCGCCGACCGACGCCGACGGCCGCTGGGAGCGCCGCTTCATCCACCCCTGGGAGGCGGGCGAGTACACCCTCAAGGTGTTCGGAGTCGACGCCGACGGGGAGCAGAGCGCCCGCACCGCGCACACCCTCACCGTCACCGAGGCGTCGCCCCCGCCGCCCGCGCCGGTGGTCACCGAACCGGTGGACAACAGCTACGTGCCCGGTCCCACCGTGCGGCTGACCGGCCACGCGTTCGGCGCCGAGCGGGTCGAACTCGCCATCGGGGAGCACGCGCTGGGCACCGTCCCCGTCGAGGACGGCCTGTGGAGCTGGCAGCCCGCCTGGGAGTGGCGCGGCGGCGGCCACACCGTCGAGGCCCGGGCGGCCTACCCCGACGGCCGGACCTCGCCGCCCGGCCGGGTCACCTTCGTGGTGGCCGGCGCGCTCGCCCGCAACCCCGTGCTCCTGCAGCGCTACGGCGGCTGACGGACGGTCAGGACGTGACGGCGACGCTGATCAGCTCCGCCTCGTGGTCGGAGGAACCGGTGTCCACCCGCTCGCAGCCGTGCCGGGGCAGCGCGGTGAACAGGTAGTCCAGCTTCAGCCCGTTCTCGTGCGTGGCAGCGAAACCGGAGCGCTGGCCCGGCTCCTCCTGGGCGCACTCCCGGACGGTGTCGAAGTAGGCGGCGGGCCAGATCCAGGCATCCCGTGGCTCCGATCCCGGCGGCGAGGAGTTGAAGTCGCCGCCGAACACCGAACCGGCCGCGCCCGGCACCCGGGCCGTCCCGGCGGCGAGCAGCGCCGCCAACTGGTCGTCCCGAAGGTCCGCACCGCGATCGGACCGGTCGGCGGGCGGCAGCGAAAGGTGCGCGACGCACAACCGAAGACCGCCGCCGGACGAGGTGGTCGGGCTCTGGGAAGCGGGGGTTGTCGGGGCGGTGACAGTGGCGCACAGGATGCCGCGGCGCAGGCCGCGCTCGGGCTGGGGCGCGGCGACCGGGATGACGTCCGTGAGCGGGGCCGCCGCCAGGATGCCGATGCCGGCCACGCCCCGACCGCCACCGCAATCCACCGGCACCGCGCCGCCCGCGCCGCTCGGGTCGTCCACCTGCTCGTACGGCTGGAAGACGAGCCGCCAATCGGCGCCGAGCGCGTCCCGGGACCGCTCCAGATCGCCCCGGCAGGCCTCCTCCAGCAGCATCGCCCGTGCCCCGTGCTCCTTCGCCAGCGAGCGCAGCGCCTCGACCTTCTGCTCGCCACCGCCGTACTTGCCGCAACCCCAGACGGCCTCCCCGCACATGTTCCAGGTCGCCACCGTCAGCCGCGGCCCCTGCGTGCCGCCCACGCCGACCACCGCCTCCGTGCTGTGCCGCACCACGGGCACCAGCCCCAGCAGCACCACCCCCGCCACCGCGCCCAGGACCACCCGCAGGCGGCGGCGCGCCCGCGGCTCCGGGTCACTGGCGTAGTAGGGCGGCACGTCATCTCCTCGGAGCGCTGAACGGTGACGGCGCCCAGCGTAACTTCGCTGTCGAACCGCCCCGTCACCAGTCCTGGTGGCTACCTGTTCCACGACAGCGCCGGTACGGTCCTGGCCCGCCCAGTCTGCGGCCGCGCCCCAGGCTGCACCCCGGCGGTGGATGGCCCGGACGTGCGCGCGGCCTGCGCTCTGGGCCATGAGCATCCGGTATTGGCCCTGACCGCCATGGACATGCGCACCACGCCGGACGGATGCCCGCGCGCCGCCGCGGGCCTCGCCGCGGGCACCGGCCACCGCACCGCTCCACTCGGTATCGATGGGGACCTGGTCCTCCCTGCCATCCCGGTTCGGCTCAACAGCCGCCACCGCCGATCAGGCAAGGGCGAAGATCGGGATCACCAGGATCACGATCATCGGGACGAGCACCAGGCCACTGCCGACCGCGAGGCCTTTGAGAGCCCTGGCGGCGAGGGAGCCCGATGCGAAGTAGGCGCAGGCGGCCGAGACGGTCAGGACGAGTAGGAGGATGATTCCGGCGAGGGCTATTACGCCGAGTGCCATGGTGCGCCGTTCGTGTTCAGGGAGCCGAGTAGAGGGTGTTGAAGGCGATCCCCGGCTCGTCGCAGTGTCTCACGTAGTTCGGGATGTCCTGGGGGCGTTGCCGACACGGAGCCATGTCCGCGAGGGCACCCACAAGGCCGGTGCGTGCTCAGGAACCCGCGCTCCGGGCTGCTTCAGGGGGCCGAGGACCACCTGCGGCACACCGCCCAGCGCAAGGGCGGGTCCGAGCAGACCTCGGAGCGGCTTCGCGCGGTGCTCGCGGACTGGGACACCTGCCCGCTCCAGCGGTGACCAGGCCGGACCCGGGAGATCGGCCCCGGGCCCGGCCCGTTGAACCCGGACTTCAGCGGTCCTCGTCTTCGCCGTCGGCCGGCGGGCGCAGCCGGTCGTCAGCGTCGACCTGGCCCCAGCGCAGGGCGTGCCGAACGGTGTCATCCACACCACGGCCTGCTCGGGGGCGGGCTGGGTGAGCTCGTAGACCTCGCTGACGATCCGCATGCCGCCGGGATGGGCGGCGACGCCGACTAGGTTGTTCCACAGGTCGACCCGGTACTCCCACCGCTCCGGTTCTCCGCGCCGTCGCGGCACCGGGACGGGGACCTGGGCGCGGACCCAGGCGCCGTCCCGCTCCAAGTCGGCCCGCCTCTCGCAGACCCGCAGCAGGACGGCATTCCACTCGTCGCCAATGATCGGGTGGGGGAGGAAAGTGCGGGTGCTGTCGCGGAACCCCCCGCGCAGCAGGGCGTCGTCATCCCCGATGCGCTGCTGGCCGCCGCCGTCGACCAGGATGCCGATGAGCTGGCCGAGGTAGGCGACCGGCTCCAGGTCGCCACCCCACCGGTAGTCGACGGCGACCATGACCCGCCAGGTCTGCTCCTTCCCCCGCGCCGGATCCGGGCCGCCGCCGTCGCAGGTACCCCAGCCCGCGCGGAGCCGGACGGCCTGCCGCATGTTCAGGCCCGACGGTCCGACGAACTTGCCGTTCGTCAGGCCAGTCAGGCGCTGCGAGATGTGCGGGGTGCGGGTGCGGTGAAAGCCGGGCTCAGGTGACCAGCACCAGGGATTGCGCTTGAAGGTGAGCCGGAAGTCGGGGTCGTCCACCAGGTCCTCGGCGTGGGGAAAGTCCTCGTGGCCGGTGTAGGGCTGGCAGATGTGCCCGCGGTAGGCGGGGTATCGGCCGTCTGGGCCGGGTCGGCGGGCGTTCGACACGGAGGCGGCAGCGGTCTTCGGCATGCCGTGACAACGGGCCCGCAGCGGCGGACACGCGCCCGGGCTCGGCACGGTGGCGAGGTGCGCCTCGTCAGGTGGGGCCAACTGCGTCTTCCCACCCGCCTCCCGCAGCGACGGCGGGCCGACGGCGGCGTTCGAGGAGGACCGGCAGGCGTTGCTGTCCGGGGAGACGTTCCGCGGCCAGCGCCCTCGACCCGGCGGCGGGACTCCCTCCCGAGCAGCAGCCGCGGCCATCGCTGACGGGCGGTCAGTAGACGGAGGTGGGCCTGGTCCGGCAGCACGGCTGCCGGACCAGGCCCACCGCGCATTTGCGCCGCCCCTCAGCGCCACCGAGCCCGCCGAGACCGCGACACCGCCGCAGCAGGCAGACGGCCACCGGTCCCGTTCGTCCGGGACGGACGGGACCGTCTGCAGTCGGCGGGGTTATCGCTCCTGCCCGGAGCTGATGGGCACCGTGTGCTGCCGGGTCTGGACTCCCGCGTGCACCCCGGGTGCGCTGCGTTCGCGGGCTCGCCAAGGTGCTGTGGAGCGCTGGGGCCGGCGGTTGGCCTGCCTGTCCGAGGGATCGTCACCAGGCGGGCAAGCCCCTTCGCCGATAACGGTATGGCTACGCAGCGCAGGCCGGGCGCGGCCAGCCCGGGAGAGCGCATGACGTTAGGCGCAGAGCCAACTGTCAGTCATTTCATTGCAATGAAAGGTAAATTGATGGGCCGTCAGAATTTTTGGTGACGGATATTGCATTTTTCTCCGCTGAGGGTGGGTGGATATTTTGTCCGCAATCATGGCTATAGAGGTCGTTGGCTGGTCTTGTTTATTTCTGCTGCTGGATCGCCCATTGGTGAGGTTTTGTGCTTCATGGCGAGGGTGGCGGAATGTCTCGCCTTCCGGATATACCTAGCTGCTGTTCATGAGGATTTCCTGGGAGTTCGAGTGCTGACGATTCGCCGTAGCGTGGTGCTGCTGCTCTGCATGGTCCTGGCCGTGCTCGGGATAGCGGACGGCGCCACGGCGCTGGAACAGTGGGCGCCTGCCCCCAAATCCCAGGCGGATCCCGGCGAGCGGCCCTCGCAGCACCAGGCCGCGATCGATGGGTCGCACGCCGCGACCTCGCGCCAGACCGAGACGATCACCGATGGCGGCCGGGCCGGGCACGCGCCTGCCGAGGGAGAACTGGCCGAGGACGCGGCGTCCGAGCCGGGCAAGGACCCGCTCGACGTCGCCGCCCCCGCGCTGCCGGTGCCGAAGACCGAGCTGACGACCGGGCCGGAGGTCTCGGCCGTTCCGGTGGTGGGGTTCGACCAGAAGAGCAGTACCGAGGTCGTCGGCGAACGCGACGCCCAGCAGCGGGTGTACCTGAACAAGGACGGCACCTACACCACCCGGTACTACACCGCCCCGGTCAACTTCCGCCGCAAGGACGGCAGCTGGCAGGCCATCGATGCCGCGCTGGAGCCGCGCATCGGTTCGGCGATGGGCCGGTCGGTTGCCGGCCAGGACGGCTGGACCACGAAGTCCGGTGAGCGTGAACTCTCGTTCGCGGCCGCCGCGGACCGGGACCCGCTGGTCTCGCTGGACCTCGGCGACGGACTCGCGGTCGGCTACGCGCTGCGCGGCGCCGCCGCCTCTGCGGGCAGCGTCGAGGGCGAGAGCGTCACCTACCGTTCGGTGTTTCCGAAGGCGGACGTCGAGTTCCGGGCCGGCAGTGATTCCTTCAAGGAGGTGCTGCTGCTTCAGGACGCGAGCGCCCCCACCGAGTGGGTGTTCCCGCTGCGCCTCAAGGGCGTCAGCGCCTCGATCGAGGACGGCGCGCTGATCCTCAAGGACGGCCAGGGCGCCGTGCGCGGGCGGATGCCGGCCGGCTGGATGGAGGACTCCGACCAGGCCCCGAACTCCGGCGGCCAGGGCGTGGTCTCCTCCGGCGTGACGTACGAGCTGATACCCGACGGCGCGGGCACCGCCCTGAAGGTCAAGCTGGACGAGCAGTGGCTGCACGCCCCCGACCGGGTCTTCCCGGTCAAGGTCGACCCGTCGGTGACCTCGGTGCGCCCCGTCGAGGGCACCTACGTGATGTCCGGCTACACCGCCGACTACTCGGGTGACACCGAGCTGAAGGTCGGCACCTACAACGGCGGTGGCAACAAGGCCGCCTCCTTCCTCAAGTTCAGCGGTGTCGAGAACACCCTGCGCAACGCCTCCGTGCTGGGCGTCAAGCTGTCCGTTTACAACTCCTGGTCGTCCTCCTGCAAAGCCAAGCCGGTGACGGTCCACCCGGTCACCTCCAACTGGTCGCAGGGATCGGTGCGCAGCTGGCCCGGCCCGTCCATCGGTGCCGCGCTGACCTCGGCGAACTTCGCCCACGGCTGGCGGGCCAGTGACAGCAGCGCGTGGTCCTGCGCCCCGGCCTGGGAGCCGATCGACCTCGGCGAGGAGGGCAAGAACCTCGTCAACCGCTGGACCCACGGCTGGCAGGCCAACTACGGACTCGCACTGAAGGCCGACGACAACGACTCCGGCGGCTGGAAGCGGTTCGGCAGCGACAACTCCGGCGCCGCCGCACCGAGCCTGGACGTCACCTGGTCGAAGTACGGCGCAGACTACGAGCTCTTCGACTGGGTCCAGCCGGTGACGGCCACCCAGGAGGGCATCTTCCGGGTCCGGGCGTGGAACCGCGGCCAGGAGACCTGGACGCCCGGCGGCAACTACAAGATGTCGTACCTGTTGTTCGACCAGTGGAACAACAACATCACCAGCTACGGCACCAACGTCGCCTGGACCCCGGTCTCCGCGGACACCCCGACCAATGCCGGGAACATGTTCGAGGCCAGGATCAGGCCGCTGCCACAGGGCACGTACAAGATCGTCTGGACGATGGACGACTACGGCACGAAGAGCTTCTCCGCCGACGGCATCACCTCGCCCGCGATGATGTTCTCCTCCATCAACATCCCGCCGGTGCTCAACCGCCTGGCACCGCCCTCACAGTCCGTGGTGCGCCAACTCCAGCCCACGCTGAGCGCCGAGGGCACCGACCCCGACCGCTCCCCCCTGGCCGCCTTGGACTACCGCTTCGAGGTGTGCCGGGTCGTGGGCCAGGACGCCCGGGTCGACTGCAAGCAGTCCACCTGGGTGCACTCGGGCAACTTCGTCGTTCCCGAGGGCTGGCTCTCCTGGAACGAGCAGTACGCCTGGTACGCCGAGGCCGGTGACGGTGCCACCAGCAGTGCCAAGTCCCAACCCTCCTACCTGCGCACCTTGCTGCCGCAGCCCGCGCAGTACGCCACCGCCGCCGACTCCGGCCGTGACTTCAACGCCGCCGTCGGCAACTACACCACCGCGGCCACCGACGCCGCCCTGCCCACCGTGGGCCCGGAACTGTCCGTGACCCGCAGCTACAACTCCCTCGACCCGCGCACCGACGGCGCGTTCGGAGCCGGCTGGACCAGCCGCTGGGACATGCGCGTCCAGGTCGAGTCCAGCGGCTGGCTCACCCTACCCGGAAACGTCGTCCTCACCGCCTCCAACGGCGCCCGCGCCCGCTTCGCCTGGGACGGCGCCAAGCAGGCGTACATCGCCGGCGGAGGCATGGCCGCTGACCTGCGCAAGGCCGACGGCGGCGGCTGGACGCTCACCGACCGCGCCGGCACCGTCCACACCTTCGACACCGCCGGCCGCCTCACCAAGGTCACCGACAGCGCCGGCCACACCCAGAACCTCACCTACACCGGCGGGAAGCTCAGCCGCGCCACCGACGCCCTCTCCGGCCGCTACCTCGACTTCACCTGGACCGGCAGCCACATCACCGGCGTGGCCGTATCCGGCGCGAGCGGCAGTTGGACGTACATCTACAGCGGTGACCGCCTCACCAAGGTCTGCCCGCCCGGCACCGCCGCCAACGCCACCACCGGATGCACCCTCTACGAGTACGGCACCGGATCCCAGTACCAAGCGGCCGTCCAGGACGCCGGACCGATCGGATACTGGCGCCTGGGCGGCAGCGAAGGCACCGCCGACAACACCGCCCGCACCCCCGACCGCGCACCCGCCCAGTCCACCGACGTCACCTGGGGCGCGACCGGCGCCCTCACCGGCTCCACCGACACCGCCGCGACCTTCAACGGCAGCACCTCGTACGTCGAACTGCCCGCCAAGTCGATCAGCGGCTCCACCTACCGCTCCGTCGAACTCTGGTTCCGCACCGCCGCCCCCGGCGTGATCCTCACCTACCAGAACCGCACCATGGCCGAGGCGCCGAACAATCTCGTGCCCGCCCTGTACGTCGGCTCCGACGGCAAACTGCGCGGCAAGTTCAACACGACCGGCGACCCGATCACCTCTACCGGCTCCGTCAAGGACAACGCCTGGCACCACGTCGTGCTGTCCGGCGCGCAGTCCAGCACCGCCCTCTACCTCGACGGCAACCGCGTCGGCACCATCGACGCCGCCATCGACCACCTCGACATGACCCGCACCTACCTGGGCGGCGGCTACACCGGCAACTGGCCCGGTGGCAACGGCGGCTGGTCCTGGTTCAACGGCCAGATCGACGACGTCGCGCTCTACGACTACCCCGTCACCGACCAGATAGCCGCCGAGCACCGGGCCCTGCGCGCCGGCACCGCCCAACTCACCAAGACCGTGCTGCCCTCCGGCCGCACCAGCACCCAGATCGGCTACGACCAGTCCACCGACCGCGTCAGCAGCATCAAGGACGCCGCCGGCTCCGAATGGAAGGTCTCCGCCCCCACTTTCACCGGCGGATCGTTCCTCTACAACAACGTCGTCAAGGCCTCCGGCCCGGCCGCCTACTGGCGCCTGGGCGAGCGCGACGGTGCCACCGCGGCCAGCGAGGCCGGCACCGGCACCGGCGGCTCCTACGGCGACGGCGTCTCCAAGCGCGCCCCGGGCGTGTTCGCCCCGACCGACGACACCGCCGCCCGCTTCGACGGCGGCGCCAAGTCCCAGCTCGAAGTCCCCGACGACACACTGCGCGGCACCGGCGACCTCGCCGTCGAACTCTGGTTCGCCACCGACAAGCCCGGCGTCCTCATCGGCGACCAGGAACGCGCTCTCGACGACCCCGCGGGCGTCGGTGGCAGCTACACCCCGCTGCTGTACATCGGTACCGACAACAAGCTGCACGGCCGCTTCGGCGGCCCCGCCGCCACCATGGCGAGTTCCGGCACCGTCACCGACAACACCTGGCACCACGCCGTCCTGTCCGCCGCGGGCACCACCCAGACCCCCTACCTCGACAGCACCCCCGTGGCCACCGCGACCGGAGCCGTCAACCACCAGGCCAACACCCACACCTACCTCGGCGCGGGCTTCGCCAAGGGCGCCCCCGCCGCCCCCGGCGACACCGGGCGGCTCACCGGCGCCCTCGACGAGGCCGCCGTCTACCGTCACCCGCTGTCCGCAGGCGACGTCCTGGCCCACTACCGCGCCCGCAGCTCCCAGGTCGCCGGCCAGGGCCTCGGCTACCGCGGCTCCGTCGTCGCTGACGCCCC
The DNA here is from genome assembly GCF_003259315.1 of Kitasatospora sp. SolWspMP-SS2h. GTDB lineage: Bacteria > Actinomycetota > Actinomycetes > Streptomycetales > Streptomycetaceae > Kitasatospora > Kitasatospora fiedleri. The sequence continues at coordinate 28,409 of NZ_QLLT01000032.1, read as the reverse complement.
CGCCGGCTACTGGCGGATGGACGAGAGCGCCGGCACCACCGCTGCCAGCGAGGTCGCCGCCATCGACGGCAAGGGCAACTACGCCCCTGGCGTCCAGCTCGGAACCGAGGGCGTCTTCGGCGTCGGCGACGGCCGAGCCGCCACCTTCAAGGGCACCAGCAACTCCTACCTCGACCTGCCCACCCCGATCCTGCAGAGCGGCAAGGAACTCGCCGCCGAACTCTGGTTCCGCACCGCCGCCCCCGGCGTGCTGCTCAACTACCAGAACCGCACCATGGCCGAGGCGCCCAACAACACGGTGCCCGCCCTGTACGTCGGCTCCGACGGCAAGCTCCGCGGCGCCCTCAACGGCATGGCCGGCGGCCCGCTGACCTCCGGCACCGCCGTCAACGACAACGCCTGGCACCACACTGTGCTCACCGCCGGTCCGAACGGCGTGTCGCTCTACCTCGACGGAACCCTGGTCGCCACCGCCACCGGTACCGTCGACCACCTCGACATGAATCGCACCTACCTGGGCGGCGGCTACACCGGAAGCTGGCCCGGCGGCAACGGCGGCTGGTCCTGGTTCAACGGCCAGATCGACGAAGTCGCTTTCTACCAGCACCCGCTGAGCGCCGACCGGATCGCCGCCCACTACCAGGCGCGTTCCCAGTCCACCGCCACCACCCTCGCCTCCCGGGTCACCGTCACCGACCCCGCCGGCGGCACCTCCACCGACGTCCACGACGCCCAGCGCGGCATGCGGCTGATCTCCCGCACCGACCCCGCCGGCGCCACCACCACCTACTCGTACGACACCGGCGGATTCCTCCACACCGTCACCGACCCCAACGGCCACTCCACCGTCACCGGCCAGGACGCCCGCGGCAACACCGTCTCCACCACCACCTGCCGGGACGCCAACTCCTGCTGGACCTCCTACACCGCGTACTACCTCAACAAGGACGACGCCAAGGACCCGCGCAACGACCGGCCCACCGAGAGCCGCGACGCCCGATCCAGCGGCCCCGCCGACAACCGCTACCGCACCACCATCACCTACACCGCCCTCGGCCAGGCCGACACCACCACTCTGCCCGACGGCCGAACCCTGCGCTCCACCTACACCACCGGCACCGAGCCCGCCACCGGCGGCGGCACCACCCCCGCCGGCCTGCTCGCCGCCACCACCACCGCCGCAGGCTTGACCACCACACTCACCTACTACAGCTCCGGCGACCTGGCCTCCCGCACCGAACCCTCCGGACTGCGCACCACGTACACCTACGACGCGATGGGCCGCCAGAGCGGCACCACCGTGTACTCCGACGCGCAGCCGGCGGGCCTGACCACCACCACCGCCTACGACGCGCTGTCGCACGTCACCTCCGTCACCGGGCCCGTCGCCCACGACGCTGTCACCGGCGCCGCCCACCAGGCGCGCACCACCAGCACCTACGACGCCGACGGCCGGGTACTCACCAACACTGTCACCGATCTCCTCGGCGGCGACCCTCCGCGCACCGACAGCACCGAGTACGACAGCGCCGGCCGCATCGCCAAGACCACCGACGCCGAAGGCGGCACCACCGGATACGGCTACGACGCGCTCGGCCGTACCATCCGCACCACTGACGCCCTCGGCCAGGTCACCCGGTTCACCTACACGGTCCGTGGCCAACTCGCCACCACGGTCGTCGAAGGCTGGAACGGCGACGGCCAGGCCGCCCGTGACGCCGTCGTCGAATCCCGCTCCTACGACCCCGCCGGCCGCCTGGAGTCCGTCACCGACGCGATGGGCGCCAAGACCGCCTACACGTACTACGACGACAACCTGCTCGCCACGACCACCGCCACCGCGGTCGCCCAGGCCGACGGCACCAGCCACCCCGTCGTCCTGGAACGCGACGAGTACGACGGCGCGGGCCGCCTGACCAAGCAGGTCACCGGCGGTGGCCGTACCACCGTGACCAACGCCTACGACATCGCCGGACGGGTCGTCAAGACCGTCACCGACCCCGACGGTGCAAACCGCTCCGCCACCGTCGAGTACGACGCGGACGACCGGATCGCCACCGCCACCGCCCCCGTCAGCGCGAGCGAGAACCGCATCACCCGCAACACCTACGACAGCGCCGGTCGACTGGCCCGCACCGAGGTCCAGTCCTCCGCGTCCCCGCTCACCGCCGCCACCACCTACACCCACGACCAGCGCGGCCTGACCACCACCAGCACCAGCCCCAACGGCAACGCCCCCGGCGCCGACCCCGCAGCCTTCAGCACCCGCTACGGCTACGACGAACTCGGCCGCCCCACCAGCATCCGGCTCCCCGCCGTCCAAGCCGAGAGCGGCGGCGGCACCGCCGCCACCGTCAACCCCACCACCACGACCGGCTACAACACCTTCGGCGAAACCACCTCCGTCAAGGACCCCCACGGCCTGACCACCACGCAGACCTACGACCGGCTCGGCCGAACCACCGGCACCGCCCTGCCCGGCTACACCCCGCCCGGCAGCACCAGCACGCTCACCGCCACCACCGCCGTCACCTACGACGCGCTGTCCCGGATCACCGAGTCCCGCGACGCCGCCGGCCGCCAGACCTTCCTCGAGTACGACCGACTCGGCCACGAACGCCGCCGCACCGACCCCAACTCCACCGGCGGACCGCTGACCCCGCCCGTCGACGACAAGCCACCCGTCTGGACCTCCACCTGGACCCCCACCGGCCTGCGCCTGTCCGTCACCGACCCGGTCGGCGGCCGCTCCGAGGCCACCTACGACGAGCTCGGCCGCACGCTCACCGCGACCGTCGTCGAACGCGTACCCACCTTGCAGAACCTGACCACCCGACAGACCTGGGACGACACGGGCAACCTCGTCAAGACCACCACCCCCGGCGGAGCGACCACCACCGCCACGTACAACGCGCTCGGCGAGCAGCTCACCACCACCGACGCGGCCGGCCGCACCAGCACCGTCGCCTACGACGGCCTCGGACGGACCATCAAGACCACCGCACCTCTGGGCCAGTCCACCGACTACGGCTACGACGCCCTCGGCAACGCCACCACCGCCACCGACCGCGCCACCGACGGCACCGCCCTGCGCACGCGGAGCACCGGGTACGACCGCGAGAGCCACCCGGTCAGCAGCACCGGTGCCACCGGTGCCACCACCACCCGGACCTACGACGCGGGCGGCCGGCTCACCACGCTGACCGAACCCGTCGCCGCCGGCCAGAACATCACCACCGGCTTCGGCTACGACGCGGCCGGCCTCCGCACCCGCCTCACCGACGGCCGCGGCAACACCACCGTCTACACCTACACCCCTTGGGGACTGCCCGAGTCCACCGTCGAACCCGCCACCACCGCGTACCCAGCCGCCGCCGACCGCACCTGGACCACCAGCTACGACGTGGCCGGCCAGGCGGTCAAGCTCACCGAACCCGGCAACATCGTCCGCACCCGCACCTTCGACCCGATGGGACGGCTCACCAAGGAGACCGGCACCGGCGCCGAAGCCGCCACCGACACCCGCACCCTGCGCTACGACAAAGCCGGCCGCCTCGTCGAGGCCAGTGGCATCGACATCAACACGCAGGACTTCACCTACAACGACCGCGACCAGCTCACCGAAGCCCGGGTCGCCGGCGTCAACCAGTCCTGGGAGTACGACAAGGACGGCCGGATCACCGACCGCTGGGACGCCAAGACCGGTACCTCCTCCTTCGGCTACAAGCCGGACGGCCAGCTCGCCTGGTCCTACGACCAACTCTCCGGCGCCCAGTACTGGTACGGCTACGACGGCAACGGCCGACTCGCCACCCAGTACTACGCCGTCAAGGACGCGAACGGAGCTTTCAACGCCACCTCCAACCGCTCCTACACCTACGACCAACTCGGGCGCCTCATCCTCGACAAGGTCGTCACCGAAGCGCCCGCCTTCACCCCGGTGACATCCACGTCCTACGACTACGACCTCGAGGACCGCACCACCCGCAGGACCGTCACCGGCAAGCCCGGCGACCCGGCCACCACCGACAGCTACAGCTACGACCAGGCCGACCGCCTGACCTCCTGGACCACCGGCACCACCACCACCGCCTACGCCTGGGACGCGGCCGGCAACCGCACCAAGAACGGCGCCGCCACCGCCGTCTACGACGAACGCAACCGCCTCGTCAGCGACGGCACCACCACCTACCAGCAGACCGCCCGCGGCACCCTCTCCGCCACCACCACCGGCGGCGTCCGCACCACCCAGAAATACGACGCCTTCGACCGGCTCGCCGACGACGGCCAGAACACCTACGTCTACGACGGCCTCGACCGCATGATCCAGCGCGGCGGCACCAACTACTCCTACGACGGCGGCACCAACAACCTCATCACCGACGGCACCTGGCGCTACAGCCGGGACACCGCCGGCCAGCTGATGAGCGCCGCCGACGCCACCGGCGCCAAGCGGATCCGCACCGACCAGCACACCGACATCACCGCCACCCTCGCCGTCGACGGCACCTCCACCACCTCCACCACCGCCTACGACCCCTTCGGCAAACCCGTCGCCAAGACCGGCACCACCACCAGCCTCGGCTACCAGTCCGGCTGGACCGACCCCGCCACCGGCGACGTCAACATGCACGCCCGCTGGTACCGCCCCACCACCGGCGCCTTCACCAGCCGCGACAGCTGGCAACTCGACCCGAACCCCTCCATCCAGGCCAACCGCTACACCTACGCGGGCGGCGACCCCCTCGACCAGACCGACCCAAGCGGCCACTGCCCGTTCTGCGTCGTCGCCATTGCCTGGGGCGCGGTCAGCATCTGGGACGCCGTCGGCGCCGCAACCGCCGTCTCCATCCTCGTCGGCGGCACCGCGGTCGCCGTCGACAAGGCCGTCACCAACCACCAGACCGAGAACGCCATGCCAGGCAGCCACGCGGGCAGCGCCGCCACCACCTACACCCCCGCCCGACCGGCCACCTGGGACATCTGCGGATCGCGCTGCGCCGGCACCGCGGGCGGCAGCTCCCACGCAGCAGCGGCGGCCGCAGCGGCCGCCGCTGCCGGTGGGCCCGCCGCTGCCGCCGCTGCCGGTGGTGGAAAGAGCGGTGCTTGCGTCTACCACTGCTTCGTCGGTACCCAGACCAGGCCGGCTCCGGCGACCAAGCCAGCCCCCACCCCCGTGCCCGACCGTCCGAACCCAGGCCCGGAGTGGAAGCGTCCCGACTACCAGGAGATCCTCAAGAACATCGTCCGGGTCTACAGCGCCTGGGACCTGGCCCAGCGGTTCACCAATCAGAACAGCACCAGCCTGGCCCCGGACCAGGCCCCCAATCCGCAGCCAGGCACGGGTGCCAGCCCCGGTACCGGTACCGGCTCCTCCCAGCCCCAGTCCTGCCTGAACAGTCCTCCGCCCGGTGCGGAGAGCGACGACGTTAGAAACAGCCAGTCACTCGGTTGGATCAAGTACAACGACATGGAGAAGATCGAGGGCGGCACCCGGTCGACTGGAGCGAGGGCCTGCCTGGTGGGGAGCCCCAGCAAGTTCAGAGGGGCACCGGCCGGTGGGGACATCTCCGGATGGGCTGAGGCACGGGCGAACGCCATCAGCAAGGGCTTCAAGGTTCCTTCCGGGATCGGAGGCCGGAGCGACATCGGCAGGTGCCACTACATCGCAAGGCAGTTCGGCGGGCGCGGTGTGCAGGAGAACCTGGCCCCCTGCTTCCAGGTGGGTGCCAACACAGGTAAGTCCAGCATGGCTTCAATCGAGGCCCAGGTGTCAGGAGCGCTGAAGAACAACCAGATCGTCGATTATCAGGTGAACGCCAGGTACCTCTTTCCGGACAGTAAGATACCGCTCGGCTTCTGGATGAGTGCCGCCGGTCAGAACCCGGACGGAACACCCGGTCTTGTCATCCCGCCGACGTTCGTTCCGAACATGAAGGAGCTCAACGGGATTCCGTATAACATGGGCACCTGGGGATGAACAGGATGGAGAATAACAACGTGAACGACGGTTTTGAACGACTTGCGAGAATCCTCGGCGATCCTCCGGTGCCGCCTCGCCAGGTTGACTGGGAATCCGCTCCAGAGGGTGCGCGAATCCCCTATCCATCCGATTATCGAAAGATGGTGGAAGTATACGGCGGCGGTTACTTCGCAGGAGGCCTGTCGATCTACACGCCATTGTATTCCGAATCAAATTCCGGCCCTACTGGATTCGACCACCTGATTGCTTCCAATTGGGAGGTTGCCGACCTCATGGAACAGTGGTATGGGTGGTATCCCGGAGATCGCCCCTACGAGCCGTATCCTGCGCCGAATGGGCTCTTCGCCTGGGCCAATGACTGCTCGGCGAACGAGTTCCTCTGGGACACGTCAGGACCCGATCCCGAACAGTGGCCCATAGTGATGTGGAACGTTCACGAAGAAGGATTCGTAGCGCTGGGATCGGGCATGGCCGATTTCCTCGCAAGCCTGCTCGACCGAACTCATCCACTATCGGATGAATTGATCGACTTTGATTCCGGTGGGAGGCTCTGGAGCCCTCCTGGCGGAGATCTCTGAGCTTGTGATTTATCCAGCGGGCTCGAACAGGCGGCCTCGCTGATCACTCGTCCGAGTGTTCACGGGACGCGGGTACGGCCTTCGCTTGATCCTAAACTCGACTAAGAGAAACCGGAATTGACGCGAAGGCCGTACTGGTGATTTTTGTGGAACAGGGCGGGCAGTGCGATCTGTTCGCGGAGTCCTGCCGGGTGGCGTGGGTGCGGGCGGTGGCATCCGGTCGGTATTCGCCGAGGCTCAGGGGGAGGCATGGTCGGACCGAGGGATGTGCGTCGCCGGGTCGACTCGGTTGTCGGGCAGGCGGTGGTGACCGCGGGGATGGGGCTCCTCGCGCTGTGGCCTGGGGAGGGCTCGCAGCAGCTGGTGTTCGGGATCCTCTTCGTGCTGGGAGTTCTGAACCTGCTGGTGATGGTTCTCGGGCCATGGTGGGTGCGGCGTGCGGCGGCGAAGGGCCGTCTGCGGGGCCGCCACTCCCGTACCTGAGCCACCACGGCGGTCGCTTGGGCCGTGCCGGCGACCTCGACCGGGCCTTGGCCGCCATCGTCGAACGGGCCGTCGGGTGCGGGCAGGTGTGAATCGCGGGGTTGCGCGCGGCGGGGAACTGTGCGGAGGCGGGCGGCGTCGCTGCCACTGGTGCGGGACAGGCAGTGGGGCAGTGAGTGAAGCGGTTCGTGGGAAGCGTGGCAGGGCAGTTCGTCGTGGCGGCGGCCGCCTGGGGGGTGCTCTTCGCCCTGCTGTGGACGCTCGCGGGCTGGGTGCTGGGTGAGCTCGTCGACGGAATGCCTCCCCTCCAGAAGTAGCCCACCGCCCGGTCTCGGGCCCCGGCCCGCGTCCTGGCCGCCGCACCCTGGCCGGGTGCGCCGAGCCGGCCCCGGGTAGGGCACCGCGCTGATCTCCCGGTGGCTGGCGCCTGTTGGTGTGGTGTTCGTGTCCGCTGGGCGGGTGGCGGCGTTGGATCGGGCATGACGACGATCGGGGATGGACACCGTACCGGTGGTGGCTGGGCGGTGCGGCTGGTGAAGCTGTGCGTGGGGGGAGACCTGCCGGGAATCAAGGGGTTCGACGCCGAGCTGTGCCGGGTGCTGGGTGCTGACTGGCACCAACATCCGGCCTACGGACAGTGCCAGGAGACACTGGAGACTCTGCTGCTGGGCTTGCACGAGCGGATAGGGGCGGACGGTGAGTCCCATGGTGTCGGCCGTGCACGAATCGAGTCCGCCCTGCTCCTGGAGGCGATCCGCCCGGCGGACGCGGTGTGGGCTGCGGCACTGGCGGCAGTAGCCGGGGACCTGAATCCGCTGGCCCGGCTCGCCTCGGCGAAAGAGCGACTGCTGACCGCAGCGGTCACCGTCGCGGCGCTGGGCAAGACGCTATGGCCCGGCCCCGCCTTTCTCGACGAACTCGAAACCCTCGAGCGCACCTTGGCAGCCCGAAACAGCCCCCCAGGCCCCGACACCACACCCACACCCATCTCGCCACGCCACGCCCGCCCAGGCGGCCAACCGGCCTGAAAGCCCGGCCCTACGGGCCGCTGTACCTGCCGTTAGGTTGTGGGAGGCTGGCCAACCCCACCGGCCCGCCTCGACTGGCAGGAGAAGCCGACACCGTGGTCGCAACCCCCCAGCCCAGCCCCACGCCGGGCCCCAGTCCCATATCGGGCCCCAGTCCCACGCCGGGCCCCAGTCCCACATCGGGCCCCAGTCCCACGCCGGGCCCCAGTCCCACATCGGGCCCCAGTCCCACGCCGGGCCCCAATCCCACATCGGGCCCCAGTCCCACGCCGGGCCCCAGTCCCACGCCGGGCCCCAGTCCCGCGCCGAGCTCAAGCCCGAGCCCGATGGCGGGTCCCGGTCCGTATCCCGGTGTGGGTTCGGGCGCAGACGGGACGCTGTCCGTGGTCCTCTCGCGCGTGGGCGCGGCGTGTGTCCTGCACGTGCGCGGTGAGCTCGACTTCGACACCGTACCGGCCTTCATAGAGGCCGTCCTTGCGGCGCTGGATGGTGCGTGCCGGCTGCTGGTGCTGGACCTGGCCGCCTTGGAGTTCTGCGACTCCAGCGGCCTGGACGCGATGCTGGATGCCCGCGCCAACCCCCACCACACCCCCCTCGTGCTGGTCGCCCCCACCCCTCCGCTGCTTCGTGTCCTGGAAATCACCGGTGCCGGGCCCTTCTTCGTCACCGCCGCCAGCATCCAGCATGCCCTCGCCTGCCACGGCCTGCCCGCCACCTGACACCGCCCCCGGCACGGCCACCTGGCGCGGCCTCCTGACATCCCCGCTCCGTGCACTGTCCATGGAGGCCGGGACGGGTCCGCGACGGCCGGGGCCGGGTGACCGGTCGGGGATGTGGGTTGTTGGGCTGGGTGTGTGCGGGTGGCCGGTGTTGTTTGCCCGGGTGCCCGCTACTTCCTTGACGCCCGGTTGTGGCGGTTTTCGTGCCGCCTACAGGGGGTGGTCGTTGGGTGGGGGTGTGGTGGCCCCGGGCCTTCCTCTGGTCCGGCCCGGCACCCCTCCGTCGTAGTTGGGCCTCGGAGGGAGGGGCCACCCGCTGGGGCGCCCCGAGCTGCGGGGCGCCCCAGCCCACCGTCATAGCAGCGCGACCTGCCGCACCCTGTGACCTGCACCGAGACCCTCCGGCCCCCCGCCCGTAGTCCATCGCGACAGCCCCACAGACACAACCCCAGCCCGCACCCGCCCGCAGGATCGGCGCCCTTGGCGGCTAGGGTCCGCTCACCGGGGTGCCGCGAGGTCATCGATGTGCTTCGACTGCGCGCTCCGGCCGGCGGTATGGGAGTGGCTGCCCGGCCGGGGCGCATGCACCGCTCCATGCGGGTCATACGGATGGTGCGGAACCTGTAGCCCAGTCCTGTGGGCGCTGCTGACCTCTTCGTCCGGGTTCCGCGCAGACGCCGCCCCCGCGGTACCTGGCTGCGCTTCGAGCACGCGGCCAAGGTCCGATGCCGTAGGGGCGGCGTTTGTGCGCGCACCCGCAGTGCCGAAGGCGCCGGGTGAACGGAAGACGCGGGTTGTGGGCCGGAGGGTGCGCGGATTGACGGCCGGCGGCACGCCGGAGCCCGATGGCGCCGCTCGTTTTTCCCCCGGGGGTGGCCGGGGTGGCCCGTGGCGTCACCCGTTAGGTCAAAGCCGTATACCCGCCCGAGCTCAGGGGAAGACGCCCGCGCATGCCCTCAGACGCTGCTGCCGGACATGAGCCGGATCCCGCCCAAGCCCTGCGCATCACCTTCTCCGATTCGCTGGCGCCGGTGCGGGTGCTGCGCCTGGAGGGCGAACTGGACTTCCATACCGTCCCGCGGCTGCAGCGCGCACTGACCACCGCGATCACCAACGCCACCGCCCGCGCCGCCCGCGCCGCCGAGGGCGCGGATGTTCCGCCTGTGGTCCTGGAGCTGTCCGGGCTGGCGTTCTGCGACTCCACGGGCCTGTACGCCCTGCTCACCCCCTGCCTCCCCACCAGCCCCGCGAGCGTCCCCGTCCATCTGGCCGCACCGCCCGCGCACCTGCGCGACCTCATCGAGGTCAGCGGCCTGAAAAGCCTGCTCACCATCCACGACACCGCCCCCGGCACGGCCACCTGACATCTCCGCCCCGCGCACTGCCCTCGGCGGCGTGCCGTGCCCGCAGACGCGGCTGCGCAAGCCGCCCTGGCCGCTTTGACAGCTGCGGTTCTCGTCCCGTTCTGGTTCACGGTTGTCCGTGGTGCCCGGGACGCTCTACGACGGCCGGAGCCGGGCGACCGGTCAGGGCGGGTGACCTGATGGTGGGGGGTGTGGGGCTGGATGTGTGCGGGTGGCCGGTGTTGCTTGCCGGGCTGCCCGCTACTTCCTTGACGCCGGGTTGTGGTGGTTTTCGTGCCGCCGGCGGGGTGTGGTCGTTGGGTGGGGGTGTGGTGGCCCCGGGCAGTTTTATGGTCCGGCCCGGTATCCCTTCGTCGTGGTTGGGCCTCGGGGGGAGGGTCACCCGCTGGGGCGCCTCGCGGCTCGGGGCGCCCCAGCCCGTCGGTGCAGGCGTCCAGACGAGGAGAGGGACGGTTCCCGCGGCGCGCCATGCGCTCAGTCGAGGGCGGCTGCCGCCAAGGTCACCGCGGGGGCCGGGTGCGGGACGGCTGCCGGGCGCTGCTCGGCCATCAGGCCTGGGTCGGACGCCGTGCTCGCGCCGGTCGGCGCCAGCAGTGCGGCGCCGAGGGCCGCGTCGAGTGCGGCGTCCAGGACCTCGGCCGTCGTGAACTCCCCGCCGGCCACCAGCTCGTGCACCAGGGCGGCGGCCCGCGCCGGCTCGGCGCCCTGGTCACCGGCGCCCGCCCGGGGATGATTCGCGCTCTGTTGCGCGTGGCGGCAGCGGTACGGGTCAGGACGCCCCCGGCTCCTCCACGATTTCCTGCACCCGGGCCGGTGCCACCCGGGCGGTGCTCGTTCGCCGTGGGCGCTCCTGCTCGCGGGCGACGGCCTGTGGCCACCGGTCCCCGCCAGGTCGTGCCCTGTGCCGGGGCCGTCTCCTTTCTCCGGGCGTGTCGGGTAGGTCCGGGGTGTGGGGTCACTGTGTTTGTTCGCGTGCGTCTGACAGACTGCGCGGTGTGGATGTGCCTGAAGGGGGAGTTGGGGCGGGTGGTGCGGGCCGGGCGGGGGCGCGGGCTGATCTGGGTGTGCTTTCGCTCCGGGGCCAGGGCCTGATCGATCGGATGGATCGGGTTCACGCCTCCTGGGGGCTGGGCGCGGCCAGGCGCTGGGACCTGGACCAGGAGAGCGGCGTCATCGCCTGGAGTGCGCCCGGCTGCACCGCCACGGCACCGGCGCAGGTTCTGGGGACCTTCGCTCCGCGGGCCGGTACGTGGCTGTGGGCTTGGGCGAACCGTAGTCTGCTGTCTGGTGTGAGTCGTGACTCGCGCAGCTTCTGCGACTGGGCGCAGGCCAACGGGCATCCCGGGCTCGCCCGGCCGAGGATCGACGCCGATGAGCGCACGGCCTCCGTGTTCGCGGCCCTGGCGATCGGGCTGATCGGGGTCGGTGGGTACTACAGGGCGCCGGTGGGCGCCTCCTCCTACATGGCTGTCGTGTTCGGGCCGGTCACCGTGAGGGCGGTGGACGGCGGCGTCCGCGTCTTCGACGGTGCTGCCCGGTAGTTCCCCGGCGGGTGGCCTTGCCTGGCGGCCGGGGCGTCACGTTCTGGCGCAGTGCCGGTGCCGGTGCCGTGCTGTCGCTTCCTCGGTCTCTTCGTGTCCCTCCTGCCGGGCGGGGTGCTGCCGCAGGAGGTGGTACGGGTGCTTCGCGGGCCCGGGCCCGCTCCCACCGCTCCCTGCCGCCGGCTGCGCGGGCCCGGGCCGGTCGCAGCCGGCGGTGTCGAGGGCGCGATCGCGAACGCAGGCTCCTGGCCGTTTCGGTGGTGGTGTTGTGTTCTTGTGGTGGCGTTCTGGGATGTTGGTGGGGACGGGGCCTGTTTGTCGGGTTCGGGGGTTTCGCGGCCTGATGTGGGTGGGTGTGTTCCGGACGTTGTAGGTGGGGCGCATGGGGTGGCGCGGGGAAGTGCGCCGGGTGGGGTGCGGCGGATCACCACCGGTCATGCCTGTGGCATGTGCCGGTCATGATCGGATCGCGGTACGGCGGTGGGTGGTTGGTGGTGTTTCGGGCGTCGGTGGGAGTTGGCCGGTTTCGGGTGCCTGGTAGGGAAGTTCGTGGGTAGACGGGGGCCTCTTTCCGGGTCGGTGTGTGTGGGAACGTTCGTGCGGCTCGCCGGCCGTCGGGGTCGGTGGATGTCTTCCTTGGGGGGAAGATGCGTTCTTCACGTGCCCGGAGCACGTCGCTTCGGCATGCTCGTTCCAGTGCGGTGGCAGTGGTGCTGGCGGTGGCCGGGGCGTTGGTGCCGGGGGTTTCCTGGGCGGCGCCGGCGGCGCCGGCGGCGCCGTCGGGGTGGGGTTCGGGTGCGGCGCTGGCCGTTCCGGCGGTCCCGGTGGGGGTGACCACCGCGCCGGCTTCGCAGCCCTCGAACCCCGTCGGCGCTCCGGCGTCGGCGCAGCGCTCCGCCTCGCCGCAGGGCGCCCTGTCCTCGCAGGCGGTGGCGGGCTCGGGGCAGGGCGAGATCCCGTGGAACACCTACACGTCGGTGCGCCTGCACGACGCGCTGGTGGCGAAGGTGAACCTGGCGACCGGGAACCTACTGCTGGCCGCCACAGACCTGGACCTGGCGGCGGTGGGCCAGCGCCTGCAGTTGACTCGCAGCTTCAACTCGACCGCGAGCCCGTCCGGGCCGCTGGGCCACGGTTGGTTCGCCGGTTTCGACCGCTACCTGGTGTCGTCCGCCACCAGCGTGGTCGCCTACGGGCAGTCGGGGGAGGCCGTCACCTTCGGCGCGAACGCCGACGGCACCTACCAGGTGGCCACCGGCTACGACGTCTCGCTGACCCACAACGCGGGCGGCACCTGGACGCTGCTGCACCGCAAGGACGGCACGAAGGAGACCTACAACGCCTCCGGCAGCCTGGCGTCGATCACCGACCGCAACGGCGACGCGGTCAACGTCGCCCAGCACACCGACACCAACGGCTCCATCACCGGGTTCAGGGCCACCGACGCCCGCTCGGGCCGCTGGATCGACCTCACCGCCACGGGCACCAACACGTGGAAGGCCACCGACAGCACCGGCCGCACCGTCTCCTACGCGTTCAGCGGCCCGGACAGCGCGCAGGTGCTGACCGTCACCGATACCGAGAACCACCCGACCGTCTACGCCTACGACTCCAGCCACCGGGTGGTGAAGGCCACCACCCCCGAGGGCCGGGCGACTGCCTTCACCTACGACAGCGGAAACCGGGTCACCTCCGTCACCCGCATCACCACCGCCGGTGGCAGTACCGGCCTGACGACCCTGTACGCGTACTCGGCCTCCAACGGGAGTGCGGGCACGACGACGGTCACCGACCCGGCCGGCCACAACACCATCTACACCCACGACGGCAGCGGGCAGAGCACCTCGGTCGAGGACGCACTGCACCACTCGCGCTCCACCACCTGGGACGCCTCGCACAACCAGGCCACCGCCACCGACGCCCTCGGCGTGGGCACGACCCCGGGCAACACCACGACCTTCGGCTGGAGCGGCAACAACCCCACCTCCGCCAAACTCCCGCTGGGGGCCACCGCCCTGCTGGGCGGCTACGCGGCCCGCGGCGGCGCCCAGCTGCCCGCCACCCTCACCGACCCCCAGGGCAACCAGACCACCTACAGCTACGACGACTCCGGCAACCTCACCCAGGCCAAGGACACCACCACCGGTGGCAGTGCCGCCCACCTCGACTACACCTACAACCCCGCCACCCCGACCTGCGGCGGCTTCCAGGGGCAGCGCTGCTCGGCCACCGACCAGGGCGGCAATACCACCACCTTTGCCTACGACACCCAGGGCAACCTGACCACTGTCACCCCGCCCGCCCCGCTGGGCAAGACCACGATCACCTACGACAGCGCCGGCCGCCCGGCCTCGGTGACCGACGGGCGCGGCCTGAAGACCACCTACGAGTACGACAAGCACGACCGGCCCACCGTCGTCGACACCCCCAACTCCCGTGTCGAGCTGGACTACGACACGGACGGAAACCTGACGCAGCGCCACGACGCGGCGGGCATCTCGAACTTCAAGTACGACCCGCTGGGCCGTGAGACGTGGCGCAAGCTGACCACCGGCGACGAGTCGGCGCTGTGCTACGACGCGGCCGGGAACGTCGACGAGTACAGCGACCCGTCGGGCACGATCACCTACGGCTACGACGACGCCAACCGCCTCACCTCGCTCACCGAACCCGGCGGCGCGAAGACCACCTACGACTACGACAGCAACAACCACCGCAAGAACACGACGTTCCCCGGCGGCGCGAAGCAGGACACCACGTTCGACAACGACGGCCGCCCCACCTCGATCACCGCCACCAGCGGCACCGGCACGGTCCTCTCCAAGCTCGCCTACACCTACACCACCGGCGCGGGCGGCAGCGACGGCACCAAGACCGCCACCCGCACCGACAACGCGGGCAACAAGACCACCTACGCCTACACCACCCTGGGCCGCCTCACCCGCGCGGTGGAGACCAACACCTCCGGCACCCGCACCGCCGGCTGGCTCTACTGCTACGACAACGCCGGCAACCTCACCACCACCAACACCACCGCCACCTCCGCCAGCACCTGCACCGGCCAGACCGCCACCTACGGCTACAACGCCGCCAGCGAACTCACCACCGCGAACGGCTCCACCGCGGGCTGGTCCTACGACGGCGCCGGCAACGAGACCGGCGCGGCCTCCCCGGCCGGTGCCCGCAGCGCCGAAACCTGGTCCGAGTTCACGCAGTTGGCCGGGATCACCACCGGCGGCACCCACCTGGACGCCGCCTACGCCGGCACCGACAGCGGCGAGCGCACCCGCCTGGGCACCACCGACTTCGCCAACACCGCCCTGGGCGTCGCGGCGATCCAGTCCGGCACCACCCTCACCGGCATGATCCGCGAACCCTCGGGCACCCTCACCGGTATGACCCGCTCCGGCGCCACCTACCACTACCTCACCGACGCCCAGGGCTCGGTGACCACCGTGGTCAACTCCGCCGGTCAGCAGGTCGACGCCTACACCTACACCCCCTACGGCACCGCCCGCACCACCACCGAGAGCGTCGCCCAGCCCTGGCGCTACACCGGCGCCTACCTCGACCCCACCGGCCTCTACAAGCTGGGCGCCCGCTACTACGACCCCGCCCTGGGCCGCTTCACCCAACCCGACCCCTCCGGCCGCGAGACCAACGCCTACGCCTACACCGCGGGCGACCCCGTCAACCACACCGACCCCAACGGCCTGGAAAATTCCCCGCTGGAATATGTGAACTTCGCCTTGGGAACCGTCGGTGCGGTAGCTGGAATCGTAGGACTTGTCGCAACTTCACCGGTCGTCATCGGCGTCTCGGCGGGCATCGGTGGAGCGATCGGTATCGCTTTGGCAGTCGAGGGCGCGGCATGCCTGTTCTCTGAAAATTGCTAGGAGGGAAATAAGATGCAGACTCTGGCCTATGCGCTCATCATTGGGTGCGGGGCGGCTATGGCAATATTTTTCATTCTTTCCATAAAGAATTCAGAACGCAGAGACGCTGGGAAGGTGTATAGAGTGGCTGCATTGACTGCGGCCGTCTTGCTCATGGCGAGTCTGGTTTTTGGCATTATGGTTTAAAGTGCATGGGATGGCGCTTGCGTGGTGGGCTTAGATAATCCGCCACGCAAGCGCTGTTGCATTTAGTATTTGTTCTCACCATGGATGTCGACAGTATCCGGCCGGCCAGTGCTCTTTATCGTCGATTTCGCGCTGCGGTGGAGTTTGCTATGGTTCCCCCTTGTCAAGCTGGAATTCCTCTCGATCCCACAGTTATCTACAAGCTGGGCGCCCGCTCCTACGACCCTGCCTTGGGCCGCTTCACCCAACCCGACCCGTCGGGCCGCGAGACCAACACCTACGCCTACACCGCGGGCGACCCCGTCAACCACACCGACCCCAACGGCTTGTTCGCGTGGAAGGACGTGGTCGTCGGTGTCGCGGGTGTGCTCGCAGTCGCCGGTGCAGCGGCCATCATCGCTCCCGCATGTGCCGGAACTGCGGGAATCGGATGCGCTCTGGCCGGCAGCGTTACCGCTGGCCTGTGGGGAGGCGCTGCAGCGGGTGGTACAGCCGCAATGCTCGGACTCGACCCTGAAGGATATCTCGAAGCGGGAGTGGGCGCGGGCTTGCTGGCGCCCTTCGTTCCTGGTTTCTGAGCAGTCGGCCGCCCGTTGGCCCGTGGTGTGGCTGCGATAAGGAAGGAATCCATCGCATGGTAAAAAACGGCGCAGCAAGGTTCGCTCTCTGGCTTCTTGCCATGCTGGCGATTATGATGGTAATGATTTTCATCTGGCAGGCAAACATCGCCGCATGGGAGGCGATTCTATGCACAGTCGCGGTCGCCGCAGTGGTTCTCTTCGCATCATGGGGTGCGCATTCCATATCGGATCGGAGAAAATGATTTGACGTAAATCTTTAAAGATCGGGCGCGGGTCGAGAGTGCGCGAGGCTCCTAGTTTAATTTAGGCGCCTCGCGCACTGCCGGTTCTGTGGGCTGCCTCCAGTGGGTGAAGGTTCAGTAGCGCTCCAACCAGCACCTAATTGTGCATCCCGGACCAGAGCGCGATCTGAATCTCGGGCAGGTCGGCGCCTGCACCTACACCCCCTACGGCACCGCCCGCACCACCACCGAGACCGTCGCCCAGCCCTGGCGCTACACCGGCGCCTACCTCGACCCCACCGGCCTCTACAAGATGGGCGCCCGCTCCTACGACCCCGCCCTGGGCCGCTTCACCCAACCCGACCCCTCCGGCCGCGAGACCAACCCCTACGCCTACACCGCAGGCGACCCCGTCAACCACACCGACCCCAACGGCCTTTCCTCGGCAGGTAGTTACGCTCTTAGCTGTGTTAAGGGCGGCGGCATGGCAGCTGGCATAGGCCTTGCGACCGGGGTCACCGAAACTGGTATCGGTGCGGCAGTTTCTTTCGGAATCGGCTGCGCATCAGATGTGGCCACCGACCTGGTCGGTGACTACATGGATGAAGGCGCTGGCGACGCAATTAATACAGTCAGTGCGCTCAAGGATTTGGGCGACATCATCGGCGCCCTTATATGAAAGGATCTCCATGTCTACCATCTGGATTATTCTTGCCATTGTGGGGGCGGTTGCGTTGATGATTCTCTCCAAATGGTCTCGATCTTCAGCGGCTAACGATTTCTTCCTCCGCCGTAAAGAGCGCAAGCAGAATCAGCGCTAAAAATCTTCTCAATGGACTTCAAAAAAGGTGAAATCCTTATATTTGGTCCATTTCTGGAAGAAGTGAGGGGGTTGGCTGCAGCCGACCCCCTCGCGGCGCATTATCCTCGAATCACTGCTTCTGAACTTGATTAGGTGATGTATTGACCCGAAACGCTAAATTCCTGGCACCTCGGTGATGTAGCGGGCGTACGGGCCATGGAAGTAGCCGCGGACGATGTGCGGCTGCTTCTGTGGACGGCGGAAGAATCGTCGGACCTCTACACCTACACCCCCTACGGCACCGCCCGCACCACCACCGAGAGCGTAGCCCGGCCCTGGCGCTACACCGGCGCCTACCTCGACCCCACCGGCCTCTACAAGCTGGGCGCCCGCTCCTGCGACCCCGCCCTGGGCCGCTTCACCCAACCCGACCTCTCCGGTCGCGAGACCAGCACCTACGCCTACGCCGCGGGCGACCCTGTCAACCACGCCGAGCCTAACGGCACATTCGACTTGGCCGCGAACCTGGCCTCTGCAACTGTCGGCGCGGTATCTGCTGTAGCAGTCTTCGCCCTCACCGGTAATCCGGTTGCTGCAGGTGCCGTCGGCGGGTGCTCCGCTGGTTTTATGAGTGAGTATCTGAGTTCGGGATCCGTGAAGGGGGGCTTGGAGTCATGCGCAGTCTGGGGGGTTTTGGGAGGCGTCGCAGGAAAGCTCACTTCGCTGTGGCAAGAAAGGCGAAAAGATGAATAAAAAAATACGGGGAACTACTCGAATTAAATGGTCGGCGAGTTCGATCATCATGGGGTCTATGATCTTCGTCTGGTTTGCCGTAGCGCACTATCCGAAGCTCTGCGTATGGATTTCCGTATTTATCGTAATTGTCGGTATCGCGGCAATGGTGCGAGGAGTGATCGAAGTCGGGCGTGACAAGCGGAGCGGGAATCTCATGTAAGTAAATTTGGGCTCGGGCGTGGATGGCCCACCAGCTTTGCTGGTGGGCCATCCACGCCCGAGGGCTTCGGCTCGCGCTCGGTAAGGACATACAAGAGCAGTTCGGCGCCGTGGCGGGTGCTGCCCCCGTCTCGGGGTCGGCGGTGGGTTTGCGGGTGCGGCGGCACACCGCTGCCCCGCCGCCGATCGCACCGGCTCGCCGCACTGGCGGTAGCGCGGGCTCCTGCCTGGTGGCCACATCTCCGGCCTCCTCCCCGCCCGGCGGCCGGGCGCTGGTGACGGCTACTCACCCGCCACTCACTCGGCCCCGGAAAGCATGCCCTCACGGCCGTGAGCAGCTACGGGCGTCCGTCCACGGGGCGAGTGAGTGATGGGTGAGTGCCACCGGCCGACCCGGTCGCCGACCGACGCGAAGGGCACCCCGGAGCCTCCGGCGGGCCCTTTAGCGCTGCCGGACCCGGTGGCCGGTCAGGATCCCCCGTCCGGAGCGCACAGCGGCCTCCAGAGCGCCCGTCAGGGCTTCGAGTTCGAGTGGGTAGTAGCCGAGGGTGGTGGAGGGCATGGCGGCGGCGAGCGTGCATGCCGCGACCAGGTCCAGGCGTTCGGTGCCGGTCAGGGCGGGTAGTGTCTCGACGTCCTGGGTGTGGTGGACGGGGCCGAGCAGCACGCCGGGTAGCAGTGCCTGCCGGTGGTCGGTGCCCGGCGCCCCGCCCTCCTCGCCCGGCACGCCTTGGCCACCTGGCACGATCGCCGTCCCGCTGGCGGCCTCCACCGCCTCGGCGGCGTTCAGCAGCGCCTGGGCGTGCGTGTGCTCGCCCTGGCGCCCGGCCAGTTCCCGCACCCAGCGGGCGGCCGCCCGTCCGGCTTCGGCGGCCCGCGCCAGCGCCCGCTGCTCGCGCTCGTCCGTCTCGTACGGGGTGTCCTGGTGGTCGAGGCGCAGGGCCTGGCGCTGTTCCTCGTCGGGGTGCTGGACGAGGGTGACCGGACCGGGGGCGGGGAGGGAGTCCATGCCTTCCCAACTCCTCCCCGGTCCGGCGAGGTCGGGAGAGCGGCAGCACGGGCCGGGTTGGTGAACCCCGCCGGACACGGACCCCGTCCGCTACCCGCCTGTCAGGACGACCCTGACAGTCGGGCGGCCGGCTTGGAGGTTGCCGTCCTTCCCGGTGCTGTTTCCTGTCTGGTGGTGTTGTCCCTGGGGCGGTGGGGTGAGCGGTTCGGGCGGGGGGAACTGCACGGGTGTGGAGATGATCAGCGGCAGCGGCCTGCGCGGGCGGCCCTGGCCGGAGTTGATGCCCGACGGGCGTGCGGCCCTGGTCCTGCCCGCCGCCCCCGACCGCCCGGTTTTCGCCGGGGACGGCTGGGCGGACCGCACCACCGGACTCGGCCTGGCCGCCGGACCGCGACCGGGCTGGTCGGCGGTCCTGGACGACTACCGCCTGACCCTCCACCGCCCCGGCGCGACGGTCTGGTTCGACGGCGAGGTCGGCGCGGACCGCCACTGGCGCCGCCGCCTGCGCGACCACCGCACCCTGCTGCTGGTGACCGGTCCGTTCACCGGCGTCTTCGACTTTCGGCCCGCGGCCGAGGCCGGGCGGCTGTTCCTCCTCACCGTCTCGGCCCGGCTCGCCGGCGACCTCTGATCCCGGCCCTGTTCGATGCAGGCCCTCGTCGCCCGGGTCGGCCGGGTTCGGGTCGGCGCGGCTGCCTGGGCGGTTCGTGCTGGCCGTCCTGAGGCGTGTGGGGTGCGGGGGTGTAGCCGAGCAGCAGCAGGTTGCCCTCGATCTCGAAGACGAAGACGTCGATCCAGTCGCTGGGCTTGGTCCACCGGCCGGTGGCGGGGTGCCGGACGGCGGTGTGCTTGGCCTCCGGTAGAACCCGCCGCGCCCGAAGCGGTCGCGAAGTCGCCCTGCTGCCGGGTGGTTGGGGGGTTCAGAGTCGTGTGATGAGGACGGTGGCGTTGTCCGCGTAGGCGGTGGGGAGCGCGTGCGCGTGCCGGATGGCGTTCCCGACCAGGCGTTCAGCGGCGTTGTGGGGTTCGCCGGTCAGGTGGTCGGCGAGGTCGTGGCCGGCGTCCTCAAGGGGTTCG
Organism: Kitasatospora sp. SolWspMP-SS2h; assembly: GCF_003259315.1. Taxonomy (GTDB): domain Bacteria; phylum Actinomycetota; class Actinomycetes; order Streptomycetales; family Streptomycetaceae; genus Kitasatospora; species Kitasatospora fiedleri. Next base: position 7,987 of record NZ_QLLT01000032.1, on the reverse strand, counting down.
TAGGCGCCGTCGGATGCGAGGAGCGGACACGCGGGCCGGGCCGGGCCGCGTAGGGCCTCGACGGCCGGATGGCCCCAGAGCTGCTCGGTCTCCTGATCGTCGTCACTTCCCCTGAGGCAGGCGGTGATCAGGTTCCGGTCTCTGCCGTAGGCGCGCCGGGCGTTGTGGTCTTCGGTGAGCAGACGCAGGCGCCCGTCGAGGAGGAGGTAGGCGCGGGCGCCACCGGACCAGGCGACGGACAGCAGGCCACCGGGGGCGTGGACCGCGACGACGGCCGCGGCTTCGGGCAGGGTGTGATCGCGGTCGGCACGGGCGGGGTCGGCGGCGTAGCGCGCCCGCTCGGTACGCGGGCCGGTCTCCGCGTCCGCGTGCACGGCGGCCGCACGGGCCAGCCGCCGGGCGGCCGCCCGTGTCCAGGCGCGGACGTCCGGGGTGTCCCCGATGCCGTCGAGGAGGGCGTAGGCCCGGATACCGTCAGGGAGCCCGTGCGCGGAGGTCGCATCGCACTGGAGAAGCCGGTCGCCGAGTCGCTGGGCGGCAGCGTACGACCTCGTCAGAACCTCGTTCATGGAACTCGTCACGCCCGAATCGTCCTCACATCAGCAGGAACTGACTCAGCCGGCTCTCGTCAGGCTGTGAGGACCTTTACGCCGAGTGTCCTCAGCTGCTCGATCACCGTGCCGTGGGGATCGGCGTCGGTGATCAGCCCGGTGGTCTTCTCCCATGGCAGGACGCGGTAGGGCGAGGCTGTTCCGATCTTCTCGCTGGAGGCGAGGATGTAGGTGTCCGCGGCCCGCGCTGACAGGGCGCGCTTCATTGCCGCCTCCTCGGCGTCGCCCGTGGTCAGTCCGGCCTCGGGGTGGACGCCGGTGACGCCGAGCAGGCACAGGTCGGCGGAGACGTTCTGCGCGGCCTCGACCGCGGCCGCGCCGCAGGTGACCGCCGAGTGCTTGAAGACGCGCCCTCCGAGGAGGAATAGCTCCGCCCGCGGGTGGTCGATCAGTGCCGTGGCGATCGTCGGGCTGTGGGTGATCACCGTGCAGGTGAGGTCCTTCGGGAGAGCCCGCGCCACGGCGAGGGCGGTGGTGCCGCCGTCGAGGATCACCGAGCTGCCCGGCTGTACCAGTGCGGCGGCCAACGAGGCGACCTTCCGCTTGCCGCCCGGGGCCACTGCCTGCCGGGCGTCGTAGTCCACCACGGCGGGAGAGGCGGGCAGCGCGCCGCCGTACACGCGTTGGCACAATCCCTCGGCGGCGAGATCGCGAAGGTCGCGCCGCACGCTGTCCTCGGAAATACCCAGTTCGGCGGCGACGTCCTTGGCCACGACCTTTCCCGTGCGGGCGAGCAGATCGAGCAGGTGCTCACGTCGTTCAGCAGCCAGCATTCACGTTCCTTCCTGTTATTGCACGTTTTTGCATGTATCTTAGTCGCCATGACCGCCAAGCCACTGCTCATCCTCATCGCAGGCCCCTACCGTTCCGGCACTGACGGCGACCCGCAGGCCATGGCCGCCAACCTCACCCGCCTGGAATCCGCGGCCTGGCCCATCTTCGCAGCCGGACACCTCCCGGTGATCGGCGAGTGGATCGCCCTGCCCGTCCTTCGCTCCGCCGACGCGGGTCCCACCGACCCCCTCGCCGACCAGGTGCTCTACCCGACCGCCGACCGGCTGCTCGCCCATTGCGACGCGGTGCTGTGCCTGCCGGGCGAATCCGCCGGCGCCGACCAGGACGTCGCCACCGCCCGCCGCCGCGGCCTGCCCGTCTACCACGACGTCACCGAGCTCCCGCGTCGCACCCCACAGGAGACCGCGTGACGAGCGGCCCGGGCGTCGACACCCCCGATCACCGCGGACGCACCGGTCTCCACCTCGCCGGACGCGACCTCGACCGCAACCCCGACGTCCGGATACGCGACGTCGAACTCACCTCCCAGGGCTGGCACGTCCTGCGCCGCACCACTTTCGTCTACCGGCGCCGCGACGGACGGTGGGAAACCCAGCAGCGCGAGACCTACGACCGCGGCAACGGCGCCGTCGTCCTGCCCTACGACACCGAACGCGGCCGCGTCCTGCTCACCCGCCAGTTCCGCTACCCGGCCTACGTGAACGGCCACCCCGACGGCATGCTCATCGAGGCGGCGGCCGGGCTGCTCGACGCGCAGGACCCGCACACCGCGATCCGCCGCGAGAGCGCCGAAGAACTCGGCATCGGACTCGGCCCCCTCACCCACGTGCTCGACGCCTACATGAGCCCGGGCTCCGTCACCGAGCGCCTCCACTTCTTCGCCGCCCCCTACACTCCGGCCGACCGGACCGGCACGGGTGGAGGACTCGAGGAAGAGGGCGAGGACATCGAAGTCCTCGAACTTCCCTTTGCCGAGGCCCTCGCCATGACCCGCGACGGACGCATCACCGACGGCAAGACCATCCTGCTCCTGCAATGGGCAGCCCTGTGCGGGCCCTTCGCCCGACAGCAGAACGCCTGAGGATCACCTTCGCCGGACGCGTCCGGGAAGGCAGGCCGTTCCGATCTCCCGGGACGGCTCAGATACCTCCCGAAGTCGTGAACACCTGGTGTCGGGCACTGGGGTTCTGGTCCAGCTTATGCGGTGTGACTACTCCGTGTGACTGCTGAGCTCCTCGGGGCGTCTCCCGAGATCGCCTGGAAATGACCGGTGACGGCCCCGTCCGGTCCGCCCGCCGCCCGCCGCCGTCCGCGCCCGCTGCTGGGCCTGAGTGCTGCCGGTCCAGCCGGCTGGTCCGCCCGCCGCCCGCCGCCCACCGCCCGCGGCCGGCCCCGTCCGGCCCCGTCCGGCGGCCCCGGTCCTGCCCGTCCCGGTGCGGGCCGGCCTGTCCCGGCTCGGCCTGGCCCGCCGCCGTGTGTGTGACCTGGTGGGGTTTCGGGGGCTGGTAGCGGTGTTCAGTGGACCATTTCGGGTGGGTGGCGGGGTGGTGTCGGGCGCTGGGGTGGCAGTCCGGGGTGTGCGGGTTCCGGTCACGGGATGTGGCCGCCGCGCCGGGTCGGGCGGGGGCTCCGGGGGTTGGGGCTGTTTCGGGGTGCTGCGGTGAATCGACGGCCTGTCGGGAATGCCGCCGGTTTCCGCCTGGCCTTTCCTTGCCGATTCGGTCGGGATTGCCGCCGGTTGGGGCTGTTTCGGTGGGGTCGTGAATTCGCGGGTCGGGTTCGCCGGGGTATTCCGGTGGTGGCCGGGCTGCTCCCTGCCGCCCCGCCTGCCGCCTGTCGTCGGCCGCCAGGGCGTCGCTGTGTCGGCATCCGGTCCGCCGTCCTGTCCGGGCCGCTGTCCCGCTCGGCCGCGTCCGCCCGTCCCGGTGCCCCCGCGCCCCGGTGCCCCGGTGCCCCGGTGCCTCGGGCCGGCTCCGTCCGGCCCGCCGCCCCGTCTCGCTCGGCCGCGTCCGGCCGCGTCCGGCCGCCTCCCCGCCGGCCTCCCGCCAGGACGTCGCCGTCGTCCGGCCGCGTCCGGCTGCCGTCCCGCCGCTGCCCGGTCCGCCGCCGTCCGGTGCCGGCCCGGCCGGGCGTGGGTTGTCCCACCGTTGTCCCAGGGGTGTCTCAGTACGCCGGGTATGTCCGTTTTGCTGGGACGGTCTCAGGTCGTTTTTCCTAGTGGGAGTGTTTCGCGTGCGGGGCTGGGACGGGGCTGGGACACGGCCCCGCCGACCGTCGGCCTGACCTTTGACAGGTGACCTTAACCGATTGACAAGCGATCTTGACTGCCCGCTCTGGTCACTGGTGCCTGCCCGCCGCGCCCTGTCGCCAGGGTGAGATGATCGCGGCGCAAGCCAACCGGCGACGTGGAGGACGTGATGGGGGGCCGTTTCACCGACCCGGGTTTCACGGTGCACGAGTTCACCGGCGAGGTACTCGTTCGCTGCCCGGCGTGCGGGGGCTGCGCCCTCGTCCTCGCGCAGCTGGGGCAGGAGCAGGAGGAGGACTGTTGGGCCGACCGCCGGAAGTACGCCCGCCGACGGCTGCGGTGCAGCTGCGGACACACCAAGGACGAGGTCCGGGCCGGCCAGGTGCTCGGCGGCCCCCTCGACCCCTACTTCCGGCTGCCCCTCTGGCTGGCCACCGAGTGCCGCGGCGGACGGCAGCTCTGGGCGTACAACCCCGCCCATCTCGACCTGCTGGAGAACTGCATCGCCGCCAAGCTGCGCGAGCGTGCTGTAGCACCCCGCTCGATGAGCCTGGTGGAACGGTTGCCGAGCTGGATGAAGTCGGCCGGACACTGCCAGGAGATCCTCCGGGCGATCGGCCGACTTCGCGCCTCGCTTCCGCAGAACCGACAGGCCGGCCGACCGGCCGATGATGCCGCTGCGGGGACCTCGGCGTCCTGAACTAGGCGGTCAAGGTCACCCGCCGCCCGCCGGCTGTCGCCCGCCGCCCGCCGCAGCCGGGCCCGCTGCGCCTGGCCGCTGCCCGCCGCTGCCCGCTGCCGTCTGCTGTTCCTGGCCCTGCCGGGGTGTGTTGTCGTGTCGGGTGGCCGTGCACAGGTTGCCGGGTGGCCGTGGACGGGTGTCCGTTTCGCCCTGGTCTATCTGTGTCATGTGTGTCATGGGAGGCGTGTTTTCCCTGGTGGGAGTGTTTCGCGCGGCATCTGTCTCCATGTGTGTCCGCCACGGCTGTCTTCTGGCAGGTGGCTTTGACCGGTTGGCCGGTGGCTTCGGCCGGCCGGGTTGTCGAGGATGCCGGTGGACGCCAGGGCGTAGGGTCGGGGGTGTCAGCCGCTTTCCGCCGGATCGGGGCTGTCGGCCCGCCGTTCGCAGCCTCCGCTTCTGGGAATCCCTCCCGGGCACGGCCGTCACGGCGTGGATCCTCCGTCTTCGGGCGTGCGGGTTCCGGCGGGATGAGGAGACCTCCCATGCCCGCCCAGCCGATTGCCGCCTGCCCGCACACCTTCCCTACGGACATAACCCCCCGCCCCGCCTCCGCGGGCGCAGCGCCGTTCACCGTTCATGCCGCCCGCCTGGGCACCACCGCGCTGCTCCACCTCGCCGGCGAAGTGGACATGGACACCGAACCCGCGGCGCGCGCCGCCCTCGCCCGCGCCGCCCGGCACCCCTACGACCGGCTCGCCCTGATGCTGGCGGACGTCACCTTCTTCGCCTGCTGCGGTCTCAACCTCCTCACCCGCGCCCAGGAAGAAGCCCAGCACCACCACGCCGCACTCGCACTGATCGCACCCAGCGCCCCGGTACTGCGCCTGCTGGACCTGACCGGCCGCACCGGTGCCTTCACCGTCCACGCCACCATCGCCGACGCCCTCGCCTCTGCAACAGCCGGACCGCCATCCCGCGACAAGCCGGGGTGGTCGTAGCGTCCGCGGGTCGGGTTTGCCGGGGATTGGTGCGGTGACGCGGGTGCGTGCTCGGGTCGCTGCCGGTGCCCGTGCGGGTGGTCATCGTCCCCGGCTCTGGGCCGTGCGGGGTGGTGCCAGCGGGGGATGCTTTCCGCCGCCGGGGCCGGCCCGGCCACCATCGGTCCCGGGCCGTGCGCTGGCCGCCGTTCCCGGCCCGGTGCGGCTGCGCCTGGTCGTCGTCCCGCCCCGTCCGCCGCCGTCCGCCGCCGTCCGGCTCCGGCCCGCCGCCGCCTTTCCGCCGTTCGGCCGGGTTGGGTGCGGCTGCGCCTGGCCGTCGTGCTGGCGGTGGTGCCGGCTGTCGTCCGCTGCCGTCCCTGTCCCGGCCCGGGCCGGGGCAGGGCTTGTCCCAGGGGTGTCCCACGGGTGTCTCAGCACGCCGGGTATGTCCGTTTTGCTGGGACGGTCTCAGGCCGTATCCCCTGGTGGTGGTGTTTTCGGCTGCGGGCTGGGGCGGGGTTGGGGCACGGCTCCGCACCCCGCCGCGGTCCTTCCTTCGGCTGCTGTGGTCCCGTCAGGTGGTCGGTTCTGCCCGGAGTCGTTTCACGTCCCGGACGACGGCGAACAGGGCGCAGAGAAGGATCGTGACACCGGCCGCGAGCCAGAGCGCCGATCCTCCGGATCGGTACTGCCTGATCGCCGCGAGGAGCAGGAACACGCTGGCGACGGCGCCTGATATGGAGACCAGGGCGCTGATACGGTTCGTCATGCCGACATCATCCACGACGGCGCTCTCCTGCGGCAGTGGTCGTCTCGGAGTTGATTCGGCTCGTACCGGCTTGTGCCAGGCGTGTCCCACCGGTGTCTCAGCACGCCGGTTATGTCCGTTTTGCTGGGACGGTCTCAGGCTGTTTTCCCTGGTGGGAGTGTTTCGCGTGTGGGGCTGGGACAGGGCTGGGACACGGCCCCGCGCCTCGCCGCCCGCCGCCCGCTGCTGCCCGCCGACCGCACCCCGTCGCCGACCGGCGCCGCCCGCCTGCCGTCCGGGGCCGGGCTGTCGTCGGGTGGCCGGGTTGCCGACCGCCGCCCGCCGTACCGGGCCCGCTGCGCCTGGCCGCCGCCTGTCGTCGACCGCCGCCCGCCGTCTGCTGCTCCTGGCCCTGCCGGGGTGCGTTGTCGTGCCGGGCGGCCGTACACAGGTGGCCGGGCGGCCATGGACGGGTGTCCGTTTCGCCCCGGTCTATCTGTGTCATGTGTGTCATGGGAGGCCTGTTTGCACAGGTGGGAGTGTTGCGCGTGTCATCTGTCTCCATCTGGTTCCATCTGGTTCTCCTGCTGTCCTCTGACAGGCGACCCTGACCGATTGACAGGCGATCTTGACCGGTGCGTAGAGTGCGCGGTCGTCAGGGTTCTTGCGGGCTTGGGGGTGTGGTGTTCGGCTGGTGGAAGCGGGCGTTGTGGTGGCGTGCTGTCGTCGTGGTGGCGGGCGCGGTGTGGGCGCTGCTGGGAGACGCGCCTCTTTGGCAGCGGTTGGTGCTGGCGGCGCTCGTGGTGGGCGGCGCGGTCGATCTGCTTCTGGCCTTGATCGAACGGTTCGGGCCGCGGCACCGAAATCGCGCTGAGCAGCCGAAGACCGTGCAGCGGTAGACATCGGCCGGACCCCGGCCACGAATCCAGAAGGCTGGGGCGGCGACTTGCCCTGACACCGGTCAAGATCGCTTGTCAATCGGTCAAGGCCGCCTGTCAAAGGTCTGTCTCTCCTGCCCCCTGGCCCGGCGGGCCGCCTGCCATCCCCGCCCCGGGCCGCCGGCCGTTCCCGCCCGGGGCCGCCGCCGCCGAGCTGCCGCCGCGTTGACGGTGTGCCGGGTGCGGTGTCGGGCAGCTGCTCCTGGCCGCCGTCCCCGGGGCCGCTGCCGCCCGCCGCTGCCCGCTGCCACGGCCCCGTCTGCCGTCCCGGGCCGGTACCGCCCACCATTGGCCCGTACCGGCCGGCCACCGTCCCGCTGCCGGGCCGTCAGGCCCCGCGCCCCCCGGCCCCCTCGCCGCCTGCCGTCGACCGCCCCGCCGCCTGCCGTCGACCGCCGCCCGCCGCCACGGCACGCCCGCCGTCCCGCTGCGGGGTCGTCAGGCCCCGGCCCCCCGCACGCCCGCCGGTGCGGCCGTCAGGCCGGCACCCCCGCGCGGCCGTAGGCCGCCCGCTCGACCGGGAGGACCAGGAGCAGGAGCTGGAGGACCAGGTGGTGGAGGAGTTGGAGGAGCTGGGGGACCAGGTGGTGGTGGTGCCCGGCTGCGCCCCGTCCCGCTGGCCGCCCCGTCCCGCTGGCCGCCCTGCCCGGCGTCCCGCCCTGCCCGGCGTCCCGCCCCGCCGGGCCTGCTCCCTCCCGGCCCCGTGCCGTCCCGTGCCGTCCCGTGCCGTCCCGTGCCGTCCCGTGCCGTCCCGCTGGCCGCCCTGCCCGGCCCCGTGCCGTCCCGTGCGGCGTTGTGGGGGGTTTCGGGGACCGGCCCCGGATTCCACTGTCCGCGCCGCTCCTGGATTTCGTTGACTTGCCGCCGGGCCGGGTGGTGCTGCGCCCGTGTGCGGTGTTCTGCGGTGTTCTCCGGCGGTCCTGGATTTCACGGCGTGGGGCGGCGGCGGATGGCGCTTTTTCCGGTGCCGGTCGTTCCGTCCGCCGGG
>NZ_QLLT01000031.1 GCF_003259315.1 Kitasatospora sp. SolWspMP-SS2h | reverse complement strand
ACCCGCGCGATTAGCTCAGCGGGAGAGCACTACCTTGACACGGTAGGGGTCACTGGTTCAATCCCAGTATCGCGCACCACGGTTGAGAGCCGCAGTCCGGTCCGGACTGCGGCTCTCGGCGTTTTCGGGGCGTACACAAGCGCGCGGGGAACAAGCGCGCGGGGAACGACGGTGGCCGGGAACGGCACGCCCTCACCGACGTGTCGTTCCCGGCCACCGGGTGGGCCGGAGCTTGCAGCCTGTGCCACTCACTGGGTCCGTCCACGACTGTGAGGGCGGCTCCGGCCGGCGAAGACCCCTACCCCATGAGGGGGTCAGCGCCCGATCAGGTCGGCGACCGCCCGGGTCTGGGTCGCCAGTTGGTCCCACGCGCCGAACAGGGCCAGCAGCAGGACGGCGCAGGGCAGGACGATGGCGAGTGCGACGGCCGGGTGCCGGGTCTCCGGGGCGGGGAGGTGGCGGCGGCGAAGGGCTCTGCTGAGCGGTGCCATGGTGTGCTGGGCTCCTGCCGGGCTGGGTGCTGCGGGTCGGTTCGGACGGGGTGGTACGCGGGTGGTGCGGGTGGTGCGGTCCTGGCAGCGGGGCGGTTTCTGGGGGGACGAGCGGGCCCGCCCTCGCTGTGAACAACCGTATGCGGCAGGGCCGTCGGGGGTCGTCATGCCCGCGCACGGTTCCGATCGCCTCCGCTGGGATGAGGCGTGGCGCGGCGGCGTACTCCTGGAGGCGGAGACCGGGGGTGCGGGTACCCCTAGACCGCTCCGGGGGTGCCCCCTGGGGGGTGGCCCGGCCGGGGCCGGGAGACGGGTTCCGGCGTGGTCCCGACCGGGTCCTGACGGGGCGTGGGCGGCGGTCGCGGCACCGGTGCGGTGGCGGTTCGGGTGCGGATCGCCGCCGGTGGCGGGCGGGGTCGGGGCGGCCGGAGACCGTACGCCCGCTACCGATCCGACAATCCGACCGGCGGTTCGCGTGTTGCGTGTCGACGCGGGGCCGGTACCTGTCCGTAAGCTGTCCCGAGACAGTTGTCTGACGATGCCCCACATCCGACGGGGCCTCACCCCACAGGCTGACGGAACGGGAACGGGTACGGGCAGATGGCAATGATGCGGTTGAGGCGTGAGGACCCCCGCATCGTCGGCCCGTACCGGCTGCACCGGCGGCTGGGCGCCGGCGGGATGGGCGTGGTGTACCTCGGCTCCGACCGCAAGGGGCAGCGGGTCGCGCTGAAGCTGATCCGCGCCGAGCTGGCCGAGGACGCCGAGTTCCGCACCCGGTTCGCCCGGGAGATCGCCGCCGCCTCGCGGATCCGCGGCGGCTGCACGGCCCGGGTGGTCGGCTCCGACATCGAGACCGAGCGGCCCTGGCTGGCCACCGCGTACGTGCCCGGGCCCTCGCTGTACAAGCAGGTCTCCGAGGAGGGGACGCTGGCCTGGCCGGACGCCGCCCGGATCGGCTCGGCGCTGGCCGACGGGCTGGTGAAGGTGCACGAGGCCGGGGTGGTGCACCGCGACCTGAAGCCCTCGAACATCCTGCTCTCGCCCAAGGGCCCGCGGATCATCGACTTCGGCATCGCCTGGTCGCGCGGCGCCTCCACGCTCACCCACGTCGGCACCGCGGTCGGCTCGCCCGGCTTCCTGGCGCCCGAGCAGGTGCGGGGCGCGGCCGTCACCCCCGCCACCGACGTGTTCGCCTTCGGGGCGACGCTGGCGTTCGCGCTGACCGGCGAGTCGCCGTTCGGGTCGGGCGCCTCCTCCGAGGTGATGCTGTACCGGGTGGTCCACGAGGAGCCCGACCTGAGCGGCGTCCCGCCGGTGCTGGCCCCGCTGGTGCGCGCCTGCCTGGCCAAGGAGCCGTCCGAGCGCCCGCCGGCCGCCGCGCTGCACGAGCGCCTCAGCGAACTCGCGGCGCGCGGCGGCGGCGGCCGGGCCGGACGCGCCACCGCCCGCCCCGACGAGGTGCGCGCGCCGGCCGCGCCGCCCGCCGAGGGCCCCGCGGAAGGCGCTCCCCCGCTCCGCCGGGCGGGCGCCGGCCCGGCGCCGGGAGCGGCCCGGCGGCCGGACGGACGGCCCGAGGGCGCGCGCGGCACGGCGGGCGGGCGCGGTACGGCCGGTGGGCGTCCCGAGGCGGTGCGCGGCACGGCCGGGGGCGGCGGCCGTCCGGTGGCGAAGGCGGACGGCGCGGCCGGGCCCGGCGGGCGGGCGGTGGCCACGCCCGCGATGCCCCGGCAGGACGCGGCCCGTCCGGACGGGCGCGGCCCGGGGGCGCGGCGCCCGGTCCGGGACGGCGAGACCGTCCGGGAGCGCCGCCCCGCGACCGGCCCCGGCCGCACCCCCGCGCCGGGCCGGGACCGCACTCCCCCGCCCGGGCGCGCCCCGCACACCCTGGGCGGCCGCCCGACGCCGCGTCAACGGCTGCTGCGGCAGCGGCTGGTGGTGTTCGTGACGGTCACCCTGGGCGTGGCGCTGGCCATCGCCGTCGCGCAGGGCTGCCAGAACCGCGAGGCGCAGGGCCTGGGCCCGCAGCCCGCCGGCGTGGTGACCGGGGGGCCGGCCGCGCCGAGCGCCGGGACGACGACGCTGTCCGTGGACGGCGCGAACGCCGGGCACAGCGACACCGGGCTCGCCCCGTCCTTCGGCACCCAGCCGCAGGTCGACTGGCCCAACCTGAGCTACCCGGACCCGTCCGGCGGCCCGGCGATCCGGCTGCACGACGGCCGCTCCACCGAGAACGGCCCGCCGATCTCGCTCTCCGCGGTGCTGCCCGCCCGCTACCGGGACGCCCAGGCCGCGCTGGTGGTGCTGCGCCGGCTGGAGGGCTCGGTGCCGGTCGACCTGGTCCAGCTGTACGGCTTCACCGCCGGCGCCCCCGTGCTGCTGGCCGACCGGGCCTCGGCCGCCAACCCGGAGGCCGGGGCGGTGTGGCGGGTGGAGAACGGGGCGCTGATCCGCGAGGAGCGGGTCGACCGCACGGGCGCGGTCTCCTCCACCCGGTACACCGTCCGCCCGGACGGCGGCCTGGAGGAGTCCTGGCCGGGCTCGGGCGTCTCCGGCTCGGCGGACTGACCGGCCCGCCCGGCGGGCGTCACGGCCCGGCGGCGCGCCGGACCGGGCGGCGGGACCGGGGCCGCGGCCCGTCGGGGCGGCGGGGGCGGCATGGCCGGGACGCTGCCGGACGGGGGCGGGGCGGGGGCCGGAAGGTGGTGACGGCTTGTCAGTACGGGGCGGCAGCATGGGCCGCATGATGTGGACGACCGACGCGATGCACGTCGCGTACTGCCAGTACTTCCTGTACGGGCCGGAGCTGCCGGGCGGCTGGGACGCGCACGCGCTGGACCGGCTGTTCCACGGGAACGGGGTGGCCTCGGGCTGCCCGGACCACCTGACGGTGCTGTGCGGGACGCACACCGGGCTGATCCGGCTGGGGGTGGAGCGCTGCGCGCGGCGGCCGGCGGAGCCGGGGCCGGAGTGGGAGAGCGCGGTGGAGCTGTCGCTGCACAGCAGCGGCGAGCTGCGGCTGCGGGCCTGGGACGGGGTGGACGTCGAGGGGCCGGGGAACCTGGCGCACGCCGGGCCCGGCTGGTACCGGGTGCGGGTGCAGACCCGCGGCCGGGACCGGGGGCGGGAGGCCGACACCGCGGCCCGCCCGGTCGAGGAGCACCGGCTGACGCTGTGGCCCGCTCCCCCGTCGCCGGAGCTGGTGCTGCGGGTCGGCGACCTGACCGGCCGCCGCCACCACGACCCGCGGCGGCCGGCGCCGCAGCCGATCCGTCCGCCGTCGGCGCGCCGGGCGGCGTGACGGGTGGCGTGACGGGCGGCGTGACGGGGGTGCTGTCGGCGGTGGTGGGCGCGGCGGCCACCGGATAATGGTGCCGACCGTGCGCCGGACCGGCGGCGGTGCGGAGCGAGTCGGGAGAGGTGCGGGAGCGATGGCCCTGGTGGAGGGTGAGCGCGTCAGGTTGCTGGCGGACCTGGCGCTGGGCGGGGCGTCCGCCGGGGAGGACGGCCCGTCGGTCGGCCTCCTGCTGCTGGGCGCGGGCATCGAGGGGACCGTCGTGCGGGTCACCGGGGAGCTGCCGCCGCCGGAGGAGGTCCGCGAGTACGAGCGGCTGCGGGCCCTGTTCGAGGACTACGGGCACACCGTGCCCGCGGAGAGCCTGCGCCGGCTGGAGGCGCAGCTCGCCGAACTGGAGCCGCACTGGCGGGAGTTCCGGGCGCGGGGCCCGCGCTCGTCGGTCCGGGTCCGGTTCGACAACGGCTTCGTGCTGGAGGACGCGGACGCGGAGGTGTTCGCCGCCTGCTGAGCGCGGGCCGTCCGGTCAGCCGTGGTTGACGGCGTAGAAGGCGATCGCGGCGGCGGCGCCGACGTTCAGCGAGTCGATGCCGTGCGCCATCGGGATCCGCACCCGCTGGTCGGCGGCGGCGAGGGCCTTCGGGGTCAGGCCGTCGCCCTCGGCGCCGAGCATCAGCGCGGCCTTCGGAAGCAGGTGCGGGCGGGCCGCGGTGAAGTCCTCAGCGCCGGAGGGGGTCAGCGCCAGCAGCTCGAACCCGGCCGCCCGGACGGCGTCGAGCGCGGCCGGCCACGGGTCGAGCCGGGCGTAGGGGACGGAGAACACCGCGCCCATCGAGGTCTTGACGGCCCGCCGGTACAGCGGGTCGGCGCAGTCCGGGGAGAGCAGCACCGCGTCCATGCCGAGCGCCGCCGAGGAGCGGAAGATCGCGCCGAGGTTGGTGTGGTCGACCAGCCCCTCCAGGACGGCGACCCGGCGGGCGCCCGCGAGCACCTGCGCGGCGGCGGGCAGCGGCTTGCGCTCCATCGAGGCGAGCGCGCCCCGGTGCACGTGGTAGCCGGTGACCCGCTCGGCGAGCACCGGGTCGACCAGGTGGACGGGGGCGTCCGTCCCCGCGATCACGTCCTGCATGACGCCCAGCCACTTGGCGGTGAGCAGCATCGACCGCATCCGGAACCCGGCGGCCAGCGCCCGGCGGATCACCTTCTCGCCCTCGGCGATGAACAGCCCCTCGGCGGGCTCGCGGCGGCGGCGCAGCTCGACGTCGGTCAGGTCGGTGTAGTCGCTCAGCCGGGGGTCGGCGGCGTCGGTGACGGTCAGTGGCTCGGACACCGGACGATTTTCGCACGTCGCGGCGGTGGGAGCGGGCCGGTGGTCCGCGGGTGCGGGGCAGGGCGGGACGCCCGCCCCGCGGTGGTCGCGGCGCGGCTCCGGCTCACTCCGGTGCGGGTGCGCCGTCCGCTCGCCGGGTGCCGGGCGCGCGGCGGCGGGGCGGGGGTGAGCAGGTCGGCGAGCCGGTGGGTGTCCGCGAGGTACCGCTCGTAGGGGAAGCCGGCCGCCAGGAGGGCGGTGCGGAACTCCTCCTCCAGCGGTCCGCCCTCGTCCAGGAAGGCGGCCTGGCTGGCCGGGGTGAGGGTGACCAGGCGGCGGCACCCGGGCCGGCCGGCGGCGGAGGTCTGGCAGCGCTGGTGGGCCGTCGGCGCCCTGGGCTTCGGCAGCCTCTGGGTCGCGGTCGCGTTCCTGGTCGCCCCGTCGGGCATGGCCGACGCCATCGGGTTCGCGCACTCGCCGTTCCAGTTCGAGATCGCCTGCGCGAACGTCGGCTTCGCCCTGCTGGGCTTCCGCGCCGCGTCCGCCTCCGCCTCCGCCCGCGAGCGACTCACCTGCGGGCTGGCGGCGGCGTTCCTGTGGGGCGCGGCGGCCGGCCACCTCCACCAGTGGTTCGCCCACGGCGACCACGCCGACGGGAACACCGGCGGCATCCTGGCCAACGACCTGCTGATCCCCACCGTGGTGATCGCCCTGGCGGCCCGGGACCTCCGCCGCGCCGGTCGCGCCGGTCGCACCGGTCGCACCGCCACCGGCCCGGCCCGCACCGCCCGCCCCGTGCACCGGGCCGCCCGGCTCCGGACGCACGACTGACGCGACCGGCCCGACCCGCGCGACCGGCCCGACCGGCCCGACCGGCCCGACCGGCACGAGGAAGGGGAGCGGCCGTCCCGTCGGACGGCCGCTCCCCTCTCCTCCCGCTCCCGTTCCCGCGCGGCGGGCTACTCGCCCAGGACGCCGACCACCTCGCCGATCACGATCACCGCCGGGGGCTTGATGCCCTCGGCGGTGACGGTCTCGCCGATGGTGGCGAGGGTGGCGTCGACGCGGCGCTGGCCGGCGGTGGTGCCTTCCTGGACGACGGCGACCGGGGTGTCGGCGGCGCGGCCGTGGGCGAGGAGTTCGGCGGCGATCGCGCCGATCTTGTCGACGGCCATCAGCAGGACCAGGGTGCCGGTCATCCCCGCGACGGCCTCCCAGTTGGTGAGGGAGCGCTCGCCGGGGCCGACGTGGCCGGAGATCACGGTGAACTCGTGGGTGAGGCCGCGGTGGGTGACCGGGATGCCGGCTGCCGCGGGGACGCTGATCGAGGAGGAGATGCCGGGGACGACCGTGACCGGGACGCCCGCCTCGACGCAGGCGAGCAGCTCCTCGCCGCCGCGGCCGAAGACGTACGGGTCGCCGCCCTTGAGCCGGACCACGAACTTGCCGGCCTTGGCGTGCTCGACCAGGGTGCGGTTGATCGCCTCCTGGGCCATGTAGCGGCCGTAGGGGATCTTGGAGGCGTCGATCACCTCGACGTGCGGGGGCAGCTCGGCGAGCAGTTCGCGCGGGGCGAGCCGGTCGGCGACGACCACGTCGGCGTCGGCGAGCAGGCGGCGGCCCCGGACGGTGATCAGGTCCGGGTCGCCCGGCCCGCCGCCGACCAGGGCGACGCCCGCGTCCCGGGCGCGGTACTGGCGGGCGGCGAGGGAGCCGTCGCGCAGGCCGGCCACGATGGAGTCGCGCAGCGCCGCGGAGTGCCGGGGGTCGCCGGTGAGGACGGCGACGGTCGCGCCGGAGTCGTGGCCGGAGGCGGGCGTCCAGGCGGTGGCGGCGGAGGCGTCGTCGCTGCGGGAGCAGAACACCCGCAGCCGCTCGGCCTCGGCGGAGACGGCGGTGTTGACGGCCGGGTCGTCGGTGGCGACCAGCGCGTACCAGGTGTCGGCGAGGTCGCCGTCCGCGTACGGGCGCCGGTGCCAGGTCAGCTCACCGGCGTCGGCCATCGCGGAGACGGCGGGGGTGGTGGCCGGGGATATCAGGTGGATCTCGGCACCGGCCGCGATCAGCGCGGGCAGCCGGCGCTGGGCGACCTGTCCGCCGCCGACGACCACGACGCGGCGGCCGGTGAGCAGCAGCCCGACGGGGTACGGGGTGAGGCCCCGGGTCGACGGGTGGGGGTGGGGGGTGGGCGCGGTCATGAGGGGGAGCTCCTGGGTGGGCGGCGGTGCTGGGGGGAGCCCCGTGCCAGCGCGCCCTTGAGCCGGTACGGGTTCGGTCCGGTCCAGCCGGTCGAATGGACCGGTGCCGGGTGCCGGGCGTCCGGTGCCCGACGGGGCCGGCCGGACGGGGCCCGGGCGGGGCGGCCGCCCCCTCGCACGGCGGGGGCGGCCGGGACCGGGCGGGGTCAGCCCTTCTCGGTGACTCCGGCGGAGTCGAAGGTGGCTACATCGTGCATCGCCCGGGCCGCGCTCTGCACCAGCGGGAGGGCCAGCAGGGCACCGGTGCCCTCGCCGAGCCGCAGGTCGAGGTCGATCAGCGGGCGCAGGCCGAGCTTGGCGAGCGCGGTCTGGTGGCCGGGCTCGGCGGAGCGGTGGCCCGCGATGCAGGCGGCCAGCACCTCGGGGGCGATGGCCTTGGCGACCAGGGCCGCCGAACCGGCGATCACGCCGTCCAGGATCACCGGGACGCGCAGCGAGGCCGCGCCGAGCAGGAACCCGGCGATCGCGGCGTGCTCCAGGCCGCCGACGGCCGACAGCACGCCGATCGGGTCGGCCGGGTCCGGCTTGTGCAGGTCGAGGGCCTGCCGGATCACCTCGATCTTGCGGGCGTGGGTCGCGTCGTCGATGCCGGTGCCGCGGCCGGTGACCTCGGCCGGGTCGGTCTCGGTGAAGACCGAGATCAGCGCGGCGGAGGCGGTGGTGTTGGCGATGCCCATGTCGCCGGTGATCAGCACCTTGTTGCCGGCCGCGACCAGGTCGCGGGCGGTCTCGATGCCGACCTCGATCGCGCGCAGCGCCTCGTCGCGGCTCATCGCCGGGCCCTGCGTCATGTCGTCGGTGCCGGGCTTGACCTTGCGCGGCAGCAGGCCGGTGGTGCGGCCCTGCTGGATGGCGTCCGGGAGTTCGGCGGCCACGCCGACGTCGACCACGCACACCTCGGTGCCGACCTGCGCGGCGAAGGCGTTGACCACCGCGCCGCCGGCCAGGAAGTTGCCGACCATCTGCGCGGTGACCTCCTGCGGCCACGGGGTGACGCCCTGGGCGTGCACGCCGTGGTCGCCCGCGAAGATCGCCACGCAGCCGGGCTCCGGGACCGGCGGCGGGCACTGCCGGGCCAGGCCGGACAGCTGGGCCGCGATCATCTCCAGCACGCCGAGCGAACCGGCGGGCTTGGTCATCCGCTTCTGCCGGTCCCACGCCTCGCCGAGCGCCTTGGCGTCCAGCGGGCGGATGCCGCGCAGGGTGTCGGACAGCAGGTCGTGCGGCTCCTCGCCGGGCAGCGCGCGGTTGCCGTACTGCTCCTCGTGCACCACCCAGGACAGCGGGCGCTTCTTCGCCCAGCCCTGCTGCTGCAGCTCCGGCTCGTCCGGGAAGGCGTCCACGTAGCCGACGCACAGGTAGGCGACGACCTCCAGGTGCTCGGGCAGGCCCAGCTCGCGGACCAGCTCCTCCTCGTCGAAGAAGCTCACCCAGCCGACGCCCAGGCCCTCGGCGCGGGCCGCCAGCCACAGGTTCTCCACGGCCAGCGCGGCCGAGTACGGGGCCATCTGCGGCTGGGTGTGCCGGCCCAGGGTGTGCCGGCCGCCGCGGGTGCGGTCGGCGGTCACCACGATGTTGACCGGCGTCTCCAGGATCGCCTCGATCTTGATTTCCTTGAACTGCTTCGCCCGGCCCTTGGGCAGCGAGTCCGCGTACGCCTCGCGCTGACGCTCCGCCAGCTCGTGCATCTTCCGGCGGGTCTTCGCGGAACGGATCACCACGAAGTCCCACGGCTGCGAGTAGCCGACGCTCGGCGCGGTGTGCGCCGCCTCCAGCACCCGGATCAGCACCTCGTGCGGGATCGCGTCCGACCGGAAGCCGTTACGCACGTCGCGCCGCTCCCGGATCACCTGGTGCACGGCCTCCCGCCCGGCCTCGTCGTAGCCCGGCGCGGCGGGCGGGCGCTCCTCCTCGGCGGCCTCGGGTTCGGGCTCGGGCTCGGTGGCGGTCTCGACCTCGGCGGCGACGACCTCGACCTCGGCAGCGGCGTCGGCTTCGACGTCGGCTTCGACGTCGGCTCCGGCGGTCGCTTCGACGGCCGCGGGCTGCGGCTGCTCGGCCTGCTCCGGTTCGGCCTCCGGCTGGGGGGCGGCCTCGGTCTCGGACACCGCGACCGGCTGGGCCGCCTGCTCGGCCACCGGCTCGACGGCGGCTTCGGCCTCGGGCTGCGACCGGGTCTCCTCGGCGGGGGCCGCAACGGCGGTCTCGGCGACCGGCTCGGCCGCCGGCTCCACCGGCTGCTCGGCGGCGGGGGTCTCCGCCTGCGCCTGCTCGGGGGCCGTGACGGCCTCGGGGGCCTCGGCCGCGGGCTGCTCGGCGGCGGCCTCGGGCTGCGGCTCCGCGGCGGGCTGCGCGCCCTCGGGCTCCAGCAGCGGCAGGCCGGCGGGCGCGGCGAGGAAGGCGGAGATCCGCCGGTGCGCGCCCCGCCCGGACGACTTGCCCGCCGGGGCGGGGATAGGCTCCGCGGCGGCCTCGCCGCTCACCGTCTGCGCGGTCGCGGCCTCGACGGGCTGCGCGGCCTCGGGCTCCGCGGCGGGGGCCTGCGCGGGCTGCTCCGCCGCGACGGCCTCTGGCTGCTCGGCCGACGGCGCGTCGACCGCCTCAACGGCGGTCGGCTCGGCGACGGTGGGTTCGGCGACGGTCGGCTCGGCGACGGCCTCCGGCTGCGGCTCGGACGGCGCGGGGGGCGCCTCGGCCACCACCGCCTCGGCCACCACCGCCGCGGGCTCGACGGCCTCGACGGTTTCGGCGACCTCAGCGGCCTCGACGGCCTCGGCGGCGGGCACGGCGATCGGCGGCTCGACCTGCTGGGCCGGTTCCACGAACACCGGTGCCAGGTTCGCGGCGGGCCCGGTCACGGGGGCCGCAGGGGCCTCGACGGCAGCCGGCTGCTCCACGACGGGTTCGGCGGCGGGCGCGGGAGCCTCGACGGCGACCGGCACCCCGGCCACCGGCTCGACCGCCCCGGGCTGCTCGACGACCGGCGGGGCCACGGCCACCGGCTCGGCGACGACTACCGCCGCGGCGGCCTCCACCACCTGCGGCTGCACCGGCGCGGGCACCTGCACGGCCGGCCCGGGCTGCGGCTGCGGCTGTGCCTGCGGCGGCACCGGGGCCTGCGTCTGCACGGCGGCCTGCTGCTGCACCGTTTCGGCGGTCAGCACCGGCACCCCGTACGCGGGCGTGCCGCCGGGGAGGGTCGGGCCGCGGTCGGCGAGCGAGCGCACCGGGACGTGACCGGTCATCAGGGACGGGTCGGGGATCGGCGGCCCGGCGTGCAGCGGGCGGCGCGGCTGCGGCGGCACCGGCTGCTGGACGGCGGCGGCCGCAGCCGGAGCCGGAGCCGGAGCCGGGGCCACGGGCTGGGCCGGCGGGGCAGCGAGGTGCAGGGTGCCGCTGCCGACCCCCTCCGCGCCGGGCGCGGCCGGTGCGGCGGACGGCCCGGCGGCCGGGGTGGCGGTGAGGACCGGGGGTTCGAGCGGCGGCCAGGACGGCGCGACGGGGGTGCCGGGCGGCTGCTCACCCGCGACGAGCGGCTCGCCGAGCGGTGCGCCGAGCGGCTCGGCCACCGGCTCCGCGGCCGGTTCGGCGGACTCGACGGTGCCGTGCACGGCGTCGCCCCAGGCGGTCTGCGGGCCGGGCATCAGCAGGACGTCGTCCTCCTCGTCGCCGTCGGGCTGGTCGAGGAAGGTGTACGCGGGCCGCTGGTCGCCGTGCCAGGGCCCGGCGGGCGCGGCGGGCTGGAGGGGCGCGCCGAGGTGGTGCTCCGGGACGGGTCCGCCGGGCCCGGGTTCGGGCGCGAGGGGACCGGTACTGGGGGCGTGGCCGCCGTCGGTCATGTCAATGCTCCTTCCAGGCCGCTTGCGCGTCCTCGGCGGCTCCCCGAAGGCCCCGCCACTTCGCCGGGGCGGGGCCGCACCGACCCGTCCCTTACTCCACCGGCCGTCACCCGCACGGGTGGCGTGCCATCAGAAACAACGACGGCCCCGGGCAACCGGCACGACGGCGCGGCCGCTCCGGACCCTCACGGCATTCTTCCGGGCGGGTGCGCACCGCGTCGAATGCCCGCGAAGCGGGCCGTTCGGGTTGCAACGCGTCAAATCGGCGGTAACCGTGCCGGATCGGACACGGGACTGCCTCGACGGGTTGGTCCCCCGGGGAAACCCTACCGGCCGCGGCCGGGCCGATCTCGAAACCCTGTCCGGATGCGACGGGGATCACCGTACCGCCGGGGACGGACGCTCCGCGGGGGCGTTACCGGAGGTCAGTCGTACGGTTCGCCCCAGATCAGCAGGGTGTAGTCGCCGCGCCCGAAGGAGGGTCCGCCGCCGGTGTCGGGTTCGGCGCGCAGGGGGGCGGACTGGAGCAGCAGGCCGTCGACGCGGTAGCCGGCGGTGTCCAGGATCCGGCGGGTTTCGGCGGCTTCGGCGAGGGTGCGGGCGACGGCGACCACCCGTTCGGGTTTGCGGGCGGCGACGGCGCGGACCATGGCGGGGCCGCCGTGTTCGACGGCGACGGCGTCGGGTTCGGGGAGGGCGCCGAAGACGTCGGGGCCGGAGCCGGCGGCGGTCTCGACCTCGACGCCGGCCTTGCGGGCGTTGGCGGAGATCCGGGCGCAGTCGGCGGGTTCGGCCTCGACGGCGACCACGGCGGCGCCGAACCGGGCGGCCTCGACGGCGAGCGCGCCGTCCCCGGCGCCGACGGTCCACAGCAGGTCGCCCGGCGCGGGGGCGAGCCGGGCCAGGGCCAGGGCGCGGACGTGCGGCGGGAGGGCGCGGGGGCGCCGGGCGTCGGCGTCCGCTCCGGCGTACGCCCGGCTGGGGAGCGCCCAGCCGCGCTGCGGGCCGGGGTGGTCGAGCGGTCGGCCGGCCAGCCAGCCGGAGGCGGCCTCGGCGGGCGGGACGTTGCCGATGACCAGGACGACGGAGGGGTCGCGCCAGTCGTGGTCGGGGACGCGTTCGGAGGTGAGGACAGTGACGTCCTCCTCGGCGGTGCCGAGCGCCTCGCAGACCACGAAGGTGCGGGGGACGCCGCGGAGCATCAGGGCGAGTTCGCTGGGCCCGGCCCCGCCGGTGGTGAGGACGGCGACCTTGGGGTGGGCGCGGCAGACGTTGGCGGCGCGGCGCAGCCGTCCGCCGTGGGCGGAGACCACCTGGGCGTCCTCCCAGGCCATGCCGGCCCGGGCGAAGGCGGTGGCCACCGAGGAGACGGCGGGCAGGACTTCGAGTTCGAGGCCGTACTCGGGGCGGCGCAGGGTGCGCACGACGCCGAAGAAGCCGGGGTCGCCCTCGGCGACGACGACGGCGGCGCCGCGGTGGTCGGCGATCTTCCGGGCGGCGGCCCGCAGGTCGGCGAGGCCGATGCGTTCGGCGCGTTCGGGGACGGGGAGGCCGGCGAGCTGGTAGCCGGCTCCGGCGACCAGGGTGGCTCCGGCGAGTGCGTCGGCGGCGCTCTGGGTCAAGGGGGTGCCGTCCCACCCGATGACCGTGATCCGGTCAGCCATCTGCGGCCGTTCTCCCTCGTGCCGTGTGTCCGCCCCTGGTGGGGTGCGCCGCGGGCGCGCCCTGCGCAGAGGCTACCGCCTGGCCGGGGTGGTGCGGAGCCGTGGCGCGCGCCGGGGGCGTGAACAACCGGAGCACGGCCGGGAACGCGGTGGGCAACGCGGCCGGGAACGTGGCCGGGAACGCGGCCGGGGGCGGCCCGGGGGCGGTGGTGGGTGCGGCCGGGTCTCAGCGGCGCAGGGCGTGGTGGCGGTCGTCGGGGTGGACGGGTTCGGGCGGGTCGAGGTCCTCGGGGAGCAGGCTCCACACGATCAGGTCGGTGTGCTCCTCGGGGCCCGGGCCCCACTCCCCGCCGCGGACTATCGCCGCGTTGCGCAGCACGCCCTCGCTGATCGCGCCGGTCTTCTGGGCGACCTGCTGGGCGGCGGTGTTGCCGGCGGCGGTGCGCAGTTCGAGGCGCTGGAAGCCGCGGTCCTCGAACAGCCACTGGGCGGTGCCGAGGACGGCCTCGGGCGCGTAGCCCTCGCCGCGGGCCCAGGGGGCGGTGACGAAGCGGACCTCGGTGGCGCGCAGGTGCCAGTCGGTGCGGTCGAGTTCGAGCAGGCCGACCAGCCGCTGGGTGAGGTGCTCGGTGACGGCGAAAACGATTCCGCGCCCCCGGGCGCGCCGCTCGGGGGCCTGACGGGCGATCAGCTCGTGCGCGTCGGACTCGCGGTAGGGGCGGGGGTGGCCGGTCCAGGTCTGGACGAGTTCGTCGCCGAGCATGGCGGCCAGTGCGGGGGCGTCCTGGTCCTCAAGGGCGCGCAGCAGCAGCCGTTCGGTGCTGATGGCTGTCTCGGGGAAGTTCGCAACCATGCCGTCTCTCCTCGCCGGTCGTGGACACACCGTACGCCCCGCCCTTCGTCGGGCGTGCCAGCGTACCCGCTCCGCACCTCACGGCTCGTCAGCACGGTGCCCCCGGCGGGGAGGCCGGGGGCACCGGGAGGGGCGGCGGTCGGGTCAGAACGCCGGAATGACGGCGCCCTGGAAGTTGTCGTCGATGTACTTCTTCACCTCGTCGGAGTGCAGCAGCTCGGCGAGCTTCTGCACCCGCGGGTCGCTCTCGTGGCCCTTCTTGACGGCGAGGATGTTGGCGTAGGGGTTGCCCTCGGCCTTCTCCAGCACCAGCGCGTCGGTGGCGGGCTTGAGGTTGGCGCCCAGCGCGTAGTTGCCGTTGATGACGGCGGCGTCGACGTCGTCGAGGGAGCGCGGCAGCTGGGCCGCCTCCAGCTCCTTGAACTTGAGGTTCTTCGGGTTGCCGGTGACGTCCTGGACGGTGGCGGTGGTGCCGGCGCCGTCCTTGAGGGTGATGACGTTGTTGTCGGCGAGCAGCTTGAGCGCCCGGCCCTCGTTGGTGGCGTCGCTGGGGACGGCGACCTGGGCGCCGTCCTTGAGCTCGGTGACGCTCTTGACCTTCTTGGAGTAGACGCCGAGCGGCTCCAGGTGGACGGTCTCGACGGGCACGATGTCCGTGCCGTTCTTCTTGTTGAAGTCGTCCAGGTAGGGCTGGTGCTGGAAGTAGTTCGCGTCCGCGGAGCCGTCTTGGACCGAGGTGTTGGGGGTCACGTAGTCGCTGACCTCCTTGATGTCCAGCTTGAGGCCCGCCTTGGCCGCCAGGTTGTCCTGCACGAACTTGAGGATCTGCGCGTGCGGGGTGGGGCTGGCGGCGACCACCAGGGGCTTGTTCGGGTCGGCGGAGGCGCCGGAGCCGGAGGAGTCCGAGGAGCAGGCGGCCAGGGTGAGCGCGAGGCCGGCGGCGGTGGCGGTCAGGGCGGTGGTCTTCAGGACGTTACGCACGAAAAGTGCCTTTCTGCGGGATGCGAACGGCCCTGTGGGGCCGGGGTGCCCGTCCCGTGGTGCGGGGCGGGGAGTCAGTGGGAGGAGAGCAGGTCTTCCTCGGTGTCCTTCGGCCCCGCGCCGGCGGAGCGGAAGAAGGCGAGCGGGCTGCGGTAGTCGCCGCGGTGCGAGAGCCGGCGGGCGGCGAAGTCGCCGAGCAGCTGGACCACGGTGACGATGACGACCAGTTCGGCGACGATGACCCACATGAAGCCGGTCTCGAAGCGCTGGTAGCCGTAGCGGATGGCGAGGTCGCCGAGTCCGCCGCCGCCGACCGCGCCGGCCATCGCGGAGTAGCCGATCAGCGCGATCACCGTGGTGGTGGCGGAGGCGACCAGCGCGGGCAGTGCCTCGGGCAGCAGGGTCTTGCGGACGATGGAGTCGGTGCCGGCGCCCATCGACTTGAGCGCCTCGACCAGCCCGCCGTCGACCTCGCGGACGGAGGTCTCCACCAGCCGGGCGAAGAACGGGATCGCGCCGATGGCGAGCGGGACGCTGGCGGCCTGCCAGCCGAGCGTGGTGCCCGCGATCGCCCGGGTGAGCGGGATCACCGCGACGATCAGGATGACGAACGGGATCGAGCGCCCGACGTTGACGACCGCGCCGAGCACCCGGCTGACGGCCGGGTTCTGCAGCAGGCCGCCCTTGTCGGTGAGCACCAGCAGCAGCCCGATCGGCAGGCCGATCAGCAGGCTGGCCAGGCCGGCGATGCCGACCATGCCGAAGGTCTCCCAGGTGGCGGGCCACATCAGTTCCTGCATCTGGTCCCAGGTCATGCCGCCGCTCCGTTCGACAGGTCGAGGACGTCCACCTGGAGTCCCTGTTGGCGCAGGTAGCCGATCGGCACCACGTTGTCGGTGTGGCTGCCGGGCAGTTCGACCCGCATCCGGCCGACCAGGCGGCCGGCGATGGTCTCGACGGCCGCGCCGAGGATGTTGATGTCGATCTGGTAGGTGCGGGCCAGCTGGGAGACGAACGGCTGGGCGGGCGCGTCGCCCTGGAAGGTGATCTCCAGGACGGTGCGGTCCGGCCCCCCGGTGCCGAAGTCGCCGAGCGGGAAGAGGTCCCGGGCGATCCGCGAGTGGCCGTCCGCGAGCAGGTCGGTGAGCCGGCCGGTCTCGACGACCCGGCCGCCGCGCATCAGGGCGGCGGAGTCGCAGACCGACTTGATGACGTCCATCTCGTGGGTGATCAGCAGGACGGTCAGGCCGAGCCGCTGGTTGAGTTCGCGCAGCAGCGTGAGGATCGAGCGGGTGGTCTCCGGGTCGAGCGCGCTGGTGGCCTCGTCGGAGAGCAGCACCTTGGGGTCGCCGGCCAGCGCCCGGGCGATGCCGACGCGCTGCTTCTGGCCGCCGGAGAGCTGGCCGGGGTAGCTGCGGGCCTTGTCGGCGAGGCCGACCAGGTCGAGCAGTTCGGCGGCCTTGCGGCGGCGCTCGCGGCGGTCCAGGCCGATGATCTCCAGCGGCAGTTCGACGTTGCCCTGGACGGTGCGCGAGGAGAGCAGGTTGAAGTGCTGGAAGACCATGCCGATCCGCTGCCGGGCCTCCCGCAGTCCGCGCCCGGCGCGCTGCTCGCTGCCGGAGAGCGCGGTCAGTTCCACGCCGTCGACGGTGACGGTGCCGGAGCTGGGCCGCTCCAGCAGGTTGACGCACCGGATCAGGGTGGACTTGCCGGCGCCGCTGGTGCCGACGACGCCGAACACCTCGCCCTGCCGCACGTGCAGGTCGACGTCGTCCAGTGCCCGGACCTCGCGGCCGCCGGAGCGGTAGACCTTGGTCAGGCCCTTGGTGGTGATCACAGCTGCTTCCGTTGTTCGTCGGCGGACGGTCGGCGGACGGCCGCGGGGGCGTCCGCGCCGATGGCGGGATGGGCACGCGGGTGCCCGGGAAGAGTGGGCTGCCGGCTTCGTTCCGATCATGTCCGCCGATCGGGCGGGCCGCCCGTGGGCGTGGCCCTAACGAGTCATCAGCGGACGGGGTGTCAGCGGGCGCCGGGCGGTGGCCCTCAGCGGCGACACATTCGACGGCCGCACATGCGCGACTCACCTGCCGGCGTCGCGCCGGTGGGGATGCATGTCGTCGTCGTGGTCATGGAACCCAGTAAATCAGACATATGGTCCGTGTCCCAGTTTTCAGGACTCGCTGTCCGCATTGCGGACACGACCCTTGCGGCACAAGCACTGCGGCGCCCGACCCCTCGTTCGGGTCGGGCGCCGCGCCGGGTCGGGCCCGGGTGCCGCGCGGTTCGGGCGGCCGGTGCCGCGCGGTTCAGGCGGCCAGGCTGGTCGCCACCGGCTTGGCCAGCGTCACGATCGACAGCCGGCGGGACACCTCGCGCACCTCGGTCTCGCGGTAGCCGAGCCGGCGGTACAGCCGCAGGTTGCCCAGGCTGCGGTGGCCGGTGAACAGCTCGAAGCCGCCGGTCGCGCCGTCCGCGGCCAGCTGCTCCTCCAGCCCCTCCAGCAGGCGGCGGCCCAGGCCGTGCCGCTGCATCCGCGGGTGCACCACCAGCCGGCCGATCCGGCCGACGCCCTCGGCGTCCACCCAGCCGCGGACGCTGCCCACCACTTCGTCGCCGAGCCGGGCCACCAGCACCCGGTGCTCGGACATCTCGGCCTGGAGGCTCTCCAGGGTCTGGGTCAGCGGCTCCAGCGTCCAGTCGCTGTACAGCTCCGCCTCGCTCTGATAACCGAGGTACTGGAGCTTGAGGATCTGCTCCGCCTCCTCCGGTCGTGCCGCTGCGATGATCACACTCATGCCCATGTGCGGGGGCCTCCATCGTTAAGTGCCCGGCGCGTGCGAGTGAGGGTCCGGCACCGGTTCCTGTCCGAGGTGTGCCCGGACGGGGATCTGCCCGGCCCGGGAGAAGCGCGACGCGCCCCGCCGGACGGTGGTCCGGACAGCCGGAACTGACACGCTCACGCTCAGTATCCGGGGAGTCGGGCGACCGTCAAGAGAGACGTTCGCCACCGCTCTACCCAGCCGACCCCTGCTCTCAACCTTCCCGACGCCCGACGTGGCGAGCGTCACGCCCGCCCGGGCGCCCCCGCGTCACCCGTTCGGCCGAATGTTCTGATTGACCCGGAACAGGTTCGCCGGGTCGTACCGCTCCTTCAGCGCCACCAGCCGCTCGTACTTCGCCAGCCCGTACGCCTCCACCACCCGGCCCTGCCCCTCGGCGCCCATCAGGTTCACGTACGCGCCGCCCGAGGAGAACGGCCGCATCGCCTCCCAGCACCGCCGCACCCACGCCGCGTGCGGCTCCGCCGGGCCGTCGGTCCAGCGCGCCACCGCGCTCAGCAGGTACGGCGCCGTCCGGTGGGTGTACGCGGTGTCCTCCGGCCCCACCCGGGCCACCGCGCCGCCCAGGAACGCCAGCTGCACCCGGGCCAGCGGGCCGGGCGCCGCGTCGACCTGCTCGGCCAGCCGGTCGATCGCCGCCGCGTCCAGCACCGACAGGAACTCCGAGCGCCCCGCGTTGCCCGCCCCCGGGCCCAGGCCGGCGTCCAGCATCCGCTGCCAGAGCGGGTACGGCCGGGTCTGCACGGTGTCCGCGACCACCCCCGGCAGGGCGCGCAGCGGCGCCACCGCCTCCCGCCCCCGGTCCGCCCGGCCGGACCAGCACAGGCCGATCCGCAGCACCGTCCGGTCCGGCAGCCGCGGCATCCCGCGCGGACGCCCGAACTCCACCATCACGGTCAGGCCGTCCGGGGCGTCCGCCATGAAGTCCCGCACCGCGGCGAGGGTCGGCGCCAGCAGCTCCACCGGCACGTACACCGCCCCGCACAGCAGGTGCGGCCCCACCCGGTGCAGCCGGTACGTGAACGAGGTCACCACCCCGAAGTTGCCGCCGCCCCCGCGCAGCCCCGCGAACAGCTCCGGGTGCGCCGCCGCGCTCGCCGTCAGCAGCCGCCCCTCGGCGGTCACCACGTCCGCCTCCACCAGGTTGTCGCAGGTCAGCCCGTACGACCGGGCCAGCCAGCCGACTCCCCCGCCGAGCGTCGTCCCCGCGATGCCCGCCGCCGAGTACGGCGCGCCCGTGGTCGCCAGGTCGAACGCCTGCGTCTCGTGGTCGAACGCCCCCCAGGTCACCCCCGGCTGCGCCCGGGCGAGCCGCCGGGCCGGGTCCACCCGGACGCCGGTCAGCCGGGACAGGTCGATCAGCATCCCGCCGTCGCAGGTGCCCAGGCCCGCCAGGCCGTGCCCGGCGCCCCGCACGGCGGCGGGCAGGCCGTGCTCCCGGGCCACCGCGACGGCCTGGAGCACGTCCGCGACGCCGCTGCACCGGGCGATCAGCCCGGGCCGCCGGTCCACCGCCGCGTTCCACACCGCCCGCGCCGCGTCGTACCCGGCGTCCCCGGGCACCACGATCTCGCCCCGGAACCCCTCGGCGAGCGCCATGGCTGCTGTGGCCATGGCTCCAGCGTAGGCCGGGGGACGGCCGGGGGCCCGGGGAACGGCGGGCCCGGGGCCGTTCCGCCGTCCCCCGGGCCCCCGGCCCGGCGCCTGCCGGAGACCTCTCAGCCCAGCCAGGACTGCTGGGTGGCGAGGTCCTCCTTGATCTCGGCGAGCTGGACGGCGACGGCCGACGGGGCGGTGCCGCCGCGGCCGTCGCGGGAGGCGATCGCGCCGTGGACCGAGAGGACGGTGCGGACCTCGGGGGTGAGGTGCGGCGAGATCGCGGCGAACTGGGCGTCCGTCAGGTCGGAGAGCTCGATGCCCTCGGCCTCGCAGACCTTGACGCAGGCGCCGGCCACCTCGTGCGCGACCCGGAACGGGACGCCCTGCCGGACCAGCCACTCGGCGATGTCGGTGGCGAGCGAGAAGCCGGCCGGGGCCAGCTCCTCCAGCCGCTCGCGGTGCACCGTCAGGGTGGCGACCATGCCGGTGAAGGCGGGCAGCAGGACCTCCAGGGTGTCGCAGGAGTCGAAGACCGGCTCCTTGTCCTCCTGGAGGTCGCGGTTGTAGGCGAGCGGCAGCGCCTTGAGGGTGGCCAGCAGGCCGGTCAGGTTGCCGATCAGGCGGCCGGACTTGCCGCGGGCGAGCTCGGCGATGTCGGGGTTCTTCTTCTGCGGCATGATCGACGACCCGGTGGAGAAGGCGTCGTGCAGCGTGATGAAGCCGAACTCCTTGGTGTTCCAGATGATGATCTCCTCCGCGATCCGCGAGAGGTTGATGCCGATCATCGCGGTGACGAAGGCGAACTCGGCGACGAAGTCGCGCGAGGCGGTGCCGTCGATCGAGTTGCCCGCCGAGCCGCGCTCGAAGCCGAGTTCGGCGGCGACGGCCTCCGGGTCGAGGCCGAGCGAGGAGCCGGCCAGCGCGCCGGAGCCGTACGGCGAGACGGCGGTGCGGGCGTCCCACTGGCGCAGCCGCTCGGCGTCCCGGCCGAGGGCCTGGACGTGGGCGAGGACGTGGTGGGCGAACAGCACCGGCTGGGCGTGCTGGAGGTGGGTGCGGCCGGGCATCGCGGTGTCCGGGTGGGCCTCGGCGAGGCCGACCAGGGCGTGCTGGAGGTCGAGGACCAGCGCGCCGATGGCCTTGCCGTGGTCGCGCAGGTACATCCGGAACAGGGTGGCGATCTGGTCGTTGCGCGAGCGCCCGGCGCGCAGCTTGCCGCCGAGGTCGGGGCCGAGGCGCTCCAGCAGGCCGCGCTCCAGGGCGGTGTGGACGTCCTCGTCGGCGACGGTGCCCACGAACGCGCCGGACTCGACGTCGGCCAGCAGCTGGTCCAACCCGGCCAGCATGGCGTCGAGTTCGGCCGCGCTGAGCAGCCCGGCCCCGTGCAGGACCCGGGCGTGCGCCTTGGAGCCGGCGATGTCGTAGGGGGCGAGCCGCCAGTCGAAGTGGACGGAGGCGGAGAGCTTGGCCAGGGCCTCGGAGGGGCCGTCGGCGAAGCGCGCGCCCCAGAGGCGGACGTCTGCGGGCTGGTCGGCGGTCATCGCGTGGGCTCCTTCGGGTGTGGCACAGCAGGTCTGGGTGCGGCACCGCCCCGGCCGCCACGGGCGGTCGGGGCGGGTGCCGGTGGTGGATCAGGCCAGGTCGCGGCGGGCGGCGATCTTCGAGGACATGCCGAAGATCTCGATGAAGCCCTTGGACATGGACTGGTCGAAGGTGTCGCCGGTGTCGTAGGTGGCGAGGTTGAAGTCGTACAGCGACCGGTCCGACTTGCGGCCGTTGGCCACGGCGCGGCCGCCGTGCAGGACCATCCGGATCTCGCCGGAGACGTGCTGGTTGGCCTCGTTGACGAAGCCGTCCAGGGCGCGCTTGAGCGGGGAGAACCAGAGGCCGTCGTAGACCAGCTCGGCCCAGCGCTGCTCGACCTGCCGCTTGTAGCGGGCCAGCTCGCGCTCGACGGTGACGTTCTCCAGGGCCTGGTGGGCGGTGATCAGGGCGATCGCGCCGGGGGCCTCGTAGATCTCGCGGGACTTGATGCCGACCAGGCGGTCCTCGACCATGTCGAGGCGGCCGATGCCCTGGGCGCCGGCCCGCTTGTTGAGCTCCTCGATGGCCTGGAGGACGGTGACCTTGCGGCCGTCGATCGCGACCGGGACGCCGGCCTCGAAGGTGATGACGACCTCGTCGGCCTCGCGCGGGGCGGCCGGGTCCTGGGTGTACTCGTAGACGTCCTCGATCGGGGCGTTCCAGATGTCTTCCAGGAAGCCGGTCTCGACGGCGCGGCCGAAGACGTTCTGGTCGATCGAGTACGGGTTCTTCTTGGTGGTGACGATCGGGAGGTTCTTGGCCTCGGCGAAGGCGATCGCCTTGTCGCGGGTCATCGCGTAGTCGCGGACCGGGGCGATGCACTTCAGGTTCGGGGCCAGCGACTGGATGCCGACCTCGAAGCGGACCTGGTCGTTGCCCTTGCCGGTGCAGCCGTGGGCGACGGTGGTGGCGCCGTGCTTCTGCGCGGCGGCGACCAGGTGCTTGACGATCACCGGGCGGGAGAGCGCGGAGACCAGCGGGTACTGGCCCTGGTACAGGGCGTTGGCCTTGAGGGCCGGCAGGCAGTACTCGTCGGCGAACTCGTCGCGGGCGTCGGCGACCTCGGCCTCGACGGCGCCGCAGTCGAGCGCGCGCCGGCGGATGACCTCCAGGTCCTCGCCGCCCTGGCCGACGTCGACGGCGACGGCGATGACCTCGGCGCCGGTCTCCTCGGCGATCCAGCCGATGCAGACGGACGTGTCCAGACCGCCCGAGTAGGCGAGTACGACGCGATCGGTCACGGCTATCTCCATTCACAACACAGGTTCCATGCGGCGTTAGGCATAAGTATGCACCACCGCGTATGAGTTCACAAACCAGTACCGCACAGCGCGTGCGAAACGCCTCGGAACTACTGCGACTTGGCCTGGGCGAGTTGCATCAGGTGGTCGGCGAGCGCCTGCCCGCCGGCCGCGTCGCGGCTGATCAGCAGCACGGTGTCGTCCCCAGCGATGGTGCCGAGGATCTCGAACACCTCCGCGGTGTCGATCGCGGAGGCCAGGAACTGGGCCGCGCCGGGCGGGGTGCGCAGCACCACCAGGTTGCCGGAGGCGGTGGCGGAGACCATCAGCTCGCCCGCCAGCCGGGCCATCCGGGCCTCGCTGGCGGACTCGCCCATCGGGGCGCGCGGGGTGCGGTCCCCGCCCTCGGCCGGGACGGCGTAGATGAGCGCGCCGTCCCGGTTGCGGATCTTCACCGCGCCGAGCTCGTCCAGGTCCCGGGAGAGGGTGGCCTGGGTGACCACGAGTCCGTCGTCGGCGAGCAGCTTGGCGAGCTGGCTCTGCGAGCGGACGGGCTGCCGGGTCAGCAGGTCCACGATCCGCCGGTGGCGCGCGGTGCGGGTCTGCGGGACCTGCGGCGTGGGGCCGGTGGCGGAGGTCGTGTGCTCGGAGCGGGGTTCGGTCATGACTGATGATTCTCCTGAAGGACGCTCAGCTGTTCGCGTCGGGGGCGGCTTCGCGGACCGTCCGGAGGATCTCGGGCAGCGCGGCGAGGAAGGTGTCGGCCTGCTCCTCGGTGAGCACCAGCGGCGGGACCAGCCGGACGGCGTCCGCGGTGGCGGCGTTGACCAGGAAGCCCGCCTCCTGCGCGGCGGCCTGGACCTTCCCGGCCACCGGCGCGGTCAGCACGATGCCCAGCAGCAGGCCCTTGCCCCGGACGTGGTCGACCAGCGGGTCTCCGATCGCCTCGATCCCGGTACGCAGCCGCTCGCCGAGCTTGGCGGCGTGCTCCAGCAGGCCCTGCCGCTCGATGGTGTCCAGCACGGCGAGGCCGGCCGCGGCGACCACCGGGTTGCCGCCGAAGGTGGTGCCGTGGTGGCCGGGGCCGAGCAGGTCGGCGGCCGGGCCGAAGGCGAGCACGGCGCCGATCGGCAGGCCGCCGCCGAGGCCCTTGGCGAGGGTGACGAGGTCGGGGTCGACGCCCTCGGTCGCCTGGTGGGCGTACCAGTGGCCGGTGCGGCCGATGCCGGTCTGGATCTCGTCCAGGACCAGCAGGGTGCCGGTGGCCCGGGTGATCTCGCGGGCCGCCCGCAGGTAGCCCTCGGGGAGCGGGATCGCGCCGTTCTCGCCCTGGATCGGCTCCAGGAAGACCGCGGCGGTGTCGGTGGTGACGGCCGCGCGCAGGGCCTCGACGTCGCCGAGCGGGACGTGGCTGACGTCGCCGGGCAGCGGCCGGAACGGGTCCTGCTTGCCGGGCTGGGCGGTGAGCGCGAGGGCGCCCATGGTGCGGCCGTGGAAGGCGCCCCGGAGCGAGACCAGGTGGGTGCGGCCGGTCAGCCGGGAGATCTTGAAGGCGGCCTCGTTGGCCTCGGTGCCGGAGTTGCAGAAGAAGACCTTGCCCGGGCGGCCGTCCAGCTCGACCAGCTTCTCGGCGAGCTCGATCGTCGGCTCGGCCGTGAACAGGTTGGAGACGTGGCCCAGGGTGGTGAGCTGCCGGGTCACCGCCTCGACGATCGCGGGGTGGGCGGTGCCCAGCGCGTTGACGGCGATGCCGCCGACCAGGTCGAGGTAGCGCTTGCCGTCGGCGTCCCACAGCAGCGGGCCCTCGCCGCGCACCAGCGGGATGCGCGGGGTGCCGTAGTTGTTCATCAGCGCGTGCCGGTAGCGCTCGATGACGGCGTCGTTGCTGCTCATGCCAGTCCCCCCAGTACGGTGCTCTCGTCGTCCGGCACGACCATGGTGCCGATGCCCTCGTCGGTGAAGATCTCCAGCAGCAGGCTGTGCTGGACGCGGCCGTCCAGGACGCGGGCGGTGCCCACGCCGGAGCGGACGGCGCGCAGGCAGCCCTCCATCTTGGGGAGCATGCCGGTGGCCAGGGTGGGGAGCATCTCCTCCAGCTCGCTGGCGGTCAGCTGGCTGATCACGTCGTCGGAGTCGGGCCAGTCCTTGTACAGGCCCTCGACGTCGGTGAGCACGACCAGCATCTCGGCGCCGAGCGCGACCGCCATGGCGGCGGCGGCGGTGTCGGCGTTGATGTTGTAGACGTGGCCGTCGGCGCCGCGGGCGATCGAGGAGATCACCGGGATGCGGCCGTCGGCGATCAGCGCCTTCACCGCGCCGGCCTCGATGTTGACGATGTCGCCGACCAGGCCGATGTCGACCTGCTCGCCGTCGACCACGGCGTAGCGCTTGGCGGCGGTCATGGTGTGGGCGTCCTCGCCGGTCATGCCGACGGCGAACGGGCCGTGCGTGTTGAGCAGGCCGACCAGTTCGCGCTGGACCTGCCCGGCGAGCACCATCCGGACCACGTCCATGGTCTCGGGGGTGGTGACGCGCAGGCCGGCGGTGAAGGAGGACTCCAGGCCGAGCTTCTCCAGCTGGGCGTTGATCTGCGGGCCGCCGCCGTGCACGACGACGGGGTGCAGTCCGGCGAACCGGAGGAAGACGACGTCCTGGGCGAACGCGGCCTTGAGGTCCTCGTCGACCATGGCGTTGCCGCCGAACTTGATGACCACGGTCTTGCCGTGGAAGCGCTCCAGCCAGGGCAGCGCCTCGATCAGGGTGCGGGCCTTGGGCAGGGCGGCGTTGCTGCGGGCCTGTTCGCCCTTGGGTGCGATCTGCATGGCGTGTGTCGGCCCCCGTGGGTCAGCTGGAGTAGGCGCTGTTCTCGTGCACGTACTCGGCGGTCAGGTCGTTGGTCCAGATGCTGGCCGAGGCCCGACCGGCCTTGAGGTCGGCGGTGATGACGACCTCGCGGTCCTTCATCGAGACCAGGTCGCGGTCCTCGCCGACGCCGCCGTCCCGGCAGACCCAGACGCCGTTGATGGCGACGTCCAGCCGGTCGGGGTCGAAGGCGGCGGAGGTGGTGCCGATCGCGGACAGCACCCGGCCCCAGTTGGGGTCCTCGCCGTGGATGGCGCACTTGAGCAGGTTGCTGCGGGAGATCGTGCGGGCGACGTCGACGGCCTCCTCCTCGGTGGCGGCGTTGACCACGTCGATCCGGATGTCCTTGGAGGCGCCCTCGGCGTCGCCGATCAGCTGGCGGGCCAGGTCGGCGCAGACGGCGCGCACGGCCTCGGCGAACTCGGCCTGCTCGGGGGCGACCGCGGAGGCGCCGGAGGCGAGCAGCAGCACGGTGTCGTTGGTGGACATGCAGCCGTCGGAGTCGACCCGGTCGAAGGTGGTGCGGGTGGCGTCGCGCAGCGCGGCGTCCAGGGCGGCGGAGTCGACCTCGGCGTCGGTGGTGAGCACGACCAGCATGGTGGCCAGGCCGGGGGCGAGCATGCCCGCGCCCTTGGCCATGCCGCCGACCGTCCAGCCGGCCGGGGCGGTGACCTGGGCGGTCTTGTGCACGGTGTCGGTGGTCTTGATGGCGATCGCGGCGCTCTCGCCGCCGGTCTCCGACAGGGCGGCGGCGGCGAGTTCGACGCCGGGCAGCAGCTTGTCCATCGGCAGCCGGACGCCGATCAGGCCGGTGGAGCAGACCGCGACCTCGATCGCGCCGATCCCGAGTTCGGCGGCGACCTTCTCGGCGGTGGCGTGGGTGTCCTGGAAGCCCTCGGGGCCGGTGCAGGCGTTGGCGCCGCCGGAGTTGAGGACCACGGCCGCCAGCTCGCCGTCGTTCAGCACCTGGCGCGACCACTTGACCGGGGCGGCGTGCACCCGGTTGGAGGTGAACACGCCGGCGGCGGTGTGCCGCGGGCCGTCGTTGACGACCAGCGCGAGGTCCGGGGTGCCGGACGCCTTGATGCCCGCGGTGACGCCCGCCGCGCGGAAGCCCCGGGCCGCGGTGACGCCGACGTTCTGGTCCTGGGGGGTGGTCACGGTGCGACTCCGTTCAGCGGGAGGCCGAGCTCCTCGGGGAGGCCGAGGGCGATGTTCATGCTCTGCACCGCGCCGCCCGCGGTGCCCTTCACCAGGTTGTCGATCGCGCTGATCGCGATGATCCGCTCGGCGTGCTCGTCCAGCACCACCTGCAGCACCGCCGCGTTCGACCCGTACACGGACGAGGTGTGCGGCCACTGGCCCTCGGGCAGCAGGTGGACGAACGGCTCGTCGCCGTACGCCTTCTCGTACGCGGCGCGCAGCTCGGCGCCGGTGGTGCCGGGCCGGGCCTTGGCCGAGCAGGTGGCGAGGATGCCGCGCGGCATCGGCGCCAGGGTGGGCGTGAAGGAGACGGTGACCGGCTCGCCCGCGAGCGGGGTCAGGTTCTGTGCCATCTCCGGGGTGTGCCGGTGGCCGCCGCCGACGCCGTACGGGCTCATCGAGCCCATCACCTCGCTGCCCAGCAGGTGCGTCTTGGCGGCCTTGCCCGCGCCGGAGGTGCCGGACGCGGCGGTGATCACCGCCTCCGGCTCGGCCAGGCCCGCGGCGAACACCGGGTACATCGCCAGCGTGACGGCGGTCGGGTAGCAGCCCGGCACGGCGATCCGCCGGCTGCCGCGCAGCGCCTCGCGGTGGCCGGGCAGCTCGGGCAGGCCGTACGGCCACGTCCCGGCGTGCGGGGAGCCGTAGAACTGCTCCCAGTCGGCCGCCGACTTCAGCCGGTGGTCGGCGCCCAGGTCGACCACCAGGACGTCCTCGCCGAGCTGGGCGGCGATCTCCGCGGACTGCCCGTGCGGCAGGCCGAGGAACACGATGTCGTGCCCGGCCAGCGTCTGCGGGTCGGTCGGCTCCAGCACCCGGTCGGCCAGGCCGATCAGGTGCGGCTGCAGCGCGCCGAGCCGCCGGCCCGCGTTGGAACCGCCGGTCAGCGCCCCGATCTCCACCTCCGGGTGCGCCTGCAGCAGTCGCAGCACCTCACCGCCCGCGTACCCGCTCGCTCCGGCTACGGCTACTCGCAATACCATGGCATTCCCTCCTGAAGCCCGGCATGAATATACGCAACCCAGCAAAATCATGCAAGGATGCGGCGGGCCCGAACCCGGCCGCACCCGCCTCCCGGGGGGGTGCCCATCGCCGATCTCGCCGCCTTGGCACGGCTGTTGACCGAGGCCGGCCCCCGCGGCGGCGGCTCGATCGGGGTCCGGGGCCGACCCGGCGGACGGCTGCGCGCCGGGCGGGAGGTGGGGTGAATCGATTCCCTTCTCCGGAAAGCGAGTTGACGGTGCGTCAGCCGTGCGCGTCCGCGTCGGTGGAGGCGCGGACGACGAGTTGCGGGGGGAAGCGTTCGACGTTCTCGGCGCGGGCGGGGGCCGGGGCCTGGAGGAGGGTGAGGGCGCGTTCGGCCATGTCGGCGAGCGGGTGGCGGATGGAGGTGATCGGGGGGTCGAGGAGTTCGAGCAGCTCGGTGTCGTCGAAGCCGGTGACGGCGATCTCGCCGGGCACGGAGACCGCCGAGCGCTGGAGGGTGCTGACCAGGCCGACGGCGAGGACGTCCGCGCCGCAGACGACGGCGTCGATCTCGGCGCGGCGTTCGGCGACGCGGCGCCCGGCGGTGCGGCCGGCGTCGGTGGTGAAGCTGGGCAGCAGGACGGTGGTGGCGTCGGCGCCGCGGGCGGCGGTGAAGGCGGCGAGGCGTTCCGCGCCGGAGGAGGACGCCTGGTCGGCGGCGACCAGGGCGATCCGGCGGCGGCCGAGGGCGTCGAGGTGGTCGAGGAGCAGGCGCATCGCGGCGGCGTTGTCGAGGGTGACGGCGACGGTGCCGGAGTCGTGCGCCCAGCGGTCGAACAGGACCACCGGGGCGCGCCCGGCGGCGGCCCGGACGGCGGCCCCGGAGGCGGCGGCGGAGACCGGGACGACCAGCAGCCCGTCCACCCGTCCGCTCAGCAGGGTCTCGATCTGCTCGGCCTCGATGGCCGGCGAGTTCGCCGCGTCGGAGACCACCAGCTGCCCGCCGGCCGCCCGGACCTGCCGGGCGACGGCGTCGGCGAGCTGGACGAAGTACGGGTTGGCGAGCGAGGGGACGACCACGCCGACGGTGCCGGTGGTGCCGGTGCGCAGCGCCCGCGCGGAGTGGTTGGTGCGGTAGCCGAGCCGCCGGGCGGCCTCCTCGACGCGGCGGGCGAGGTCGGGGTCGACGTTGCGCGGGGTGCCGGCCAGGACGCGCGAGGCGGTGGCGCGGGAGACGCCGGCGGCGGCGGCCACGTCGAGGAGTCGGGGCGCTGTCACGTGGGGGTCCTCCCCGGTCGGAGCGGTTGAACGGTCGGAGCGGTCGGAGCGGTCTTCGGCGGCGGCGCCGGTCCCGGCACGGTGCCCGCCGGGCCTCGGAACGGCGGGTGGCGCCCCGGTGGACCCGGGTCGGCGCGATGCGCAGCACGAGGGTACTTGACGGTCCGTGAGCGCTGGTCCAGAGTGTGGGAGATCGATCTCCCGAGGAGTCCGGATGCCGTCCATCACCGTCGTCGGTTCGGTCAACCGCGACCTCGTCCTGACCGTCGAGGACCTGCCGCGGCCCGGCGAGACCGTGCTCGCGCGGGGCTTCGTCGAGGGCGTCGGCGGCAAGGGCGCCAACCAGGCCGTCGCGGCGGCCCGGCTCGGCTCGCAGGTGCGCCTGGTGGCCCGGGTCGGGGCGGACGCGGCGCCGATCCGGCGGGTGCTGGCCGCCGAGGGCGTGGACCTCGACGCGGTGCTCACCGCGCCGGACGCCGCTACCGGGATCGCCTCGGTGGTGGTCGACCGCGCGGGCGAGAACACCATCGTGGTCAACCCGGGCGCGAACGCCGTGCTCTCGGTCGAGGACCTGCCGCAGTGGCTGGCCCGCACGCCCGGCGAGGTGCTCCTGGTCCAGCACGAGGTGGCCGCCGAGGTGGTGGCCGCCGCCGTGCTGCGGGCCCGCGAGCAGGGCGGCACGGTCGTGCTCAACCCGGCCCCGGCCCGTCCGGTCGCCCCCGAGGTGCTGGCCGCCGTCGACGTCCTGGTCCCCAACCTGGGCGAGCTGGCCGCCCTGCTCGGCACCGGGCCCGTCTCCGGACTGCCCGCCGCGCGCGAGCTGCTGGAGCGCGCCGCGCTGCCCTGCGGGGCGGTGGTGGTCACGCTCGGCGCGGACGGGGCGCTGATCAAACGGCCGGGCCGCCCCGGCAGCGTCCACCTGCCCGCCCCGGTGGTGGACGCCGTCGACACCGTCGGCGCCGGCGACACCTTCTGCGGTGCCCTCGCCGACGCGCTCGCCCGCGGCGCCGACCTGCCCGCCGCCGCGGCCCGCGCCGTCCGGGCGGCCTCGCTGGCCGTCACCGGGCTCGGCGCCCAGTCCTCGATGCCCCGCGCGGCGCAGCTCGACTCCCCGGGGCCCGCCGCGTCCTGAACCGCCCTGACGTCCCGGCGTCCCGAACTGCCCGCGGCCTCCCGGCACCCCGACCCGTCCCGACGTCCCGAACCGCCCCGCCGTACCGCTTCCCCCGCACCGCCTGTTCAACGGAGAACACCATGCGCAGCCTCAAGCTCGGCCTGTTCGAGAACGCCCAGACCAACGCCGGCGGTACCGCCACCTGGCGGCACCCCGACAGCCGCCGCCACCTGTTCGACACCCTCGGCTACTGGCGCGAGGTCGCGCGGCTGTGCGAGGACGCCAAGCTGGACTTCCTGTTCCTGGCCGACGCTTGGGGCTGGTCGGAGATCGACGGGGTGCGCCCGCCGATCGCCACCGAGGAGACGCTCGACCTGCCGCGGCTGGACCCGTTCGTGATCGCCTCGGCGCTGCTGGCCTCCACCACCGACCTGGGCCTGGTGGTGACCGGCTCGGTGCTGGTCGAGCCGCCGTACGCGTTCGCCCGCCGGCTGGCCACCCTGGACCAGCTCTCCGGCGGCCGACTGGGCTGGAACGTGGTCACCACCGGCACCGCCGACACCGCCGTGAAGGCGTTCGGGATGGACATGGTCGCGCACGACGACCGGTACGCGATGGCCGAGGACTTCCTCGACCTGGTCTACAAGTACTGGGAGGGCGCCTGGGAGCCGGACGCCCTGGAGAAGGACAAGGCCGGCCGGTTCGCCGACCCGGCGAAGGTGCACCGGGTCGCGCACGAGGGCCCGTACTTCCGCTCGCACGGCTACGGCAACACCGCCCGCTCCCCGCAGGGCACCCCGGTGCTGTTCCAGGCCGGCGCGTCCCCGGCGGGCCGCCGGGTCGGCGGGCGGCACGGCGAGTGCATGTTCGTCGGCAGCGGCAGCGTCGGGCAGCTGGCCGGCCACACGAAGGCGATCCGCGCGGAGGCCGGGCGGGCCGGACGCGGGGCCGACGGGGTCAAGGTGATGTCGGCGTTCTCCTGCGTGGTCGGCGCGACCACCTCGGACGCCGAGCGCCGCTGGCAGCGCGTGCTGGACGCCCAGCGCCCGGAGGTCACCGTCGCCTCGTACGCGATGTTCACCGGCCTGGACCTGTCCTCGTACCCGCCGGACACCCCGATGAGCGAGCTGTCCACCGAGGTGTCGCAGACCCAGGTCGCCCGGTTCGCGGGGAAGACGGTCGGCGACATGCTGGCCGACTGGCACACCCACGGGGTGGGCGCCCGCCCGGTGGTCGGCACCGCCGAGGAGATCGCCGACGAGCTCTGCGCCCTGGCGGAGGGCGCCGACCTGGACGGCTTCCTGCTCTCGCCGACCGTCCAGCCGGCCTCCACGGTCGAGTTCGTCGAGTCGGTGCTGCCGATCCTGCGCGAGCGCGGCGCGTTCCGCGGCGCGTACGCGGACGGCGAGTCGCTGCGCGAGCGCCTGACCGGCTCCGGCGACCGGGCGCTGCCCGCCGACCACCCGGCCGCGCGGCACCGCCACTGACCCGCTCCCCGTTCCCCCCGCCTCGCTCCGCACGAACAAAGGTGTGAGTCATGAGCGCGTTCCACTGGCTGAACGAGCAGCAGGAGATCGCCTCCCCGCTGGAGCCCGCCGTCCTGGTCGAGAGCCGCGAGGACACCCCCCGCTGACCCCGCCCCCACCCCAACCGGGCGTCCGCCCGCCCCTCCTCAGCCGCCGCCGAACGGACCCTGCTGGCGTGCGATGGAGCGGATGAACACCACTCCGTCGACCAGGCCCAGTGCCTCCGGGTCCAGCCCGAGGTAGGTGTGGTCGGCCTGCACGCCTACCTCGACCACCTCGACGGCCCCGGGTGCGCAGCGCGCACCTGACGCCCGCAGCGAAGACGGCGGGGACGGTCAGGATCAGGACGCGGCTGGCGGCGACGGCGGGCGCGACGACGGTGCGCAGCCGCCCGCACCGCCCTATCGGCCCGGGCCCTGCTGGCGTGACCTCCCGCCCGCACCACTTGTCACGACCCTACAAATTCACCGCATGCGACTCGGTCGCGCCCGGCAGCCGAACTCCCGCCTCCCCCTTGGCAGAGTGGGCGGTATCGGATCGTCCGGCCGACCGCCGGAGAGCCCGATCATTGTGCTGCCATCACAACGGGAGTATCACCATGCGCACCGCACACGACACCGTCGTGGTCTCCGGTCTCGGGGCCACCACCCCGCTCGGCGGAACCGCCCCGGCCACCTGGCAGGCCATGTGCGAGGGGCGCAACGGCATCCGCGCCCTCGACCGCCCCTGGGCCGCCGACCTGCCGATCCGGATCGCCGGGCAGCTCGCCGTCGAGCCCGCCGCGGTGCTCGACCGGGTCGAGGCCCGGCGCCTGGACCGCAGCGAGCAGCTCGCCCTGATCGCCGCCCGCGAGGCGTGGGCCGACGCCGGACGCCCCGCCGTCGACGGCGAGCGGCTCGCCGTGGTCATCGGCACCGGCACCGGCGGCGCGGTCACCATGCTCGACCAGGACGACGTCCTCGAACGCTCCGGCGTCCGCAAGGTCTCCCCGCACACCGTCCCCATGCTGATGGCCAACGGCCCCGCCGCCTGGGTCTCCATCGACCTGGGCGCCCGGGCCGGCGCCCACACCCCCGTCAGCGCGTGCGCCTCCGGCGCGGAGGCCGTCGCCCTCGGGCTCGACCTGATCCGCCTCGGCCGCGCCGACGTCGTCGTCGCCGGCGGCACCGAGGCCTGCCTGCACCCCCTCCCGCTGGCCGGCTTCGCCCAGGCCCGCGCCCACTCCCTGCGCAACGACGACCCCGAACGCGCCTCCCGTCCCTTCGACACCGGCCGCGACGGCTTCGTCATCGCCGAGGGCGCCGCGGTGCTCGTCCTCGAACGCGCCACCCTGCGCCCGGACGCCCGCCGCTACGCCGTCCTCGCCGGGGCCGCCGTCACCTCCGACGCCCACCACATCACCGCCGGCCACCCCGACGGCCAGACCCGCGCCGTCCGCCGCGCCCTCGCCGACGCCGGCCTGCCGCCCGAGGCCGTCGGCCTGGTGCACGCCCACGCCACCTCCACCCCCAAGGGCGACCTCACCGAGGCCGAGACGCTCGGCCGGGTCTTCGGCCCGCACCGCCCCGCCGTCACCGCCACCAAGTCCATGACCGGCCACCTGTTCGGTGCCGCCGGGGCCCTCGCCGCCCTCGCCACCGCCTACGCGCTGCACCACCAGTACGCCCCCGCCGTCCGCAACCTCACCACCCCCGACCCGGGCCTGCCCCTGCGGCTGCTCACCACCCCCGGCCCGCTCCCGCACACCGCCGCCCTCACCAACGCCTTCGGCTTCGGCGGCCACAACGCGAGCCTGGTCCTCACCACTCCCTGACCCGCTGGGCGCCCGCCGGACGCCGCGGACGCGGCCTACCCCCGCCCGCCCGCGTCCAGGGCCACCGCGAGCGCCGCCAGCTCCCCGGCCCGCAGCACCCGCCCGGTCGGGGGCAGCGGCACGTGCAGCGGCTCCAGCCAGGCGTCCGGGATCGCGTCCGCCCCGTACACCGCCCCCGCCAGCCCACCGGTGACGGCCGCCGTGGTGTCGGTGTCGCCGCCGAGGTCGATCACCGCCCGCAGCGCGTCCGGGAAGCCGCCGGTCACCCGCAGCGCCCAGAGCGCCGAGCCCAGGCAGGCCCACACCGCCCCGTTGCTCTCGGTGGCCAGCTCGGGCCACCAGTCCGGTGCGAGGACGCGCGCCCAGCGCTCCCGGTGCTCGGCCCGCACCGCCGCGAGCGTCCGGGGCACGGCCGCCAGCGGATCGCCGCCGTCCAGGGCGACCCGCAGCAGTTCGTGCAGGATCGCGGTGCCCTCCCAGGCCGCGCCGTCCCCGTGGGTGAGGGCGGTGATCCGGCGGGCCGCGGCCATCGTCGCCGCCCGCCCCTGCGGGGCGAACCACACCGCCCCGGTGACGGCCCGCATCAGCGCGCCGTTCCCGGCGGCCCGCCCCTCGGTCTGGAAGTGGACGGCGGCGGCGAGGTCCCAGGGCAGGCCGCCGCCGAGCACGATCTCGGTCTGGATGCCGATGTCCTTCGGGTCGCCCGCCGCCCACCCCCGGAACCGTTCGAACATGTCGGGCAGGTCGAGTCCCCCGGCCGCCAGCAGCGACTCGCCCAGGTGGACGGCCAGCTGGGTGTCGTCGGTGGCCTCGCCCGGGTCCCACCCGCCGCCGCCGCACATGGCGGCCTCACCGGGGAAGCGCGCCCCGAACATCCCGGCCGGGCCGAACTCGAAGGGCGCGCCGAGCGCGTCCCCGACCGCCGAGCCGAGGACCGCCCCGACCACCCGTTCCCGCCGCTGCCGCACGTCCGCCCCACTCTCCGTCACCGGCCGGTGACCTGCTCGCCCTCCGCTAGCCTGGGGGCACGATGAACTGTTTCACCACCGCCTGGGGCGAGTTCGAGCTGGCCCGCTTTCCCGAGGACCCGCGCGAGCAGCTGCGTGCCTGGGACGCCGCCGACGAGTACCTGCTGCGCGACCTGGACGAGCGGGCGGTGCCGCTGGACGGGGCCGTCACCGTGCTCGGCGACCGCTGGGGCGCGCTCTGCACCGCGCTGGCCGCGAAGGGCGCCGCCATCACCGCCGTCACGGACTCCCACCTCGCCTCCCGGGCGGTCGCCGCGAACCTGGCCCGCAACGGCCTCGACCCGGCCGCCGTCGAGGTCCGCAGCACCCAGGACGCCCCGCCGGAGCGGATCGACCTGCTGCTGGTGCGCGTCCCGAAGAGCCTCGCGCTGCTGGAGGACCAGCTGCACCGCCTCGCCCCGGCCGTGCACCCGGACACCCCGGTGCTGGGCACCGGCATGGTCACCGAGATCCACACCTCCACCCTGGCCCTGTTCGAGCGGATCCTCGGCCCGACCCGCACCTCGCTCGCCGTCCGCAAGGCCCGCCTGATCCGCACCACCCCGGACCCCGCCCTCGCCCGCCCCGCCAACCCGTGGCCGCTGCGCTACCGGCTGCCGGACGGCATCGGCGTGCTCTCGGGG
The DNA here is from genome assembly GCF_003259315.1 of Kitasatospora sp. SolWspMP-SS2h. Classification (GTDB taxonomy): domain Bacteria; phylum Actinomycetota; class Actinomycetes; order Streptomycetales; family Streptomycetaceae; genus Kitasatospora; species Kitasatospora fiedleri. The sequence goes on along the minus strand of NZ_QLLT01000031.1, from coordinate 38,213 downwards.
CGCCGGGTCGCCAACCAGTCGGGCGTGTTCTGCGCCGACCGCCTCGACATCGGCACCCGGTTCCTCCTCCGGCACCTGCCCGCCCCGGCCGGCGCCCCGCGCCGGGTCGTCGACCTGGGCTGCGGCAACGGCGTCCTGGGCACCGCCGCCGCCCTCGCCGACCCGGACGCCGAACTCCTCTTCGTCGACGAGTCGTTCCAGGCCGTGGCCTCCGCCGAGGAGACCTTCCGCACCAACCTCGGCCCGGAGCGCCGCGCCGACTTCCTGGTCGCCGACGCCCTCGCCGACCTCCCGGACGCCTCCGCCGACCTGGTCCTGCTGAACCCGCCGTTCCACTCCCACCAGGCCACCACCGACGCCGTCGCCCGCCGGATGTTCACCGGCGCCCGCCGCGTCCTGCGCCCGGGCGGCGAACTGCGCGTGGTCGGCAACCGCCACCTGGGCTACCACGTCACGCTGCGCCGCCTGTTCGGCAACTGCCGCACCGTGGCGGGCAGTCCGAAGTTCGTCGTGCTGAGCACCGTCCGCCGCTGAGCCCGGCCCCCGCCGCCCCGGCCCTCCCCCGGTCCGCCCCTGCCGGGCGCGCCGTCCGCGCCGTGCCCTAGGGTGAGCGCCGTTTCGCCGTGGGACCTCGCCGTGGACGCCCTGCGGCCGAGCACCACCGGTCAAGGGAGGCCCCACCGTGGACACCGCACACCCCGCCCCGGGAGCCGACGCTCCCGAGGCGGCGCCACCGACCTGCTTCCGGCACGCCGGACGGGAGTCGTACGTCCGCTGCACCCGCTGCGACCGGCACGTCTGCCCGGACTGCCGGCGCGAGGCCGCGGTCGGCTACCAGTGCGTGGAGTGCGTCAAGTCCGGCCACCAGGGCGTCCGCCGGGCCCGGACGGCGTTCGGCGGGCGGATCACCGCCCGCCCGTACGCGACGCTCATGCTGATCGCGCTGAACGTGGCCGCGTACCTGGTGGAGCTGGTCCGGCCGGAGACGGTCGACCGGTTCGCGATGCTCGGCTCCGGCGTGCTGGCGCCGCCCGCGGGCACCGACCCGGCCGCGTACGTGCCGCACCTGTCGGGCGTGGCGCACGGCGAGTGGTACCGGCTGATCACCCACGCGTTCCTGCACCTGGAGCCGACCGCCTGGCCGATGGGCGTGCTGCACATCGTGTTCAACATGTACTGGCTGTGGGTGCTGGGCCGGGTGGTCGAGGAACGCCTCGGCGTGCTGCGCTTCCTCGCGCTCTACCTGCTGTCCGCGCTGGGCAGCGCCGCGCTGGAGTACCTGTTCGCGCCGCACGTCCTGACCCTGGGCGCGTCCGGCGCGGTCTTCGGCCTGGCCGGCGGCTACTGGGTGCTCAGCCGCCGCCAGGGCTACGACCCGCTCGGCGGCAGCCAGTTGCTGGTGACCTTCGTGGTGTGGATGGCGCTGTCGGCGGGCTTCTCGTCCTGGCAGGGCCACCTGGGCGGCCTGCTCACCGGCCTGGCCGCCGGGGCCGGCCTCGGCTACGCGCCGCGGGAGCAGCGCGGGCTGGTCCAGGCGATCAACCTGAGCGTGGTGCTCTCCCTGGTGGCAGCCGTGACGGTGGTCGCCACCGACCGCCTGGTCCACATCTTCTGACGAGTCGTCACACTTTTTCCATGGCAATTGATCCGACGCGACGTCAACTCACCTCCCGGTGGGCCTGCCCGAGCAGCTCCGCCGCCTCGCGCAGCCGCTGCTCGGGCAGGACCGCGTAGCCGAGCGCGAGGGCCGGCCCGCCGGGGGTGAGCCGCCCGGGCCCGACGGTCGCGACCCGCACCCCGCGGCGCAGGGCCGCCGCGGCCAGCGCCGCCTCGTCCACGCCCGGCGGCAGGTCGGCGTACAGGTGCAGCCCGGCGGCGACGCCGCGCAGGGGGGCCCGCGGCAGGTGCGCGCGCAGCGCGTCCACCAGGGCGTCGCGCCGGGCCCGGTAGCGGGGGCGGACGGTGCGCAGGTGGCGGTCGTAGCCGCCGCTCTCCAGCAGGGCGGCGAAGGCGAGCTGGTCGACCGCCCCGGTGCCGAGGTCGGCGTACCGCTTGGCCTCCCGGAAGTCCTCGGCCAGCCAGCCGGGCAGCACCGCCCAGCCCAGCCGCAGGCCGGGCGCCAGGGTCTTGCTGAGCGAGCCCAGGTAGACCGTCCGCTCCGGCGCCAACCCCTGTACGGCGCCCAGCGGTTCGCGGTCGTAGCGGAACTCGGCGTCGTAGTCGTCCTCCAGCACCAGCCCGCCCGCCCGGGCCCAGCGGGCGAGTTCGGTCCGGCGCCGGGCCGACAGCGCGACCCCGGTCGGGTACTGGTGGGCCGGGGTGACCAGCACCGCGTCCGCCCCACCGGCCGCCAACTCCCGCACCACCAGGCCCTCCTGGTCGACGGGGACGCCAACCGGCTCGACCCCGTGGGCGCGCAGCAGGGCCAGCGTGCCGGGCGAGCCGGGGTCCTCCACCGCGATCCGCCGCAGCCCGCGCCCGGCCAGCACCGGCACCAGCAGCGCCAGCCCCTGCCCGACCCCGCTGACCACCGCGACCTGCTCCGGCCCCGCCGCCACCGCCCGCACCCGGCCCAGGTACGCGGCCAACTCCCGCCGCAGTCGCGGCAGTCCGGCCGGGTCCCCGTACCCGAGGTCCCGGTTGGCCGCCCCCTGGAGGGCCCGCCGCACCGCCCCCGCCCAGGCCGTCCGGGGGAACGCCCCGAGGTCGGGCGAGCCCGGCTTCAGGTCGTAGCGCGGCTCGGCCGCCGGCGCCCGCACCGCCGCCCCGGCCCGCTCCACCGCCACCCCGGGCGCGACCCGGGTGCCCGATCCCCGCCGCCCCACCAGGTAGCCCTCGGCGGCGAGCCGCTCGTACGCCTCGACCACCACCCCGCGCGAGACCCCCAGCTCCGCCGCCAGCGCCCGGCTGGCCGGCAGCCGCACCCCGCCCGCCAGCCGCCCCTCCCGCACCGCCGCCCGCAGCGCCCGGGTCAGCCGCCCGGTCAGGTCCCCGCCGCCCGGCTCCCAGCTGATCAGCAACTCCCGCACCGCGACCGCCCCTCCACCCCTCCACCGCACCAGACCGTCCGACCGGCGGACCGGCCGACCGGCCGAGGCCCGCCCCGGGCCCGGACGAGCTCCCAGGCTAGCGGTCCGCACTGTGCATTGGTCCTCCATCAGGCCCCCCGAGTGGCCCTGGGAACCGGACCACCGCACTCCTAGCGTGGCAGCCATGCCCGACACCACCACCGCCACCACCACCGCCACCACCGCCGCCCGACCGCCCGGCTCGCTGCGCGCGGCCGGCGCGATGACCCTGCTGGGCGCCTCCACCGGGGTGAGCGCCGCGTTCTCCGCCTACCCGCTGGCCGGCGGCCAGGCCCTGCGCTACACCCTGGCGGCCGCGATCCTGCTACCGCTGGCCCGCCGCCGGCCGCGGCTCGCGCACCGGCTGACGCTCCGTGAACTCGCCCTGCTGCTGGCCCTGTCCGGCACCGGCCTGTTCGGGTTCAACCTGCTGCTGGTCGCCGCGCTGCGGCACACCGACCCGGCGGTGGTCGGCAGCGTGGTCGGCTGCACCCCGCTGCTGCTCGGCGTGGCCGGCCCGCTGCTGGCCCGGCGCCGCCCGGCCGTCCGGCTGCTCGCGGCGGCGGCCCTGGTGGTGTGCGGCGCGGCGCTCACCCAGGGCTTCGGCCACGGCGACGCGCTCGGCCTGCTGTACGCGGCCGGGACGCTGCTGTGCGAGGCGTCGTTCTCGCTGCTGGCCGTCCCGCTGCTGCCGCGGCTCGGCCCGGTCCGGGTGTCCGCGTACACCACCCTGCTCGCGGTGCCGCTGTTCGCCGCGGCGGCGGCGCTCTCGCCGTCCGCGCTGCGGGTGCCCACCGGCGGCGAGCTGCTCGCGCTGCTCTATCTGGGCCCGGTGCTGACCTGCGGGGCGTTCCTGCTCTGGTACTCGGCGCTGACGGTGCTGCCGGCCGACCGGGCGGGCCTGTTCGGCGGGCTGATCCCGCTCACCGCGACCCTCTCCGGCGCGGTCCTCACCGCCACCGTCCCGGCCCCGCTCCAGCTGCTGGGCGCCGCCCTGGTGACCGGCGCCCTGCTGTTCGGCGCGGCGACCTGACCGGGCCCACCCCACTTCGGCCCGCCCCGGCCCGAGATCCGGTCCGAGGCCCGACCCGGGCCGCTCACGCCCCGTCACCTTCCGGCCGGGCGTCCACTCGTCCGGGCGGCTGCCGTTTGCCGCCCCCGCGGAACCTCGCTTAGCTGGGCCGCGATGACAGTCGACCGCCGCAGTGTTCTGCGTTCCGCTTCCCGTCTGGCCGCGCTGAGCGCCGCCGGCGGCCTGGTCGCCGCGTGCGGCGGCCCCTCCGACGTGCACGGCCCGGACGGCCCCTCGGTGGCGGCCCGTCCGCAGCCCGCGCACCTGACCGAGTCGCCGGCCGCGGGCCCGAGCGGGTCCCCGTCGCCGTCGCCCTCGCCGTCCCCGAGCGCCACCCCGTTCGCGCTGCCCCCGCTGGCCGCGGACACCCCGCAGGAGGTGGTGACCGGCCCGCGCACCAGACCGCAGCTGGCGCTGACCTTCCACGGGCAGGGCGACCCGGCGATCGCCACCGCGCTGCTGACCACCGCCGAGCAGCGCGGCGCCCGGCTGACCGTGCTGGCGGTGGGCAGCTGGCTGGACGAGCAGCCGCGGATCGCCGAGCGCATCCTGTCCGGCGGGCACGAGCTGGGCAACCACACCCAGAACCACCTGGACATCTGCGCGCTGAGCGCCGAGCAGGCGCACGAGGAGATAGCCCAGTGCGCGCAGCGGCTGGAGCGGCTGACCGGGTCGATCGGCCGCTGGTTCCGGCCGTCCGCCGCGCAGTACGCGAACGCGATGGTGAAGGAGCAGGCCCAGCGGGTCGGCTACCCGCACGTGCTGTCCTTCGACGTCGACCCGCGCGACTACGCGGACCCGGGCGCGGAGACGGTGACCCGCCGGGTGCTGCGGGCGGCGGCGGCCGGCTCGGTGGTCGCCCTGCACATGGACCACCCGGGCACGGTGACGGCGCTGCCGGCCATCCTGGACGGCCTCGCCGGGCAGGGCCTGCACGCGGTGACGGCCTCCGAGCTCTGCGCCTGACCCGGCGTCATCCCCGGCTCCGGCCGTGCGATGCTCGACCCATGCGCTACCTCATCCTGGGCGCCGGCGCGGTCGGCGGCACCATCGGCGGACGTCTCCACCAGAGCGGGCGCGAGGTGCTGCTGGTCGCCCGCGGCCCGCACCTGGCGGCGCTGCGCGCCGACGGCCTGCGCCTGACCGTCCCGGACGGCACCCACCGGCTGGCGGTCCCGGCGGTCGGCGGCCCCGAGGAGGTCGGGCTGACCCCGGACGACGTGCTGGTGCTGGCGGTGAAGACCCAGCACTCGGCGGCCCTGCTCGACCGGTGGGCGCCGCGGCCGGTCGCGGGCGGCGGGACGGCGGGCGAGCGGCTGCCGCTGGTGTGCGCGCAGAACGGCGTGGAGAACGAGCGGCTGGCGCTGCGCCGCTTCGCCCGGGTGTACGGGATGTGCGTGTGGCTGCCGTCCTCGCACCTGGAGCCGGGCCGGGTCGCGGCGGCGGGCTCGCCGCGCTCGGGCGTCCTGCACCTGGGCCGTTACCCGCACGGCACGGACGAGCTGGCCGGGCGGATCGCCGCCGACCTGGCCGACTCGCACTTCGACGCGCCCCTCGCCGCGGACGTGATGGCCTGGAAGTACGCCAAGCTGCTGAGCAACCTGGGCAACGCGCTGGAGGCGGTGGCCGGTCCGATCGACGGCGAGCTCCGGCTGCGGGTGTGGCGGCGGCTGCGGGCGGAGGGGGAGGCGGTGCTGGCGGCCGCCGGGATCGCGTACCCGTCCGAGGAGGAGCAGCGGGCCCGGCGCGGCGACCGGGTGGGGCAGGTGCCGCCGGCGGGCGGGCCGCGGGCCGGGGGTTCGTCCTGGCAGTCGCTGGCGCGCGGCACCGGTGACATCGAGGCGGACTGGCTGAACGGCGAGGTGGTGCTGCTGGGCCGGCTGCACGGGGTGCCGGTGCCGCTCAACGCGGCCCTGCAGCGGCTGGCCGCCGCGTTCGCCCGCGAGGGGCGCCCGGCGGGTTCGCTGCCGGAGGCCGAGCTGGCCGCCCTGCTGGAGCGCTGACCCGGCGGGGGGCACCGGTCGGCGGGGGGCACCGGTCGGCGCGTGAGGGGGCTCAGCCCAGCGGGTCGTCCGGCCCGTACGGGCGCAGCCGCAGGGTGCGGGCGTCGGTGGAGCGGATCGCGGGGGCGGAGGCGACCAGGGTCTCCAGGTTGTCGCGCCCGGCGTGCAGGAAGCGTCCGTGCAGTCCGTCGAAGCGGCCGCGGGCGGCGTCCACGGTGACGGCGACCATGTACGGGAGGGAGCCCCAGGCCCTGGTGTCCCGGAACACCGGCATGCCGGCGGTCATCTCGGTGGCGACCGTGCCGGGGCTGATGTCGAGCACGACGACGCCGTGCCGGCCGACCGAGTCGGCGATGTTGTCGGAGAGCCGGAGCAGCGCGCCCTTCGAGGTGGCGTACGCGGTGTAGTGGCCGTCGGGGCGCAGCGCGAAGCCGCTGTTGAGGTTGACGACCCGGCCGCGGCGGCGCTGCACCATACCGGGCAGGACGTGGCGCAGCAGGTGGTAGGGGCCGCGCAGATTGGTCTCGACGACCTGCCACCACTGGGCGGGATCGGTCTCCCAGAGCGGCACCTCGGCGCGGTCGACCTGTCCGGCGTTGTTGACCAGCAGGTCGACGGGGCCGAGGTCGCGCTCGATCGAGCGGACGGCCTCCCGGACGGCGCCGGGCCGGGTGACGTCGGCGGTGACGGCGACGCCGCGGGCGCCGTGCCGGACGCACTCCTTGAGGGTGGCGGTCAGGGTCTCCCGGGTGCGGCCGAGCAGTCCGACGGCCATGCCCTCGGCGGCGAGCCCGACGGCGATCTCGCGGCCGATGCCGCGGCCGGCCCCGGTGACCAGTCCGACCTGTCCGGCGAGTGATCCCGTCCCCATCTGCCTGCTCCCTCCTCCGGCTGGACCTCCGCATTGTGGTCCCGCCGGAGGGGGCGCACGGGGAGCGCGCGCGGCGCATTGCCGGCGCCCACCCGTTCGGCCCAGGGCCCGGCGCGGAGGCCGTCGGCACGCACCGATGTGAACGGGCGTTAAGGCGGGTAGTACCGTCGTCCGGGCGGACCGCCCGGCCCCCCGCCGGGCCGCGGCGCCCGCGACACCACCGCCGGGTGATCCCCGGCTCCTTCCGAAGGGCATCTGAGTTGAGTGACATCGCACGCGTCGGAGTAGTCGGCTGCGGCCTCATGGGGTCGGGCATCGCCGAGGTGTTCGCCCGTTCCGGCCTGGACGTGCTGGTCTCGGAAGCCAGTGGCGAGGCCCTGGAACTGGGCCGGACCCGGCTGACCAACTCGCTGGAGACCGCGGTGCGGCGCGGCAAGCTGTCGGAGGAGGAGCGGGACGCGGCGCTGGCCCGGCTGTCGTTCACCACCGAGCTGAGCGACTTCCACGACCGGGACCTGGTGGTCGAGGCGGTCGCCGAGCGCGAGGACGTCAAGGTCGCAATCTTCCGCGCCCTGGACCAGGTGGTGACCCGCCGGGACGCGATCCTGGCCTCCAACACCTCCTCCATCCCGATCGTGAAGCTCGGCGCCGCGACCACCCGGGCCGAGCAGGTGATCGGCCTGCACTTCTTCAACCCGGCGCCGGTGCAGAAGCTGGTCGAGGTCATCCCGACCCTGACCACCTCCGCCGAGACCACCACCCGCGCCGAGCAGTTCGCCGTCGAGGCCCTGGGCAAGGAGCCGATCCGGGCCCGCGACCGGGCCGGTTTCGTGGTCAACGCCCTGCTGGTGCCGTACCTGCTCTCCGCGGTCCGGATGTTCGAGTCGGGCGTGGCCACCGCCGCCGACATCGACAAGGGCATGGAGGCCGGCTGCGCCCACCCGATGGGCCCGCTGCGGCTGTGCGACCTGATCGGCCTGGACACCATCGTCTCGATCGCCGAGTCGATGTACGACGAGTACAAGGAGCCGCTGTACGCGGCCCCGCCGCTGCTGTCCCGGATGGTCGACGCGGGCCTGCTGGGCCGCAAGTCCGGCCGCGGCTTCTACGACTACACCGCCGCCTGACGGGCCGCTTCCTGACGGAACGCTTCCTGACGCACCGGCACCCGGCGCACCGACACCCGGTGCACCGCCGCCGGACCGCTCCGACTTCGTGGGGGACGCGGCCCGGCGGCGGGGGCCGTCAGGGGGTGGCGTAGCGGACGATGTCGGCGACCCGGCAGCTGACCGGGCCGTGCGGGTCGGCGGTGCCCTGGGCCTGTTCGACCGCGTCCCGGCCGGGCGGGAGCGAACCGGCGGCGGCGACGCCCTCGGTGACCTGCCGGCCACTGCCGTCCTCGAAGGCGATCTGCACCACGTAATTGCTGGTGGTCGCGGTGTGGTTGGTGATCCGGACGGTGGCGGCGGGCCACTGCAGCGCGTCGTCCACCCTGCAGGCGGTGACCTCGACGTCGCCGAACGCGGCCCGTCCGGCGTCCTGCGCGAGCTGCGCCCCGGTGCCGCCGGTCCGCCCGCAGCCCGCCACGGCCAGGGCCGCCGCGGCGGCCAGGCAGGCGGTGGCGGCGATCGCTCGGATGCGCATGGTCTCCCCTCGGGACGGACACGGGTCAGGGCCGACGCTACGAGCCGCCGGGGCCGCCCGCCCGGAATGTGTCCGATCCGTAATAACCGTGCGCAGCAAGTGTGTTGACGGTACGTCAGCGAATCGACCGGCGCACGGCGAACGGCCCGGCGCGCACGGGCGCCGGGCCGTTCGGACCACCTCGGGCCCTCTCGGGCCGTCTCGGGCCGTCTCGGGCCGCCTCCGGCCGTCTCCGGCCCGGGGGGGTCAGGAGTTGATCTGGTACGGGTCGCCGTAGACCTTCCACTTGAGCGGCGGGTTGAGGTCGAAGTTCTTGGCGTTCAGGAACACCAGCTGCTCGGTGTCGACCCGGCTGGTGTCGGCGTGCGCCTCCTCCTGCTTCATGATCACCTTCCGGGCGTCCAGGAAGGCCTTCAGGTAGGCGGTCTCGTCGCCGCCCTGGGCCGGGGTCTTGGCCTTCTTCATGGCGGCGGCGCGGATGCCGCCGAAGCTGTCGGAGCTGTTGCCGGGGCCGTGCATCACGATGGCGTCGTAGTAGACGAACTGGCCGAGCGCGCGCAGCCCGTCCGCCTTGGCCTGCTGGACCGAGGGGTTGAAGTAGACCCGGTCGCGCTCGTCGTTCTGGGCCTGCTGGAAGACGGTGTCCTTGGCGGCGGTCTTCCAGTCGTTGACGAAGGCGGTGCCGAGGCCGGAGTGCGAGTCGCTGCCGTTGACCTTCTTCAGCGCGGGCAGGTACTTGGCCAGCACGTTGCCGGACTTGAGGTCGGTGTAGTGCTGCACCAGTTCGAGCATGTCGCCGGTGCCGGAACAGAAGCCGATGATGCCCGCGGTGTAGCCGCGGCCGTCGCCGATGTCCTCGATGTACTTGTACTGGGCCTTCCAGTCGAGCGAGGAGTTCTCCGCCGAGGAGACCAGCTCCATGGCGATCTCCTTCTTCGCCGGGTCGTCCAGTCCGACGGCGGCCACCGCCACGGCGCTCGCGGTGCTCGCCGCGGGGGTGGCGGCGTGGCCGGTGCCGGCCGCGGCCAGGGTCAGCGGGAGGGCGCCGACCAGGATCGCGAGGGCGGCCCGGGTGGTGCGGGCGGTGCGGTGCTTGCTGGGGTGCATTCTGACGCTCCGTCTGCCGGCTGCGGGCATGGGGGTGCCCGCAGCAGAGGGTTAGGAAACTTTCCTAACGAAGATTGAAGCGTCCGCCTCACGCTCCCGCAAGACGTCCGGCCGCATCCGGTTTAACTCGTCCGCCCGGGCCGCCCGACGGGCCGTCACCCCGCGCCCCGCCCGCCCCGGCCGCCGCCACCCGGGCGCCGCCGGAAAACCGCTGGCCGGACCGGGCGGCGGCGGCCATGCTGGGCCGGATGGAGATCCGCGAAGCCACCGCCGGGGACTGGGACGCCGTCTGGCCGTTCTTCCACCGCGTCGTCGCCGCCGGCGAGACGTTCACCTACCCCACCGACCTGACGTCCGACACCGCCCGGGGCTGGTGGATGCTGCCCGCCCCGAACCGCACCGTGGTCGCCGTCGACGAGACCACCGGCGCCGTCCTGGGAACCGCCAAGATGAACGACAACCAGGCGGGCAACGGCGCGCACGTCGCCAGCGCCAGCTTCCTGGTCGACCCGGACCACGCCGGGCGCGGCACCGGCCGCGCCCTGGGCGAGGAGGCCCTGCGCTGGGCCCGCGCCCGGGGCTTCCGCGCCATGCAGTTCAACGCCGTCGTCGCCACCAACGCCCCGGCCGTCGGCCTCTACCGCTCGCTGGGCTTCGAGATCATCGGCACCGTCCCCGAGGGCTTCCACCACCCCCGCCTCGGCTACGTCGGACTGCACGTCATGCACCGCCCGCTGTAGCCGCCGCCTCCGCGCCCGCACCGGCCCCAGCCCCTGCCCCGCCCCCTCGCGCCGCGCCGCCGCCCCCTCGCGCCGCACCGCCGGGCGCGAGACCACCGTCACCAGCAGCGACACCCCGGCCAGCGCCCCGATCGCCCAGCGCACCGCCACCAGCTGCGCCAGCGCCCCCGCCAGCGCCGCGCCCACCCCCTGCCAGGCCAGCCGGCCCGCCGACTCCACGCCCTGCACCTGCCCCCGCGCGGCGGCCGGCGTCAGCGCCAGCAGCCGCTCCTGCAACGGCAGCGTCGCCGCGAACCCGACCCCCGCCGCGCCCACCGCCAGCGCCGCCGCCCACCCCGGCGGCCGGGCCGCCAGCAGCAGGAACGGCCCCGCCAGCAGCAGCCGCAGCCCGAACGCCAGCCGGGCCCGCCGCGCCGCGTCCAGCAGCCGCCCCACCAGCAGGTCGCCCGCCAGCATCCCGGCCGCGCCCGCCGCCAGCAGCGTCCCGGCCGCCGACGGCGCGTACGGCAGCAGCAGCGCCTCGCAGCCCACCACCAGCCCGTTGGGCACCCACAGGTTCAGCAGCAGCGCCCGCCGCCCCGGCCGCCCCAGCAGCTCGACGTTGCCCCGCCAGGTCTCCCGCAGGCCCGGCCGGCGCGGCGGCCGCACCGACCGCTCCCGCACCGTCACCGCCACCACCGCCGTGGCCAGCGCCGTCAGAGCGCCCGCCGCACCCAGCACCTGGTACGGCGTCAGCACCGCCAGCAGCGCCCCGCCCAGCGCGAACCCCAGCACCGACGCCCCGCCCGCCGTGACGTTCATCAGCGACCGGGCCGGCGCGTACCCGCCCGGCGGCACGATCTCCGCCAGCAGGCCCATCCGCGTCCCCGACCCCAGCGACTGGAAGAACCCGACCAGCAGCAGCAGACCGAACCGCGCCGCCAGCGGCAGCCCCGGCACCGCCTGCCCTAGCGTCGCCGCCAACGCCGACAGGTGCAGCGCCACCAGCGTCCGGCGCGGCCGGGCCCCGTCCGCGACCGACATCAGCGTCAACGCGCCCAGCACCGCCGCGAACGACGACCCGTACATGCTCACCGCCGTCAGGAACGGCGACCCGGTGCGGGCCTGCACCAGCACGCCCAGCGCGAACCCCGACAGCGTCCCCGCCCCCGACGACAGCGCGAACCCGGCGTACAGCCCCGCGAACTCCCGCTGCCGCAGCAGCGCCCGATATCCATGAGTGGTCATGAAAAAAGCCTCCGACGCTGCCGCGGGGGCGCGTTCGAAGGCTGACGGCGAGAACCTAGCAGCCCCGCCCCGGACCGCGCAAAACCCGGACCGCGCACAGCCCGGACCGCGCACAGCCCGGAGCCCGCACAGCCCGGAGCCCCGTCGTTCCCCCGCCCGGGGGTGCGACGGGGCTCCGTCGTCGTTCGGGCCCTCAGATCCTCGGACCGTCAGGCCATCGGGCCGTCAGGCGCCGCGCAGCACCGCGCCGGTGCGCTCGGCGGCCACCGCGACCGCCGACGCGCGGGCCGCCGACGCCTCGTCGGCCGTCAGCGTCCGGTCGGCGGCCCGGAAGCGCAGCGTGTACGCCAGCGACTTCCGGCCCGCGCCCGCCTGCTCGCCGGTGAACACGTCGAACAGCCGCAGCGACTCCAGCAGTTCGCCCGCGCCCTCGCGCAGCGCCGCCTCCACGTCCGCGGCGGGCACGCCCGCGTCCACGATCAGCGCCACGTCCTGGGTCGCCACCGGGTAGGCGGAGACCGGCGGGCCGGAGACCCGGCGGCCGTCCTCGAACAGCAGGTCCAGGTCGAGCTCCATCGCGCTGGTGCGCTCCGGCAGGTGCAGCGCCTTGACGACGCGCGGGTGCAGCTCGCCGGCGTGGCCGACGACCTCCTCGCCGACCAGCAGCTCGGCGCAGCGCCCCGGGTGCCACGGCGCGTACTGCGCCTGGCGGACGGTCAGTTCGACGCCCGCGGCGGCGGCGACCACCCGGGCCGCCTCGACCGCGTCCGCCCAGCCGGACGGCGCGCCCTTGCCCCACCAGCCGGACGGCAGCCGCTCGCCGGTCAGCGCGACGGCGACCCGGCGCGGCTGGTCCGGGAGGGCGGCGTCCAGCTCGGCGAGCTGCTCCTCGGTCGGGCGGCGGTCGACCGGCAGCCGCGGCGCGACCTTCGGCTCGGCCTTGGGCAGGAACACCGTGCCGGTCTCGAAGATCGCCAGGTCGGTGTTGCCGCGCCCGACGTTGCGCCGCAGCGCGCCCAGCAGGCCCGGCAGCAGGGTGGTGCGCAGCGCCGGCTCGGCGTCGTTCAGCGGGTTGACCAGCTTGACGGTGCGGCGGCGCGCGTCGTCCGCGTCCAGCCCGAGGCCGTCGAAGGAGGCGTCGCCGACGAACGGGTACGCGTTGATCTCCACGTAGCCCGCGCCGGCCAGCGCCACGCCGACCCGGCGGTGGAAGCGCTGCGCCTCGGACAGGCCGCGCCCGGGCGGGGTGACCGGCATCCGGGCCGGGACGTTGTCGTAGCCCTCCAGCCGGATGACCTCCTCGGCGAGGTCGTACGGGTCGGTCAGGTCGGGCCGCCAGGACGGCGGGGTGACCTCCAGGACGTCCGCCCCGACGACGGCGCAGCCGACCTCCTGGAGGCGGCGGGTGACGGTCTCGCGGCCGTACGCGGCGCCGGCGACGCGGTCGGGCAGGTCGGCGTCGATCGGGATGGTGCGCACCGGGTGCGGGGCGGCGATGTCGGTGACCCCGGCCTCGGCGGTGCCGCCGGCGATCAGCACCAGCAGGTCGACGGCGCGCTGCGCGGCGGCCCGGGCGGCCTCCGGGTCGACGCCGCGCTCGAAGCGCCTGGACGCCTCGGAGGGCAGCTTGTGGCGCTTGGCGGTGCGGGCGATGGCGACCGGCTCGAAGTGCGCGGCCTCGATGATGATCTCGGTGGTGCCACTGGCCAGCCCGGTCTCCGGGTCGACGACCGGGTCGAGGATCTCGGTGCTGGCGCCGCCCATCACGCCGGCCAGGCCGATCGGGCCGGAGTTGTCGCAGATCAGCAGGTCCTCGGCGGACAGCTCGCGCCGGACGCCGTCCAGCGTGGTGAGCCGCTCGCCCGCCGCCGCCCGGCGGACCTGGATCGGCCCGTCGACGCGGTTGCGGTCGTAGGCGTGCAGCGGCTGGCCGACCTCCAGCATCACGTAGTTGGTGATGTCGACGGCCAGCGAGATCGGGCGGATGCCGGCCTTCTGCAGGCGGCGCTGCAGCCAGATCGGCGACTTCGCGCCCGGGTCGACGCCGGTCACGGTGCGCGCCACGAAGCGGTCGCAGCCCACCGGGTCGGCGACCTTCACCAGGTAGCCGTACGCGTTGGCCGGCGGCACGTCCAGCAGCGCCGGGTCGGCCAGCGGCAGGCCGTACGCGGCGGCGGCCTCGCGGGCCACGCCGCGCATCGACAGGCAGTAGCCGCGGTCGGGGGTGACCGCGATGTCGAGGACCTCGTCGACCAGCTGGAGCAGCTCGATCGCGTCGGTGCCGGGCTCGTACTCGGGCGGCAGCACGATGATGCCGTCGTGGTCGTCGCCCATGCCCAGCTCGCGGGCGGAGCAGATCATGCCGGCCGAGGTGTGGCCGTAGGTCTGCCGGGCGGAGATCGGGAACGGGCCGGGCAGCACGCCGCCGGGCAGGATCACCACGACCTTGTCGCCGACCCGGAAGTTGGTGGCGCCGCAGACGATCTCCTGCGGCTCGCCGGTGCCGTTGGCCGCGCCCACGTTCACGAAGCAGTGCCGGATCGGCTTCTTGAAGCCGCTCAGCTCCTCGATCGAGAGGACCTCGCCGACCACCAGCGGGCCCTTGATCTCGGTGCCGAGCTGCTCGACGGTCTCCACCTCGAGACCCGCGCGGACCAGCCGGGCCGCGACGTCGCGGCCGGTCTCGCCCGCCGGCAGGTCGACGTACTCGCGCAGCCAGGAAAGCGGGACGCGCATCAGATCTCCATCCCGAACGGGAGGGTGAAGCGGACGTCACCCTCGACCATGTCGCGCATGTCGGCGACGTTGTGACGGTTCATCAGGATCCGCTCCAGGCCCAGGCCGAACGCGAACCCGCTGTAGCGGCTCGGGTCGATGCCCGCGGCGACCAGCACCCGCGGGTTGACCACGCCGCAGCCGCCCAGCTCGATCCAGCCCTCCGAGGAGCAGGTCCGGCACGGGCGGTCGGGGTTGCCCACCGAGGCGCCGCGGCAGACGAAGCACTGGAGGTCGATCTCGGCGCTGGGCTCGGTGAACGGGAAGTACGAGGGCCGCCAGCGCAGCTCCAGGCCGCCGCCGATCAGCTTCTCCACCAGCACCTCGATGGTGCCCTTGAGGTGGCCGAAGGTGAGGCCCTCGTCCACCGCGATCGCCTCGACCTGGCGGAACACCGGGGTGTGGGTGGCGTCCAGCTCGTCGGTGCGGTAGACCCGGCCGGGGCTGACCGCGTACAGCGGCGGCTCGCCGGCGAGCATCGCCCGGATCTGCACCGGCGAGGTCTGGGTGCGCAGCACCATGCCGGAGTCGGCGGTGCCGTCGGGGGCCTCGACGAAGAAGGTGTCCTGCATCGAGCGGGCGGGGTGGTCGGCGTGCAGGTTCAGGGCGTCGAAGTTCAGCCACTCCGCCTCGACCTCGGGGCCGGACGCCACCTGGTAGCCCATCGCGACGAAGGTGTCCTCGATGCGCTCGGCGAGCGTGGTCAGCGGGTGCCGGGCACCGCGCGGCACCCGGCCGTACGGCAGGGTGACGTCGACCGCCTCCTCGACCAGCACCCGGGCGTCGCGCTCCGCCTCCAGCTCGACCTGGCGCTCGGCCAGGGCCCGGTTGACGGCGCCGCGGGCCTGGCCGATCAGCTTGCCCGCGGCGGCCTTGGCCTGCGGGGGCAGCGCACCGATCTCGCGGTTGGCGAGCGACAGCGGGGAGCGGTCGCCGGTGTGCGCGACCTTCGCCTGCTTGAGCTCGTCGAGGTCGGCGGCGGCGGCGAAGGCGGCGAGCGCCTCGTCCCGGGCCTGTTCCACCACCTCGGGCTTGAGGGCCTCGACCTCGACCGGGTCGTACGACTTATTGGGTGCCGACATCTCTATCTTTCCCGTGCTCCTGCTCGTGATCAGGTCTGCTGCGTCGCCGGGCGTCCAGGAACGCCAGGGGTCGAGTGTAGTCGCAGGCCGCGACCCCCCACGGCGGCGGACCGCGCCGCGGTCCGGGTCAGAGCATGAAGTCGGGGACGCCCGCGGGCAGCACGAACCGGAACCTGGCGCCGCCGCCGTCGGCCCGGCTGATCCGGATCACCCCGCCGTGCGCCTCCACGATGCCCTTGACGATGTACAGGCCCAGGCCGGTGCCGCCCCGCCGGGAGCCCCGCCAGAACCGGGTGAACACCCGCGGCATCGCCTCCTCCGGGATGCCGGCGCCCTGGTCGCTGACGGTGACGGCGGTGCCCTCGATCCTCCGGGGCGGCGTCCCGGCCTGCTCCACCAGTTCCTCGGCCGGGCCGACCTCGATGGTCACGGTGCCCTCGCCGTGCCGGACCGCGTTCTCCAGCAGGTTGGCCAGCACCTGGTCGAGCTTGTCCGGGTCGCCCCACTGCTCGGCCGGCGGCCCGGCCACCCGGATGTCGAAGCGCTCGGCGGGGGTGCCCGCCGCGACCTTCCCGGCCACGTGCCGGCGGACCGCCGCCGCCAGGTCGATCCGCTGCTTGCGGATCTCCAGCCGGCCGGCGTCGATCCGGGAGATGTCCAGCAGTTCGGCGATCAGCCGCACCACCCGGTCGGCGTCCGCGTCGACGGTCTCCAGCATGACCCGCTTCTGGCCGTCGTTGAAGCGCTCCCACTTGGCCAGCAGCGTCGCCGTGAAGCCCTTCACGCTGGTCAGCGGCGAGCGCAGCTCGTGCGCGACGGTGGCGATCAGCTCGGCGTGCGAGCGCTCGGTGCGCCGCCGCGCCTCGGTGCCGCGCAGCGTCACCACCACCTGCCGCACCGGCCCGGCCGCCCGCTCGCGCACGTACCTGGCGCAGACCAGCACCTCGCGCCCGTCCAGCAGCAGGTTCCGCTCGGGCTGCCCGGTGCGCACCGCGAGCCCGCCGTACGGGTCGGTGAGCGGCCACCAGCGGCGGCCGTCCAGGTCCTCCAGCGGCAGTGCCCGCTCCAGCGGCACGCCGATCGCGCGGTGCGCGGAGCGGCCGGTGATGCGTTCCGCGGCCCGGTTGAAGACCACCACCCGGCCCTGCCCGTCCGCGACCACCAGTCCGTCCGGCAGGTCGTCAGGTTCGACCGCTGCCCAGTTGACGCCGCCCATGGGTGTCCTCCCCCGCCCGCCCCCTCGCCGGCCCAGGGACCGACCCTAGCGCGCCCGGCCCTCGGCGCGACACCCGTCGTGGGAGCGCTGGGCGCGCGCGGAGGCGTACAGGCACACGGCGGCCGCCGTGGCGAGGTTCAGGCTCTCCGCGTGCCCGTGGATGGGCACCCGCACCACCTCGTCCGCCAGCGCGCGGGTCTCTTCGGGCAGGCCCCAGGCCTCGTTGCCGAACACCCAGGCGCACGGGCCCCGGAGGGTGCCCTCGTCCAGTTCCCGGTCGAGGTCGCGCTCCCCGGCCCCGTCCGCGGCCAGCACCCGCACCCCGGCCGCCCGCAGCCGGGCCACCGCCTCCTCGACCGGCACCCCGGTCGCCACCGGCAGGTGGAACAGGCTCCCGACGGACGCCCGGACCGCCTTCGGGTTGTACGGGTCCACCGAGGCGTCGGTGAGCACGACCGCGTCCGCCCCGGCCGCGTCCGCGGTGCGCAGCACGGTGCCCGCGTTCCCGGGGTCGCGCACGTGCGCGAGCACCGCGACCAGCTTCGGGCGGGCGGCCAGCACCTGCTCGAACGGGGTGTCGATGAACCGGCACAGCGCCACGATGCCCTGCGGGGTGACGGTGTCGCAGATGTCCGCGACGACCTCCTCGGTGGCGGTCAGCACCGGCCGTCCGGCGTCCCGCGCGGCGGCCACGATCTCCGCGTGCCGCTCGGCCGCCTCCGCCGTCACGTACACCTCGACCACGGCGTGCTCGCCGTCCGGCAGCCGCCCGAACGCCACCGCCTCCCGGACCGCCTGCGGGCCCTCGGCCAGGAAGCGCCGCTCCTTGCCGCGCTGGTTGCGCTTGGCCAGCCGGCGGGCGGCGACGACGCGCGGGGAGCGCAGGGAGGTCAGCAGGGGGGTCTCGGTGCTCATGCTCACGATCTTCGTCACGGGCGGGCGGGGGCGCGGTACGCGACGGACCCGCAGGCCGGGCGGCCTGCGGGTCCGGGGCAACGCTTCGGGGCGACGGCCTGGATCAGGCGGCGACCTTGGCGGCGTTGACGTCCTCCGGCAGCGCCTTCTGGGCGACCTCGACCAGGGCGCGGAACGCCACCGAGTCGTTCACCGCGAGGTCGGCCAGCATCTTGCGGTCGATCTCGACGCCCGCGGCCTTGAGGCCCTGGACGAAGCGGTTGTAGGTGACGCCGTTGGCACGGGCAGCGGCGTTGATGCGCTGGATCCAGAGCTGGCGGAAGTCGCCCTTGCGCTTCTTGCGGTCGTTGAAGTTGTAGACGAGCGAGTGGGTGACCTGCTCCTTGGCCTTGCGGTACAGGCGCGAGCGCTGACCGCGGTAGCCGGAGGCCCGCTCGAGGATGACCCGGCGCTTCTTGTGGGCGTTCACTGCCCGCTTGACGCGTGCCACTTCATTACTCCTTGGTTCCGGACCTCGGATCGTGCCGGCGGTCCGTTATTCGATTCGGTCGGTAAGGATCAGCGGGTGCCCGCGGCGGCGCCGCGGGCGGGCGATCACTTGCCGAGAAGCTTCTTGATCTTCTTCGCGTCGCCCGGGGCCATCTCGGCGTTGCCGGCCAGCTTGCGGGTCAGCGTCGAGGGCTTGTGCTCGAGCAGGTGGCGACGGCCGGCACGCTCGCGCAGCACCTTCCCGGAGCCAGTGATCTTGAAGCGCTTGCTGGCGCCGCTGTGCGTCTTCTGCTTCGGCATGTCGCCGTATCTCCTCGTCGGTCCGTTCCGGCCCGCGCCGTGCGGCGCGGGCCGGAACTGGATGGATCTCGTCTCCAGGGCGGGACGCCCCGGAACCGGGTGCCTCGGCCTCCCGGCTCCCGAACCCGAAGGCTCAGGCGTCCTGGGCGGCCTCGGCGGGCTGCTCGACCTCGGCGGCCTCGGCGTCGTCGTCCGCGGCCTCGGCGGCCTCGGTCTCCTCGACCTCGTCCACCTCGCCGTCCACGTCGTCCGCCTGGTCCGCGGCCGGTCCGCGACCCTGCCGCTCCGCCTTGCGGGCGTCAGCGGCGGCGCGGGCCTCGGCCATGGCCTCGGTCTTCTTCTTGTGCGGGCCGAGAACCATGATCATGTTTCGGCCGTCCTGCTTCGGAGCGGACTCCACGAAGCCCAGGTCCTGGACGTCGTCCGCGAGCCGCTGCAGCAGTCGGAAGCCCAGCTCGGGGCGGGACTGCTCACGACCGCGGAACATGATCGTGATCTTGACCTTGTCACCCTGCTTGAGGAACCGGACGACGTGACCCTTCTTGGTGTCGTAGTCGTGCGGGTCGATCTTCGGCCGGAGCTTCATCTCCTTGATGACCGTGTGCGCCTGGTTCTTGCGCGCCTCACGGGCCTTCATGGCCGACTCGTACTTGAACTTGCCGTAGTCCATGAGCTTGCACACCGGCGGTCGCGCCGTGGCGGCGACCTCGACCAGATCCAGGTCGTACTCCTGGGCAAGCTCCAGCGCCTTCGCGAGCGGGACGATGCCGACCTGCTCGCCGCTGGGACCGACGAGTCGCACCTCGGGGACGCGAATCCGGTCGTTGATGCGGGGCTCGGTGCTGATGGGGCCTCCTCGGTTGCACCTTTTCCGATGCGGCCGTCGGGCGGCGGTCGCACGTAGTGGTTTCGACCACTGGGCGGGGCTTCATTCATGCTCCGCTGCCGCCGCCCTCTGGCAGGAGCACCGAACGCACGAAAAAAGCCCCGCACGGTACAGGCGGGGCTCCACACGTTCCGGGATGTCCTGACGGACACCACTGGCAGCGGGCAGTCCTCGCGGCGCCCACCACGGACCGGACCCGTCGGCCCTTCGGCCGATCAGGTGGGAGACTTTCGCGGTTGCCCTCTCGGGCCTCCTGGAGTGGAGCCTCCACTTGCTGGCCGGGCAACCCGAAGGCTCGCCTGGCCGGTCAGTCTCGAATCATACCAGCGTTCCGGGGCCGACCGGTATTCCGATCCCCCGCCACCCGCCTTGTACGCTCCATCCGTACCCCGCTTTCGCACCAGCACTCCGGAGTGACGCCTTGACCAGCCAGCCCGACCACGCGCCCGAGTCCGAGTCCGGGTCCGAGTCCGACCAGGCCCTCGGCTTCGACGACCTGACCCGTGACATCGCCGAGGTCCCCGCCGTCGAGGTGATCACCACCGTCGCCGTCCACCTGATGAGCGCCGCCGCCGTCAAGTGCGGCCTCGCCGAGGGCGGCGAGGCCGACAAGGACCTCGACGAGGCCCGCAAGCTGATCACCGCCCTGGCCGGCCTGGTCACCGCCGGAGCCCCCGAGATCTCCAACTTCCACGCCGCCCCCCTCCGCGACGGCCTCCGCTCCCTCCAGCTGGCCTTCCGCGAGGCCTCCCTCGTCCCCGACGCCCCCGGCACCGGCCCCGGCGAGAAGTTCACCGGCCCCGTCTACTCCTGAGCCCCCGGGCCCTGCCGGGCCCCACGCGGAAGCCGCCCGGCCGGGGGAACTCCCCGGCCGGGCGGCTTCCGCGTTCCCGCTACGCGCTCACGCGTCGTACTCGTCCAGCGGCGGGCACGAGCAGACCAGGTTCCGGTCGCCGTACGCGCCGTCGATCCGCCGCACCGCCGGCCAGTACTTGTCCGCCGGGTTGACGCCCGCCGGGAAGACCGCCTCCTCGCGGGTGTACGGGTGCGCCCACTCGCCGGCCAGCATCGCTGCGGTGTGCGGGGCGTTGCGCAGCGGGTTGTCGTCCGCCGCCCACTCGCCCGCGCCGACCTTCTCGATCTCGCCGCGGATGGCGATCATCGCCTCGCAGAACCGGTCGATCTCGTGCAGGTCCTCGGACTCGGTCGGCTCGATCATCAGCGTCCCGGCGACCGGGAACGACATGGTCGGCGCGTGGAAGCCGTAGTCGATCAGCCGCTTGGCGATGTCGTCGACGCTGACGCCCGTCTCCTTGCCGAGCGGCCGCAGGTCGATGATGCACTCGTGCGCGACCAGCCCGCCGGGGCCGGTGTAGAGCACCGGGTAGTGCGGGGCGAGCCGCTTGGCGATGTAGTTGGCGTTCAGCACGGCCACCTGGGTGGCGCGCTTGAGGCCCTCGCCGCCCATCAGGCGGACGTACGACCAGGAGATCGGCAGGATCGCCGCCGAGCCCCAGGGCGCGGCCGAGATCGGGCCGACGCCGGTCGCGGGGCCGGCCTCGGCCTGGAGCGGGTGGTTGGGCAGGTACGGCGCGAGGTGCGCGCGCACCGCGACCGGGCCGACGCCGGGACCGCCGCCGCCGTGCGGGATGCAGAAGGTCTTGTGCAGGTTGAGGTGCGAGACGTCCGCGCCGAACTTGCCGGGCTTGGCCAGGCCGACCAGCGCGTTGAGGTTGGCGCCGTCGACGTACACCTGGCCGCCGGCCTCGTGGACGAGCGCGCAGATCCGGGTGATCTCGGTCTCGAACACGCCGTGGGTGGACGGGTAGGTGACCATCAGCACGGCCAGCTGCTCGCCGTGCTGGGCGATCTTCGCCTTCAGGTCCTCGACGTCCACGTCGCCGTCGGCCAGCGTCTTGACCACGACGACCCGCATGCCGGCCATCGCCGCCGAGGCCGCGTTGGTGCCGTGCGCGGAGGACGGGATCAGGCAGACGTCGCGCCGGGTCTCGCCGTTCGCCCGGTGGTAGGCCCGGACGGCCAGCAGGCCGGCCAGCTCGCCCTGCGAACCGGCGTTGGGCTGGATCGAGACGGCGTCGTAGCCCGTCACCTCGACCAGCTGCTGCTCCAGCTCCCGGATCAGCGTGAGGTACCCGGCCGCCTGGTCGACCGGCGCGAACGGGTGCAGCTGCCCGAACTCGGGCCAGGTGACCGGCTCCATCTCGGTGGTCGCGTTGAGCTTCATGGTGCAGGAGCCCAGCGGGATCATGCCGCGGTCGAGCGCGTAGTCCCGGTCGGAGAGCCGGCGCAGGTAGCGCAGCATGGCGGTCTCGGAGCGGTGGCTGTGGAAGACCGGGTGGGTGAGGTACTCGTCCTCGCGCAGCAGCCCGGCGGGCAGCGCGTCGGCGTCCTCGGCGATCTCGGCGTCCTCGACCCCGAACGCGGCGAGCACGGCCGCCAGGTGCGCGCGGGTGGTGGTCTCGTCGCAGGAGACCGACACCCGGTCGCCGTCGACCCGGTGCACGTTGACGCCGCCGGCCAGCGCCGCGGCGACGACCTGGTCGGCCCGGCCGGGCACCACCGCGGTGACGGTGTCGAAGAACGCGTCGTGGGCGAGCTCGACGCCGCCCGCGCGCAGGCCGGCGGCGAGCGCGGCGGCGTAGCGGTGGGTGCGGCGGGCGATGTCGGCGAGGCCGTCGGGGCCGTGGTAGACGGCGTACATGGAGGCCATCACGGCGAGCAGCACCTGCGCGGTGCAGATGTTGGAGGTGGCCTTCTCGCGGCGGATGTGCTGCTCGCGGGTCTGGAGGGCGAGCCGGTAGGCGCGGTTGCCGTCGGCGTCGACGGAGACGCCGACCAGGCGGCCGGGCAGGTTGCGGGCGTACTCGGCGCGCACGGCCAGGTAGCCGGCGTGCGGGCCGCCGAAGCCCATCGGGACGCCGAAGCGCTGCGAGGTGCCGCAGGCGATGTCGGCGCCGAGCTCGCCGGGCGAGCGCAGCAGGGTGAGGGCGAGCAGGTCGGCGGCGACGGCGACCACCGCGCCGAGCCCGTGCGCCTGCTCGATGACGGCCTTCGGGTCCCGGACCGCGCCGGACGCGCCGGGGTACTGGAGCAGCACGCCGAACACGCCGCGCTCGGCGATCTCGGCGGGGATGCCGTCGGACAGGTCCGCGGTGACGACCTCGACGCCGGTCGGTTCGGCGCGGGTCTCGATCACGGCGAGGGTCTGCGGCAGGGTGTCGGCGTCGACCAGGAAGACGCCGGCCTTGTTCTTGGTGACGCGCCGGGCGAGCGCCATCGCCTCGGCGGCGGCGGTGCCCTCGTCGAGCAGCGAGGAGCCGGAGGTGTCCAGGCCGGTCAGGTCGGCGACCACGGTCTGGAAGTTGAGCAGCGCCTCCAGGCGGCCCTGCGAGATCTCCGGCTGGTACGGGGTGTAGGCGGTGTACCAGGCCGGGTTCTCCAGCACGTTGCGCAGGATGACCGGCGGGGTGAAGGTGCCGTAGTAGCCGAGGCCGATCATCGAGGTGAGGACCTGGTTGCGGTCGGCCAGCTCGCGCAGTTCGGCGAGCACCTGGGCCTCGCTGCGGCCGGCGGGCAGGCCGAGCGCGGTGAGGCTGCGGATGGCGTCGGGGACGGCGGCGTCGGACAGCTCGTCCAGGGAGGCGTAGCCGACCTGGGCCAGCATCTTCTGCTGGGCGTCGCTGTCGGGGCCGATGTGGCGGTGCTCGAAGGGGCTGGCCTGCTCAAGGTCGCTGAGCGTCGGCTGGGCGTTCATGGGGGTCGGGCCTCCTGGTCGCGGACCGGCGGTGGTACGCACGCGGTCGGCGGCCGTGGGAGCGCCTGGGCGTACGAACCCGTCAGCCTCCCCCTCTGTCATCGGTACCTGAGAGCTTCGCACGTCCGGACCGCGCGGGCCCGGCCGGCTTGCACCGTCGGCGAGGGCGGGTCGGCCGGCTCCGGTGCCGACGGTCCTGCCCTGCTTTCCAGAGTGACCTGTCCCGTTCGGTACGGATGCCTGAGAGATTCCGGGGAGGGGTTGCTCCTTCGGCGCCCCGCACCCCGCCGTTCGGGCGGTTCCGGGACTCTCCCGAGCGGGCTCGGCGGTCGCCTCCGAGGTTACCAGCGCGGGCCTCCCGGATCACCGGTGCGGACCTGTGATCTGCCCCGGACGGCGGCGTCCGGGGTGCCGCCGTCCGTGACGTGCCGTTTGGTGTGAAGTGGCGGCCCGGCACGCTCCTCCGGCCGCCTCCGGACGGATCTTCCCAGGAGCAGCAGGACTGGAGGACAGCGTGCAGACCGATATCGATCCGCGCGACCTGATCGGACACAAGGCGGTCGACCGGAACGGTGACAAGATCGGCACGGTCGACGAGGTGTACCTGGACGACGCCACCGGCGAACCGGAGTGGGCGGCCGTCCGCACGGGGATCTTCGGCCGGGACGCCTTCGTCCCGCTGACCACCAGCGAGTTCGCGGGCGACGAGCTGCGCGTCCCGTACGACAAGTCGCTGATCAAGGAGTCGCCGGACTTCGGCGTGGGCCAGCACCTCTCGCCGGCCCAGGAGCTGCAGCTGTACCGCTACTACGGGCTGGACACGGGCGGCGACGCCGGTTCGGGCCGGGCGGCGGTGGACGGCACGGCAGCGGCGACCGGGACGGCGGCGGCCGGGACCGCCGGGGCGGCGGCGACCGCGAAGGAGCACCCGCGCGAGGAGCCCGCGGCGCCCGTCGCGGACCGCGACTTCGGCACCGTCGCCTCCTCCCCCACCCCGGCGCCCGCCCCCGGCGCCGCCGCTGCGGCCGCGCACGCCGCGGGCCGGCACCAGCAGGCCCAGCCGCAGTCGCAGCAGCAGCAGCCGCCGTCCGCCCGGTCGGCCGCGGCGGAGCCGACCGCGCCGGTGGAGATCACCTGCCGCGAGGAGCGGATCGACATCAGCACCGAGTGGCACGAGGTGGGCACCACCCGGCTGCGCAAGTACGTGACCACCGAGCAGGTGGAGCGCCGGGTGCCGGTGGTGCGCGAGCGGGTGCGGGTGGAGCGGATCCCGGTGTCGGACGCGGAGCGGGCGGCGCTGAGCGAGCAGGAGATCGCCGAGGCGGTCGAGGAGGTCACGCTGCGCGAGGAGCGCCCGGTGGTGCGCAAGTACCTGGCGCCGATCGAGCGGGTGCGGCTGGTGGTGGAGCGGTACACCGAGGAGGAGGTGGTCCGCGAGGAGCTGCGCCGCGAGCAGGTGGAGGTGCACGACGCGACCACCGGCGAGGGGGACGGCGAGGGGCCGCGGCAGCGCCGGCCGTGGAACGCGCAGCCGCAGTCGCCGGCGGCCCGGCCGCAGTCGGCCGCCGCGAACGGCAGCGCGGAGCACGCCCGCCCGGAGCCGCTGCGCTCCTGACGGCCCGTCGGCCGTCCGGCCCCGGCCCGCTCCGGCGGGTCGGGGCCGGCGCTTTGCCAAAGCTTCACCGATCGATATTTGACACGGTGAAGCATCTCCCGACATCGTTACTTCAGTCCCTGCACTATCGCCTTTCTGAAGCAACCTGTCGGAGGAGTCCCCGTGAGTGAGGCACCACAGCCCACCCCCACGGCCGCCAAGCCCACCAGCGCCCGGGTCCTGCCCGCCCTGATCCTGGCCATGCTGGCCTTCAGCGTGGTGCAGACCGCGGTCGTCCCGATCCTGCCGGGCCTGGCCCGCGAGCTGAACGTCTCGGGCTCCAGCATCACCTGGCTGATGACCGCCAACCTGCTCTCCGCGGCGGTGCTCACCCCGCTGCTGGGCCGCTTCGGCGACCTGCGCGGACGCAAGCCCATGCTGCTGGTCTCGCTGGCCGGCCTGGTGCTCGGCTCCGGCCTCGCGGTGGGCACCCACTCCTTCACCTGGCTGGTGGTCGCCCGGGTGCTGCAGGGCGCGGGCGGCGGCGTGCTGCCGCTGGCGATCAGCATCGTCCGCGACGAGCTGCCCCGGCACAAGGTGACCGGCGGCGTCGCCGCGATCTCCGCCTCGATGGGCGTCGGCTCCGGCCTCGGCCTGGTCGCCACCGGCCTGCTCCTGGAGCACTGGAGCTACAAGTCGATCTTCTGGATGGGCCTGGTCTTCGGCCTGGTCGCGGTCCTGCTGGTGGTCCTGCGGGTCCCCGCCGACCCGGTCACCGACAAGGAGGGCGGCGCCGACCCGCTCGGCGCGCTCACCCTGGCCGGCTGGCTCTCCGCCCTGCTGGTCGCCGTCAGCCAGGGCAACCACTGGGGCTGGACGTCCACCCGCACCCTCGGCCTGTTCGCCGTCGCCGCCGTGGTCGCCCTGGCCTGGCTCCTGGTCGAGTCCAAGGTCGCCCACCCGCTGGTCGACCTGTCGATGATGGCCCGCCCCGCCGTCGCCTTCACCAACCTCTCCGGTCTGCTGATCGGCTTCGGCATGTACGGCTCGTTCATGGTGATCAGCAACTTCGCGCAGACCCCGGAGAAGCTCACCCACTACGGCTTCACCGCCACCGTCCTGCACGCCGGCGTCATGCTGCTGCCCTCCGCGATCGGCTCGATGGTCGCCGCCCCGCTCGGCGCCCTGCTGATCGCCCGCCGCGGCCCCCGCCTCCCGCTGGTGCTCGGCGGCTTCCTCGGCGCCGTCTCGATGGCCTACCTGGCACTGCGCCACGGCGCCGAGTTCGACATCTACTTCTCCTCCGCGGTCTTCGGCCTCGGCGTCGGCCTCGCCTACGCCGCGATGCCCGCCTACATCAACGGCGCCGTCCCCGCCGAGCAGTCCGGCATCGCCAACGGCATGAACGCCGTGCTGCGCACCGTCGGCGGCGCGGTCGGCACCGCCGTGATGAGCGCGATCCTCACCGGCGACGTCCTCAAGCTCCCGGTGCCGATCCAGCTCCCCACCGAGAACGCCTACCGGAACGCCTTCTGGGTGGCCGGCGCGATGTGCCTGGTGGCCGCCGCCGTCCCGTTCGCCATCCGCGCCGTCAAGTCCGCCCCGGCCCCCGCCGGGCAGGCCGCCCCGGCCCTCACCAGGACCGACGCCTGACGGCGTCCCCCTCGCGTACTGGACACACGCGAGCAGCAGGAGCACCCCCCGCCACGGGCATCGGCGGGGGGTGCTCCTGCTCCCCCTGCTTCCCGCACGCCCCTCACCCCGCCGGGGGCCGCAGCGGCAGCGCGCCCGAAGCCTCCAGCTCCTCGTCCCCGACCGCGAACGTCCGCACCCGGCCCACCCCCGAGTACGGCGTCTCGAAGCGCACCGTCACCCGGCCGACCCCGCTGCCCTGCACCCAGCCGGGGCCGAACCCGCGGTGCGTCACGTCCTGTCCGGGCCACCAGCGCCGGGACGCCGGATCGGCCGGCACCGGCTCCGCCACCGCCTCCTCGACCACCGCCGCCGTCCCCGACTCCCGTTCCTCCCGCTCCAGTTGGGCGAACAGGTCCTCCTGGGTGTAGTCCGCGAGCTGCGCGACGCCCACGCCCAGCAGCCGCACCCCGCCGGTGACGTCGACCTGGAGGGCCAGCCGGCGCGCCGTCGCCGCGATCACCTCCTCGTCGTCCGTCGGCCCGCGCAGCGTCTCGGAGCGGGTCAGCGTCGAGAAGTCGAAGCGGCGGACCTTGAGCACCACCGTCCGCCCGGAGCGCCCGGCCGCCCGCAGGCGGCGCACGCACCGCGCGGCGAGCTGCTCGATCTCGCGCAGGATGCGGTCCCGGTCGGCCAGGTCGACCTCGAAGGTGTCCTCCACCGACACCGACTTGGCGTCCCGGTCCGGCACCACCGGCCGCTCGTCCCAGCCGATCGCCATCTGGAACACGCCCGCCCCGTGCGCCTTGCCGAGCAGCCCGACCAGCTCCCCGAACCCGGCCTCCGCCAGGTCCGCCACCGTGGTCAACCCGGCCCGGCGCAGCGCCTGTTCGGTGGCCGGGCCGATCCCGGGCAGCGCCCGCACCGGCATCGGGGCCAGCACCGCCCGCTCGGTGCCGGGCTCGACCAGCACCAGCCCGTCCGGCTTGGCCCGCTCGGAGGCGATCTTCGCCATCAGCTTGGAGGCCGCGGCGCCGACCGAGGCGGTCAGCCCGGTGCGCTCCAGGATGTCGGCCCGCAGGTCCTCGGCCAGCGCCAGCACCAGCTGGGCGCCCGCCGCGGGCGTGGCCGCGGCGGCCAGCGCGGGCCCGTACGGCCCGGCCTCCAGGTCGACGAACGCCTCGTCCAGGCTGAGCGGCTCGACCAGCGGGGAGCGCTCCCGCAGCAGGCCCATCACGATCTCGCTGTTGGCCCGGTACGCCTCGAACCGGCCGGTCAGGAACGCCGCGTTCGGGCAGAGCCGGCGGGCCTGCGCCATCGGCATCGCCGAGTGCACGCCGAACTTCCGGGCCTCGTAGGAGGCGGTGGAGACCACGCCGCGCCCGCCCAGGCCGCCGACGACGACCGGCTTGCCGCGCAGGCTCGGCTTGGACGCCTGCTCCACCGCGGCGAAGAAGGCGTCCATGTCGAGGTGGATGATGCTCGGCACGGTCCGCACTGCCCGATCATCCCGCGCCCCACCGACAATCCCCCGGCGGTCCCCCGGCGCGGCCCCGGCTCAGCCGGTCCCGCCCGCCCCCGCCGCGTCCGCGTCCGCGAGCGCCCGCGCCACCCCGTCCTCGCGCGGCCCCAGCAGGGTCGGGTCCGGCCGCAGCAGCACGTTCACCGCCGCCTTCAGCGCGCCGGCGACCTCCCGCGCCTCGCCGTACTCCCAGGTGACGTCGTGCCGCTCCTCCACCCCGACCCCGTACGCGTCGATCCCGGCCGCCGCGCACAGGGCCAGCGCCCGCCGGACGTGGAAGGTCTGACTGACCAGCAGCGCCCGGTCGACGCCGAAGATCCGGTGCGCCCGGCTGCACGAGTCCCAGGTGTCGAAGCCCGCGTAGTCGCCGACCACCCGCACCGCGGGCACCCCGCGGTCGATCAGGTAGCCGCGCATCGCGTCGGTCTCGTCGTACCGGACGGTGCCGTTGTCGCCGGTCACCAGGATCGCCCGCACCTTATGGGCCCGGTACAGCTCCAGCGCCGCGTCCAGCCGGTGCGCCAGGTACGGGGAGGGCGCGCCGTCCATCAGCCCGGCGCCGAACACCACCGCGACCGGTGCCCCGGGGGCGTCGGCCACCGTGCCGACCCGCCCGGACCGGGCGAGGTGCAGCCAGGCGTCCGGCGCCAGCCCCAGCGCGGAGCAGAGCACCAGCACCTGAAACCAGCGGCGCTGCCGCCGCCGGTCCACCGGGCGCACCGCGCGCCACACCGCCCGGGCCCGCCGCCCCGCACACCTCAAGATCGTCGACACACGGACCAGGACGGCCCGGACCGGTCCGCCGGTTCCCCGGCCGGGCCGGGAGGCCGCCGCGCCGTCAGCCCGCGCGGTTGCGGCGCTGCGCCAGCTCGTCGCCCGGGTCGTCGCCGAGCAGTGTCTCGCCGGTGTCGGTGCGCTCGCCGTGCAGCCGCCCCAGGGTGGCCTCCAGCTCCTGCCGGACCGCGCCGACCGCGATGCCGAACACGCCCTGGCCGCCGTTCAGCAGGTCGACCACCTGCTGCGGCGAGGTGCACTCGTAGACCGTCGCCCCGTCGCACATCAGGGTCAGCCCGGTCAGGTCGGCCGGGTCGGCGGACTGCAGGTGGGTGACGGCCACCCGGATGTTCTGCAGCGACACGCCGGCGTCCAGCAGCCGCTTGACGATTTTCAGCAGCAGAATGTCCCGGAAGCTGTACAGCCGCTGCGCGCCCGCCGGGTACGCGGAGCGCACCGAGGGCTCCAGCAGCCCGGTGCGCGCCCAGTAGTCGAGCTGCCGGTAGGTGATGCCAGCCGCGGCGCAGGCCGTCGGGCCGCGGTAGCCGACCAGCGCGGAGGTCGGGGCGAGCCGCTCGATCGCGGGCTGTCCGGGCTGGACGGCCGGGAAGCGGCCGAGCCGCGGCAGCTCCTCCGCCTCGGGTTCGGGCCGCCAGGGCCGCCCGATCAGGGCCCGGTCGGCGCGCGGCAGGTGCACCGCGCACAGCGCTCCGGAACGCGTCTCGTCGCCGGTGCCGCTCATCGCCAACCTCCGTCCATACCGCCCAAGGCCCCACGGGACCCGCAGGAGCCCTGCCGGGCCCCGGGCTGCGGGTGGCCCGTCCGGCGGGCCATCACCTGACGGTAGGCAGTCGCCAAAGCACCGTCAACGATCGCCACGCCGAGGGCTTCCGGAAACTTCACCCCATCGAGTGGTTATTCGTGCCCCATGGACGGGTAGCGAAATGGCTTTCCGGCCGAGCCGAGTTGCGGCGCACCGCCGACCGGGCTAGCGGAACGCGGGCCCGCGGCCTACTGCGGGCCGCCCCCGAAGTCCTCCGGCGAGACCTGGTCCAGGAACTCGCGGAACTTCTCGACCTCGTCCTCCTGCTCGTCCGGGATCGAGATGCCGGCCTCCGCCAGCACCTCCTCGCTCCCGTAGATCGGCGTGCCGGTGCGCAGCGCCAGCGCTATCGCGTCCGAGGGGCGCGCGCTCACCTCGACACCACCGGCGAACACCAGCTCCGCGTAGAACACCCCGTCCCGCAGATCGTTGATCCGCACCTCGGTCAGCTGCTGCCCCAGCGCGCCGAGCACGTCCTTGAACAGGTCGTGCGTCAGCGGCCGCACCGGGGTCATGCCCTGCTGGGCGAAGGCGATCGCGGTGGCCTCCCCCGGCCCGATCCAGATCGGCAGGTAGCGGTCACCGCCGACCTCCCGGAGCAGCACGATCGGCTGGTTGGAGGGCATCTCCACCCGGACACCCACGACGTCGAGCTCATTCACACCAGCAACCCTATGGCGCGCGCCCCCGATAGGAAAGCGCAGCAGGCAGCGGCCACCGCGATCAGGACCGCCGCCCGCCCCCGCGCCACCGGCCGTTCAGGCCCGGGAGCGCAGCCCCGCCTGCACCATCGCCGCGTGCAGCCGCACCGACAGGGTGGCCAGTTCCCGCGCCGTCGCCTCCGCGTGCGCCCGGGTCTGCGGGTTGCGGTGCCGCCGCAGCGGCGCCACCACCTGCTCCACCAGCGCCACCTCGCGCTCCGCCGCCGCCTTCATCGCCCGCAGGTGCCGCGGCTCCAGGCCGAACCGGCCCAGCTCCGCCACCAGCCGCGCGATCTGCAGCGCCTCCCCGTCGTACCCGCCGTCCGGGCCCGGCTGCACCAGGCCGTACGCCTCCCACTCGACGAGTTCGCGCTCCTGCGCCTCGGCCGCCGCGATCAGCTCGGCCCGGCCCAGCCGGACCCCGCTCGGCCCGGCGGCCGCGACCGCCAGCTCCCGGTCCGCCTCCTCCAGCGGCCCCGGACGGGACTCCGCCCCCGGCAGCGCCGGCGGCTGCTCGCCGCGCTCGATCGCGTCCAGGTGCTCGCGGATCACCCGCAGCGGCAGGTAGTGGTCGCGCTGCATCCGCAGCACGTACGCCAGCCGCTCGACGTCCGCCGCCGAGAACTTCCGGTAACCGGACGGGGTGCGCTGCGGCTCGACCAGGCCCTCCGCCTCCAGGAAGCGGATCTTGGAGATCGTCACCTCCGGGAAGTCGTCCCGCAGGAAGGCCAGCACCGCGCCGATCGACAGCAGCTCGTCACCCCGCCGGCGCGCCTCGCCCGTGCGGCGCGAGGCCGGCACGGGCGAGGACCCGAGGGACGGGGTAGGAATCTGTGGGGTCACTCGGGCTCCAAACGGAGAAGTGGTCAGTACCCCCGGTGGTGGCTGGCGAAGAACACCAGCCGGTACTTCCCGATCTGCACCTCGTCGCCGTTGCCGAGCAGCACCTCGTCGATCCGCTCCCGGTTCACGTAGGTGCCGTTCAGGCTGCCCACGTCCGCGACCGAGAAGCCGCCGTCGGGCTGCCGCCGGAACTCCACGTGCCGACGCGACACCGTCACGTCGTCCAGGAAGATGTCGCCCTGCGGGTGCCGCCCCGCCGTGGTCACGTCCGAGTCCAGCAGGAACCGGCTGCCCGAGTTCGGGCCGCGCTGCACGATCAGCAGCGCCGAGCCCGGCGGCAGCGCGTCGATCGCCGCCATCACCTCGGCCGACAGCGCCGGCGTGGCACCCGTCGAGGTCGCCGTCGGGTCGTAGGACTCGATGCCGGAGATCGAGATGGTCGAGGTGGTCTCGGCCGCGCCCTCCGGGAACCCGCCGCCACGCAGCTGAGTACCGCAGTTCGAGCAGAACCGGGCCTGGGCCGGGTTCCGGTTCCCGCACCGCGGGCACGGGCTGGTGCCAGCCATGTTCACAGCCTCCTGGCGCGGCACACCCGACTGGACGTGCCCGGCATAGGGGTCCGGGGCAAACCCTCCACCGGAGGTTGAGGGTCCTGCCGGGAAACCTATGCGCGGCCCGCCCGGGGAATCAACCGACGCGCCGTAGGCCCCGTCGAACTGCCCGGTCGGGATGCCCGCGCCCTGGGTCACGTCGTCCCGGTACATCGGACGCTGCCCCTCCGGCGCCGGACGCATCGGGGGCACCCCGGCGTCCTCCTGCCGGTACCGCGCGGTCGGCGCCTCGGCGGCCTTCTTGTTGCGGCCGAACAGCTTCGAGAGAAAACTCACGGGCGAATCCCCTTGCGTGTGACAGAACCGCCCGCGGGGCAGGGTTCAAGGCTCGGTGTGGCGGTGGGCCCGGCATCCGGCCGGGGACTGACGAACGGTAAGACCCAGTGTCGCCGACCCGCCGCGGAAACCCACCACCGGGGGCTGCCCGCAGCTGACGAACCGTACGGAGCGCGCCCCGTCACTTCGCCGCCGGCTTGCCGTACTGCAACGGCTTCGGCGTGGCCAACGCGTCCACCAGCACCTTCTGCTGCTGGACGATGGTCGCCCGCGCCTGGTGGTTCTCCAGGCTGCGCACCACACCACCGGGAATGTTGAGCGCCGGAGCCAGGTCCTGCGGATTGCCCACGACGGTGAAGCGAAACGGCTGCGAGACGCTCTTCCCGTCGATCTGCACGCCGCCGCCCGACGAGTTGTCGGTGAAGTACGTGCCGGCCACCACGCGCACGTCGTTGATCTGAATCGCCTCCGCCCCCGCCGCTCGGAGTTCCTGCAGGGTGTCCAGCAGCATATCCGCCTTCACCTGCCCTTGGGGATCATCGATCGTCAGCACGATCCCCGGGCCGGTCGCCTTCTCCGTCCCCGCCAGCACGCCCAGTTCGGCCGCCTTCTTGCGGGTCTGCTCCTGGGCCTCCTTGGCCTGGTTGGACGAGTTCTCCAACTGCGCCAGGGACTGCTCCAGCTGCGTCCGCTCCGACTGCAGGCGCTGCTGCTTCCCGTCCAGCTCGTCCAGGATGCGCACCAGGTCCTCCTGCCGGGCCCCGCGCAGCTCGCTGTGGTCGTTGGTCGACCGCACCTGGATCGCCAGCGCCAGCCCCAGCGCGAACAGCAGCAGCGCCACCACCAGCTGCCCCCGCGACACCCGCAGCGGCCACACCGCCGCCTTCAGCCGGGTCCGCCCGTCCGCGGGCGGCTCCGCCGGCTCCCCCGGCTCCGACCCCGCGGGCGCCGCCACCGGCGGCTCCCCGGACGCCTCCCGCGCCGCCGCCGCGGACCGCGCGCCGGGCGTGTCACCCGCCTCCGGTGCCGCCGGCACCTCCGGCCGCAGCTCCGGCTCCGGCCGTCCCGCGTCCCGCTCCCGCGGCTCCCGCTCCTCGCTCACAGCCGCTCCCTACGCCCTGAACACATGCCGGCGGATCGCCGCCGCGTTCGAGAAGATCCGGATGCCCAGCACCACCACCACGCCGGTGGACAGCTGCGACCCCACGCCCAGCTGGTCGCCCAGGAAGACGATCAGCGCCGCCACCACGACGTTCGACAGGAACGACACCACGAAGACCTTGTCGTCGAAGATCCCGTCCAGCATCGCCCGCACGCCGCCGAACACCGCGTCCAGCGCCGCCACCACCGCGATCGGCAGGTACGGCACCACCGCGTTCGGCACCTCCGGCTGCACGAACACGCCGACGATCACGCCGATCACCAGACCCAGTACGGCAATCACGGTGTAGCAGCTCCTGTTCCAGTGGAAGGGGACTTCGCGGCGGTCGACCGCGCGGACTTCGACGGCGCCGCACCCGGCGACCCCGAGGGCCCACCGGACCGCGACGGTGAGACGGACGGGGACGGCGAGGGGGAGGACGACGGCTCGGCCGAGGGCTCCGGGGAGGGGGACGCCTCCGGCCCGGCCACCCGGAGCGTCACGCCCAGCGCGGCCGGCAGCGTCAGCGACTTCTGCGCCGACACCGTCGACCGGATCCCGTAGCTGTCCTGGATGATCTTCAGGTAGCGGCCGCCCTCGTTGTCCTGGAAGGCCTGCGCCAGCCGCGGCCCGTCCCCGATCGCCAGCACCGTGTACGGCGGCACCAGCGGCCGGTTGTCCACCAGGATCGCGTCGCCCGCCGCCCGGATCGCCGACAGCGCGGTCAGCCGCTGCCCGTTCACGGACACCGCCTCCGCGCCGGCCAGCCACAGCCCGTTCACCGCGTACTGCAGGTCGTGGTCCTTGACCCGGCCGTCCTTGCCGTAGCCGCCGGTGTTCCGCGGATCGCTGACGTTGCCGCCCGAACCGCTCCCGGACGCGTCGTCGATCACCAGCTTGACGCCCGGACCGGTGATCTCCCCGGTCCCGGTGCGCGCCGCCAGCTCCGCCGCCGCGCTGTCGTCGCCGGTGTGCAGCGCCGCCTCCTGCGCCTTCTCGACCCTGTCGCGGTCCGCCTCGACCTGCCGCTGCAACTCGTCCGCCGCCTTGTTGGCGTCGTTCACCCGGGTCACCAGGGCGTCCCGCTCCTGGGCCAGGACGGGCGCCGCGGCGTGCGTGTTGACCGCCCCGACCGTCACCACGACCGCGGCCAGCGCCAGCCCCAGGGCCAGCACCAGCCGCCCCCTGGCCGTCGACGGCATCCGGGAGCTGCCTTCCGCCCCGCGCGCCCGGGCCGCCTCCGCGTACCCGTCGTCGAGCGAGTGCTCCATGACCGTGGTCAGCAGGGACATCGAGGCGTCCGGGCGGCGGAAGCGCCCCTCCGGGTCGCTCGGCGTCGGCGTTGCTGGCATGCGCCACATCGTTTCACGACCACGAGGTGCCCCACGACCAGCCCCGGGCCCCGCAGGAGGGTTTCGGCACAGGATCGTGACAAACCCCGGTGGAGGCGGACCCGCGGGCCCGCCCCCACCGGGATTTCTCCGCACTACCTCCCGGCGCCGTCCACGACCGCGGCCCACTCGTCGAGCAGCCGCTCGGTCGCCTCGTCGTCCGGGCCCTCGGCCCACAGGTGGGTGACGGCCTCCGCCGGGTCCGGCAGGACCAGCGTCCACCGGCCGTCCGGCTCGACCACCCGCACGCCGTCCGTGGTGTCCAGCTTCCGGTTCCCGGCCGCCTCCACCACCGAGCGCATCACCATGCCCTTGGCGGCCCACGGCGTCGCGATGTCCCGCTTCTGGATGTGCGCCTGCGGGATGCGCGCGTCGATCTGGCTCAGCGTCAGCTGCGTCCGCGCCACCAGGCCGACCAGCCGCACGAACGCCGCCGCCCCGTCCAGCACCCCGGAGAACTCGGGCACCACGAAGCCGCCGCGCCCGTCGCCGCCGAAGATCGTGCCGTCCGCCGCCGCGGCCTTCGCCAGGTCGTCCGGCGAGGTCGTCGTCCAGGTCACCTGGGTGCCGTGGTACGCCGCCACCTGCTCGGCGATCCGGGTCGTCGTCACCGGCAGCGCCACCTGCCCGGAACGGCGCTCGGCCGCCACCAGGTCCAGCAGCACCAGCAGCGCCCGGTCGTCCTGGATCACCCGGCCGAGCTCGTCCACGAAGGACACCCGCTCACCCACCGGGTCGAACCGCACGCCGAACGCGGCCTGCGAGGACGCCACCAGCCCGCCCAGCCTGGCCAGCGCCGCCTTCCGCTCCTCGGCACCCTCGGTCGGCTTGGACTCGTCCAGACCGCCGGCCACCGTCAGCGCCTCCACCCCGAGCCGCCCCAGGATGCTCGGCAGCACCAGCCCGGCACTGCCGTGCGCCGCGTCCACCACGACCTTCAGCCCGGCCTCCCGGACCCCCGAGGTGTCCACCGACCGCAACAGGTTCGTCGCGTACGAGTCGAACACGCTCGCCGGGTGCAGCAGGTCGCCGATCTCGCCCGGGAACGCCCGCCGGAACTCCTGCCGCGAGTAGACCCGGTCCAGCTTCCGCTGCCCGGCCTGCGACAGGTCTGCCCCGCGCTCGTCGAAGAACAGGATGTCCAGCGAGTCCGGCACCCCCGGCGTGGTGCGCAGGAAGATCCCGCCCGCGCTCCCCCGCGCCGTCGCCTGCCGGGCCACCGGCATCGGCACGTTCTCCAGGTCACGGACGTCGATCGCGCTGGTCTGCAGCGCCGAGATCATCGCCCGCTTCAACGCCCGCGCACCACGCGAGTGGTCACGCGCGATGGTGACCGTCGCGCCCTTCTTCAACGTGGTCGCGTACGCCCCCGCCAGCCGCACGGCCAGCTCGGGCGTGATCTCCACGTTCAGGATGCCCGACACGCCGCGCACCCCGAACAGGTGCTCCTGGCCGCGGGACTCCCAGATCACCGAGGTGTTGACGAACGCGCCGGCCTCGACCGTCTTGAACGGGTAGACCTTGACGTTGCCCGCGACGATCGACTCCTCGCCGATCAGGCACTCGTCACCGATCACCGCCCCCTCGTCGATCCGGGCGGCCCGCATCACGTCGGTGTTCTTCCCGACCACGCAGCCGCGCAGGTTGCTCTGCGGCCCCACGTACACGTTGTCGTGCACCACGGCCTTGTGCAGGAACGCCCCGCGCTTGACGACCACGTTCGACCCCAGCACGGTGTGCTCGCGCAGCTCCACGCCGGCCTCGACCTTGGCGTAGTCACCGATGTACAGCGGCCCCCGCAGCACGGCCTCCGGGTCCACCTCCGCACCCTCGGCCACCCATACGCCCGGCGAG
The DNA here is from genome assembly GCF_003259315.1 of Kitasatospora sp. SolWspMP-SS2h. Taxonomy (GTDB): domain Bacteria; phylum Actinomycetota; class Actinomycetes; order Streptomycetales; family Streptomycetaceae; genus Kitasatospora; species Kitasatospora fiedleri. The sequence goes on along the minus strand of NZ_QLLT01000031.1, from coordinate 1,881 downwards.
ATCTCGAACCCGTCCAGCTCGACCTGGACCTTGCCCTCCAGGACGTCCGCCTGGGCCTTCAGGTAGCTCTCGTGCGTGCCCACGTCCTCCCAGTAGCCCTCGGCGACGTAGCCAAAGACCGGCTTGCCCTCCTTGAGCAACTGCGGGAACACGTCGCTCGACCAGTCGACCGACTCGCCGGCCGCCACGTAGTCGAAGACCTCCGGCTCCATCACGTAGATGCCGGTGTTCACGGTGTCCGAGAAGACCTGCCCCCAGGTCGGCTTCTCCAGGAAGCGCTCGACCTTGCCCTCCTCGTCCGTGATGGTGATACCGAATTCCAGTGGGTTCGGCACCCGGGTCAGGCACACCGTCACCAGCGCGCCCTTCTCCCGGTGAAAGGCAATCAGATCGGAGAGGTCGAAGTCCGTCAGTGCGTCGCCGGAGATCACCAGAAAGGAATCGTCCCGCAGCGCGTCCTCGGCGTTCTTCACGCTGCCGGCCGTGCCCAGCGGGGTTTCCTCGTTGGCGTAGGTGAGGTGCATGCCCAGTTCTTCGCCGTCACCGAAGTAGTTCTTGACCAACGAGGCCAGGAACTGCACGGTCACCACGGTGTCATTGAGGCCGTGTCGCCTCAGCAGCCGCAGCACGTGCTCCATGATCGGCCGATTGGCCACCGGCAGCAGCGGCTTGGGCATGCTGGAAGTCATGGGGCGGAGTCGGGTGCCCTCTCCGCCCGCCATCACAACGGCTTTCATTACGGGTGCGTCCTCCTTCGCGGTGGTGAACCCCTGCGGGTCCATCAAACCGGTCCGACGCATCCCTACCCGGAAGAAAACGTCCGACTCACCGTGGAGGGCGTGTAAAACGTCTCATGCTGATCTCAAACGGCAGCAGCGTGCTCCGCCCGGAGGATCTGCCGGGCCTGCACCGCATACAGCGCACCGGCCCACCAGTACAGCGTCGTCCCCCACCAGATGAACGCCCAACTCACCACTCCCGCAACCTGGTGCACCCACCCTGTGCCCACCCCCAGCAGCAGAAGCGGAAACGCGTACATCAGATTGAACGTCGCCGCCTTCCCGAGGAAACTCACGTTCAACGGCCCGTAACCCGCCCGGTTGAGCCGCAGCAGCACCACCCCGACGAACGCCTCCCGCGCCACCAGCAGCGCCGTCAGCCACCAGGGCAGAATCTCCCGCCAGGTCAGACCCACCAGCGTCGACACGATGTACAACCGGTCCGCGGCCGGGTCCAGCAACTGCCCCAGCCGGCTGATCTGCCCCCACCGCCGGGCCAGCTTCCCGTCCAGGTAGTCACTGACCCCGCTCAACATCAGAACGACGATCGCCCACCCGTCGTTCTTCGGCCCTCCGAAGACCGGCCACAGCACCAACCACAGGAAGATCGGCACGCCCACCAGCCGAGCCATGCTCAGCAGGTTCGGGATCGTGAGGACCCGGTCGGTCTGAACGCGCGTCTCCTGGACCTCCACTGTGCGGAGCCTCCTGTTTTCACCACCGACAACCGTGCGGGACCGACCCTACAACAAGAAAGCCCCCTGACATCCCGTCAGGGGGCTTTCCCACAAAGATTGTTCGGCGGCGTCCTACTCTCCCACAGGGTCCCCCCTGCAGTACCATCGGCGCTGTGAGGCTTAGCTTCCGGGTTCGGAATGTAACCGGGCGTTTCCCTCACGCTATGACCACCGAAACACGGTGAAACGTGTCGCCACCCGCGATGACGCGGGGGTCGTTGTTTCAGAACAACACAGTGGACGCGAGCAACTGAGGACAAGCCCTCGGCCTATTAGTACCGGTCAACTCCACCCCTCACAGGGCTTCCATATCCGGCCTATCAACCCAGTCGTCTACTGGGAGCCTTACCCTCTCAAGGAGGTGG
>NZ_QLLT01000030.1 GCF_003259315.1 Kitasatospora sp. SolWspMP-SS2h | reverse complement strand
ATCGAGAGCAGGGTGTTGTCGACCATCTCGACGAAGAAGGCCAGGCAGAGCGCGGCCAGCGGGATCCAGGCCGCGCGCAGCGACGGATAGGTGCGGGAAGCCGCGGGTGCGGCAGCGGTGGCAGTCATGACGGGCCTCCTTTCGTGGGGTCGGGCGGGGGCGGTCCGGGCGTCGTGCCGGGCGGGGCGCGGGGGTGCGGCCGTAGCGGTCCGCGACGCATTATCGAACGTGGTTCTACTATAGAACCGAGTTCGATAATCCCGCAAATGTGATTGGATGGGAACCATGGCACCGACGCGACCGCACCCCGCCGAACGCCCGACCCGAGGGCGTCGACGTGCCTCGCACTCCATGGAGGCAGTCCTCGCCGCCGCCGTCGCCCTGCTGGACGAGGACGGCGAACAGGCCCTGACCCTGCGCGCCCTCGCGGGCCGGCTGGGCACCGGCGTCGGCAGCATCTACTGGTACGTCTCCGGCAAGGACGACCTGCTCGACCGCGCCATCGACCACGTCCTGGCCGGCGTCCTGACCGCCGTCGAGCAGCGGCCCGACACGGCCGACCCGATCGCCGACCTGCGCGCCATGGCCGTCACGCTGTTCGACGCGGTGGCGGACCGGCCCTGGCTCGGCGACCGCTTCCTGCGCAACATCGGCAGCGAGGGCAACTCGCTGCGCCTGTACGAACTGCTCGGCCGGCAGCTGCTGCGCCTCGACCTCACCCCGAAGCAGCGCTTCCACGCCCTGTCGGCGGTCATCGGCGTCGTGGTCAGCAACGCCGCCGACCTGGGCCGGGACGAACCGCCCGAGGAGGTCGTCGAGGGCGCCGTGGGCCGCGAGGAGTTCCTCGGCCGCTTCGCCGACAACTGGCGCGCCCTGGACCCGGAGCGCTACCCGTTCCTGCACCACATCGTGGACGAGTTCGACGGGCACGACGACCGCGAGCAGTTCCTCGCCGAACTCGACCTCACCCTGGCCGGGCTCCGCCTCCAGGCCGGCTGAGCCGCCGGCCGGAAACACCCCGGGGCGGTCCGGACCGGCCTCAGCCCAGCCGGGACAGCGGCAGCCGCCCGGTCTCCGGCGCGGCGGGGGCGGCCGGTTCGGCCAGCGCCCGCAGGTAGTCCCCGCGGGCCACCGGCCGGGCGCCCAGGGCCCGGACGTGCGGGCTGTCCCACTGCACGTCCAGCAGCCGCCCCCCGGCGGCGGCGAACCGGGCCGCCAGGTCGGCGACGGCGGTGCGGTCCGCGCCCGGCCGGCGCCCGAACATCGAGTCCAGGCTCAGCACCCCGCCGACCACGACCCCGAACGCGCCGCCCACCAGCTCCGGCCCGTCCCAGACCTCGGCGCTGTGCGCGACGCCCGCCCGGTGCAGCCGGGCCAGCGCCGCGCGCAGGGCCGGCGTCAGCCAGACCGGCCGCCGCCCCTCCGCGCAGCCCGCCACCACCTCGGCGAAGGCGCGGTCCGCCGTGCTGGACCCGCCCGCCCCGGCCCGCAGGCCCCGGCGCAGCCGGGTCGCCAGGTGCACCTCCCCCGGCGCCAGGACCGGGCGCGGATCGGGGGACCACCAGGCCAGCGCGTACGGGTCCTGCCCGGCCGGCCCGGGCAGCAGCGCGATCCGTCCGGCCGCCACCGCCGAGCCGTGGCGGACCTCGTGGAACGCGGCCGCCATGTCGTCGGCCGGCATCGGGAACAGGCCGCGCCGGTAGGCGGCCAGCAGCACCGGGCCGGTCAGCTCCGCGCCGAACGCCACCGGGGCGTCGGCGGGCGCGCGGGCGAGGTCGAGCCCGTCGAAGGGGTCCGGCCCGTCGAGGGCGTCCGGTCCGTCGAAGGGGTCCGGCCCGTCGAGGGCGTCCGGTCCGTCGAAGGGGCCCGGCCCGTCGAAGGGGTCCGCTTCGGCGGCGGGGTCCGGCCCGTCGCAGGCGTCCGGCCCGGCGGTGCTGTCCACGGCGGCCTCAGCCCGCCCGGCCCGGCAGTAGCCCGGTGCCGTCCAGCTGCGCCAGGCAGCGGTCCAGCAGCCCGGCGTCGACGTCCGGCAGCACGATGCCGCTGCCGGCCAGGGCGGCCTCCGCCCGGGAGCGGTCGAAGCGCGGGAAGACCGGCCGGAAGTACAGCTCGCTGATCGACAGCCCGGTGCCGGGCGCCCGGTCGACGAACAGCGGCGCGTACGGCGCGATCGGGTGGGACGGGTGCGCGGACGCGAAGGCCACCAGTTCGCGCACCCACTCCCGGTAGGGGACGGCGGTGAGCGGACGGCCGGCGGCCGCCATCCGGGCCGCCAGCTCGGGCAGCGAGGCCGGCCGCGGCGAGGCGAGGTGGTAGACGTCGCCGCGGGCCGGGGCGTGCGCGGCGATGTGGGCGGCGGCCCGGGCGAACCGGTCGGCGGGCACGAAGTCCAGCGGCAGCCGCACCTGCGGGTAGCGCCCGCTCTCGGCGAAGTACAGCACCAGCGCCCACAGTTCGGTCGCCGGGTTCATCGCTCCGCCGGCCAGGTCCCCGGTGACGTCGTTGGTGCGGATCACGGTGACCGGCAGCCCCTGCGCCGCCGCCCGGTGCAGCAGCTGCTCGGCGACCCACTTGGACTCCACGTAGCCCACCCCCAGGTGCTCGGGGTGGGCCAGCGGGGTGCGCTCGTCCACCCGGTCGACGCCGGCCGCCCCGAAACCGGCCAGCACGGCCAGCGTCGAGACGTAGTGGACGGGCACGCCCCGGCGGTGCCCGGCCAGCCGGACGACCTCCCGGGTGCCGTCCACGTTGGCGCGCCGCAGCTGGTGGTACGGGTAGAGGAAGTTGACCCGGGCGCCCAGGTGGTGGATCGCGTCGAGGTGCTCGGCCAGCCAGTCGAAGCGGTGCTGCGGCAGGCCCAGCAGGGGCTCGGTGAGGTCCCCGGTCAGCGGGACGATCCGCGGGTCGTCCAACTGCCGCCCCAGGAAGCGCCGCTGGGCCTCGTGCAGGCGCTCGGCCGCCGCCGCCCGGTCCGGCGCCCGGACCAGGCAGTGGATCCGCGCCCCGGTGGTGGCGAGCAGCGTCTCCAGCAGGTGGGCGCCGCAGAAGCCGGTCGCGCCGGTGAGCAGGATCTCGGCGGGCCGGACCCGGTCCGGCGCGGGCCCGCCGCCGCCGCGCACCGGGCGGCGCACCTCGGCCTCCGCGTTCCAGTCGATGCCGCCCGCCCCCGGCCCGGTACCGGCCGGGCCCCCCGCGCGGGCGGCCCGCACCGCGGCGGCGAACGCCCGCAGCGTCGGCTCGCCGAGCAGGGACCGGGTCAGGCCGCGCACCAGGGTGACGTCGAGGTCGGCCAGCAGCCGGACCCGGGCCAGCATCTCCATGGCCAGCAGCGACGTCCCGCCCAGGGCGAAGAAGTCGTCCAGCGGCTCGACGTGGTCCACACCGAGCAGTTCGGCCCAGAGCCGGCCGATGGTCAGCTCGGTCGCGTCCGCGGGGACGCCGTCGCCCGGCCCCGGCGGCGGCGCGGCGGCGTGCACCGCGGAGGCGGGCGGGGCCGGCAGCGCCCGGCGGTCGATCTTCCCGGCCGCGGTGAGCGGCATCGCGGTCAGCGGCACGAACGCGGCCGGGACCATGAACGCGGGCAGGTAGCGCGCCAGGTGGGCGCGGATCGGCGCGACCCGCTCCGGCGCGCGGGCCGTCTCCGGGTCCGCCGTCGTGTAGTACGCGGTGAGGGCGGCGCTGCCGTCGGGCGCGGTCCGGTCGGCCAGCACCTTCGCCAGCCGGACCTCCGGGTGGGCGGCCAGCACCGCCTCCACCTCGCCCGGGTCGACCCGGAAGCCGCCGACCTTCACCTGCTCGTCGACCCGCCCGAGGATCTCCAGGACGCCGTCCGGCCGCAGCCGCCCGGTGTCGCCCGTCCGGTACATCAGCGCCCCCGGCTCCCCGGCGGACGGGTCCGGCACGAACGCCTCGGCGGTCGCGGCGGCGTCCCGCCAGTAGCCCAGCGCCAGGCCCGGACCGGCCAGGTGGATCTCGCCCCTCCCGCCCGGCGCCACGGGTGCGAGCCGCCCGTCCAGCAGGTGCACCCGCACCCCCGGCAGCGGCCGGCCGATCGGCGCCGGCGCCGTCGCGGCGGCGTCCCCGAGCACCTCGGCCGTCACCTCGCAGAGGGTGGAAGTGATCGCGGCCTCGCTGACCCCGTAGGCGTTGAGCAGCCGCACGCCCGGCAGCCGGGCCAGGAAGGCCCGGCAGTCGTCCACGTGCACCACGTCCCCGCCGACCAGGACCAGCCGCAGCCCCGTCCGGCCCAGCTCGCCCGGCTCCAGCTGCGCCACCAGGTGGTGCCAGTACGCGGGGGTGAGGTCGGCCACCGTCAGGCGCAGCTCCCCGATCCGCTCCAGCAGCTCGGTCGGCGCCCACGCGTCGACCCCGCCGAGCACCACCGCGGCGCCCCGGACCAGCGGCGCGAGGACCTGCTCCAGCGCGGTGTCGAAACCCAGCGCGCCCAACTGCAGCACCCGGTCGCCCGGCGCCAGCCCGTACGCCCGGCCGACCCGGTCCAGGGTGAACGCCAGCGGCCCGTGCGCCACGGCCACGCACTTGGGGACGCCGCTGGAGCCGGAGGTGTGGATCAGGTACGCCAGGTCGCCCGGCCCGAGCGGGGGCGGCTCCTCGACCGGACCCGCCGCGTCCGGCCCGAGCACCCGCACCCCCGGCCAGCCCGGGGCGCCCGCCGCCACCGCCACGGCCGCCCCGGACCGCGCCATCACCCGGTCCTGCCGCTCGGCGGGCCAGGACGGGTCCACCGGCAGCAGGCCGCCGCCCGCGCCGAGCACGGCCAGCCAGGCGACCACCAGGTCCACGTCCCGGGGCAGCCGGACCGGCACGGCGTCGCCCGGCCGGACCCCGGCCGCCCGCAGCGCCCCGGCCAGCCGGGCGGCGCGCAGCGCCAGCTCCCGGTAGGACAGCGTGCCGCCCTCGCCCAGCACGGCGAGCGCCTCCGGGTCCCGCGCCGCGCGGGCCCGGAACGCCTCGTACACCGGGACCGGCCCGCCCGGGCCGGGCCGCGGGCCGCCCCCGGAGCGGGCCGCCAGGCCCAGCTCCGACGGCCGCCAGTTCCGGTCGACGAACGCCCGGCAGTCCGGGCGCCCGGCCGGTCCGAAGACCGGCTCCCACCCGTCCGTCCGGGCCGCCGCGGCCGGTCGGATAGCGTGCCGCCCGGAGGCGTCGCGGATCACCGACCAGCTGGTCCCATCCGGCGGGGGAGGACCGTCCGCCGTACCGCCTGCTCGTTCCACCACAGGACTGACCTCGCTCGCGCGGGCAACAGAAACAGATACGAAATTGTGCTATTCGACTATATGCGCCCATGGTGGACGAAGGTGTTCGCAAGCCGTCGATCCGGGACCCTACCGGCAGGAGGTAGCGCCATGACAGCCCGTCGCCGGCTCCTGATGGCCTGCTTCCTGGCGTGGATGGCACTGCTGACCGGCATCTACTACGCCAACCCCGACCAGCGGATCATCTGGTGGACCGGGATCGGCATGAGCGGCGCCGCCGCCGTCGTCACCGGCGTCCGGCTGAACCGGCCCGCGCACGCCACGCCCTGGTACCTGCTGGCCCTCGCCAACGTCAGCTTCACCGCCGGCGAGGTCACCCAGGTCGTGCAGACCCAGTTCCTGCACCTCCACAACCCGTTCCCGTCCGTCGCGGACGTCTTCTACCTCGCCGAGTTCGTGCTGTACGCGGCCGGAGCCCTGCTCTTCATCCGCCGCCGCAAGTCCAGACAGGACTGGGCCGGGCTGCTCGACGCCCTGATCCTCACCATGAGCCTGGCGCTGCTCGCGTGGATCTACCTGATCCTGCCCTACACCCGCAACCCCGACCTCGACTGGTTCTCCAAGGCCGTCTCGATCGCCTACCCGCTCGGCGACATCGTCGTCCTCGCCCTGCTGCTGCGGCTGCTCACCCCCAGCGGCGGCGCCAGCCGCTCGCTGCAACTGCTCACCGTCGGCACCGTCGGCATCCTGCTCTCCGACACCGCCTACGGGCTGATCCAGCTGCACGGCAACTGGCACATCGGCACCCCCGTCGACCTCGGCTGGGCCGTCCTCTACGCCGCCTGGGGCGCGGCCGCCCTCCACCCCTCGATGGTCGAACTCACCCACCCGCTGCCCACCCAGCAGCCCGGCCTGGGCACCGGACGGCTGCTGCTGCTCACCGCCGCGGCGCTCATCGCCCCCGCCATCCTGCTGGCCGAGTGGGTGGCCGGGAACACCGCCAACACCGGCGTGATCGGCGCCTTCTCGGCCGTCCTGTACCTGCTGGTGCTGGCCCGGCTCGCCGTCGTGGTCGCCGCCTACCGGCAGGCCGCGGTGCGCGAGCGCACCCTGCGCGAGGCCGGCTCGCGGCTGACCGCCGCCGTCACCGTCGACGAGATCGCCACCGGCGTCGAGAGCGCCGCCTCGGCCCTGATGCCCGCCCGCCCCGGCCACCCCGTCCGGCTCGCCGTCGCCCGGACCCCGCACTCCCGGCCGGCCGGCGCCCCGACCGCCCCGCCCACCGAACAGGTCGGCGCGCTGCTCGCCCTCGCCTCGCCGGACACCACGCTGCTGCTCCCCGCCGAGGACCTGCGCGGCACCTCGGCGGCCTTCCCGCACGGCCTGCCCCACGTGCTGCTCTGCCCGCTCACCCTCGCCGAACGGCCCTCCGGCGACCCGCTGCTCGGCGTGCTGGTCGCGGCCGGCACCGAACAGGAGCTGGCCGACCTGCGCGGCCCGCTGGAGATCCTCGCGGCCCAGGCCGCGCTCGCCGTCGAACGCGTGCTGCTCAGCCAGGAGATCAACCACCGCAACAGCGAGCTGTACTTCCGCACCCTGGTGCAGAGCGCCAGCGACGTCATCCTGATCCTCGACGACGACGACACCGTCCGCTACGCCTCCACCTCCGCGGCCCGGGTGCTGGGCCACGACCGGCTGGACGGCACCCCGCTGACCGACCTGGTCCCGCCCGGCGACGTCCGGGGCGTCGTCCGGACCCTGGAGCGGCTCCGCACCCGCGGCTTCCCCGCCCCCGGCGACGGCCAGGACCAGCCGCGCGAGCACTGGCGGCTGGTGCGGCCCGACCGCACCCCGATCGAGGCCGAGGTCCGGTTCAACGACCTGCGCGCCGACCCGACCGTCGAGGGGCTGGTGCTCACCCTGCGCGACGTCACCGAGCAGCGCGCGATGGAGCGCGAACTCACCCACCTGGCCTTCCACGACCCGCTGACCGGCCTGGCCAACCGCGTCCTGTTCCAGGACCGCGCCGCGCACGCCCTGGAGCGCACCGCCCGCAGCGGCCTGGTCACCGGCGTGCTCTTCATCGACCTCGACGACTTCAAGGCCGTCAACGACACCCAGGGCCACGCCGTCGGCGACGAACTGCTGCTCTCGGTGGCCCGCCGGGTCTCCGGCGCCCTGCGCAGCTCCGACACCGCGGCCCGGCTCGGCGGCGACGAGTTCGCCGTCCTGGTCGAGGACGCCCGCACCCCCGCCGACGTCGACGCCGTCGCCGACGGCCTGCTCGCGCTCTTCGCCGAACCGTTCGTGCTCGGCGCCGGCGCCGCCCGGGTCTCGGCCAGCATCGGGGTGGCCACCACCGAGGACAGCTCCGACACCACCGAACTGCTCGCCCACGCCGACCTCGCGCTGTACGCCGCCAAGGACGCCGGACGGCGGCAGCGCCGGCACTACCGCTCCGCGCTCCAGACCCGGCTGCTGCGGCGGCACGAACTCTACGAGAACCTCGACGACGCGCTCACCGAGTCCGCGTTCCGGCTGCACTACCAGCCGATCGTCGCCCTCCAGGAGGGCGTGCTGACCGGGTTCGAGGCGCTGATCCGCTGGCCGCACGACCGGCACGGCATGATCCTGCCCGACGACTTCATCTCGGTCGCCGAGGAGAGCGGCCAGATCGTCCAGCTCGGCGCCTGGGTCCTCGAACAGGCCGCCCACGAGGTCGGCAAGTGGGCGGACGAGGGCGGCGGCCCCGGACGGCCCCGGCTGCGGGTGAACGTCAACGTCTCCGCCCGCCAGTTCCGCGACGCGGGCTTCCTCGACACCGTCCGCGAGGTGCTCGACACCTCGCGGATCGAACCGACGGCGCTGGTCCTGGAACTCACCGAGTCCGTGCTGATGCGGCGCGACAACCGGGTCCTCGCCGACATGGAGGAGCTGACCGCCCTGGGCGTCGGCATCGCGATCGACGACTTCGGCACCGGCTACTCCTCGCTCTCCTACCTGCGGGAGTTCCCGATCTCCACGCTGAAGATCGACAAGACCTTCATCGACGGGCTCGGCGCCTCCCCGCAGCAGCACGCCCTGGTCGAGGGCATCGCCCGGATCGCCGACACCCTGGGCGTCACGGTCATCGCCGAGGGGATCGAGACCACCGCCCAGCGCGACCTGCTCGCCGCGATGGGCTGCCCGCTCGGCCAGGGCTACCTGTTCGGCCGCCCGATGACCGCCGTCCAGGCCCGCGAACTGGTGCGCAGCCAGCGGACCTTCGAGGAGTAGCCCGCCCGCGGGGCTCCCACGGGCGGGCTGCTCCCACGGGCGGGCGGTGCGCACCCCGGGCCGGGCCGGGGTCAGCGGCAGCGGGTGGTGAAGCCGGTGCCGGCCAGGCCCTGGCAGAAGGCGGTGCGGGCGGCGCCGTAGCGGGAGATCCGCCCGTCCACGAACCAGGTGCTGTCCGGCGGGAAGTCGAACGTGCCGTCGGGCACCGCGTCCCAGCCGTAGCGGAAGTCCAGGTCGATGTAGGTGACGGCGGTGATCACCCGGGACAGGTCGTACGTCCCCGGCTGGTTGGGGATCGGCCCGCGGTAGTCGAGCAGCCCGAACAGCCGCTGCACCCACAGCGCGCCGCGGGCCTGCTCCAGGCCGTCGGTGGCGCCGTTGTCGGCGGTGAAGTTCATCATGCCGCCCTCGGAGACGATCATCGTCTTGCCGTGGTCCTGGGCGAACTTCATCATGCCGAGCACGTTGCCGTCGTAGTCCCAGTCCTTCCAGACCGCCGCCGGGTTGCCCCAGCCGTCGGTCCCGATGTACGGGTTGCGGCACTGGAGGGTGCCGGTGTCGTAGTTGCCCGGCGGGGTGCCGTTGTACAGGTAACCGTGGTCGTAGACCGGCAGGCACAGCTCGTGCGCGAAGACCGAGACGCCGATCCGGTCGACGGCCGCGTCCCCGGGGTAGAGCTGCGCGTACTCGCCGCGCACCGGGTGGTAGACGTACTGGACGTTGCCCTGGTGCCTGGCGCCGTCGATCAGCGAGCGGATCCGGGCGAAGGCGCCCTTGTACGAGGAGCAGCTGGCATCGGTGCAGTGGAAGGCGCTGCTCACCTCGTAGTCGAGGCGCAGCAGGAAGGTCGCCCGCGGGTACTGGTTGACGAAGTCGATCAGCGTCGCGAAGCGGTCGGCGTACCGGCCGTCGGCCAGCTCCTGGGTGACGGCGCGCGAACGGGCCGCGCGGTCGCCGCCGGTGTAGCCGGGCGGGTTGTCCTTCCAGCTGATGCCGATCTGGACGGTGCGGCCCTGGGCGGCCAGGAAGGCGGCGTAGTCGCGGTGGGCGGGCGAGACCCAGGTGCCGGAGGCGAGTTCGTAGTAGACGGAGCCGCCGGCGGGGGCGTCGGTGACACTGCTCAGGTCGTCCCAGGCGGCCCGGGTGGACTGCCCGGCGAGCAGGACGCGCTGCGGCGGGGCGGCGGCGGCGGTCGCGGCGGCGGCGCGGGGCGCGGTGCCGAACAGCAGGCCCGCGAGGAGGGCGAGCAGCACGAGCGGCAGGGCGGGCCGGTGCGTGGTCGGGTGCACGGGTTCTCCCGGTGGGGGTGGGGCCGCGGCCCGGCGGGTGGGCCGGGCCGCGGCGGGGGAGCGGGGGCGTCAGGCGGTGACGGTCCAGGTGGGGGTGGAGACCTGGAAGGTCTGGTCGGAGCGCTGGTAGTCGAACCAGTACGTCACCCGGTCACCGGACTTGACGGTGAGCGGCTGCTCCCAGCGCCCGGCCCCGGCGTTCCAGGTCAGGAAGTAGTTGGCCTGGGCGCCGCCGTTGACGGTGTAGTGCACGGTGACGAAGGTCGCGGTGAAGCCGTTCGGCTTGAACCAGAGCTTCGGGGCGGTGCCGGTGGCGAGGCCCTGGGTGTAGGGGGCCTGGCTGCCGCTGGGGGACGGGGACGGGGACGCGGTGGGGGAGGGCGTGGGCGTGGGCGTGGGGGAGGGCGAGCCGGGCGGCGGGGTGGAGCCGGTGCCGTTCACCCACTGGCCGCCGCGGAGCTGGTCCAGGAAGTCGGCGAGCACGGTCGGGTCGGCCTGCACCCGGGAGTCGCCCCAGTAGCCGTTGCCGCAGCCGGTGCCGCCGGCCTGGGCGCCGTCGGCGCACTGCCAGAGGGTCTGGGCGTCCCAGTTCGTGTTGATGTAGGCGGCGGCCCGGATGACGTCGCGGTTCTGGTTGATCCAGGCGAAGTACGGGGCGTACCACTGGTTCCAGATGTCCTGGCCGGTGGCGGCGGTCTTGTTCTTCCGGAAGATGCAGCTTTGGGTGTGGGCGCCGGTCTGGTACCCCTGCGGGGCGGACTCGGCGACCATCACCGGCTTGCCGTGCGCGCGGGCGAAGTCCAGCACGCGGTTCTGCAGCGCGACCGGCGCGGTGTCGTAGCTGCTGCAGCCCCACTGGGTGGCCAGTGAACCGGAGTTGTAGAACGAGGAGAGCGCCACCCAGTCGACGTACTGGTCGCCGGGGTACCAGGCGTCGTAGTGGTGCGGGTCGGTGACGACGTAGTTCCACTCGGGGTGGTCGGGGTTGGCGTTGAGCGGCCAGGCGGCGCTCTGCCAGACGGTGGCGACGTTGTTCGCGCCCAGGGCGTCGATCCGGCCCTTGATGTACGCGAAGGCCTGCTTGTAGAAGTCGGCGCTGTAGCAGTTCCACGGGCCGTCGAACTCGTAGCCGATCCGCAGGTAGACCGGCCGGTTGTAGCCCTTGAGCGAGCCGACCAACTGGTCGACCTTGGCCCGGTACTGGCTGATCAGGTTGGGGCTGCCGGCGGTCACGTCGCTGTCGTTGCGCCCGATGACGGCGCGCAGCGGCTGGTTGTTGCAGCCGCTGGTGGCGTCGGAGAGGTACAGGCCGACGGCGAGGGCGGAGCCCGGGTACTGGGCGAGGGTGGAGTTGAAGTCGACCCGGCCCGCGCCCCAGTCGGCGGGGCCGACGATGCCGGCCAGCGGCTCGGGGCTGCCGCCGAGGACGAGGTTGGTGTAGAGCGTGACGCCGCCCGGCTTGGGGGCGTTGAGCGACGCCTTGTCCAGGACGTCGCTCTTGTAGGCGGCGAGCGTGTCGCTGTCCTGGCCCATGATCGACAGGATCTTCCCGTCGGCGGGCAGGTTGCGGGCGCTGACGGCGGCCTGGGCGTGCTGCTGTCCGGCCGGTGAGGCGAGGACGGCGGCCGCGGCGGTGAGGACCGCGGCCGCGGCGAGTCCTGCTCTGCGGAGGGGGCGCATGGAGGTGCTCCTTGGCGTTCCGTCGGGTGGGGACTCGAATGGTGGTGACCTCCGAATCATCGCGTCAACAGTGTCGTAAACATTCGCCCGTCTCCGCAGTTGAGGGCCGGTCGATCCGAAACAGTGCGCCGGGCTCCCGCTGCCTCCGTCGGGAGTTTGACCTGCCATCCGTTCCGAAACTTCGAACGAAACAGTTGACATTGAGTTTCGGTGAGCGGCAGGTTGTGTGCGACACCGCCGCGGTCGGAGCCGAGCGCCCCACCGGCCGGGCCCGGTGACGCTCCCACCCTTACCGCCCCTTCCGGAGGCTCCCCATGGGCTCCCCCCGCCCCCGCAGATCTCTCTCGCTCGCCGCCCTCGCGGCGGCCACCGCCCTGCTCGCCACCGCCTGCTCCTCCGGCGGCGGCTCCGGCGACTCGGCCGGCGGGAAGATCACGCTGACCGTCGCGACCTTCAGCGACTTCGGCTACAAGCCGCTGATCGCCGAGTACCAGAAGTCGCACCCCGGCGTCACGGTCAAGGAGCGGGTCTCCCAGCTCGACCAGCACCACAACAGCCTCTCCACCCAGCTGTCCTCGGGCAGCGGCGCGGCCGACGTCGTCGCGATCGAGGAGGGCTACATGCCCAAGTTCCGCGAGGTGAAGGACAAGTTCGCCAACCTCGCCGACTACGGCGCGCTGGAGCGCAAGGACGCCTACCTGCCCTACAAGTGGGCGCAGTCCACCGCGGGCGACGGCTTCGTCATGGGCTACGGCACCGACGTCGGCGGCCTGGCCATCTGCTACCGTACCGACCTCTTCCAGCAGGCCGGCCTGCCCACCGACCGCGCCGAGGTCGCCAAGCTCTGGCCCACCTGGGACGCCTACTTCAAGACCGGCGAGACCTTCCGCGCCAAGGTCGCCGACCACGCCTGGTTCGACTCCGCGGGCAACATCTTCACCGCGATGATGAACCAGACCGAGTTCGGCTTCTTCGACGGCTCCGACGCCTACATCGGCGACACCAACCCGAAGGTGAAGCAGTTCTTCGACGCCACCGGCAGCGCCGTCGAGCAGGGGCTGTCGGCCGCGCTCTCCCCGTTCAGCCAGCAGTGGAACGCCGGCATCAAGCAGGGCAGGATGGCGACGATGACCTGCCCGGCCTGGATGACCGGCCTGATCCAGTCCGCCGCGGGCCCGGAGAACGCCGGCAAGTGGGACATCACCGCCGTCCCCGGCGGCGGCGGCAACTGGGGCGGCTCGTTCCTGACCGTCCCCAAGCAGGGCAAGCACGTCAAGGAGGCCGCCGAGCTCGCGGCGTTCCTCACCTCGCCCGAGTCCGAGAAGGCGATCTTCCAGGGCCCGACCGGCTCGCTGCCCTCGCTCACCGGCGTCCTCAACGACCCGGCCGTCCAGGGCACCAAGCAGCCCTACTTCAACGACGCGCCCACCGGCCAGATCTTCGCCGCCTCCGCGAACGGCCTCACGCCGAGCTTCCGCGGCACCAAGGACCAGCAGGTCCGCGTCCCGTTCGGCAACGCCCTCGGCCTGATCGAGCAGCAGAAGGCGAGCACCGCCGAAGCCTGGGACAAGGCGCTCGCCGAGGCGAAGAAGAGCCTCGCCCACTGACCCGCGCCCGCCGCGCCCGCCGCGCGCGCCGCGCCCGCCGCGCCCGCCGCGCGCGCCGCGCCCGCCGCGCGCGCCGCGCCCGCCGCGCGCGGCCTGCGGCCCGGTGGCCGCCGTCCGGCGGCACCCCCGACCCCGGGGCAGCCCCCGTCCCGCTCCGGGCGCTGCCCCGGACCACTCCCCGCCCGGTCCGCCCCCGCCGCGGACCGGGCCCGGGCCCCGCCCGTCCGCCCGCCCCACCCCGAGGAGTACGCCATGGCGGCCACCACCAGCCCCGGCGCCGCGACCGGCCCGGGCCGTCCCGCCCGGCCCGCCCGGCCCGCCGGGCCGCGACGCCGCGGCAACCCGCTGCGGCACCTGCCCGCCTACAGCTTCATCGCCCCGTTCTTCCTGGTCTTCGGGATCTTCGGGCTCTACCCGCTCGTCTACACCGGCTGGGTCTCGCTGCACCACTGGAACCGGCTCACCGGCGACGCGGGCTTCGCCGGGCTCGACAACTTCCGCGAACTCCTCGCCGACCCCGACTTCTACACCGCCACCTTCAACACCCTCAGCATCTTCCTGCTCTCCACCGCCCCCCAACTGCTCCTCGCCCTCGCCGTCGCCTGGCTGCTCGACCGCCGCCTGCGCGCCCGCACCACCTGGCGCGCCCTGGTCCTGGTCCCGCAGTACGTGTCCGTCGTCGCCGTGGCCCTGGTCTTCTCCCAGCTCTTCGGCCGCGACTTCGGCGTCGTCAACTGGGTGCTGGAGCAGACCGGCCTGATCAGCGACCCGATCGACTGGACGGCCGACACCTGGAGCTCGCACCTGGCGATCAGCTTCATGGTGATGTGGCGCTGGACGGGCTACAACGCCCTCATCTACCTCGCCGCGATGCAGGCCGTACCGCGCGAACTCCACGAATCGGCGATGGTCGACGGCGCCGGGCGGTTCCTGGCCTTCCGGAAGATCACCCTGCCGGCGATCCGGCCGACCGTGCTGTTCACCGTGGTCATCTCCACCATCGGCGGCCTGCAACTGTTCGCCGAGCCGATGCTCTTCGACCAGCAGGGCAACGCCGAGGGCGGCACCGAGCACCAGTTCCAGACCCTGACGCTGATGCTGTACAAGTACGGCTTCGTCAACAACGACGCCGGCTACGCCTCCGCCGTCTCCTGGGTGCTCTTCCTGATCATCGCCGTCATCGCCGCGGTCAACGCCCTCCTCGTCCGCCGCTCCGGCCGCTGACCCACCGCCAGGGAGACCAGCCACCATGGCCACCACCACCGACACGCCCGTCCGCCCCGCCGCGCCCGCCGCCGCCCGCCCGCCCGCCCGGAGGACCGGGCCGCGCCGCCACGACAGCGCCGGACCGCTCGCCTACCTGCTGCTCGCGGCCGTCGTCCTCGCCTCGGTCTTCCCGCTGTACTGGACGTTCGTCGTCGCCTCGCACGGCGACAACTCGGTCCTCTCCGGCGCCACCCCCTCCCTGGTCCCCGGCGGCCACCTGCTGGAGAACGTCCGGCGGGTCTTCGATACCGTCGACTTCTGGAAGGCGATGGGCAACTCCGTCACCGTCGCGGCCTGCACCGCCGTCAGCAACGTGCTGCTCTCCTCGCTGGCCGGATTCGCCTTCGCCAAACTCCGCTTCCCCGGCCGCAACCCGCTGCTCGTCGCCGTCATCGGCACCGTCATGGTGCCCACCCAGCTCGGCATCATCCCGCTCTACCTGCTCGTCACCGACATGGGCATGTACGGCAAGCTGTCCGCGCTGATCGTGCCCGCCCTGGTCTCCGCCGTCGGCGTGTTCTGGATGCGGCAGGCCATGACCGAGAACATCCCCGACGAGCTGATCGAAGCCGCCCGGATGGACGGCGCCGGCCCGCTGCGCACCTTCCGGCACGTCGCCTGGCCGGGCGTCCGCTCCACCGCCGCCGTGCTCGGCATGTTCACCTTCATGTTCGCCTGGAACGACTACTTCTGGCCGCTGATCGCGCTGCCGCCGGAGAACGGCACCGTGCAGATCGCGCTCAACCAGCTCGCCGCCGGGTACTACACCGACTTCACCCTGATGCTCGCCGGGGTGGTCGTCTCGGTCGTGCCCGTGCTGCTGCTGTTCGCCGTCCTCGCGCGCCGGATCGTCGCCGGCGTGATGGCCGGCGCGGTCAAGGGCTGAGCCGCCCGCCCGCTCCCAGGCCCCTCCGTCCGTTCCCGCCCGTCCACTCGCACCCCGTCCGCCCGTCCGACCCGAGGAGCCCCATGACCGCCGCCGCACCGACCGCAGCCGCCGGCGGGGTCGACGCCGCACCGCAGGCCGGCCCGCCCGCGACGATCCGCAACCCCGTCCTGCCGGGCTTCCACCCCGACCCGTCGATCCTGCGCGTCGGCGCCGACTACTACCTCGCCACCTCCACCTTCGAGTGGCTGCCCGGCGTCACCCTGCACCACTCCACCGACCTGGTCAGCTGGCGCCCGCTCGGCGGCGCCCTCGGCGAGAGCAGGCTGCTCGACCTCACCGGCGTCCCCGACTCCGGCGGCGTCTGGGCCCCCTGCCTGTCGTACGCCGACGGGCGGTTCCACCTCGTCTACTCCGACGTCAAGAGCCTGACCGGCGCCTACAAGGACGTCCGCAACCAGGTGGTCACCGCACCGACGCCGCACGGCCCGTGGTCCGACCCCGCGCCGCTGCCCGGGCACGGCTTCGACCCCTCGCTGTTCCACGACGACGGCCCCGACGGCGACGGGCGCAGCTGGCTGCTCTGGCTGGAATGGGACCACCGGCCCGGCGCCAACCCGTTCTCCGGCATCCTGCTGCAGGAGTACGACCGGACCGCCCGGCGCGTCACCGGACCGGTGCACCGCGTCTTCGACGGCACCGCGCTCGGCTGCACCGAGGGGCCGCACCTGTACCGGCGCGGCGGCTGGTACTACCTGATGACCGCCGAGGGCGGCACCTCCTGGGCGCACGCCGTCACCGTCGCCCGCTCCCGCGCCCTCACCGGGCCCTACGAACCCGACCCCGCCGGGCCGCTGCTCACCTCCGCCGGCCGGCCCGAGCTGGAACTCCAGAAGGCCGGCCACGGCAGCCTGGTCGAGACCCCGGACGGCGAGTGGTACCTCGCCCACCTCGCCGCCCGCCCGCTCACCCCGCTCGGTGCCTGCGTCCTGGGCCGGGAGAGCGCGATCCAGCGGATCGAGTGGACGGCCGACGGCTGGCCCCGGCTGGCCGGTGGCGGCAACGCCCCCTCCGTCGAGGTGCCCGCCCCCGCCGCGACCCGCTCCGCGGCCCCCACCGGTGCCGGGGCCGCCGGTGCCGCTGGGGCCGGGGCCTTCCGTGCGGTGGATGCCGCCGGTGCGGTGGAGACCGGCGGTGCGGTGGAGAC
Organism: Kitasatospora sp. SolWspMP-SS2h; assembly: GCF_003259315.1. Classification (GTDB taxonomy): domain Bacteria; phylum Actinomycetota; class Actinomycetes; order Streptomycetales; family Streptomycetaceae; genus Kitasatospora; species Kitasatospora fiedleri. Next base: position 57,035 of record NZ_QLLT01000030.1, on the reverse strand, counting down.
CGGCGGTGCGGTGGAGGCCGTCGGGTTCGGTGCCGACCGGCCCGGCCCCGCGTGGATGACCCTGCGCCGCCACCCCGGCCCCGACTGGATCTCGCTCGACCGCGGGCGGCTGCTGCTGCGCGGCGAGGAGTCGCTGTCCTCCCGGCACCGGCAGAGCCTGCTGGCCCGCCGCTGCGCGCACACCGAGTTCCGCTTCGAGGCCACGGTGGACGCCGACCCCCGCTCGCCCCGCCAGGCCGCCGGACTCGTGCACCTCTACAACACCGAGCTCTGGCACTACCTGCACCTCAGCTGGGACGAGGCGCTCGGCCGCGTGCTGCGCCTCGGCGTCTGCGACCGCGGCAGGTACCGGGAGCCGACGGCCCCCGTCCCGGTCGGCGCCGGGCCGCTGCGGCTGCGGCTCGACGTGCGCGGCGCGGACGCCCGGTTCGCCTGGGCAGCCTGGACCGCCGTCGGCGACGACAGCGACAGCGACGCCGAGGCCGAGGCCGACGGCGGCGGGCCGGACCGGGAGGGCACCGGGCCCGGGCCGCGTTGGCAGGACGTCGGGCCCCGGCTGGACGCCGCCCGGCTCTCCGACGACTACGCCACCGTCGGCGACGAGAGCACCGGCCACTACACCGGTTGGGGATTCACCGGCGCCTTCACCGGCGTGTGCGCCCAGGACCTGACCGGCGCCCGGATGGCCGCCGTGTTCTCCGACCCCGTCTACCGCGCCCCGGCCCCGGTTCCGGCTCCAGCGCGGGTGGGACGGCAGCACGGTGAGCACTGACCCGCCCCGCGGCCGCGCGCACTATCCTGCTGTGACCCGGGGCGGGGCCGGCGGACCGGCCGCCCCCGGACCGCGGACCACGAGGAACGGACGGCAGATGGCGGGCCAGGCACGACACAAGGTGACGATCGGCGAGATCGCCGCCGAGGCCGGTGTCTCCAACGCCACCGTCTCCAAGGTGCTCAACGGGCGCAGCGACGTCTCCGCCGCGACCCGCGAACGCGTCCAGGAGATCATGGACCGGCACCACTACCAGCGCCGCCGTCCGCGCCGCCGCGGCGGCATCGTCGACCTGGTCATGAACGAGCTGGACAGCCTATGGTCGATCGAGATCATCCGGGGCGCGCAGGAGGCCCTGGCCGAAGCGGGCGTGAGCATGGTGCTCTCCGCCGTCCACGGCAGCAGCACCGGCACCGGCGAGTGGCTGGAGCAGATCGCGGGCCGCCGCTCGGACGGCGCCATCCTGGTGGTCTCCGACCTGACCCCGCGTCAGCGCGCCCGGCTCGCCGCGCTGAAGGTGCCGTTCGTGCTCGTCGACCCGGTCGGCAGCGCGGACGCCGGAGTGCCCACCATCGGCGCCACCAACTGGGCGGGCGCGATCTCCGCCGTCGACCACCTCATCGGCCTCGGCCACCGCCGGATCGCGCACCTCGCCGGCCCCCGCCAACTGCTGTGCAGCCGGGCCCGCGCGGACGGCTACCGGGCCGCCATGGAGCGCGCCGAACTCGCCGTCCCCGACGGCTGGCTGCGCTTCGGGGAGTTCAACGACGCCTCCGGTCGGCGCCAACTGACCGACCTGCTCGACGAGACCGCCGCCGCCGGCGGGCTCCCGCCGACCGCCGTCTTCGCCGCCAGCGACCTCCAGGCGTTCGGCGCGTACACCGCCCTGCGCGAACGGGGTCTGCGCATCCCGCAGGACATCAGCATCGTCGGCTTCGACGACGTCCCCGTCACGCGCTGGAGCGACCCGATGCTCACCACCGTCCGCCAACCGCTCCAGGACATGGCCGCGATGGCCGCCCGCACCCTGCTGCGCCTGGTCGACGGCGAGGAGGTCGACCTGCCGCGGGTCGAACTCTCGACCCGCCTGGTCCAGCGGGAGAGCACCGGCCCGGTGCCCCCCGGACCGGACACCCCGCAGTAGGGCCGCGGCGCCCGAACGGCCGGGCGGACCGGGCGGCCGGGTCGGACCGGTCAGCCGAGGTCGGCCTGCATGCCGGCGAGCAGCCAGTCCAGGGCGCGGTGGAACTCGCGCTCGCGGAGCAGGTGTTCGGGCTCGCGGGGGTGGTCGGGGAGGACGCCGGAGTCGGCGAGGCCCGGGAGGTCGCGGACGGCCTCGGTGATCTCCTCGACCAGCTCCTCGGTGCTGGTGCCGGCCTCGGCGGCCTTCTCGGCCCAGTTCACCTCGGTGGAGGTGAAGCCGTAGGTGTACTGGAAGATCGCGGAGAGGGCGGCCATCGCGTCCGTCCCGGAGAGCGGGGAGGCGCGGGCGATCTCCAGGGCGCGGGCCGAGAAGCGGACCGAGTTCGGCCCGATGTTCAGGTAGTCGGCGTAGATCCGGACCGCCCAGGGGTGCGCCAGCATCGCGGCCCGCCACGTCACGGCGAGGGCGCGCAGGCCGGACTGCCAGTCGGTGCCGTCCCCCGCCCCGGGCAGCACCATCTCGCCTGCCACCACGTCCAGGGCGAGCTCCAGCAGGTCGTCCTTGTCGGCGACGTACCAGTACAGGGACATCGGCGTGACGTCGAGCCGGGCGGCCAGGGCGCGCATCGAGAACTTCGCCTCGCCCTGCGCGTCCAGCAGCCGGACCGCCGCGGCGACGATCACCTCACGGTCCAGGCTGCCCGGACCGCCCTCGCCCGCGCGCGGGGAACGGCGGCCGCGCACCGGCCCCGGGGTGAGCCACACGCTCTTCTTGACCTGCGAGGCTCGCTTGGTGGCCACGCTGCTCCTTCGCTTCGACGGGGTGCCACCACGGTACGGCTCCGGGCCCGTGCGGCGAGCACGGGCCCGGCGGGGGACCGGCCCGGACCGGCCCGGCGGGGGCCGGAGGGAAGGGAGGGGAGGAGGCCGGAGGGGGCGGAGGTCAGTGCGGGGCGGGGACGGCCTCCGGCTCCGGCCGGGCCGCGGGGCCGGCCGGGGCCGGGCGGTCGGCGCGGTACAGCAGGGCGGCGGAGAGCAGACCGCCGAGCAGCACGGCCGCCGCGCCGATCAGCTGACTGGACGTCAGCCCGTGGGCGAAGGAGCTCCGCACCGCGCCGCGCGCGGCCTCGCCCGGGGCGGCGGCCAGGGCCTCCGGCAGCGACTTCGCCGCCGCGGTCGGGACGCCCTCCGGCAGACCCGCCGCGAAGCGCGAGCCGAGCACCGCGCCGAGCACCGCCACGCCCAGACCGCCGCCGAACTCGGTGATCGTGCCCTGCACGCCCGCACCGGCCCCGGCCCGCTCTGGCGGGATGGCGCCCATCACGGCCGCCGCCATCGCCGGGCCGGCGACCGCGATGCCGCAGCCCATCAGCAGCAGCCCGGCCAGCAGTCCCGGGTACCCGTGGCCCGAGCCCATCGCGGCGAGCAGGGCCAGGCCGCCGGCCAGCAGGCCCATGCCGAGGGCGACGGCCCCCGCGAAACCGATCTTCGGCAGCAGCCGGGCGCCCACGCCCGACAGGTTGAGCAGCACGATCACCAGGGCCAGCGGCGACATCCGCAGGCCCGCCTCCCACGGCCGGTAGCCGAGCACCAGTTGCAGGTACTGGGTGAGCAGGAACAGCGAGCCGGCCATCCCGAAGGCGACCAGGATGCCGCCCGCCACCGCGCCGTTGAAGCGCCTGTCCCGGAAGAAGCCCATGTCCAGCATCGGGGTGGGGGTGCGGGCCTCCCAGGCGACGAAGGCCGCCAGCGCGGCCAGGCCGGCCACCGCCGCGAGCAGCACCGGGCCGGAGCCCCAGCCGTGCACCGGCCCGGAGATGATCGCGTACACCAGGCCGACCATGCCGACGGTGGACAGCACCGCGCCCGGCACGTCCGGCCGGCGGCCCGACGGGTCCCTGCTCTCCGGGAGCAGGCGGGCGACCGCGGCCAGGCCGAGCAGCGCCACCGGGATGTTGACCAGGAAGATCGAGCCCCACCAGAAGTGCGCCAGCAGCGCGCCGCCGAGCAGCGGGCCGCCCGCGAAGCCCAGCGAGCTGACCGCCCCCCAGATGCCGACCGCTTTCGGCACCTCGGGGCCGTGGAACACCTGCATCACCACCGCCAGCGTGGTGGTCATCAGCAGCGCGCCGCCGATGCCCATGCCGGCCCGGGCGGCGATCAGCTGCCCGGAGGACTGGGCCAGGGCCGCCGCCGTCGACCCCAGGCCGAACAGCGCGAGACCCACCAGCAGCGCCCGCTTGCGCCCGTACCGGTCGGACAGGCTGCCGGCCGTCAGCAGCAGGCCGGACTGGACCAGCGCGTAGGCGTTGATCATCCACTGGACGTCGGCCGTGCCCGCGCCCAGGTCCTCCGTCAGGGAGGGGACGGCCACGTTGAGCACGGTGTTGTCGAGCAGCACCACCAGCGTGGCCAGGCAGACCACCGCCAGGATGACCCACCGCCGCGGGTGCGGAGCGGCGGTCGGGGGGACGGACGGCTGTGACAAGGGGGCTCCCGGGGACGGCGGGCGCGGCCGGTCGACCGCGCGTTGTACACCGTAGAGGAGTCCTTCTACGGTGTACAACGGATTTCCCCGGGATCGGGCGGGCGGCGCAGTCCGGGGGTGGCGGTTCCGATCAGGGCGACGGCGGCGAGGCAGAGCAGGCCGCCGCTGATCAGGGCGGTGGTGCCCGAGGTGGCGGAGGCGACCAGGCCGCCGCGCAGGTTGCCCAGGTCCGGTCCGGCCTGTCCGACGACCTGCTCGGCCGCGCCGACCCGTCCCAGCAGCGCGTCCGGGGTGTGCAGTTGGACGACGGTGCCGCGGGCGACCACGGACACGGTGTCCGCCGCACCGGCCAGCACGAGCAGCCCCAGCCCCGGCCACGGGCTCGACACCAGGCCGAACAGGGCCAGTGCGACGCCCCAGGCCGCGGCGGCGGCCAGCATCACCGGTGCCTGGTGCGGCCGCCGGGTGAACGCCCCCGACAGGACGGAGGCGGCGACGCCGCCCGCCGCGATCGCGGTCAGGAACAGCCCCAGGGTGCGCGGGCCGCCGTCGAACCGCTCCGCGTTGACCAGCGGGAACAGGCTGATCGGCATGGACAGCACGGTGGCGGCCAGGTCGGTGAGCAGCGCGGCGCGGACGACCGGCGTCCGGGCCAGGAACGCCAGGCCGTCCCGCACGTCGCGCAGCCCCGCGCGGCCCGCCCGGGCGGTGCCGGGAGCGGCGTCCGGGCGCATCCGGGGCAGGCGGAGGGTCGCGTACAGGGCGGCCGCGAAGCTGAGCGCGTCGGCCAGGTAGCAGCCGCCGACGCCCGCCCACGCCACCAGCAGCCCGCCCAGTGCCGGGCCGAGCAGCATCGCGCCCTGGAACGCGACCCGGTTCAGGGCCAGGCCCGCCGCCAACTGCCCGGGCGGGAGCAGCCGGGGCGGGAAGGTCCGGGCGGCCGGGCCCGCGACCGCGACGAAGACGGACTGCCCCGCCACCAGCGCGACCACCCCGGCGGGCGGGAGGTACCCCAGCGGCGCCTGGGCCGCGAGCAGCAGCGCGCACCCGGCCTGCCCGGCGGTGGCCAGCAGGTACGGCGTCCGCCGGTCCGAACGGTCGACCAGCGCGCCGGCGAACAGCCCGAGAACCAGCAGCGGCACCGCCTGGGCCAGGCCCACGGCGCCGGTCCACACCGTGCTGCGGGTGTGCTCCCAGACCTGGAACACGACGGCCACCAGCGCCATCTGGCCGCCGAGGCCGGAGACCGTCCCGCCGAGCCACAGCCGCCGGAACGCGGGCGACTCGCGCAGCGGGGCGACGTCGAGCAGCAGCCGGCGGCCGGTCACCGCCACCGCGGGTCACCGGCCAGCCGTCCGAGGATCCGCTCGTGGAAGCTGCGGCGGGCCAGTGCCCGCTCGATGTCCTCGACCACCCGGCTGAGCGGGTACGGGATTTCGGCCTCCAGCTCGGCGAGCGCGGCCTCGGTGGCCTCCCACTCGGCGGCCAGCCGGCCGACCACCTCCCGCGCCTTCGCGGTCAGCGCGACCTCCTTGCTCCGGGCGTCCGCCCCGGGCGCGGTCTCCACCCAGCCCGCCCGCCGCATCGCGGCCACCTTCTGGCTGAGCGCCGAGTGCGTGTGCCGCACCGACTCGGCCAGCTCGGTGATGGTCATCGGCCCGCGCGCGTGCAGCCGGAGCAGCTCCGGCACGAAACTCGGCCGCAGCCCCTCGACGGGCACCTCGGCGTAGACCCGGCCGATCTCCTCGTCCATCGACGCCTGGAGCAGGCGGAGCGGGCGCCAGAGGCTCAGCTCGGTGGGGTCGACGGGGCCGGCTGGGTCGTGTCGGTCGTCTCGGTCGTCTGGGTCGGCGGGCCCGACCGGGCCGGCGGGGGCGGGGGTCTCGGTCACGCGGGGCACTGTAACAGCGCTTGTACAAGTGCTGTCGCATCTGGTCAGGGCACGGTGGGCGGGGCCGGTTCGCCGGGGAGGGGGGTGCCGGTGCGGACTAGGGTGACGTCCGGGGCCGGGGCGATCCGGGTGCCGGGCGGGAAGGGGAGCGGCTCGTCCGGGATCAGGTCCTGCCAGTCCGGGGCGCCGGGGCCGGGGAGGCGGTAGCGGGCGCCGATGTCGGTGGCCCGGACGGTGACGGCGCCGTCCTGGAAGGAGACCAGCAGGGGGGCGCTGTCGACCGAGAGGGAGAGCGGGAACGAGGACCCCTCCTCGACGGTGAACTGGCCGGAGCAGAACTGGTCGGTGACGGCTTTGAGGTGGGCGACGGCCGGGCGGGGGGCGGCGGGGAGCAGGGGGGTGCGGTGTTCGGTGCAGACGGCGTCCAGCCCTTCGACGCTGGGCAGCGGCGGCGGGGTCGGGCCGGGGGCGTAGCGGGCGCACCCCTCGGTCGGGCAGCGCCAGTTGCGCTGCGCGAGGTGGCCCAGGTCGGCGGAGGACGGCCGGGGGGCGGGCGCGGGGCGCGGCAGCAGCCGGAGGGTTCCGTCGGGTTCGGCGTGCGGGACGAGGCGGGTCACCCACCGGCCCAGCGGGCCGTCCGGGAGGGCCGGGTCGGAGGAGATCACCGGGGTGTCGAGGATCGTGGCGAGTTCGAGCAGCCGGGCCCGGTGCGGGGCGGCGGCCTCGACCAGCTCGTTGTCGATCCAGTCGCGGACGACCGCGCGGTCCCGGCGGTCGAGGCCGTCCAGGACGGCCGGGTCGACGACCGGGTGGATGCCGGTGGCCGGGTCCCGGCGGTGGCCGATCAGGGCCCGCAGGAGCGCGTGGACCTGCTCCACCAGGCCGGCCGGAGTCGAGCGGATCAGGTCCGTGAGGTCGAGCAGCGCGTCGGCGGCACCCGGGACGGTGGTGAACGCGCCTTGGATTCGGTCGAGTCGGGCCGGGTGCGGGGTGGAGTGCGGGGCGCCGAGCCGGTCCAGCGCGGCGGTGGCCACGACCGCCCACCAGTGGCTCCCGGCGGCCAGGGCGAGGTCCAGGGCGAGCCGGTAGGCGTCGGCGGCCCGGGTCCGGTCGACGGACTCGAGGCGGTGACCGCCGTCGACGGCGTCGCAGATCAGCGACTCGTCCCGGCCGGGGCGGAGCGGCACCGCGCCGGGGGTCGGCGTGGCCAGGGGGTCGACCAGCAGGATGCGGGCCCCGACGCCGGTCAGGGCGGACAGCAACTCGTCGGGCCGGGGCGGGGCTCCGCCGTCCGGTCGGCGGGCGCTGAGGATCAGCAGCAGGTCCGTGCGGTGCAGGGCCAGGTGCTCCAGGACGGCCTCCCGGTCGGGTCGTTCGAGCCCCATCCGCTCGCCGAGCTCCTCCCACCGCCGGGCGGGGTCCAGGCCCTCGCCGGGCACGCGGACCTGCCGGACGCGGTCGGTCAGCGGGCCGAGGCAGCGCAGGACCGTGGCCAGCGGCAGCCGCGTGGTGGTGTGGAACTCCCGCGGGGCGGTGTCGTGGCGGCCACCGGTGAGCCAGGACACCAACGCGTCCAGCAGGTGCGCGGGTTCGGGCTCCCGCGCTTCGGCGGGCCCGGCCCCGGGGGTGAAGAACGGCAGCAGGTCGTCCGTGGTGTCCGCCGTGGCGAGGGTGCCGATGTGCAGGCGTTCCCGCAGGTGGACCCCGGTCTCGGGCGACTCGAAGACGCCGACGGCGAAGGCGGTGAGCAGGCCGGACACGTTCTCGGAGAAGACCGGGGCGGGGGAGTTGCGGACCAGCAGGGTGAGGGCCGGTCTCCCCGGCGGCGGGGTGGCGGGTCCGGCGCGCAGCGGGTGCTGGTCGACGATCAGGAGCAGACGGCCGAGGCGGCCGAAGGCGCGGCGGAACTCCTCCAGCCCGACGCGGCGGATCCGGCGGGGGCGGGTGGCGGACAGGCCGTCCGGGAGCAGGAGTTCGGCCTGCTGGCCGAAGGCGGCCATCGAGTGGCCGGCCAGGTAGACCGCCACCAGGTCCCCGGGGCCGAGGCGGACCTGCCGCGCCCAGGCGCGCAGCACGTCCACGGCGCTCCCGTCGCCGGTCGGCCCGGCCTGCTGGTAGCCGAGCCGGCCGAATCCGGTGGCGACCCGGGCGGCCGCCCTGAACAGGCCGGCCGCGTCGGGTTCGCCCTCGCCGGGGACGGCGGCCCCGATGACGCGGAGGAAGAAGCGGCGGCCCGGGGCGGGGACGGGCACGGGGGCACCGGTGTGGGCCCAGGGGCGGGCGCCGGCGGGGAGGGTGAGCGGGCCGTCCGGGTCCGGGAAGAGCGCGGTGAAGCGGGCGCCCAGCACGGCGGCGTGGGCGGCCAGGTGCGCGGAGACGGTGTCCACCACCTGCTGGGCCTCGTCGCGGCGCAGGGTGGCGAGCAGGCGCTCCCGGACACCGGGGGCGAACTCGTAGGCGCGGCCCAGGGATTCGGTGGACGGATCGTCCGGGACGGCGCGCAGCAGGCCGCTGAAGACGATCTCGGCGAGGTCGGCGGGCGGGCTGTCGGGCAGCAGCGCGGACTGCACCAGCCGCATCACGCCGAAGTTGAGCGGTACGGCGGACAGCAGGGCGGCGAGCCGGAACACCCGGGGCTGGGCCTGGGCCAGGAAGGAGTCGAAGTCGCCGGTGGGCAGGGCGGGGCGGTCGTCGGCCGGGGGTCCGGCCGGCGGCCGGGACGGGCGGCCGGGGGCGAGCAGGACGGCGGGCGCGTCGTAGGCGTGCGGCCCGGCGGTGGCGCGGGCCCACGGGGCGAGCCACTCGGGGGAGAGCCCGAGGACCGGCACGGCGAGGGTGCCGGGCGGCTGCGGGGGCGGGACGAGGGCGTACGGGGTGAACCGGGGGTGCGGGTCGGCGGGGGCGGCGGTGCGGAAGCGGCCGGGCTCGGGGGCCAACGCGGTCTGCGCCCACAGGTGTTCGGGCAGGGTGTGCAGGACGGCGGTCGGCCCGGCCTGGGCCCAGCGGCGCAGGGCGGCGCGCAGGCGCGGCCCGGCCCAGTCGGGGTGGACGCCGTCGGTGAGGACGAAGGTGGCGGTGCGGCCGGGCGGCCGGGCGGCGGTGTCGTCCTCCGGGGCGTCGGGGCCGGTCAGGCGGTGCAGCCGGACGTCCCGGAAGATGCCGGAATCGGCCAGCAGGGTGGCGAGTTCGCGGGCCTGCGGCTCCCACAGCGCCGCGCTGTCGCCGTGCGCGTCGACGATCAGCCGGACGCCGAGCCAGCGTTCGACGGCGGGCACCAGGACCGGCCACCAGCGCGGGTCGCGGGCGAGGCGTTCGGCGGTGGCGTCCTCGTCCAGCGCGGTGCGGTCGGCGGACGGCACGCCGCGCTTCAACGGGCGCAGCGCGCGGGCGAGTTCGCGGCGGCGGGGGAGGGCGCGGTCGGTGCCGACCCGGACCGGCGAGGCGGACAGCGGCGGGGTGCCCGCGGCGGGCGCCGGGCCGGGCAGGTGGAGCGGGCGGCGCGGGGCGGGGAGCGGATCCCGCCGCGCGGGGCGGGGGTCGGCCCGGTCGGTGGGGACGGGGCGGTGGACGCCGGGCCGCTGGAGCCTGACCGAGGCGGTGTCGACCTCCCCGGGAGCGGGGGACGGGCCGCCGCCGAGGCGGGCGTGCAGCCACAGCAGGTCGGCGAGTTCGCGCCCGGTCGGGGCGGGGCCGTCCGGACCGGTGAGGTCGGTGAGCAGGGCGGCCAGGCGGTGGACGGCGTCCCGTCCCGGGCCGGGGACGCCGCTCACGGCCGGCCGGGCGGGGCGTCGTTGAGGTGCTGCATGACCAGGTCGAGCAGGCGGTCCCGGTCCGGCCCGGCCGCCCCGGCGGACGGCGCCAACAGGTAGACGGCGTTGAGGAGTTGGTCGGTGGCCAGCTCCCCGGTCGCGGCCCGGGACAGGAACGCCCCGACGGCGGCCTCGGCCGCCGCGCCCGCGCCCGGCAGGTGGGCCTCGACGATCGCGCGCAGCCGCGCGCCGTCCTGGTGCGCCGACGGCAGGTGCAGCCGGATGCAGCGGCGCAGGAACGCGGGCGGGAACTCCCGTTCGCCGTTGCTGGTCAGGACCACGAACGGGAACGCCCGGCACTGCACCGCCCCGCGGGTCACCCGCACTGCCGGCCCGCCGTCGTGCGGACGCACCGCGACGGTCGGCTGCTGGTCGGCGGCCCGGGTCAGCTCCGGGATCTCGAAGCCGCCCTCCTCGAACACGTCCAGCAGGTCGTTGGGCAGGTCCAGGTCGCCCTTGTCGATCTCGTCGACCAGCAGCACCCGGGGCAGCGCGTACGGGGCGAGCGCGGTGCCGAGCGGGCCGAGGCTGACGTACCGCCCGAGGTCAGTGGCGTCGGACGCCCCGGCCGGGGCGTCGGGCCGGTGGCGGGCCAGGCCGGCGTCCTCCAGGCGGCCCAGCGAGTCGTACCGGTACAGGCCGTCGCGGAGCGTGGTGCGGCTGTTGACGGACCAGCGCAGCACCGGGCCCAGCCGCAGTTCGCGGGCCACCGCGTCGGCCAGGGTCGACTTGCCGACCCCCGGGTCGCCGCTGACCAGCAGCGGACGGCGCAGGTAGAGCGCGGTGTTGACGGCGTCGACGGTGCGCTCGTCGGCCCGGTACGCGGCCCGGTGCGGCAGGCGGCGGCGGCCACCGCCGACCGCGTCGCGGTCCACGGCGGCCAGGGTGCCGTCCCGGCCGCCGTCGAACTCCCGCCAGGGCGGCGGGGGCGGCAGGTCGGCGATCCGGTCGTGGGGTCGGTCCACGCCCTGGTAGATGCGCCAGAGGGTCATCGCGGGAGTCCTTCCGTGGCAGGGGCGGGGGCGGGGGCGGTGGATGCGGTGGAGGGGGCGGGGGCGGTCACCGGGGAGGGGGCGGCCGGGGCGAGCCGGGTGCGGGGCAGTTGGCGGGCCGGGTCGTCCCAGAGCAGCACCACCCGGTCGCCGAGCGGGGCGTCGGGGGCGTCCGGGCCCGGGTGCCGTTCCGCCTCGTGCAGCTCGGCCTCGTTGCGCAGGTCGCGGATCCGGTCGGGGGCGGCGTCCCGGTGGGTGTCGGCCAGTGCCGTGCGGGCCGCGCGCAGGAAACGGCCGTCCGGACAGTCGCCCCGGCCGGGGGCGGTGCAGCCGGTGGCGCAGGCGCCCTGGTCGAGCGGGCGCGGGTCGGTGCCGCGCTCCCACAGCATCACCGGCACGCCGGAGGCCACCGCCACCCGGAACGCCTGCGCCAGCGCACCGCCGCGCGGGGCCCCGGCCAGGACCAGCGCGGCCAGCTCCGGAGCGGTGTTGAACGCGGCGTCCAGCGCCTGCGGACGCTGCTGCCGGCCGCGCCCGCACACGCAGACCAGCGCCCGGTCGAGCGACTGCCCCGCCAGGTGCTCCCAGCGCATCAGCCAGGGGCGGTGCAGCCTCGGCTCCTGGTGGCGCTCCAGCGGGCGGACCACCAGCCGGTGCTTGCGGCCCAGCGTCCACCACTCCAGCTCCGGCCAGAGCCGCCAGCCCGCGTAGTCCTCGTCCAGGGCCTCGTGCGGCAGGATCAGCTCCACCAGCGCCGGCCGCCCGGCCGCCCCGTCCAGGGCCTCCAGCGCCTCCACCGTCTCGATCTGCGGCGGCAGCGACTCGGCCAGCAGGCGCAGCGCCTGGGGGAGCGTCAGCTCGGCGGACTCGGGGCCGGCCGGGACGATCTCCTCCGCGCCGCGGAACTGCCACACCCGCACGTGGTAGCGGCTGCGGTCGCGCAGCGAGTGCCGGACCCGGCCTATCACCGAGGGGCGCACCGCAGCGGCCGGACGGGACGGGTGCTGCGGCAGGGCGGACGGCGGGCTGCTGTCGATCCGCTGCCGGGCGGCCTCGCCCCGGCCGGTCTCCCCGGCCCGGATCAGCACCCGGTCGCGCAGCGCGCGGGTGAGCGGCGCGTCCCCGGGCAGGGCGCGCACCAGGTCGGCGCAGTAGGCGAGTTCGGGCGTCAGGTGGTCGCCGCCGAGGGTGACCCGGGCGGCCAGCTCCTGGTAGACGTCGCGGCGGTCGAGCAGCGGCAGGTCCGGTTCGAAGGTGCCCGGCGGGGCGGCGCGCAGGAACGCGGCGCGCAGGTCGGCGGCGGAGTCCGGGGGCAGTTCGGCGAGCAGCGCCAGGAACGCCCGGTCCGCGGCGCGTTCGGCGGTCCGGGCGGCGAACCGTCCGGCGGTCCGGGCGGCGGCGGGTCCGTCCTCGTACCCGGTGGACGGCGGGGCGTCGGCGAGCGAGCGCCAGCGGGCGTCCACGGCGTGGAAGCGGTCGTGCGCGGACAGCACCCGCCGGTACGCCGCCGGGTCGAGCAGCCGCAGCGCCGACACCGGCACCCCGTAGCCGCCCATCGCGCTGTCCTCCTGCCGGGTGGCCTTCACCACCGCCGTCACCCCGCCCGAACGGTGGCTGAGCACCGGCCCGCCCGACAGCCCCGGGTTGACCTCGCCCGCCACCAGCTCCAGCATCGCCCGCCCCGGCTGCCCGGTCCGGCCGCCCGCTGCCAGGACGGCCGTCCGCGGACCGAGGTCGCGGGTGAAACCGGTCGCCGTCACCCGCGTCCCGGACGGCGGCGCCTCCGGATCCAGCCAGACGCACGGGTGGCCGGGCGGCGGGTCGGCCAGCTCCAGCAGCGCCAGGTCCGGGAACGGGTAGAGCGGTCGACCGGCGGCCTCGGCGGCGTCCGGCGCGGCGGCGAGCACCGTGGCCGGGTGCGCCGCGCCCTCGTACTCCACCCAGGCCCGCTCGCCCGCCGCGCCGCCGGCGACGTGGGCGCAGGACAGCACGAAGCCGGGCGCGACGAAGAACCCGCTGCCCTCGGTCCGGCCGTCCACCCGGACCCGGCAGCGTTCCAGCAGCGCCTGCAGGGCGGTCAGCGGATCGAAGTTCCGCATCGGGCGCGGGCCCCCGCCGCGCTCAGGCCCCGGCGGCGGGGCCGCGGGGCGCACCGGAACCGCCGGGCGCACCGGAACCGCCGGGCTCGTCGGACCCGCCGGACCTGCCGGGCGCGTCCGGCCCGTCGGACCCGCCCGGCTCGTCCGGCTCCTCGGCCGGGGGCTGTTCGGCCGGGGGCCGCTCGGCGGACGGGCCGCCGGAGGTCCACTTGAGGGCGACCTTGAAGGTGGCCTTCCCGCCGACACCGGTCAGCGCGGCCACCACACCGCCGCGCCCGGCGGCCAGCTCCAGCCCGAACTCGACCGACACCTCGTCGGGCCGGACCGCCGCGACCGCGTCGCGCACATTGGCGGCGACGGCGTGCAGCGACTCCTGAAACCCCTCCAGCCGGGTGGCCAGCTGGTCGCCCAGCCCGGTGTCGCGCGGACCCGACGGGCCGTCCACCAGCGCCCAGACCGTCTGCCCGTCCGGCATCGCCAACTCGACCAGCTGCTGCATCTCCCCGCCCCTCGCCACGGCGCCGCTCCCCACGGCGGCCCCCATGCTAGTGCCGCGGACCGGGCCGGAGCCCCGGAACCGGGCACCCGGACCGGGCGGAGGGGGTGCGGGCGGAACGCGCCGCGCGGCGGAGGCCCGGCGGCGCACGGCGGAGGCCCGGCAGGGCGCGGCCGACGCCCGGCGGGGCGCTCTCCGCGGCCGTCCGTCGTCCGGAGGTGATCGGTTCCGTCGGCGGGGTAGGCGGTGCGGCGGCACCGTACTGCCGTAGCTTCGAACCCGTTCAGGACTTGACCGAGTAGGGCGAAGCATGACCGAAAGAAGGCCGTCGCTATGACCGATCGCGGTTCCCCCGCGCTGCATCCCGCAGTGAAGGGCCCCGCCCGCCTGGCCCTGATCGTCGGGGCACTGGGGGTGGTGTTCGGGGACATCGGGACCAGCCCGATCTACACCCTCCAGACGGTGTTCGACCCGGACGACCCGCACCCGGTGCCGGTCAGCACGGACAACGTGTACGGCGTGGTGTCGCTGGTGTTCTGGTCGGTGGTGGTCGTCGTGCTGGTCACCTACGTGCTGCTGGCGATGCGCGCCGACAACGACGGCGAGGGCGGCATCATGGCGCTGATCACCCTGATCCGGCGCTCGGGCGCGAAGGCCGGGCGGAAGGCGGCGGCCGTGCTGACCGTGCTGGGGATCTTCGGCGCGGCGCTGTTCTTCGGCGACAGCATGATCACCCCGGCGATCTCGGTGCTGTCCGCCGTGGAGGGCCTGGAGGTCGTCCAGCCCTCCCTGAAGGACGCGGTGGTGCCGCTGACGGCGGGCATCCTGGTCCTGCTGTTCCTGGCGCAGCGCCGGGGCACGGCGGCGGTGGGGCGGGTGTTCGGGCCGGTGATGATCCTCTGGTTCACCGTGGTCGGGGCGTGCGGCGTGCGCGGCATCACCGCGCACCCGCAGATCCTGCGCGCGCTGTCGCCGACGTACGCGCTGGGCTTCTTCGTCGGGCACTTCGGGACGGCGTTCTTCGCGCTCGCCGCGGTCGTCCTCGCGGTCACCGGGGCGGAGGCGCTCTACGCCGACATGGGGCACTTCGGCCGTCCCGCGATCACCCGGGGCTGGCTGTTCCTGGTGTTCCCCGCGTGCATCCTCAGCTACCTGGGACAGGGCGCGCTGATCCTGGACGACCCGGCGAACATCAGCAGCCCCTTCTTCCTGCTGGCACCGGGCTGGGCCCGCTGGCCGATCGTGCTCCTGGCCACCGCCGCCACCGTGATCGCCTCGCAGGCCGTGATCACCGGCGCGTACTCGGTCACCTCCCAGGCCGCGCAGCTCGGCTACCTGCCGCGCCTGCGGATCGCCCACACCTCGGAGTCGACGATCGGCCAGATCTACGTCCCGTGGGTCAACTGGCTGCTGATGGTCTCCGTGCTCACGCTGGTCTTCGCCTTCCGCAGCTCCGCCGCCCTGGCCTTCGCCTTCGGCATGGCCGTCACCGGCACGATCACCATCACCACCCTGCTGTTCTTCTACCTGGCCCGCACCCGCTGGCACACGCCGCTCTGGCTGCTCGCCGTCGGCGCGACCGCGCTGCTCACCGTCGACCTGCTGTTCGTCGCGGCGAACGCCACCAAGTTCTTCCACGGCGCGTGGCTGCCGCTGCTGATCGGCCTGGCCGTGTTCACCGTGATGACGACCTGGCAGCACGGCCGGCGGACCGTCACCGCCGAGCGGGAGCGGCGCGAGGGCCCGCTGCGGGAGTTCGTCGACCAGCTGCACGACGGGCGGGTGCCGGCCGCCCTGGTCCCCGGCACCGCGGTCTTCCTCAACCGGGGCAAGGAGACCACCCCGCTGGCGCTGCGCGCCAACGTCGAGCACAACCACGTCCGGCACGGCCAGCTGGTCATCCTGTCGATCAGCACCGAACCGGTGCCGCGCGTCCCGGTGGAGGAGCGGTGCGTGGTCGACAGCCTCGGCTACGGCGAGGACGGGATCGTCCACGTCACCGCCAGGTACGGCTACATGGAGACGCCGGACGTGCCCGCCACGCTGGCCCTGCTCGACCCGGCCGACACCGAGGGGACGCTCGACCTCGACCAGGCGTCGTACTTCCTGTCGAAGATCGAGCTCCGTCGGGGCGAGCAGCCGACGATGGCGCCCTGGCGCAAGCGGCTGTTCATCGCCACCTCCTACATCACCTCCGACGCCGCCGAGTACTTCGGCCTGCCCCGGGACCGGACGGTGATCATGGGCGCGCAGATCGAGGTGTAGCCGGTCCGGGGGAGCGGTGCGGGGAGGCGGCCCGTCCACCGGTGAGGGCGCACCCCGTCAACGTTCCGTCAGGGCGGACCGGATCGGTGCAGTCGCCGCGTCAAGAACCGGCCGGTCCGCGGACGGCGGGTGTCCACTGGAGGCACGGACGGGGCCTGCCGGAGGCTCCCGCCGCTCCCGGACGAAAGCGACCACGCCATGACCGACCTGCGGCTCGTCCCCGCGCTGCCCGCACCCGCACCCGCGTCGACGGCGGACCGGAACGGGTCCGGCGGAGCGGACCTCCGCCGGCCACCGCGCGGCCCGGCGCCCGGGGCGCTGCCCGACGGCACCGGCGGCACCGGCGGCACCGACGAGGACCGGCAGGCACCCGGCCGGGCCCACCGGGCGGTGGGCGCCGGGCACTGCCGCTTCGCCGCGTCCTACGAGGACTGACCGCACGCCTCCCGCCGGAGCCGGGGGCCGCCCCGCCCGGCGGCCCCGGCCCGGTGTGCGCGGAATCTGCGCACGGGGTTCACACCGCGGTCGCCGGGAGGACCGGGCCGCCGTGCTGCCATGGAGACATGGCACACGTGTCGTTCCTCGTCGTCCTGGTCGTCGTGACGGCCCTCGCCTTCGACTTCACCAACGGTTTCCACGACACCGCCAACGCCATGGCCACCTCGATCGCCACCGGTGCGCTCAGCCCGCGGACCGCCGTGCTGATCAGCGGCGTCCTCAACCTGGCGGGCGCGTTCCTGTCGACCGAGGTGGCCCGGACGGTCTCGGGCGGCATCGTGGACGACGCGCTGGTCACCCCGGGGGTGATCTTCGCGGGGCTGGTCGGCGCGATCCTGTGGAACCTGACGACCTGGCTGCTGGGCCTGCCCTCCAGTTCCTCGCACGCCCTGTTCGGCGGCCTCATCGGGGCGGTCTGCGTGGGCGTCGGGACCGGCGGCGTCCACTTCGTCACGGTGGTGCAGAAGGTCCTGCTGCCCGCGCTGCTCTCCCCGCTGATCGCCGGCGCGGCGGCCCTGCCCGCCACCTACCTCGCCTACCGGCTGACCTCCGGCGGGCGGCGCGACCGCCCGCGGGCCGCAGGGTCCGCGGGGACCGCGCGGCCCGGGCCCGCCGACGCGGCCGTCCCCGAGCGCGGCTTCCGGGTCGGGCAGGTCTTCTCGGCGTCCCTGGTCTCGCTCGCCCACGGCACCAACGACGCCCAGAAGACCATGGGCGTCATCACCCTGACCCTCATCTCGGCCGGGGCGCTGGACAGTTCGGCCGGGCCGCCGCTGTGGGTCGTGGCGGCGGCGGGCCTGGCCATCTCGCTGGGCACCTACCTGGGGGGCTGGCGGATCATCCGGACGATGGGCCGGGGCATCACGGACATCCACCCGCCGCAGGGCTTCGCCGCCGAGACCGCCGCCACCGCCGTCATCCTCTCCTCCGCGCACCTGGGCTTCCCGCTCTCCACCACGCAGGTGTGCTCGGGCGGCATCCTCGGCGCCGGGCTGGGCCGCCGGCTCGCCGAGGTGCGCTGGGGCACCGCCGGGCGGGTCGCCGTCGGCTGGGCGCTGACCCTGCCCGCCGCCGCGGCGGTCGGCGCGCTGGCCGCGCTGCTGGTGGTGCACGGCGGCACCCTCGGGATCGCCGTCACCGCGCTGGCGGCGCTCGCGCTCAGCACCGTGATCGTCCTCGCGGCCCGGCGGGCGCCGGTCGACGCCTCGAACGTCAACGACGACCACACGGTGGCCCTGCGTCCGGCCCCCACGTCCGCCTGACCCGTCCCACCGCGCCCCGGGAGGGCCCGTGCACATCAACTGGACCGCGCTCGGCCAGGTCGCCCTGGTCGGCATCGGCGCCACCACCGCCCTGGTCTGCCTGTTCGCGACGGGCCTGCGGGCCGCGGACCGCGCGGCGGCGGCCCCCGCGCCCCGGCGGCCGCCGCTACGGCTGGCCGCCGGCCTGTGCTTCCTGGCCTGCCTGACCGCCACCGCCTACGGCCTCTACCTGATCGTGCCCGCCTTCCACTGAGCGTCCGCCGCTCCCGCCGGAGCCCCGGCTCACCCGGCCTCCGCCGCCGCGCGCAGCGCCGCCGCCGCGTCCCCCACCAGCGGCGCGCCGTGGCCGAACACCGCGTGGGCGGCGCCGAGCCCGGCCAGGCGGTGCAGCGAGGCGACGGCCCGGGCCCGGTCGGTGTTGAACACGCCCAGCGTCGCGCGGCCCACGTTGGCCACCGCGTCGCCCGTGAACAGCAGGTCCGGGCCCGGCAGGTGCAGGGCCAGCGAGCCGTCGGTGTGCCCCGGCACGCCGACCACCCGGGCCCCGCCCCCGAACGGCAGCACGTCGCCGTCCACCACCTCGACGTCCACCGGGCACGGCGGCGCGGGCGGCAGCGCCGGCACCGCCGCCCGGATCGGACGCTCGAACTCCTCCAGCACCGGCGGCGCGCCCACCGCCTCGCCCCGGATCACCGGCGCCTCCACCCGGTGCGCCACCACCGGCACGCCCCCGTAGCGCGCCGCCAGCCGGGCGGCACCACCCGTGTGGTCCTCGTGCCAGTGCGTCAGCACGATCCGGGCCAACTCCCCGCCCGGCACCGACTCCACCAGCGCCGCGACCCGCTCCTCCGTCCCCACCGCCCCGCTGTCCACCAGCGTCAACTCCCGTCCGTCCGACCACAGGTAGACCGCGCCGACCGGCAGGACCAGCATCCGCAACCCCGGCAGCACCTCGATGACGTCCATGCCGGCAGTCTGCCCGCCCACCCCGCCCCCGTCCCCCGGATCTGCCCGTGGCAGACGGGCAACCCGGACCGGCGGCGGACCGCCGACGGCGCGGCGCACCGGACGGGCGATCCGCGGACCGCCTACCCTGGGACAGCACGGACGGAAGGACGTGACGACGTGGCCCACCGGATCGACGGCAGCGCGGGGGACGTCATCGCCGCGCGCCTGCGCACCCTGACCGCCCAGCTCGCCG
Organism: Kitasatospora sp. SolWspMP-SS2h; assembly: GCF_003259315.1. Taxonomy (GTDB): domain Bacteria; phylum Actinomycetota; class Actinomycetes; order Streptomycetales; family Streptomycetaceae; genus Kitasatospora; species Kitasatospora fiedleri. Next base: position 38,119 of record NZ_QLLT01000030.1, on the reverse strand, counting down.
CCCTCGCGCCCGACGTCCGCGCCGACCGCCCCGACGCCGTCCACCGGATGCGGACCGCCGCCCGCCGCCTGCGCAGCGCCCTGCGCACCCACCGCCGCCACCTGCGCGGCGACCACACCGCCACCGAGGACGAACTGCGCTGGCTCGGCCGGGCCCTCGGACCGGCCCGCGACACCGAGGTGCTCGGCGCCCGCCTGCTCGCCCAGGCCCGCGAACTGCCGCCCGGCGGCGACCGCGAGCGCGTCCTGGCCGAACTCACCGCCTGGAGCGCCCGCGAGGCCCGCGAGGCCCGCGTCCGGGTCCGCACCGCCCTCGACGGCGAACGCTTCCGCCGCCTGCTCACCACCCTCACCGCCCTCGCCGCCGACCCGCCGCTCACCTCCCGGGCCGCCAAGCGCGCCGGGCCCGAATTCACCCGGGCCCTGCGCCGCGAGCACCGCCGCACCGCCGAACGCCTCGCCGCCGCCCGCCGCGCCCCCGAGGGCCCCGCCCTCGAACGCGCCCTGCACGACGCCCGCAAGGCCGCCAAGCGCGCCCGCTACGCCGGGGAGAGCGCCGGCCGCCCGGCCCGCGCGTTCACCCGCCGGATGAAGGCGCTCCAGGATGTCCTCGGCCGCCACCAGGACGCCGTCGTCGCCCGCGACACGCTCCGGGCCCTCTCCGACGGCGGCTTCGGCTACGGCGTCCTCTACGGCCGGCAGAGCGCCGAACTCGGCTTCGCCCGCGAACTGCTGCCGCAGGTCTGGGAACAGGCCGCCCGGCGGCCCCGGAAGCTGCGCTGAGCGCCCTCCCCCGCCCCCGGACGGCTCAGGCCGGGTCCAGCCCGGCGGCGACGGCCGCGGTGCGCAGCAGGTCGTCGACCATCGGGAGGGTCAGGCGCCCGGTGTAGGTGTTGCGCGGGCTGACGTGGAAGCAGCCGAAGAGGTGCAGCTCGGGGCCGTCACCGGTGGCGGGCAGGACCGCGTGCGCGCCGTGGCCGAAGACCGGCTTGGGGCGCGGGACCCGCCAGCCCGCGGCGGCCAGCACCGGCAGCACGGCCTGCCAGGCGAAGCCGCCGAGGGCGACCACGGCCCGCACGGTCGGGCGCAGCTCGTCGAACTCGCGGACGATCCACGGCCGGCAGGTGTCGCGTTCGGCGTTGGTCGGCTTGTTCTCCGGCGGGGCGCAGCGCACCGGGTCGGTGATCCGCACGCCGTGCAGCCGCAGGCCGTCGCCGTGCCAGGTGGACTCCGGGCGGTTGGCCAGGCCGAGCCGGTGCAGCGAGGCGTACAGCACGTCGCCGGACGGGTCGCCGGTGAAGATCCGGCCGGTGCGGTTGGCGCCGTGCGCGGCGGGGGCGAGGCCCACCAGCACCAGCCGGGCGTCGCGGGGCCCGAAGCCGGGGATCGGCCGCGCCCAGTACTCCTGCTCCCGGAACGCCCGCCGCTTGACCAGCGCGGTCTCCTCCCGCCAGGCCACCAGCCGCGGGCAGGCCCGGCAGTCGACCACCAGCTCGTCCAGCTCGGCCAGGTCGCGGACGCGCGGGGCCAGGACGGCGGGGGAGGAGTCGGCGGGCGGTTCCGGGAAGGAAGCGGGAAGCGGTTCCATGGACCGATCCTACGGGCGGCGTCCGCCCCGGGAGAGGAGGGCGCGGAGTAGCGTGGAGGTACGGGTCCGGGCACCGGTCGGGCCGGAACGTCGGGTCGAGGTGACGGCGATGATCGTGGTCGGCGCGGTGGTCGCGCTGCTGGTGGTGCTGGGCCTGTACGCCGGGCTGAGCGTGCGGATGGTGCAGCAGACCCAGCTCGGGGTGGTGTTCCGGTTCGGCCGCGTGCTGGACGGGGTGCGCGGGCCCGGGCTGGCCCGGATGGTGCCGGTGGCGGACCGGATGCGGCGGGTGAACGTGCAGATCATCACCATGCCCGTCCCCGCGCAGGAGGGCATCACCCGCGACAACGTGACCGTCCGGGTCGACGCGGTGGTGTACTTCAAGGTGGTCGACCCGGTGAAGGCGGTCGTCAACGTCCAGGACTACCACTTCGCGATGTCGCAGGTCGCGCAGACCTCGCTCCGGTCGATCATCGGCAAGAGCGAGCTGGACGAGCTGCTGGCCAACCGCGAACCGATCAACCAGGGCCTCGAACTGATGCTGGACAGCCCGGCGCTGGGCTGGGGCATCCAGATCGACCGGGTGGAGATCAAGGACGTGGCGCTGCCCGAGTCGATGAAGCGCTCGATGGCCCGGCAGGCCGAGGCCGACCGGGAGCGGCGGGCCCGGATCATCACCGCCGACGGCGAGTTCCAGGCGTCCGCGCGGCTCTCGGAGGCCGCGAAGGTGATGTCCGCGACGCCCGCCGCGCTCCAACTGCGGCTGCTCCAGACGGTGGTGGAGGTCGCCGCGGAGAAGAACTCCACCCTGGTGCTGCCCTTCCCGGTGGAGCTGCTGCGCTTCCTGGAGAGCTCCACCGACCGGGCCGCCGCACAGACCGCGCAGGCCGCCCGGGCCGCGCAGGCCGACGGCGACGGACCCGCCGGGCCCGGCGCCCCGGCGGGAGAGGTCGGGGCGCCGGACCCGGGCGTCGAGCAGCTGGAACTCCCGCAGGTCGCCGCCGCCGCCGAACTCGCCGCCGGCTCCGGCCCGTTGCGGGTGGCGCCGCCGCACGCGGCCTGACCGGCCGCCGCCGGCGGTGGCGGCCCGCCCCGGCCCGGGGCGAGCATGGGAGGACGGATGTACCGTGCGCGGGGACGCCGCGCACCAGCCAGCTCGGGAGGTCCGGACATGACCACCGCGAAAGAGATCATGCACTCCGGCGCGGAGTGCGTCACCGGCGAGCAGACCCTCGCCGAAGCCGCCCGGATCATGCGCGACCGCGGGGTCGGCGCGCTGCCGATCTGCGGCCCGGAGCAGAAGCTGCTGGGCATCCTCACCGACCGCGACATCGTGCTCGGGTGCGTCGCCGAGGGCCGCGACCCCGCCGCCGTCCGCTGCGCCGAACTCGCCGCCGGACGGCCGCTGGTGATCGAGGAGGACGAGGACGCGGACCTCGTCCTGGAGGTCATGGAGGAGCACCTGGTGCGCCGCCTGCCGGTGATCAACCACCCCGACCACCAGCTGGTCGGCATGATCACCGAGGCCGACATCGCCCGGCACCTCTCGCAGGACCGCCTGGCCGAGTTCGTCACCGCCATCACCGCGCGCTGAACCCCGCCCCGCCCCTGCCCGCTCCTGCTCCTGCCGTGGCGGGTGCGGGTGGCGGGTGCGGGCGTACAGGCGGGGACCGAGGGCGGCGGCCGGCGGTGACGCGGCGCCGCGCCCCGGGCACGCGCGGTGCACCGGGTCGTGGGGGCGGCGTCCGCGGTGCATGGTGGTGGGGTGGGAGTGCGGCGGAGACTGGCCGGCCTGCTGAGCGAGCGGCGCACCGGACGACTGATGGTGCTGCTGCCGATCGGCCTGATCGTGCTGATCTCGGCCATCGACATCTCGATCTCCCCGAACATCCACCTCGGCCCGCTGCTGGTGGTCGCCCCCGCCATCACCCCGTCCTTCGCGGGCACCCGGCTGACCGTCCTGATCGGCCTGCTCGCCCTGGTCGCGCAGGCCGTCATCGCCGTCCTGCACGGCGGCCTGTTCACCCCTAACCACCAGGCCCAGCTGGTCGCGCTCGCCGCGGTCACCGGGGTCGTGGTCGCCTACACCCGCATCCACGAGCGCCACGGCCGCGAACTCGACCGGGTCCGCACCGTCTCCGACGCCGTCCAGCGGGTCCTGATGCGCCCGCTGCCCGACCACGCCGGCCCGCTGCTGATCGCCACCCGCTACCTCGCCGCCGACGACGAGGCCAACGTCGGCGGCGACCTGTACGCCGCCGTCCGCACCCCGCACGCCACCCGGCTGCTGATCGGCGACGTCCGCGGCAAGGGCCTGGCCGCCGTCGGCGACGCCGCCGCCCTGCTCGGCGCGTTCCGCGAACTCGCCCACCACCACGAGGACCCCGCGCGGCTGGCCGACGCCCTCGAAGCCTCCTACCGCCGCCACCTGGCCGAACTCACCGACAGCGGCCAGGACGTGCAGGAGAACTTCACCACCGCCCTCGTCCTCGACCTGCCCGACGACCGCCCCACCGCCCGGATCGCCGACTGCGGACACCCCCCGCCCCTGCTGCTCACCCCCCGCGGCGCCCACCCGCTGCCGCTGCGCCGCACCGCGCCCCCGCTCGGCATGAGCGCCCTGGGCCCGGTCGAGCGCCGCACCGAGGAGTTCGACTTCCCGCCCGGCAGCACCCTGCTCCTCTACACCGACGGCGTCACCGAGGCCCGCGACGCCGCCGGCGCCTTCTACCCCCTCCCGGACCGGACCGGCCCGCTCCAGCCCGCCGGGACCCCCCGCGCCCTGCTCGACGCGCTGCGCCGCGACCTGCTCGACCACGTCGGCGGACGCCTGATGGACGACGCCGCGCTGATCGCCGTCACCCGGCCGCTCGCCGTCACCCGGCCGCGCTGAGCGCCGCCCGCGCGCGGCCCGATGGCGGGAGCCGGACGGGCGGGAAGGCCCGTCGGCGGGTTCACGGGGACGGCACCAGCCGGGTCAGCCGCGGCGCCAGCCACGGCTTGCGGCCGCCCGCCCGCAGCAGGCCGCGCGCGACCGCCTTCCACTGCGGGCTGCGCCGGAACGCCACCAGCAGGAAGGCGACCGGGTCCGCGGAGATCCGGCAGTCCGGCGTGCGGGGCGCGGGGCCGGTGGTCACCGTCATCGCGCCGTCCCGCACCGCCAGGAACAGCCGCGGGCCGCCCCGCACCGCGAGCTCGAACACCACGTCCACGCCGCGCGCCCGCTCCCGGTCCAGGGCCAGCGGCATCATCACCGGCATCGCCTGGCCGAGCACCAGCCGGGCGTGCTCCGGCTCGATCCGCCACGGTAGGCCGGTGGCGCGGGCGATGTCCAGCCCGTGCACCAGGCACTCGCTGAGCAGCAGACCGGTCGACGCGGCCACCGTGAGCGCCGGCTCCGGGCCGTACCACGGGGTGGCGACCGGGGCCTCCGGGGCGAGCGGCGCGGTGGCGCGCAGGAAGAGCTCGGCCCGCTCCGCGATGAACCCCGCCCGCCGCTCGCCGGTCCGCTCGCCCACCAGTGCCACGGCCCGGGCGTTCACCGCCGCCATCCGCGGCCCGAACGCCGGCTCCCCGCCCGGCAGCACCTCCGCCCAGTCGACCGGCTCCTCGTCCGACACCGCCGAGCAGTACGCCCAGAACACCGCCGCCAGGTGCGCGCCGACCTGCCCCGCCGACCACTGCGGCAGCGCCGAGCGGTGCCGCAGCCCGTGGGTCCGCTCCAGCAGCACGCACAGGCGGTCGACCGTCCCGGCGAGCGCGGCCCGGGTCGCCCGGTGGGCGACGGCGGCGGGATCGGTGCGGTGGTCGGTCATGGCGTCGGCCCCCAGACGGCTACGAGTGCGGCGCCACGCGCCGGACCGGCAGGCTACCGCCCGGTAACGGACGGCGGAACCCACCGCGGAGGAAGAGCGGACGAAAACCGGCCGCCCGCGCGCGCCCGCCGTCCGGACCCCGCGCCCGCCGCCCGGCCCGCGCGCCTCCCGGCACCGGGCTCCGCGCCTCCCGGCATCGGACCCTGCACCTTCCGCCACCGGGCCCCGCCGCCCGGAGGGGGCTGCCGGCGCAGGTGGGGCGGTGGATAGGCTGGGGCGGCCGTGGCGTTGCCGGACCCGAGGAGCGTGCAGTGCGACCGATCGCCGACCGACCGATCCGTTGGGGCGTGCTCGCCACCGGCGGCATCGCCACCTCCTTCGTCGAGGACCTGGCCGCCGTCCCCGGCGCGGAGGCGTTCGCCGTCGCCTCCCGGCGGGAGGAGTCCGCCCGGGCCTTCGCCGGGCGGCACGGCATCCCGCACGCGTACGGCAGTTGGCAGGAGCTGGCGGCCGACCCCGAGGTCGACGTGGTCTACGTGGCCACCCCGCACTCCGCGCACCACGGCGCGACCGCGCTGCTGCTGGAGGCGGGCAAGGCGGTGCTCTGCGAGAAGCCGTTCACCCTCAACTCGGCCCAGGCCGCCGAGCTGGTCACGCTGGCCCGCAAGCGCGAGGTCTTCCTGATGGAGGCGATGTGGACCTACCTCGACCCGACCGTGCGGCGGATCACCGAGCTGGTCGCGGACGGCGCGATCGGTGAAGTGCGCTCCGTACAGGCCGAGTTCGGGTTCACCGCGCAGGAGGACCCGGCGCACCGGCTGTGGGACCCGGCGGCGGGCGGCGGCGCCCTGCTCGACCTCGGGGTGTACCCCGTCGCGTTCGCCCAACTGCTGCTCGGCGCGCCGGAGTCGGTGCAGGCGTGGGCCCGGCTGACCGACCTCGGGGTGGACGCCAACACCGGCATCCTGCTCGGCCACCCGAACGGCGCTACCGCCCTGCTGTCCTGCTCGCTCGACGTGCAGTGCGGCCAGCGGGCCGCCGTGCAGGGCAGCGCGGGCCGGATCGAGATCGAGCGGGACTTCTTCCACCCGGCCGGGTTCACCCTGTACCGCGACGGCGCCGAGCCCGAGACCTTCACCGGACCGGCGAAGGCCGGGCACGGCTACGGGCTGGAGGCCGCCGAGGTGATGCGCTGCCTGCGGGCCGGCGAGACCGAGTCGCCGCTGGTGCCGCTGGACTCCACGCTGTCCGTGATGCGCACCCTGGACGCGGTCCGGGAGCGGATCGGGGTCCGCTACCCCGGCGAGTGACCCGCCACCGGCGCGGCGGGGCACTGGACCCGCCGCACCGGCGCGGGGCGCGGTGGCGCACCGGCGCGAAGGTGAGGGAGCGAGGGGGACGAGGGAGCGAAGCGGCGGTGAACGCCGCGCGGCGGGTGCGGGGGAGTGCGTCCGGGGTCTACCGGGCGGCGGGGATGCGGTGCTTGAATGTCCGCCAACAATCCCCGCCCCCACGACAGTTCGGGACACCCCTGTGACTACGCGCGTCAACCCCATGCCGCGGTGGACATCCGTACCACTGCGCTGCGCGGTGATCCTCTCCCTGGTGGCCTCCTTCGCGGTCTTCTTCGTCGGCGCCGCCGCCCGGCCCGCCCAAGCCGCCCCCGCCTGCGGGGTCCTCTCCTCCGGTGCCGCCCCACAGGCCGTCGCCGCGGTCGGTGCGGCCTGCGACCAGATCGGCACCCCCTACTCCTGGGGCGGCGGCCACGGCTCGGCGCCCGGCCCCAGCTACGGCAGCTGCGACGCCTCCAACGGCGCCCCCAACGACTGCCACGTGCGCGGCCTCGACTGTTCCGGACTGGTCCGCTACGCCTACTACCTCGCGGTCGGCGCCGACGTGATCAACGGCACCACGTACACCCAGTGGCCGAGCTCCCGCGCCGTCGCCCGCTACTACCGGTCGGACGGGACGGCTCCGCTGCTCCCCGGCGACCTGGTCTTCTTCGGCGGCACCGCCTCCACCATCCACCACGTCGCCATGTACCTCGGCAACGGCTACATCGTCGAGGCCCCGTACTCCGGCGGCTACGTCCGGGTCGCCGCCCTGTCCTCGCACGGCGACTACTACGGCGCGATCCGCCTCTACGGCCCGGGCGGCGGCAGCCCGACCCCGCCGCCGTCGAACGGCGGCCAGTACTGGGTGGACACTTTCGCGAACGCCGCGGTGTACGCGTCGCCCACCGGTACGGCACAGACGGGCACGCTGTACCAGGGCACCAACTACGTGTTCTGCAAGGCGTGGGGGCGGGAAATCGCGAGCGGTTCGTCGTACAACCACTGGTGGTTGAAGACGGATCCGGACGTGGGCCCGGGTGGTCAGTGGGTGTCGGCGTTCTACCTGTCGCGGTGGGGCAACGACGTGGCCAAGGACAACAACGGCACGGTGATCCCCGACTGCGCGGGCGGCGGCGCCCCGCCCAGCACCGGCAAGTACTGGGTGGACACCTTCGCGAACGCCGCGGTGTACGCGTCGCCCACCGGTACGGCACAGACGGGCACGCTGCACCAGGGCACCAACTACGTGTTCTGCAAGGCGTGGGGACGCCAGGTGGCGAGCGGGTCGTCGTACAATCACTGGTGGTTGAAGACGGACCCGGACGTGGGGCCGGGTGGTCAGTGGGTGTCGGCGTTCTACCTGTCGCGGTGGGGCAACGACGTGGCCAAGGACAACAACGGCACGGTCATCCCCGACTGCTGACGGCGCGCCGCCGGTGCGGCCGCGGCCCGCTCCACGCGGTGGTGGAGCGGGCCGCGGCCGCACCGGTCCGGGCCCGGTGGGCCCTCAACTCCCGTCGTTCCTGTCGGCCTGCTCGAAGGCCCGCAACAGCACCTCCGCTAGGTGCAACGGCCGTGCGTCCGGCTCCAGTTGGGTGATCTGGGTGCGGCAGCTCAGACCGTCGGCGAGCAGCAGCGTCCCCGGGTCGGCGGCCCGGACGGCGGGTAGCAGGGCCCGTTCGGCGGCGGCCACCGACACCTCCCAGTGGCCCCGCTCGAAACCGAACGCGCCCGCCAACCCGCAGCAGCCGGAGTCGAGTTCGCGGTTGTCCAGGCCCAGCCGGGCGGTGATCCGCCGGTCGGCACCGGTGCCGAGGACGGCGTGCTGGTGGCAGTGCACCTGGGTCATCGCCGCGCCGGACAGCTCCGGCAGCTCCACCGCCCGCCCGTCCAGGAACTCGTCCAGGAACTCGGCCAGGGTGCGGATCCGGGACGGGAGTTCGGACGTCCGGCCGGGCAGCAGCCGCGCCCAGTCCGCCCGCACGGTGGCCGTGCAGGACGGCTCCAGACCCACCACCGGCAGGCCGGGCGGCAGTTCGCCCAGGTTGCGCACCGAGCGGGCCACCACCCGCCGGGCCAGGCCGAGTTGCCCGCTGGCGACCAGCGTCAGCCCGCAGCACACCGGCCCGGACGGCAGCACCACCCGGAAGCCCAGCCGCTCCAGCACCAGCACGGCCGCCCGGGCCGGGGCCGGGTCCAGGAGTTCGGACATCGAGTCGGGCCACAGCAGCACCGCCGGGGCGTCCGCCGCCACCGGGTGCGCGGCCCGGTGGGCGCGGAACCAGGCGCTGAACCGGCGCTCCGGCAGTGCGGGCAGCTCGCGGCGCGGATCGACGCCGCCGAGCCGCTTGAGCACCGGCGCGCCGAACCGGCCGCGCAGCACGGCGTTGGCGGCGCGCGGCGCGAGGTGGGCCAGCCGCAGCCAGAGCGGCAGCCAGCCGAACGACAGGTGCGCGGCCGGACGCGGCCGGAACCGGTAGTGGTGGTACAGGAATTCGGACCGGTAGGTGGCCATGTCCACGTGCACCGGGCAGTCGCTCGCGCAGCCCTTGCAGCCCAGGCACAGGTCCAGCGCCTCGCGCACCTCGGGCGAGCGCCAGCCGTCGGTGACCAGCTCGCCGCGCAGCATCTCGCCGAGCAGCCGGGCCCGGCCCCGGGTCGAGTGCCGCTCCTCCCCGGTCACCATGTAGCTCGGGCACATCACCCCGGACGAGGTGTCCACGCACGTGCCGACGCCCACGCAGCGGTGCACCGCCGCCAGCAGGCTGCCGCCGTCCTCCAGGTAGGGCAGGGTGAGCGGCAACTCCCGTCCGGGGAAGCGCAGATCGGCGTCGAGCGGGCGCGGATCGACCAGCAGCCCCGGGTTCAGCAGGCCCTCCGGGTCCCAGATCCGCTTGAACCGGGCGAACAGCTCGATCACCTGCGGCGGGAACATCCGCGGCAGCAGCTCGGCCCGGGCCTGCCCGTCACCGTGCTCACCCGACAGCGAACCGCCGTGCGCCACCACCAGATCCGCCGCCTCCACCATGAACTCCCGGAACTCTTCCGGCCGTTCGCGCAGCGGAAAGTCCAGTCGCAGGTGCACGCAGCCCTCGCCGAAATGCCCGTACGGCACCCCGCGCAGCCCGTGCCGCTTCAGCAGCGTGCGCAACTGCCGGAGGTACGAGCCCAGTTGATCGACCGGGACGGCGGAGTCCTCCCAGCCCGGCCAGGCCGCGCCGCCCGGCCGCCCGTCCGGCCCCGGCGGCAGCCGGGTGACGATGCCCGCCCCGGCCTCGCGGATCGCCCACAGCGCCCGCTGCTCGCCCGGGTCGGTCACCAGCACGGCCGTCGCGGACCGCTCCCGCCGCACCGCGTCCGCCAACTGCCGTGCCCGGTCGGCGGCTTCGGCGGGCGTCGCGCCCCCGGTCTCCAGGAACAGCCAGCACGCGCCGTCCGGCAGCCGGTCCAGCACCGGCGGGCGCGGGCCGGACGCCAGCAGCGCGGCCACCAGGTCCGCCGCCATCCCCTCGCAGGTCAGCGGTGCCAGCGGGAGCAGCCCGGGGACTGCGTCGGCCGCCGCCGTCTCGTCCGGGTAGCCCGCCACCACCAGCGCCCGGGCGGCCGGTTCGGGCACCAGCCGCACCGTCGCGCCCAGCAGCAGCGCGCACGTCCCCTCGGTGCCGGTGACCGCCCGGACCAGGTCGTAGCCGCGCTCGGGCAGCAGTGCGTCCAGCGGGTAGCCCGAGCCGCGCCGGGGCAGCACCGGCATCGCCCGGCGCAGCAGCCCCAGGTTGTCCGCCGCCAGCGCCTGCAACTCCCGGTGCAGCCGGCCGACCCGGCCCGGGGCGGCGGCGAGCGCGGCCCGCTCGGCCGGCGGCAGCGGGCCGGTGACGGACAGCTCGGTGCCGTCGGCCAGCAGCAGGTCCAGGCCGTGCAGGTTGTCGGAGGTGCGGCCCCAGGCGAGGGAGTGCGAACCGCAGGCGTCGTTGCCGATCATCCCGCCGAGCGTGCACCGGCTGTGAGTGGACGGGTCCGGCCCGAAGCGCAGCCCGAACGGCCGCGCGGCGCGCTGGAGTTCGTCCAGCACCGTGCCCGGCTCGACCCGGGCCGTGCGCCGCTCCGGATCGACCTCCAGCACCCGCCCGAAGTGCCGCCGGAAGTCCAGCACCACCGCGCCCGGCCCGATCGCCTGACCGCCGATGCTCGTCCCCGACCCGCGCGCCACCACCGGCACCCCGTGCTCCCGGCACACCCGCAGCACCGCCCGCACGTCCGCCCGGTCGAGCGGCTTCACCACCCCGCGCGGCACCTGCCGGTAGTTCGACGCGTCCTGCCCGTACACGGCGCGCTCGGCGGTGTCGAAACGGACCTCGCCACGGACGGCGGCGGCGAGGGCGCGGGCGAGATCGGAGGCCATGCCCCGATCATCCCAGGCGGAGCCGCGCCCGCGCGGCTTCGCCGGCCTCTCCACGCCCCTGCACGCGCCCTCGGTGGTGTGGAGAGGCCCTGCTGATGAGCTCGCACCGCACCTGCCCGCCCTGGACGCCGGAACCGCCGGAGCGGCGTCCGTCGCGGGGAAGCCGTCGCCCGTCGACCGCCACCTCGCGATGTGGTTCCTCGACGCGACTGCTCCCGGCCTCGGGCCAGTGGCCGGTGGCCGGTGGCCGGTCGCCGGGCTGAACGACGCCCCGGCGAACCCGACCGGCCACCCCGGCCGCGCGGCGAGACGGACCGGAGCATCCACCGTCACCGGCGGGTGGGAAAATGGCTGTCCGGCCGCGCGGCACGGTGGTAGACATCCGGCGTGGAGAAGAATCTTGAATTCCCGGACCTGCTGGGACTGATCGACGAACGGTCGACCGCCTTCCGCGCCTCGGTCGCCGCCGCGCCCAGCCTCGACGCGCAGGTGCCGACCTGCCCGGAGTGGACGCTGTTCGACCTGGCGAAGCACCTGGGCGGGGGAGACCGCTTCTGGGCCGCCATCGTCGGTGCTGGGCCCGCCGACGGCCCCCCGGCCGAAGCCGTCGCCGCGCGCGCCGCGCTGGACGTGCCGCGGGAGCGCGAGGCCCTGCTGGCCTGGCTGGCCGCGTCGACGCAGCTCCTGCTGGGCGCCCTGCGCGAGGCGGGCCCGGACGCGGGCTGCTGGGCGTGGTGGAGCGCGCTGCAGACGCCGCGGAGCTCCGGCGGAGTCGCCCGGCACCGGGTCCAGGAGAGCGCGGTGCACGCCTACGACGCCCAGCTCGCCGGGGGAGCCCCGCAGCCGCTGCCGACCGGGCCGGCCCTCGACGGCGTCGAGGAGTTCCTGTTCACCTGCGTCGCGTCGCCCAGCGCCTGGCCGCACGAGCCCGCCACCTTCGACTTCCACGCCACCGAGGGCCGCTCCTGGCGCCTCACGGTCGACGGCGACGGCGCCCGCTCCGCCCGTCTCCCCGCGCCCGCTGCCGCGGACGGTGCGGGCCTGGAGCCGGCCGGCGTCTCCGTCCACGGCACGGCCGGTGAGCTGGTCCTCTACCTGTACGACCGCGTCCCGGCCGGGTCCCTGCGGGTCGACGGGGACGCCGGGCTGCTCGACCTGCTCCGGGCCTGGGAGCCGGAGGAGTAGGCCGGAGCAGTGGGTCGGGGGGAACAGGCCGGGGGAACAGCTCAGGGCAGTCAGGGCAGCAGGGCGGGCCGGCGGCGCCGGTTCATGCCACCAGCCGCTTGGGCCGCCCCGGAAGTCCGGGGCGGCCCAAGCGGCCGGTGCGGTGCGGGCGCGTCCTACCAGCGGTACCAGCGGTGGCGACCGCCGGAGGGGTGGGCGCCGCGGGCCACGAAACCGACCAGCCAGACCACCAGGACGATCACGGCCACCAGCCACAGGACCTTCACTGCGAAACCGGCGCCGAACAGCAGCAGAGCGAGGAGCAGGACCAGTAGAAGGGGAACCACGACAGCCTCCAGGATCTCGATGTCGCGGCCTCTGCTGCCCCCGGCCACCGCGAATATTCGTGGGAATCTTCCGTCCGGCACGGGGCACCCGGTTGTTCGTCAGCGTGAACGACAGCGTGAAACCGGCAGCCAGGAGGCAGAGATGAGCATGGGCGACAAGGTCGAGAACACCGGCGACAAGCTCAAGGGCGCCGTCAAGAAGAACGTCGGCAAGGCCGTCGGCAACGAGCGCTTGGAGGCGGAGGGCCGGGCTGACCAGGCCAAGGGCGACCTCAAGCAGGCCAAGGAGAACGTCAAGGACGCCTTCCGCAACTGAGCGGCCCCCCGCCGCTCCGGTCAGGGTCCGGCCCGAAACGGTCGGACCCGGACCACTCCGCCGCACGACCCACCGGTCGTGCGCGGCAGACCAGTTGGGCACGACCCACCAGTTGGGCACGGCCCGCCAGCCACCGCTGCGCCGCACGCGCAGCGGACACCGACTCCGCCCCGGCGTGATCCCACATCTCCGCCGCGGCGGTGCGGCCGGTGAAGCATGACCCGGCCGAACGGCCCCGGGCATCGGGCACCCTCACCGGTGCGTGCCCGGGGCCGCGCCGCGTCCCCACCCCACCCCCGGCACCGCCCCGGCCGGTCCCGCCCGCGCACCGGTCGTCCCCGAGGGGCTTCGACTCGCCGCGACGGGGCAACCGGACGGTGCCCCCAGCACAGGCCCGCGAGCGGAACGGACCCACGACGATGAAGATGCCACCGGGACTGCGCGTCGTCACCACCGGCGCGGCGGACGGAATACGCCGTCGGCTGCTGGTGCCCCCCGACGCGGCCCCGGCCGCCCCCGTGGCCGACCCCCCGCCGTCCGAGGCGCCCGCACGGCGTTCCTCGCTCGCCCGCCTGCCCGGGTTCTCCACCGGACTGCGCCTGGCGCTCGGCGCACTGACCGGCTGGTTCCTCTTCCGCCAGCTGCTGCGCCTGGAGGAGTTCCTGACGCTGCTCCTGCTGTCCGCCTTCCTCGCGGTCAGCCTGGAGCCGATCGTCGCCGCGCTGTGCCGGCGCCGGCTGCGGCGCGGCTGGGCGGTGGCCGCCGTGCTCGGCGTCTTCCTGCTGCTGACCGCGGGCTTCCTGCTGCTGGTGGTCCCCCCGGTGGGCCAGGAGGCGGGCGTACTGGCCCGCCGCATCCCGCTCTGGCTGGACCAGGTGCACGACCACCACTCCCTCCTCGGCCGGATCGAGGACCGCTTCCACCTCGCCGAGCAGGCCAAGAACGCCCTCGGCGGCAGTGGCGGGCCCGGCCTGATGGGCGGCGTCCTGGGCGCCGGACGGCTGCTGCTCGACACCGTCACCTCGGTGACCGTGGTCGCCACCGTGACCCTGTACCTGATGGCGGGCATGCCCGACATCAAGGAGTTCTGCTACCGCTTCGTGAAGGGCAGCCGCCGCGCCCGGGCCCGCGAGCTCACCGAGGAGATCCTCACCCGCACCGGGCGCTACATGCTCGGCAACCTGGTCACCTCGGTGATCGCGGGCCTCGCCACCGCCGTGTGGTGCGCCGCGGTCGGCGTGCCGTACGCCGCCGCCCTCGGTGTGTTCGTGGCCCTGATGGACCTGGTGCCGATCGTCGGCTCCACCATCGGCGGCATCGTCGTCAGCCTGGTCGCGCTCGCGGTCTCCTGGCCGGTCGCCCTCGCCACGGCCGGTTTCTACATCGGCTTCCGGCTGCTGGAGGACTACCTGATCATGCCGCGGACGATGAAGTTCGCCGTCGACGTCCACCCCTTCGTCACCATCGTGGCCGTCCTGGTCGGCGGCGCGCTGCTGGGCATCGTCGGCGCACTGGTCGCCGTCCCGGCCGCGGTCGCCCTCGGCCTGCTGCTGGACGAGTTCGTCTTCCCGCACCTCGACCACCGCTGACCGGCCATCGCCGGCCGACCACCGTTGGCCGCCCACCGCTGACCGGCCGGGGCGGCGACCGGCGTCGAAGGGCGATCAAGGGGTAGGCGCACCCGGGGCGGCACCGTCGCCGCCCCGTCGCCGAACCGAGGAGTGCACCATGACCGACACCGTACTGGCGGAGGACCTGTACCGGTTCGAGGACCTGCTGGCCCCCGAGGAGGCCGAGGTGGTGCGGCGGGTCCGCGACTTCCTGGAACGGGAGGTCGCCCCGCACGCCGACGAGTGGTGGGGCCGGGCCGAGTTCCCGCACCAGCTGATCCCCCGGTACGCCGAACTCGACATCTGCGGCCTCGCGTACCGGGAGAAGCCCGCCAGCAGCCTGCTGAACGGCTTCATCGCGCTGGAGATGGCCCGGGTGGACGCCTCGATGGCCACCTTCTACGGCGTCCACTCCGGACTGGCCATGGGCAGCATCGCCCGCTGCGGCTCCCCGGAGCAGCGCGAGCGCTGGCTCCCGGCGATGGCCCGGATGGAGCGGATCGGCGCCTTCGCGCTGACCGAGCCGCAGGGCGGCTCCGACGTCGCCGCCGGACTCCGCACCACCGCCCGGCGCGACGGCGACACCTGGGTGCTGAACGGGGCCAAGCGCTGGATCGGCAACGCCACCTTCGCCGACCTGGTGGTGGTCTGGGCCAGGGACGAGGAGACCGACCACGTCCTGGGCTTCGTCGTGCAGGGCGACAACCCGGGGTTCAGCGCCACCCGGATCGAGAACAAGATGGCGCTGCGCACCGTGGAGAACGCGGACGTGGTGCTCACCGACTGCCGGGTCCCCGAGGCGGACCGCCTGCAGCGGGCGGAGGGCTTCCGCGACACCGCCGACGTGCTGCGGCGCACCCGGAGCGGGGTGGCCTGGGAGGCGGTCGGGGTGATGCTCGGCGCCTACCGGATCGCGCTGGACTACACCCGTCAGCGCGAGCAGTTCGGCGGCCCGATCGCCCGCTTCCAGCTGGTCCAGGACCTGCTGGTGCGGATGCTCGGCAACGCCACCTCCTGTCTGGGGATGGTGGTGCGGCTGGCCCAGCTGGAGGACGCCGGCACCTTCCGGGACGAGCACTCCGCCCTGGCCAAGGCGTACTGCACCACCCGGATGCGGGAGACCGTCGGCTGGGGCCGCGAACTCCTGGCGGGCAACGGCATCGTGCTGGACTACAGCATCGCCCGCTTCGTCGCCGACGCCGAGGCGCTCTACTCCTACGAGGGCACCCGGGAGATCAACACCCTGATCGTCGGCCGGGCCGCCACCGGCATCGGCGCCTTCGTCTGACCCGGACGGCCCCGAAGGACTCGACGTCCCCGAAGCCCCTGACGCCGGACCAGGGTTGACGGGTGGTCACCGCTCCCTGACGCACCGCCGCCCCGACCTCCCGTCAGGAGCTTTCCGGCGAGGTGGTGTGCTGCTGCGGGATCACCGGCAGCGCCGGGTCGGCCAGTCGGGGGAGCGGGGCCGCCACCGGCGCGGCGGTGGCGGCGGGAACGGGAGCGGTGACGGCGGGAGCGGGAGCGGTGGCGGGAACGGGGGCGGTGGCGGCCGGGGGCACCGGCTGGATCTTGTCGTCGCGCTCGTCGTCGCCCGCACCGGCCTTGGTGGTCAGGACGGTGTCGAACACCTCGCGGAGCTTGTCGGTGGCCTGCTTGGAGAACAGCCCGCACAGCCCCGCGATCCCGGCGAAGCCGTAGGGGTTGGTGGCGGTGCCGTCGGTGCCGTTGGCGAACAGGCCGCCGCGCAGCAGGAAGTACACCAGCAGGGCGAGCGCGCCGCCGATCGCGGTGCGCAGCAGGTACCAGGGCAGCCAACTGGGCAGCAGCTGCCGGTTGCCGGCGTAGGTGGCGAAGGAGGTGGCGGCGTGCACGAAGCTGCCCAGGCCGCTGGCGGCGAGCACGGCCAGCAGCATCGCGGTGTTGGAGGTCAGGTGCCAGGGGCCGAGGCCGAGCACCGTCCACGGCAACGGGTCGCCGGTCGGGGCGTGTTCGGCGGTCAGCGTGGTGAGCGGCGTCCAGACGCTGATCAGCACCGCCATGCAGGCGAACGCCTCGACCAGCAGCAGCGCTCCCAGCGGCAGCAGCGCCCAGCCGGACAGCTGCCGCTGGGGCGGCAGTTGGCCGGACGGTTGCGGGGTCGGCCCGCCGGCGGTCCCGGACGCGTCGGTGGCCGACGGGTCCGCGGCCGGGGCCGGCGTCGGAGCCGCTGACGGGGAAGCGGAGGAGGACATCGGGGAGTTCGCCTTCCGGTCCGGTGGTGCCTGCACGGAACTGGGCGCGGTGCGCTGGGCGCAGGGACGGACGCCGACTGTCCGCGCGGACGGACTCTACCCTCCGCACCCGTCCGACGGTGCGTCAGGACGCGGCGTGGGACGCGCCGGGACGTGCCGGGCCCGGTCGGGAAACGGCGGGCGACGGGGCGCGACGGGGTGCGCGGTGGAGCGGACGGAGCGTCAGGGCGTCGGGTCCCCGCGCCCCCGCGCGCCCCGGTCCGGTCCCGTCCCGCTCCGCCGCGCGGCGGTTCAGCGGCGCCCGCCCGCGAGCCGGGAGAACTTGGCGACCTCGAAGGTGGCGTACGAATTCGAGGCCAGCAGCGAGAACTTGATGCCCTCGCGGCCCTCGGGGCGGCGGTACCCGGTCGGCAGGAAGCGCCTGTAGTGCTCGGCGGCGCGCTGGAAGAACTGCGGGCGCTCGGCGCGGGTCAGGCACCCGGGCAGGTCGAAGACGAACAGGTAGTGCCGGACCATCCTGGTGAACAGGTGCGGGCGCACGGCGGCGGCGACCGGCCCGGTCCCGGCCGGCTGGGCGTCCAGCAGCTCGAAGGTGCTCTCGTAGCGGTCGAACACGTCGAAGTGGCTGGCGCCCTCGCTGCCCGCCGGGTGCAGGGTGTGCCGACGGCGGATGGTGACGCACTCGCGGTCCAGCACCGCGACCCGGGTGGCGGCCAGCAACGAGCGGTGCACCGCCGAGATCTCCTCGTAGAAGCCGTCCGGGAAGGCCGGGATGGTCCCGCTGCGCATCAGCCGGTCCCAGACGAGCGGCGGGGCGCCGAACAGCTCGGGGCGCTCGGCGGGGGAGAACACCGCGGGCCCGGCGGCGGCCAGCAGTTCGGCCGCGTTGCCCGGCCAGACCTTGCCCCGGTACTCCCGGTTGTGGCCGAACAGCAGCACGTCGACCTCGCCGGTCTCGGTGAGCCGCGCGTCCATCGCCTCGAACGCGTCCTCGGGCAGCAGGTGGTCGGCGTCCAGGAACAGCAGGTACTGCCCGCGGGCGTGCGCGGCCCCGGCCATCCGGGCCCGCCCGATGCCGGTCTCGGCGTCCAGCCGCAGCACCCGCACCCGGGCGTCACGCAGTTCGTACGCCTCGACCAGCCGCTCGGGACAGTGCTCGGACGGGGTCTGCACCACGATGATCTCGAATTCGCGGAAGGACTGCCCGAGCAGGGAGTCGAGGCATTCCTTCAGTTGTCCTTGCTCGTCGTAAGCGGGCAGCACGACGGTGATCAGTGGTGGGGCCATGGCCGGGAGGCTAGGGGTGGGGACAGCCTCAGGCAAAGGTCGGAAGCCGCACCAAAGCGACGATACCGGACACCGGCCACGGGAAGTTCGCGTAATCTTCACCGAACGGACATGACTGTGCGATGAAATGTCCGGATAGGGGACGGAACGCCGTGACTTGCTGACGTATCGTCAGATGTACGCCCGGTGGCCGAGCTGCGGAGACACCGTGCGAGCACGCCCCCGGAGTCGCCCGATCAGTACCAGTTGTGCGCCTGCCAGAACGACCACGCCGCGCACGGGCTCCCGTACGTCTCGTTCATGTACGCCAGCCCCCAGGTGATCTGGGTGGCCGGGTTGTCCCGCCAGTCGGCCCCCGCCGACGCCATCTTCGAACCCGGCAGCGCCTGCATCAGCCCGTACGCGCCCGAGGACGCGTTGGTCGCATGCACGTCCCAACTGCTCTCGCGCTCCACGATGTTCGAGAAGCACTGCAACTGGCCCGCCGGGACGATCCGCGCCGCGATCTGCTGCGGCGTCCCGCCGTACGGGGAGGCCGAGGGCAGCGACGAGGACGGGGACCCGGCCCGGGCCGACGGCGAGGCGGTGGCGGACAGCGACGGGCGCTGCTGCGCGCGGGCGGCCGCCGACGCAGAGGCGGACGCCCGGGCCTTCGCCTCCGCGGCGGCCTTCGCCTGCGCGGCGGCCTCGGCCGAGGCGGACGCCTCCGCGCTCGCGCTCGCACTGGCGCTGGCGTCGGCCTCCGCCCGGGCGGACGCCTCCGCCGCGGCGGACGCGGACGCGGAGGCCGACGCGGACGCCTCGGCCTCCGCCTCCGCCTGGGCCTGCGCCTGTGCCTGGGCCTCGGTGGAGGTGGCGGCGGACGCGGAGGCCGAGGCGGGAGACGGCGATCCGAAGGCGTCCGCGGACAGTTGCGGGCTGCCGGCCAGCACCGGGTCGGCGGTGGCGCCGGCCGCGCCGCCGTTCTGCGGCAGCGCGAGCGCCAGGGTGGCGGTGCCCGCGACCGCGAGCGTGGCGATGCCGGTCACCAGGGTGTGCCGGTGGCAGTGGAGCTTCTCCGAAAGGGTCAGGGTCCTGCGGTGGCGCATGGCGACCTCTCCTCGCACGGGGCCGGACGGCCGGGACGGACACGCCGGCCGCCGACCGGGACGCGGAGCGCGCCACGGGCCCGGCGGCCGGAGGACCGGCCGGGGCGCACCCGGTGCACGCGGTGGCAGGAGTCCGGCGGCCGAACCGGCCGGACTGCCTGGGGACGGGACATTCTTGACAGACGCCGGACAGCCGAACAACGGCCCTCGGAACTACGCCCCGTAGTAGCGGACCCGGCACCCCGAGCGGCACCGCCAGGGCCCGGCCGCCCCGCGCGGCCGGTGGCGACCGCTGTCCCCGGTCCCCCCGAAAACCGCCTCCGACCTGCCAGTTCACCGACCGGTCGCCCGTCCGCCGACCGCCCCGGGGGTCCCCGCCCGTGATCCGCCGCACACCAACTATCCGGGATCGTCGACCGCCGCCCCGATGTGCGCGGGCTCACAAGGGGTGATCGGGAACCGAACCCGGACCGGCACGCAGCGCACCCGGACCACCACCCGCCGTCCACCGCGCCGGGCCCACCGCCGATACTGGCCCGATGATGATCGCGGTCGTGGCGGTGGCGGCCCTCGGGCTGCTCGGACTGATGCACTGGTACCTGTGGCGACGCCTGGTCCGGGACGTCTCCCGCCCCGGCGGCCCCTACCGGCGCACCGGCACCGCGCTGGCCCTCCTGCTCCCTGCGCTGATGCTGCTGGCGCTGATCGGCGGCCGGGCCTTCCCGCTCGCGGTGGAACGCTGGTTCGCCTGGCCCGGCTACCTCTGGGCGGCCCTCGGCCTCTACCTGCTGCTCGCCCTGCTGGCCGGCGAGGCACTGCGTCCGCTGCTGGTCCGCCTCCGCCGCCCCCGTCCGCGCGCTGCCGCCGCCCGGCCGGAGACCGCCCGCCCGGAGCCTGCCGAACCGGAGTCCGCCCCGCCCGCCGCGCCGGTCGAGCCCGCCGAGCCCGCCGAGCCCGCCGAGCCGGTCGAGTCCGCCGAGCCGGTCGTGCGGAGCGCTGCCGAGAGCACTGCGGAGAGCGCGGTCGAGAGCGTCGCCTCACGTCGGCTGTTCGTCTCCCGGGTGGTGGCCGGCGGAGCCGCGGCGGTGGCCGTCGGGGTGGTCGGCACCGGCACGTACGGGGTGCTGCGCGGGCCGCGGGTCAAGCAGGTAACGGTGCCGCTGGCGAAACTCCCGCGCGTAGCGCACGGCTACCGGATCGCGGTGGTCAGCGACATCCACCTCGGGCCGATCCTCGGCCGGGCGCACACCCGGCGGATCGTCGACACCATCAACGCCGTCCAGCCCGACCTGATCACCGTGGTCGGCGACCTGGTCGACGGCACCGTCTCCGAACTCGGCCCGGCCGCCCGCCCGCTGGCCGACCTGCGGGCCAGGGACGGGGCGTACTTCGTCACCGGCAACCACGAGTACTTCTCCGGCGCCGCGCCCTGGGTGGAGTTCGTCCGCGAGCTGGGCGTGCACCCGCTGGAGAACGACCGGGTCGAGCTGCCCCGGTTCGACCTGGCGGGCGTCAACGACCTCGCCGGCACCGCGCACGGCCAGGGCCCCGACTACGACCGGGCGCTCGGCGACCGCGACCGCACCCGCGCCGCCGTCCTGATGGCGCACCAGCCGGTCACCATCCACGACAGCGTGCGCCACGGCGTCGACCTCCAGCTCTCCGGCCACACCCACGGCGGTCAGCTCTGGCCCGGCAACTACCTGGCCGAACTGGCCAACCCCACCGTCGCGGGCCTGGAGCGCTACGGCGACACCCAGCTCTACGTCACCCGCGGCGCGGGCGCCTGGGGCCCACCGGTCCGGGTCGGCGCGCCCTCCGACATCACGGTCGTCACCCTCGCCTCGCTGCACGCCTGACGCCCGGGGCCGGGACGCCCCGGGCCGCCCGGCCCGGGGCGCGCGGCCGGGACGGAGGCGGGGGGCCGGGTCGTCAGGGGTGCATCCGGGCTCCCTTGAGCACCTTGTCCACCGCGTTGCGCGGGCCGTGCAGGGCCAGGCCGACCAGGTCCAGCGCCGTGGTCGGCACGGCCCGGACCGCCGCCCGGTTGTCGCGGTCGTTGCCGGTGGCGAACAGTTCCGCGGTGAACACCGCCGTCGGCAGCCCGCGCGCCAGCGCCCGCCCGTGCGCGGCGGCCAGCAGCTCGGACCCGCCCTCCAGGACCAGCACCGGCTGGCGGAACATCGGCAGGTAGTCCGCGCCGTCCGCGTCCAGGTACGGCTCGCCGATCAGCTCCGGGACGGCGGTGCCCAGCCCGCTCACCAGGAAGGCCGTCACGTTCAGCCGCTGCCACGGTGCGAGGTCCGCGCGGAGCAGCACGGCGATCTTGCTGTCGAAGCGGACGGGCGCGGGGGAGGGGCCGGTGCCGGGAGCGGGGTCGGGGGAGGTCGGGGTGTTGTCCATGGAGTGAGCGTGCCGCCCGCCGCGCCGTCCGGTCTTGTACGTTCTTCGCATGCCCGCAGCGCCGCCGGAGGAGACCGCCGCCTGGCGCCCGTCCGTCCCCGGCGTGGTCGAGGTGTTCCACGCGCACTTCACCGTGCACCGCTACCCCATGCACGTCCACGAATCCTGGACGCTGCTGATCGTCGACGACGGCGCCGTCCGCTACGACCTCGACCGCCACCGCCGGGGCACCCCGCACGACATCGTCAGCCTGCTGCCCCCGGACGTCCCGCACAACGGCTCACCGGCCACCGAGGACGGCTTCCGCAAACGCGTGCTCTACCTCGAACCAGGCCAACTGGGACGGGAGTTGATCGGCCCGGCGGTCGACGGGCCGGACCTCGCCGACCCGCTGCTGCGCCGCCGGGTCGGACAGCTGCACACCCTGCTCGGCCGGCCCGGCGAAGAGCTGGAGGCCGAGAGCCGGCTGGCCCTGATCGCCGAACGGCTCCGCCACCACCTGCGCCCGCGCGCCACCGCTGCCGCGCCGGCCCCCGCCGCCGGACTCGCCCACGGCCTGCGCGACCTGCTCGACGCCCGCCTCACCGAACGCACCACCCTCGCCGACGCCGCCGACCGGCTGCACGCCCACCCCGCCCACCTGGTCCGCACCTTCACCGCCGCGTTCGGCCTCCCCCCGCACCAGTACCTCACCACCCGCCGGATCGACCGCGCCCGCCGCCTCCTGCTGGACGGCCACCCCCCGGCCGCCGTCGCCACCGCCCTCGGCTTCCACGACCAGTCCCACCTCGCCCGGCACTTCCGCCGCATCGTCGGCACCACCCCGGGCCGCTTCGCGGGGCGGCGCCGGTGACCGCGGGGCGAGCGGCGGGGCGGGGCGGGCGGCGCGGGCGGGTGAAAGTTTCAGCGCGGAAGGGCCGTCGGCGGGGGTTCCGCTGCGGGTTCGGGGGCCGGGGCCGGGGCGGTCTTGACGGGACGGTGGCGGGGTGGCTGCATGGGCGGCTCCGCCACCCCACCGATCCCTGCCGGGGAGACCTGCCATGCGCCCGACCCACCCCGTCCGAGCCGCGCTCTCGCTGGCCGTGCTGCTCGCGTCCGGCCTCGGACTCGCCACCGCGCCCGCCCAAGCCGCCGCGCCCGCCGCGCCCGCCGCGTCCGGGGCGCGGACCCTCGCCCCGGACACCCGGTTCTACGTCGACCCGGCGAGCAAGGCCGCGCAGCAGGCGCTGGCCGACCTCAAGGCGCACGACCTGGCGGGGGCCGCCGCGATGGCGCAGCTGGCGTCCTGGCCCATCGCACAGTGGTTCAACGGGACGGCGACCCCGCAGGAGACCACCGACGCGATGGCTGCGCTCCAGGCGAAGGCCGCCCTGGCCCGGCAGGTGCCGGTCACCGTGGCGTACAACGTGCCGGGCCGGGACTGCTCGCAGTACTCGGCGGGCGGCGCGTCCAACGGCACCGAGTACGCGGCCTGGATCGACGCCCTGGCCCGCGGCATCGGCGACCGCAGGACGGTGGTCGTCCTGGAGCCGGACGGCCTCGCCCTGTCGCCCGCGTTCTGCGGCGGCACCGCCGCCCAGCAGCAGGACCGCCTCGCCGAGATCTCCGGCGCCGTGGACCGGCTGGAGCGCCAGCGCGGCGCGATCGTCTACCTGGACGCCGGGCACAGCACCTGGCAGAACGTCGGCACCCAGGCGCAGCTGCTGATCGACGGCGGCGTGGCGCGCGCGCAGGGCTTCTTCCTGAACGTGTCGAACTACCAGACCGACGCCTCGCTGATCCGCTACGGCACCCAGGTCTCGCAGTGCGTCTGGTACCTGCGCAACACCCCGGGCGCCACCGCCGACTCCTGCGCCAACCAGTACTGGCCGGACGCCGACGCCGACGCCTGGTACGCCGAGCACGTCCCCGCCACGGCCGAGCTGACCCACTTCGTGATCGACAGCAGCCGCAACGGCCGGGGCCCGTGGACGCCGGAGCCCGGCAAGTACACCGGCGACCCGCAGACCTGGTGCAACCCGCCCGGCCGCGGCCTGGGCACCCGCCCCACCGCCGACACCGGCCGGGCCCTGCTGGACGCCTTCCTCTGGGTCAAGGTCCCGGGCGAGTCCGACGGCAGCTGCACCCGCGGCACGGCCGGCCCGGCCGACCCCGAGTACGGCTCGGTCGACCCGGTCGCGGGCGGCTGGTGGCCCGCGCAGGCCCGCTCCCTGGCGGACAACGCGACCCCGAAGCTGACCTTCAACACCCACCTGTTCCCGTCGCACTGACGGCACCCGATCGACGGACGCCCGGGCGGGCCCCACCCGCCCGGGCGTCCGCGCGTCCGCAGTCCCGCGCCTCCACCGGCTACCCGGCCCCGCCGCCGTCCGCAGGCCCGCGCCTCCACCGGCTACCCGGCCCCGCCGCCGTCCGCGTGCCGGGCGACGATCTCCCGCATGGACGCCAGGAAGCCCTCGACGGTGGCCCGTTCGGCCGGGGACAGCCCGTCGACCAGGGCGACCGTCTCGCCGATCAGCGGCCCGAAGAAGCCCTGGCCGAGGGCCACCGCCCGCTCGGTGACCTCCAGCAGCACCCGCCGCCGATCGTGTGGGTCGCGGGCGCGGCGGACGTGGCCCAGCCGCTCCAGCCGGTCCAGCACGGCGGTGGTGCCCGCCGAGTTGACGCCCAGCTCGCGGCCCAGCCGCCCGGGCGTGGCGGGCGTTCCCGTCCGGGCGGCATCCAGCAGCGCGATCAGCGCCCGCAGGTCGGTCGGGTGCAGGCCGTGGCGCTGCGCGAACGCGGCGGCCAGCAGGTCGAGTTCGACGGTCAGCGCGCGCAGCTGGTGGACGGTGCGCAGGCCCGGGCCGGGGTCGGTCATCCGGTCGGCCTCTCTGGGGACGGGGGCGGGGCAGGACGGGGTGATTGTTCGGGGGCGGCCCCGTCCCGCATAGTATCTCGCTGAGCGAGAAGCTTGCTGCACGAGATGATTGCCGAGCGAGACGACTGCCGAGCGCGGCAACTGCCCGAGGAGCCCCTATGGGATTCGACCGGTCCGCCTTCCTGTCCGCCTACGACGCCCTGCTCGACCGCTGGCCCGTCCCGGTCGACCCCCTCGACCTCGCCACCCCGTACGGCACCACCCGGGTCAACGCCGCCGGACCGCCCGGCGCCCCGCCCCTGCTGCTGCTCCACGGCGGCGGCGCGACCGCCGCCGGCTGGTGGGCCAATGTCGGCGAACTCGCCCGCACCGCCCGGGTGTTCGCCGTCGACCGGATCGGCGAGGCCGGCCGCTCCGACCCGGCGGGCCGGCCCCGACCGCGCACCGTCGAGGACCTGCACGGCTGGCTGGACGCCGTCCTCGACGCGCTCGGCGTCGACCGCGCCGACCTGTGCGGGCACTCGTACGGCGGCTGGATCGCCCTGTCCTACGCGCTGCGCCGCCCCGCCCGGGTCTCCCGGCTGGCGCTGCTCGACCCGACCGGCTGCTTCACCGGCTTCCGCCTCCCGTACCTGCTGCACGCCGCCCCGCTGCTGGCCCGCCCCAGCGAGCGCCGGGCCCGCGCCTTCCTGGCCTGGGAGACCGGCGGCGCCCCGCTCGATCCGGACTGGGTCCGCCTGTACGGCCTCGCCGCGGCCTTCCCCGCCGCCCGCCCCGTCACCGGCCCCCGCCCCGGCCCCGCGGCGCTGGCCGCCCTCGACGCCCCGTGCCTGGTCCTCCCCGCAGCCGACAGCCGCAGCCACGACCCGCACACCCTCGCCGCCCGCGCCACGGCCCTGCTGCCCCGGGCCCGGGTCCGCACCCTGGCCGGGGTCTCCCACCACGGCCTGCCCCACCTGCACCCCGCCGCGCTGAACGCCGAACTCGCCGACTTCCTGGCCCGGTAGGAGCCGTCTCCACCCCCGCCGTCGCCCACAAGGCAGCCGCGCGGCGGCCGGTGCGGTGCGGGCGCGCGCCGGGGAGTCGCGGGGCGGTGGGCGGGGGCGCCGGGCGGCGGGTCCATACTTGGGCGGTCCGTCCGTCGAGAGGCATCCTCCGCATGGCCAAGAACTCCGCCGCACCGCGTGCCCGCGCACGCCGGGCGCTGCTGCAACTCACCGGGGTGAGCCGCTCGTACGGCGGCCGGGAGGTGCTGCACCCCGTCGACCTCGACCTGGCGGCCGGCGAGTGCGTCGCCCTGCTCGGGCACAACGGCTCCGGCAAGTCGACCCTGCTGCGGATCGCCGCCGGGCGCGACCTGCCGACCAAGGGCACGGTGCGCTTCGACGGCCTGGCGATGAACGAGAACGACCCCCGGATCCGGGCCCGGGTCGCGGTCGTCGGCGACACCGTCGCCTGCTACCCCGACCTCACGGTGCGCGAGCACCTGCTGCTGGTCGCCGTCGCGCACGGCGTCGCCGACGCCGCCGACTGGGTCGACCAGGTGCTGGCGGACCGCTCGCTCACCGAACGGGCCGACGCCCTGCCCTCCGCCCTCTCCTCGGGGCAGATGCAGGCCCTGCTACTGGCCTGCGCGCTGGTCCGGCCGCGCGACCTGCTGCTGCTCGACGAACCCGAGCAGCGCCTCGACCCGCAGGCCCGCCGCCGCCTCGCCGAACTCCTCACCGCGGAACTCGCCGACGGGGTCGCGGTGCTGCTGGTCACCCACCACGGCGACCTGGCCCGGGAGGTCGCCGACCGGGTGGTGGTGCTGGAGGAGGGGCGGGTCGTCCGCCAGGGCCCGCCCGCCGAGATCCTCGCCGCGGACGCCCCCGGCTACCCCGCGTCGGCCGGGGCCCGGTGAACCGCCCGGTGAACCGCCCCGAGGCCCAGGCCGGAGCCGCGGCCGGAGCCACCGCCGGGGGCGAAGCCGAATCCGTGACCGGGGCCGGGGCCGAAGCCGAGGCGGCGGCCGTGGCCGTGGTCACGGAGGACCGGCCCGAGGACGCGGCCCCCGCCCCCGCCACTGCCGCCGAGTGGACGGCGGACGACGACTGGACCGACGAGGCGCTGGCCCTGCTGCGCGCCCTGCGCGCCCCGCACCGGCGCAACCGGTTCAAGCAGGTCGCCTTCGGGCTCTACTGCACCCTGCTGATCCTGGTGATCTGGGGCGGCGTCCCCAGCTTCGGCCTGTTCCTCCAGGCGTCGATGGGCGCGGACTACACCACCCACGGCCCCGGCCTGCTGGCCGCCCTGCCCAGCGGCATCGCCGCGGCAGGGCTGGCGACGCTGCTGCTGGCCGTCCGCGACGGACTGTGGCGCGGGCCGGTCGTCCCGCCCCGGGCCACCACCGACTGGCTGCTGGCCCACCCGGTCCGGCCCCGGCCGGTGCTGCGCCCGTGGTTCTGGCTCTCCTGCGGGCTGGCCGCCCTGCCCGGGCTGGTGCTGGCCGTCGGCGGCATGGTCGCGCTCGGCCTGACCGTGCGGGTCGGCCTGCCCGCCGCGCTCGGCTGGTGCCTGGTGGGCGGGGTGTGCCTGCCGCTGCTGGGCGTCTGCGCGGGCCTGCTGGTGCAGCACAGCCCGCGGGCCGCCCGCTGGGCGCGCACCCTGACCCCGTACGCGACCGTGCTGGTCCTGGCGCTCGCGGTGCAGAGCGGGCTGGCCGTCGCGGGCCACCCCGTGTCCTGGCTGGAGCGGGTCGAGCTGTGGTCGGGCCCGTGGGGCTGGGCCGGGATCGCCGCGCTGGCCCCGACGCCCGCCGCCGTCCCGGGCGGCTGGTTCGCCGCCGCGCTGCTGCTGGTGCCGACCGCGCTCGGTCTGGTGCTCGCCGACCGGGCCGTCGCCACCGTCCCGCTGCCCCTGTTGCGCGAGCGGGCCCGGACGGCCGCCGGGGTGCTGGCCGCACTGCGCACCGTCGAGCTGCGGGCCGCCCGGCTGGCGGTGGCCGGAGCCTCCGGCGGCGGACGGCCGCTGCGGGTCCGGCTGCCCGCACCCCGGCGGCCCCGGCTGGTGCTGTACTGGCGCGACGCCCTCTCGCTGCTGCGGGCCCCGGCCCGGCTCGGGCGCGCGGTGCTGCTGACCGTGCCGGCGCTGCTCTGCGCGGTGCTGGCGCACGGCGCCCGGGGCGGGCTGTCCTGGGCGGTCACGGTGCTCGCGCTGCTGTTCGGCTACCTGGCCGCGGCCCAGCTGCTAGAGCCCGCCCGGATCGAGACCGACGACGTCCGCCGGGCGTCCTGGTCCCCGTACCCGTTCGCCGAGCTCATGCTGCGCCACGCGGTGGTGCCCGCCGGGCTCGGGCTGGTCCTGGCGGCGGCCGGGGCGGGCGCGGTGCTGGCGTCCGGCGGCGGTGCGGCGGCCTGGCTGACGCCGCTGGCCGTCCCGCCGCTGGTCGCGGCCGGGCTGGTGAACGCCTGCCGCGGCGCGGCCCGCCGCGACCTGCTGTACCGCTCGGCGCAGCCGTCCGGCGGGAGCACCGGTGTCGCGGTGTTCGCCGCCTGGTACGCGGCCGGACCGGCGGTGGCCCTGCCGGTGCTGGCCCTGCCGTTCTCGGCGGCGCTGCGCGCCGGGTCGGCGTCCTCGCTGGTCCAGGCGCTGGTGATCGCCCTGGTGCTGGCCGCGCTCCTGCTCTACTGGGCCCACGCCCGGGCGGGCCGCCTGCCCGCGCAGAGCCGCCCCGGTCCGGCGGGGCCGCAGTAGGGCGGCGGCGGGGCAGCGGAGGGTGATCGCCGCCGGTAGCGCCGGGCGACCGCGCCGGAAGCGGCTCCGGACGCCCGGAGCGGGTGGGGCAAGTGGGGGTGATCGGTGCCGCGCCGCCCGTCGAGCGGCCCGACGACGCCCGGCCGAGGCCGTCGCGTGGGTCGCGGTCCGGGCGGACGTCCGGCAGCATGCGACGCATCCGGCGTCGTGGTCGTGCTTCCCCGGCGTGCCCGGTGCTTGCCCTCCGCCGTTCCTGCCGTCCTTGGGCGGGCCGGGGCCGTCGGCAAATTTGCGGTACCGCACATATACGCAAACGCAAGTTTGCGTGAAGGTAAGTGCGGGCACGAACATATGCGTCGGCGCATGATTGCGGGCGCGCAGGACGATGTGGAACGCTGATGCCCGTGACGACGCCTGGGCTGCGGGAGCGGAAGAAGCGGGCTACCCGGGAGGCGCTGCGCGAAGCGGCGCTGCGGCTGGCCCTGGAGCGGGGGCCGGACGAGGTGCGGGTGGAGGACGTCGCCGAGGCGGCCGGAGTCTCGCCGCGCACTTACCACAACTACTTCGCCGGGCGGGAGCAGGCGATCGTCTCCGCCGTCACCGCCGACCGGGAGGAGCGGGTCGCCGCGGCGGTCGCGGCCCGGCCCGCGCGGGTGCGGCTGGCCGACGCGGTCACCGACGCGGTGGTCGAGCAGTACACCGGCACTGGCGAGCGGGCCCCCGAGGCGCTGCGGCTGATCGCCGCCCGGCCCGCGCTGCGCGAGGCGTTCCTCGGCACCACCGCCGGGATCGCGGCCCCGCTCGCGGCGGCGATCGCCGGACGCCTGGACGGCGCGGGGGCGGAAGGGGCCCGGGTTCTCGCGGCGGCCACCGCCGCCGCGGTCCGGATCGCGCTGGAGGACTGGCTCCGCCCGCCCGCGACCGGCCCGGCCGGGGGCCAGGCCGGCCCCGACGGCTCGCTGCCCGAGCGGCTGCGCGCGGCGCTGGCCCCGCTCGGGCCCGCGTTCGACGCCGCAGAGCGGCCCGCCCGTCCGGTGCGGCGGGTGGTGCCGAACCTGCGGGTGGCGGGGGAGGGGGAGCGGAAGCGGTCGGAGAACCGGGAGTTCTACGGGCGGCTGGGGTTCGAGGAGGCCATGAACCACGGCTGGATCATGACGCTGGCCGGGCCCGGCAGCCCGACCGCCCAGGTGAGCCTGATGGCCCGGGACGCCACCGCGCCCGTGGTGCCGGACCTGAGCGTAGAGGTGGCCGACGTGGACGCCGCGCACGCCGCGATGCTGGCCGCGGGGGCCGAGATCGTCCACCCGCTGAGCGACGAGGAGTGGGGCGTGCGCCGCTTCTTCGTCCGGGACCCGAACGGCCGGGTGGTGAACGTCCTTGGCCACCGCTGAGCGGGCGGGGTGGTCACCGGGCGGGCGGCCACCGGGCGACTACCAGCCGGTGCGCAGGCGGTAGGAGGCCGTCAGGTCGCGGACCTCCGCCGAGCGCACCACCTCGCGGCCCAGCACGGGGCGCAGGTGCTTGTCGAGCAGCCGCAGCACCTCCTCCGAGAGCCGGGCCTTGAGCCCCTCCGGCCGTCCGGGCAGCAGGCCGATCGCGATGTGCACGAAGGCCACCAACTGCCCGTCCGCGGCGTCGACCCAGGTCTCCGCCGCCGGGCGGAAGAAGGTCTTGCACACGCCCCGGGACGCCACCCACTCGCGCACCAGCGGGTGCAGCTCGCGGACGAAGCCGGGGCGGTCGAAGGCGTCGGCGAGCTGCGGCGAGTAGTCGACGGTGATGTGGGGCATGGCGAGACCTCTCCGCGCAGACGCTTGGCTTCTACATCCACCCATCCTCTCCCCGGCCCACCCCACCCCCGCGCCCGGGGTGCCCCGCGCGCCCGCGGAGCGGACACCACCGGGCGGACAGCGATCACCAGCGCCCCCACCACCGCCCGCCCGGCCCACCGCCCGCCCGGCCCGACACCGCCCGCCCGGCCCGATTCCGCACCGCACGCGGGTCGACCCGGACCTCCGCGGCCGTCGGCGGGAACCAGTCGATGCCGTGGGCGTGCGGTCAAGCGGGTAGCCGCGCGCGCGCCTCGGCGGATCCGGGTGGTCCAGCGCGCGGACCCGCTCCTCCTCGTCCTCGTCCACGGCCCCCTCCTCGGCCCGTCCCGTCGGCTGCCTGACGCGCTGTCACGCCAACGGGCACCGGTGGGAACCGGCTCGCCGACCCGGGAAATCCGGGCGCGGCCATTGGCCCGCTCCGAGCCGGGAGTGTAGGAATGGGCGTATGACCCGGTTTCGGGCAGCACCCGGTGCACGCAGCGTGGCGGGCGGTACCCCTCCGCGACGGCTGTCCATCGCCGCACGTCCCGCCCCGGCGGCCCGCGTGGCGCCCGCCCCCGCCGGACGGCCCGGATGAGGCCCGCCGCGGACGGGCGGGGCCGGCACCGCGATCCCATACCGGTCGTCGTCCGCGAGGCGGTGCTGCTGCTCGACCCCGACCGGGTGCTGCGCCACGCCAACGACGAGGCCCGCCGCCTGCTCGACCTGCCCGCCGACTGCGAGGGCCGCCCGCTCGACGCGTTCGACCTGCCGCCCGCCCTGACCGCGCTGCTGCACGGCTCCGAGGAGTTCACCGACGCCCGCGCCGTCGTCCACGACCGCGTCCTCGGCGTCGATCTGCACCCCACCGACCGCTCCGGCGGCCCGTCCCACCTGATCGCCACCCTGCGCGACACCGCCCCGCTCAACGGGCCCGACACCGCCCGGCTGCGCCTGGAACTGCTCTACCGGGCCGGCGCCTCGATCGGCACCACCCTCGACATCACCCGCACCTGCCAGGAACTCGCCGCGGCCCTGGTCCCGGCGTTCGCCGACTTCGCCTGCGTCGACCTGTACGAGGGCGTGCTGGCCGGCGGCGAACCGCGCCCCGGGCAGAGCCGCCCGCTGCACCGCGCCGCGCTGGCCGGCATCGGCGAACTGCCGCCGCTGCTGGCCCCCGGCTCGCCCGTCCCGCTCGTCCCCGGCACCCCCCGGGCCCGGGCCGTCGCCGGGCTGCGCTCGGTGGTCGAACCGGACCTGTCGTCCGCGCTGGCCGCCTGGGACGAGATCCACCCGAGCACCGTCGCGGCGATGCGCGACCAGGGCGTGCACACCCTGGTCACGGTGCCGCTGGCGGTCGGCGGGACGCTGCTGGGCGTGGCCACCTTCTGGCGGGCCCGCCCGCGCCCGGCCTTCGACGAGGAGGACCGCACCCTCGCCGAGGAACTCACCGCCCGCGCCGCCGTCCTGGTCGAGAACGCCCGCCGCTACACCCGCGAGCACACCATGGCCGTCGCCCTCCAGCACAGTCTGCTGCCCGCCGGGCTCCCCGAGCAGCACGCCCTGGAGGTCGCCTCCCGCTACCTGCCCGCGCAGGCCGGCGTCGGCGGCGACTGGTTCGACGTCATCCCGCTCTCCGGCGCCCGGGTCGCCCTGGTGGTCGGCGACGTGGTCGGCCACGGCGTGCACGCCGCCGCCACCATGGGCCGGCTGCGCACCGCCGTGCACACCTTCTCCTCGCTCGACCTCGCCCCCGACGAACTGCTCGGCCACCTCGACGCCCTGGTCAACCGCCTCGACCAGGAACACCCCGCGCCCGACGGCAGCGAACGCCCGATCACCGGCGCGACCTGCCTGTACGCCGTCTACGACCCGGTCGCCCGCCGCTGCACCCTCGCCCGGGCCGGCCACCCGCCGCCCGCCGTCGCCTACCCCGACGGCCGGGTCGAGATCGTCGACCTGCCCGCCGGGCCGCCGCTCGGCCTCACCGGCATGCCCTACGAGAGCGTCGAACTCGAACTCCCCGAGGGCAGCCGGCTGGTGCTGTACACCGACGGACTGGTCGAGTCCCGCAGCCACGACCTCGACCACGGCCTGAAACTGCTGCGCGCCGCCCTCGCCCACCCCGGCCGCGACCCCCGGCAGACCTGCGAGGACGTGCTGGCCGCCCTGCTGCCGGTCAACCCCGCCGACGACACCGCCCTGCTGGTGGCCCGCACCCGCGCGCTGCCCGCCGACCACGTCGCCGACTGGGAGGTCCCCGCCGACCCCGCCGCCGTCGCCCGCGTCCGGGCCGCCGTCACCCGCCGCCTGGCCGACTGGGGCCTGGCCGACCAGGCGTTCGCCGCCGAACTCGTGCTCAGCGAACTGATCACCAACGCCATCCGGTACGCCGCCCCGCCGATCCGGGTCCGGCTGCTGCGCGACCGGGCGCTGATCTGCGAGGTCCGGGACGGCTCGGCCACCTCCCCGCACCTGCGCTACGCCACCGACACCGACGAGGGCGGGCGCGGCCTGTTCCTGGTCGCCCAGCTCGCCGAGCGCTGGGGCACCCGCTACCCCGCCAGCGGGAAGGTCATCTGGGCCGAACTGCCGCTGGCGGAGTGACCGGGGGACGGACCGGGAGACGGGCCGGGGGACGGACCGGTGGGAGGGCCGGGAGACGGGCCCCGGGCCGGGCGCTCACTCCTCGCAGAGCTGCTTGAACAGCTCCAGGTCGGCGCGGACCGCCTCCTCCACCGCGTGGCTCTGCGCGTACCCGGCGTGCGGGCCGCCCAGCGACTCGGTCAGCTCCTGCGGGTCGTACTCCAGCCGCAGCTGCACCCGGGTGTGCGCGGCGTCCAGCTCCCGCAGCGCGAAGGTGCCGCGCAGCGGCGGACCGTCCACCGTCTCCCAGCTCATCACCCGGCCCCGCCCGTGGTCGGTCAGCTCCGCGTCCACCGCGTGCCGCTCGCCGCCGAACTCCACGTCCAGGTGCGCGTGGTGCCGGCCGTGGGCGCTGGCCTGCACCACCCCGGCGACGAACAGCGGGTACTCGGCGACCCGGTGCAGCTGCGACCAGGCCGTCCCGACCGGGGCGGTCACCTCGATCTGCTCCTCCAGCGTCCGCATCGGTCGGACCTCCGTTCCGTGCACCCCGAGGGCGCGCTCCCTCCAGCCTGCCAGGGGCCGGGCCGGGCGACGACAGCACGCGGACGGCGCCGGGGCCGGGACACGGGCGGACAGCGCACCGCCCCGGCCGGGGAACGGCCGGGGGCGGTGCGGTGCAATACGCCGCGGGGACGGGCGGCGGTGGCTCAGTCCTCCGGGAACTCCCCGTCGAACACGGCCGCCAGCCGCAGGTACGGGGCGGCCTCGGCGGACCGGCCCTGGCGCTCCAGGACGCGGCCGAGCACCAGGTGCGCGTAGGACTCCACCGGGTCGCGCGCGATCACCTCGCGCAGCTGCTCCTCGGCGCGGCGCAGCTGGGCCGAGTGGTAGTAGGCCCGGGCCAGCAGCAGGCGCGGGCCGACCTGCTCGGGCACCTCCGCGACCACGCCGGCCAGGATCAGCGCGGCGTCCGCGTACGCCTTGGAGTCGAAGAACAGCCGGGCGCGGGCCCAGCGTTCGGCCGCGCCCTCGTCCGGGGACACCAGGGCCGCGCCGAGCGGGCGGGGGTCGGTGGGGCGGAGGTCGGTGGTCATGGGCTGCTCCTTCCCGTTTCCGGGTCTCCCGCCGGGCCGCACCGGCCCGACAGGTGGTTGAACCTTCACCGACCTGGAGGTATTCCGGGCGGTGCGGCGGGGCCCTCCCACCCGGCCCGACCCGGCGTCGCCGCAGCTCATCGGCCTAGCAACTCAGCGGCCCAGCGACCCAACGGCCCAGCGGTCCAACGGCTCAGCGCGGGGCCGACAGCTCCAGCAGGCGGTGCATGAACGGCACCGGCAGGGCCGGGTTCGCCGCCGCCGCCTCCGGCTGCGCGTCCGGCTCCAGCGCCCGCAGCAGCGCCCGCCACGGCAGCCGCGGATCGGCCGCCGCCGCCCGCGCCACCAGGGCGTCGCGGTCCGCCGCCAGCGCGGCCGGCACCTCCGGCGCCAGCTCCGGATCGCGCAGCGCGGCCAGCCGCAGCGCGGGCTCCGGGCGCTCGGCCCAGCGGGCCAGGCCCGGCGCCGGGAACCGGGCGTCCGCCAGCAGCGCGGCCGGGCCCAGCAACTGCCCGTACACCGAGCGCAGCAGCGCGCCCGGCGCGTCCGCGCAGTGCTCCGCGAGCGCCAGGCGCACCCGCAGCTCACCGTCGGCCGCCAGCACCGCCACCACCGCCCGCGGCAGCCGCTCCAGCGAGGCGACCGCGCACCGCACCAGCGGGTGCGCCGAGCGGGCCAGCCGCAGCAGCTCCGCCGGATCGTCCGCCCGCTCGGCCACCCACGGCAGCGGCGGCGCGGCGTCCGGCAGCCGGCAGGCCACCGCCGCGCGCTGCTCCTCGGTCAGGTCGGGGCGCAGCGACACCGCCAGGCGCACCGCCCCGTCCGGGTCGGCCGCCAGGGCCAGCGCCAGGTCGGTGGGCAGCCGCGGGTTGCCCGCCGCGGCGGCCCGGATCCGCGGGTCGTCGTCCAGCACCAGCCACTCGCCCAGCGGCCGCTCCAGCGCCGCGGAGGCCGCCGTCCGCTCCCGGCGGGCCGGGTCGCTCTCGGCGATGTACCCGGCCAGCGTCACCGGCAGCTCGCGCTCCACCCGCAGCGCCCGCCGCACCGCGGCCCGCACCGCCGGGTCGCGGTCGGCCCGCAGCCCGGTCCGGATCCAGGGCGGCAGCTGCGGCCAGGACTCCGGCCGGACCGCCGCCGCGCGCACCGGTGGCGAGGTGTCCTGGGCCAGGGCCGCCAGCAGCTCCGGCGGCAGGCCCGCGCAGCCCGGCACCAGGCGGCGGGTCTCCGGGTCGCGGTCGGCGGCCAGCGCGGCCAGCGCCGCCGGGGGCAGCGCCACCCGGTGCGCGGCCGACGCGGCGGCCCGGCGGACCCGGCGCTCCCGGTCGCCGGCCAGGGCCGCCAGCGTCCGCGCGGACAGGTCCGGGCGCTCGGCCAGCGCCGCCCGCACCGTCCACTGCGGGTGCCGCAGCGCGGCCTCCAGCACCGGCGCCGGCAGCTCCGGGCGGCGCACCGGCCCGAGCGGTTCGGCGCCCTCCGCCAGCAGCCGCAGCAGCACCCCGGCCGGCGCCCCGGGATTGGCCGCCAGCCCGCGGCACCAGGCCCGCACCGGCGGCGGGCCGGACAACGGGTGCCAGACGGCGGCCGGTTGATGTGCGCTCAGACCGAGCACGTGCGAGTACCTCCCCCGGAACGGCAAACGCCATCGACCCTACCCGCGCGGCGGCGGTGCGTGCGCCGGTTCCGCCAGGCCGGCACAGCCGGGAGAAGACATGTCGGAAGTGTGCGCACGGCACGCACGTCCGAAGGAGAACGCCCCCGGTCGTGGCACCGGGTGCCACGACCGGGGGCGCGGGCCGGGCGCCGGTGGGGCGGCGGCCCGGAGACCTTCGGGGGGTGCTGCCGCCGGGGCGCTCAGGGGCGGGGCGCGAGCCGGAAGGTCAGCATCCGGCCGCCCTCCTCGCTGGTCACCAGGTGCACCCGGGCGCCGATCGGCACCGCGCCCGGCAGTCCGCCGAGCACGGTGGCCTGCACGGTGAAGCCCTCGTCCAGCACGATCAGGTACGGCCGCCCCAGGTGCGGGCCGCGCCGGGTCGGGCGCAGCAGGCGCTGCACCGTGCCCTGCCCGCAGGCCCGGGCGGGCGACAGGTCGGCCGAGCCGCACACCGGGCACAGCAGGCAGGACGCCGCGCTGGCCGAGTGGCACCAGTGGCAGCGCCGGTAGTCGAGTTCGGCCTCGCCGGCCGAGCCGGCGGAGTGCGCGGGGAAGGGCTGTTCGGCGAAGGGCTCGAACGGGGCGAGCGGGGCGTGCGGGGCGTGCGGTGCGGACGGGGCGAGCGTGAGGGTCATGGCCGTCTCCTCCCTGGACCTGGGTGCGCCGCCGTACCGCCGCCCGGGAGCGAGCGTGCGGTCGGGGCGTCTGCCAGAAGGACGGTATGGCACTCAGTGCCTCGTGTAAAGGTACCGAGTGCCAGTCATATCGGACGATGTTCGACAGGCTGTCAGCTCTGCGGCCGGACCGGCCGACCGGCCCGTCAGCCCTCCAGGGCCGCCTCCACCCCCTGCACCACCCGCCACATCGGCGTGCCGCGCCGGGCCACCATCACCACCACCTCGTCGTCCTGCGAACTGCCGCCCCCGCCGCCCTCCGCGCCGTCCCCCCAGGTCGCCGCCACCAGTTGCAGCGCCTCGTCCACCGCCGCGCCCACGTCGCCCTCGCCGCCCGAGCGCAGCCAGGCCCGCAGCGCGTAGTTGTGCGCCGCGACCACCGCCGCCGCGATCACATCGGCCCGCAGCGCGCCGTCCGAGCGGGCCGCGTACCGGGTGCGCAGGTGGCCGGCCAGGGTGCGCTCGTAGCGCCAGACCACCGACAGCTCGTGGATGCGCAGGGTGGGCACCTGCTTGGTCAGCCGGTAGCGCCCCACCGAGAAGGCCGGGTTGCCCGCGTACATCCGCAGCACCAGCCGGGCCGCGTCGCACACCTGCTCCACCGGGTCGCCCGCCGGGTCGGCCGCGCCCAGGAAGGCGGTCATGTCCGCCAGGCAGCCGTCGTGGTCGGGGAAGACCACCGCCTCCTTCGACGGGAAGTACCGGAAGAACGACCGGCGGCCGACCCCGGCGAGCGAGACGATGTCGTCGATCGTGGTCTGCTCGAAACCCCGCTCCGAGAACAGCTCGAACGCCGCCTCGACCAGCGCGTCCCGCATCGTCGGCCGGGCCGCTCCGCCGCCGGGCGCCCGGTCCTGCTCATGCACCTCGCTCATACCGGGACGGTAGCACCGACCAGGCGGTTCGGGCTGGGCCGGACGGCACTGAGTGTGCATAATCGGGGGTACTGAGTGCCACACCGAGGAGACTGCCATGACCCAGGACTTCGACCTCTACCGGCTCGGCGAGGAGCACGTGATGCTCCGGGAGTCGGTGCGTGCGCTGGCGGAGGCGAAGATCGCTCCGTTCGCGGCGGCGGTGGACGAGGAGGGGCGTTTCCCGCAGGAGGCGTTGGACGCGTTGCGGGCGGCGGAGCTGCACGCGGTGCACGTGCCGGAGGAGTTCGGTGGTGCGGGGGCGGACGCGTTGGCGACGGTGCTGGTGATCGAGGAGGTGGCGCGGGTGTGCGCGTCGTCGTCGTTGATCCCGGCGGTGAACAAGCTGGGGTCGCTGCCGGTGCAGCTGTCGGGGTCGCGGGAGTTGAAGGCGAAGTACCTGGGGGCGCTGGCGCGCGGCGAGGGGATGTTCTCGTA
Source organism: Kitasatospora sp. SolWspMP-SS2h (assembly GCF_003259315.1). GTDB lineage: Bacteria > Actinomycetota > Actinomycetes > Streptomycetales > Streptomycetaceae > Kitasatospora > Kitasatospora fiedleri. The sequence goes on along the minus strand of NZ_QLLT01000030.1, from coordinate 769 downwards.
CTGCCTCTCGGAGCCGGAGGCGGGTTCGGACGCGGCGGGGATGCGGACGCGGGCGGTGCGCGACGGGGACTTCTGGGTGCTGAACGGGGTGAAGCGGTGGATCACCAACGCGGGGGTGTCGGAGTTCTACACGGTGATGGCGGTGACCGATCCGGAGAAGCGTTCCAAGGGGATCTCGGCGTTCGTGGTGGAGAAGGGCGACGCGGGCGTCTCGTTCGGGGCGCCGGAGAAGAAGCTGGGGATCAAGGGCTCGCCGACGCGTGAGGTGTACTTCGACGACGTGCGCATCCCGGCGGAGCGGATGATCGGCGCGGAGGGCACGGGCTTCGCCACGGCGATGCGCACGCTGGACCACACCCGGGTCACCATCGCGGCGCAGGCGCTGGGCATCGCGCAGGGCGCGCTGGACTACGCCAAGGGCTACGTGAAGGAGCGGCGGCAGTTCGGCAAGCCGATCGGCGACTTCCAGGGCGTGCAGTTCATGCTGGCCGACATGGCGATGAAGCTGGAGGCGGCCCGGCAGCTCACCTACGCGGCGGCGGCCAAGTCCCAGCGCTCGGACGGCGACCTGACGTTCTTCGGGGCGGCGGCCAAGTGCTACGCGTCGGACGCGGCGATGGAGATCACGGTGGACGCGGTGCAGCTGCTGGGGGGGTACGGGTACACCCGGGACTACCCGGTGGAGCGGATGATGCGGGACGCGAAGATCACCCAGATCTACGAGGGCACCAACCAGGTCCAGCGCATCGTCATGGCCCGCAACCTCCCC
>NZ_QLLT01000029.1 GCF_003259315.1 Kitasatospora sp. SolWspMP-SS2h | reverse complement strand
TCGCACCACAGCTTCACGCCGTTCGTGGTCTACCGGATCCTGCTCGGCATCACCATCATCGCCCTGGTCACCGCCGGCACCCTCGCCCCCGACGCGGGCGCCGTCCACTGACCCACCACCGTCCCCCGGGGGCGGGCCGCCGGTGGTCTCCGGCGGCCCGCCCCCGCCGCTTCTCCCCCTCCCCCGGGCGGACCGACACACCGGCGGCCGGAGGTCGTTGCCGCTCGATCTGGCGTGCGATTGAATCGCCTGCCATGACGCTCACGTGGAAACTCGTCGTGGACAGTTCGGACGCCCCGGCCCTCGCCGAGTTCTGGGCCGCCGCCCTCGACTACCGGGTCGAGGACCCGACCGCCCTGATCGACGCCCTGCTCGCCGACGGCCGCCTCCCGGCCGCCGCCGTCCTGGAGCGCGACGGCCGCAAACTGTTCCGCGGCTACGCGGCCGTCCGCCACCCCGAGGACCCGTACGACCCGGCGAGCGACATCGGCCAGGGGCGCCGCATCCTGTTCCAGGACGTCCCCGAGCCGAAGAGCGGCAAGAACCGGCTGCACATCGACGTCCACTCCGGCGGCGAACTCGACGCCGTGGTGGCCCGGTTGGAGTCGCTCGGCGCGACCCGGGTCGAGGAGCGGGACCAGGGCCCGGCCGGCCACTGGTGGGTGATGCGCGACCCCGAGGGCAACGAGTTCTGCGTCGCCTGACCTCCCGTCAGCCCCGCTCCGGGCCCCGCGCCAGGCGGTCGCCCAGCTCGGTGCGGTGGTAGAGGACCCGGCGGCCCACCCTGGTCCGGTCCACCAGGCCGGTGTCGCGGAGGATCGCCAGGTGGCCGCCGACCGTGCCCACCGACTGGTCCAGCAGCAGGGCGAGTTCGCTGGTGGTGGCGGGCGTCTCCAACCGGCGCAGGATCTGCGCCCGCCCGCCGCCGAGCAGCCGGGCCAGCGCCCGCCCGTCCTCCCCCGCCCCGGCCCCGGCCCCGGAGCCGCGCGCCGCGTACACCAGCGCGAACGGGCGGCCCGGCGCCTCGCACAGCCAGGAGCCGCGCTGCGCGGTGACCGGGACGAAGAGCATGCCGTCCGGCCCGACCACCCGGTCCGGGCCGGGCCGGTCGCTGAACCGGATCGCGTCCGCGCCGACCCACCCGCTGGTGCGGTTCATCTGGCGCAGGGCCCGCGGCCAGCCGTGTGCGGCCAGCAGCCCGGCCCGGTGCGTGACGTCGCGCTGCAGGGCCGCTCGCCGGGCCGGCCAGTCCGCGGCCAGGTGCGCGTCCCAGACCGCGCGGAACAGTTCGGCCGCCCGGGCGCCGTGCCCGCGTCCGGTGAGCCGGTCCAGCGGCCGGCCCGCCCGGGCGTGCTCCTGCGCGGTGCGCAGCCCCGCCACCGCGACCTCGTCCGGCACCCGGGCCACCTCGGCGAGCTCCGACTCCAGCGTGGTCTCCATCCCCCCGCCCGGCGGCAGCGTCAGGTGGTTCGGCAGGTACTTCGTCGCCGCGATCAACTCCACCAGCCCGTGCGCGTACCCGTCCCCCGCCAACCGCGCCAGGAACGCCGCCCGGTGCCGCTCCCGCCAGGGCCCCGCCCACGGCTCACCGTACGGACGGGCCAACTGCACGATCGCCGCCAGCGTCTCGGCGAACGGCGACAGCGCGAACCGGGACCGCGACAGCGCGAGCGAATCCAGCCGCAGCACGACCACGGCGCCCCTCCCCTCCGGCGACCTCTCGGTGGAACCCGAAACGATAGAACCCCCGCCCCACCCGCTCGCACACTCTGCGGGTGCTTCCACCACTCCTTCACCACCGCGGCTTCCGCCGGTGCCGCCCCGGCGGTCACGAGTACCAGATCAGCAGCCCGTGCCGGTAGCGGGCGGTGCGGGTGAGGTAGCGCAGCAGGTCGGTGTAGTGGGCGGAGAGGTGGTCGAGGGCGGACGGGTCGTCGGCCCAGAGGCGGACGGGGTAGACCTCGGCGGCGGCGAGGTCGGCGGGGGTGAGGCCGGCGGCCAGGGTGTCGAAGGGGAGGTCGGCCAGCTCGCGGACGGCGGCGGCGACCCGGTCGGGGGCCAGCAGGGTGGGCGGGCCGTAGCCCCAGTCCTCGTCGCCGGGGAGGGGGGTGCCGCCGTGGACCGGCTCGGTCGGGAGGCCGCGCCGGGCGAGCAGGTGGGCCAGGGCCGCCCAGGACTTCCCGGTGTCGTGGAAGCGCAGTTCGGAGGGGTCGCGCCGGTGTTCCAGGGCGGCCTGCTCGCGGGCGAACTCCCGGACCCAGCCGGGTTCTTCGAGGGCGCGGGCGAATTCGGCGGGGGCCAGCCGCAGGTAGCTGCCGATGATGCTCACGGGCAGCGATCCTGGCAGCCCCCGCCGACAGGTCGGTCCGAGGGGGACTCCCGGCGGCGCAGGACCAGGACGGTCGGCGCGGCCAGGACGGCGACCCGGCGGGGGCCGGTGGCGTCGCACCGGCCGCGCCGAGCACCGGGGCCGGCGCGAGGACGGGTGCGGCGGGGTGGAGCGGGGTGCGCGGTCGCCGTGGCGGGTGCCCTAGCGGTCCCGGGCCGTCAGCCGGCCGCGCACCGCGGCGTGGACCTCGGCCTCCTCGGCCGGGTCGGCGGCGAGCCGGCGCAGCCGTTCGAGGACGCGGACGTCGCCGGTGGTGGTGACGTGGGTGGCGGCGAGCTCGCGGGTGGACTCCTCGCAGTCCCACAGGCACTCGACCGCGGGGCCGGCCGCGAAGTTGGCGTCGGTGACGGCGAGCGCCTGGGCGGCGCGCCCGCGCAGTTCGGAGGAGGCGGCCTCGCCGTAGACGTGCCGCAGGGCGGGGACGGCGGCGGTGGCGTGGAGCCGGCCGACGCCGTCGACCAGGCTGCCGAGGGCGGCGCCGGTGACGCCGTTCAGCGAGATCCACTGGTGCAGTGCGGCGACCACCAGCGGGGCGTCGCAGGGTTCGCCGGCGTCCGCGAGGAGGCGGACGGCGGCCTGGGCGAGGGCGCTGTCCGCGCCGCCGGTCGCCGGGTCGGCCCAGCGGCGGGCGTGCGCGAGCGCCTCGGGACCTCGCATCCGGCCGAGCAGTTCCAGCGAGGCGCGGACCACCCGGTGGTCCAGGTCCGCGGCGGCGGTCTCGATCAGCCCGGCGGCGGCCGGGTCGCGCTGTTCGACGAGGTGGCGCAGCGCCGCGCAGCGGGCGCCGGCCGGTCCGTGCCCGGCGGCGTCGTGCAGCAGCGGCGCGTCCTCGGGTCGGACGACGGCGGTGAGACAGCGGGCGGCCGCGGCGGCGCGGCGGGCGAGGGCGTCGGGTGCGGGGCTGTCGCCCTGGTCGGCCCAGGCGAGCACGTCGGCGGTGGACCAGCCGGGGGTGACGCCGGGGCGGGACAGTTGGCGCTGCCACAGGTCGAAGGGGGACTGCTCGCCGGCGGCGGCCACCCGGGGGTGGTGGGCGGCCCACAGCCGCCAGACCCGCGGTTCGTAGGCGGAGCGGACGGCCTCGCGCAGCTCGGCGTCGCCCTCCGGGTCGGCCGGGAAGCGGGCGAGGACGGCGGGGGCGAGGGAGAGCAGGGACTCGTCGGTGTCGCGCAGGGCGAGTTCGTCGAGGGCCCAGGACCAGTTGGCCCCGGTGGCGGTGTAGGCGCGCAGCAGGTCGAGGGCGTCCCGGCGGCCGTAGCCGGCCAGGTGGCCCAGGACGGCGAGGGCGAGGCCGGTGCGGGCCTCGTCGGGGTCGAGGCTGTCCTCGGGCGAGTGGAGGTGGAGCTCGATGCCGGTGAGGGGGGCTTCGAGCTCCATGTAGAGCCGCGCGTAGTACAGGGAGCGGTTCTCGACCTGCCAGTCGGCGCGGGGGTCGTTGGTGACGCAGGTCTCGACGGCGGCGATCGCCTCGTCGCGGTCTGCGGCCAACGCATGCAGCTGCCCGTCCCCACGACCTCGCTGGAGGAGGCCGAGGAGGCTGGCGCTGGGCGCTATCACTGGCTCGAACATGAGGTCAGCATCCGTTGCGGCGGTCGTCGTGGCAACGGGATTTCCGTCGCCGGGGTCGGTTGGCACAGCTCAGGCGCCCGGGCGCCGGAATCACCGAAGGTTACCGCCTGGGTGACCGGTCTGCACACAGGGCAACGGATTTCCGCACCGTGACCGCGCCAGACCGGGTCCGTCCGTACCGGATCGACCCCTTCCGGAATGCCGGGTCCGTTCGAGCCCGAATCACCCGGGTGTTCGACCTCCGGGGCCGGCCCGGCCGGCCCGTCCCCGCCCCGGTCAGATCGGGCGCGGCCTCCTGGGCGCGGGCAGCGCCTCGTTGATCTGCTCGCGCAGCTCGGCCACCCCGGGCAGCCCCCGGTAGCGGGTGGAGAGCCGGTACATCTCGCGCAGCCGGTCCCAGGTGCGATTGGAGGAGGTGTCGTTGATCGAGGCGAGGGCGAGCTTGGCCTGCACCTGGGCCTCGTCCGGTTCGCCGGAGATCCAGTGGATGGAGGCCAGGGTGATCCGGTCGAGCAGCGCGGAGCGCTCGCGCCCGGTCTTCTGGCGCAGCCGGATCGCGGTCCGGGCGTGCCGGACGGCGAGCGGGACGGCGCCGGGATCGTGCTCGGCGAGGGTGCGGTAGACCAGGGCCTGCATGCCGTGCAGCTCGGCCTCGTTGAACAGCTGCATCCAGCTGGGGGCGGGTTCCGGGCTGTCCCGGACGAAGAGCTCCTCGGCCTCGCCGAGCACCCGGCGGGTGGCCTCGGAGCGGCCGAGCGCGGCCTGCGCCCAGGCTTCGACGGTGTGCAGCATGGCCCGGGTGCGCGGCTGGGCGCCGCCGCCGGAGCAGGCGCCGGCCTTGGCCAGCTGCATGAGTTCGAGGGCGTCGTCGGCCCGGCCGAGGTGGAGCATCTGGCGGGCGGCCCGGGAGATCGCCTCGCCGGCCCGGGGGCGGTCCTCGGCCTCCCGGGCGGCCTGCGCGGCGATCACGAAGTAGCGCTGGGCGGTCGGTTCGAGGCCCACGTCGTGGGACATCCAGCCGGCCAGCACGGCGAGGTTGGCGGCGACCGTCCAGAGCCGGCGCTCCAGCGCGGCCGGGTGGTCGTGGGTGAGCAGGCCGCCGACCTCGTTGAGCTGGCCGACCACGGCCTTGCGCTGGAGCCCGCCGCCGCGGGACGCGTCCCAGGCCCGGAAGACGTCGACGGCGCGCTCCAGCGCGGCGACCTCCTCGTTGCCGACCGGGCCCGGTTCGTAGACGTCCAGGACGGGCTGGGCCCCGCCCTGGACCAGGACGTGGCGGGGGCCCGGGCGGGCGGCCGCCTCGGCGACGGCGCCGCCGGTGAGCCAGTCGTGCAGGTTGTCGGCGATGACCGCGCCCGCCGCGAGGGCGGCGGAGGCGCCGACCAGTCCGCGTCTGTTCAGCATGAGGTCCATTCCCGTGAACTCGGTGAGGACCGCGGCCGTCCGATCCGGTGCCCAGGGCTCCTTCGGCGGTGCTGCGCTGCTGCCGGACCTGGTGGGCCGGTGTCGTTCGAGACCTAGGTCCTCGGTGGTGACGACACGGCCGAGCCGCTCCGTGAACACGGCGGCCAGCACCCTCGGCACCGGGTCGCGCGGGATCTCGCCCTGCTCGATCCAGCGCCGGACCCGGGAGGTGTCGGTGGACAGCTGCTGCTCGCCCAGCGCGGCACCCCGCCGGTTGACCAGCCGGGCCAGCTCGCCCTTGGACCATCCGGTCAGGGCGAAGTGGTCGGCCAGTCTGGTGTTCGGCCCCTTGCTCAACTGAAGCCCCCAGATCCTCGGCTGGCTCGACCCTAGTGGCTCTGTCACATGCCAAGCGACCATTCGCCAGGGTTCGCCAGGGTGCGCTACGTGGTGTGCCAGTGCCGTCCGGGTGTCAGGTAGGTATGCGCCACCCCGACTCCGCGTCGGAACGGCCCCCGACCGGCCCGGACCTGGTTCCGACGGTGCGTCGGGCGGCCGTCCGGGAGCGGCTCAGCGGGGGGTGGCGCGCCGGGTGGCGCGAGGGCGCCGGGCAGGGCGCGGCGGTCGGGACGGACGTACTTCCCCAGGGTGCGGACGGTTCCGGCGGACCGCGGACCGTGCCCGGCGCCCGCGCCCCACCCGGCCGGCCCGACCCCGGTTCGACGGGCCGCCCCCAGCTTTGCCGCCGGTCAAGGAAGGACCCTCACCAGCCCATGTACTCCACAGCCAGCACCGGTACCCGCCCGTCGTCCCCGAACGGGGTGGACGGCGCGACCGTACGCCCCGCACGCTCTCCCCTGCGCCCCCCGACCGCCGGTTCGGGACGGCCCGCACCGCGCGCCGCCGAACTGCGCGACCCGCGCGGGCGCACCACCCTGGTGACCCGCCCCCTGGCGGAGCAGGCCGGCCGACCGGGCCAGCCGGGCCGGCCGACCGCGGGCCGGACCCCGGAGGCGTTCGTGGACCGGGTGGACCCGGCCGCGCTGCAGACCCCGGCGGTACGGGCGGTGCTCGCCAACGTCGCGCGGATATGTCCGGCGTTCCTGCCGCGCCAGGTGCTGCGGGAGGGCGGTCGGCACATCCTGATCGCGGGCACCATCGGCCGGGCCCCGGTGGTGGCGAAGTGCCTGTCCCCGGCCGCGCTGCGGGGGGAGCGGGCGGAGCAGCTGGTGGAGCGCTTCCACCACGAGGTGGCGGTGTACCGGGCGTTCGTGCGGCACCGTCCGCCGGTGCGGCTGCCCCGGCTGGTGGCGGCCGACCACGACCGCTGCGTGCTGGTGCTGGAGCGGGTGCCGGGCCGTCCGGCGGCCCGCGAGCGGCACCCGGTGAACGCGCCGACGCCGGGCGAGGTGCGCGCGGTGCTGGGCTCGGTGCGCACGCTGAACCTGTGGCGCCCGCCGACGGACGTGTTCGGCAAGCCGATGGACTACCAGACCGAGATCGCCCGGTTCCACTCGCTGGGGCTGCTGACCGACCGGGACGCGGGCGACCTGCGCGGCCTGCTGCACGGTCTGTCCTCGGTGCCGTGGCAGCTGAACCACGGTGACGCGCTGCTGGGCAACATCCTGCTGGCCCCGTCCGGCCCGGTCCTGCTGGACTGGGAGCAGGCCGGCTGGTACCTGCCGGGCTACGACCTGGCGGTGCTGTGGAGCGTGCTGTCGGGCGACACCGCGGCCCGCCGCCAGATCAGCCAACTCGCCCAGTCCGGCGGCACGCTGGCCCGGGACGCGTTCCTGGTGAACCTGGTGCTGGTGCTGATGCGCGAGCTGCGGCTGCACGACGTCCCGGGCGCGGGCGAGGAGCAGCGGATCATGATCCGCCGGCTGTACGACGACGCGGGGCTGGCCCGCCGCGCGGTCCGCGCGGCGGTCGGCACCCGGTAGTCGGTCGGCAGTCGGCCGACGCCCGGCCGCCGGCCCGCTCCCGGCGCCGGCGGGGTCAGCCGCCCAGCAGGGCTTCGCCGAGGGTGTCCAGCACGGTGTCCTCGGCGGGCAGTTGGGTGCGCAGGCTGAGGGCGTCGCGCAGGTGGCGCTCCAGCGGGTGGCGGCGGTCGAGCCCGGCGCTGCCGGTGAGGGTGAGGGCCCGCTGCACGGTGTCGCTCGCGGTGCGGGCGGCGAGCAGTTGGACGGCGGGCGCCCGGGTCGCGGCGGACGGGTCGGCGTCGGTGCGGGCGGCGAGGCCGTGGACGAGTTCCTCGGCGCCGGTGAGCGCGGCGTCGAGTTCGCCGAGCGGGCGGCGGTGGGCGGTGGTGCCGCGCAGCCGCCCGGCGGACCAGTCGAGGGCGGCCCGGGCGGTGCCCAGCAGGACGGCGGTCAGGGCGAGTTGGTGCCAGGCCGCGGCGACGGGGTCGGCGGGGAAGGCCGGCCCCTTGGGCAGCAGGGCGGCGTCGGTGCCGATCCGGGCGTCCTCCAGCAGGACGTCGTGGCCGGCGGCGGCGCGCAGGCCGAGCTGGTCGGCGGCCGGGTCGATCTCCAGTCCGGGGCTGTCGGCGCGGACCAGGAACAGGCCGGTGCGCGGCTGGTTCTCGGCGGTGCGGGCCTCGACCACGAGCCAGGAGAGCGCTTCGGCGCCGGGGCAGTGCGGGGCGCGTCCGCCGAGCCGCCAGGCGTTGCCCTGCCAGTGCGCGGTGACGGCGGGCGGGCGCCCGGCGGGGGCCCGGAGGGTGCCGACCAGGGCGGGCCCGCGGCGGGACTCGGTGAGCAGCCGCCGGTAGAGCGCGGCGGGCCAGGGCGCGGTGCGGGCCTGTTCGGCGTGGTGCAGCAGGGTGTGCGCGGCGAGCAGGGCGACCGAGGCGTCGCCGCGGCCGAGCCGGGCCAGCACCCGGACGGTGTCGGCCAGGCCGGCCCCCGGCCCGCCGTGCCGCCGGCCGACGGTGAGGGTGAGCAGCCCGGCCTCGTGGGCGGCTTCGACGCCCTGGTACGGGAAGGTGCCGTCGCGGTCGTGCTCGGCGGCCCGGGCGGCCAGCAGGTCGATCACCCGGGGCAGCCGGGCGAACGCCCGCTCGACGGCGTCGTCGGCGGTGACGGGGGCGGGGACGGTCGGCTGTGCTGCGGTGCGGGTCATGGCGGGCCTCCGGGCGGGCGGCGGGGTGTCGGGCGTCCGTGAACTGGGGTTCTCAGGAAGCCGGACAGGCCGCGCCGGCGGTGCGCCGGAGGTCCACGTGCAGGCGGCGGGTGAGCAGCGGTGGCCGGGGCATCGCGCGTCAGCCCTGCTGGAACATCTCCGCCGGAAGCGGCTTGAGGAGCTGGTAGAGGTCGTCCGAAACCGGTCGGTCCCAGGAGGCGATGGTCACCTGGACGCCGTCGCTGCGGCCGAACTGCGAGCAGTACAGCCGCTCCTCGGTGACCTTGACCTTCCGGACGATCAGCAGGTCGTCGCCGAGCATGACCGGGAAGTCCTCGGCCGAGACGAAGTCGACCGGTTCCTCGTTCTCCAGCGAGGCGAGCAACTGGCGGGCCTCCAGCGGCACGCCGTCCTCGCTCTCGCGGGCGGGCGAGTCCTCCGGGAGGTTGCCGATCAGCATGGCCGGGCCGCGGCCGCCGAGCAGGTCGTACTGCAGGAAGACGCCTTGGCAGGAACCGTCCTGACCGGCCAGGATCATGACACCGAAATCGCCGGGCCAGTCGCCCGGATCCATGGCCAGTACGTCGAAGTCCGGGCCGGCGGGCTGTCCGGAGCGACGGCGGAGAAATGACATGGGCCCATCGTACGGGGCCGGTGGGCGGGGGCCGGTGCGCGGGTCCGCGATCAGGCCGAGTTCTACGCTCAGGGACCAATGTTGACTCTGAGCAACCGTCCGGGCTACGTTCGGTTCAGCACGACGGCCGCTCCGGGGCGAGATCCACGGGGAGCGGTTTGTCGCAGCGTGCCTTGCGCGCATTCCCTCACTGCGCACGCGGTCGTGTGAACTCCAAGCACCATTTGCTGATTCAATGGTCCTTAGACGGTTCCTGGAGCCTGCGGGTGATTCCGGCGGGCTCCGGACGGTCGAGGTGCCGTCGGATCGGCGCCACCACAGCCACATAACCGAACCCAGAGCCAGGTTCGCGGGGCCCTCGTGCCGTCGCGTCCGCGAACCTTGCCCGGATCACCGCCGCGTGGGGGCGTGCGGAATCCGGGCTCCGGCCCACCCGGGGAGTCGCTCTTCCCGGTCGGGTCACTCCCGCTGCGACGGCTGCCGCACCCTGTGCGGCACAGGGAAATGGGAGAGCCCGTCATCGGCGCCGTTGACGGGCAGCAGAAGCGGGCGCCGTGCCTATACCGCGTGGGGGCGGTAGGCACGGCGTCTGCCTGCTCTTACTGTGCTGGCAGGCTTGTCGGCCAGTCAACAAGATTCGGTCCATCAGAACTCTTTTGTGACCTCGACGTATGCCCGGCCGTCACCTGCGCGCGGGCCCCGGCCTCGTCCGCCGTGCCCGGGAACTCCTGGTCGGGGGCGTGGCGGAGCGGTGAACACCCGGCCAACCGCGCGGGCCGCCGCGGCCCGGGACCGGCCGGTTCCACCGCCCCGGCACCGCGCTCGCGACTACTGGTTCCGCAGGTCGAACTCGCCGTCCCGGGCGCCCAGCACGAAGGCCCGCCACTCGGCGGGGGTGAAGACCAGCGCCGGGCCGTCCGGCTCCGCGCCGTTGCGCATCGCGATGTACCCGTCGACGAAGGCGATCTGGACGCCCTGTTCGCCGCCGGGCGCGTGCTGCCACTCGGCCCCGCTCACGTCGAGCTCGATCTTGCGGCGCTCGTCCGCCGCCCGTGCCGCCTCTGCCGGCGTCATCCGCACACCCTCCCGCCCGGACTCCCGCTCGGAGTCGTCCCGCCTGTGGTCGAGCGTCAAGTTTAGCCACCCGCGGCCCCCGGCCCGGCCGTTCCGGCCCGGCGCGCCCACCGGACGGGGCAGATGGGGCGATCCGGCCCTCCCGGGACGGCTGCTGTGCTACGGGCCCGCTCCCTCGAACCGTTCGGGCCCCGGTGGTCCCGGTGGTCCCGCTCGGACACGCCGACCCGGGCGCGCCCCAGGAGCACGCTCCGGGCGGCGGCCGGGGTGAGGATGGGTGGCGAGCAGTCAGCCACCCAACCGGGAGCAGCCGATGGACCAGCGGGACCGCAGCCGCGCCGACGTCATCCCGATCTCGACCGCGCCCTCGGCCCCGCCGGTGGGCGCCGCGACGGGCACCGTCACCGCGCCGGCGCCCTCGGTGCCGCGCCCCGCCCGGCCCGCCGGGCACGGGCGGGTGGGCCTGGTGCTGGTGTCGCACAGCCAGGAACTCGCGGACGCGGTGCGGGCGGTGGCCCTGGCCGTGACGGAGGCGGACGATCCGGCTCCGGTCGCGGCGGCCAGCGGTTCGCTGGAGGACGGCCCGGGCAGCAGCGCGGTGCTGGTGGCCGCGGCGGCCCGCCGGGTCGACCAGGGCCACGGCGTGGCGGTGCTGTGCGACCTGGACGGCCCGGTCCGCACCGTGCTGGCGGTGCTGGCGGCGGCCGAGGAGCACGGCCTGCCGTTCCCGACCCGGTTCGCGGACGCCCCGTTCGTGGAGGGCGCGGTGGCCGCGGTGGCGACCGCGACCGCGGGCGGCGACCTGGCGGCGGTGCTGGACGCGGCGGAGGAGACCGCCCGCCGGCCGAAGCGCTGAGACCCGGCCGGGCCGGTCCGCCCCTTCGCCCGTCAGCCGATCCGCCGATGTGCCGGTGCGCCGTCCGTCGTCTGTCGTCCCGGATGTGTCCGATGGGACGGTTTGGCGGCGACTGTGCGGGTTTCCCGCCCGCCGGGCCCCGGGCCGCCGCTAGAGTCGGCCGCATCGGCCCGGTGGGGGGGAGTCCCCGGGCCCGACCGGAGGGGTGGTGCGCGGCCGTGCGTGTGGTGATCACCGGCGGGGCAGGGTTCATCGGGGCCAATCTGGCCAGGGAGTTGACGTCCCGTCCGGAGGTGGCGGAGGTCCGGGTGGTGGACGACCTGTCCACCGGCAGCAAGGCCAACCTGGCGGGGGTGGACGTCGCCTTCTTCGAGGGCAGCATCCTCGATCCGGCCCTGCTGGACGCGGCGTTCACCGGCGCCGACGCGGTGGTGCACCTGGCGGCCCTGCCGTCCGTGCCGCGGTCGATCGCCGCCCCGCTGGCCAGCCACCGGGTGAACGCCACCGGCACCCTGGAGGTGTTGGAGGCGGCCCGCCGCGCGGGCGGCCTGTACGTGGCGGCGGCGTCCTCCTCCTCGGTGTACGGCGCGAACCGGGAGCTGCCCAAGCGCGAGACGATGCGCACCGTCCCGATGAGCCCGTACGCGGTCTCCAAGCTCGCCACCGAGTCCTACCTCGGCGCGTACCACCACTGCTACGGCCTGGGCGTGCTGCCGCTGCGCTTCTTCAACGTCTTCGGCCCGCTCCAGCCCGCCGGGCACGCGTACGCGGCGGTGGTCCCGGCCTTCCTGGACGCGGCGCTGGCCGGCCGGCCGGTGACGGTGCACGGGGACGGGCGGCAGAGCCGGGACTTCACCTACGTCGGCACGGTGACCCAGGTGCTCGCCGAGGCGGTGCTGCGCCGGGTGGTCTCCGCGGAGCCGGTGAACCTGGCCTTCGGGACGCGCACCTCGCTGCTGGAGCTGATCGGCCTGCTGGGCGGGGTGCTGGGGGCGCCGGTCGCCGCCGAGCACGTCGACCCGCGACCGGGGGACGTGCGGGACTCGCAGGCCGACAACGCGCGGCTGCGCGAGCTGTTCCCGGACGTGGCGCCCGTCCCGCTGGAGGAGGGCCTGCGGCGCACCGCGGCCTGGTTCCGGACGCTCTGAGGCCCCGGAGGGCGGGAGCGGGGCGCGCACCCCGCTCCCGCCCTCCGGCATTCAGGGCGCCGTCAGTTCGAAGTGCGCCTCGTCCTTCCCGGCCAGCGCGCGGGCGAGGTGCTCCAGGAGGCGGTCCTCCAGTTCGGGCAGCGCGTCCGGGTGGAACCAGCCGACCTCCAGCGACTCGTCGTCGTTCACCCGGGCCTCGCCGGACAGCGGACGGCACCGGAAGACCAGGTCGAGGTACTGGGTGCGGTCGCCGTTCGGATACTCGATCATCGGGGAGACCGCCACCGAGACCAGCCGCTCGGGCCGCACCTCCACCCCGGTCTCCTCCCGGCACTCGCGCACCACGGCGTCCGCGGGCTGCTCCCCCGGGTCGATGATGCCGCTGATCAGTGCCCACCGGCCGTTGTCCGCCCGCCGTCCGAGCAGCACCCGGCCGTCCTCGTCCACCACCACCGCCGACACCCCGGACAGCCAGAGCGGCCGGTGCCCGACCACGGCGCGCAGGTCCGCCAGAAACGCAGGAATTCCCATGCCCGGAAGCCTAGGGGGCGGGAGCGCGGCGCGGCAGCGGGCGGGCCGGGGTGCCGACCACGGTGGTGCCGGGCGGCACGTCGCGGGTGACGGTGGCGGCGGCGCCGACGAAGGCGGCGCGGCCCACGGTGCGGCCCTGGAGGACCACCGCGCCGGAGCCGACGGTGCTGTCGTCCTCCAGCCGGACGGCGCCGGAGACGTTGGCGCCGGGGTAGACGGTGACGCGGGCGCCGAGGCGGGTGTCGTGGCCGACGGTCGCGTTGTAGTGGACCTGGCTGTGCGGGCCGAGGCGGACGCTGCTGGAGACGTGCGCGCCGCCCATCACCAGGCAGCCGGGGGCGAGTTCGGTCTCGGGGGCGATGATCGCCCGGGGGTGCGCCAGGGTCACGGGGTGGCCGCCCGCCGCGTCCAGCAGCCCGGCCAGCCGGGCCCGGGCCGCCGGGTCGGCGATCCCGACCAGGTACCCGGCGCCGGGCGGCAGTTCGGCGGGGGTGCGGACGGGCAGGCCGCGCACCGTGCTCCCGGCCTGCCGGTCGTCGAGGAACCCGGCCACCTCGACGCCCGCGGCGAGCGCCACGTCCAGCGCCTCCCGGCCGACGCCGCCCGCGCCCGCGATCCACAGCACCATGCGCCGTTCTCCGTCCCTCGTCCGCGCCCTCGTTGATCGCCCGTCACCGGAAACGTACCCGGCGCGGTACTAGCCGCGCAGTTCCTCCGGGGCCAGCCGGGGCGCGGTCGCGGTGGCCTGCCGGGGCAGCACGATCCGGGACGCGGCCGGGACGGCGGGCTCGGCGGCCGACGGGACCGGGGCCGGGGCCGGGAAGCCGGGGTTGACGCCGCCGGCGGCGGTGATGCCGGCCGGGCGCAGCAGCACCTTCACGGTGAGGGCGAGGATGCGCAGGTCGAGGGCGAGGCCGTGGTGCTCGATGTACCAGAGGTCGAGTTCGATGCGTTCGGGCCAGGTGATGGAGTTGCGGCCGCGGACCTGGGCCCAGCCGGTGAGGCCGGGGCGGACGGCGAGGCGGCCGCGCTGGCGGGTGGAGTAGTGGACGACCTGCTCGGGCAGGGTGGGGCGGGGGCCGATGACGCCCATGTCGCCGCGCAGGACGTTCCACAGCTGCGGGAGTTCGTCCAGGCTGCTCTTGCGCAGCAGCGCGCCGAGGCGGGTGATGCGCGGGGCGTCGGGCTCGTCCTCGTACTGCCGGTCGCGCATGGTGCGGAACTTGAGGATGTCGAACTCCCGGCCGTGGCGGCCGGTGCGGGTCTGCCGGAAGATCACCGGTCCGCCCATGGTGGCGCGGATCAGGAGGGCGATCAGCAGGCCGAGCGGGAGCGCGATGATCCCGGCCAGCACAGTGACCGCGAGGTCCCCCCCTCGCTTCATTTCTCCCCCAACTGGGTTGGTGCGGTGCAGTGCGGTGGTGGTGCAAGTGCGGTGCGGTGGTGCAAGTGCGGTGCGGTGGTGGTGGTGCGGTGACGGTGGCGGCGGTGCGGACGCTCAGTCGGTGCTCCAGCGCAGCCCGCGGCGGCGGGCGACGGCGGCGTAGGTCTCCAGCGAGACCTGGGCGACCGCGCGCTGGTCGAACCGTTCGAGGGCGCGGCGGCGGGCCGCGGCGCCCAGGCGTGTCCGCAGGCCGGGCTCGGTGAGGAGCCGGTCGAGCGCGGCGGTGAGGGCGGCGGCGTCGGCCGCCGGGGCGAGCAGCAGGTGCCGGTCGTGGGTGCCGATCTCGCGGCAGCCGCGGATGTCGCTGAGCAGCAGGGGCAGGCCGCTGGCGGCGGCCTCCATGCCGGAGCGGGAGAAGCCCTCCCGGTGGGAGGGGAGGACGAAGACGTCGAGTGCGGCGTAGACGGCGGGCATGTCGTCGCGGGGGCCGAGGAACTCCACGCCCGCCTCGGCGGCGCGCAGCGCGTCGGGCTTGTCGGGGTCGTCGGGGCCGATCCAGACGAAGCGGGCCTTGCCGGCCAGCGCGCGGGCGGCCTCGGCGTACTCGCGGATGCCCTTCTCGGCGACCCGCCGGCCGACCCCGCCGACCAGCAGTTCGTCCTCGGCGAGGCCGAGTTCGGCGCGCAGCCGGGCGCGCAGGGCGTCCCGGGCCGGGCCGGGGGCGGGGAAGCGGTCGAGGTCGACGCCGTTGCCGACCACCCGGGAGCGCCCGGCGGGGACGCCCCACCGGGCGAGCGTGGCACGGTCCTCGGCGTTCTGGTAGAGCTCGGCGTGCGAGAAGCGGGCGGCGAGCGCCTCGGCGCCGAGCACGGCGAGCCGTTTGGCGAGCGGGTCGTGGGCCTGGGCCCACAGGCCGTGGCAGGTGTTGACGACGACGGGGACGCGGGCGAGCCGGCCCAGGACGCGGCCGAGCACGCCGGTCTTCGGGTTGTGGGTGTGCAGCACGTCGGGCCGGATGCGGCGCAGCTCGGCGAGCAGTTCGCGGGCGGCGGCGAGGTCGGCGGCCGGCTGCCAGGCGCGGGTGAGCGAGGGCAGCGGGAGGTGCCGGATGCCGATCCGTTCGATCCGTTCCCGGTAGGGGCCGGGGGCGCTGATGCCGTAGGTGCGCAGGCCGTGTTCAACGTCGACGGTGAGCTCGGTGGCGAGCAGCAGGTGCAGCGACATGTCGACGGTGGTGAGGTGGGCGACCCGCAGCGGCCGGCCGCCCTCGCCGCGCAGGCGGAGCGGGAGCTGGTCAGGCACCGGCGCCCACCGCCTTCGCGGTGGCGACGATCCGGGCGTAGGCGCGTTCGGGGACGAGCCGGCCGTACAGCTTGGCCCGGAAGAAGTCGATCGGGTCGGTGCGCCGGACCGGGACGCGGTGGAAGCGGGCCGGGTCGTACCCGGGCAGGTTGCGGCCGACCAGGCCGGTGGCGCAGGTGCGGAAGCGGGCGCGCAGCGCGGTGTCCAGGTGCGGGACGGGGCGGCCCCAGGTGTAGGCGAAGTGCCGGGGGCGGGTGCCGAGGTGCTCCTCGACGTCGTCGCCGCAGGCGTCGAGCTCGGCGGTGCTGAGCAGTTCGGGGCGGGCGTGGCTGCGGGTGTGGTTGGCGACGGTGCACAGCCCGGAGGCGGTCATCTCGCGCAGCTGCTCCCAGCTGAGGCCGGTGGCGGGGGCGCCCTTGGCGGTGGAGCCCTCCCAGCGCATCGGGGCGCCGACCAGGCCGCTGGCCAGGTAGACGGTGAACGGCAGGCCGCGTTCGCGGAGCAGCGGCCAGGCCGTCTCGTAGGTGTCGGCGAAGCCGTCGTCGAAGGTGAGGACGGTGCTGGGGGTGCGCAGTCCGGCGTCGAGGCGGTCGGCGGCGGTGTCCAGCGGGACGACCCGGCCGGGCGGGAGCTCGGCGAGCAGGTCGACCTGGGCGGTGAAGTCGGCGGTGGCGAGGTCGAGCTCGTCGCTCGTGCCGCCGCCGACCCGGTGGTAGATGAGCAGGGTGGCGCCCGCGCCGGGCACCCGCCCGGCCGCGCGGGCCAACTGCTGTTTGACCTTCGACCGGACGCCTCCGGCCCGGCCGGCGGTGCTCGTCATGCATCCCCCTCGCGGTGCCCCCGCACCGGACTGTGACTCCCCCGGCCCGCGGCTGCCGCGGGCGATGCGCATCACAGTAGGGGGAAGTGTGAGGCTGCTGCCCCCGAAACGTGAAAGAAGTGCGTAGGTAGGCCGAAAATCAGCCGGTCCGACCGGTCCTGTCCCATTGGTGGACGTTTTCCGGTCGGCCGTCGATCAACGGGGGCGCGCCCTCAGCGCCCCCGGCGCCCGGGGCTCAGGGGGTGGCGCCGCCGTTCGGGCGCAGCAGCGCGATGCCGATCCGGACCAGCAGCAGCACCCCGGCGGCCAGGCAGCCGGCCACCGCCATCACCCAGGCCGGGCCGTCGGTCTGCGGGACGAGCACCGCCACCGCGATGCCCATGCCGACGCAGAGCACGCCCACCAGGGCCAGCAGCGGCTGGTGGCGGCGCAGCGCGCAGCCGCCGAACAGGGCTGACCGGCGAGTAGCGGGGCGGTTACTTCGGGTGTCTGCCATGCCCTCCACGGTAACCCGGTCCGGGGGCGCGGGCCACAGTCCTCCGGCCCTTGCGGAGCACCGCTCCGGTCCCGCCCGCAGCGGCTTCCGCCCGCCCGTCCGCACCGGTGCCCGGCCCCCGCCCGCCCGGATGCACGACCCCGGACGGCCGGATGCACGACCCCCGAACGGCCGCCTCGCGGGCCGTTTCCGGGGTGCTTCCGGGGCGCTTCCGGACCGCCCGCGAAATCTCGCCGTCCGGCGTACAACCATCCCGGGGCGTCGTGGGTCTCCACTACATTGAGCGATCCAGGAGCCGTCCGACGAGCGGGATTGGGAGTGCCCGCCGCGGGCTAGATCACTCGGGTGCGGAGCCGCCGCGCCCGGGGTCGGAGGCCGGGCTCCGCCTGCCGACGGTACCGCCACGCCGCTTGTCGGCGACCGAGGGGGGAACCGTGTCGTACGCCACCGTCACCGCTGCCACCGCCGCTGCCGTCTGCGCCCCGCCCCAGCCCGTCGTCCCGTCCGCGACCCCGCCCGCTCCGTCCCCGGCGCCCGGCCAGCCCAGGGAGCGGGACCGGGGCAGCTGGCTGCGGTTCAGTCCCGCCCAGCCGCTGTTCCGGGCCCGGGCGGCGCAGCGGCTGGCCGTGCTCGCCTACCACGGGATCACCGACCCGGCCTCGTTCGGCGCCCAGCTGGACCGGCTGCGGCGGCTGGCCACCCCGGTGTCCGTGCCGGACGTGGAGCGGGCGCTGGCCGAGGGGCGGCCGCTGCCGCCGCGCTCGGTGCTGGTGACCTTCGACGACCCGGACCGCACGGTGCTGCGGCACGCGCTGCCCGAGCTGGTGGCCCGGCGGATTCCAGCCGCCGCGTTCGTGATCGCCGAGCTGGTCGGCACCGAGAAGCCGTTCTGGTGGCACGAGGCGGCGTTCCTGGCCCGCCACGGCGGCCGGGCCCGGCTGCTGCCCCGCGGCGCCGACCCGGCCCGGGTGCTGGCGCTGCTCAAGGCGATGCCCGACCCGGACCGCCGGCGCAGCCTGGCCGAGCTGCGGGTCTCCGCGCACCGCCGCCCGCCGGCCCAGGAGCAGCTGCGCCCGGAGGACCTGCGGGTGCTGCGGGAGGCGGACGTCGCGGTCGGCAACCACACCCTGGGCCACCCCTCGCTGCGGCGCTGCGACGAGGCGACGGTGCACGCGGAGATCGCCGGTGCGCACCGGGTGCTGACCCGCTGGCTGGGCGAGGCCCCCACCGCCTTCGCCTACCCGGACGGCGGCTTCGACGAGCGGGCGGACGCCGTGCTGCGCCAGCTCGGCTACCGGCTCGGCTTCCTCTCCGACCACCGGCTCGGCCCCCGGCTGCCCGCGCACCCGCTGCGGATCAGCCGCCTCCAGGTCGACTCGACCACCTCGACCCGCCGGTTCGACACCATCCTGTCCGGCCTGGAACCGGCGGTGCAGCGGCTGCTGGGGGCGCAGGCGTAAGCCCCGGGCACCGACGCGGGCCCCCGGGTGCGGGCCCCGGGCGCGGGTGCGGGTGGTGCGGGCGGGGCCGGGGCCGGACACTGGCGGGGGCGGCCCGCCCGGGCCGGCCACCGGCACCCGGTCTGG
This sequence comes from Kitasatospora sp. SolWspMP-SS2h, assembly GCF_003259315.1. Taxonomy (GTDB): domain Bacteria; phylum Actinomycetota; class Actinomycetes; order Streptomycetales; family Streptomycetaceae; genus Kitasatospora; species Kitasatospora fiedleri. Next base: position 55,572 of record NZ_QLLT01000029.1, on the reverse strand, counting down.
AGCGGCGATGAGCGAGACGTTTCCGGCGCTGTGCGCGCACACCCACCTGTTCCCGGGGGCGCGGCTGCGGGTCCAGGGCCTGCCCGATCCGGCGGCCCTCGCGGCGGCGCTCGGGCCCCCGGACGCCGACCTCGACCTGCGCTTCGCGGACGGCTCGGCCGCCGAGGGCCGACTGCGCGCGGCCGGACCGGACGGAGCCGAAACGGCCGCGACCGGACCGGCCGTGGCCGAGCTGGCCGTGGCCGGGTACACGACCGCGGCCGGGACGCGGCTGGACGCCCGGACCTGGGAGGTGCGGGCGTCCGTGGCGGCCGACGGCGCACTGGAGCTGACGGTCGGGGGCCGGTCGGCCGGGTGAGCGGGGGCCGGGGTCAGTCGGCGGCGGTGGGCCGGATGCCGCGCATCCGGCCGATCGCGTAGACGGCGCCGGCCAGGGCCAGGTCGGAGAGCAGCATGAAGCCGATCGAGTAGCTGTCCTTGGCGCTGTAGATCGCGCCCATCACCAGCGGCGGGACGAAGCCGCCGAGGCCGCCGATCGCGCCGACGATGCCGGTCACCGAGCCGACCTGGGCGACCGGGGTGACCTGGGCGACCAGCGCGAACACCGAGCCGCTGGTGGTGCCCAGGCCGGCCGCCATCACCAGGAAGGCGATGGTGCCGACCGGGCTGAGGTCCGGGTCGAACGCCTGGACGATCGCGAACAGCGCGGTGGTCCCCAGCGCCCAGGCGGTCACCACGGCCGGGTGGACGCGGTCGGAGAGCCAGCCGCCGAACGGCCGGAAGACCACCGTGACCAGCGCGAACCCGGCGGCCTTGGTGCCGGCGTCGGTGGCGGACAGCTCGTACCAGGTCTTCAGGTACGTCGGCAGGTAGACGCCGAACGCGACGATGCCGCCGAACCCGATCGCGTACAGCGCGGACAGCTCCCACGTCACCCGCAGCCGCCCGGCCCGGCCGAGCCGGGAGGCCAGCGAGGCGGTCGGGACCACCCGGTCGGGGCGGTCGCGCAGCAGCAGGTAGGACAGCACGGTGTACCCGGCCAGGGCGATCGCCAGCACCCAGAACGGCAGGTCGTGGCCGTGCTTCCACAGCCGCGGCGTGAAGTAGCCGGACAGCGCGACGCCGCCCATGCCCATGCCGAACACGCCGACGCCCAGGCCGCGCTTGTGCGGCGGGAACCAGGAGTTCACCAGCGGCACGCCGATCGCGAAGGTGGTGCCGCCGAGCCCGAGGAAGAACCCGACCGCCAGCAGCGCCCCGTACGAGCTGCGGGCCGGGATCAGCAGCAGCACCGGGACGATGGTCAGCGCCGACATCAGCGGGAACATCAGCCGGGCCCCGAAGCGGTCGGTCAGCGCGCCGACCGGGACGCGGCCCAGCGAGCCTACGATGACCGGCACCGCGACCAGGAACGACTGCGCGAACGACGACATGTGCAGGGTCTTGTCGAACTCGCCCGCCAGCGGGGCGATCAGGTTCCAGGCCCAGAAGGTCAGCGCGAAGCCGACGGTGGCGACCACCAGGTTGGTGTAGGCCGTCCCCGACACCCGTTCGTCGGCCGGCACCCGTTCGTTCGATGCTGTCAGCTGTCCCATGGGACCCAAGCCTCCGGGGACGTGCCGCCCCGGGCCGGGGACACGCGCACGACGCGGTCGCACCGTCAGGCGGACGGCCGAACCGGGGCGGCCCCCGGAACGGCCGTCCGCCTGGCCGCCGAGGGGTTCGGGGTAGAGTCGGTGCTCGTGAAGATCGCCCTCGTGGACTCCGGAATCGGACTGCTCGCCGCCGCCGCCGCGATCCGCCGGGCCCGGCCCGACGCGGACCTGGTCGTCTCGTGCGACCCGGACGGGATGCCGTGGGGCCCGCGCACGCCCGAGGACATCGCCGAGCGCGCGCTGGCCTGCGCCCGGGCCGCCGTGGCGCACGGGCCGGAGGCACTGGTGGTGGCCTGCAACACGGCCACGGTGCACGGGCTGGCGCGGCTGCGGACCGAGTTCGAGCCGGGGCTGCCGGTGGTCGGGACGGTCCCGGCGATCAAGCCGGCCGCCGCGGCCGGCGGGGTGGTGGCGATCTGGGCGACCTCGCGGACCACCGGGAGCGCGTACCAGCGCGGGCTGATCGCCGAGTTCGGCGGGGCCGCCACGGTGCACGAGGTGGCCTGCCCGGGGCTGGCCGAGGCCGTCGAGCGGGCCGACGAGGCCGCGATCGCCGCGGCCGTCGCGTCGGCCGCCGCCCGCACCCCGGCCGGGACCACCGACGTGGTGCTGGGCTGCACCCACTACGAGCTGATCGACGACCGGATCGCCGCCGCGCTCGCCGGGCCGGTCCGGCTGCACGGCTCGGCGGACGCGATCGCCGCGCAGACGCTGCGCCGGCTCTCCCCGGCCGCGCCGCCCGGCGGCGGGACGCTGACCGTGCTGCACTCCGGCCGCCCGGCGGCGCTCCGGGCCGAGGCGCTCGCGTACCCGCAGGGCGGGCTGCTGGCCGCGGCCCGGCTCTGACCGTCCCGCCCCGTCCGGCGCCGTCCCGTCCCGTCCCGTCCGGCACCGTCCCGTCCCGCCCGGGTGCCGTCCCGGGGCGGCCGGGGTGTCAGCCGACCGGGTTGCCGACCAGCTGCTGCGGGCCGGTGAACAGGTTCGGGGTGCAGCCGGGGCCCGCGAGGGTGAGGCGGTCGCGGGTGTTGACGATGCTGAGCGGGCCGGTCCAGTCGGCGCCGCAGATCCGCACCGTCCCGGCGCCGACGGCCTGCAGCGGGCCGTTGACGTCGGAGCCCGCGACCACCAGGTTCGCCCCGGCCCGGACCACGACCGGGCCGTTCTGCCGGGCGTTCACCAGGCAGGTGGTGCCGGTGGCGGCGGTGAGCGGGCCGTTGTGGGCGCCGGTCACGGTGGTGGTGCAGGCCGGGGCGGCCGGCAGCTTGGACCGGAAGTCCAGCGCGTAGGCGAGCTTGCCGGGCTTGGCGTCGGTGATCGGGGCGCTCAGCTTGCCGAACTCGCCGCCGGTGGGCTTCTTGCCCGCGTTCCAGGGGGTGAGCCGGCCGAGCTGGTCGGCGGTGGCGCCGCCGGAGACCACGGCGTCGCCGGGCAGCGCGGACATCGCCTGCGAGGCGGTGCGCACCGCGTCGAGGTAGGAGGCGAGGTCGCTGCTGTCGTAGGAGCCGGGCAGGCCGATGCCCTGGCCGCGCAGCCAGTCGCCCCACTGGAACTCGAGGAACTCGGCGGCGGCGTCGGGCACCGAGTAGCCGATGTCGCGGGTGAAGTAGACCAGGCTGCGGTACGGGTCGTCGTGGAAGTTCGCCAGGCCGAGGCGGGTCGGCAGCTGGTCGGGGGTGAGGGGGTTCGCGTGCTCGTCGAGCAGCCGCACCCACCCGTGGTCCTGCATGGCCTGCCAGAACGCGGCCTTCGACAGCGCGCTGTAGTTGGCCTGGACGATCAGCCGGACGTGCAGCTTCGGCCCGCCCTCGGGGGTCTCCAGGAAGGAGGTGAGGGTGTGGTGGCCGTCCGTCAGGTAGAGCGTGCCGCCGGGGCCGACCACGACGGTCTTCATCTCGGCGCGGTCGGCCGCGGTCTCCTGCCCGACCGGGACGGTGCAGGTGAAGCTGGCCGGGTCGGCGAGGGTGGCGCCGGCCGGGGCGGCGGCGACCGCGCCCTGGCCGTTGGTGGCGCACCAGTCGTCGAAGCGCTTGTTGATGCCGCCGTTGAGCCGGTCCTTGTCCGAGGCGTACCGGCCGAGCTTGTAGTAGACCTCGTCGTAGCCGACCGCGGCCTGGGTCGGGTGCAGCTGGTCGAGCGTCACGTCCAGCAGTTGGCCGGGCTGCGCGGCGAGCACGGCCCCGTCGGCGGGTGCGGCCCCGGCGGGGGCGGCGAACCCGGTCAGCCCGCCGAGGGCGAGGGCCGACGCGGCGGCGAGCGCGGCCCGGCGGCTCGGGTGACGGTGGCGCGACGGGGCGGCGGACGCGGTGCCGGTCATCATCTGTTCTCCTGCTGATCGGATCGGCGGATTCCCGCCGCGCCCATCCAGCCACCCCCGCCCGCTCCCCGCGCGTCCACCGGACGTCGCCCGGATGACGACCGGGTGAACCGTCCGCACCGGGCCGGGTGGCGGGCCGTCGTGTCTCGGGGGCGGCCCGGGGCGGATCGGGCAGACTGCCGGGGTGACGGTCCTGTGGTGGGTCTCGGTGGTGTCGTTGTCGGCGTGGGCGTGGCTGGCGGTGGGGCACGGCGGGTTCTGGCGGACGGATCAGCGGCTGCCGCGCGGGAGCGGTGAGCCCGGGGCGTGGCCGTCGGTGGTGGTGCTGGTACCGGCCCGGGACGAGGCGGCGGTGCTGCCGCTGTCGCTGCCGAGCCTGCTGGCCCAGGAGTACCCGGGGCGGGCGCGGGTGGTGCTGGTGGACGACCACAGTACGGACGGGACGGGCGAGGCGGCGCGGGAGCTGGCCGGGCGGGTCGGGGGGCTGGAGCTCGTAGTGACCACTCCCCCGGCGCTGCCGGCGGGCTGGACGGGCAAGCTGTGGGCGCTGCGGCACGGGGTGGGGCAGGCCGGGGACGCCGAGTGGCTGCTGCTGACGGACGCCGACATCGCGCACCGCCCGGGCTCGCTGCGGGCGCTGGTCGCGGCCGGGGAGGGCGGCGGGCTGGACCTGGTGTCGCAGATGGCCCGGCTGCGGGTGGCGAGCGGCTGGGAGCGGCTGATCGTCCCGGCGTTCGTGTACTTCTTCGCCCAGCTGTACCCCTTCCGCCGGGCCAACCGGCCCGGCTCCCGGACGGCCGCCGCGGCCGGTGGCTGCTCGCTGGTGCGCCGGGCCGCGCTGGAGCGGGCGGGCGGGGTGGCGGCGATCCGCGGCGCGGTGATCGACGACGTGTCGCTGGCCCGGGCGGTCAAGCGCACCGGCGGCCGGACCTGGCTGGGCCTCGCCGACCGGGTCGACTCCGTCCGCCCGTACCCCGGGCTGGGCCCGCTGTGGCGGATGGTCTCGCGCAGCGCGTACGCCCAACTCCGGTACTCGCCGCTGCTGCTGGCCGGGACGGTGGCGGGCCTGGCGCTGGTCTACCTGGTGCCGCCGGTGGCCGCGGTCGCCGGGGCGGCGGCCGGGGCGTGGTGGACGGCCGGGGCGGGCCTGGCGGCGTGGGCGGTGATGGCCGGGACGTACGCGCCGATGCTCCGCTACTACCGGCAGCCCGTGCCCGCCGCCCCGCTGCTGCCGTTCACCGCGCTGCTGTACCTGCTGATGACGGTCGACTCCGCCGTGCAGCACTGGCGCGGCCGGGGCGCCGCCTGGAAGGGCCGCACCTATCCGCGGCCGCAGCGGGCCGAATAGCCGGGCGGCCCGGCGGGCAGGATCAGTCGATGGAGCGTCAGGACATCTCCCGGATCGCGCACCGCGACCACCCGATCGCCGCCCCGCTGTCCGACGAGGCGGTGCGGGACCTGCTGGAGCGGCTGCTGCGCGGCCGGTCGGACGGGCGGCTGCTCGACCTCGGCTGCGGCGAAGCGCCTTGGCTGCTGCGGGCGTTGACCGCGTACCCCGCCCTGCGGGCGGTCGGCGTGGACCCGGACCCGGCCGCCCTGCGCAGCGCGCTGCACACCGCGCAGCGCCTCGGCGTGGCCCGGCGGATCGGCCTGCACCACCGCGACGCCCGGGAGTTCACCGCCGCCGAGCCCTTCGCCGCCGAGCCCTTCGACGCCGTCCTGTGCACGGGCGCGACCCGGGCCCTCGGCGGCCCCGGCCCGGCCCTCGCCGCGATCGGCCCGCTGCTCGCCCCGGGCGGCGCGGTGCTGCTCGGCGCCCCCTACCGGACCGGTGAACCCCCGCAGCGGGCAGGGGGGTCGTTCGGGGCGGAGCCCACCGACCCGGCCGATCCCACCGACCTAGCCGATCCCACCGACCTGGCCGATCCCACCGACCTCGCCGATCCCACCGACCTGGCCGATCCCACCGACCTGGCCGATCTCACCGACCTGGCCGACCTGGCCGGCACGGTCGCCGCGGTCCGGGCCGCCGGCTGGCTGCCGGTCGCCGCCCACACCTCCACCCGCGCCGAACTCGACGCCTACGCCTGGGCCCGGACCGGCTCCCTCGCCGACTGGGCCCTCGACCAGCCGCCGGGCCCCGACCGCGAGGCCGCCCTGCGCGCGGCGGACGCCCACCGCGAGCAGTGGCTGACCGGCCACCGCGACGGCTTCGGCTTCGTCGCGCTGGTGCTGCGGCGGAACTCCGCCTAGGCGGTCTCAGCGGCCGAGCAGGCGGCGGGCGGTCGGCTTGACGAACTCGTAGCGGGACATCTGTTCGAGGTCGCGGAGCCAGGCGGTGCGGCCGGGGGGCCGGTGGAGGAGTTCGCGGTAGATCTCCTCGAAGGCGGTGGAGACGTGGCCGAGGGAGAACCGGCCCACGACCCAGTCGCGACCCCAACTGCCCAGCTCGGCCCGGCGGGTGGGGCTGTCGGCGAGGGTGCGGATCTGGGCGGCGAGCGCCTTGGCGTCGGCGGGGTGGTCGCCGTGGCCGTACATGCAGCGGGAGGCGTGCGGTTCGACCAGCGGGCCGGGTTCGTGGACGGCGGTGTAGCCGCCCGCGCCGTGCACGATGACGGGTTTGGCGAAGGCGAGGCCGCGCAGGGCCGAGCCGCCCATGCCGAGGACGAGGTCGGCGGCCTGGTAGGCGGGGCGGGGGTCGGCGCGCTGGCCGGTGAGGACGACCGCCTCGCGGCCGAGTTCCTCGTTGGCGCGGGCGGCCTCGGCGCGCAGGTGCGCCTCGCTGGGGCCGCCGCCGACGACGGCGAGGACGAGGGACGGGTCGTCGAGGAGGCGGAGGGCGGCGATGGTGCGGGAGACCCCGGCGTCCTTCTCCAGGCCGGAGACCAGGCGGGTGACGATGCAGAGGAGTAGCTGGTCGTCCGAGGCGCGGACCTCCGCCCGGAACTCGGCGCCGGAGACGGCGCCGGGCGCGTCGGAGTCGGTGTCGACGGGGGGTTCGATCAGCCGCAGGTCGCGGTGGCCGAAGGCGCGGCCGTCGGGCAGCAGGGCGCCCAGGCCGAGCACCAGGGGCTGGTGGCGGGGCATGCCGCGGAGCATCCGGATGCCGTAGAAGGTGGTGACGACCGGGAGGCGGCCCTGACGGCCGGGGCCGAAGTAGGCGTTCCGGGCGGCCCGGACCTCCCAGGCGTGGACGAGGTGGGAGCCGTGCTCGTCGGCGAGCCGGGTGAGGCGGGCCCGGATGACGGCGTGCGGGGTGCCCGGCTCCCCGGCCACCACCAGGTCGAGGCCGTGTTCGGCGGCGAGGTCGGCCAGCGGGGCGGGGCCGTCGACGCCCTGGGCGAAGAGCACCGGCTGGTGGCCGCGGTCGCGCAGGGTGCGGGCGATGTCGACGGCGTTGAGCTGGGCGCCGCCGAGGGCGAGGTTGTTGAGGTGGACCAGCACCCGGACGGACCGCATGCTCAGTCCTCCCACTGGTGCGGCACGAAGACCGGCGCGGCCATCACGACGGCGCGCGGCGGGGTGTCGAGCACCGGGCCGAACACGTCGAACTGGCCGGCCGAGTGCCAGCTCATCAGGGTGCCGCCGTCGGTCTTGCCGATCGAGTAGACGCCGGTCCACAGGGTGTAGCGGCCGCGCGGCAGCGGCAGCCGGGGGATGACGCAGGCGACCCGGTGGTCGCCGCCGGTCAGCCGGATCTCGTGGCTGATCTGGAAGATCGGGCTGGAGGTGCCCTCGCTGACGCCCAGGTGCAGGGTGGCGTCGCCGCGGTAGTCGCCGCCGAGGGTGAGTTCGACGGTGACCGGCTCGTCGGTGTGCAGGGTGGCGGCGTCGCCGTCCTCGCCGCGCACCTCGTACTTGAGCAGTTGCAGCGGCTCGCCGACCAGGGCGCCCGCCTCGGACTGCGCCTCGATGGAGTCGCGGTAGCCGGCCAGCGCGTCCTTGATGCCCGCGTCGACCCGGACGGTGCCCTGCTCCAACCAGACGCCGCGGCGGCAGATGGACTGCACGGCGGGCAGGTCGTGCGAGACGAAGACGATGGTGGTGCCCTGTTCGGCGACCTCGCGCATCCGGTCCAGGCAGCGCTGCTGGAAGACCGCGTCGCCGACCGCCAGCACCTCGTCGACCAGCAGGACGTGCGGCTCCAGGTAGGCGGCGACCGCGAAGCCCAGGCGCATCTGCATGCCGGAGGAGTAGAACTTGACCTGCCGGTCGATCGCGCCGCCGAGCCGGGCGAACTCGACGATGTCGTCGAAGCGCCCGGCGACCTCGCGGCGCTTGAGGCCGAGCAGCGCGCCGAACAGGTAGATGTTCTCCCGGCCGGTCAGGTCGGGGTGGATGCCGGCCCGGATCTCGATCAGGGCGCCGATCCGGCCGCGCACGTCGATCACGCCCGCGTACGGGTACATCACCCGGGTGAGCATCTTCAGCAGCGTCGACTTGCCGGAGCCGTTGGAGCCGATCAGGCCGACCGACTCGCCGGGCTCGATGTGGAGGTTGATGTCGCGCAGCGCCCAGCGCCAGTCCTCGCCGCGGTCGCCGCGCAGGCGGCGGACGGCCTGGTCGACCCGGTCGCGCAGCAGCATCCGCTGCTGGTCGGCGCGGAACCGCTTCCAGACCTGCTCGGTGCGGATGGTGCCCGCAGGGTAGTCACGCGACATCGGCGATCCCCGTTTCCAGCTTCTTGAAGAGCAGGTAGCCGCCGACCAGGAAGACCAGCGAGCTGACCGCCGCGATCAGGGTCAGCCGGACATCGGGCGCCTGGCCGTACAGCAGCGCCCTGCGGTAGCCCTCGATGACCGCGCCGAGCGGGTTGACGCCGACGTAGACCTCCTGGAGGCGCTGCGGGATCTTGGCCAGCGGGTACGCGACGGGAGTGGCGAAGACGCCCATCTGGGTGATGATCGGCAGCAGGTGCCGGACGTCGCGCAGGTAGACCACGGCGACCGAGAGGACCAGCGCGATCCCGTAGGTGAAGGCGAACTGGATCAGCAGCAGCGGCACCACCCAGAGGAAGGTCGCGGCGGGGGCCGTCCAGAACACCAGGAACATCAGGCCCAGCACGCCGACGCCGATCACCATGTCGACGGTGGCGACCAGCATGGTGGCGAGCGGGAAGACCTCGCGCGGGCAGTAGACCTTGTTCAGCAGGCTCAGGTTGTTGGCCAGGCTGAGCGCGCCCTGGTTCATCGTGTTGGAGAAGAACTGCCAGACGATCAGGCCGAGGTACGCGAACAGCGTGTACGGGACGTCGCCGGTCTCGATCTTGACCGCGCGGTGGAACACCAGCGTGAAGATCGCGCACAGCGCGAGCGGGGTGAGCACCGCCCAGGCGAAGCCGAGCACCGCCTGCTTGTACCGGGCGCGCAGGTCGCGCTCGGCCAGCGCCCGCACCAACTCCCGTGCGGCCCACAGCTCGTGGGCGACCCGAAGGGGGCGCAGCCGGCGTTTGAAGACCAGTTCGGGCGGTGGCCCGACCGGGGCCGCGGCGCCCGGTGGGGCCACCCGGCTCCCACGCTCGTCGATGAGCTGTGCGCGCTGTCCCCCCACGGACTCCCGCCCTCCCCGGGGGCGGTGCCCTCCCCCGGTGCCTGTGCCGTCTGACTGCCGTCTGCCGGGCAGGTGCCCGGCGTCCGCCCGGCCCCGCCGGTCGCGCGGTGCTCCGCGCGGCTCGGGTCCGGCCGCTCCCCCCGGTCGGGCCGACCCGCGGACCACAATGACACAGAGTGTGCGGGGCGGGGGCGGGTTCGGTGAAGATTGCGGCAGCTCAGGCCGGTACGGGACGGTTCCGGACCGAACCGCCCTTTCCGGCCGGGGAGTTCGGGCGGGCGGTCGGGGGGCGGTTCAAGAACGGCGGCGGTCGGACGGCGGCCGGCCGGGGATCAGTCGGCGGGTCGGTCGGCGGATCAGTCGGCGGGTCGGTCGGCGACCAGCCGGTCGAGCGCGGAGGGCATCCCCTCGACGCCCCCGGCCTCGGTGGGCGAGGTCCGGCCGGTGCCGTCGACGACCACGGTGGGCAGTTCGGCGATCCGGTTGCGGGCGAACAGCTCCGGGGCGTCCTCGACGGCCCGGTCGACCTCGGCGGAGCGGTACGCGGCCCGGAACTTCGCCGCGTCGACGCCCTGGGTGGCGACCCAGTCGGCGGCGGACTGCTCGGTGGTCAGGCCGGCCCCCTGCTCGCGGACCGCGCGGAACACCGCGGCCTGCAGCCGGTCGACCTCGCCGAGCCGGTCCAGCGCGTAGAACAGCCGTGCGTGGGACCGCTGTTCGGCCTCGTCGGGGCTGCCGGTCCAGACCGCGGGCACCCGGCGCAGCGTGACGTCCGCCCGGTGCTCGGCGGCCCAGCGGGTCAGCGGCTGCTCCAGCAGGGCGGAGTGCGAGCAGTCGTACCAGAAGAACTCGACCACCTCGTGGGCGCGTTGGGCCTTCGGCGCGGCCGGCAGCGGGGCCGCCGGGTCCAGCGGGCGGGTCACCGGCACCGGCACGTGCTGCTGGGTGGGCCCGGACGGCTGGACGGCGGGGAACTGGTGGCCGAGGGTCGGCAGCTGCCGGCCGTGCGGCAGCGCGGGGAGGGCGGACGCGGCCCCGGCGGCGGCCGGGGCGGCCAGCAGGCCCCCGGCGACGGCGAGCAGGACAGTGGTTCTGAGCAGCGAATTCACCGGGGCAGCCTGGCAGGCCGGGCGTGCGGCGTTCCAGGTGACCGGGCCCCGGTCGGCGGAATTCGCCGGATCGGAGCAGCGCGCCGGGGCGGTGGTTCGAACGTTCGTCGGGCGTTCGGGGCCCCGTCTGCCACGACGGCGGTCAGCGGCTGCGGTGGTGCGGTGACGGCTGTGGCTCTGGCTGCGGCTGTGGTCCCTCGGGCTCGGTGGGCGGGCGCGCCCCCGCTCCGGCGCCCACCTGCGTCGGGGGACGGCGGGCTACTTGGCGTCGTGCTTCCACTGGGCACGGGCCTCGGCCTCGCTGGCCTTCGGGACGCCGAGCTGGATCTGGTCGGAGCCGTCCTCGGCGATCGGGCAGTAGCGGCCGTCCTCGACCCGCATGGTCAGCCCGAGCACCTCGCCGTTGCGGACCAGCTCCAGCACGTCGCCGGTGGTGCAGGTGGCGTTGGCGGCGACCGGCGGCGAGGCGAGCCAGCTGACGGCCTGGTAGACCGGCGTGCCGGGGTGCAGCACGGTGCCGTGGGCCCGGTCGGTGGCGAAGCTGCCGCCGCCCAGCACGCCGCTCCTGAGCTTCATGAAGGTGTCGGGGACGTGGTTGGTGCGCAGGTCGGGGCCGCCGTAGACGACGCAGTCGTGGCCGCTGGTGTTGGTCAGCTCGATGACGCCGTTGATCCGCGGGTTGGCGCTCCTGTCGAGCGTCAGCTCGGCCTTGACGTCGCTCTCCTGCTCGGAGTTGCCGCAGATCGGCACGTCGGCGGCGACCGTGGCGCCGGCGGCGCCGGTCTTCCCGGCGGGGGTGGCGGTCGAGCCGCCGGTGCCGCCGGACGGGGTGGCGGCGGGCGGCGCGGCGGGGGTGCTCGGGGTGGTGGAGGCGGCGGGCGCGACGGGCGCGGCGGTGCCGCCGTCCTCCGGGTCACAGGCCGTCAGGGCCAGCACGGCACAGGCGGCCAGGGCGGCCAGGGCGGCGGGCTTGCGGACGTTCATCTCGGGCTCCTGCGGTGGGTCTCGGTGGCCGCCGGTCGGCGGCAAGCACCACCACGGCGTCCGGCTGTCGGACGGTTGCGGGCCGGAACGTCCGGTACAGCGCTGTTACAGACGCCTCCACTACAGACGCCTCCACGCGCCGTTGCACCGCGGCGCCGGACCGGGCGTCGGCCGCCCCCCGCGAGCGGACGGTTCAGCGCGGGCGGGCGACCTCGCGCAGCAACTGCTGCCAGGCGGTGGTGACGGGGGCCAGGTCGAAGTGGGCCAGGGCGTGGGCGCGGGCGGCGGCGGCGTAGCGGGTGCGGTCGGCGGCCAGCAGGGTGCGCAGGGCGGCGGCGAGCGCGGCGGGGTCGCCGGGCGGGGCGAGCAGGCCGGTCTCGCCGGGGCGGACCACGTCGGAGACCCAGCCGACGTCGGTGGCCACGGTGGGGACGGCGGCCAGCGCGGCCTCGATCAGGACGCCGGGGACGCCCTCGGAGTCGCTGGTGAGCAGCAGCAGGTCGGCGGCCCGGTAGAGCGCGGCCGGGTCGGCGAGCGGGCCGAGCAGGTGGGTGCGCGGGCCGGGGACGAGGGCGGGGCGCAGCGGGCCCTCCCCGGCCAGCGCGAGGTGGACGTCCCCGGGCAGCAGGGCGTGCGCGGCCAGCGCCAGGTCGGGGCGCTTCTCGGGGCTGAGCGCGCCGATCCAGGCGATCAGCGGGGCGTCGGCGGGCAGCCCGAGGGCGGCCCGGGCGGCGGCCCGTTCGGTGCGGTCGGCGGCGGGCGGGAAGCGGTCGGCGGGGCGGGCGTTGGGCAGGGCGCGCAGGCGGCGGGCGGGGAGCCGGAAGCGGGTGCGCAGGAGCTCCACGGCGTGCGGGGAGATCGCGGCGACGGCCGCGGCCCGGTGCAGGAGGGCGCCGACCCGCAGGCGGCGCAGCGGGTCGGCGGTCCAGTGCCGGGGGTCGCCGATGTTGACGTACACGAAGGGGGTGCGGGCGGCGAACAGGCCCAGCGCGCACGCCTGGAGGGTCGAGGAGCCGTGCGCGACCACCACGTCGGCGTGGGCGGCGGCGCGGCGCAGCGCGCGCAGCGTGGCGGGGTGGTGCCGGGAGGGGCCGAGCACGGGGACGGGCGCGCCGGCGGCGGCGTCGGGGTGCGGGTGCAGGGCGACCAGGGCGGAGTGCTGGCCGCGGCGCAGCAGTTCCTCGTGCAGGTCGCGGGCGAGGCGCTGGGCGCCGCGGGCCCTGGGGTCGGTGATGACGTGGAGTACCCGCGGCTCGGCCATGGCGTCGAGACTACCGAGCGGGGGGCCGCCGGGCGGGCGGACGGGGCGATCCGGGGCGCTCGGCCGCTTCCGGGGTTTCCTCCGGTTCGGCGGACGCGGGGTGGTGCGGGCTGGGATGCTGAGCGGCGGTCAGGGGGTGGCCCGGGCGAGGGGGTTGGCGCGGTGCGCGTGGTGTACGTGATCGACAGTGTGAGCCGGGTGGGCGGGGCGGAGCAGGGGCTGGTGGCGATGGCCCCGCTGCTGGTGCGGTCCGGGGTGGAGCTGCACGTGGCGTTCCTGAAGGAGTCGCCGGGCGGGTTCCAGGAGGAGTTGCGGGCGGCGGGCGCCGGGGTGCGTCCGGTGGCGGGGGGTTCGCGGGGGGCGCGGGTGGCGGGGTTGCGGGCGGAGTTCCGCCGGCTGCGGCCGGACCTGGTGCACACCACGCTGTACGAGTCGGACGTGCTGGGCCGGGCGGCGGCGTTCGCGGTGCGGGTGCCGGTGGTGTCGAGCCTGGTGAACTCGGCGTACGGGCCGGAGCACCTGCACGCGCGCGGGTTGAGCCCGTGGAAGGTGCGGGCGGCGCAGGCGGTGGACGCGGTGACGGCGCAGGGGGTGCGGCGCTTCCACGCGTTGACCGAGCACGTCGCGGAGGTGATGGCGGCCCGGCTGCGGGTGTCGCGGCGGCGGATCGACGTGGTGCCGCGCGGGCGGGACCCGCGGCTGCTGGGGCGGGTGACGGCGGAGCGGCGGGCGGAGGTCCGGAAGTCGCTGGGGTTGGCCGAGGGGGTGCCGGTGGTGCTGGCGGCGGCCCGGCAGCAGTACCAGAAGGGTCTGGACGTGCTGGTGTCGGCGTGGCCGCGGGTGCGGGCGGCGCGGCCGGACGCGGTGCTGCTGCTGGCGGGCAGCCGGGGGGCGGAGACGGCGCGGCTGGAGGGCTTGGCGGCGGAGACGGGGGGTGTGCGGTTCCTGGGGCCGCGGGACGACGTGTTCGACCTGATGGCGGCGGTGGAGGTGTGCGCGGTGCCCTCGCGCTGGGAGGGGTTGGGCAGCGCGGCGCTGGAGGCGATGGGCGTGGGCGTGCCGTTGGTGTGCGCGGACGTGCCGGCGCTGCGCGAGACGGTGGGGTCGGAGGGGTGCGCGCTGCTGGTGCCGCCGCAGCGGCCGGACGCGCTGGCGGGGGCGCTGGTGCGGGCGTTGGAGGAGCGCGGGGAGGCGCTGGCGCGGGCGGAGGCGGCCCGGGCGCGCTTCCTGGCGGGGTACACGCTGGAGCGGGTGTCGGCGCGGATGGTGGAGTTCTACGGGCGCGCCCTGGCCTGACGGGGGGCGGGCGGTTCGGCCACCGACCGCGGCGGTCCGACCGGTGGCGGGCCGGGCGGTCGGACGGGCGGCGCGGTGGTCGGCCGGGCGGCGGGGGGCGCGTCCGGGCGTTTGATGACCGCACGTCAGTTCGGGTGCGGGCGTCCGGAATCAGTCCCGTACCAGGTGTCAGTATGGCCAAAGTGCTTGCGCCGCAGGTCCGGGGCGGGAAGCATCGGGCGCAGGGGAGGGCCGTGGGGGCGGCCTCGTGCGTTCGACTTTCTCTCCGCCGCAGCCGGGGGCGGGTACGGGGCTCGGGCCCGGTGCCGTTCCCGGGGGGATCCGAGGTCCGGGGCGGCCGGACCGGCCGCATCGATGCGCGCCGCCCGCGGGGGGGCGGGTGCGGCCGTGGGCGCGTGTGCACCGTGACGAGGCGAGGGGAACCAACCGGTGGAACCGGCAAATCTGTTCACCGTTCTGCGACGGTACTGGCGGCTGCTGGCCGCCTGCACGGCGGCCTCGCTGGTCGTGGGTTTCCTGCTGACGCCCGCCGGTGACGCCGTGGACAACGGCAAGTGGCAGTGCAAGGTGGCGATCACGCCGGTGGCCGGCGCGGCGGACACCGTGCGCGCCGACCAGGTGCTGTCGTACGCCCAGGGTTCGGCGGTGACCACGGCGGCGGCGCAGAAGCTGCACCTCACCGACGTGGCGGCGCTGACGGCGCGCCGGACGGTGGCGGCGGAGTCCACCCAGATGCTGCTGTTCACCACCACCGGCCCCACCCAGCAGACCTGCGCGGACCTGGCGGCGGCGCTGTCGGAGGCGACCATCACCGGCTACGCCCAGGAGTCGCGCCGCAGCGCCGACGAGTCGATCAAGCGGCTGCGCGCCCAGGCGGACGCCCAGCAGTCGCAGCTGGACGACCTGCAGAAGTCGTTCAGCAAGGCCAACGCGAGCGATCAGGCCAAGCTCCAGCCGCAGCTGTCGACGGCGACGGCGGCGCTGACCAAGACCCTCGGGGCCATCGCCGACCTGCAGAACTACAGCCAGACCGACGCGATCCAGCAGTGGGGCTCGATCGACGCCAAGGAGCTCGGCGGCAGCCTGCTGACCTCGCCGACCCGCGGGGTGCGGCTGTCCCTGGCGGTGGTGCTGGGCCTGGCGCTGGGCGTGGTGGCGGCGCTGATGCTGTCCCGGATGGACACCCGGCTGCGCACCCGGGACGGCACCGAGGAGGCGTTCAACCTGCCGGTGATCGGCGAGATCCCGCGCCTGTCGCGGCGGCTGCGGCGGCTGCGCGAGCCGCTGGTGACGGCCCGTCCGGAGGACCCGGCGACCGAGGCGTTCCGCTCGCTGCGCTCGACGCTGCTGCTGACCGGCCCGGAGGCGCTCTCCTCCCAGCTCGGCCAGGGCGGCCTGGACCACGACGACCGGCGGGTGCGGCGGGCGGTGGAGCCGGCGCCGGTGGTGCTGGTGATGTCGGGCCGCTCGGGCGACGGGCGGACCACCACGGTGGCGAACCTGGCGGCGGCGCTGGCCGAGACCGGCCGCCAGGTGCTGGTGCTGGACTGCGACTTCCGGCAGCCGGAGCTGAACGCGCGGTTCGGGATGGACGAGGGCCCGGGCATGGCGGAGCTGCTCTCCGGCGAGCAGCTGACCGACCTGGTGGACCTGATCCGCCCGACCCGGGTGCCGAACGTGGCGATGATCGCGGGCGGCCACGCCACCGCGTACCCGGCGGCGCTGGTGCTGCGCGCCGGGGAGGTGCTGGCGCTGGCCCGGCGGCACGCGGACGTGGTGCTGATCGACTCCTCGCCGCTGCTGCACGCCAACGACGCGTACGACCTGGTGCAGCACGCGGACGCGGTGCTGGTCACGGTGATGGCGGGCAACGTCCGCCCGGAGGAGGCCGACCGGGTCTCCGAGCTGCTGGCCCGCACCGGCGTGCCGGTGGCGGGGGTGGCGCTGCTGGGCACCGAGGTCGCCACCGGGCGGCGCAACCGCTCGCTGCGGCTGCCGGGCCGGCTGGGCGGCCGGCCGCCGCTGGGCCCGCTGCCGTCCCGGCCGGAGCTGCCGCGCCCGGCGGCGGCCGGGGCCGCCGGGCGCACCGGGCCCCGGCCGGACGGGCCGCGCCGGGCCGAGCACCAGCGCGCGGCGGACACCCGGCGCGGCGAGTCGGTGTACGGGGCCGGCGAGGGCGGCGCCCGGCGGGACGGGGCGGTGTACGGGGCCGGCGAGGGCGGCACCCGGCGGGACGGGACGGCGAGCTGGGGCCGCCGCCCGGCGGAGCTGCCGCCGGAGGAGCCGGTGGAGACCACCCTGCAGCTGCGGCTGGGCGAGGAGCGGTGAGCGGGCGGCGGACGAAGGTGCTCTGGCTGGCCAAGGGCCTGGGCCGGGGCGGCGCGGAGCAGCTGCTGGTGAACTGCGTGCGCCACGCGGACCGGGAGCGCTACCAGATCGAGGTGGCGTACGTGCTGCCGCACAAGGACGCGCTGGTGCCGGCGCTGGCGGCGGCGGGCGTGCCGGTGCACTGCCTGGGCGGCGCGCCGGGGCGGCGCTGGCCGCTGCGGCTGCGGCGGCTGCTGGCGGAGCGCCGCTACGACCTGGTGCACACCCACATGCCGGTGCCCGCGGTGGCGGCCCGGCTGCTGCGGCCCGCCGGGCCCCGGCCCCGGCTGGTGCACACCGAGCACAACCTGTGGGAGCGCTACCGGCTGCCGACCCGCTGGGCGAACGCGCTCACCTACCGGCGCAACGACGCGGTGATCGCGGTGTCGCACGCGGTGGCGGCGGGCGTCGGGCGGCGGCGGGCGGGCGAGTGGCTGTCGGTGGTGCACCACGGCCCGGACCTGGGCGGCGCGCCGTCCGGACCGGCGGCGCGGCGGGCGGCCCGGGAGCGGCTCGGGCTGCCGCCGGAGGCGCTGGTGGTCGGCACGGTCGGCAACCTGACCGCGAAGAAGGACCAGGCGACGCTGCTGGCGGCGTTCGCGCTGCTGCGCGGGCGGGAGCCGGACGCCCGGCTGGTGCTGGTCGGCTCGGGGCCGCTGGAGGCCGAGTTGAGGGCCCGGGCGGGCGACGGCGTGCTGTTCGCGGGGATGCGCGCGGACGTGCCGGAGCTGCTGCCGGGCTGGGACGTGTTCTGCCTGAGCTCGCGGCAGGAGGGCCTGCCGGTGGCGCTGATGGAGGCGATGGCCTCGGGGCTGCCGTCGGTGGTGACCGGGGTCGGCGGCGTGCCGGAGATCCTGGACGACGGCGTGGAGGGCCGGCTGGTGCCGCCGGGCGACCCGGCGGCGCTGGCCGCCGCGCTGGGCGAGCTGGCCGGTCCGGGCCCGCGGGAGCGGATGGGCGCGGCGGCCCGCAGGCGCGCCGAGTCCTTCGACGTGGCGGGCGCGCAGCGGGCGGTCGAGCGGGTGTACGCCCGGGTCCTGGCGAACTGAACCGACGGGTGGGGCGGAGCACGACGTGGGTGGTGGACTGACGTACCGCCGGCTGGAGCCGGGGGACGTGCCGGCGGTGCTGGAGCTGTTGACGGCTTCGTTGGCGGGCGGCCCGACCGGGCGGCGCAGCGCGGAGTTCTTCGACTGGAAGCACCGGGACGGCCCGTTCGGGGCAAGCCCGGGCCTGGTCGCGGTCGCGGCGGACGGGCGGATCGCGGGGGTGCGGCTGTTCCTGCGCTGGGAGTGGCGCGGCGGCGACGGGCGGACGGTGCGGGCGGTGCGCCCGGTGGACACCGCGACCCACCCGGACTTCCGGGGGCGCGGGATCTTCCGCCGGCTGACCACCGAGCTGCTGGCGGAGGTCTCCGGCGAGGCCGAGCTGGTGTTCAACACGCCGAACGGCGACAGCCTGCCGGGCTACCTGCGGATGGGCTGGCGGGAGCTGGGCCGGGTGCCGGTGGCGCTGCGGGTGGCCCGGCCGGTGGCGTTCGCCCGGGGCGCCCGGTCGGCGCTGGCCCGCCGCCCCGGCCCGGCGGGGCCGCCGCGCTGCGAACTGCCGTCCGCCGCCGGGTGGCTGGCCGCCCCGGACGCCCGGCTGGCGGAGCTGCTGGCCGAGCGGGCCCGGGCGGACGCGGCCGATCCGCGGCTGCACACCGTCCGCACCGCCGGCTACCTGGCCTGGCGGTACGGGGCGGCGCCGGGCCTGGACTACCGGGTGGCGACCGTGGAGCGGGGCGGCGAGCTGGTCGGGGTGGCGTTCGGGCGGCCCCGGCGGCGCGGCCCGCTGGCCGAGTTCACGCTGTCCGAGCTGATCGTCCGGCCGGGCGACCGGGACGCCGCCGGGCGGCTGCTGCGCGCGGCGGCCAGCGCGGGCTGCGACCACGCGGCGACGCACCTGTCCCCCGGCACCGAGGCCGCCGCGGCCGGGCTGCGGGCGGGCTGCGTGCGGGCGCCGCGCACCGGCATGGTGCTGGCCGCCCGCACCCCGTCCGGCCCGCTGCCGGCCGGACGCACGCTGGCCGACTGGCGGTTCAGCCTCGGCGACCTGGAGGTCTTCTGATGGCGGCCCCGTCCGCCGCCGCCCCCGCCCACCGGCGTCCGCGCCGCCGCCCGCCGGCCCGGCTGGGCGCGGTGCTGCGGCGCGGCCGGCCGGCGGCGCTGGCCTGGGCGGTGGTGCTCGGCTACGTCACGGTCTTCGTGCTGGCGATGGTGCACACCACGTACGACACCTGGGGGGCGCTGCTGGTGGCGCCCGCGCTGATGGCGATCGGCACGCCGGTGCTGGCCCGGGTGGCGGCGGGCAACCCGGAGCGCGGGGTGTTCAAGCTGCTGATGGTGGCGATGGCGGCGAAGCTGGCCTGCGCCTTCCCGCGCTACCTGATGGCGTTCGTGCTGTACGGCGGCGCGGCGGACGCCAAGATGTACGACCAGAAGGGCTCCGAGCTGGCCCGGTACCTGACCACCGCCGACCTCTCCGCCGGGCTGCACTACGACCTGGGGATGAAGGTCGCGGGCACCGGCTTCGTGATCATCGTGACCGGCGTGGTCTACGCGGTCACCGGGCCGACCCTGGTCGGCGGCTTCCTGGTGTTCTCCTGGATCGGCTTCTGGGGGCTGCTGTTCTTCTGGCGGGCGCTCCAGATCGCCTTCCCGGAGGCCGACTCCCGGCGCTACGCGAAGCTGGTGTTCTTCCTGCCCTCGCTGCTGTTCTGGCCGTCCAGCATCGGCAAGGACGCCTGGATGATGTTCTGCCTGGGCCTGACCACGTACGGGGTGGCCCGGCTGCTGGACCGGCGGTTCGGGGCGTTCGCCTGCATCGCGCTGGGCTCGCTGGGCACCGCGATGGTGCGCCCGCACGTGACGGTGCTGGCGGGGGCCGGCCTGAGCGTGGCGTACCTGCTGCGCAGGCGGCCGCGGCAGGTGTCGGCGCTGGGGCCGCTGCGGACGGTGCTGACGGCGGCGGTGCTGGCGGTGGGCGTGATGCTGATGCTCCAGCAGGTGTCGACCTTCTTCGGCACCAACGGCACCGGCGGGGACGCCGTCAACCAGGTGCTGTCGGAGACCTCGCGGCGCACCTCGCAGGGCGACTCGGTGATCAACGCGGCCACCGCGGACGAGCCGGCGCCCGCGTTCAGCCTCAACCCGCTCAAGCTGCCGATGTCGGTGGTCAGCGTGCTGTTCCGGCCGTTCCCGTTCGAGGCGTCGAACGTGCAGAACCTGATCCAGTCGGTGGAGTGCTTCGCGCTGCTGGTGATGTTCATCCGGGCCTGGCCGCAACTGGCCCGCATCCCGCGGCTGTTCGTCCAGCGCTCCTACGTGGCCTTCACCGTGGTGTACGCGCTGCTGTTCTGCTGGGCGTTCTCGACCATCAACAACATGGGCATCCTGTCCCGCGAGCGGGTGCAGGTGCTGCCGCTGGTCCTGGTGCTGCTGGCGATCCCCCGGCCGGCCGCCGCCGGGCCGGTGCGCCGCCGCCGGCCGCCGCTCTGGCGCGCCCAGCCCGGCCAGTGGGGCGCCGCCCGCCCGGGCCCCGAACCCCCGGCCGCCGTCGGCGCGCCGGATCCGTCCCGAACCCAGGGGGGCTCGACCTCATGACGACCGACCGGAACCGACCCGCCGCCCTCGGCGGCGCGCCCGCCTTCCCCGACGGCCTGCCGCTGACCCGGGTCCGGGTGCCCGACCGGGAGGCGCTGCTCGGGCGGCTCGCCGGGGTGCTCGACTCCGGGATGCTCACCAACGGCCCGCTGGTGCGCGAACTGGAGGAGCGGGCCGCCGAGTTGATGCAGGTGCCGCACGTGGTGGCGGTCTCCAACTGCACGGCCGGCCTGATGCTGGTGCTCCAGGCCGCGGGGGTGGACGGGCGGCGGCCGGTGCTGATGCCGGGCTTCACCTTCTCGGCGACCGCGCACGCCGCGCACTGGGCCGGCGGCACCCCGCTGTTCGCCGAGGCCCGGGAGGAGGACATCACCCTCGACCCGGCCGACGCCGAGGCCCGGCTGAAGGCCGCCGACGCGCCCGCCGCGCTGATGGCCACCCACGTGTACGGGACGCCGTGCCAGACCGAGGAGTTGCAGCGGGTCGCCGACGCGACCGGGCTGCCGCTGGTGTACGACGCCGCGCACGGCCTGGGCTCGAAGCGGCGCGGCGTGCCGGTGGGCGGCTTCGGCCTGGCCGAGGTGTTCTCGATGAGCCCGACTAAGGTCGCGGTGGCCGGCGAGGGCGGCCTGGTCGCCACCCGGGACGCCGCGCTCGCCCGGACCCTGCGCACCGCCCGCGACTACGGCAACCCCGGCGACTACGACACCCTGTTCCCCGGCCTGAACGCCCGGATGAGCGAGCTGCACGCCGCGGTCGGCCTGACCTGGCTGGCCGGCCTGCCCGAGCGGGTCGCCCACCGGGGCGCGCTGGTCGCCGAGTTCGCCCGCGCCACCGCGGGCCTGCCCGGCCTGCGGCTGGCCCTGCCGGAGGAGGGCGACACCTCCACCTTCAAGGACCTCACGCTGATCCTGGACCCGGACGCCTTCGGCCTCGACAACCGCGGGCTCGCCGACGCGCTGCGGGCCGAGGGCATCGACACCCGCCGCTACTTCTTCCCGCCGGTGCACCGGCAGCGCGCGTACGCCCACCTCGGCCAGGCGGACGGCCTGCCCCGCACCGACCGGCTGGCCGCCTCGGTGCTGACCGTCCCGCTGTGGTCGCACATGGACGCCGCGACGGTCCGCCGGGTCGCCGACGCGGTGGTGCGCGTCCAGCCCTTCGCGGCCGAGCTGGCGGCGGGCGCGGCGCGCGGCTGAGCCGGTCCGGGCGCGCGGCCGGGGCGGTCCGGGCGCGCGGCCGGGGCGGTCCGCCGGACCCGGCCGCCGGGCCCGTCAGATCGACTCTCGCAAGGCGGTTCGGGCATTGGTCGGATCAGGTGAACTCGGTTGGACCGGGGGGAGGTTGACGCGCCAGGATGGCCGCCATGTTCAAGGGATTCCGCAGCTTCCTGCTGCGCGGCAACGTGGTCGACCTCGCGGTCGGCATCGTCATCGGTGCCGCCTTCACCGCCGTCGTCACCGGTTTCGTCGCAGCCTTCCTGACCCCGCTGATCGGCCTCGCCTCCGGCGCGGTCGGCGACTTCGGCAAGGAGGCGTTCGACGTCGCCGGCGTCACCTTCCCGTACGGCGCGTTCCTCCAGGCGCTGATCAGCTTCGTGCTGGTCGCCGCGGTGATCTACTTCGCCGTGGTGGTGCCCGTCGGCAGGCTGCAGAACCGCTTCTACCCGGTCAAGGACGTCCCGGTGGCCAAGGCCGACTGCCCCGAGTGCCTCAGCACCGTCCCGGCCGCCGCGACCCGGTGCGCCCACTGCACCACCGAGTTGGCCGGCCGGCCGGGCTTCCCCGCCCAGGCCGTCGCGCGCGCGACCGCCCGCTGAGCGCCCTTCCGCACGACCCCCGGCCCGGACGGCTCCCGCCGTCCGGGCCGGACCGCTTCCCGACGGCGGTCCGGGCCCCGCGCCTTAACGGAACCTTGGCGCAGCCTTTCGGCTGACCGGATCGGTGGCTTTTGTCCACCCCCGGACGGGCCCGGATGAGCGCGGGGTGCACGGCCGGTGGACCCGGGATGACCGAAACCGGACACCCATTCGCCCGACTCTGTACGACATTGCCCGATTCGGACGAGCGAAGAGTCTGTAAACAGTTGAACTCCAGGCCGTTCCGCTCTCCTCAGCAGGCACGTTGTGGGCTTACGGTATGCCCCATGACCTCGCCCCGCTCCTACGACGGAGTCGGCTACCCCCCTCCGTCCTTCTCCTCCGGCACGCCCATCTACGACAGCCTGGTCGCAGAGCGCGGCATCCCGCAGATCGCACCCATCAACGTGCCCCCGGCCCTCCCGGCCGCGTCCTGGTCCTCCGCCTACGGCAGCGGTTTCGGCACCGGTCCCGACTCCTCCCAGTCGAACCTGCCCGCCCTGCCCCCGGCCCGTCTCGCCCTCGGCCCCGGCCCGAGCAGCACCCCGGCCCCGGCGCCGTACATCCCGGCCCAGCCCGGCTACGCCCACGCCCCGCAGCCCCCGCAGCCCGGCTACGCGAGCGCCCCGCAGGGCTTCGGCCAGCGCCCGGCCGCCCCGGCCTACCCGCAGCCCGGGCAGGGCTACCCGGCCCCGCAGGCCCCCGGCGGCTTCGCCGCGGCCCCGCAGAGCTTCACGCCGACCTTCAACTCCCAGCAGTTCGGCGCCCAGCCCGCCCCGCAGCAGCAGTCGTTCGGCGACCAGTCCTTCGGCGGCACCACCCTGCGCCCGGCGGCCGCCCCGCAGCAGTACCCGCAGTACCGCCAGTACCCGCAGGCCGGCTGAGAACCCCTCCGGGGGGCGAGGTCACCACGCAACGGAGCGTTTTCTCCCCCACCCGTCCGCCCGCGCACCCCACCGGGGCGGACCCGCGCCACCACGGTTCCCCGTGCCCCGCCAGGGGCCCGGGGAACCGTCGTACCCGCCTGCCGCGGCCCCCGCCCGCCTGGCAGGATGGGCGCCATGCCCCGTCTCGCCGCCCTGCACCTGTACCCCGTCAAGTCGATGTACCGGCTCAGCCCGCCGTCCGCCGCGGTGCAGCCCTGGGGCCTGGCCGGGGACCGCCGCTGGATGCTGGTCGACGCCGACGGCACCGCCCTCACCCAGCGCGACGAGCCCGCGATCGGGCAGTTCCGCCCCCTCCCCTCCGCCGACGGCGCGTCGCTCACCCTGACCGGCCCGGACGGCGACCTCCACACCCTGTCCGCGCCCAGCCTCGCCGCCGGCGCCCCCGAGGCCGACGTCAGCGTCTTCGGCACCCGCTTCTCCGCCGCCGAGGCCGGCAAGGACACCTCCGCCTGGCTGGCCGAACGGCTGCCCGCCAGGCTCGGCGAGGTCCGGCTGGTCCACCTGGACCGCCCGGCCACCAGCCGCCCGGTCAACCCGGAGTACGCCGGCCCGGACGAGACCGTCTCGATGGCCGACGGCTTCCCGCTGCTGCTCACCACCACCGCCTCGCTCGACGAGCTGAACGCCCGGATCGCCGCCGACCACCCCGACGACCCGCGCAAGGGCGCGGCGCTGCCGATGGAGCGCTTCCGCCCCAACCTGGTGGTCTCCGGCACCGCGCCGTGGGCCGAGGACGGCTGGCGGCGGATCCGGGTCGGCGGGCTGGAGTTCCGGGTGGTGAAGCCGTGCGGGCGCTGCGTGGTGACCACCACCGACCAGGAGACCGGCGAGCGGCGCGGCCCCGAGCCGCTGCGGGCGCTGGGCCGCCACCACCGCTTCGGCCAGAAGCTGGTGTTCGGCCAGAACCTGGTCCCGGTCCGCCCGGCCGTGCCCGCCGAGGTGCTGGGGACGCTGGCGGTCGGCGACCGGGTGGAGGTGCTGGAGGAGGCCCCGGCACCGCTGCCGGACCGCCGCTGACCGCCCCTGACCGGCGGCGACGCGCCGCCGCGGGGGCGCCCGCCCGCGCCGTCAGCCGCGTGCACCCGGAACCACCCCCGGCCCCGGTCGTTGAACCGGGCGCCGGACCCGGACGGCGGTCCGCCGGGAACGCCCCGCGCGCTACGGTGGGGTGATCGCGCAGCGTCCCGACGCAACCGACGCGACCGACGAAGGCGGGGATGACAGATCGTCATGGGTGAGCTCAGGGTCCGGGTCACGCAGGACAGCGCCTCGCGTTGGCGCCGGCGCAGCGGGGAGTACGCCACCCTCCGCGAGGCCCTGGAGGCCGCCGAGCCCGGCGACACCCTGACGCTCCGCGCCGGGACGTTCCGCGAGGCGGTGCTGGTCGACCGGGCGGTGACGCTGGTGGCCGAGGACGGGCCGGGCAGCGTGCGGATCTCCCCGCCGGAGAGCGCGGTGCGCGGCGGCACCGCGCTGACCGTGACGGCCGCGGCCACCGTCCGCGGCCTGGTGGTGGAGGGCTCCGACCGCTCCGCCCCGGCGGTGCTGCTGGCGGGCGCGGACGGCGCGGTGCTGGCCGAGTGCCGGGTGGAGGCCGCCGCCGCGGTGGGCGTGGAGCTGGACGACGGCGCCGACGCCCGGCTGGTGGACTGCGTGGTGGAGAACCCGACCGGCCTCGGGGTGCGGCTGCGCGCCCGGTCCCGGGCCGAACTGGTGGACTGCGAGGTCACCGCGGCCGGGCAGAGCGGCCTGGCGGTGCTGGCCGGCTCCCGGCTGCGCGCCGAGCGGGTCAAGGTCCGGCGGGCCGGCGGGGCGGGCGTCCTGCTGGCCGACCCGGGGACGCTGGCGGAGCTGACCGGCTGCGAGATCGCGGAGGTGCGCGGCTCGGGCGTGCAGGCCGAGGCGCAGGCGGTGGGACGGCTGACCGACTGCACGGTGCACCGGGTCTCCGGCAACGGCCTGAGCCTGGACACCGGCGCCGAACTCGAACTCTCCTCCTGCCGGGTGCACGAGGTGCCGGAGAACGCGGCGGACCTGCGCGGCGGCGCGAAGCTGACACTGCGGCAGGTCACCGTGCACGGCTTCGGCCGGGGCGCGCTCTCGGTCTGGGACGGCGGCACCAGCGTGGTCGCCGAGGGCTGCCGCTTCCACTCCGCGCAGGGCGACTACCCGGCGCTGTGGGTGAGCGACGGCGCGGCCGTGGAGCTCGCCGACTGCGCCCTGGACGACCTGCCGGACGCCCTGTTCGTGCTCGACCAGGGCTCGTCCGCGACCGCCCGGGACTGCTCGTTCAGCGGAATCCGCTCCTCCGCCGTCTCGGTCAGCGGCGGTGCCGTCGCGCACCTGTCGGGCTGCCGCATCCAGGGCGCGGGCACCGGCCTGTGGTTCCGCGACCACGGCTCCGGCGGCCTGCTGACCGACTGCGAGATCGCGGACGTCGCGACCGGCGTGATCGTCACCAAGGGCGCCGACCCGGTGCTGCGCGAGTGCACCGTGCGCGGCGCGAGCGAGGCCGGGGTGTACGTGTCGGCGCAGGGCCGGGGCGAGTTCGACACCGTACGGGTCTCGCAGGGCGGCTTCGGCTTCCACGTGATCGACGGCTGCCGGACCCGGCTGATCCGCTGCCGGGCCGAGCGCAACGCCCGGGCCGGGTTCGAGTTCTCCGAGCCGGGGCCGGTCGCCGAGGGCTGCACCTCGGACGACGCGGCGCCGCTCGGGCCCCCGGCCCCGGCCGCCCCGCCCGCCGGACCCGGCCTGCCCGCACTGTCCGCACTGCCCGCCCTGCCCGTCGGGGCGGTGCCCGGGCCGGCCGCCCCGCCGCTGGCCGCCCTGGTGCAGACCTCCGCCACGGCCGCCGCCACCGCCGTGATCGGGCCGATCCCGGACTGCCGCCCGGCGGACGTGGCGCTGGCCGAACTCGACGCCCTGGTCGGCCTCGCCACGGTCAAGCAGGAGGTGCGCACCCTGATCGACCTGATCTCGGTCGGCCGGGCCCGCCAGCGGGCCGGGCTCAAGGCCCCCTCGCCGCGCCGCCACCTGGTCTTCACCGGCTCCCCCGGCACCGGCAAGACCACCGTCGCCCGGCTCTACGGCGAGATCCTGGCCTCGCTCGGGGTCCTGCAGCGCGGCCACCTGGTCGAGGTCGCCCGGCTCGACCTGGTCGGCGAGCACATCGGCTCCACCGCGATCCGCACCGCCGCCGCCTTCGAACGGGCCCGCGGCGGCGTCCTGTTCGTCGACGAGGCGTACGCGCTGGCCCCGGAGGACGGCGGCCGGGACTTCGGCCGGGAGGCGATCGACACCCTGGTCAAGCTGATGGAGGACCACCGCGACGCGGTGGTGGTGATCGTGGCCGGGTACACCGCGGAGATGGAGCGCTTCCTGTCCGCCAACCCCGGCCTCTCCTCCCGCTTCTCGCGCACCGTCACCTTCCCCGACTACACCGCCGACGAGCTCCTCGACATCGCCCGCGCCCAGGCCGCCGAGCACGAGTACCGGCTCGCCGACGCCACCGAGACCGCCCTGCTCCGCCACTTCACCGCCATCGACCGCAGCACCGGCTTCGGCAACGGCCGCACCGCCCGCCAGGTCTTCGAGACCATGGTCGAGCGCCACGCCTCCCGGGTCGCCCACCTCCCCTCCCCCACCACCGAGGACCTCCAGCTCCTGGTCCCGGCCGACCTGCCGGGCTGACCCCCGCACCGCCCCGTTCCTCCCCTCCTCCCATGTCCGATCGCCGGCCGGCTCGTTGAGCCCGGCGTGGGAAAGCGACCGCCGTGGCTGGTGCCGGACGAGCTGTGGGACGAGGTGGAGCCGCTGCTGCCGGTGCGGCGGCGGACGGGGGCGGGACGGCCGTCGCTGGGCGACCGGGGGTGCCTCCAGGGCATCCTGTTCGTGCTGCACACCGGCATCCAGTGGGAGTGGCTGCCGCAGGAGCTGGGCTTCGGCTCCGGGATGACCTGCTGGCGCCGGCTGCGCGAGTGGCAGGACACCGGCGTCTGGGACCGCCTCCAGGGCGTGCTGCTGAGCGAGTTGGACCGCGCGGGCGACCTGGACTGGTCCCGCGTCGGCCGCTGAGCGCGGGCCCCGGCGGCGACCCGCCCCGCGCCCCGCATCTCGCGCCCCGCGCCCCGGTGAACGGTCGCGGGCGGGGGCTGGCACACTGGCCGGCGGGGGTGGTCCCGGGTGCGGATCGGTGTGCTGGGCCCGTTGGAGGTCCGGGGGTCGGAGGTCGCGGGGGCGCGGCTGCGGGGGCTGCTGGTGCGGCTGGTGGTGGACGCGGGCCGGGCCGTGCCGTCCGAACGGCTGGTGGAGGACCTCTGGGGCGGGGCGCCGCCCGCCGCGCCGGGCAACGCGTTGCAGACGCTGGTGTCGCGGCTGCGGGCCCTGGGCGGGCGGGACGTGGTGGTGGCGGTGGCGGGCGGCTACCGGCTGGGGGCGGGGCCGGGCGAGGTCGACGCGGTGGAGTTCGAGCGGCTGCTGGCGGTGGCCCGCGCGCCGGCCGCCCCGGCGGAGCGGCTGGTGGTGCTGCGGCGGGCGCTGGGGCTGTGGCGCGGTCCGGCACTGGCCGAGTTCGCCGGTGCGGAGTTCGCGGACGGCGCGGCGCGGCGCTGGGAGGAGCTGCGGCTGGCGGCCGTCGAGGACCGGGTGGAGGCCGAGTTGGCGCTCGGCCTGCACCGGGGCCTGGTGGCCGAGTTGGAGGGGCTGGCCGCCGCGCACCCGCTCCGGGAGCGGCTGCACGGCCTGCTGATGCGCGCCCTGGCGGCCTCCGGTCGGCGGGCGGCCGCGCTGGAGCGGTACGAGCGGACCAGGCGCGAGCTGGCCGAGCAGCTCGGCGTGGACCCGTCCGCCGAACTGGCCGCGCTCCACCTCGCGCTGCTGCGCGGCGAGCCCGTCGCCGTTCCCGCGCCCGCGCCCGTGCCCGTGCCCACCGCCGTGCCCGCGCCCATGCCCACCGCCATGCCCGTGCCCGTGCCCGTGCCCGTGCCCACCGCCGCGCCCGCGCCCGCCGCCGGGCCGGGGCCGCGCCGCTCCAACCTGCCGCTGGCGCTGACCAGTTTCGTCGGCCGCGAGCAGGAGCGGGCGGCGGTGCGCGACCTGCTCGGCTCGGCGAGGCTGGTGACGCTGACCGGGCCCGGCGGGGCGGGCAAGACCCGGCTGGCGGTGGAGGTCGCGGCGGAGCTGGCGGACCGGTACCCGGACGGGGTGTGGCTGGTGCCGCTGGCACCGGTGGGTTCGTCCGCCGAGGTGGCGCAGGCCGCGCTGCTGGCGGTCGGCGTCCCGGACGCGCTGCGGGTGGGCGAGCCGCTGGGCGTGCTGGCGCCGCCGGTCGAGCGGCTGGCGGAGGCGCTGGAGCACCGCCGGCTGCTGCTGGTGCTGGACAACTGCGAGCACCTGCTGGACGGGGCGGCCGAGTTGGCGGCCGGGCTGCTGTCCCGGGCCCCGCACGTCCGGGTGCTGGCCACCAGCCGGGAGCCGCTCGGGCTGACCGGCGAGTCGCTGTGCCCGGTGCCCTCGCTGCCGCTGCCACCGCTCACCCCGGGGGCCGCGGACGGCCCGGACGCGGTGCTCGGCTCCCCCGCCGTGCGGCTGTTCGCGGACCGGGCGGCCGCGGTCCGGCCGGGCTTCCGGGTCGACGCGGACCGCGCGCCGCTGGTGGTGGACATCTGCCGGGCGCTGGACGGCATCCCGCTGGCGATCGAGCTGGCGGCGGCCCGGACCAGGTCGCTGACGCTGCGGCAGATCGCGGACCGGCTCGACGACCGCTTCCGGCTGCTGGCCGGCGGCGACCGGGCGGCGCTGCCCCGGCACCGGACGCTGCGGGCGGTGGTCGACTGGAGCTGGGAGCTGCTGGCGGACGCCGAACGCGTGGTGCTGGCGGGGCTGTCGGTGTTCGCGGGCGGGGCGACGCCGGTCCATGCCGAGCGGGTCTGCGGGCCGCTGGCGCCGGGGGCGGACGTGGTCGGGGTGATCGCCGCGCTGATCGACAAGTCGCTGGTGCGGGCGGTGGAGGACGGCGCGGGCGGCGAGGTCCGCTACCAGCTGCTGGAGACCGTCCGGGCGTACGCCGCCGAGAAGTCGGCGGAGTCCGGCGCGGCGGCCCGCACGGCGGACGCGCACGCCGCCTGCTTCCTGGCGCTGGCCGAGCGGGCCGAGCCGGAGCTGCGCGGCCCGGGGCAGGTGCGCTGGTCGGCGCGGCTGGACGCGGAGCGGGACGACCTGAACGCCGCGCTCGGCCACCTGGTCGCGGCCGGCGACGCGGCGGGCGCGCTGCGGCTGGCGGGCGCGCTGGTCTGGTTCTGGATCACCGGCGACCGCGCGGGCGAGGCCGGCGGTTGGGCGCTCGCCGTCCGTGAACTGGTCGGCGGGCGGGTCCCGCCGGGCCTGGCCGACGCCCACGCGCTGTGCACCGCCGTCGCCGTCCTGGTGGGCACCGTGGGCGGCCCGGAGGAGCCCGGTCCGGCGGTGGTCCGGCAGGCCGTGGCGACGGTCCTGGCGACCCTCCCGGACCGGCCGGCCCACCCGGTGCTGCACCTGCTCCGGCCCGGCTGCGCGCTGCTGCTGGACGACCGGCCGGCCGGCCTGCGCGGCCTGCGCGAACTGCTCGGCCACGCCGACCCGTGGGTCCGGGCGGCGGCCCGGCTGGGGCTCGGCCACCTCGCCCTGGACGAGGGCCGGTTGGAGCCCGCCGCCGAACACCTGGAGCGCGCCGAAAGGGAGTTCGAGCGGATCGGCGACCGGTGGGGCCGCAACGCGGCGATCGGCGGGCTGCTCGAACTGGCCCTGATCCGCGGCGACGGCCCGACGGCCGTCCGGCTCGGCGAGGAGGCGTACCGGACGGGCGCGGCGGCCGGAGCGGACCACTGCGCCCCGGTGCTGGTCCAGTTGGGCCGGGCCCGGGCCGAGGCGGGCGACCCGGTGCGCGGGCGGCAGGACCTCGAACGGGCCGTCGGCCTCGCCGAACGCCTCGGCGAGCACGCGAACGCCGCCGCCGGACTGCTCGCCCTCAGCGACCTCGCCCGCCGCTCCGGCGACCTGGCCGCGGCCCGCGCACCGCTGCTGCACGCCCTGGAGTCGCTCGACGCCCGGACCGGCCGCGCCGAACTGCGCCGGGCGGCGGCCCTGGTGCACAGCCGGCTCGGCTGCCTCGCCGAACAGCAGCACGACCCGGCCGAGGCCGCCCGCCGGCACGCCGAAGCCCTGGCCGCCCTCGGCCAGGACCAGCACCGCCGCACCCGGGCCGTCCTCGCCGAGGGCCTGGCCGCACTCGCCGCCGCCCGCGGCGCGCACCGGCACGCCGCCGAACTCCTGGGCGCCGCCCACACCCTGCACGGCTACCGCCCCACCCGCAGCCCCGACGCCGTCCGCGCCACCGAAGCCGCCACCCGCGCCCTCGGCCCCGACGCCTTCGCCGCCGCGTACGCCCACGGCCGCCACCAGCCCCCGGAGCTGCGCGGCTAGGCCCCGCCCCCCGGCCGGGCACGCGCTCCGGAGGGACGGGGCACCCGCGTCACCGGGACCCCGCCCCCCCCCGGCGCGGGGTCTACACCGCGGCGGGCGCCGTCTCGTCGGCGGTGGGGTCCAGGTCCGGTGCGGGTGCCGCGGTCCGGCCGGGGAGGAAGAGCGCGGCGAGGACCGCGGCCAGCAGGGCGACCGCGCCGCAGGCGGTCAGGACCCAGCTCATGCCGTGGACGAAGGCGCCGTGCGCGGAGGCCGACAGGGCGGGGTCGTGCAGGCGCGCGGCGACCGCGTCGGCGCCCGCGACCGAGTCCCGGGCGGTCGCGGCGGCGGGTCCCGGCAGGGTGTCCACGTCGATCCGGGCCAGGTAGCCGGCGCTCAGCAGGCTGCCCAGGCCCGCGACTCCGAGGACGCCGCCGACCTGCTGGAGCGTCTCCAGCAGGCTGGTGCCGACGCCGGTCCTCGCCTCCGGGAGGGAGGCCATCACGATGCTGGTGGACGGCACGACGACCAGGCCGAAGCCGACGCCGACCACCGCCAGCCAGAGCGCGGTGGACCCGTACCCGCTGTCCGGCCCGGCGCCCGCGCCGAGGAACACGCCCACCGCCAGCGCCACCAGCCCGGCCGGGGCGACCGCCCGGGCGCCGATCCGCGGCACCAGTCCCTCGCTCAGCGCGGC
Organism: Kitasatospora sp. SolWspMP-SS2h; assembly: GCF_003259315.1. Lineage (GTDB taxonomy): Bacteria > Actinomycetota > Actinomycetes > Streptomycetales > Streptomycetaceae > Kitasatospora > Kitasatospora fiedleri. The sequence goes on along the minus strand of NZ_QLLT01000029.1, from coordinate 24,450 downwards.
GGACACCATGAGCCCGCCGATCAGCGGCAGCACCCGCAGGCCGGTGCCGAACGCGTCGTACCCCTGGACGGTCTCCAGGTACTGCGGCACCACGAACAGGATGCCCGTCACCGTGAAGTTGCCGAACACGGCCGTCAGCGTGCCCCAGGAGAACCGGCGGTCGGCGAACAGCGCCAGGTCGACCAGCGGTTCGGCGGCCCGGCGCTGCCGCCACAGGAACAGCGCCAGCAGCACCGCCGCCGCGCCCAGCGCGCCCAGCACCGACGGGTCGGTCCAGCCGTCGGTCGGGACCAGGATCGTCCCGTAGACCAGCGCGGTGAGGCCGACCGTGCCCAGGGCGGTGCCGAGCCCGTCGAACGGCGCCGTGCGGGTCCGGTCGCGCGGGCCGTCGCCCGGCAGCAGCAGGGTGCCCGCCAGCAGCGCGACCGCCACCACCGGGACGTTGAACAGGAACACCGAGCCCCACCAGAAGTGGTTGAGCAGCCAGCCGCCGATCACCGGCCCGGCGGGCATGCCCAGCGCGGCGGCGGCCGTCCAGACCGCGATGGCCCGGGGGACCTCCTCCCGGGGGAAGATCCGCGACAGCAGCGCCATCGAGATCGGCATGATCATCGCCGCGCCGAGGCCCATCGCCGCGCGCACCGCGATCACCCCGCCCGCGGACCCGGTGAAGGCCCCCGCCAGCGAGGCCGCGCCGAACAGGCCGACGCCCGCGGTCAGCACCCGCTTGTGCCCGATCCGGTCCCCGATCCGCCCGACCGGCAGCATCGCCACGCTGAACGTCAGCAGGTAGCCGCCGCCGATCCAGAGCAGTTCCGTGCTGTCCGCCCCCAGGTCCCGGGCCAGTGTCGGCAGCGCCACGTTGATGATCGTCCCGTCCAGCCCGATCACCAGCACGGTCACCACCAACGCCCCCAGCGCCCACCACCGCCGGGCCGAACGAACCGCTTCCACCATCACGCCCTCCAGGACATCCGTGCCGATGCCCCCACCCTCCCGGGGGCCCTGACACGGTGCTGGCACGCCGCTGGCACGCGGGCCGTACCCGCACTCGCACTCGCTGATAGCCGCGATCGAAATCCTAGCGGCGCTAGACATCCGACCGACCATCGCTCTAGCATCGATCCTGTCGCTAGCGCCGCTAACAGAGAGGCGGCGGGCGCCACTTCACACCACACCCAGGGGGAACCACCATGTCCGCGAACGTCCTCACCGCCGCCGCCCCGGCCAGCAGCCGTCTGCGCGTCCGCCTCGCCACCGCGTGCACGGTGCTGGTCGCACTGGGCATCGGCTACGTCGGCCTCTCCTACCTCGTCGCCCCGGAGAGCACCGCCTCCGGTTTCGGCCTGCCGGAGTGGCCGCACGGCGGGGCCGCCGCGTTCGGCAACCTCAAGGGCGTCCGGGACGTGGTCTCCGGCCTCGTCCCGCTGGCCCTGCTGCTGACCGGCCACCGCCGGGCGCTCGGCTGGGCGCTGCTCGCGGAGTCGGTCACCCCGTTCGGCGACGGCGCCACCGTCCTGGCGCACCACGGCAGCACGGCGGCGGCCTTCGGCGTCCACTTCGCCACCGCGCTCTTCGTGGTCGCCACCGCCGGCCTGCTGCTCACCGAGCGCTCCGGCCGGCGGGACTGACGCCCGCTCGGCCCCCGACTCCTCCTCAGCCCTCGGCCCAGTCGCCGCCCGCGAGGAACCCCTCCAGGGCGGCGCGGTGCGGCCGGGGGTCGAGGTGCTCGGCGGCCAGCCACCCGTCCGCGTAGTACTTGTCGAGGTAGCGCTCGCCCGGGTCGCAGATCAGGGTGACGACGCTGCCGGTGCGGCCCTCGGCGCGCATCTCGGCGACGATCCGCAGCGCGCTCCACAGGCCGGTGCCGGTGGAGGCGCCGGCCTTCTTGCCGAGGACGTCGGCCAGCAGGTGGACGGCGGCGATCGAGGCCGCGTCGGGGACCTTCATCATCCGGTCGATCGCGCCGGGCACGAAGGAGGGCTCCATCCGGGGGCGGCCGATGCCCTCGATCCGGGAGCCGGTGGGGCAGTGCGCGTCGGGGTCGTGGTGGACCCAGCCCTCGAAGAAGCAGGAGTTCTCCGGGTCGGCGACGCAGATCCGGGTGTCGTACTGCATGTAGCGGACGTAGCGGGCGATGGTCGCGGAGGTGCCGCCGGTGCCGGCGGTGGCGACGATCCAGGCCGGTTCGGGGTGGGGTTCGAGGCGGAGCTGGGCGAACACCGACTCGGCGATGTTGTTGTTGCCGCGCCAGTCGGTGGCCCGCTCGGCGTAGGTGAACTGGTCCATGTAGTGGCCGCCGGTCTCGGCGGCGAGTGCGGCCGCGGCGGCGTAGACCTGGCCCGCGTTGTCGACCAGGTGACACCGGCCGCCGTGGAACTCGATCAGTTCGATCTTGGCGCGGCTGGTGCCGCGGGCCATCACGGCGACGAAGGGGACGCCGATGAGCTGGGCGAAGTACGCCTCCGAGACGGCGGTGGAGCCGCTGGACGCCTCGATGACCGGCGCGCCGGGCCGGATCCAGCCGTTGCACAGGCCGTACAGGAACAGCGACCGGGCCAGCCGGTGCTTGAGGCTGCCGGTGGGGTGGGTGGACTCGTCCTTGAGGTACAGGTCGATGCCCCACTCGGCGGGCAGCGGGAAGCGCAGCAGGTGGGTGTCGGCGGAGCGGTTGGCGTCGGCCTGGACGCGGCGGACGGCCTCCTTGAGCCAGGCCCGGTACTCGGGGTCGGTCCGGTCCACGTCCTGGGTGTGGTCGCTCATCGCACGCTCTCCTCGCCGCCCGCCGGGGGCTCCGGCGCCGGGCACCCCGGCCCGGACCCCCGAATTCCCCACCCAGTGTAACAGTCGACTACGATAAGTGACGATTACCGAAGCCCCAGCTTCCCCTTATGGCAACGCGGGGCGACGCGCGTCAACGGGCGGGGAGGCCGGGGCCGGTGGGGCGTCGAGCGGCTACCCCATGGGCACCGCCCGCCCGGTGACCCGGACCCGGCCGTCGCCCTCGACCAGGTCCACGGTGAGCACGCCCGGGCGGCCGAGGTCCTCGCCCTGGTGGAGGGTGAGGCGGGCGGTGGTGAGGCCGCGCAGCTCGCGCAGGTAGCCGCCGAAGGCCGCCGCGGCGGCGCCGGTGGCCGGGTCCTCGACCACGCCGCCCACCGGGAACGGGTCGCGGACGTGGTAGGTGGCGGCGTCCTGCTCCCAGACCAGTTGGAGGGTGGTCAGGTCGAGCCGCCGCATCAACGCGGCGAGCGCGTCGAAGTCGTAGTCGAGGTCGGCGAGCCGGGCCCGGGTGGCCGCGGCGAGCACCAGGTGGCGGGCACCGGCGTAGGCGATCCGCGGCGGGAGCCGGCGGTCCAGCTCCTCCGCCCGCCAGCGCAGCGCGGCCAGCGCCTCGGCGACGTCGGCCTCCGCCGCGTCCTCCACCGTCGCGGGGACGCTGGTCAGGGTGGCCCGGTAGCCGTCCGCGGCGCTCCCCGTGACGGCGACCGGAACCGGCCCGGCCGGGGTGGTGAACAGGAACTCGCCGGGGCCGTGCCGCTCGCCGAGGGCGACCGCGGCGGCGATGGTCGCGTGGCCGCAGAACGGGACTTCGGCCAGCGGGCTGAAGTAGCGGACGGCGTAGCCCCGCGGCCGGTCGGGGTCGGCGGTGAGGAAGGCGGTCTCGGAGTAGCCGAGGCGGGCGGCGAGGCCGAGTCGCTCCTCGTCGGTGAACGGGGCCGCGTCCAGCACCACCCCGGCGGGGTTGCCGCCGGCCGGGTCGGCGGTGAAGGCGGCGTAGTGCAGCGGTTCGGGACGGCGGCCCGGTGCGGTGGAGGTCATGCCTGCTGAACGGGACGGCCGGGGCCGGTGATTCCCGGGGCCCCCATCTGGGCCGGTGACTGGGCCGGTGACTGGGCCGGAACGGCCCGGGGGGACGGACGTTCGGACCGGAACGCTAGACTGCCGCATCCCGCTCGCACGGCATCGAGGAAAGAAGAACATGGCTGAGGTCCACCCGAAGGTAGTTGTGGTTGTTCCGACCTACAACGAACGGGAGAACCTGCCGGTCCTGGTCGGTCGGCTGGCCGACCTCGGCATGGAGAACCTGCACGTGCTGGTCGTCGACGACAACTCCCCGGACGGGACCGGCGAGGTCGCGGACAAGCTGGCGGCCGAGTCGGGCGGCACCGTCTCGGTGCTGCACCGGACCGAGAAGGACGGCCTGGGCCGGGCCTACATCGCGGGCATGGCGCGGGCGTTGGAGGACGGCGCCGACATCGTGGTGCAGATGGACGCCGACCTGTCGCACCCGCACACCGCCGTCCCGGCGATGGTGGAGAAGCTGACGGGGACGGACGCCTCGGTGGTGCTGGGCTCGCGCTACGTGCCGGGCGGCTCGACCGCCTCGGAGTGGCCGTGGCACCGCAAGGCGCTGTCGGCCTGGGCGAACTTCTACGTCAACGCGATCCTCCAGCTGAAGGTGAAGGACGCCACGGCCGGCTTCAAGGCGTGGGAGGCCGAGGCGCTGCGCCGGGTCGACCTGGACTCGGTGCGCTCGAACGGCTACTCGTTCCAGGTCGAGATGAACCACCGGGTGGTCCGGCAGGGCATGCGGATCGCCGAGGTGCCGATCCGCTTCGAGGAGCGGGTCGAGGGCATGTCGAAGATGAGCCTGGGCGTGCAGCTGGAGTCCGCGGTGGCCCCCTGGAAGCTCCGCTTCGGCAAGTAGACACGTAGGCGGGTCGACACGTGGACAGGTCGACACGCAGGCGGGTCGACACGCGGGCAGGCGAGCGGTCGGCGCGGCGGCTCCGCGGGGCCGCCGGACGGCGCGGGTGACGGGACGTCGGCCCGCGCCGTTCCGCGCGCGCTCTCCCCTCCTGCTCCCGCCCCGGGCGGTTCAGGGCGCGGCGACGGCCTGCGGGTCCTCCAGGTAGGGCTCCCAGGCGAGTTCGGCCGCGCCGACCAGCCCGGCGTGGACGACCTGGGCGGGGACGATCGGGATGCGTCCGCTGCGGCCCCACAGGCAGCGTTCGGCGACCACCGCGGCGAGCCGGTCGGGGGCGGCGGCGAGCAGGTCGAGGTGCAGGCCGCTGAGCACGATCCGGTCGGGGTTGAGGATGTTGACCAGCCCGGCGAGGCCGAGGCCGAGCCGGTCGACGACGTGGGCGAGGGCGTCGGCGGCGGTCGGGTCGTGGGCCAGCGCGCGGGCCTGCGCGAGCAGCGGGCGGTCCGGGTCGGGGTGGCGGTCCGCGGCGGCGAACAGCGCGCCGGTGTCGGTCTCGGCGTTGAGGCAGCCGCGATTGCCGCAGGCGCAGGGGCGGCCGAGCGGGTCGACGGTGACGTGGCCGACCTCCAGGGCGAGGCCGGAACTGCCGGTGTGCAGGCGGCCGTCGACGACCAGGGCGCCGCCGACGCCGCGGTGGCCGGAGGTGACCAGCAGCAGGTGGCGGGCGCCGCGGCCGGCGCCGTGCCGGTGTTCGGCGAGGGCGGCGAGGTTGGCGTCGTTGGCGACGGCGGTGGGTAGCGCGGTGCGGGCGCGCGGACCGAGGTCGGTGCGGGCGACCCGTTCGGCGAAGAGCGCGGCGGCGGGGGTGCCGGAGGGCCAGCCGAAGTGCAGGGCGGCGAGGGCGGTGCCGTCGGGTTCGGTGACGGGGTTGGGCAGGGCGAGCGCGAAGCCCAGGACCCGGCGGCGGCTGTCGCGGGCGAGCCGGGCGCCGGTCTCGGCGACGGCGCCGAGCAGCGTGGCGGGCGAGGTGTCGGCGGGCAGCGGCAGGTGGACGGGGTCGAGGAGCCGTCCGCCGAGTCCGGCCAGGGTGGCGGAGATGCCGTCGGCGTGCAGCTGGGCGGCGAGGACGGCCGGTCCGGGGTCAGCCGGGGCGAGGCGGTGCGAGGGGCGGCCCCGGCCGCCGCCGGCCGGGCGGGAGTCGACGGTGATCAGGCCGAGCGCCTCCAGTTCGCCGGTGACGGCGCCCGCGGTGGCGCGGGTGACGTCCAGGGCGCCGGTGAGCGCGGAGCGGGTGGGGGCCTGTCCGGTGTGGACCAGGCGCAGGGCCGGTCCGAGCAGGGTGCGGCCGCGGTCGGGCGCGGGCCGCCGGGCCGGGCTCGGACCCGGGCTCGGATTCTGGCTGGGATTCGGGCTTGAAGGTGTGTGCGGCACTCCCCTATTCTTACTTTGTGCCGCTACTGAACAAAACAGAAGCCCGTCCCGCCCTGCCCTCCTCCCCCGCCGCCCCGTCCGGCCGACGCTCCTCCTGGTCGGCGGCACGCCTCGCCCTCACCGCCTTCTTCACCGTCGACGGCTTCCTGTTTGCCGCCTGGGTGGTCCGGATCCCGGACGTCCGCGCCCAGGTCTCCGCCTCGCACAGCGCGCTGGGCCTGGCCCTGCTGTGCATCTCGGCCGGCGCGGTCGCCACCATGGCCCTGGTCGGACGGCTGTGCCTGCGGTACGGCTCGCGCCGGGTCACCGTCGCCGCGGTCACCGTCTTCTCGCTCGCGGTGGCGCTGCCCGCGCACACCCACTCGGTGCTCGCGCTCGGCGCGGTGCTGCTGCTGTTCGGCGCGGGCTACGGCGCGGCCAACGTGGCGATGAACAGCGCCGCGGTCGACCTGGTCGCCGAACTCCGACGGCCCGTCATGCCCAGCTTCCACGCGGGCTACAGCCTCGGCGGCCTGCTCGGCGCCGCGGTCGGCGGCCTGCTCGCGAGCCGGATCAGCGACTCCTGGGCGCTGGCCGCCTCCGGCGCGCTCGGCCTGGCCGTGGTCGCCCTGGCCGGCAGCGCCCTGCTGCGCGCCCCGGCCGCCGTCCGCCCGGCCCCGGACGGGGGCGCCGCGCCCGCCGCGCCCGCCGCGCCCGCCGGACTGTCCGGGCACGCCCGGCTGCTGGTCGTCCTGCTCGGCCTGACCGCGCTGTGCACGGCGTACGGCGAGGGGGCGCTCGCCGACTGGGCCACCCTGCACCTGACCGACGACGTGCACGCCAGCACCGCGACGGCCGCCGCCGGCTACGCCGCCTTCGCCTTCGCCATGACGGCGGGCCGGCTCTCCGGCACCTGGCTCTCCGAACGGCTCGGCCAGACCAGGGTGATGCTGCTGGGCGGCCTGGCCGCCTGCGCGGGCATGACGACCGCCGCCCTGGCCCCGTCCGTCCCGCTGGCGCTGGCCGGCTTCGTCCTGGTCGGCCTCGGCCTGGCCAACGTCTTCCCGCTGGCGATCGCCCGGGCCGGGGCGACCGCCGGCCCGCAGGGCGTGGCCACCGCCTCCACGCTCGGCTACGCGGGCATGCTGATCGGCCCCCCGGTGATCGGCTTCCTCGCCGACGCCCTCTCCCTGCCCGCCGCCCTCCTCACCGTCGCCGCCAGCTCCGCCCTGGCCGGCCTGCTCGCCCTCACCGTCCGCCGCCACCGCACCGCCTGACGACCGGTCACCCGCCTGCGGCCGCACCACGGAGCGCACCGGAGCACCACGACGGCGGCCCGGACGCTCCCGCCCGTCCGGGCCGCCGTCCCGCCGCCTCACCGTCCGTGGCGGACCGGCGGCCGTCGGCTCCCCCGCCCGTCCGGGTCCACGAGCCGGCGACCCGCCGGATCCGGCCACCGGAGCACGGACCGGAGTTCCGGGCCGACGGTGCCGGGCCGCCCGGTGCCGGTCCGCTCCGACGCGCCGCCGTCCGGGCCGCCGCCGTCGGCGGCGCTACTCGGGGGCCGGCTGTTCGCCGGGGAGGCGCAGGTCCCAGCCGACCAGGGCGCGGAGCTGTTCGGCGGTGACGCCGTCGGGGACGGGGCGGGGGGGCTCGTGGCGGATGGGGGGCTGCCAGCCCCGTTCGGGGCTCCAGGTGCGGACCTGGCGGGCGGGGGCGCCGGCCACCACGGCGTAGTCGGGGACTTCGCCGGCTACCACGGAGTTGGCGGCGACCACCACGTTGCGGCCGATCCGGGCACCGGGGAGGATCACCGCGCCGGTGCCGATCCAGGAGCCGGCGCCGATCGAGACGGGCGCGTTGCGGGGCCACTGCTTGCCGATCGGCAGTTCGGTGTCGCGGTACTCGTGGGCCTGGTCGGTGATGTAGACGCCGGGGCCGGTCCACACGTCGTCGCCGAGCTCGATCCGCTGGTGGCCGACGATGTGGCTGCCGCGGCCGATCACGCAGCCGCCGCCGATCCGGACGATCGGCTCGGGGCCGAGGTCGAGCCCGGGCAGGAACCCGGCCGAGAGGGTGACGCGTTCGCCGATGATGGCGAACGGGCCGATGGTGATCCAGCGCTCGTTGAAGACGGTGCCGAGCGGGAAGGCGAGCTTGGTGCCGTCGCCGAGCTCGCCGAACCGGTACGGCCCGGGGTTGCGGTTGCTGACCGCGCCCGCCTCCTGCGCCCAGCGCCAGCCGCGGTGCACGGCGCGCCCGGCCGCCCGGCGCGACCTCTCGCGGACGGGTCCGAGCAGCCTGCGGACGATCGACATGCGCTCACCGTACCGGCCGGTGCGGGCCGGGGAACGGCAACGGGAGCAAATTCACACCGGCCGGTAACTTGGCGCCGTCGCCGCCGGTCAGCGCACCCAGCGGGCGGGCCGCTTGGCCAGGAAGGCCCGCATGCCCTCCTGCGCCTCCTCGGAGCCGAACAGCTTCGCCGACAGCGCGACAAGTTCCTCGGTGTGCCGGTCGAAGGACTCCCGGACGGCGGCGTTGGCGAGCAGCTTGGACTTGGCCAGGCCCTGCGGCGAGCAGAGCCGGATCGCGTCCAGCAGGGTGCGCAGCGCGGCGGGGGCGTCGTCGGCGGCCTCGGTGACCAGGCCGATCCGGGCGGCCTCGGCGGAGTCGAAGGTCTCGCCGGTGAGGTAGTAGCGGGCGGCGGCGCGCGGGTCGAGCTTGGGGCGCAGCGGCAGCGAGATGACGGCGGGGGCCAGGCCGAGGCGGGACTCGGTGAAGGCGAAGGTGGAGTCCGGTCCGGCGACGGCGAGGTCGCAGGAGCCGACCAGGCCGAGCCCGCCGGCCCGGACGTGGCCGTCGACCAGGGCGATGACCGGCTTGGGGCAGTCGACCAGGGCCCGTTGCAGGGCGACCAGGCCGCGCGGTCCGACGGTGGGGTCGTCGCCGGTGGCCTCGGAGAGGTCGGCGCCGGCGCAGAACACCCGGCCGGTGTGGCCGAGGACGACGGCGCGGACCGCGGGGTCGGCGGCGGCGTCGGCGAGCCCGGCGGTGAGTTCGGCCATCAGGCGGCCGGAGAGGGCGTTGCGGTTGTGCGGGGAGTCGAGTTCCAGGGTGGCGACGGCGTCGGCGGTGGTACGGCGGACGAGCGGCACTTCGCGGGTCATCGGGCGGGCCTGCCTTTCCGGCTGAGGGTGGGTCGGAGGGGCGTCGTCTGCACCCTGGCACACCCCGGCCCTACTGGCCAGTACCGGATTCCCCCGGCGCGCGCCGCCCGGCGGCGGGCGCGTCCCGCCGGGTCGCGCGGACCGACGTTCCGTACACGTCCTCAACTTCCTTAAGGTCTAGACCTATTGACAGTCAGCGGACAGACTCGCTTGAGTGCTGGGTACACCGCTCGTTCCCCCACAAGGAGTGGCCGAATGCCCCACACCCGCACCTCCCACCGCCCGGCGCACCGCGCCGCCTCCCGCCGCGGCCGGATCGCCGCGCTGCTGACCGGCGCGCTGGCCGCGACCGGCCTGGCCGTCATGGTGCCCACCACCTCGACCGCGGCCGCCGCCTGCACCACCCCGTACTCGGCGACCCAGGTGTACACCGGCGGGATGTCCGCCTCGTACAACGGGCACAACTGGAACGCCAAGTGGTGGACCCAGGGCGAGACCCCGAGCACCGGCGGGTCCGGCGTCTGGGCCGACCAGGGCGCCTGCGGCGGCGGTGGCGGCACCACCACCAGCCCGACCCCCAGCCAGGGCACCTGCAACCACCCGACCTGGGTGGCCGGCACCCAGTACGCCACCGGCGCGATCGTCAAGTACGCGCCCAACGGCCAGTACTACATCGCCACCCACGACAACCCGGGCTACGACCCGACCATCTCGACCTGGTTCTGGAGCCCGTACACCTGCACCGGCGGTGGCGGCACCAGCCCGAGCCCGTCCACCACCCCCAACCCGGGCGGGTTCGTGGTCTCCGAGGCCCAGTTCAACCAGATGTTCCCGAGCCGGAACTCCTTCTACACCTACTCCGGCCTGGTCGCGGCGCTGAACGCCTACCCGGCGTTCGCCAACACCGGCTCGGACACGGTGAAGAAGCAGGAGGCGGCGGCGTTCCTCGCCAACGTCAGCCACGAGACCGGCGGCCTGGTCTACATCGTCGAGCAGAACACCGCCAACTACCCGCACTACTGCGACACCAGCCAGTCGTACGGCTGCCCGGCCGGGCAGGCCGCGTACTACGGCCGCGGGCCGATCCAGCTGAGCTGGAACTTCAACTACAAGGCGGCCGGCGACGCGCTGGGCATCGACCTGCTGCACAACCCGAACCTGGTGCAGACCGACCCGGCCGTCGCCTGGAAGACCGGCATCTGGTACTGGATGACCCAGAACGGGCCGGGCACCATGACCCCGCACAACGCCATGGTCAACGGCAACGGCTTCGGCGAGACCATCCGCTCCATCAACGGCTCCATCGAGTGCAACGGCGGCAACCCCGCCCAGGTGCAGAGCCGGGTCAACTCGTACACCAACTTCACCTCCATCCTGGGCGTGCCCACCGGCTCGAACCTGAGCTGCTGACGCCCTGACGGACGGGGCGGCGGTACTGACAGCTGGTCAGTACCGCCGCCCCGTACGCGCGTTCAGCGCCGCACCAGCGCCGTCATCCCCCAGCCCGCGGCGGCGAACAGCACCGCCAGCAGCGCCCAGCCGAGCAGGCCGTGGGTGATCACCACCGAGGTCATCAGCACCGGGCCGAGCATCAGCGCGCCCGACATGCCGGTGTTGAAGACGCCCTGGTAGGCGCCGTGCGCGCCGTCCCGCGCCAGGTCGTAGCTGAGCGCCCAGGCGCCCGCCTGGCTGTACACCTCGCCCAGCGCCTGGCAACCCACCCCGGCCGCCACCAGCAGCGCCGCCGCCCAGCCGGGCAGCCCGGCGGCCAGGCCCAGCACCAGGCAGGACGCGGCCACCAGCAGCGCCCCGCGGCGGAACACCAGGGCCGCGGCCCGCGGCCGCTCGGTGCCCCGGGTGGCCCGCACCTGGAGGACGATCACCAGCGCGGTGTTCACCAGCATCCCGCCCGCGACCATCCAGCGCGGCGCGTCGGTGTCGCGCACCACCCACAGCGGCAGCCCGACCTCGATCATCACGAACTGCAGGGTGACCAGCCCGTTCAGGCCGGTCAGCAGCAGGAACGCCCGGTCGCGCAGCGCCGGGTTCGGCCCGTCGGCCGCCCGCCGGAGCTGCTCGGCGGTGCGCGGCGTGGCCGGCACCAGCAGCACGTACAGCACCGCGATCGCCCCGTACGAGGCCGCGTCGACCAGCAGCGCCGTCAGGTAGGCGCCCCGGGTGTCCAGTTGCAGGACGGCGGCCGCGCCGAGGGTGCCCACCGAGATGCCGACGTTGGTGACCGAGCGCAGGTAGGCCCGGCCGGCCACCCGCCCGTCGGCCGGCAGCACCTCGGCGAACAGCGCCCCGCGCACCGCCGAGCCGCCCCGGTCGGCGACCGCCGCCAGGCAGGCCAGCACCGCGAACACCGCCAGCCCGTGCACCAGCACGTACCCGGCCGCGCAGAGCGCCTGCGCCGCCAGCAGCGCGACCAGCACCCGCTTGGGGCCGTACCGGTCGGACAGCCGCCCGGCCGGGACGCCCGCCGCCACCCCGCAGGCCCCGGCGAGCGTCAGCACCAGGCCGACCGTGCCGACGCCGAAGCCGACGATCCGGGTGAAGTACACCACTCCGAGCGTCATCCCGAGGCCATTGCCGACGGTGTTGACCAGGGTGATCGCGGACAGCCGGCGCAGCACCGGGTCCTCGGGGAGCAGCCGGGCGAACCGGCTGCGGGCAGGGGGGAGCGGCACGGCCGGAGCGGCCGCGGGTTCAGTGGCGGTCATGCCCCGATCAGACCGGGTACGGAGCGGCCGTGGTATTGATTTAGCCCCCGCCTGAACCGTCGGCGACCGCCGGCGGCTCCCGGCGCGGGACGGACCGCCCGGGAGGCGTCGTGGTGCTGCGGTTCCGGCTCGGGCTGGCCGACCTGGCCGCCACCTACTTCGCCTGCTCGCCGCTCCAGGAGGCGGTGCTCAGCCTGCGGATGTGGACCCACCCGGGGCAGTACCCGCACGGCGCGGCGTTCGAGGCGATGCGCCCGGCCTTCGAGGCGCTGCCGCAGGCGCCGCTGCTGCGCGCCCTGGTGGCGGGCAACAAGTACGTGCCGGACTTCCTGACGCCCCGTCCGGCCGTCCCGTTCCCGGAGTTCCGGGCCGAGCTGGCGGTGGTCCGGGCCTTCGACCCGACCCGGCTGGCCGACGAGCTGGCGGCGACCTTCCTCCCGCACCACCGGGCGCTGCCGCCGCTGCTGGCCGAGCGCGCCGACCGGCCCGCCGCGCTGATCGCCGAGGTCGCCGACGCCCTCCAGGCGTACTGGACGCACGTCCTGGAGCCCGCCTGGTGGCCGCGGGCCCGCTCGGTGCTGCGCGCCGACATCGTGCACCGCTCCCGGGTGCTGGCCGAGCGCGGCGCGGCAGGGCTGTTCGCCGACCTCGACGCCCGGCTGCGCTGGTCGGACGGGGTGCTGGCGATCGACCGGAACTGGGGCGTCGGCGACCTGGACATCGCGGTGGACCGGCGCGGCCTGGCCCTGCTGCCGACCTGCTTCGCGCGCGGCGCGATCACCGCGATCGGCCCGGACCTCACGCCGTCGATCACCTACGTGTCCCGCGGCCAGGGCACCCTGACCGGCCCGCCCGACCCGCCGCCCGCCCCGCGCGCCCTGGAGCAGCTGCTCGGCGCGCCCAAGGCCCGGCTGCTGGCCCTGCTGCGCGAACCGACCGCCACCACCGAACTCGCCCGCCGCCTGGGCGTCACCCCCGGCGCGGTCAGCCAGCACCTGGCCGTCCTGCACGCCACCCGCCTGGTCACCCGGGCCCGGCACGGCCGCCTGGTGCTCTACGCCCGCAGCCCGCTGGCCGAACAGCTCCTGGGCCCGTGACCGGGCGGATCAGGGCCGCAGGTGCCTGAGGGTGAAGCCGGGCTCGGCGTAGCGGCCGCCCTGGACGCCGGTCGGACCGGCCGGAAGGGGCCCGGGGACCTCGGCGGCGCGGGCTTCGGCGTCGTCGACGGGGACGTAGGCCAGCTCCGCCAGGTCGGGGAGCTCCCAGAAGCGGCGGGTGTTGGCGGAGACGGCGTACGCCGTGACGAAGCGGGTGGCGGGCGGTGCGGTCAGGGCGGCCCGGATGTATCCGAGGGCGTCGCGCGGGCTCAGCCAGGTCGCCAGGTGCCGGGGCTCGGTGGGTCCGGGCTCGAAGCTGCCGATCCGCAGGCAGATCACCGACAGGCCGAACTTGTCGGCGTACAACCGGCCGAGCGCCTCGACGGCCACCTTGCTCACCCCGTAGAGGCCGTCGGGGCGGACCGGCTCCCGGGGGCCGGTGAGGTGTCCGGCGGGGTGGAAGCCGGTCACCCGGTTGCTGCTCGCCAGCACCACCCGCCCGGCACCCGTGCGCCGCGCCGCCTCCAGGACGTGGTGGGTGCCCAGCACGTTGGCCTCCAGCAGGTCCGGGAGGGGGGCCTCGTCGGGCACGCCGCCCAGGTGGAGCACCCGGTCGACCCCCGCCAGGGCCGACTCCACCGCGGGGGCGTCCCGCAGGTCCACCGTGCGCACGTCCTCGTTCCCGGCCTCCGGGCGGAGCGGTACGCGGTCGAGCAGCACCAGGCGGTCCGCCTCGGGCCGCAGCGCCGCGCGCACCATCGAACCGATCGTGCCCGCCGCTCCGGTCACCGCCACCGTTCCCAGACCCACCGCGCTCCCCGTCCGTCGGTTCTCCCGCCCATCATCGCGCCGATCGATCGGCTCCTCAAGGAGGACGGCGCCCTCCCCGGGGGGCGCCCGCCCGGCAGGACGCCGGCACCGCCCCGCCCTCCACGGATCGGGGAACTGACGGTACGTCAACCTCCTTCCGGTATAGACCTGTTGACGAGTTGGTCCAGTCCACCTACCCTCCTGAGTGCCGCTCCCGGCACCCCTGTACGGAATCCCCCACACCAGACAGGGAGTACCGATGCACGTCCGCTCCAGGCCACGGCTCAGGGCCCGCCTGCTGGCCCTGCTCGCCGCGCTCGCACTGCCGCTCGCCCTGCTCGCCGCCACCCCCGCGCACGCCGCGGCCAAACTGACCGCCGCCTTCACCGGCGACGACTACGGGTCCTGGTGGAAGGGCACCTTCGTCGTCAAGAACCCCAACGCGACCGCCGTCACCGGCTGGACGCTGGAGTTCGACCTGCCCGCCGGCGTCACCATGACGGGCACCTACAACGGCACCTCCACCACCACCGGCCGCCACGTGGTCGCCACCAACGCCTACTACAACGCGACGGTGCCCGCGAACGGCTCGACCGAGCCCTACAGCTTCTGGTTCATCGGCAACGGCCCGATCACCGCCCCGCTCGACTGCCGCGTCAACGGCGACAAGTGCGACGGCACCCCGGACGTGCCGCCGACCGCGCCGGGCGCCCCGACCCTGGTCGACGCCACCGCGCACACCCTCGCGCTGAGCTGGCCGGCCGCGGCCGGGGGCGACTTCCCGGTCGCCTCGTACGACGTGCTGAACGGCCCGGTGGTGCTCGGCACCGCCACCGGCACCGCCACCACGCTGACCGGCCTGACCCCGGCCACCGCGTACGGCCTCACCGTCCGGGCCCGGGACACCCGCGGCAACACCGGCCCGGTCAGCGCCGTGCTGAGCGCCGCCACCGTCGACCCGGCCACCGACACCGTGCCGCCGACCGCGCCCGGCAACCCGCGCTCCACCGGCGTCACCAGCACCGGCGTCACGCTGGCCTGGGACGCCGCCACCGACAACAGGCGGGTCGCCGCGTACGACGTCTACCAGGACGGCACCCTGGTGCAGACCGTCACCGCCACCTCGGCCACCGTCGGGCAGCTCTCCCCCGCCACCCCGTACGCCTTCACGGTCCGGGCCCGGGACGCCGCCGACAACGCCTCGCCCGCCTCCACCACCCTGAACGTCACCACCGGCGACCTCGCCGGGCCCGGCAGGTACTCCCGGGTCGGCTACTTCGTGCAGTGGGGCATCTACGGCCGCCAGTACTTCGTCAAGAACCTCGACACCTCCGGCAGCGCCGCCAAGCTCGACGTGGTCAACTACGCCTTCGAGAACATCGACCCGGTCAACCTGACCTGCCTGGCCGGCGTCACCAAGGGCACCACCGCCGACCCGGAGGACCCGGACCAGGGCACCGGCGCCGGGGACGCCGACGCCGACTACGCCCGCCCGATGAGCGCCGCCCAGTCCGTGGACGGCGTCGCCGACGACGGCTGGTCGCCGCTGCGCGGCAACCTCAACCAGCTGAAGAAGCTCAAGGCGAAGCACCCGAACCTGAAGGTCGTGGTCTCGCTCGGCGGCTGGACGTACTCCAAGTACTTCTCGGACGCCGCCGCCACCGACGCCTCCCGCAAGAAGCTGGTCTCCTCCTGCATCGACATCTGGATCAAGGGCAACCTGCCCGCCTACAACGGCGCGGGCGGCCCCGGCACGGCCGCCGGCGTCTTCGACGGCATCGACCTCGACTGGGAGTGGCCCGGCTCCCCCGACGGCCACCCCGGCAACCACCACTCCGCCGCCGACAAGCAGAACCTGACCCTGCTGCTGGCCGAGTTCCGCCGCCAGCTCGACGCCCTCGGCGGCCCGCACAGGCTGCTGAC
The DNA here is from genome assembly GCF_003259315.1 of Kitasatospora sp. SolWspMP-SS2h. GTDB lineage: Bacteria > Actinomycetota > Actinomycetes > Streptomycetales > Streptomycetaceae > Kitasatospora > Kitasatospora fiedleri. Next base: position 8,606 of record NZ_QLLT01000029.1, on the reverse strand, counting down.
CGCCTTCACCCCCGCCGACCCGGCCAAGATCGGCCAGGGCTGGGACCTCACGCAGATCTTCCGGTCCCTCGACATCGCCAACGTCCAGGGCTACGACTTCCACGGCTCCGGCAGCGACAACTCGTGGGAGCCGAACCGGACCGGCCAGCAGGCCAACCTGTACGCCGACCCCAACGACCCGTACCCGTTCCACTTCTCGGTCGAGAACGCCGTCGACACCTACCTGGCGGCGGGCGTCAACCCGCGCAAGCTCACCATCGGCTTCCCGTTCTACGGCCGCGGCTGGCAGAACGTCACCGACGGCGGCGCGCACGGCGCCTGGCAGGCCGCCGGCGGCGCCGCGCCCGGCCAGTTCGCCGAGGAGGCCGGCACCCGCGGCTACCAGAACCTGATCACCTCGGTGCCCGGCCTGACGGTCTACCACGACCCGGTCTCGGTCTCCACCTACGGCTACACCGGCAACGGCGGCCAGTGGTGGACCTTCGACGACACCTGGTCGATCGCCCGGAAGACCGCCTGGCTGAAGTCGAAGAACCTGCTGGGCGCGATGGTCTGGGAGATGTCCGGCGACACCCCCTCCGGCACCCTGATCAACGCCCTGGACGCCGGCCTGAGGTGACCCCCGGAACGCGGGCGCGGCGGCCCCCCGAACCCCGACCCCCGCGCCCGTCGGCAGGGCCCGCCCGGGAGGGAACCTCCTCCCGGGCGGGCCCGACCCGCCGTCGGACCACCGCCTACCGGCTACCGCCCCGCGACCGAGGCCAGCTTGCGCGCCGCCCGGTGGTCCCGCATCAGCTGCGCGAACGTCGTGTGCCCCTGGGTGGTCCGGGCGAACGCCCGCCACGCCGGGGTGATCAGCGACACCGCCGCGTGGAACAGGTAGGGGCGCTTCTCGAACGAGGCCAGCATCACCTTGCCCGCCCGCATCTCCACGCCCAGCCCGGCCTTGATCGCGAACGCGTAGTTCAGCGCCTGCCGCCGCACGTCCGCCGCGCCGCCCGCCTCGGCCACCTGCACCGCCCACTCGCCGGCCAGCCGGCCCGAGCGCAGCGCGTACGAGATGCCCTCCCGGGTCCACGGCTCCAGCAGCCCGGCCGCGTCGCCCGCGACCAGCACCCGGCCGCGCGAGAGCGGCGAGTCCTCGGCCCGGCAGCGCGTCAGGTGCCCGGACTCCACCAGCGGTTCGAACCCGGACAGGCCCAGTCGGCGGACGTAGTCGGCCAGGTACTCCTTGGTCCGCTCGCCCTCGCCGCGCGCCGAGATCACCCCGACCGTCAGCGTCCCGGAGTCGGTCTTCGGGAAGACCCAGCCGTAACTGCCCGGCAGCGGGCCCCAGTCCAGGTGGATGCGGCCCGCCCAGTGCCGCGACACCGACTCGGGGACGGGGATCTCCGCCTCCAGGCCCAGGTCGATCTGGTCGAAGGTGACGCCGACGTGCCGGCCGATCCGGCTCGCCGAACCGTCCGCGCCGACCACCGCCCGCGCCTCCACCTTCCGCCCGTCCGCGAGCGTCACGAACACCGTGCGGCTGTCGCCGCCGCTCTGCTCGACCCCGGTCGCGGTCACCCCGGTCACCAGCACCGCGCCGGCCTGCTCGGCGGCCTGCACCAGGCGCAGGTCGAACTCGTCCCGGTTGACCACGCCGAACAGCATCCGCTTCGAACGCCTGGTCCGGGTCCACCGGCCGTTCAGCGCGAAGGTCACCGCCGAGATCCGGTCCTGCAACGGCAGCTTGAAGTCCTCCGGCAGCGAGTCCCGGGACGGGCCGATGATGCCGCCGCCGCAGGTCTTGTACCGGGGGTGCTCCGCCTTGTCGAGCAGCAGCACCCGCCGCCCCCGGGAGGCCGCCGCGTACGCCGCCGAGGAGCCCGCCGGGCCCGCGCCGACCACCACGACGTCCCACACCCCGTCGGGTAGCGCCGACGCCTCCCGCTCCTCCTGCTCGTCCCGCCCGTCCTGCGGGTCCCCCCGGTCCTGCGGGTCCGCGGCCGCGAACTCCTCCGACGCCCCGTCACCGGCGTCGTCGGCGAGGGCCGCGACCGGCTCGACGGGGTCCAGGTCCTTGGTGCTACCGGTGTCAGTCACGGTCGCCCATCCTAATCTGCCCGCCTTCCGCCGCGGTCCGCACCCGCCCCCGCGTGTGCGACTCCGCCTTCCCAGGTCAAGGGGTTGCCAACCCCGCACCGAACCGCTTCAGTGACCCGCATGCCCCACATCGACCTCCCGGCCGGCCAGCCCGGCATGCGCGCCCTGCTCCTCGCCAGGCCCGCCGCCGGCCGCCACCTGAGCGAACTCGCCGAACAACTCCTGCGCGGCGACTCCCCGCTGAGCGTCGGCGAACGCGAACTGATCGCCGCCCACGTCTCCGCCCTCAACCGCACCCGCTACTGCGCCGGCGCCCACGGCGCGACCGCCGCACACCGCCTCGACGGCGACTTCGCCCTGGTCGAAGCCGTCCAGCGCGACCTCGACACCGCCCCCGTCACCGACCTCCAGCGCGCCCTGCTCCGACTCGCCGGCAAGGTCGCCGAGAGCGGACTGTCCGTCACCCCCGAGGACATCGCCACCGCCCGGGCCGCCGGCGCCGACGACGACACCATCCACGACACCGTCCTGATCGCCGCCGCCTTCTGCATGTACAACCGCTACGTCGACGGCCTCGCCACCCCCGCCCCCGAGAACCCCGCCGCCTACCACGCCATCGGCGCCCACCTCGCCACCAACGGCTACCTCTAGCACCGGACGGACGGAACCGACGCCGGAGCCCGCGGACCGGGCACGCGGGGACGGGCCCCGGCGCGGCAGCGGGCCACCGCCGACCCCCGCCGGGGCCCTGCGGCTCCCCACGTCCCCGGTCCGCGGGCTCCGGCCCGGCCCGCCCGCACCACCCGGGGCGGGGAGCCCCGGCACCGACGGGCCGAGCCCACCGACCCCGCCCCGCCCCGGCCACGCGCCGACCCGCCGCCGAGTCCCGCCCCCGCATCCCGCCGCCGCCCGCGGGGCGGAGGTGCGAAGGCGGGGCCCGGCGCGGCGACAGCGGCCCGAGGCCCGGCCGACCGCCGCCAGGGCCCCGCCACGGCCCGAACCCCCGGCCGTCCTACTCCGGTTCGGACTCCCGGGCTCCTCCGCACAGTCCGAGTACGGCCGCGCCGACCGCCAGGCCGGTGCCCGCGCCGAAGCAGGTCTCGGCGATGACGCCGCGTTCGCCGCGCAGGACGCGTTCGGCCGCCCCCGCCAGGGTGGCTGCGGCGAGCAGGGCCGCCGGGCCCTTGCGGCTCTCCCGCCAGGGTCCGGCGTACCGGGCGAGGACGGCCAGGCCGGCCAGTGAGGTGCCGTACTGGAGGGCGGTGTAGAGCGGCACGCCCGCGACCCGGCGTTCCAGGACCGGGAGGGCCCGGACGCCGGCCCGGCCGTGGTGGGTGAAGGAGTCCCAGACCAGGTGGGTGGTCGCGCCTGCGGCCAACGCCCCGGCGGTCAGCAGGAGTTCACCGGCGTCCGGCCGGCCCTCGGGGGCCACCCGGTTCCAGCGTCCGGGCACGGCCGCCCGCAGCGGCTGGCGCCACAGGCCGTACCAGCCGGCCACCAGCCCGGCGCCGACCGCCACGTCGAGGGTCGGGGCGGCCCACCAGCGGTGCGTCAACGCGCCGTGCCGGTAGACGCCCCGGACGAGGGACTCGGCGAAGAACGGCACGTCGGGCGCCAGCGAACCGGCGACCAGCCCGGCGGCGACCAGCGCGCCCTTGCGCTGCGCGGCCCGCAGGCCGGGCAGGACGGCGGCGGCGTGGCTCAGGGTGAACGGCATCCCCCCATCCTGCCCGCCGACACCTCGGACCCGCCGCCCCGGACCCGCCGCCGTCCGGTCACCGCCGCCCGGTCACCGCATCCCGCTCACCGCGCCGGGGCCGCCCCCGTCGCGGCGGGCCGCCCGCCCTCCAGGTAGCGCAGTTCGCCGACCGCCCGGGCCTCCAGCGCGGCGGTCAGCCGCCGCATCCGCCCGGCGGGCAGCATCTCGGCGGCCTCCCGGAGGGTCGCGAAGTGCCAGTCGCGCAGTTCCCCGGCGGGCAGCCGCAGCCGCAGCACCTGGGAGGGGCCGAGCCGGCCGCCGTCGTAGACCAGCCGCAGGCCGCCGCGTCCGCGCCCGGCGCCGGGCTCCCAGTCGACGGCGAGCAGCCGCAGTTCCTCCGGGTGCAGCCGCAGGCCGAGTTCCTCGGCGACCTCCCGGATGCCGGCCGCGGTCGGCGCCTCCCCCCGCTCGACGACGCCGCCGGGGAACTCCCAGTGCGGCTTGTAGGCGGGGTCGACCAGCAGCACCCGGTCCCGGTCGTCGAAGAGCAGGACCGCCGCGGCGACGGTGTCCCCGTCGCCGCCCTCGCTGCGCACGATCGGGCAGCGCGCGGCGCCGCTGCGCACCAGGTCGGCGACCCGTTCGGCGGTCTGCCGGGGCGTCAGCACCCCGTTGTCGACCATCCGGGCGTCCCCGGCCAGCCAGCCACGGGCGGTGAGGTAGGCGGGCAGCGCCTCGCGGGCGCGGCGGCGGAGCCGGGCGGTGGCCTCCGGGTCGCCGGGGACGTCCTCGCGGGTGGCGATCCGGGCCCGCAGGATCGTTTCGACGGGGTCGAGGACGACGTGGTGGACGGGGATGCCGCGCCCGGCCAGCGAGCCGAAGATCTCGTCGCGGTGCTCCTGCCGCAGCAGGGTGGCGGGGACGACGACCGGTCCGTCGGCCTCGGCGGCCAGCGCGGCGGCGGTCTCGGCGGTCAGGTGCCGCCAGGCGGGCGAGTCCTGGAGCTCCCCCGGTTCGGCGCCCGGCCGGGCGGCCCGCAGGACCGGCCCGAGGGTGTCCGGGTCGAACAGCAGGCTCCCCGGCAGCAGTCCGACCAGCTCGCGGCAGACACTCGTCTTGCCCGCCCCGAACGCCCCGTTGATCCAGACGATCACAGCATCCCCTGCCCCTCCGTGGTACCGGCCCGGCGGTGCGCCGGGCAGCGCGGGGCACCGGCCTCCGCGCCACCCCTGTGGTACCCACTCCCCGCCCTCCTGAAAGGGCGGGGGGCGGGTCACCGTCCCTCGTCCAGGAGTTGCTTCTTGAGCACCTTGCCCATCGCGTTGCGCGGCAGGTCGTCGACCAGCACCACCCGCCGGGGCCGCTTGTGGACGGACAGCCGCCGCGCCACGAAGTCGATCAGCTCGCGCTCGCCGACCGAGCCGACCGCACCGCCCGAACCACCCGCACCGCCGACCGAACCACCCGCACCGCCCGCGCCGTCCGCACGGCCCGCGCCGCCGTCCGCCACGACCACGTACGCGACCACCGCCTGCCCGAGGTCCGGGTCGGGGACGCCGACCACGGCGGCGTCCGCCACGCCGGGGTGGTCACGCAGCGCGGCCTCGACCTCGCCGGCGCCGATCCGGTAGCCGCCGCTCTTGATCAGGTCGACGGAGGCGCGGCCGACGATCCGGTGGAAGCCGTCGGGCCCGATCACGGCGACGTCCCCGGTGCGGAACCAGCCGTCGGCGGTGCGGGCGGCGGCGGTCGCCTCGGGGCGGCCGAGGTAGCCGTCGAACAGCGTCGGCCCCTGGACCTGGAGTTCGCCGACGCTCTCCCCGTCGGAGGGCACCGGCCGCCCGTCCTCGCCGACCAGCCGGGTGCGCACCCCGGCCACCGGCACGCCGACCGCGCCGGGGCGGCGCTCGCCGTCGGCCCGGGTGGCGACGGTGATCAGCGTCTCGGTCATGCCGTAGCGCTCGGCGGGGGCCTGCCCGGTGAGGTCCCGCAGCCGCTCGAAGACCGGCACCGGCAGCGGCGCGCTGCCGGACACCAGCAGCCGGGCGGCGGCCAGTTCGCGGGCGGCGGCGGGCTCGGCGGCGATCCGCGACCACACGGTGGGGACGCCGAAGTACAGGCTGCCGCGGGCGGCCGCGTACCCGGCCGGGGTGGGCCGGCCGGTGTGGACGAGCCGGCTGCCGGTGCGCAGCGCGCCGAGCACGCCGAGCACCAGGCCGTGCACGTGGAACAGCGGCAGGCCGTGGACGAGGGTGTCGTCGGCGTCCCACCGCCAGGCGTCGGCGAGCGCGTCGAGCCCGGCGGCGAGCGCCCGGTGCGGGAGCAGCGCGCCCTTGGGGGCGCCGGTGGTGCCGGAGGTGTACAGCACCAGGGCGGTCCGGTCGCCGTCCTCGGCCGCGGGCCGCCAGCCGCCGCCCGGGCGGTCCGCCAGCGAGACCGGGAGGGGCGTCAACCCGTCGGCGTCCTCGGGCAGTCCGGTGCCGGCCAGCAGGGCGGCGCCGCTGTCGCGCAGGATGTGGGCGCGCTCCAGCGGGCCGGAGTCGGGCGGCACCGGCACCACCGGCACGCCCGCGAGCAGGCCTCCGACCACCGCCGCGACCGTCTCGGCGGTCGGCCGGGCCAGCACGGCCAGGCCGGGCGCCCCGGCGGTGCGTTCGGCCACCGCCCCGGCGGCGCCCAGCAGTTGTTCCCGGGACAGGGCGGTCCCGTCCACCACCAGGGCGTCCGCCCGGTCCCCGTACCCGCCGTCGAGTGCTGTCAGCAGTCCCATGCCGCCCGACTCTACGAGCCCGGCCCGCCCGTGCGCAGCGGCGCCCCGCGCGCCGCCCCCGAGCTGGGGCGTTACCGAACCCGGCCGCGCCCTTTACCGAATCCGGTGGCCGGGCGGGGCCATCGGGGCGGCCCGCTCGGGCTATGGAAGGGGCCGTCCGCTGCCGATGGGATGGGGGCCGCCCCGGCCGGACCCGGCCCGGGTCCCTTCTCCGCTGGGAGTCTCCTTGGGCATGCACCCCGCCACCGCGGGCACCCGACGCTCCACCGTGCTGCGGGCCGCCGCGCTGCTCGCCGTCGGGGCCACCGCCCTGACCGGCGCGACCGCCACCGCGCAGTCCGCCGCCCGCCCGCCGGTCTTCAAGCTGCGCCCCGCCTCGGCCGGGCGGATCGACGCGGTCGGCCGGGTCGCGCCGATATCGACCTCGGACTGCGTGACGCAGATCGGCATCCACTGCTACTCGCCGCTGCAGTACCGCACCGCGTACCGCCTGGACCCGCTGTACCGGCAGGGCGTGACGGGCAAGGGCCGCACCATCGTGATCGTGGACTCCTTCGGCTCGCCGACCATCCAGCACGACCTGGAGGTGTTCGACCGGCAGTGGGGCATCCCGGACACCCGGGTCGAGGTGGTCAAGTGGGGCAACGTCCCGGTCTTCGACCCGACCAACGAGGACCACACCGGCTGGGCGGGCGAGAGCACCCTGGACGTCGAGTACGCGCACGCGATCGCCCCCGACGCGCACATCGTGCTGGTGGAGACCGGTGTCGCGGAGACCGAGGGCGTCACCGGCCTGCCCGAGATGATGGACGCCGAGAAGGCCGTCATGAAGTCGCACGACGTGGACGTGATCTCGCAGAGCTTCGGCGCGACCGAGAACACCTTCCCGGGCTACGACAAGGGCGACTTCAAGTCGATCCAGAAGCTGCGCTACGCCTTCGAGTCGGCGGCCGCCCAGAACGTCACGGTGCTGGCCGCCTCCGGCGACAACGGCGCCACCGACGCGATGGACAACGGCAGCGACCTGTACCCGTACAAGGTCAACTCCTGGCCGTCCGCGGACCCGCTGGTCACCTCGGTCGGCGGCACCCAGCTGACCCTGGACGACAGCGGCAACCGCACCGCCCCCGACCGGGTCTGGCACGACGACTACGGCGCGGCGGGCGGCGGCGTCTCCGGCGTCTTCGCCCGCCCCTGGTACCAGGCCGCCGTGGCGGGCACCACCGGCAACCACCGCGGCACCCCGGACATCTCGATGAGCGCGGCGGTGGACGGCGCGGCCTGGACGTACGAGTCGTACGACCCGACGGCGGTCGGCTGGCACCTGGTCGGCGGCACCAGCGAGGCGACCCCGGTCTTCTCCGGCATCGTCGCGCTGGCCGCCCAGCTGGCGGGCCACCGCCTGGGCCAGCTCAACCCGCGCCTGTACGGGCTGGCCCTGCTGCCCTCGCAGCTCAGCGGCATCACCGACGTCACCGCGGGCGACAACTCCTGGGACGCGGTGACGGGTTACCAGGCCAAGAAGGGCTACGACCTGGCCTCCGGCCTGGGCACCGTCGACGGCGACCGCTTCGTGCGCTCCCTCGCGGGCCGCTGACCCGCCCGGACGACGGAGGGCGGGGTCCCCGCGGGGACCGCGCCCTCCGGCTCGCGGCGGGATCAGCCCTTGCGGGACTTGACCTCGTCGGTGAGTTGGGGGAGGACGGTGAAGAGGTCTCCGATGACGCCGTAGTCGACGAGTTCGAAGATGGGGGCTTCGGGGTCCTTGTTGACGGCGACGATGGTCTTGCTGGTCTGCATGCCGGCGCGGTGCTGGATGGCGCCGGAGATGCCGGCGGCGACGTAGAGCTGGGGGGAGACCTGCTTGCCGGTCTGGCCGACCTGGCTGCTGTGGGGGTACCAGCCGGCGTCGACGGCGGCGCGGGAGGCGCCGACGGCGGCGCCGAGGGCGTCGGCGAGGTCCTCGACGACGGAGAAGCCGTCGGCGGCGCCGACGCCGCGGCCGCCGGAGACGACGATGGCGGCCTCGGTGAGTTCGGGGCGGCCGGTGGA